>NZ_JAVJSX010000008.1:0-884884 GCF_040219215.1 Thalassobaculum sp.
GTGCCGAGGAAGTATCTCCCCCGCCGCAAGCTCAACGGAGGCTGACATCGTCACTCGTCCTTTCTCCCGCGTGTCCGACTTCATCGTCCGGCACGCGGTCGGTTTCCTGTTGCTCGGTGCCGGGCTCGTCGCGGCATCGCCGGTTGTCGGACAGGAGCGGTCGTTCATCCGCTTCGACGACGGCGTCCTGAAGATCGAGGGTCCGATCCGGCCCTTGGCCGACCAAGTGTTCGTGAACGAGTTTGCGGCGGCCATGCTGGCGACGCCGTATCCGGAGCCGGTTCGGATTCGGCTGAACTCGGACGGTGGCGGGTTCGAGGCCTCGAAGACCATCGTCCAGGGTATCCGTGCGGCACGTCGCGAAGGCACGACGGTGATCGCCGAGGTGCCGTCCGGTGGCCGGTGCATGTCGGCGTGCCTGCTGATCTTCTCGGCTGCGGACGAGCGTCTGGCGGCCGCCGACGCGGTCTTCCTGTTCCACGGTATCGTGTACACCGGCCTCGAACCGGAGCCCGCCAGGAAGGCGGAGATCGAGCGGGAGCGAGGAGAGGTCGCGAAGGAGTACCTCGCGATGATCTCTGCCAGCGATTCCCGTCTCGGTCGGTTCCTCGCCAGCAACCGGATCATCGACCAGGACATCGAGATCGCGTTCTCGGGTGCCGACATGCATCAGGCGTTCCCGGAGTTCGTGACCGGCTTGCTGGCACCCTGAGATCGACCCACCCGGATACCGACAATCGCCAGCCGGTCTTAGCGGAGATGTCACGGCGATACTGAACAACCATCACATTGCAGGGGGAAGTGCATGAACGGTGAATCGTTGAAGTCGAGACTGATCGTCGGCGTCGTCGTTGTCGGCGTGATGGCCGTCGCCGGATGCCAGACGACGGGGACCAGCGGATCGACTGCGTCGTCGTCGCCGGTCGCGACCGAGCAGACCGCGAAGGTCGAGCTGCCGTACACGAAGACCGATGTCTCGTATGTCGGCTACGACATGGACTTCATGCGGGACGTGTACCGGGGCACCTGGAAGAAGACCTCGCACACGTTGACCGGCACCCTCTACCTGCCGAAGTCCGAAGGTCGTCATCCGGTCGTGGTGGTGCAGCACGGGTCCGGCCAGCCGGATCATCCGAACTACCAGCCCTGGAAGGACGATCTTCGCGACGCTCTCCTGGCGAAGGGCATCGGCACCTTCTTCGCCGACAGCTACTCCGGTCGCGGCATCAGCGAGACCACCCGCAACCAGGGTCAGCTCTCCCGTGCCTCGCGTGTCGTGGATGCTCTGATGGCCCTTGATGCCCTCGCCAAGCGTCCGGATGTCGATCCCGCGAAGATCGGCGTAACCGGGTTCTCGTTTGGCGGCACGGTATCCAATCTGACGGCGAACGAAGCCTTCGTGTCGACGGTGCTGCCGGGTGGACCGAGATTCGCCGCACACGTGCCGATCTATCCGGGCTGCGGATCGAAGTTCGAGAATCACGTGGCGACCGGTGCTCCGGTGCTGATGCTGGTCGGTGCCGCCGACGACTACACCGATCCTGCGTTTTGCGACATCAACGCCGAGGGCATGCGGAACCACGGGGCCTCGGTCGAGATCGTGAAGTACGACAACACCCGCCACGGCTTCATCAGCGACCGGGACGTCTGGTGGTACGCCGAGGCCTGGCAGTTCAATGACTGCCCGCAGCAGGTGATCGGCGACGACGGCGAGGAGCGGGCCGGTGAGTACAGCTCGGTCGGCAAGTCCTGGACCGGGTTCATCGGCTCGATGGTGAAGGGCTGCGGCAAGCGTGGTGCTCACATCGGTCGCAACGCACAGGCGGCAGCCGATGCCCTGACCCGGACGGTCGCGTTGTTCGCCGCCCACCTCGGCTCCTGACGCCGACCACGGCGGGCACCGGCGACGGTGCTCCGTCATCCGACCGAAGGGGGGTGATGCCGCGTGGCGTCACCCCCTTTGCAGTTCTCACGACTGTAGGGAGGCGATTTTGGGCACGATCACCGGGGAAATTCTGATCGGACGAGGGCATCCGAACGACGACGGCATGATGGCGTTCTCGATCCTCGGTCGCCTCCAGTTGATCGAGGGCGAGCGGGCGTCGTGGGTGATCGCTTGGTCGCAGGAGCAGTGGCTACGCGACTACCGCTTCACCATCGCACCGCGTCCGGGTCAGATCGCCATGTGCGGGTTGATTCTCTCCTGGGTGATCATCGCGGCGACGGAGGAGGAACGCGAGCCGATGTTGACCCGGTTCTGCGATGCCCATGCCGAGCTGCGTGGTGACCTCACCAAGATGGACAAGAAGGAGTTCCGGTCGTTCTGGGATCACATGCGGAGCTGGGGTCGAGGACGACCACAGAAGGTGATCGCCACGTCGTTCGAGTACAGCACGCTCGGGCACCAGTGTGGTGTGTTCGAGGAGCAGTCGCTGGACTTCGAAATCCTCTCAACGAAGCGTTCCAGGCTCCACTCGCAGTGGCTGGGAAGGACTGTCGATCTCGGTGAAGGTTTCCCCATGTCGACACCCTAGGTACTATGTCAGGCAGCAATAGTCTAGGTGTCCGGCGAACAAAAGTCCTCATAATAAAATAAAATACTATTGCAATTGTAGTATGAACTCCTCTAAAATAGGTGAATTGCCACACCCATTTGTATTTAGGTTGGACGTTGAGCAAACCTTACCCAGCTTTAATTTATCTGCATCATCACCAACAACATCGCCAACTATCTCAACCCTGAATACTACTCCCCCACCGGAAAGGAAATAACCCACTCCAGCAACACGATTAATATTCCCACTAAATGACCCGCTTAAAAAATCACTCTCAACATTATACGTAAATTGTTCAAAGTTCTTACCATTGTAGTATCCCGTTATTTCATAGCCAAAATACAAAAACTCCTCTTTGCTTACCCAATAAATCTGATAAACTACAGCGTCATTGTTGTAAGTTATTTCATCTATTGAATTCTTATCGGTAAAAAATAGTTGATCATCAGTAATAATTACATTTTCTAAACCATTATAGGCACCGATATTTTTCCCTTTATATGAAATCAAGGTATATCTTTTACTGCTTTGATCAGAAGAAGCAAATTGTCGACCTTTAAAAACACTATCCAGTTTTACTAAAAGGTCTTTCGTGAAATCTCTAATGTGAGTTTTGTCTTTCGAAGAACATTTATAGTTTGCCACATCAAACAGAAAATCCTCAGGAAACCAAAACTCGTCGTTCTCGATAAATCTACGATATGATTCAGTAAACTCAGGAAATAGAACATCAGAAAATAAAACGTAATCATGGTCCTTCTTAGCTGTTTCACTATTAAGTATCGATTCCATTAGATTTTTGATTTCAGAGTTACCAAAACACTTTTGAGACAAGCCTGCCAACGATCCCGCGTAACGCATTTTAGTAACATTTCTAATATCTCCATCGTTCCTAAGTATCTCTGACGACGCTCTCTCTGAAATCACCAAAAATGACAATATCAAACAAAAAATACGAGCAGATGGTCTGATTACCCTCGACCAGATGTCGTGAAAAGTCCCAAACTCCACTATCTTAGTCTCCTTAATGAAGAATATTCATTTGTAAGTGCAAACCGGGATGGAGAACCTTTTCGATCCTAACTTCATTCATCATTCCCGTTGCCCCATCCCGACATTTGCGATTGCGACCTCGGCACCGTCCGAAACCGCAAAGTCGTATATTCTGCTGATCGTACCGCCGTCCGTAGTGAAACACCATGTCGTGCAGTGCGGTAACCCTGAAGGTGCCGACACAGTCCCGGCAAGCATGGACAAAGCGAGCCGATGCTGACCCGGTTCTGCGATGCCCATGCCGAGCTGCGTGGCGATCTCACCAAGATGGACAAGAAGGAGTTCCGCTCGTTCTGGGATCACATGCGGAGCTGGGGACGAGGCCGACCACAGAAGGTGATCGCCACGTCGTTCGAGTACAGCACGCTCGGAGACCAGTGCGACGTGTTCGAGGAACAGTCGCTGGACTTCGAAATCCTCTCGACGAAGCGGTCCAGGCTCCACTCGCAGTGGCTGGGGAGGACCGTCGAGCTTGGTGAAGGTTTTCCCATGTCGACGCCAGGGACGGCCGTCTAGGCGAGGGCGTCATTTTTAACGTCACTTAACTTGTTGATATTAATTTGAAAATCGGAACCAATTGAATCTTATTGAAAATGTTCTCGTCTGTTCCAGATACGAAGCAAGTAGTACAGAAGGAACATGCAATGGAACAACTCGATTTCAGCCTCACCAGTTATAAGAAACGAAACGCGTTCTTTAAGAAATTTATCATTCCATTGTTGGATCATGATGCCGTTCACGTCCCACTGGTGAACTCCCAAATTCAGCCGGGTTACAACCATCTCCCTGCTCAGAACGCGTTGGCAGAGGGTGTCTCCCACTTGGATATCCAACCCCTATACAGCCGATTCACCAATCCGCTCCGGATTCCGGCCTTTGGTCCCGGTTACGATGATGATCGGCACGCTTCGAGTTGGGAACTTCCGTCAGATCGGCTCACCAACGCTGGTTGGTGGGTATTCACCTTCGAAGTGGATGCCGCTTCTGTCTCTGAGCTCGAAGAGCAAGTGGGTTGGACCCAAGGCTCTCGCGGCAAAGCTCCTCTCGACTCCTTGCACCAGCACCTAACAGCCTACGTGGACTATCGCGGTATCATGGCTGTTTTCAGCGGCAACAAGAGTGTCCATCTGCACATCGTGGTTTCAACGAAACACTTTGTGAGCGATCCACGGTCCCTCACCTCACGCCTAAGACAGCAGTGGATACAGGCAGTTCCTAACAGCCAACTACGGCCAATCTACCAAGCCGCCTGGGATGCCCTACACGACATCATCAGATCAGAACTTGGGACCAGCCTAGCGTTCGATGAAGGGCTTCGTAGTCCGACGCAGCTTCGTCGCTTGCCTTGGGGAACGCGGTATCTAGAGAAACCGTCGTTGATCGGGCAACTGGAGGGAGCAGAGGTCCGGCAGACAGTCCTCTATGAGAAAATACTGATATCGGCTCCTAAGGGAAGCACCCGGCTGCTGACCGATCCGACAATCAGCGTCGGATTTGGCTCGCAGCGGGCATCCATCGCATACACATGGAGCCCTGAAGTTGCAGGAAATCAGCTGATGTTGGCCGATATAAGGGACTTTCTGAGGCAACATGGTTGGGGAATTTACCCAGAGCCTGTGTCTCTGGAGCTAGAACACGGTACAGCCGTCCTCCGCTTCAAGAACCACGTCGCCGACGCCAGGCCATCAACCGTCGTGACTGGGCCGTACTGTAACATCGCGTACAATGGCAATCGGCCGAGCGGGCTGCCGAAGTGTCTTCCCGGCGGCTTAACGCTGGATCAGGTCCTTCAAACTGTACGGCCTAATACAATCCCGGAACCCGCAGCGACCGTAGGCTCCCCTCCAACCGGCGACTACTTTGCACGCAGATTTTGGATGGCGGGCACCTCTGCCTCGATTGCAGCGGACCAAGTCGCGAAGCGGTCGGTGATCTATGCCAATTGGACCAAGCGATCAGTCATCCACTCCGTCGAGGGTGCGGGAAAATCGACCGGTTTCATGAGGATGTTGCCAATCCGGCGGCACGATGAATGGTGCGAGAAGATGGCTCGCTGGGCCGCATTTGCGGATGATGAAGAGCCTCTGCGGACGCTGAACGGGTTTATGGTTTTTGCGTGCCGCTCATATGATCAGGCGTTACAGAAAGCGAAAGAATTCAATCAGATACATCGCGGAGAAGGCAATCCGTACCGTTCCGTCGTCCTTAAAAGCTCAAGCCAACTTTATAAGGAAGCGTGTGCGATATGCTCTGAGCCAGAGCGGTCGATCTCTGACATCGCAAGGCTTGGTCATCAGTCATATCGAGAGGGAATCGAGGTCGAACAGCCCTCCGTCTACAGCATGATGTTGGGAATGGTCGACGATCAATGGAAGGACGCTTCCGGGGCGATGCTGCCCTTCGACTATGTGAAGACTGTGATTTTCACTTCGCAGGCTGTGGTGATGAATTGGGGGGCCGAACAGGCGAATGCGTTCTTGCTGCCTGCTCATGGTATCGACTCCGACTATGGGCTGGTTTTCAGCCACGTGGTTTTCGATGAAGCAACGGTCGACGACTTTGTGGCATTCGACCACGCATCAGATGTCGAGTTCGCGAGAGGCTATGCCCAACACCTCAATTCTGTGGATGAACCCAGTCTGAGAGACAAGTTGGATGCCTATGAAAAGGCATGTCGGGACAGCAATGGCAACACTGAGCATCCTGACTTCGAGCAGACGATGCGAATCCACAATGAGGGGTATGCTCGAAGACACACGGTTACGGTTGACCCGAGCGTTGCTCCGTTTGGATCAGCTTCTGATGTCGATATGTATGCTAGTTGTGAAGGCCTAGAATACTATGTGAAACCCAAGTCGTGGCCGAGACGCTTGGGCGGGCGGATCACCGTGTTGACCACGGAAGCCCTGGTGGGCGAGGTGATTCAGAAGCTTCACGACAAGCCAACGAAAGGAGGGAGCTTCAGGGTCTGGTCCATGCATCAGGCTCCTGGCTTTCCGGTCACAGATGTTCCTGTGATCATCGATGAGAGGGCCTCGAAGCAAAAGATAGAGGGATTATGCTCAGAGTTCCTGACCAAATCCCAGAACGCCGTCGTTATCTCGAACAATCTTAAGAACACGAACGACCCGGTTATCAGATACGGAGTGAATGCGTTCAGCCATCAGTCGGCCCGAGGGTCTAACGACCTTATCAAGAACGATATCCTGACAGTCCTCACTTATCTGTCGACCGATCTCTATTCGAAGCTCTGTGTTGTGGCGTCACGGTTTAGGGTCGAGGACATTGTGACCAAGTACTATAGAGACACGCTGTTTCAGGACCTCGGCAGGAATAGAGGCATGAGGTATCGGGACATATCCGGGGAACACACTGTTGCCGTTTCTCCGAGGCTGTATGCCCAATTGGGGTTTCAGGCATTCACTGAGAACCAGCGATATCGATGGTACCGGGCTGCCTGATCTGGGGCGGTGCTCGTAGTAGGATCGTTTGCATCGTTGCGGGGAACGCGGCGAATTTGCAATTCGCACGCCCCCGCTAGACGAGCGAGGCGTGGCGGCTCAACCGCCGCCCACCACGCTCGTTTTGTTCCATCTACGGGCTTCGAGCGTAGTGGTTTTGCTGTCGAGACCGACTTGGTAGGTAATGTGCGTTCCTAATATGAACATTATTAGAGCTGTACATTTCCTCCCCCACCCTCGCACCCTATTCGGAGCACCGAACGCAGGACCGCTTGGTAGGAACCGGTTACTAGGCAGCATTCCCAGCGGAAACGGCAGCCCTTCCGCCCGGAATGTGCCGATAGAGCGTTGGAACGCTAACGCCCAATCGGTCGGCGACTTCGGACACTGTCAGGTCATCGCCGGTCAGCATCGCCTTTGCGGCCAGGATATCGCGTTCCGAAAGCGACCTTGGACGCCCACCCGTTCGACCTCGACGACGTGCTGCGTCCAATCCTGCGAGAGTGCGTTCGCGAATCAGGTTCCGTTCGAACTCGCCGATGGCACCGAAGATCGAGAAGATCAACCGACCCCCACTGCTCGACGTGTCGATGGATTCGGTGAGGGATCGGAGCCCAACACTACGTTCTTCGAGGTCGGCGACGATCTGAAGGAGGTCCTTGAGGGATCGACCCAGACGGTCGAGCCGCCACACCGTGATCGTGTCACCCGGACGGGCGAACGCGAGAGCTTCGGTCAGGCCCGGTCGATCCTTCTTGGTGCCAGTCATGCGATCTTCGAACAGCCGCTCGCAACCAGCGTTGGTCAGGGCGTCCCGCTGAAGGTCCGGGTTCTGATCGATTGTAGAAACACGACAGTATCCGATCAGCATATCGAACCCATTTATTGTTTAATGAGAAAAGGAAATCTATCATAATAGTGAATATAATGCAACAACTATTTAGATTATCTAAATCATAATTTCATTACTATTTCATAATTGCAATGATTGCGGGACTGACGGGTGAGTATTGACTTCGGAGATCGCCCTTTGGCGTCGGTTTACCGGTTCGTTCTATTATTAAATTGTAGGGTATAATTCTTTACTAAGGACGTGTGGTTGGTAAACTAGCCCGCATGACAAGCGACGATCGGACCGGTTCACGCCTCGGGAGCTACGTGGAAACGCCAGTCGGTGGCGAGATCGTCCGGTCGTTCGTTCCGCCGCCTCTTCCGCCGGAACCGCCACTCTCGCTCACACCCGCCATCGTGACCCGGCTTGCAACGGCGGAGAGGGCTCTGGGGCGTCTCGACGGTGTCGCGGCCAGGCTGCCGGATCAACCGCTGTTCCTGTACATGTACGTCCGCAAGGAGGCGGTTCTCTCGTCGCAGATCGAAGGCACCCAGTCGACCCTCGACGATCTCCTTCTGTTCGAGATGAACGCCGAGGCGGGTCAGCCGGTCGACGACATCCGGGAGGTGTCGAACTACGTGGACGCGATGATGTACGGGCTCGACCGCCTGTCGTCGCTGCCTCTGTCCCTCCGGCTGATTCGGGAGATGCACGAGCGGTTGCTGCGTGAGGGACGCGGCGGGTCAAAGATGCCGGGAGAGTTTCGGACCACCCAGAACTGGATCGGTGGTACGCGGCCCGGCAATGCCATCTATGTGCCCCCGCCGGTCGCCGAGATGCAACGGTGCCTCGACCAGTTCGAACGCTTCATGCACGACGAGACGCCGAATCTCCCGGCCCTGATCAAGGCCGGGCTGTTGCACGTCCAGTTCGAGAGCATCCACCCCTTCCTCGACGGCAACGGTCGGATCGGCCGCCTGCTCGTCACCCTCTTCCTGGTCGTGGCGGGCGTGATCCGGCAACCGCTGTTGTATCTCAGCCTCTATCTGAAGACCCATCGGGCCGACTACTACCGCCTTCTCCAGGAGGTTCGGGAACGAGGGTCGTGGGAGGCATGGATCGAGTTCTTCCTGGACGGTGTGATCGAGATCGCGAACCAGGCATTCGAGACCGCCACCGGCATCGACGAGATGTTCCGGACGGATCGGGACCGCATCTCGTCGCAGAGCGTTCGAGCCGGGTCCGTCCTGCGGGTGCACGAGGCCATGCAGACCCGTCCGTTCATCTCCGGACCTGCCGCGAAGGCCGCGACCGGTTTGACGATGCCGACCGTGAACGCCGCGTTGGCCGACCTGGTGGAGATGGAGATCGTCGAGGAGATCACCGGCAGGCGACGTGGCCGGGTTTACGCCTACCGCCGATACCTGGCCCTGCTGCACGAGGGCACATAGGGGTTCTCGAAAACGTCAGATGGGGGATGATCGAGAGGCGAGGTTTCGAGATACAGTTATGAGAACTGGAATCCGGCTGATCGCCGTACCCGACTGGGGTCCCTTTGAGGCATCTCAGAAACGGTGGTTCTTGAGAGATCGCCTGGAGCGAGGCGATCCAAGCCATGAAGGTCCCGACTATCCCTCAATAGGCATTCGCAATTGATGCGTCTCGAAGCCGAGCCTATTCTACCGTTATGGGGGATGATTCGGCAGCGAGTGCAACCCAGTGCAATCCCCGCGGCTCGCGAGGGCAGATCGGTTGAGGTTCCCGTCAATCTGACGATAGACGTCGGACTTGGGCATCGTGAAGATGTCGATATCAACTTATACTTATAAACAGAATGACCTAGTGATTGCGAGGGTCCAGTGAAGCTCAAAGCCGCTTACGCACGCTTCTACAAGTCGTTCAATTTCGACCACGCTCGGAAGCTAGATGAACGTGTCACAAAGCAGCCGTGGGAGATGTTTCGGGACCGCTTTTACCCCTATGTGACGGTCGAGCTTGATCCGAGAATCACAACGATAGTCGGTGCAAACGAATCTGGCAAAAGTCACCTACTCGGCGTCATCAGGAAGGCGATCACGGGGAAGGACACCACAGGCAAAGCCATTGAGCACCGGGACCTCTGTCGTTACTCCCCCTACTTCGGGGTGGCACTCGGGCAGAGGTGTTGGCCGCATGTTGGGGTCGGATGGGATGATGTGACCAAGGAGGAAGCCACTGAAATAGCGGATATTCTAGGTCAATCCGATACGTCCTTTCGTCGCTTCCTTATGTTTCGTGAAGAGCCAGGCCGATTGACGGTTTGGACGCCTGGTTCTGGGAAGACGTTTGACAAACATGAGCTTTCTCAAGACGAAACAAAACGACTTTCCGATATCGTTCCACAACCCTTTAACATCGATTCCGATGTGGCATTACCAAATTCAGTTCCCTTCGCATTTCTTGAGCAGGGGGAAGATGCACCTTTTGCAACGCATTCAAGAACAAAGATCGACGGATTTATTAGGGCATTGAACTCTGTTAAGCCAATACTGAAGGGTGGTGCAGATTCAGTAAAGCAAAACGCCGAGAAAGTGCTTGAGGCTTTCGGTGAATTTGCTGATCCAATGTCTGACACATTGAGCAACAACGAACTTAAATCACTCTACCTGGGAAGAGATTTGTTGCTAACTCTTGGTGAGGTTGACCCAGCAAGTCTTTCTGAATTGTCTCAGGCTATAGACGGTCAACATGATGGATATGTCGGCGGATTAATAGACGCAGTGAATCAGCAACTAGAAAGAAAGTTGAATTTCCGCCGATATTGGGTACAGGATCGAGATTTTAGTTTAAAAATTGCCAACCGAGATCGAGAGCTGGTCTTTGTCATTAGAGACCGCACTGGTACGGTCTACACGTTCTCGGAGAGAAGCAGTGGTCTTCGGTATTTTCTGTCCTATTTGATACAAACGCAAATACATAGACCGTCAGGAAGCCGGGAGTCGATATTGCTGATGGACGAGCCGGACACGTATCTTTCCGCCGAGGCTCAACAGGACCTAATGAGAGTGTTTCGAGATTTAGCGGAACCAGAGCCGGGCATTGATCCGATCCAAGTCATCTACGTCACGCATTCTCCGTTCTTACTCGATAAGAACCATTCCGAGCGAATCCGCGTTCTAGAAAAGGGAACAGGCTTCGACGGAACGCGAGTTGTTCCGAGTGTCAGCCGAAACCATTATGAACCGCTGAGGTCGGCATTTGGTGCGTTCGTCGGTGAAAGTGCGTTCGTAGGTTCTGTAAACCTGCTTGTTGAGGGGCCGTCAGATCAAATCCTGCTGGCCGGAGCCGCGAACCTGACCCGGCTGCGGTCCCCGGGTATCATGGATGCTACACTCGACCTCAATAACATGGTGATCGTTCCAAGCGGTTCCGCTCAGGAGATCGGTTACACTGTGTACAGGATTCGTGGACAAGGAGCTGACAAACCACCTGTAGTCGTACTCTTGGATGGTGATGATGAGGGTGTAAAGGCCAAGAGGGAATTTGCGGGCGACGAACGTCTACGCAGACTAATCAAACCAGAAAACGTTCTTGATCTAAGACAAATAGGTGAGAATATTTCCGATTGGCCCGACTCACCTGTGATCGAAGACATCATACCTGTGCCATTGGCTCACAGAGCTATGGAACTTGTTATCGCAGACGTGACCAAGTTTCGAGAGGGAGACGCTCCCGAGATACCGCTCAGAGCCATTGAAGCGGAACTCGTCAGAGGCGGTCATATGCTCGACGCGATCAACCGGGAGGTTAAAAAGCATAATGGGCGAATCGATAAAATCGCATTTGCAAAGGCCGTTGTAGAGGCATGCCGTCAGCAAGAACCGAATATGCAGAAGCACATTGATACATTTCTCTATCGAATGGAGGTTGTGTTTCGTGCGGTAAATGAGGCTATTCGCCGAGCAAAAGAGGATTCCGCAAACAAAAAGCTTGAAGCACACGTCTTTGATCGGGTTCGTCTATTCAAGGCTGATAACGTTGGATACGCAACTCGTGAACAGGCAACCATCGCTCTTAACCAAATTGAAGCCCAGCTTGATGAGTCGGTCGAGGCAGACGCAATACGGAACGCTATTATTCCGATAAGGCGAGATTTTTTGCTTCACGAAGACCCTTCTAAGCGTATCCAGGATTACGAGGGCTTTCTCGAAAGGCTCGAAGGCTTGAAGCATGCCTATCGCTCTGTGATGGCGGCGAACGCACAGGCGGGGCTTCGCGAGGAGAAGTCGAATGGTCAGGTACCTGGGGAATCCCAGCGGCCCAAACGTCATGGCGGAAGCAAACGCGGAAAGGCTGAGCGTCCGAGCAACAAGCGGCAACGTGACGACACATCACCGGCAAACCCAGAACAGCCTAAGGACGCCGAATAGCGTCGGGGTAGATCATCCGACGGTGCTTTCTCAAGCAAGAAGGGAACCACGATTCGCGTGCGTTAGAAGCGACACCGAGCTGATCGTAGCTGCCGCATGTCTCAGCACTGACGGGTGATACAACGGATACAGAGGAGGCATACAAACTGGTTCTTGTCAGTTCGGTAAGATATTGAGTTATTTAATATAATCGCTATGGCCTCCGAATCCCACCCTCTCCGCCATTCCTTTTAAGAAGCTGAAATAAAAAGGTTTTCTGATCTTGCCCCATTCCGACGCTGTACCTGAACGGTACAAGTCCGAGGAGGAGGACGAGGTAATGGACGGCGCCTATTTGAAGCAGCGCGGCCGGTCGTGGTACGTGCGCGTCGTGGTTCCCAAGGAACTGCAGAAACAGCTCGGAAAGCGCGAGATCTTCAAGGCCCTGGGAACCCGTTGCCTGTCCGAAGGCCAACGTCTTCGCTGGCCCATGGTGGCGCAGATCCAGGCGAGCTTTCGCCAGTGCGGACATGTCCCCGACGTCGAGGAGGCGTTGGTCAATGCTCGCGCCTTGGCGGCCCTTCGCGACCCGGAGGAGCGCGAGGGCCTAGAAAGTGCGGCGGGCTGGGTGGCCGAAGATATGGAGTCCAAGGCCGGGACGGCTGCTGCCAAGCGCTGGTATGACGTTGCGACGGGCAGGGGGCTGCCGATATCCGAGGCGGTGGATCGCTGGCTGGCAGAGCGACCAACTACACAAAGCAGACGGCTCAGCAGCACCGTTCATCAGTGAACGAGCGCGTCGGCCATCTAGGCGAACTCTTTTTGCGAGACGTCTCGCGGTGGCACGCCGGGGAGTTCGTGACGGGCTATCTCCTGAAGTCAAAGGCATCGGGCAAGACCGTCACCCGCAAGATCTCTAGCCTCTCGGGTCTCTGGCGCTGGGCTGTGCGTCGCGGCCATGCGGATGCCAACCCATGGCTCCAACAAGCCCTACGAAACGCCGAGCTACGCCAAGGGCAGCGTGACGTCCGAGCGTTCGAACCCGGGGGAGCTTCGAAAGCTGTTGGCGTCCAAGTCGAAGGACCGGGTCCTGATCGACCTGATCTGGCTGAGCCTGTTCACCGGAGCGCGGGTCAATGAGATCTGCTCCCTCACCGTGGATGACGTGGTGGACGGTGGGTTGCGCATCCGAGAGGGGAAGAGTGATGCAGCGGCTCGTTGGCTCCCGATCCCTGAGGACGTCCGGGAGGTCGTTGAACGTCGGGCTACCGGAGAGGGCTGGCTAATTCCGGGCCTCAAGCCGGGCGGCCCCGACAAGAAGCGGTCCTGGAACGTCCAGAAGCGGGTCAACCGTTGGATCGACAAGGTGCTTGGTGACCCGGAGAACGCGACCTTTCACTCCCTGCGCCCCTCCTACTCCACAGCGTGCGAGCAGGTCGGCCTTCACCAGTACACTCACTGCGAACTGATGGGGCACAAGAAGCCCAACCTAGCGACCCAGGTCTACTCCGAGGGGAAGTCGGTGGCCCAGCTCAGAAAGGCGCAGGAGGAAGTGTCGCGCCATATCCGGGAGGAGTGGCTCAGGCCCCCAACTTCCGACTAGGCTATCAGGTGGAACGAATCGCTGGGGGGCTCATTGGACCAGCTGCCGACCCTGATTGCTACGCCGAAGACTCTTGCAGTCCCACCCGACTGGAAGGTTCACGGAGAAACCTTTCGGCTTGTGGTGCCGTTGGACATCAATGGCGTCACTCAGGAAGGTCTGTGGCTTCGGGGACAGGCTGATGCTCAGGATGTGGATCACCATGTCTCGTTCCAGTTGGAGTTCGAGTTCCCGGGCCGTCGACGCGGTCCCTTCACGAGGATCGACTGGCGCCCCCGGGTTCCACACACGAACAAAAACATCGGTCCGGAGGACCTCAGGTTGCTGGAGATCCGGGGCTCTCATATTCACCCCTTCGCGGCGAACTGGGAGCTGGGAGTGGACCACATGCTGCGGGATAATCTGCCAATTGCTCAGGACTTGAACGAAGAGCCCGCGAGCTTCGAGGCCTTGCTGGACTGTGTGGCGGACTACTTTAAGATTGAAGGGGCGGCGGCGATCCCCGCTCCGCCGTGGGAGCCAGGGCTATTCTGATGCTGAGCCTAACGAGTACTAGCGCAGGTTTCCGAGCTATAGTCGACGAGGCTGCGGCCTCCTTGCACCGTGTCGACTATAGCGGGGAGGCCGCCTACCTGAAGACCGCCGGTCTCTACCCCAGCGGCTCGTCGGTCGTTGTCTGCATCACACCTGACCGGGGTGGCTTCCTCGTGTCCGACCTTGGTCAGGGCCAGGTCGAAGCTGACATGATGGGAGGCGCGTCGACGTTTGCGCGCACCGCCCCCCACGTGGCTGAGCGAGCGGGAGTGGGGTTTGACCACCGGGCGTTCTTCCTCGTGCGCGTGGATCGGTCGCGGCTACCAGGAGCAATAGCCACCGTTGCTACGTGTTCTATGGAGGCCGTGCAGCTCACCGCCCAAAAGCTATCAGAGAAGCGCCATGAGGATGCGACCGACCGGCTATACCGTCGACTAGTCAACGTGTTCACTAGGGCGAGAGTGACACGAGACGCTGAGGTCCTTGGTGCATCAACGACGACATGGCCTGTCGCCACCCTGGTGTCAGTCAACCAACATCAGGCCATTTTCGAGCCGGTGACGGCCAACCACATCTCCATCGCATCGGCAGTCACGAAGTTCTACGACATCTCCCAACTCGAAGACGCCCCCGGCCGGGTAGCTGTGGTCAGGAGGAAGGCCGCTCTGGGGACCAAGCTTGGAGTCCTCTCGGCAGCAGCACGCGTCATCGAGGAGGACGCTCCGGACTCGGTCCTAGAGCAGCTGGCAGCAGCGGCCTAGAACCTATGCATCGCCTGAGGCGGATGGGGCCATTGCCTACTTCCGGGTCTCGACCGATCGCCAGGGCCGCAGTGGCCTCGGGCTCGACGCGAAGCGGGAGAAGGTTCGGGCCTTCCTGGGGGAGGGCTACCCGCCGGTCGCCGAGTTCACCGAGCTCGAGAGCGGCAAGAAGGCCGACCGGCCGGAGCTGCGCCGCGCCATCGCGGAGGCCCGCCGCCGGGATCTCCCCCTGGTCGTCGCAAAAATCGACCGACTGGCCCGGGACGTCCGCTTGTTCCTCGACGTCCTGGACCAGGGAGTGGATCTCCGCTTCGCCGAGCTACCCGAGCTGCCGACCGGGGCCGCCGGGCGCTTCATGCTCCAGCAGTTCGCCGCCGTCGCCGAGCTGGAGCGAGGGCTGATCTCCGAGCGCACCAATGCCGCCCTGAGCGCCGCCAGGGCGCGGGGACGCGCCTCGGTGGCTATCGCGGCGGCAAGCAAGAAGCCCGCGCAGCCTTGGCCGCCCAGGCCCGCCAGGAGCGCGCTGACGCCTATGCCTCGGACATGGCTGAGACTGTGCGGGAGGCCATGGTCGCCCAGGAAGCCTCAGGGCGGCTGCTCGCTGGCTGGAGGCCCAGGGGTACACTACCCCCCCCCCCCCCCCCCCCCCCCGGGGGGGGAGGCCGGGCATGGACGCCCACGGCCGTCAAACGAGTCCTGAGCGTGCCTCCTGACCGTCGACCCCGTCTTCGACCAGGGCGCCGAGAACTGGATCAAGTACGTGAACTGCGGATAGGGTATCCCCAGGTCACGAGCGTCACCACCTCCTACGATGTTTGATTGCAAGCGCGATTTCCTGCGACTACTTTTGAACGATCTAGCGAGGAGTGGAACGTGCAGTGGCTGACTGACTCTTGGGCGACCGTGACGTTGCCACAGGCGACGATCGTCTCCGGCATCCTCACGCTAGCTGCCGCTGCATTCGGCGTGCTTCTCGGGTGGTGGCTCTTCAGCGGCAAAGTGAAGGACCTCAAGAGCGCCATAGACGAGTCGGACAACTTGATCCGGGACCACCGCCTTAGAACCGAGGAGACCCTACAGGGAGTATGGGACAGCCTATCCAGCACGATGGAAATCCTCGGCCAGCTCCGTGGGAGCATTGGTGACCTTGAGGCAGCAACGTCCGAAGAACTTGAAAACGCCGGGCAAGCCGCGACCCGGGACGCGCTTCGCGACAACTGGCATTCGATTCGGGATAGCCTTGAGCGGCTCGCCGCCTACCCGGAAATCGACGGACGAACTAGAGCCAAGTATGGACGGATCGACCGACGCAGATACCGTGATCTAGTCAATTCCCTTACCGCAGACGGCGCACTAGACCATGGCACTGCGCAGAACTATCTGGAAGCGGTAGCGATCTGGCACCAATACAGAAACGGGCGCCGAGATCCGTCTCCCGAACATGCGCAGCGGATGGAAGAACTGGCCCAGGTTCTCTGCATTGAGCCATAGCCGCAGACGCGTGACACCTACGGACGCGCCTAGCCACTCGCCTTAGATGGACATCCATGGGGAAGAAACCGGCTTGGCGACCACGGTCGATAGGGTGTGGCCAAGGACCGTACACAACCTCTTTGAGGGGGAGTATCGAGTAGATCAGTGCCCTGTTAACCTATCCGCCATGGCCGACCATGGGCCGCCTAGGTCCGACCTAGGAGAGCCGGAGGAACGTGGAGGACCTTGGTCTAAGCTTTGGACCGACTGAGGGGTCTTCTCCATGGATGTCCGTCAAAATGCAGCGGCGGGATCCTGCGGACTTCAGCACCGCTCACCGGGGCGCCGCACCCCTCGCCGCATGGCAGGGCGCCAGTATGCGCCCTCCTGTTTTAGTGCTGTGTCTAGAGCGGCGGGGGCGTCGCCACCACAATCGCGCTAAGGGGCTCGCTGACGGCCAAAGGCTTTCGTCGCCAGGAAGGAGAGAGGGGCACCCGAGGGAAACAAGGCTGTCAGCGGCGCTCCTGCGGGCGCTACGGAGTCTCTCAGGCCCGGGGCCGGGATGAATGATTTTTCCGTCGCGATCTACGGCGGCATTCGTCCTGACGGGCGGCACCGACTTCCCCCGGCCCCGAGCTCGCTCCTCCCTAGGTGATAAACTCATAAATGGGATTCCCAGAAGTGGGTGTTTCTGATTCAAGGTCCTGGGAGGATCTTGAATGGCTGCACGACGTTACGAGTTGAGCGACTTCGAGTGGTCGATCATCGAGCCGCTGTTGCCGAACAAGCCGCGCGGGGTGCCTCGGGTCGACGACCGTAGGGTTCTGAATGGGATTTACTGGCGGCTTCGGACGGGCTCGCCGTGGGCCGACATCCCGGAGCGCTATGGTCCGTCGACGACCTGCTACAACCGGTTCGTGCGGTGGCGGAAGCTCGGTGTGTGGGATCGGATCTTCGCGGCGGTCTCGGCGGCCTACGACGGTGATCTGCAGATGGTGGACAGTTCCTCGATCCGGGTTCACCAACACGCCGATGCCGCCCCTGGGGACGGAACTCACGCCCGCTGCATGGGGCGCTCACGAGGCGGACTGACCACCAAGATCCATGCTCTGGTCGATGCCAACGGCTTGCCGATCACCCTCAAGCTGAGCGAAGGCCAGGCCCATGATGGCCGCAGTGCCGCCGACATGCTCGATGGCCTCGGCAACGGCCAGATCCTGCTCGCCGATCGCGCCTACGACAGCGACGCTCTGCGAGCGGCACTCGCAGAGCGCGGTGCCTGGGCCAACATCAAGCCGATGCCGAGACGCAGAAACGTTCCCGCCTTCAGCGCCTTCCTCTATCGATACCGCAACCTGGTAGAGCGCTTCTTCAGCAAGCTCAAACACTTCAGGGCCGTCGCAACCCGATACGAGAAGCACGACGCCAACTATCTCGCCCTCGTCAAACTCGCCGCATCACGAATTTGGATCCGCGCTTATGAGTCCGTGGCCTAGTCGAGGTCTGCTCAGGGTTCACCTACCACGGGCCTCGTGTACCACGCTGGTAAAGCGACCAGAGTGGTTCAAGTCGATCCAAAATTTCATTTTTTTTCAGTATTTTAAGGGATTTTCCTGAGGATCCCACGCTCCCCGCCACTGCCTCATTACACCAGCCGCCCGGGCCAGCCTCCTATGCCGGTCCGGCAAGTTGGCGTTTCCGGCGGGCCAGGTAGGCGCTTGCGAGCATCGCGGCCGCGGCGACGGCCAGCAGGCCGATGCCGATCAGCGGGCGGTAGGCCAGCCAGGCCAGCCCGATCGTCACCGCGCTCAACGCGACCGCGGCGAGGCCGGCCACCATCGCGAAGCCCGCGCCGACGATGGTCCCGAGAACCGGCAGCACGTCCGCCAGGATCTTGATCGGGCCGAACAGCAGGGCGAGGCCGATCCACATCGCCGCGAACCCGCCCAGGCGGATCCCCCAGGTGATCAGGGTGTTCTCGTCGCGGGCATCGGCGAACAGGGAGTCGGCGCTGCCGCCGCCCATCCGCAGGAGGGCGATTTCGCCGGTCCTGGTGCGATACGGCTCGATCCGGTTGCCGGACTGCCGGCCGACCACGCCGATCTCCTGGGGGTGAATCGCCAGGAAGCCGACCCGGACGTCGCCGATCTGCGGGGCGGCCGGATCGCCCTGGTGGAAGCGGCCGGCGGACAGCTGGAACCGGCCGCGGACGTTTTCGGGCGCGCCGGCGTACACGGCATCGCTGACCGGCAGTTCCCGATAGTCGTCGATCTGGGAGACGAAATCGCGGGTCAGCGCGAAGGCACCGATCGAAATGCGCGGGGCGACCAGCGCCAGCGGGGCGAAGGGCAGGGCGGCCGGATTGCGGTGGCCCTCGGCGATGCGGAACCGGGCGGAATCGACGGCACGGTCCGACCACTCCCGGTGGTAGCGATAGGTGGTCTCGGTGCGTTCGCTGCCGCCGGCCTCCTTGACCGTCCGCTCTTCCTTCTCCTCGATCCACTGGTACATCTCGACCACGCGCTTCACCTTCAGCGCGTCGACCGACAGGCCGAACGCCGGGTCGTCGAGCGGCCCATCGCCGACCGCCCGGTCGGAGATGTGGATCAGGCCCTTGTCGTGGGCCGGATCGACCGGGTCCGCGGCGACCGGGATCACCAGCTCGAGGCCTTCCGCAAGGGTCCTGGCGCGGTCGACCGACCGCCCCTCGTTCCACCACAGGACGGGAAACGACAGGACGAACATCAGCAGGCCGATCACCACGCCGACGAAGGCGCCGCCCAGCCGCTCGCCCCAGGACTTGCGGATGACTTCCCGGAATTCATCCATCGTGAGACCCCCTCCAGGGCGGCGTCGGGCCGTGTGGTGGCTAGCGTGCCGCCGCATCGTTGATGAAGAGCGCCGCGAAATACGCGACCAGCTCGTAGCAGACCGTCACGTTTCCGGTTTCCGGATCGTAGTAGGCGTTGCTGTCGTCGCAGGACTCGAACACCACGTCGAAATCGCCCGGCAGAACGAAGGTCTCGGCCACGGTTTCGACCGCCTCGCGCAGGGCGTCGGACCGCTTCAGCAGAGTGACCAGGCCGGGCTCGATGCCCTTTCCCGGCCGCTTGAAGCGGAGGTGGATCCTGCCGCCGCCGGCCTGGCCCTCCTCCCGGAAGTACGGGTCGAGCAGGGCGGCCCAGCTGTCGTAGGTCTGTTCATAGATCCCGGGGCAGCGTTCCTGCTGCTCGTCCGGCATCTCGACGATGCGGGCCAGCTCTGCGAAGCCATCGGGGTCGCTGCCGAAGATCAGGCAGTTGACCGCCGCGTAGCGCTGGATGTCCAGCGAGTGCTCGTCCCAGAACGCGAGGTCGTCGGGTTCCGCCTGGTCGTGGGCCATGGCGTAGCCGTCCGCCGCCGCCAGGATCAACGCATCGGCGTCCGGATCGTCCCCGTCCGGCAGCATCATCAGCACCGCCAGGCTGTCGACCGCATCCTCCTCGCGGCCGAGGACCGGGATCTCCAGCTTGTCGATCAGGGCGTGCCCGAACTCGTGGTAGAGCGTGAACACGGTGTTGCCGATGACGAAGACGGCGAAGTCTTCCGACGGCTCCGCGGCCTTGCCCTTGGCGTGAACCGCCGGGGCCTGAACCCACACCAGGAACGCGACCAGCGCTGCCAGCCGGACAAAGCCACGCATCCAGACACCCCCACGGGCGCGGTCGCTGCGGTGGCCACGTACCGCCCTTGTGAGGCGGAGTCGCTGGCCCCGGCCCCGCGACGGCACCACCAGAGCATCGGCGTCTTGCGTCCGGCCCGCAAGCGCCCTCATCGTCCGGAGGCGCCAAACAGGGCGCCCCCGGAGCCTGCGTCGCTTCAGCGCGGCGGCATCCGGAACGTGTTATGGTACACGGTGCGCACAAATCCGGGCACGATGACGGCGCGCTGGTACAGGGAGTGTTCCTGTGGAAGCGGTACGCGCGTCCGCCGCACGCCGGGATGATCGAGCGGCGCCATGACGGCGCCGATGCCCCCGGTGGTTCACAAACGGCGTTTCGGAAGGCGCCGGCTGTGTCATAACGCCCGCCATACCCGTTGCTACGACCCGAGGCCCGCGCGATGAACGCTTTTGAGAACGCCCATCCGGCGCTGGCCGGTGCGCTGGCCGCGCAGGGCTACGAGACCCCGACGCCGGTTCAGGCCTCGGTACTGGCGGCCGAGGTGTCGAGCGCCGACCTGCTGGTGTCGGCCCAGACCGGGTCGGGCAAGACCGTGGCGTTCGGCCTGGCGATCGCGCCGACCCTGCTGGAGGACGCCGAGCGGTTCGGACGCGCCGAGGAGCCGCTGGCCCTGGTGGTCGCGCCGACCCGCGAGCTGGCGCTGCAGGTTCGCCGCGAGCTCGACTGGCTGTACGCGCCGACCGGCGCCCGCACCGCGTCCTGCGTCGGCGGCATGGACATGCGGCGCGAGCGCGACGTGCTGTCGTCGGGCGCCCATCTGGTGATCGGCACGCCCGGCCGGCTGCGCGACCACATCGAGCGCGGCTCGCTCGACCTGTCGAAGATCCGCGCGGTGGTGCTGGACGAGGCCGACGAGATGCTGGATCTCGGGTTCCGCGAGGACCTGGAGTACATTCTGGACGCGGCCCCGTCGGAACGCCGGACCCTGATGTTCTCGGCCACCGTGCCGTCGACCATCGCCCATCTGGCCAAGCGCTACCAGCGCAACGCGGTGCGTCTGGCGACCGCCGGCGAGCGCACCCAGCACCACGACATCGAGTACCGCGCCCATCTGGTGGCGCCGAACGATCGTGACAACGCCATCGTCAACACCCTGCTGTTTCACGATGCCCGCAGCGCCATGGTGTTCTGCGGAACCCGGATCGCGGTTCAGCACCTCAGCAGCCGGCTCGCCAACCGCGGGTTCTCGGTGGTGGCGCTGTCCGGCGAGCTCAGCCAGAACGAGCGCACCCACGCCCTGCAGGCAATCCGCGACGGCCGGGCCCGGGTGTGCGTCGCCACCGACGTGGCGGCGCGCGGCATCGACCTGCCGACCCTGGACCTCGTCGTGCACGCCGACGTGCCCAACAACTCCGACACCCTTCTGCACCGCAGCGGCCGCACCGGCCGTGCCGGTCGCAAGGGGGTCAGCGTGCTGATCGTCCCGCACACCCGGCGCCACGCCGTGCAGCGCCTGCTGAAGTCGGCCAACAATCTGCGCGCCGCCTGGGTGGCGCCGCCGAACGCCGAGGCGATCGCCAAGCGCGACCGCGAGCGCATGATGCAGGATCCGGTGCTGTCCGAGGACGTGACGCCGGAGGAGCTGGAGTTCGCCCGCGAACTGCTGGCGACCCACGATCCGGAGAAGGTGGCGGCCGCCTATCTGCGGCTGCACCAGGCCAGCCGGCCGGCACCGGAGGAACTGCTGGACGTGGCGTCCGCGTCGTCGGAGCCGCCGCGCAAGGCCCGCGACGACTTCGCCGGCAGCGTCTGGTTCAAGGTGTCCGCCGGCCGCAAGCACCAGGCCGAGGCGCGCTGGCTGCTGCCGCTGATCTGCCGTGCCGGGCACGTGACCAAGAACGAGGTCGGTGCGATCCGCGTCCTGCCGAACGAGAGCCATGTGGAGATCACCGCCAGCGTCGCGGACCGGTTCGCCGCGGCGATTGCCGAGGCCGGCACCGGCGAGGAGACGGTGAAGATCACCCGGCTGGACGGGCCGCCGGCACCGGCTGACGCCGCCAGCCGTCCGCCACGTCCGGCCGGTCCGAAGAAATGGAAGGGCGGCGCGGCAGGGCGCAAGGCCGGCGGCGCGCGGCCGAGCAAGCCGCACCGGTCGCGATCGGAGTGACCGTGACGCGCGGTCGTTCCGCGTAGGGGGCAGCGCGCATGCTGTCCTATCAGCACGGCTACCACGCGGGAAACCTGCCCGACGTGCACAAGCATGCGGCGCTTGCGGTGCTTCTGGCGGCGCTGACCGCCAAGGACAAGCCGCTGTCCTATCTGGAAAGCCATGCCGGGCGGGGTCTGTACGACCTTGCCGCCCCGGAGGCGCGCAAGACCGGCGAGGCGCGCGAGGGGGTCGATGCCGTGCTGGCGCGCGGGGCGCTGCCGGAGGAGCACCCATGGACCGTGGCAGTCCAGCGTGTCCGGGCGGCGCACGGCCCGGCGGCATACCCCGGATCGCCGGCGATCGCGCGGGCCCTGCTGCGGCCGGGCGACCGGATGCACCTGATGGAGTTGCATCCCCGGGAGCACGCCGCCCTGGAGCGCGGGTTCCGCGGTCCTGACGTGCACATTCACCGCCGCGACGGCCACGAGGGCCTGCCGGCCCTGGTACCGCCGGTGCCGCGGCGCGGTCTGGTGCTGATCGACCCCAGCTACGAGGTGAAGACCGAGTACGCGGCTGCCGCCGACCTGCTGTTGTCGGTGCACCGCCGATGGCCGCAGGCGGTGATCCTGCTGTGGTATCCGATCCTGGACGCCGGGCTGCACCGCGAACTCGTGCAGGCGCTGGATGCCGCGCCGCTTCCCCGGCTGTGGCGGGACGAGGCGCGGCTTACCGGCAGCACACTGCGGATGCGTGGCTCCGGCCTGTTCTGCGTCAACACGCCCTACGCCGCCGGGCCGGCCCTGCGGGCGACCTCGGCGGCGCTGTTCGGACGCTCGGACGGCGCTACTTGACCGACGAGAACGCGGTCGGCTGCAGGAACTGGTTGGCGACGTGGGCGACGATCGCCCCGTCCTTTTCGGTCTCGGCGCGCTTGGCCAGCCACTCGGGATCGCTGGCGAAGGCGTTCCACTTGGTCTCCCGCTCGGCCAGGGATTCCCATTCCAGCAGGTAGTAAAGAGCCTGGTTCGACTCGCCGATCAGCACGGTCCAGAACCCGGCCTGCCGGATGCCGTGCTTCTCCCAGATTTTCAGGGTGATGGTCTCGAACCGCTTCAGCAGGGCCGGAAGCCGGCCGGACACGCAGTGATAGACCCGCAGTTCATGGATCATGGCTGGTTTGCTCCCTTGGTCATCGGATTGCCGTGGCCCGGAACCGGACCCGCCGGGAGCCTGCCGCGATCCGGTCGCGCTGGCGAGCCCAATTCGGTCAGTCGAAGATCTCCTGCAGCCAGGATTTGCGGCGATAACCGCCGTGCTTGCCGCCGCCGTGGTGCTTGCCGCGCGGCTCGTAGCCATAGGTCGGCTGGGGAGCGGCGGCCGGTGCCGGGGCCGGCGGGGCCTCCGTCGCGCTGCGCTCGATGATCTTGTCGAGTTCACCGCGGTCCAGCCACACGCCGCGGCATTTCGGGCAGTAGTCGATCTCGACGTTCTGGCGCTCGCTCATCACCAGATCGGTTTCGACACAGACGGGGCATTTCATGGCGGTCTCCCGGATGGCACGACACGACGGTTCCAATAAGCGGTCGTGGGTACCGGAATTCAACCCGCCGGCACCGCAATCCGCTCGACGATCCGCCGAAGCCGATCGGCGAATACCGTGACCTTGCTCCCGCTACTTCTTCTCGTAGAACGTCACGCACACCGGGTGGCTGCTGCGCAGCACCGCCGACTGGTTGAACCGGGCGATGTAGGCGTCGGCGACCCGCTGCAGGGCTGCGTCCGATCCGGCGCCCGGCGGGTGGGCGACAATGAGCATCACCGTCGTCTCGCCGATGCCTCGCCCGGTGGCGCGGTCCAGCCAGTGGCCGCGGGCATCCGCGACCGTAAAGCCGTCGGGGAACGCCGGCACGATGATGTCGTCGACGAACGCCTGCACCTGGGTGTCCGTGACGACGCCGCCGTCAGGCTGGCCCCGGCCCATATACAGCGTGGTTTCGACCCAGGCGTTGCCGCCGCACTCGGCGGCGTTCACCGCGACGGGCGGCAGCAAGATGATCACCAGCGCAAGAAGGATCCGCATGTCGGGCTCTCAACGGTTGACTTCGCCGAACACTATCCCGAATCCGGAGTCGCGGTCAGGTCCGGGAAATGCTGCAACCGCGTGACAACCGTTGACCAGACAGTCAGGATAGCGTCCGCCATCTGAACAGGGGCATGCCCGGCGGCCGTCAAAAGGCGTTGGCGCAATCACAAGACGCGGATCACGGGCGGCGAAACGCCCGGATCGACGGGACGGAAACGCCGGGTACGGGCAGGGATCGTAAGAGCGCAACAGGAGGCTTTGATGCGGGACTGGGGAATGATGACGCGGCGCCAGGCGGCGGTGCGGGTGGGAACGCTGCTGCTCGGCGCGGGTGTGCTGGCAAGCGCTGCGGCCGGCCCGGCGACGGCGGCCGAGAAGATCAAGGTGGCGGGGATCTACACCCAGCCGATCCAGCAGAAATGGGATGCCCGTCTGCATCAGGCGCTCGACAAGGCGGCCAAGGCCGGCGAGATCGAGTACGTGTTCTCCGAGAAGGTCGCCAACACCGACTATGTCCGTGTGCTGCGCGAGTACGCCGAGGGCGGCGCCAAGCTGATCGTCGGCGAGGCCTTCGGCATCAGCCGCGAAGCCCGCAAGGTTGCCGACGACTATCCGAAGGTCGCGTTCCTGATGGGCGACCCGTTCAAGCCGCACGGCTCGAACTTCGCGGTGTTCGACAACTACATCCACGAGCCGTGCTACCTGATGGGGATGATCGCCGGCTCGATGACCAAGTCGAACAAGATCGGCATGGTCGGCGGCTATCCGATCGGCGAGGTCAACCGGCTGTTCCACGCCTTCATGGCGGGCGCCCGTTCGGTCAACCCGAAGGTCGAGTTCAAGGTCAACTTCATCGGGTCCTGGTACGATCCGCCGAAGGCCAAGGAAGCAGCGTTCGCCCAGGTCGAGGCCGGGGTCGACGTGCTGTACGCCGAGCGGGCGGGCGTGGTCTCCGCCGCGCGCGAGAAGGGCATCAGCGCGTTCAGCAACGTCAACGACATGGACAAGGATGAGAACGGCACCGGCGTGGTCGTGACCTCGGCGCTGTGGGACATGACCTCGGCCATCAACTACGCGATCGCTCAGACCAAGGCCGGCACGTTCAAGGCCGAGGACTACAAGGAGTGGACGATGATGGCCAAGGGCGGGGCCAGCCTCGCGCCGTTCTACGAGTTCGAGGACAAGATCTCGCCGGACATCAAGGCCAAGGTGAAGGCACTTCAGGCCGATATCCTGGCCGGTAAGTTCACCGTTGAGATCAACGACAACGAGCCGAAGTCGACCTTCTGAGGTTGCGCCCAACCGGTCGCCGGCTCTCCCTGCGGGAGCCGGTTGTACCGGGTGTGGCGAGTTGGGGGTGTCGATATGGCGCTTGAGATCCGCGGCGTCACCAAGCGGTTCGGTGCGCTGGTCGCCAACGATGGGATTTCGCTGTCGGTCGCCGAGGGCGAGATCCTCGCCCTGCTGGGCGAAAACGGGGCGGGCAAGACGACCCTGATGAACATCCTGTTCGGCCACTACGTGGCCGACGAGGGCGAGATGCTGGTTGACGGCCGCGCGCTGCCGCCGGGAGACACCGGCGCGGCGATCGCCGCCGGGGTCGGCATGGTGCACCAGCACTTCGCGCTGGCCGACAACATGACGGTGCTGGAGAACATAACCCTCGGCACCGAGAAACTGTGGTCCTGGCGGTCGGACACCGCGGCGGCGCGGGCCCGCATCGTGGAGATGGCCGAGGCATACGGGCTGACGGTCGATCCCGACCGACGGGTCGACGAGTTGTCGATCGGCGAGCGGCAGCGGGTGGAAATCCTCAAGGCCCTGTATCGGGACGCCCGCATCCTGATCCTGGATGAGCCGACCTCGGTGCTGACGCCGCAGGAATCCGACCGGCTGTTCGACACGCTGAAGGCGATGGTGGCCCAAGGTCTGTCGATCATCTTCATCACCCACAAGCTGCACGAGATCCTGGCGGTCAGCGACCGGGTGACGGTGCTGCGCCGCGGTGCCGTGGTCGGGACCGTCGCCACCGTCGACGCCGACCGGGAGTCGCTTGCCGAAATGATGGTCGGCCGCAAGGTCGCCAGGCCGCGCGCCGAACACCTGGATCCGGGCCGTGCGGTGATCGAGCTCGATGCCGTATCCGTCGCCGGGCCGCGCGGTGGCAACCCGGTGCTCGACCGGGTCAGCCTGACGGTGCGGGAACGCGAGATCGTCGGCCTCGCCGGGGTCGCAGGCAACGGGCAAT
This sequence comes from Thalassobaculum sp., assembly GCF_040219215.1. Lineage (GTDB taxonomy): Bacteria > Pseudomonadota > Alphaproteobacteria > Thalassobaculales > Thalassobaculaceae > Thalassobaculum_A. The sequence goes on from NZ_JAVJSX010000008.1 coordinate 26,803, forward strand.
CGGCGCTTGCCGCCCTGCTGAGCGGCACCCTGGCGCCGAGCGCCGGCACCGTCACCCTCGACGGCGAGCCGGTGCGGCGGTTCACCGCCCGCGAATTCATCATCCGCCGGGTCGGCCGCATCCCCGAGGACCGGCACGCGACCGGCGTGGTCGGCGATCTGGCGGTGTGGGAGAACCTGATCAGCGAGCGGCTGCGCGAGACGCCGTTGTGGCGCTGGGGGCGGATCATCGACTTCGCCGCCTGCAAGGCCTACGCCCGCCGGCTGGTCGAGCAGTTCGACATCCGCGGCGCCGGCATCGACGGTGCCACCCGGCTGATGTCCGGCGGCAACATGCAGAAGCTGATCCTGGCGCGGGTCCTGGACCGGTCGCCGCGCTTCATCCTGGCCAGCCAGCCGATCCGCGGCCTGGACGAGGGCGCCATCGCCGCGGTGCACCAGCGCCTGCTGGATGCCAAGCGCGACGGTGCCGGCGTGCTGGTGATCTCCGAGGATCTCGACGAGATCCTGTCAATTGCCGACCGGGTGGTGGTGATCCATGCGGGCCGGACCAGCCCCTCGCTGGACATCGGTGACGCCGACGCCCGCCGCCTGGGCCTGATGATGGCGGGCGACCTGCAGCATGGGGCGGGAGCCATGGCGTCATGACGCTGGAACCGCGCGAGCACACCCCGCTCTGGCTGGTGGTCATGGCCCCGGTCGCGGCTGTCGTCGCTTCCCTCGTCCTGTGCTCGGTGCTGATCCTGTGGACCGGTCAGCCGGTGCTGAAAGCCTACGGCCTGCTGCTGGGCGGTGCGTTCGGCTCGAGCTTCGGGATCGCCGAAACCCTGACCCGTTCGACGCCGCTGATCCTGACCGGCCTCGCCGTCGCGGTGGCGTTCCGGGCGAAGTTCTGGAACATCGGGGCGGAAGGCCAGCTGTACTGTGGTGCGTTGGCAGCCACTTGGCTCGGCACCGGGATGATCAGTCTGCCGCCCATACTGATGATCCCGCTGCTGTTCGTCGGGGGCGCGGTCGCCGGCGGCGTCGCGCTGCTGCTGCCCGTGTTCCTGAAGGTCCGGCTCAAGGTCGACGAAGTGGTGACGACCCTGCTGCTGAACTTCGTGATCCTGCTGCTGGTCAGCTTCCTGCTGGAAGGACCGTGGAAGGATCCGATGTCGCTCGGCTGGCCGCAGGCGGCGCCGATCGTCGACGAAGGCGTGCTGCCGGTGCTGCTGGCGAAGTCCCGTTTGCACCTCGGCCTGCTGGTCGGCCTGGCGGCGGCAATCCTGATCTGGGCGGCGATGCGCTGGAGCATCTGGGGCTACGAGATCCGCGCCGTCGGCCTGAATCCGCAGGCGGCGGGGTTCGCGGGCATTCCGGTGAACCTGACCATGCTGCGGGTGGCGATGCTGAGCGGCGGACTGGCGGGGATGGCCGGGGTCGGCGAGGTCGCCGGGCTGAAGGGCTACCTCACCCTCGACCTGTCGCCGGGCTTCGGCTACGCCGGCATCGCGGTCGCCATGCTGGCGAACCTCCACCCGATCGGCGTGATCCTGAGTGCGGTGTTCCTGGCCGGGATCTATGTCGGCGCCGATTCCATGAGCCGGGCGGTGAACATCCCGACCTACATCGCCGATGTGCTGGTCGCCTCCTCGGTACTGGCGGTGCTGGTCAGCCTGATGCTGGTCCGTTTCCGCGTGCGGTTCCGGTAGGAGGCGGCTGATGGACCTGATCGAGGTGTTCCTGACGGCCGGGTTCTGGGCGGCGATGATCCGGATCGCCTGCCCGCTGATCCTGGGTACGCTGGGTGAGTTGATCTGCGAGCGTGCCGGCGTGCTGAACCTCGGCATCGAGGGCATCATGACCGCCGGCGCCATGGCCGGCTGGATGTGGGTTTACCAGGGCGGCGATCTGTGGGGCGGGGTGGTGTTCGCCGCGGTCGTCGGGGCGTCGCTCGGCCTGATCCACGCCGGCTTTACGGTCTATCTCGGCCTGTCCCAGCATGTCGCCGGCATCGGGCTGACCATGTTCGCCTCGGCCATGAGCTTCTTCACGTTCCGCATGATGCTGCCGTCCAGCACCACGCCGCCGAAGATCCAGGGCTTCCAGCAGGTCAGGATCCCCGGCGTGAGCGACCTGCCGTTTCTCGGCGACGCCTTCCTGAACCACACCCCGTTGACCTATGCCACGTTCCTGGCGGTTCCGGCGGTGATGTACGTGCTGTACCGCACGCCGCTCGGCCTGGCGGTCCGGATGGCCGGCGAGAACCCGGTCGCGGTCGAGGCCCAGGGCATCGACGTGCTGGCGGTGCGCTGCGGTGCGGTGATGGCCGGATCCGCACTGATGGCGATCGGCGGCGCCTACCTGACCATGTCGGCGTTCGACGCCTTCTATTTCGGCATGATCAACGGTCGCGGCTGGATCTGCGTGGCGCTCGTGATCTTCGCGTCATGGCGTCCGGGCAAGGCACTGCTTGGCGCGCTGCTGTTCGCCGGGCTCGATGCGCTGCAGGTCCGTGCCCAGCAGTTTGCCGGAGGGGCAATTCCCTACCAGTTCTTCCTGATGCTGCCCTACGTGCTCAGCATCGCCGCGATGGTGGTGATGGCGCGCCGGGCGCGCTATCCCAAGGCCCTGCTGGTGCCGTACCGCCGCGGCGAGCGGCACTGACCTGTTGTTGGGGAGCCGATCATGCTCGACCTGATCCTGCGCCGCTGTGCCCTACCGACCGGCGGCGAGCCGGTGGACGTCGCCGTGAAGGACGGCCGCATCGCCGAGGTCCGGCCGGCGCTGGAGGCGCAGGCGCGCGATGAGATCGATGTCGACGGACGGCTGGTCACCCCGCCGTTCGTGGATTCGCATTTCCACATGGATTCGACCCTCAGCTACGGCCTGCCGCGGGTGAACGAATCCGGCACCCTGTTGGAAGGCATAGCACTGTGGGGCGAGTTGAAGCCGAGCCTGACGGACGACGCGGTCAAGGAACGGGCGCGCCGGCTGTGCCGCTGGTCGATCGCCCGCGGCACGCTGGCGATCCGCAGCCATGTCGACACCTCCGACCCCAGCCTGCTGGCGGTGCGCGCGCTGCTGGAGGTGCGCGAGGAGATGAAGCCGTGGATCGACCTGCAACTGGTCGCCTTTCCGCAGGACGGCGTGCTGCGTCTGGCGGGCGCATGCGACAGCCTGGAGCGGGCGCTCGATCTTGGCGTCGACGTGGTCGGCGGCATCCCGCATTTCGAGCGAACCATGGCTGACGGCGCGGAATCGGTGCGACTGCTGTGCGAGATCGCGGCCGAGCGCGGCCTGCGCGTCGACATGCATTGCGACGAGAGCGACGACCCGCTGTCGCGCCATGTGGAGAGCCTGGCCCAGCAGACCCATCGGCTCGGCCTGCACGGTCGGGTCGCCGGCTCGCACCTGACCTCCATGCACTCCATGGACAACTACTACGTCTCCAAGCTGATCCCACTGATTGCCGAGGCCGGGCTGCACGCGATCCCCAACCCGCTGATCAACATCACCCTGCAGGGCCGCCACGACACCTACCCCAAGCGCCGCGGCATGACCCGGGTGAAGGAGCTGATGGCGGCCGGGGTGAACGTCGCCTTCGGCCACGACTGCGTGATGGACCCGTGGTACCCGCTCGGCAGCCACGACATGCTGGAGGTCGCCCATATGGGCCTGCATGTCGGGCAAATGACCGGTCGGGCGGAAATGCTGGCTTGTTTCGATGCCGTGACGACCAACGGGGCCAAGGCGCTCGGCCTCGACGGCTATGGCCTGGCGCCCGGCTGCCGCGCCGACCTGGTGGTCCTGCAATGCCGCAACCCGATCGAGGCGTTGCGGCTCAGCCCTACCCGCCTGTACGTCATCCGGGGCGGGCGGGTGATCGCCCGCACAGCGCCGGAAACGACGGAACTGACGCTCGGGGAAGCGACGGAGACGGTCAGCTTCGATTTCTAGGCGTGGCCACCCGGCTCATCCCGGCAGCAGAACCTGCCCCTGCATCAGCCGGCGGGCCGTGCGGAACACCACCGCACTTCGGGCATTGCCGCCCTCCACCTCGGCGCCGACCGACAGCACGCCCGACGGGTTGGCCACTCGCACTTCGTCGCCGACGACCGGCCGCGACAGGCGGTGGGCGACGGTGCCCTCGATCCGTGCCGCCACACCCAGGCACATCGCCCCGGTGAGCGGCACAGCGCGGTGGGCGCGCTCCATGGAGATCATGCGGATCGCCACGTCCTGTTGCTCGGCATGGAGGGTCTGGCCGTCCAGCGTGGTGTAGTCTGCCGGCGCCGACAGCATGGCGATCTTGGGGATGGCGAGGCCGGCATTCTCGGGCCGGGTTGCCATGCCCATGGCGACCGCCGCGTGCCGCCGGATCGCGTCCAAGGCGGCCATGATGTCGCCGCGCGCCTCAATCGCGTCGGGCAGCTCGGTTCCGTCGAGACCGAGGTCGAGAGCCGCCAGCATCACGACCGGATTGGCGGCGTCGATCATCGTCACCGCGACCGACCCGACGCTGGGGACCTTCAACAGGTCCAACGGTCGACCGGTCGGCAGCAACGCGCCGGTGGCGGCCCCACCGGGATCGAGGAAGTCCAGCCGGATGCGCGCACCGGTCCCGGCAACCCCGGCGATCGCGAAGTCGCCGGTCACGGCCGCCTTGCCGTCGGCTACCGGGAAACGGGCATGGATGACCTTGGCGGTGTTGACCTGATGGATGCGGACCAGCGCTTCGCCATCGCTGACCCGAACCAGGCCCTCGTCCACCGCGAACGGCCCGACGGCGGACGACAGGTTTCCGCAGTTGCTGGCCCAGTCGACCACCGGCCGGTCGACCGCGACCTGGGCGAAGGTGTAGTCGACATCGCAATCCGGCCGGGTCGGCGGCCCGATGATGACGCCTTTCGACAGCGAGGACACCCCGCCGCCCATGCCGTCGAGCTGGCGGCCATACGGGTCGGGGCTGCCGATCACCGACAGCAGGATCGGGTCGAGGGCGGTGCGATCGGCCGGCAGGTCGCGGGCGTGGAAGAACACCCCCTTGCTGGAGCCGCCGCGCATGAATACCGCCGGGATCGCGCGTTGGGTCATCGTCAGGTGCTCCGTGACGGAAGGGCGGCTGAAAGGCGCGCGAAGAACCGGCGGATCTCGGTGGCGGCGAGATCGGGTTCCTCGTAGTGGACGAAGTGTCCGGAGCCTTCGGCGAAACCGACCTCGAGGTCGCTGAAGTGTTCCGGCAGGACATCGGCCCAGGCCGAGCGCAGCACTGGATCGTGGCGACCCCAGAGCACCCGGGTCGGAACGTCGATCTTCGGCGGCATCGGGGCGGTTCCGGCCATCACCGCCATCCGGCCGGCATTGGCCGAGATGTACCAGTTGAAGCCGCCCTGCAGATTGCCGGGTCGCAGAAAGTTGTCCACCCAGCGCTCCAGCACGGGGTCGAACGCGTCCTTGCGGTGGCACCAGTGCTTCAGGAAGTGGCCGATATGGGCTCGGCAGGCGTCGCGCGAGGCGCCGACCAGGGCGGCGGCGTAGGGCATCTGGTGGAAGGTCTGGTACCAGATCTCGCGGATCTGGTCCGGAGCGCGCCACCGCGCGCCGACGCTGGTGGTCGGGCAGTTGAAGAAGAACAACCCGCTGACCCGTTCGGGAAACCGGATCGCCAGTCGCTGCATCACGAAACTGGCGACGTCGTGGCCGACGATGCAGACGCGTTCCAGGCCAAGAGTGTCGAGCAGGGCGATGATGTCGTCGGCCAGCACGTCGGCGCCGGTCTGGTCGCAGGGTTCCGGATTGGGGTTCTCGCTCTCGCCGAATCCGCGGAAATCCGGCGCGATCAGTCTGTAGTCGTCGGCCAGCCGGTCGATCAGCGGCTCCCAGGTCGCCCAGAACTCCGGCCAGCCGTGCAGAAGAAGCAGGGGCGGGCCGTCTCCGGCTTGCGCCACATGGGTCTTGAAGCCGCGGGTTTCATGGACGCTGTGCCGAATCGTCGCCATGCGCGTTCTCCTATAACCAGCCAAGACGGCGGAAGACCAGATAGGGCAGCACGGCCGCAACCGCCATCAGCGCCAGCGCGAAGGGATAACCCCACGGCCAGCTCAACTCGGGCATGGCGTGAAAGTTCATGCCGTAGATCGACGCGACGACGGTCGGCGGCAGGAACACCACCGTGGCGATCGACACGATCTTGATGATGGCGTTCTGCTCGATGTTGATCATGCCGAGGGTCGCGTCGAGCAGGAACGTGACCCGGTCCGCCAGGAAGTGCGCGTGGTCGGTCAGCGACACCACGTCGCGGCCCAGGGTCTTGATCCGCCCGCGCGTCTCCTTGCCGACCTTGGTGGTCGCAAGCGCCTGCTCCAGGTAGGTGGAGATCCGGCCGATGGTCAGCAGGCTCTCCTGGATCTTGGCGTTGAGCTCGCCCTTTCGGCCAATGGAACGCAGGACGTCCTGATAGTCGACGGTAGGTCGGCCGGCACCGGCAGCCGTCTGGAAGACCGTGGCCGACAGGGTGTCCATTTCGACCGACAGACGCTCCAGGGTATCGGCGGCGCGGTCGATCACCGCATCGAGCAAGCCGGTCAGGGTGGACGTTGCGTCGTCGCCAAGACCGGGACGTTGGCACCGCCCGGCGAAGATCTCGAACGACTTGGGTTCGGTGTAGCGGATCGTCACCAGATGGGTCGGCGTCAGCACGAAGGTGATCGGCCGGGCCACCGGCTGGTCGGTCTCGGTCTGCGACAGAACCGTTGCGGTCATGAACAGATGGCCGTCCTCCTGGTACAAGCGGCTGGAAGCTTCGATCTCCTTCATGTCGTCGTGGGTTGGAACGTCGATGCCGATGGTCCGCTCGACCAGCGTTTCTTGATCGGCGGTCGGGCGGAGCATGTCGATCCACACCGCCTCGGCCGATAGTGAATCCGAGGCCTCCAGCTTCTTCAGACGGCCGCCGTGCCGGACATAGACGTCGAGCATGCGAGGCTCCTTCGGTCGTGTCAGCCCGGGTCGACCGGATGGTATGCGAAACCGCCACCGTGCCGCTCGACGCGCGCGAACCCGGGAAACGGCACGTGGGCGCCCGTGACCAGGTAGCCCTCGGTAGCCGCCTCGTCGAGGATACGCCGGCGTGTATCGATCGCCGTATCGGGGTCGACGTCGAAACGGAAATACCATTCCGGCCGGGCCATCTGCATGGCCGGCACGTGCACCACGTCGCCCCAGATCAGCATCGGATCGGGTCCGTCGATCCGGAAGCCGACGTGCCCGGGCGTGTGGCCGGGCAGCGCCACCATGGTGATCCCCGGCACCACCTCAGCGCCGGCGTTGGCGAGGGTGGTTCGTCCGGCGTGGGTGTCGAAGCCGCGATGGGCGATCTCAAGCTGGCTGCGCTGCAGGTCGTCCAGCTTCTCGGGCGCGTCCCAGAACGCTCGTTCGGTTTCCGAGACGATCAGTTCGGCGTTCGGAAAGACACTGCGTTCACCCTCGTACAGGCCCGCGGCATGATCGCCGTGCATGTGGGTCATCAGCATGGCGTCGACGTCTTCCGGCCGATGGCCGGCGTCGGCGAGGGCGGTGATCAGATGGCCGAGGCCCGGGCCACGGATGCTGCCGTTGCCGGCATCGACCAGATAGAGTTTGCCGGGCGCCTCGATTGCGAAGGCGTTGACCGAGACGGCGAGGTCGCCGGCGTCGACACCGTGCGGTTCGGCCACTGTCTTGGCCTCGTCCGGATCGACCCCGACGAACCGGCTGATGTCGAAGTCCACATGTCCATCGCACAGTGCGGTCACCCGGAAGTCGCCGACCGTTGCGGTGACGGATCGTCCGGCGGAGCGGCGGATCCCAGCGGTGACGGGCGCCTCGGTCGTATTGTCGGCCGGCATCGGCTCTGTCTCCTGTTCCCGGTGTCGAGTGGGCTAGCCCAGCAGGTCGTGCTTGTCGTGCCAATCCCGAAGCGACAGGTCGGGGTAGCCGTCATTGGTTTCGTCTCCGTCGCGGATATCGGCGCGCACCCAGGCGGGCTTGTCGGCCAGCATCATATGCACGGTCTGCGGCGGTGTCGGCAGCGGCGTGTCGATCGCGCTGGCGAACGGATGGATCAACTCGGGCCAGCGCGGGTCCGAAACCCATAGGGCCGTGCCGCATCGCCGGCAGAACCGCCGGTCGGCCGGGCTGGGCTGCCCATCAATGGTCGCGTTGTAGACGCTGATGTTTTCCGCACCGCGAACCTCCAGGCTGTCGGCGCGGGCGCCCAGGTTGATCGCGTAGCCGCCACCGCCGTCGGTTTTGCGGCAGATCGAACAGTAGCAGCGCAGATACGGAACCGGCGCGTAGGCGTCACAGTTGAAAGTTACCGCACCGCAGCGGCAAGATCCTTCGAGGCGCATGGTCGATCTCCATCCAATGTGTCGGTCGGTTCGTAGGAGACACTGTGGGTGTCCCCCGGTTCTCAATGTTGCTGCACAATGCTACCAGCATTGATATCCGCCCGTTTGCCGTCGGAGTGCTTTGTTTCATGACCATCCGGTTCCGTATCCGCTTCCTGCCGATAGTAGCGCTGTGCCTGTCGCTGTTCGTTGTTGCCCCGGCCGTGGCACAGATGCCCGGGTTGGCGTCTGGTGGCGCCACCGAGTCGGCACCGGCCCCAGGCGGCAATCTGGAGCAGCTGGTCAACACGCTGGAGGATCCGCAGCGGCGCGAACAGCTTCTGAAGGACCTGAAATCGCTGCTCGAGGTGCAGAAGAAGGCGGCGGCCGACAAGAAGGCGCTCAATGTCGGCGTTCACCTTGGCGACGCGGTCGCGAGCCACACCGAGCGGGTCGGGGCGGTGTTCCAGCGCTTCGTCGACTGGATCGGGACGTTCGACCAATTGCCGGGCTGGCTGAGCCGGCAGGCGGAGGACCCTGGCCGCCAGGCATTCTGGACCGAGGTCGGCACCGTTGTCGGCCTGACCCTGCTGATGGTGTTCGTCGCGCGCTGGATTGCAGGCTTGGCGTTGCGCCACCCGATCAGACGGATGCGCGAAGCCGAGCCGGTCACGGTGCAGAGCCGGGTGTTCCTGGCGGTCGCCCTCGCCCTGCTGGAGGCCTTCATCGTCGCGGTGACGATTGCGACCGGTTACGCCACGCTGGTCCTGGTCAGCGGCAGGCTGGCGATCGAGCAGGGCGCACTCGTGCTGGTGATGGCCTGGGCGATACAGACGGGCGTGGGCGTGGTCGCCCGGTTCGTTCTCGCACCATACGCCGAGAGCCTGCGCCTGATCCCGTTGCGCTCCGAGACAGCGGCGTACCTCTACATCTGGGTGATGCGCCTGACGACAGTCGTGGCGATCGGATTCGTCGGCTCGCAACTCGCGGTACCGTTCGGTGCGGGCAAGGTCGGAGCGCATGGCATCGAGGTAGCAGCGGCGCTGGTGTTTGCGGTCCTGCTGGTGGTGCTGGTCCTGCAAAGCCGGGAAGAGCTCGCCGCCGTCATCCGCGGGCCCCACGGCCAGATCGGCGGGCGTCTGCGGCGGCGGCTCGCCGATCTCTGGCACGTGCTGGCCGTGCTCTATGTGCTGGTGGCGTTCGGGATCTTCGTGTCCGGCGAACAGGATGGCTTCTTCTTCCTGGTGCGCGCGACAGCAATCACCTTTGCTGCGTTCGCCGTGGCGGTGGCGCTGACGCGGGTGGCGCGCCGCCTGATCGACCGGCTGTTCCGGATCGATGACGACCTGAACTACCGGTTTCCCGGATTGCGCCAGCGCGCAGGGCTGTACCGGCCGATCCTGAATCGTACCGTCGATATCGTACTCGGACTGATCGCGGTCGGCGTTTCGCTCGGGGCCTGGGGGCTGAACCTGTACGACGCCCTGGACGGTGACGCCCGCGCGGCGCTGCTCCAGAGCGTGTTAATCATTGCCCTGGTCGTCGTGATCGGCGTGGCGTTCTGGGAGTTTGCCAGCGGCGCCATCCAGCGCTCGCTGTCGGGCACCTATCCTGATGGAACTCCGCGGCAGCCGAGCGGGCGCACCAAGACCCTGCTGCCGTTGCTGCGCCGGGTGATCCTGATCGCGCTGATCGTGTTTGCCGGATTGATCATCCTGTCGGAGATCGGGGTCGACACCGCCCCCCTGCTCGCCGGTGCCGGTGTCGTCGGCCTGGCGATCGGTTTCGGCTCTCAGGCCTTGGTCCGCGACATCATCACCGGCCTGTTCATCCTGATCGAGGATACGGTCTCGGTCGGCGACGTGGTCACCGCAGGCGGACACACCGGGGTCGTCGAGGACATCTCGATCCGCACCCTGCGCCTGCGCGACGTCGAGGGGTCGGTGCACACCGTTCCGTTCGGTGACGTGACCACCGTGGTCAACCTGACCAAGGATTTCTCATACGCGTTGCTGGACATCGGCGTGGGCTATCGCGAGGACACCGACGCCGTCAGCGAAGTGATCCGTCAGGTGGGCGAGGAGCTTCGGGAGGATCCGGATCACGGTCCGAAGATCCTGGAGCCTATCGAGATGCTCGGCGTGAACGAACTCGGCGACAGCGCGGTGGTGATCCGGGCCCGGATCAAGACCAAGCCGATCCTGCAGTGGGGCGTGAAGCGCGAGATGCTGCGTCGCCTGAAGAAGCGCTTCGACGCGGAAAACATCGAGATTCCGTTCCCGCACCAGACGCTGTACTTCGGCGTGGACAAGGACGGCACCTCTCCTCCGGGCCGGATCCTGCTGGAGGCCGAACAAACCGCCAAGGCGCTGGAGCACCAACCGCCGACGCCGACGGACGAGCCGCCTGCTCCGCCGGTCGAGACCGTCTCGGCGGAAGCCAAGGACTCGGCTCGCGCCGAGCGCGACGCGGAGCGGTCCTGACCGCGCCGCTGACAGGGCTGGTGCGTGGTGATCTGCTGCCTCCGCCGGGATGCCTGCGAGATCCTTGATTGTAGGATCAATACCGTTAGGATCGGCCGAATTCATTCCCTGGAGGAAACGTAATGCCGATTGCCCAGCCGTCCGTCAGCCTTGAAGAGGCGCGGACCATCATTGCCGCTGCGTTGGCCAAGGCTTCCGAACTCAAGCTCAAGCCGCTCGGCGTGGTGGTGCTCGACACGGCCGGTCATGTGAAGGCGTTCGAACGGCAGGACGGGGCCAGCCACATGCGCTTCGACGTGGCTCTGGGCAAGGCCTATGGCGGCGTGGCGCTCGGCCTCGGCTCGCGGGCGCTGTTCAAGCGCGCCCAGGAGCAATCCTATTTCGTCAACGCCGTGAACACGTTGGCCGGCGGCAAGCTGGTGCCGGTGCCGGGCGGCGTGCTGATCCGCGACGCCGGCGGGAACATCGTCGGTGCCGTCGGCATCAGCGGCGACGCATCGGACCAGGATGAGGCCTGCGCGATTGCCGGAATCGAGGCCGCCGGGCTGGTGGCCGATCCGGGCTGATCGCAGATTGCGGCAGCCGTTCGCGCGGCGGGCTCAGACGGTCAGACCGGCAGGTAGCGGGTCAGCGACAGGATGACGTCGGTCGTCCGGCCGTCGGTGGCCAGCGGCAGGTGAACCCGCTGCGCCAACCGGTCCGCCAGATTGCGCCTGCCGGGCTTCGGCAACGCAGGAGCCGTGCAGAACACCGGCACGCCGTCGCCGGCGCAGGTGATCAGGTGCCGGCAGGCGCTGCTGCTGTCAAAGTTCACAAAGGCTTCGTCACACCAAAGACCGGTGGAATCGCGACCGCTTGCGGCCACGATGGCGGTGCCGATCAACCGCAGGCGAAACCGCCAAGGGTCTCGAGACACGTCGGCCAGCCAGATGTGCGGCAGCAGTTCGGGGATGTCGATCGGATCGAAGTGCTGACGACCCGGCAGCCCGTCTGTCGGGTGAATCTTGCGCCAATACGCTACCAGTGCCTGTATGTCTTCGCCGTATGAGCTCGCAAGAAACGTTTCGTCCGCTTCGAGTTCGGGAAGGAGCATGCTGTGGCGCTCTCGCGATTGAGCCCGAACGGTATGCCTTCGATCGTTAACGAACGATTTAAGTTTCACCTCGGACGAGCGGAGCGCGGAGAATACCGCGCGGTGATCACTGGGGAGCAGACACCCTGACGTGGTCGGCGGTCCAGGCGCCCGGCCACACCTCGGGGCCGTTGTCGCGCAGCGCCCGGATCGCGCCGACCGGAATGTCGCGGGCGACGAGGATGGCGCCTTCGCCCCAGTGCCCCTCCAGCGGTGGCGTCTCGGCGTGCACGCCGGAGTAGCCGAGCGACGGTTCGCACGGCAGGTAGACGGCGTTGCCGGAGACATTGGTCGGGTTCCAGGTGGTGCCGGGCGTTTGCCCGACGACGCCGGTGACCGCTACCGCGCACATCAGTTCGACCGCACGAGCCTTGGCGCAGCTGAACACCCGGGAATAGCCTGAGCGCCGCTCGGTCATCGACGGAACCAGCAGCAGATCGGGCCGGTGCGGCGCCAGCAAGGACGACAGTGCCGGCATCTCCACATCCAGGCAGATGACGATGGCGATCGTCAGCCCCTCCCACTCGACGATCTGCACGCTGTCGCCAGTCGTCAGGGTCCAGGCTTTGGGATGCTTCTCGCCCGGCGTCAGGCACAGCTTGTCCTGGTGGATCACCCTGCCGTCCGGCAGCAGCAGCCAGGCCCGGTTGCGCTGCCCGCCGTCCACGGTCCACGGCATGGTCCCGGCCATCAGACCGATGCCGTGCTTCGCCGGCAGCGGCCGCAACCGGTCCAGCGCTTCCGGAGCCAGATCGGCCAGCCACGGGATTTCCCGGTCGGTGGTCAGCCCGTCGGGGCGGAACGAAAGCCACTGCTCGCAGGCGTATTCCGGCATGACCAGCATCCGGGCGCCGGCGGCGGCGGCTTCCGCCATTCGTGCGTCAACCCTGGCAGCCCAGGCGTCCAGTCCGTTCAGCGGGCGGCCCAGATTGGTGGCCCACAGGGCGAGCGTGATGGTTTCCGGTGTCGGCATCGATGTCATCCCGTTGCTGGGCGATACCCGGTGGTACCGCCTTGGCAGCGGCCGGGTCCAGCACTCAGTGGAATTCCAGCACCGTTACTCAGCCTTGCGATCGCCTTCGGATTCACTGCGCGGGGCTGCCGAGGAATCGGCCCACGGCATCGCCCGTGGCACACGGAGACGCTCCTGCGCCGGGCCCTGGGGACCGGGCGAGGAACGCCTCCGGGTGTTGCCGACCCGAGTCAGAACGTTGTCGAGCTGTGCAGCTTCTTGTACTCGGCGATGTGCTTGACCGCAGCGGTGACGCCGCCCGGGGTGTGCGGAACGTCGAGGTAGACGAACGTCGCCTCGACCGCAGCCAGGCAGGCGTAGAGCATAGGGGCGTTCATGTCGCCCATGTGGCCGATGCGGAACGCGCGGCCGCCGAACACGCCCAAGCCGCCGCCGACCCCGGCCAGCATCTCGTCGCGGCAGACCTCGCGGATGCGGTCGGCATTCACGCCTTCGGCGGTGCGGATCGTGGTAACGCCGAGCGACCGCTCGGCCTCAACCAGGGCGTTGATCTCAAGCGCGCCCGCCTGACCCCAGACGTCGATCGCCTTCCAGGTCGCTTCCGCAAGCACCCGGTGCCGCTCGAACACCCGCTCCAGTCCTTCCTCGAACAGGGCGGCGAGCCCCTCGCGCTGGCCGAAGATGTGGATCTGTGGTGCCGTGCCGCAGAACGTGCGGTAACCCTGGTTGGACATGCGGGGCGTCCAGTCCCAGTAGCGCCGGTCGCGCCTGGTCGCCTTGTGGGCGGCGATCGCCTTGTCGTTCGCGGCGACGAAGCCGAGACCGGGGACCATCATCAGCCCCTTTTGCGAGGCGGCGATCGTGACGTCCACGCCCCATTCGTCCATCCGGAAGTCAATGGTGCCGAGGGAAGCGATGGTATCGACCATCAGTAGCGCCGGGTGCTTGGCGCGGTTCATCGCCTCGCGCACCGCCTTGACGTCGGTGGTTATGCCGGTCGCCGTGTCGGTCTGCACCAGCAGCACCGCCTTGATCCGGTGTCCGGTGTCGTCGGCCAGTGCCTGGGCGATCTTTTCGGGGTCGTGGGCGCGGCGCCAGTCGCCGGGAACGCTCTGGGTCTCGATGCCCAGCGCCTTGGCCATGTCGGCCCAGCTGGAGGAGAAATGCCCGGTCTCCGGGACCAGGGCGAGGTTGCCCGGCTCCAGGGTGTTGACCAGGGCCGCCTCCCAGGCGCCATGTCCGTTGGAGATGTACGAAAACACCTCGCCGTCGGTCCGGAACACCCGCTTCAGCCCTTCGAAGCATTCGATGGCGGCGTCCAGGAACTCGGGATCATTGAGGTCCATGGTGTCGCGGTGCATGGCGTTCAGCACGCGCGGTGGCACGTTGGTCGGACCGGGGGTGTTCAGGAACTTGCGACCACGCTTCAGGGGGCGGTTGGTCGTGTGAGCAAGAGTGTCGGGCGCCATCGGCGACTCCATACGATGACTGGGGAAATGTGGGACGGCACGACACGGTGCCGCGGGAACGGCCCCGTCAGACGATGCGACCGCCGGTCCAACCCGCAGCACGGGCTCGACCCGCCGTCGCGCCGCGCAACATAAAGCAACTCGAAGCCGCCGTCAGTGCCTGGATTTCACTGAATCGACGGTTTTATAGGTTATCCGATAACATGGCAGAACATTGGAACAGGCGGGACGATGACGGGCGGGACAGTCGGGGAAACCCAGGGGCGACGCTTCTTCAACGTTTCGCGCGACACGCCGCCGGACCGGTTCGGTCCGCTGGCCGGTTTTGTGGCGATCTGGCGCAGCAAGTGGCGGGGCGACCGGCTGCCGGGCTGGAGCGACTTCGATTTCTACGACTTCGTCGGATGGCACGGCCTGATCTATATCGATCAGGTGATATCGCGTCAGCCACTCGAAATGCGCTGTCGGTTGTGGGGCAGCAGGCTCGTTGACCTGCTTGGCCACGACGAGACCGGGAAGTTGTTCAGCCAATCGCCGTCGGCGAACGAAGCGGGATTGCTCGGCTCCAACGAGAATCTGGTGCAGCATGGAACCATCGGAATCACGCTCGGCCGGGCCACCAGCTACAGCCGCCAGACCATGTTCACCGTGGTAAAGCTGCCCTGCGCCGAAGACGGAATCGGCGTCGACCACATCCTCGGGTGCAGCCAGCCCGACTACCAGCTTGAAATCTAGGACCGCTCAGGGCGCGGGGATCTGCTGGGTTATGCAGTGGATGTTGCCGCCGCCGAGCAGGATCTCGCGGGCCGGAATGCCGACGACCTCTCGGTCCGGCAGTGCGTCGGCCATGATTCGCAACGCGGCCTCATCGGTGCGCGGATCCAACAGCGGAACGATCGCCCGGCCGTTTGCCAGATAGAAGTTGGCGTAGGATCCGGCCAGTCGGTCACCGGCGCGGCGCGGCTTGGATCCGGGAGCCGTCGTCAGCCCGGCGGCCTCGTCTTCCGTCATGTACAACGGGCCCGGCATCGGCAACAGCCGCACGTCGAACGGTTCGCCGTCGGCGTTGCGGGCGGCATGCAGAACCCGCCGCGCCGCCTCTGATCGCGCCATCTGCGGGTCGGCGGTGTCCTCCGGCCACGTCAGCAGCATCAGGCCGGGAGCGGGCACGTGCAGCAGGTTGTCGACGTGCCCGGTGGTCTCGTCCTCGAACACGCCTGACGGCAGCCAGACCACGACGTCCGCGCCCGTGTAGGCCATCAGCAGGCGTTGCGCTTCGTTCCGCCCGATCCTGGCGTTGCGGCCGGCGCTCAGCACGCATTCCTCGGTGACGAAGATCGTGCCGGCACCGTCGGTGTGCAGGCCGCCGCCCTCCTGGATCAGAGGACATCGGTAGCGGGCGAGGTGCTCGGCCTGTGCGACCCGGGTGGCGACCCGGTCGTCGGCCGCCCAATTCGGGTACAGGCCGTGGACCGCGCCACCCCAGGCGTTGAAGGTCCAGTCGACCGCGCGTCGCTCCCCCTTCGGGTCAACCACCACGGTCGGACCGACATCACGCATCCAGGAATCATTCGATTCCAGCGGGACCACGTTGATGCGGCCGGACAGCGCAGCACGGGCCCGTTCCAGGCGGTCCGGGCGAACCCCGACGGTGACCGGCTCGACCACGGCGATCGCCTCCGCAACCGCCGCAAAGGCCTGCTCGGCCGGGCGCGCATCATCGCGCCAGGTATCGCTGCGGGCCGGCCACAGCATCCAGGTTCCGCTGTGCGGCGTGAACTCGCCGGGCATGCGGAAGCCGTCGGCGGCCGGTGTTGATGACAGAAGGGCGGGTGTCGGTGAGTCGACCAGGGTCAGGCGTCCCAGGTCACGCGCTCGGGAAACCGGCGCATCAGCAGGGCGTTGAGCCGAGCCGCCAACCGCTTGGGCGGAACCGGCTTGACCAGGAATCCGTCGACGCCGAGGCGCTTGGCCTCGATCACGCCGAACGAACCAGTTTCGCCAGCCAGCACGACTACCGGGATGCCGGGCGGTAGGGTGGTGGAGTCCGATCGGATGCGGAACAGCAATTCCAGCCCGTCGATGCCGTCCGGACCCTCCAGCAGCGTGTCGCACAGCACCATCTCGGGCTCAAGCTCGGCCGCCTGGGCCACGGCCTCGGCGGCGTTCGCCGCCTCGGTCGGTCGCGGCAGGCCAAGCGCCAGCAGGGCGCGTACCAAGGCAGCCCGGCTGTCCTCGTCGGGTTCGACCACCAGCACCCGCAGGCCAGCGTAGTCAAATCGGGCGAGCAACCCGTCCATGATTCGCGTCAGCTTTTTGGGTGCCGTGACGCTCATCCCGCTTTACGCTCCCCACCGACGCGTTGTGTCGCTCCCCCAACGCGACCGACAATCGCTGATGTTTATCAATGTAGTCGATTCGATCGCCGGTCGAAAGCGGCGGCCGCCAAGAAAGGGTTCCGATGTCTGCCACAGTCCGGTCCGAAGAGGATCTTCGTTCGATCTACGGCACACCCAGTCGTCTCGCCAGCGGCAAGCAACTGGATTGCCTCGACGTGCACGCCCGCCGGTTCATTGAACTGTCGCCGTTCCTGGTTATTTCCAGCCAAGGCGCCGACGGCCTCGGGGACGTGTCGCCCAAGGGCGATGCGCCGGGATTCGTCCAGGTGATCGACGACCGGACGCTGTTGATTCCCGACCGGCCCGGCAACAACCGGATCGACACCCTGTCGAACCTGATGGCCAACGACGGGGTCGGCCTGCTGTTCCTGGTGCCGGGCGTATGCGAGACCCTGCGGGTCAACGGCCGGGCACGGGTGGTCACCGACCAGGACCTGTTGGCACCGACGGCGGTGCGCGGCCGGTTGCCGGCGACCGGGATCCTCGTCGCGGTCGAGGAGGTCTACCTGCACTGCGCCAAGGCGCTGGTCCGCTCCAAGTTGTGGGAGGCCGATCACAAGGTCGAGCGTCGGTCGCTGCCGAGCCTAGGCCAGATGCTGGCCGACCAGATCGCCGGCCTCGACGCTGTCGATACCGACGCCAAGGTCGAGGATTCGATAAAGAACAGGCTGTACTGAACCGGCAAGCAGGAGCGGGCACCCGGCCGGGGCTGCCGCTCAGGCCTTGGCGAGCATTTGCGCGACGGCCGCCGCCGCCGGTCCGCCGGCCTCGGCATGCTTCAGCAACGGGATCCCGTGCGGGCCGGGCCGGTGCCGCGCCGCCGGGTCGGCGGCAAGAATGGCGCGCACGACGTCCAGATGCCCGAGCATGGCGGCGGCAAAGATGTCCATCCGCGCGCCATTCTCCAGCAGGTAGAGGGCGATATCGCGCCGCCCCATGTGGGCGGCCGCACCAAGCCCGGTCTCCCAGTCGCCGCGACCCCAGTCCCAGGCCGCGTTGACCAAGGCCGGCTCGTTCTGCAGCAGTTCGCGGACGCGCGCCGGATTGCCGTGCGCTTCATTGACGAAGTCCCGCACCAGATCGGGATCGAGACGTGGCTTGTCCGCCATGGAACCCTCCGGACATGGGTGAATGCACGGGATTGCCGCATGATTTCACCCGGCTTCGATCTCGTCGAGCCCGGTGTGCAGGCGATCGAGCGCGGTGGCGCGGCGTTCCGGCAGGCCGAGGGTCCGCGCCCGGCTGAGGTGGTGCAGTGCGACCACCAGCGCCAGCAGACGGGCGTCGCCGGCCAGCCGATCGGCCCGAGCCCGGTCGGTGGTGTAGCCGGCCAGGGTCCGGTCTACGGCGCGCGGTCCCAGGAAATGCCGCAGCAACGCGAAGTCCCAAGCCGGTGCGAGCACGCTGGCGTCGGCGAAGTCGATCAGTCCGCACAGCCGACCGTCCGCCTGCCGGATGTTGGCGCCGTTGAGATCGCCGTGGACGATCACGGGCTGGGCGTCCGAGGCGGCCCGGATCGCCAGCTCCAGCCGTTCCAGCCGAGACGCGATGGCACCGGCTGCCGGTGCGGCGTCAGCAAGCGGATGCCCGGCCAGCGGTTGGCCGCTGAACGGCCACGGGTCGTCGAAACGGTCCAGGATGCCGGCAGCCATATCGCCGCGACGTCCGGCCAGGCCGTTTCCATCGATGCGCAGGCGGCCGTGGCCGGCGACCGGGATGGCGTGCAGTTTCGCCAGCAGCCGGCCAAGCTCATGCCAGACTGCGTCGCCCGACCCGGCGACGGTGCGCTCGCCCTCGATCCAGTGGTCGATGACCCAGGCCGGGCGGTGAGGTGCGGCGGCAAGGCCGGGACGCATACGATGGTCGGCCAACGGCCGGGCCACCAGAGCGTCGCCTGCGGCCAGAAGCTGTCGGCGCAGGGCGACATCGGCATCGATTTCGGTGGTCTTGCCGGGATGGGGCGCCAGTACCCTGACGGCAACCGGGCCGGCGGCGGTGTCGGCGCGCCAGACCTCGCAGGTTGAGGCTTTCGCAACGAACACCAGGTTCCGGATGCCGAGATCGAGGCCGTCAAGCAGCCGGCCAATTCCCGCCGGGTCTGTCACCTGGTCACGCATCGGCGCGCCTGTCGAACGCCGCGGGATCGAGATCGGGTGACATGGCGGCCTCAACTCCCTATGTGTCGCAGGTGCCGATCGCCAGGAGAATGCCATGACTCGCCCCGCCGTCGACTGGGATGACGACTATTCCGCACCCCGTCGCCGATGGTTGTCGGGCCGCGGCATCCTGCGATTGAGCGGCTGGGGCTTGGTGACGCTGGTCGTCGGCGTTCTCCTCTACTACGCGGTCGGCGGCTTCCTGATGAACGCCATCGACGACGATTCGAGCTTCAAGCCCTCCGAGGTGCCGGCCGGCGGCAGCAAGGCTGTCGCGGTGGCGGCCGATTTGATCGACCGCGAGGTCAACCAGCATTTCTGGGTCGCCAACGATCCGTTTTTCTATCCCTCGGCCTGGCTGGACAACACGCCGAACTACCAGCAGGGCGTGATCTACGCCCTGTCGCGCTTTGCGGTGGAGATGACCGATCAGATCGGGCGGACCCGAGGTTCGTCGGAGGCCGACGCCGACCTCGACAAGGCGGCCGGGCTTCTGAAGTTTCCCGGCAACGTCTGGGTCTATGACCTGTCGACGTCGTTCCTGCCGACCGCGTCGTCGGAATCGCAGTACCGAGCGGCGCGGCGGGCGCTGCTCGCCTACAACCAGCGTCTGGTGTCGGGACAGGCGATCTTCGAGCGGCGGGCCGACAACCTGCTGGGCACGATCGAGCGGATCGCCGCGGATCTCGGATCGGCCTCGGCGACGGTCGACCAGCATCTCGCCCAGTCGCGCAGCATGATGATCGACACCCGGGTTGACGATATCTTCTACGGCGTGAAGGGACGGCTGTACGGCTATTACCTGTTGCTGACGGCCATCGGCGAGGACTTCGAGCCGGTTCTGAAGGAGAAGCAACTGGCGTCCGCCTGGGCGCAGATGCTGGACTCGCTGCGTCAGGCGGCGGTGCTCGATCCGGTGGTGGTGGTCAACGGCGCGCCGGACGGCCTGTTCTTCCCGAGCCATCTGGCGGTGCAGGGATTCTATCTGCTGCGTGCCCGCACCCAGCTGCGCGAGATCTCCAGCATCCTTCTGCGGTAGAGCCAGTTCACTCGATCATGCCGTCGGATCGTCGATCTCCGCCGGCACCGTCAGGCGCTGGAACAGCGCGCGGTCAACCGTGTCACGGGTCTGTTGATAGAGACCGGTCACGGATCGAGGATCGCGGCTCCCGCCTGTTGGAGTCCCGGCTTGGGCGTCCAGGTGCTGGCCGATAGCCTGGGCCAGGAACGGCGATGACGGCCGCGGGCGGACCCGGCCGGAATAGACCGTCTCGAATGCCGGCTGATCGAAGCTTGCCGTATCGAAGCGTCTTGGTCCGAAGCGGTCGGCGTCGGACGGACCGACGTCCGGGCGTCCCGACGCACGGAGTGTCCGGTTGTCCAGTAAGAGAGGGTCAGCATCGTCGGCGCGATCGCCGCGCAGCGTCCGCTCCGGGCCCGGCGCCTCGATCCGGGGGGTGGAGGCACCCGGCGCGCGTCGGCAACGCTCTCCGCCCGCCCGCGCTGGCCCAGTGCCGGATCGACCGCAACTGGACGTTCCACGCCGCCCGCTGCCGGCCGAGGGGCGGTCGGCTGGGCGCTGAACAGAGCCCCGACGGGGCCTGCGGAATTGAGGGGCGTGATCATGCGGACGCCCTCCGACCGGTCCATGACAGGTCAGGATCGCGCAATTCGGTTGACGATGGGTTAACCCGGCCGGATTCGCCCGGCCGACGCTTCGGCAGTCAGCTCTTGCCTTTGCTCTCGCCCAGTCTTTCGAGCTGGTGACGCAGCTGCTCGACCTGGTCCTGGAGCGTGCGCACGGCCGCCGCGGTCTGGTGGTCCGGACTGGAAGTTGGCTTCTGTGGTTCGGTCGCGGCAGGCGCCTGCTTGGCGTCTCCACCGATCGGCGGCGTGAACATCTTCATCGCCTGTTCGAACATCATGAGGTTCTTCTTCGTCATGTCCTCGAACTGGGTGAACGGGAACAGGCCGCCGAAGGCTTCCTTCATGTAGCTGCGCATGTTGTCCTGGTTGTCGGTAAAGGTCGACATCGCAGTCTCGAGATAGCGCGGCACCACCATCTGCAGGTTGTCGCCGTAGAATCCGATGAGCTGGCGCAGGAAGCCGATGGGCAGCAGGTTCTGCCCCTTGCCTTCCTCTTCGACGATGATCTGAGTCAGCACCGCCCGGGTGATGTCCTCGCCGGTCTTGGCGTCGTACACCACGAAGTCGACGTCATCCTTCACCATCTGACACAGGTGGTCGAGGGTGACGTAGCTGCTGGTCGCGGTGTTGTAGAGACGCCGGTTGGCGTACTTCTTGATGGTGACCACGTTCTTGTCGCCATCAGCCGGGTTGTTCTGCGTGCGGGATGTCCTGGTCTTGTCCGCCATCACGTTGTCCGCTGCTCCCTTGTCGCCGTGCCCCGGTGGGCACCTCAGGTTCCACGGTGTCCGCGACCCAGTCCCGAACCGCAGCAAAGACTGCGCGCTTGCCTGCTGCTTTGCAACGACTAACCTGCCGAACTGCCGGGAACCCCTGGGTTGCAGGCTTGCCGCGACGCGATAGCCAATGCTGCGCGCAGGCGCATCACCGGCTGACAGTTGGACGGAAGCAGATCCAGTGCGAGTTCGCGAAGGTTCTCGGTTCCAACGCATCGCGTTGGCCCAATGCCAATACCGTGCACACCAGGACAACCTCATTCTGCCTGAAATTGACGGTTACTCGACCGCCGCTCGACCAATTACGTTCCCCAAATGTAAAACAACCAACTCTGGCCCGGACGGCCCCAGTTCTACGGTGGCCTGGGCTGCCGTCAGCCAGTTTCCGGTCCTCACCGAGAGCGGAGCACAGCGGAATTCTACAGACACCCGTTCGCCACTGATCTGCTGGGTGCGGTGCTTGACCTTGGAGCCGAACATCAGGGCTGTGCCGGCGGGTACAACCGGAACATGGGACACGCCCTCAGTGTCAAACTCCAGTGACGGGGCGCTCACGCCGACATCGTCAAAGGTCAACCAGAACGTGACCCCGGTGCAGTGCGGCTCGAAGAACCAGTCGTCGGTATGCCACTGGTGAAAATCGGTCTGATCGGCGGTGTTGTATCGGACGGTACCGATCGCATAGATCGTTGTGACCGGTTCACCAAAGACCCTGTGTGCGTGCGGAAACAGCCGGTCAGCCCAGCCCATCAAGAGTTCATGCCCGACGCGAGGTCTGGTCAGACACAACTCGGAAAACTTCATCTTTCCCCCGCCCGGCATCAGCGAGGCAATGTGTCGGCGCACGTGCGGTGTGGCTCGGGGAACAGAGATCGCCGTGTACGGAACGGTCATCGGAACCACACTGTCCGAAAGAGGTCAGACGACCAGCTGAAGCGTTGCCGGGCAACCATGGCGAACACGCAATCGATGATCGGGTCTGATGACGTGGTCTGGTACACAATACTTTCCGGAGGCGGCGCTTCGAGTCGAAAGCAGTCCCGTGCGACGCTCGACAGCGTTCTGTATATTTCCAATCCGGATCCAGGTCGACCGCTGACTGGAAGACGGGCGAAAGTCGACATCGCAGGCGGCCGGTTCCGGCAATGGTGGGGGCGGCATGGTTTCCAGGCTGGATGTGGAAGTGTCGGAAGCACGAAGTTTTGTTCCCCTCTCCTAAATAGTTCATGAATATCAGTATCTTGACGGGTACTGCGAAATCCGTGACATACTCTGATGCTATGACCACTCCTCCCGACCCGCACGATCTGGCTCGCCGTTTCCTGGACCTGTGGCAGGACCAGGTTCAGGCGATCGCGACCGATCCGGAGATGGCCGACAGCGTCCGGCGCTGGACCGCGTTGTGGGCCGGTGCCATGCGCCCCGGGGGAGCTGCGCCGTCGTCGCGTGGCGGCACGGGTGACGGCCTGCAGCCGGGGTACCGGTCGGCGGCCGGTGCGGCGTATGATGCCGCCAGCACCGCTGCGGCCGCATCGCACGGATCTGGCGGTGCATTGGATGACGGGCCCGACAATCAGGAACGGGACGAGCATGGCTGGTCGGGGAAGCAGCGTATCGGCGAACGACGGCCCACCGCGGCCGGGTCCGCGGCCGCTGCCGCTGTACCTGACCACGGCAGCGACGACGTGGCTCTCATCCTACGCGAGCTCCGCCGCCTGGAAGCAAGGATCGCTCGACTGGAAACCAGGCTCGAAGGAGGCGGCGAGCAGCCTGCGAGACCAACTCGCGGCCCTCGAGGCGGCGCGGGCCGCAGCCGAGGCTGATCCAGGGGCCGGAGCGTCGCCCGGCACTTCGTTCGAGCAGGCCATGGACGAGGAGGTCCGGCGGCGTTTCGGGCGATTCCTCGACGGCATCGAGGTCTACCGGTCGCATCCCTACCGGCGGCCTGCCGACCATCCGCCGGTGTGCTGGAAAGAGGGCGCCACTCTTCTGCTCGACTACGGGGCCGTGCCGGAAGCGGCGAGTGGACCGGGCGGCGGCCTGCCGGTCCTGGTTGTGCCGTCGCTGGTCAACCGCGGCTATGTCCTCGACCTGACACCGCAGCGATCGCTGATGCGAGGGTTGGCAGCGGCCGGATTCCGGCCGTTCCTGGTCGAATGGGGGTTCCCCGGCGAGGCCGAGCGGCGCTTCACGCTCACCGACTACGTGGCGGGTCGGTTGGAGGGCGCGCTGGAGGCGGTGCTGACCATTACCGGACGGCGACCGCCCGTGCTGGGCTACTGCATGGGCGGGTTGCTGGCGCTGGCGCTGGTGCAGCGCCGGCCGCGCGACACCGCGGGACTCGCGCTGCTGGCGACACCCTGGGACTTCGCGGCCGACGCGCCGCCGGTGGCTGCCGCCCTGCCTCTGGCGGAACCCTGGCTGACGGCTATGATCGAGGCGGCCGGCTGGCTGCCGACCGACCTGATCCAGACCCTGTTCTTCTCGCTCGACCCCATGCTGGTCATTCGAAAGTTCCTGCGCTTCTCCGAGCTTGATCCCGGCGGTCCCGAGGCCGCCGAGTTCGTGGCGCTGGAGGATTGGCTGAACGACGGCGTGCCGCTGGCGGCTCCGGTGGCGCGCGAGGCGCTGTTTGACTGGTACGGCCGCAACACCCCGGCCGAGGGCGAGTGGCGGGTCGCCGGCCGTGCGATCACACCGGAGCGGATCGATGCACCGGCCCTGGTGATGATCCCGGCGCGTGACCGCATCGTGCCGCCGGCCTCGGCCCGTGACCTGGCGCGGCGCCTACCCAATGCCATCCAGGCCGACGTCGCCCTCGGGCATATCGGCATGGTGGTCGGCTCAAGCGCGCCCAAGCGGGCGTGGAGCACCCTGATCGACTGGTTGAATGACATCCCGGAGACCGCTTCAGCATGACCGACGCTACCCTGAACCACGAAGGCGACACGATCGAAGCCCTGCGCGACGCCTGCCAGACCCTGCACGAGGTGATCGACCGGGCCCGCAGCCGCCTGGACAACAACGTCTGGGACTACCTGCGCGGCGGCACGGAGAGCGAAACCACCCTGCGGCGCAACCGTCTGGCGTTCGACCGGCTGGCCTTCCGTCCCCGGGTGCTGCGCGACATGCGCGAGGTCGACACCGGCGGCTCGTTCCTTGGCCACAAGCTGCGCCTGCCGGTGCTGCTGTGCCCGATCGGCTCGCTGGAGAGCTTCCACCCCGACGGACCGCGCGCCGCGATGCAGGCAGCGGCCGATTTCGGGGTGTCTCTGTTCCTGTCGTCGGTCGGTACCGTTCCGCTGGAAGAAGTGGCGACCGTCCAGGGCGGCATGAAGGTGTTCTGCCTGTACAAGCGCGGCGACGACGATTGGCTGGACGGCGTGGTTGGCCGTGCCATCGACCATGGCTACGACGCCTTTGCGATCACCGTGGACAGCGCCTGGTACAGCCGGCGCGAGCGCGACTTGGCCAACCGGTTCGTCAAACCCTGGCGCCAGGTGCCGGGGATGGAATTCCAGAAAGCCCTGAACTGGACCGACATCGCCCGGTTCAAGAAGACCTACGACATTCCGCTGATCCTGAAGGGCATCGCCACCGCCGAGGACGCCCGCTTGGCGATCGAGCACGGCGCCGACGCGGTGTTCGTGTCCAACCATGGCGGTCGCCAGCTTGATCACGGGGCCGGCGCGCTCGATGTGCTGCCGGAAGTGGTCGATGCGGTGCGCGGCCGGGCATCGGTGGCGGTCGATGGCGGCGTGGTGCGCGGCACCGACATCGCCAAGGCCCGGGCGCTCGGCGCCGACGTGGTGGGGATCGGCCGGCTGCTGTGCTGCGGCTTGGCGGCCGGCGGTACTGCCGGCGTGGTAAGGGTATTGGAACTGCTGGAGGAGGAGGCGCGCATCGACCTCGGCCTGCTCGGCGCGCAGAGCTTCGGCGAGTTGGACGGCCGCTACCTGCGCCCGGCCGAGCCGGTGATGGAGCCGGGCCTGTGGAGCCAGTATCCGCTGATCGGCGACGCCGCGCGTCTCTGACGGATTGAACAACGGACGGGCGCCGGCACAAGGCGGCGGTCGGCGATCCGGCTGCGAGAATCCAGCGGCCTGATCCACGTCAAACCGGCCGGGGGCCGGTTGTGGGATACCGGGCCCCGGCTTATGTTGGTCGTGAAGCGCCGCATTCGGCACGGACCGACCGACCCGTCCCGCATGCACGCGAGTGTTCGAACGTTCGGATTCCACAGGGGAGACCACCATGACCCAGGTCGTGATTGCCGGCGCCGCCCGCACGCCGGTCGGCGCGTTCAACGGGGCGCTGAGCACGCTGCCAGCGAGCAGTCTGGGCGAGGTTGCGATCCGCGCCGCGCTGTCGCGGGCAAAGACCGATGCGGCCGAGGTCGACGAGGTTGTGCTCGGCCAGGTCCTGACCGCCGCCCAGGGGCAGAACCCGGCACGACAGGCCGCAATCGCAGCCGGTATCCCGGTCGAGCGTACGGCCTACGGCATCAACCAGGTCTGCGGCTCCGGCCTGCGCACCGTCGCCCTCGGCTATCAGGCGATCATGCTGGGCGATGCCCAGGTCATGGTCTGCGGCGGCCAGGAGAGCATGAGCCTGTCGACCCACGCCCAGCACCTGCGCGGCGGCCAGCGCATGGGCGACCTGCAGTTCATCGACACCATGATCCGCGATGGCCTGTGGGATGCCTTCAACGGCTATCACATGGGCAACACCGCCGAGAACGTGGCCGAGAAGTTCCAGATCACCCGCGAGCAGCAGGATGCCTTTGCCGCGGCGTCGCAGCAGAAGGCGGCGGCGGCGCAGTCGGCCGGTCGGTTCAAGGACGAGATCGCGCCAGTCACCGTCAAGGGCCGCAAGGGCGATGTAGTCGTGGATGCCGACGAATACCTGAAGCCGGACACCACGATCGAGACCCTCGCCAAGTTGCGTCCGGCGTTCCAGCGTGACGGCGGCACGGTCACGGCCGGCAACGCATCGGGCATCAACGACGGCGCTGCGGCGCTGGTATTGATGAGCGCCGACAATGCCGCCAAGCGGGGGGTGGCGCCGCTGGCGCGCATCGCTTCGTGGGCGACTGCGGGTGTCGACCCGAAGATCATGGGCACCGGGCCGATCCCGGCCAGCCGCCTGGCCTTGAAGAAGGCCGGCTGGTCGGTCGACGACCTCGATCTGATTGAGGCCAACGAGGCGTTCGCCGCCCAGGCCTGCGCGGTCAACAAGGACCTCGGCTGGGACCAGGACAAGGTCAACGTGAACGGCGGCGCCATCGCCATCGGCCATCCGATCGGTGCATCCGGTGCGCGCGTGCTGATCACCCTTCTGCACGAGATGCAGCGGCGTGACGCGAAGAAGGGCCTGGCCACCCTGTGCATCGGTGGCGGCATGGGTGTCGCTATGTGCGTCGAGCGCGACTAGACGACGAATAAGGATGGTCGCACCGCTTTGGCGGAGCGGCCATCCGATGCCTCCCGGCAGCAAGAACTGGGCGGCATCGATCGGGGGATTGCAACAGGAAGGGAGTGACGCCAATGGCACGCGTGGCACTGGTAACGGGCGGTACCCGAGGCATCGGCGAGGCGATTTCGATCGCGCTCAAGGACGCCGGCTGCAAAGTCGCTGCCAACTACGCCGGGAATGACGAGCGGGCGCAGGAATTCAGCAAGCGGACAGGCATTCCTTCATTCAAGTGGGATGTATCGGACTTCGCGGCGTGCCAGGCCGGTGTCGCCAAGGTCGAGGCCGAAGTCGGGTCGGTGGACATCCTGGTCAACAACGCCGGCATCACCCGCGACGGTACCATCCACAAGATGGATCATGAGATGTGGCAGGCGGTGATCGACACCAACCTCGGCTCCTGCTTCAACATGTGCCGGGCGACGATCGACGGCATGCGGGCGCGCAAGTTCGGCCGGGTCGTCAACATCGGCTCGATCAACGGCCAGGCCGGCCAGTACGGCCAGGTCAACTACGCCGCCGCCAAGTCGGGCATCCATGGATTCACCAAGGCGATGGCGCAGGAGGGTGCCCGCTCCGGCATCACGGTCAACGCGATCGCGCCCGGCTACATCGACACGGACATGGTGGCCGCGGTGCCGGCCGACGTGCTGGAGAAGATCAAGGCCCGCATCCCGGTCGGCCGGCTTGGGCATGCCTCGGAGATCGCCCGCGGCGTGGTGTTCCTCACCGCCGACGAGGGTGGCTTCATCACCGGCTCGACGCTCAGCATCAACGGCGGCCAGCACATGTACTGAGGAATGTGGGGTGGCCGACTGGTGGCCACCCCTGCATTCTCCGTGGTCGAGGTCACCGGCCTGGAGTCGGCTGCGAAACCTCGAACCGTCAGTGGCCGACGGTAAAGTTGTTCCTGCCGCAGACGTCCTTGCCGCGCATCTGCCAAAGCGCCCGGCCCGAGAAGTCGACCTGGTTGCCGCCGCGCTTCTGCAGGGTCGAGCCGAAGTCGTGGTCGAAGTGCGAGGTGGTCGGCATGTACCGGCAGACATAGCCGGCACGGCGCTTGGTGGACCGGTTCGGCTCGGAACCGTGCACCAGATAGACGTCGTGCAGTGAGAACTGGCCGGCCTCCAGCACCAGATCGATGGCCTCGGCCTCGTCGTACTCGTCGGCGTTCAGTTCCTGGTTCAGCACCAGGTCGGGGCTGTCCTTCTGGGTATGGGCGCGCAGCCGGCGCTGCTTGTGGCTGCCCGGGATGAACCGCAGGCAGCCGTTCTCCGGTGTCGCGTCGTCGAGCGCGATCCAGGCCGAGCACGTGGCGAGCGGCCGGATCGGCCAGTACTCGCCGTCCTGGTGCCAGGGCACCCGCTTGCCGGTCCCGGCCGGTTTGCCGAACACCGTGGTGCCCCACAGCAGGAAGTCCGGCCCGATCACCTGGGCGACCAGATCCAGCATTTCCGGAATGCGGGCGTAGTCCAGCCAGGCGTTCGACCCGCTCAGCCCCTGGGTTCCACCCTTGACGATGTGCGGGCAGAACATCGAGTCGCGGCTGACGCCCTGGTTGGCCTCGAACAGAGCGTCCAGGTCGGCCCGCATGCGCGCCAGGAGGTCGGCCGGCAGGCGCCAGCGCGGGATGACGTAGCCGTGCTCGTGATAGTGCTCGATCTCGTCGGAGGTGAGCAGGTGGCTCACGCGGGTCGGGGCGTTCATGGAATCCTCCCGGGGCGTCCGGTATCGCGCTGCGGTTGGCGCAGCCGGTTGGACGAATGCTAGGCCGGTTCACCGAGCGCGTGAAGCACCGCTTCGAGTTGGCGGTTGCGCAGGCCGAGGCCGTGCAGATGGCGGACCGTCGAAGCCACGTAGTCCCGGTTGGCGCCGGACAGACCGCGCGCCACCGCGACGATCGCCGCCTGCTGCGCTACCGACAGATGGCCGGCGTAGTCCGGGTCCGTCCGGTCGACCACGTAGGTTACGGCCGTGACGCGCCGCGCCGGTGCCGGTTCGGTCAGCGTGATCGGCAGCACGGCACGGCGGTACACCGGGTAGTGGGCAATCTCGCGTTCGTCCAGATAGGCCAGTGTCTCCGACACAGCGCCGGCCGGTACGCGGTAGGCGATGCCACGGCAGGATCCGCCGCGATCCAGCCCCATGACCAGCCCCGGCTGCTCGGCATTGCCGCGGTGGTGGCGGGACACGACGCACAACCGGCGGTGCCGGCCGCGCAGCCAGGCGTTCGCCCGCTGATCGAACGGAAAGCCCGGATTCCACATCAGCGAGCCGTAGCCGAAAACCCACAGGCCGTCTGCGGATCGGCCGGCATCCATCTCTTTCATCAACCGCTCCGCACGCCTATGCTCCGGCCGTCCCGAAAACAGGTCGGTCCGCTTACGCAATGTCGTCGTCCGAGACAACCAGTACCTCTCCCGAAGCCGGCCGCCGTTCGCCGAAACGCCGGCTGCTGGTCATGGCGGTTCTGGGTGTTTGTCTGCTGGGCGCCGCGGCGTGGACCGTTGCGTGGCAGTTGTTGGCAATCCGGGTCGAAGCGACGTTGGATGCCTGGATAGCCCAGCGCCGGGCGCTTGGCGACCGGATCGAGCACGGACCGATGACCACCAGTGGCTTCCCGTTGGCGGTCGATGTGCAGATCCGGCAGGTGCATTGGAGTCGCGAGGACGGTCCGACCCTGCTGACGGCCGCGGCACCGGAGGTGATTGCCAGCACGCCGGTCTGGAATCCGCTGCGGTTGACGCTCCGACCGACCAAGGGCGGACGGGCAAGTGCGGCGGGCTCCTGGGGCTCGGTCACCGGTGACGCTGAAATTGCGCATGCCGTTCTGGCGCTTGGACGGCGGGCGCCCACCCGCATCGATCTGACGCTGCGCAAGCTCGACCTGACCGGCCCGGGTGGCGTGATGCATGCGACGGTCGACGAGGTTACGGCGGTGATCGACACCGAACCAGAGCCGGACGAGAACGCGGTCGCAGGCGCGGTGCCGACGGTCCTGACGATTTCTCTGTACGCCGACGGCGTGCGACCATCCGGGGTCGATCATCTGCCTTTCGACGGACCGGCCAAGATTGCGCTGAACGCCGTCCTGCGCGGACCGATGGATCCGACCGCCGGTGTGCCCGGGCTGGCAACGTGGCGTGACGCCGGCGGTGTGATCGATGTCAACCGGTTGACCCTGTCGTGGTCGCCGGTCGATCTGGTGGGCGACGGCACCGTCGCGCTCGACGCCGCCCTGCGACCGGAGGGAGCCGGCGTCGCGGAGATCCAGGGCGTCGCCGAGACACTCGACCGGCTTGTCGCCCAGGGGCGGATGAAGGCCGGCCAGGCGGCGCTGTTCAAGCTGGCGGTAATCGCGGCCAGCGAACCGTCGGACGACGGGTCGGCTCAGCGGCTCAAGGCGCCGGTCACGGTCCAGGGCGGAGTGGTGCGCGTCGGCCAGATTGCGGTCGGAAAGGTTCGTCCGATCACCGAGTAGCACCACCCGTTCGCGAGGCAGTGCGCGGACGTCTCGCTATTTGCCGTTGGTTCCGTAGGGGAAGGGTTGGGCCTGGTTGGCCTCGACCACCCCGCGACGAACCTCGCGGGTCTTGGTGAACAACTCTTCCAGCTTGTCGCCCTCGCCCCACCGGATGGCGCGCTGCAGGTAGCTCAGATCCTCGCTGAAGCGTTGCAGCATCTCCAGAACCGCCTCGCGGTTGTTCAGGAAGATGTCCCGCCACATGATCGGGTTCGACCCGGCGATCCGGGTGAAGTCCCGGAAACCGCCGGCAGAGAACCGGATGACATCACGCTGCTCCTGGCCTTCCAGATCGAAGGCCGTACCGACGATGGTGTAGGCGATCAGGTGCGGCAGGTGCGAGGTGACCGCCAGGACCTTGTCATGGTAGGCGGCCGGCAGCTCCTCCACCAGCGCGCCGCAGCGCGACCACAGCGTCGAGACCCGACCGATCGCCTCCGGATCGGTGCCCTCGGACGGGGTGAGGATCCAGTACCGCCCCTCGAACAGTGCGCCGGAGCCGGCGTCCGGGCCGGACTTCTCGGTGCCCGCGATCGGGTGGCCGGGGACGAAATGCACGCCGTCGGGCACGTGCGGGGTGACCGCCGCCACCACCGCCAGCTTGACCGAGCCGATGTCGGTCAGGACAGCACCCGGCTTCAGGTGCGGCGCGATGGCCTCGGCGATTGACGCATAGGCGCTGATCGGCGTGCAGATCACCACCACGTCGGCGTTCTCCACCGCCTCGGTCGCCGTTGAGACGTACCGGTCGGCAAGGTCGAGTTCCGCTGCGCGTGCCCGCACCTCCGCGGAAGCGTCGGCGACCACCACGGTCTGCACCAGGCCGCGTGACCGAACAGCGCGGGCGATCGACGATCCAAGGTTGCCGATACCGATCAGCGCCATGCGCTCGAAGACGATGCCGTCGCTCATGAGCTCGCCCCGTTCAGGAAGTCGCGAAGGGCGTCGACCAGCAGCTGGTTGTCGTCCTCGCTGCCGACCGACAGCCGGATGAACTCCGGCGCACCATAGCCGGCCATCTCGCGCACCAGAATGCCGCGGGCCGCCAGGAACCGGCGGGCGGCATCGGCGTTGCGCGCCGGCTCGGTGGGAAACCGGACCATCAGGAAGTTGGTGACCGTCGGCAGCGGCTCCAGGCCAAGGGCTTTGAACTGCGCTTGCAGCCAGGGCATCCAGCGGGCGTTGTGAGCCACCGTTGCGTCCTGGAACGCCTGGTCCTCGATCGCCGCCACCCCGGCCGCGAGGGCGGGTATGTTCACGCCATAGGGCGGCCGGATCGAGTACAGGGTATCGGCCATGGTCTTCGGGCAATACGCCCAGCCCAGTCGCAGCCCCGCCATCCCGAACGCCTTCGAGAAGGTCCGCAGCATCACCGTGTTGTCGGTCTCCTCGACCAGCTCAATGCCGGCGGCGTAGTCGTTGCGCTGGACATATTCCGCGTAGGCCGCGTCAAGCACCAGCACCACGCGGTCCGGCAGGCCGGCGCGCAGGCGACGCACTTCGTCATGCGCCAGGTAGGTGCCGGTCGGGTTGTTCGGGTTGGCCAGGAACACCAGCTTGGTGCGCGGCGTCACCCGCTCCAGGATCGCGTCCACGCTGACGGTGTAGCCGTCATCCGGTGCCGAGACCGGGACGCCGCCGGCGATCTTCGCGGCCATCGGAAACAGCAGGAATCCGTACTGGGTATGGATGACCTCGTCGCCCGGTTCGACGTAGGCAAGACACAGTACCTGGATCAACTCGTCCGAACCGCAGCCGAGTACGATGCGTTGCGGATCGATGCCGTGCTTGCGGCCGATCGCGACGGCGAGCCCCGATGCGTCGACTGCCGGATACTGGTGGATGCGGGTTGCCACGGTCTGCATCGCCTCCATCGCCTTGGGCGATGGGCCGAGCGCGCCTTCGTTCACGTGCAGCCGCACCACCCGCGCGTGTCCCGGTGCACCGGCGAGGGCAGGCTTGTAGCCAATCAGGTCGGCAATGGACGCTTTGGGCGCGACGCTGGGCATCGAGCACTCCTCGGGGAGGTCGGTTGGATCAATAGGAATGGGTACGGGCGTAGGCACCGATCGAGACTGCACCTGCCGGCAGGGTGTCGGCCAACGGCCAGCCGTCAATGGCGAGCAGGGACAGCGCCGAGCCGTCAACGGTCTTCGCCGTGTCGACGGCAGATCCCACCGTCCCCGGGACAACGCACAGGGTGACGTCGTCGCCGGAAGGATCAGGCTCCTGGCAGCCGACGCCGACACCGGCGAGCGCATCGGAACCAGGAGCCCCGAAAAGCGGAAGCCGCGCAATGATGCGCGGCTTCAGGGGCGAATCGACAAGCAACAACGGCCACCAGCGCCACTGGATCAGCTCCGGGGTCGGCAGCACGGCCAGCGTCGCACGGCCCTCGGCAACCGCTGCCAGCGCGGCGGCCGGGCCATCCACGGCCTCGACCCGGGTCGAGACACCGCCGCGATCACGGGCCAGGTCGACCAGGGCTTCGGCTCCGGCCGGTGCCCAGACCACGGTGACGGGATCGACCTGACGGGCCAGGTTGGCGGCCAGGATCTCGCGCCACACCCGCTCCATCACCGGCACGGGCAGGTCGGCACCGGTGAGCTTGCCGGCCAGCCGTCGCAGGATCTGCGCCTCGCGTCCCGGCCGCAGGAACGGTCCCGACGCGTCACCCTTGGCGGCCGCCACACGCCGGCCGATGCCGACCCGGCGCTCGAGCAGCTCCAGCAGGCTGTTGTCGATCTCGTCGATCTCGGCGCGAAGCTGCGCGAGCGAAGGGGACGCGTCGGCCATGGTCGTACGGTCGTCTCGACACGGGAAAAGGACCAGGACACTTATCGGGAGCCGCGGCCGATGGCAAGGATCACCGCGTCCTTCATTGACAGTGGACGGCTGCCATAGGAAACGGACCCGGCTGCGGAGCATGGATGAACGAATGACCGGGACTGCCTCGACGAACGATCGTGAGCGGGCGGCAGCGGGTCGGCCGCCACCCTACGAACTGGCGCGCGGCCTAGCCAATCGCTCGAGCGAACAGGCCAACCGCGACCTGCGGCGTGCCCTGATCCTGACGCCGGGCGACCCGGACATGAACGCGCTGGCGCTGTGGCATCTGCTGCGCCGCCACCGGGTTGAGCCTGCCACCCTGCGCCGCATCAACCGGGTGCTGGTCATCGTGCGGCTGCTCGACCGCCGGCTCACGACCGGTAACGCCTTCCAAGCCTGCGTCCTGGCCCGGCAGGCAACGCAGGAGCAGTCCGACCCCCACCTGTTCTTCCAGTACGCGACGGTCGCGCATGCCTGCGGCATGATCGCGTTCTGGGACCGCTACGGCCGGTCGCTGTCGGTGGAACACCATGGCCGCCGCTTTGACCTTCGGGTCGGCGATGCGCAGGTGTCGTTCAATGTTGCCGGCCCGCAACTCGGGCTGTTCTTCGACTTCTTTTTCATCCACGAGCCGGGCATGTGGGCGTGGTTGGCGGAGATGGCGCCGTCGGACGTGCTGCCCGACGTTGGCGCCAACGTCGGGCTGTACAGCATTGCCGCGGCGGGCCTGCGAGGCTGCCGGTCGGTCGGCCTGGAGCCGTTTCCGGTGAACATCGACGCC
Source organism: Thalassobaculum sp. (assembly GCF_040219215.1). Taxonomy (GTDB): domain Bacteria; phylum Pseudomonadota; class Alphaproteobacteria; order Thalassobaculales; family Thalassobaculaceae; genus Thalassobaculum_A. Next base: position 60,796 of record NZ_JAVJSX010000008.1, read on the forward strand.
GCCACGGCGAACATCGCGATCAGCGGGTTGAACGATCGCGTCCGGATACTTCCCATAGCTGCGGCCGCCCGCAGCGGAAGTGGTCGCCTGAGCCATCGGGAGGTGCTTCCCGGCGTCGCGGCCCAGGCGTTTCACGGCGGACACGGTGCTGCTGTGTCAGGGGACGCGCACATCGACGTCGAGGGTGCGGCGATCGACGATCTGGTCGAGCGCGGAGTGATTCCGTTCCCGACCCATGTGAAGATCGATGTCGACGGTGGCGAAGACGGGGTGATCGCCGGTATGGAGCGGACGCTGGCCGATCCGCGCCTCGACAGCGTGCGCATGGAGATCCGCTGGTGGGAACCCGGGAAGCAGGCCGTCGTCGACCGGCTCAAGCGTCACGGCTTTGAGCCGAAGGTCGACGATGATCGCAAGAACCTGCTGTTCCGCCGGTCCTGGCCATCCTGAGGCAGCTGCGGTGGCCCGGGTTCGCGGAGTCTCGGTTAGGCCACCTTGACGTCCTGCAGGAACCGCTCGACCTGGCCTCGAAGCTTCTCCGCCTGCTGCGACAGCTCCGTTGACGACGTGAGCACTTGGGCCGCTGCGGCGCCGGTGTCCTCGGCAGCGTCCTTTACGCCGGCAATGTTCTGCGTCACCTCGGTGGTTCCATTGGCCGCCTGCTGAACGTTGCGGGCGATCTCCGCCGTCGCGGCGGCCTGCTGCTCGACCGCCGAGGCAATCATCGTGGAGATCTGATTGACCTCGTCGATGACCTTGCTGATCGACTCGATGGAATCAACGGAGTCAGTGGTTGCCGACTGAATGGCGGCGATCTGGGCCGAGATCTCCTCGGTCGCCTTCGACGTCTGGCTGGCCAGGTTCTTGACCTCGGCGGCGACCACGGCGAAACCACGGCCGGACTCACCGGCGCGGGCGGCTTCGATCGTTGCGTTCAGCGCCAGCAGGTTGGTCTGTGCGGCGATGTCGCTGATCAGGGTAACGACTTCGCCGATCTGCTGGGCGGCGGCTGCCAGGCCCTTGACCTTGGAATTGGCTTGATCAGCCTCGTCCTTGGCCCGGTTGGCGACCGAACTGGACTGCCGGACCTGATTGCTGATTTCCGAGATGGAGCTCGACAACTCCTCGGAGGCTGCCGCTACGGTTTCAACATTGGTGCCGGCCTCCTCGGCGGCGGCGGCCACCGCCAGGGATTGCTGGCTGGTCTGCTCGGCGGTCGCCGTCAGGGACGCGGCCGTGGTCTGCAGCTCGGTCGAAGCCGAGGCCACGGTCTTGAGGACTGCTGATACTTCGGAGTCGAAGGTGCTGGTCAGTTGGTTCAGCTTGCTTGACCGGGCTTCTTTCTCTCCGGCGGCGCGCCGTTCCTGCTGGCGGGTCTGTTCCAGCGTCGACTGCATGCCGATGAGGTGTTCGAGGGCTTGCCCGATCTCGTCGCGGCGCTCGATCTCGATCACGTTGTCGTACTTGCCCTTGGCGATCTCGCCCATCGCGGCGATCAGCCGTTCGAGGGGGCGTGATATCGCCCGGATGGTGGCAACTCCGCTGAACGTGCCGATGACGATGGCTCCGGCCAGAAGGGCCAGCATGACCAGGAAGGCGATCGTGAAGGTCGATGTCGCTGCCGCGTACTCCTGGGCTGCCACATCGGTCTGCAGGACCATCAGTTTCTCGGCTTCCGGCTTGGCCGCTTCGTAGAGCGGCACGACGGTCTTGGTAACAAAATCATCCAGTTCCGCGTAGTTCTGGACACCCATCAACACCAGGGCCGGGCGCAGTCCGCTCTCGACGAACGACTTGCGGGCTTTCTGGTAGGCGGCGGCGATGACGGCTTCCTCGGGCGTCAGGTAGGTCGACATGTAGACCTTCCAGATCTCGCTGATTCTGGAGATGTTCTGGTTGACCTGTTCGGTAACCGCCGCCGGGTCGAATTTGTGGCCGGCGCTGCCGTCGCTGGCGGCCTGGTACAGCGCGAGGATGTTCGCGCTCATGCGGTTGTTGATGTCTGCAATCTGTCCCAAGGGAACCGTCCGGTCGTCATAGACCGTTTTCAGCTTTCCATTGGAGTAGTTGGCGGTCAGGAGACCGACGGCTCCGACGATGAGCAGCCCACCCATCAGAGTTGCGATCAATGTTATCAACCGCGCCCTGATGGTGCCGGTCAGTTTGTCGGCCAGTCCACTCATCGTGAATTCCTTTCGGCGTCGAAGGCGGGCGACTTCCCGCCCGGTTCGCGTAATTGTTCGCCGCCAAGCGTGCTGGAGAGGCGGTGTGTTCCCAGCAAGCGTAATAATGAATTGCTAACAAGTTATTTACTTAATGATTATTTGTCGTTGATGGATAAATCATTATATTGACGGTTGAATAAATTGAAAAACATCAATTGAAATATGATTCGGTCTATTGATCTGCATGCTGTTGTTGAAATTGACATGAGAAGCCCCTCATCAATACGTTTGATGACACGGGGAAACCTCGGGCTGGTCAACCATCTCTCAACGGCGGAGAAAGCGAGCCGTATACGGAGCCGCCGAACCCAACAGGACAGAACGGGACGGTGGCTTCAATGCGGCGCATGGTGCCCGATCGTGGGAGGCAGCTGTCCGGGCCGCTCCACGACCGGGCGAACTAGGGTCAGGCGATCAGACTGCCGGTGGCGAGCACGCGGTTCTTCACCAGCGGTCCGGCAAATTTCGAGAACTCGGCCATGAAGTCGGCGGTCTTGTGGGCGTCGAACGCAGCGGCGTCCTTGTAGACCTCCCAAAGATGGAACGAGGCCGGGTTGTCGTGGTCGCGGCTGATCGAGAAACCAAGGCAGCCGGACTGGGTCAGGCTGTTCTTGGCGTGCTGCTTGATCCGTTCGGCGAACGTATCGGCGTCCTTCGGATCGACCACCAGGTTGACGGCAACGATGTACACGGCTCTCTCCTCGATCTGTTCGGTTCGTGCAAACGTCAGTCGGCCAGATCGCGCCGTGCCGGCACCGTGGCCCGGCCGCGGCTCGGCAGAAGCGCGCGGGCACGCGCCATCACCGGCTTGCGGTCCCGGCGGACCGCGTAGACTTCCTTCTGCGCTTCGATCATGACCGCACCGGCGAAGCTGGTAAACCACCGGTGCCCGACCTGTTCCAGCGCCGAGGCGGAACGGATCACCAGGCCGGAGGTGTAGGGCGGGGCGTACAGGGCGTGCACGGTGCGGGTCGGTGTGAACCGGCTGTCGCGCAGCACCCGCGACAGCTGCGAGACCGTGTAGGGCTGGCCGTGACCGAACGGGGTGTGGTCGAAGCGGGCCCACAAGCCGCGGCGGTTCGGCGCCACCGCCAGCAACCGCCCGTTGCCGGCCAGCACCCGCCAGGCCTCGGCCATCATGGCGGCGCGTTGTTCGGTGGTTTCCAGCGCGTGCACCATCAGGATGCGGTCGATCGAGGCGTCCTCGAACGGCAGCTCAGCCTCGTCGACCAGCAGCGACGCGTTCGGCCCCTCGGGTGGCCAGTGCAGCACGCCCTGCTGCGCCGGCATCGCCGCGATCACCCGCTCGGCCTCGCCGCGGTACAGACGCAGGTACGGCACGGCGTACCCGATGCCGAGCAGTGACTGGCCGCGCAGGTTCGGCCACAACTCGCGCAGCCGGCGCCGGATCATCCGGCGCGCGAGCACGCCCAGCGGGCCGTTGTAGAAGTCGCGCAGTTCGACAGCGTCCAGATACATGGCGCGGAGGGTACCCGTCGCCTCGCCCGCCGTCACCCGCGATGGCGCCGCTACGCCACCCGGTACCGCTTGATCACGTCCGGATCGGGGTCCAGGCCGAGACCGGGGCCGCCCGGCACCCGGAACGCGCCGTTCACCGGGTTGATCCAATCGCCGTACAGGCTGGCTTCCGGCTCCACGTAGAAGCGTTCCACCAGGCCCGGGTTCGGCATCGCCGCCGCCAGCTGCAGGGTGGCGAGGAAGCCGGGGCCGAAGTATGGCGAGTGCGGCATGACCTGTACGCCGGCGGCCTCGCACAGGGCGACAACCTTGCGGAACTCGGTGACGCCGCCGACCTTGGTGACGCTCGGCTGTGCGTAGTCGATTGCACCGGCCTCGATCGCCTGGGCGAACTGGAACGACGTGCACCAGTTCTCGCCGGCGGCCACCGCCACGCCGGTCTCGCCGCGCACCCGGGCCAGCGAGTGGAAGTCCTCCGGTGGGAACACCGGTTCCTCCAGCCAGTGCAACTCGAACTGGTCGAGCGTGCGGGCCATGCGTATTGCCTGCTCCGGCGTCCACGGGCAGTTGACGTCGACCATGATCGGGATCGCGTCGCCGGCCACCTCGCGGGCCGCTCCGACCTCCACCTCGCCGATCTCGTGCAGCTTGATGTACTCGTAGCCCTCGTCCAGGGAGCGCCAGACGTCGGCCATCACCTTCTCCTTGTCGCGCAGGATGAACAGCGACGAGTAGGCGGGCAGGGTGCGGTCGGTGGTGCCGCCGAGCAGGGTGGCCAGGGGCAGCCCGGCGGCCTTGCCTGCGATGTCCCACAGCGCGATGTCGAGGCCGGACAGCGCGAACAGGGTGATGCCGTAGCGTCCGAACAGGTGGAACTTCTGCTGCAGCCGGTGGCTCAGCCCGGCGATGTCACGGGCGTCCTGGCCGATTGCCGCCGGCTTGACCATGTTCTCGACCGCCGCCACCACCGATTCCCTGCAGTGGTAGGAGAAGGCGTCGCCCCAGCCGACGATGCCGGTGTCGGTGGTCACCTTCACCAGGCAGAAGTCGAGCGCCGGCCAGCCGCCGGCGGTGACGTCCCGGTCGGAACCGGCGTGGTTGAACGGCATGCGCAGCGGCACCGCCTCGACGTTTGCGATCTTCATGGTCGTCTCCTCGTGGGCCCACAATGTCCGGTTCGTGATGCCCGGGTCGGTGGCAGGTGCCTGATCTTAATGCTAGTGTGCGGCCCGCTGTCGACTCCGACAGTTCCGCACCGCCCAACACGACACCAGGAGGCCCCGATGGCAGCCCTCGAAATCGTGCTCGTCCCGGCTCTGTCGGACAATTACGTCTACCTGCTCCACGACGCCGGTACCGGCGCCACGGCGGTGGTGGATCCCGGTGAAGCGGCACCGGTGGAGGCCGCCCTGGCCGCCCGCGGCTGGACGCTGACCCAGATCGTCAACACCCACCACCATCACGACCACACCGACGGCAACGATGCGCTGAAAGCCAAGTACGGGGCGCCGCTGGTCGGTCCGCGCGCCGAATCGGCACGCATCTCGGGCATGGATGTGACGGTCGGGGACGGCGACACCGTGGAGATCGCCGGACACCGCGCGACCGTCTACGAGACGCCGGGCCACACCACCGGGCACATATCGTTTCACATCGCGGATTCCCAGGCGCTGTTCTGCGGCGACACCCTGTTCGCGCTCGGCTGCGGGCGGATGTTCGAGGGTACGCCAACCCAGTTCTGGAAATCGCTGTCGACCCTGCGCGGCCTGCCGGCCGATACACGGATCTACTGCGGCCACGAATACACCCAGTCGAATGCCCGGTTTGCGGTGTCGGTGGACGGCGGCAATGCCAAGCTGAAGGCCCGGGCTGCCGAGATCGACCGTCTGCGGGCGGCGAAGCAGCCGACCGTGCCGTCGATCCTGGCGGACGAGCTGGACACCAACCCGTTCCTGCGGGCCGACGACCCGGCAATGGCCGCGGCGGTCGGGATGGCCGGTGCCGATCCGACGGCGGTGTTCGCCGAGATCCGCAAGCGCAAGGATGCCTTCTGAACGCCTCGATAGTGCCACTGGGAGAAAACCCGTCATGAAGCTCTACCACTCGCCGGCCTCGCCCTATGTCCGCAAGGTCATGGTGCTGGCCCAGGAAACCGGACAACTCGACAAGATCGAGATCGTCGCCGTGGCCACCACTCCGCTGGCGCCCGACGCCAACGTGGCGGCCGCCAACCCGATCAAGAAGATCCCGGCCCTGGTGGCCGACGACGGCATGACCCTGTTCGACTCGCCGGTGATCTGCGAGTACCTGGACAGCCTGCATTCCGGCACCAAGATGTTCCCGCAGGGCAAGGCCCGGTGGGAGGCGCTGCGCCTGCAGGCGGCGGCAGACGGCCTGCTCGATGCCGCCCTGCTGGTGGTCTACGAGAGCCGGTTCCGCGAAGAGGCGATGCGCAACCAGGCGTGGGTCGACGGCCAGCTGTCGAAGATCGACGGCGCCCTCGATGCGTTCGAGGCCGCGGCCGGCGGCTTCGGTGACCGGGTCGACATCGGCACCATCTCGATCGGCTGCGCTCTCGGCTACATCGACTTCCGCCTGGGCCACCGCGACTGGCGGGCCAGCCGCCCGCAACTGTCGGCCTGGTACAAGGCATTCCTGGCCCGGCCGTCCATGGACGCAACCAAGCCGCCGGCGGCATGACGGCACGAACCGCAGAGGAACTGGTTGCGGCGCTCGGGCTGGCGCCGCACCCGGAGGGCGGGTGGTACAAGGAGACGTTCCGCGACCGGCCGGCAGACGGCGGTCGCGGCGCGCTCACCCAGATCTTCTACCTGCTGCCGGCCGGCGAGATATCGGCCTGGCACCGGGTGAACGACGCTACCGAGATCTGGCACCACTATGCGGGCGCACCGCTCACCCTGTCGCTGTCGATGGACGGCCGGACGGTGGTCGATCACGTCATGGGGCCGGACGTCCTGGCCGGGCAGGCGCCGCACGTGGTGGTGGCGCCCGCGGCGTGGCAGAGCGCGCGGTCGCTCGGCGACTGGACGCTGTGCGGTTGCACGGTGGCGCCGGCATTCGAGTTCGCCGGATTCGAGATGGCGCCGAGCGGATGGTCGCCCGGCGGTTAGGCCCCGGCGCCCCTAGCGGCGCGTCACCGCGAGTCCGTAGCGATTGGCGAGGTCGGTCAGGGTATTGGCCTTGATCTGTGACTCCTGAAGCGCGGAAACCGGAATCGGCCGGGTTCCGCCGATTGCCAGGGTGCCGCCGAGCCGCACGAAATCCTGGACGACCCTCAACCAGTCCAGCAAACGCGGATCCTTCTTGGCGTTCAGGGACTGGGCGAAGGCGCCCAACTGTTCGGCAAGGGCACCGCGCAGCTGCGATGGCCGGGCTTTCTTGTCGTCGGTCAGCATCAGCACGGTGCGGTCGAGGCCACCGGTGTCGGTAAGCGACATTGAGAACCCGTTGATGACGATGGCGTCGAGGCGGGGATCGCTCTTGGTGACCGTCTGCCATTCCGCGATCGTCAGGTCGGGGATCCCGAGCAGATCCAGCTGCAGCCCGACCGATCCGAAATCGTCGACCGTCATGCTCTGCCGATAACCCACGAAACCCTCGCTGGTATCGTAGGACAGGTCGCCCTCCAGGCGTGTTTCGAACTGGCCGTCGGGTGGAAAGAGCGCCATGAGAAAGGGCGCCAGGTCGTGTGCCGACTCCGCCGGCTGGCTGCGCATGCCTTCGCTGCCGAACACGATTGCCCCGGACCGGCCGGGGACGTAGGCGCGGGTCTTGGCCCACTGGCGATCGATCTCCGTGGTTCCCGTCAACGTCGACGACGTACGGACGCCCGACATCTCCACCATGCCGACCTGCAGGTCGGCGAGAGCGGACAGCAAGCGGACTTTGGTCGGCTCCCGGGTGACCTGGTTGGACAGCGTGCGGATGCCGAAGTCGGTGGCTCGGATTGCGTCGATGGACATCGTTGTCTGGTCGCCATCGCTGGCGGTCGGCGTCATGACCAGGTTGTCGACGTCCAGGCGCTTAATCCTGCCTTGTTCAACGCCGGAGGTGACAAACCGCCCGAAGCGGACCTCGACCGGTCGGTCCTCGACCTCGGTGCTGGCCTGGAAATCGCTGATCTCGACGCCGCCGGACAACAAGCGGGACCACAGTTCCTGGTCCTCGAGGTCCTGTCTCGCCTTGGACACCGACGCCGTCAGCAGCCGCAGCATGGTGGCGAGGTCAGGACGATCCACCTCGATCCGACGCGCGGCCAAGCTCGACCAATTGCCATCGGTCAACTGGACGGCCTCGAGAACCAGTGCATCTGCCACAAGACCGTCGGGGGTGGCGAGTCTGGGACGTTGCAGGGTCATGGTTCCGACGGACAGGCGCTCCACGCTGCCGTCGCGCGCGCCCTGCAGCCCGTCAACCGAGACGTGGGTACCGGAAGGTCCGGCCGTCACCCGGTCCCACGACAGTCGATAGCCCGATGCGGCCAACGGCTGGGCGATCGCGCGCAACCAGCCTTCGACGAGCACGGTTCGCGCGTCGGCTGCGGCCGGCCGCGGCGCCAGCGCACCGACTGTCAGGGCTGCGGTCAGAACCAGCACCGCAGTCCGAACGGGAAGGATGAAGCGGAGTCGACGGTTGATCATGCAGGCACCTGGTTCGGCAGCTACTGAATGACGTGGCCTAGTACGGGATCGTGTCACCAGCGTCGAGCCGATTGATCGTCAATGGAACGTGATCCGTACGATTCCGGCGTGGGCCAGCCAGAACGCGGCGCGCAGCAGGGCTCGATGCGCGCCTGGCTGGGCGGAGATCTGGTCGCCCGACAGGGTCAGGCTTCCTTGTTGGCCCAGCCGTTCCAGCAATGCTGCAGCGTCGCCCGGCAATCGGGGATCGATCACCGCCTTCGGCAATGCGGCAATCCGGGCCAGTTCGACCACCGGGTCCAAACCGTCGGTCGCCCGGATTCGCATCTCGCCGGTTCTGCCGGGGGTCGCGAAGCCGGCAAACGCGGCGAATGGATCGGGTGCGATCGATGGCTCGGCGCCTGCCGTCGGGCCGGCCGCGGCACGTCGCTCCATCAACTCGGCCCACAGGGCCTCGTAGGCGCCGATCACCCGCGGCCAGACATAGGTCGCCAGCGTCCGGGCCTGGCCCGCCGCCCCCATGCGGCGGCGCAGCGCCGGATCATCCGCCAGACGGGCCAGCGCCTCGGCGGCGGCCTCGGTGTCGACCGCAACCGCCTCGCTGGTCAAGGCATGGAACACCGACTCGTCGTCGATACCGAGCAGCCGGCGCCAGGCGAGCTCGGCGCCGATACCAGGCGGGGGCAGGGCGGTCGGGACCCGGAAGCCGGTCTCGCCATCAACGACGGTGTCGCGGTAGCCGTCCCAGTCCGAGACCACGCAGGGCAGGCCGGCGGCCATTGCCTCGACCGGGGTCAACCCGAAGCTTTCCTGCAGGTTGTCGGACAGCGACAGGAACACGTCGGCGCCGGCCAGCGCGCCGCGTTTCACCGCCGGCGGGCGGGCATCGACAGCGATCACGCGCACGGTTGGTGCCAACGCCGCCGCCGTCGCCTCGAACGCAGTCCGGGTTTCGTCGTCGTGGTACCAGCCGGCCAGCACCGCGACGATCGGTCGGGTCGTGCGCGATGCGGCGCGGCCCAGCGCGCGGAACATCGGTAGCGGATGAGCCTTGGCGTGGGCCGACAGGCGTCCGAGATACAGCACCGCCACCGCGTCGTCCGACAGTCCGTGCTCGGCCCGGAACCGGGCGCGATCCTCTCCGCGGATCCGCGGCAGGTCGATGCCCAGCGGAATCACCGGCAATTGCAGCGGAATGCCCATGGGAACGCCGCCGGTGCGTTCCGCCAAATGCTCGGCGTGGCGGTCGAGCACACCTTCCACCAGGTCACGGATCGCCCGTGAGGCGCAGATCAGCGCGTCCCAAGGCCGGGTCGGCGCCACCAGCAGGTCGCGCACCGCGTCGAGGGCGCGCACGCTCGACATGGTGTGGGTCACCCCGGTCAGCGAGTACGCAGCATCGCCGACGACCCGGCGCCGCCAGGCGAACGGTGCCAGCACGGGACCTGGCACGAACAGAGCGCCGGGCTCGGCGAGCCGCCGAGTCTGCAGGCGGTGCACCACCTCGATCCGGCGGTCCGTCGGAAACCGTCCGCGAAAGGCCTCGGCGTCGGTACTCTCGTCGGTGGGATGCAGCCACAGGGGCCCCGGCTGGGCGTGGTCCAGATAGGCGCGCAGGAATCCGGCGCTGGCCATGGCGAGGCCGGTCAGACGCTCGCGGCCGGCGTCGAAACCCCTGGAATCATACAGGATCGCGGCCCGGGTCATGGGGCGGGCGCCTTGGGCCGTCGCAGCACTTCGTTCGCGGCCAGGACCGCGCCGGTGACGATCAGCAGGCACGACGCCGCGACGATGCCGTTCAATGGTGCCAGCCCGGCGGCGATCAGGATCAGCGTCGACAGCAGCGGGGCGGCATAGGCAGCGGCACCCAGCGCCTGAATGTCGCCGCGCTTCATGCCGATGTCCCAGGTGAAGAACGCGCCGCCGACCGGGCCGAGGCCGAGCGCCAGGACTGCCAGCCACTCGATCCAGCCGGCCGGCCATACTGTGGTCTCGAACAGCAGATGGCAGGGCACCGCCAGGATCGCCGCCGCCGCGCAGAACCCGCCGACCGCGTCGGTAGGAACCTGTCCGAACCGGCGCGATCCGATCGAATAGCTCGACCAGATCAGCGCACAGGCCAGGGCGGCGAGATACCCCAGTGTATAGCGGTCGTCGAAATCGAGGCTGGCGCCCTTGGTGACCAGCAGCCCGGCTCCGGCTAGGCCGAGCAGCGCGCCTGTCACGTGGAACCAGCGCAACCGCTCGCCCGGCAGCAATGCCGAGAACACCACGATCAGCAACGGCCACAGATAGGCGATCAGGCTGGCCTCGACCGCCGGTGCGTTGCGCAGCGCCAGGAAGTAGAAGAAGTGATAGCCGAACAGCCCGCCAACCCCAGTGGCCCACACCGGCCAGGGCTGCCGCAGGTGGCTCAGCGGCGAGGTGCCGCGCGCGATCGATGCGACGACGCCGATCCCGGTGGCGATGGCGAAGGTCATGGCCAGCAACTGGAACGGTGGCACCGAGCCGGACAGCGCGGTCAGCAGGGCCAGCACGGCCCACATCAGCACGGCGGTGAAGCCGATCAGGGTGGCCCGCCGGCGGCGTGCCTGGTCGGAGGGCATATGGTTGGCGGTGGCTTGGGTGGCGGTGGCTTGGGTGGCGGTGGTCATCGAAGGCTCCCGAGACGGCTGCCGCTGGCCCACGGCCTATCGGCCCGACGGGTCGTCGGCGAACAAGACTGAGGGGAGCCCCCGGGCCCGCGCGGTTGCTCGCGCACCGACTGACGGCCTGCGGCGGCGCGGAGGACTCGAGGCGCGGCGCAGATTGCGTGTAGCGCGACGCGACGCGGTCGGCAAGGGGCAGTGGACTGCTGACAGGAGGTTGTCAGCAGCGGGATGGTAGGCGATGCCCGGTACCCGCATAACCCGGAGCGCACGATGTCGGCTGAAACAAGTGCGATCCCGCCGGCAGCTCGGATCGGCGCCATCATGGTGCTGCTGTCGGCGGTGGCCTGGAGTATGGCCGGGCCGTTGACGAAAGGAGTGACGGCGGATGCCTGGGCGGTGCTTGCCTGGCGCGGTTTGGTCAGCGGCGCGGTGATCCTGGCGTATGTGGCGTGGCGTTCCGGCGGCATCATGGTGGATTTGCGCCGAATGGGGTTGGCGGCCTGGGCGGCGACCGTGATCGGCAGTGTCGCCACGGTGGCGTTCATCGCGTCGTTCAAGATGACGGCGGTAGCGCATGTTGCGGTGATCTATGGCACCGCCCCGTTCTGGGCCGCGGGCGTCGCGTGGCTGTGGTTGCGCGAGCAGACCAGCAGGGCCGTGGTGATCGCCAGCACCGCCGCGTTGACCGGCGTCGTGGTGATGGTCAGTGGTTCGACCGGAGGCGGGCCGGCCAGTTTGACCGGCGACGGGCTCGCGATCCTGATGACCTTGGGAATGGCGGTCATGATGGTGATGATCCGCCGCTATCCGGGGGCGCCAATGGTACTGGCCGCGGCGGTTTCATCAGCGCTTTTGTTGATTGTCGGGCTGATGGTCGGAGCGATGTTCGGCGGTACCGATCCGCTGGCGATCCCGTCGTCTGAAATCGCAATCATGGTAGCGTTCGGCCTGCTGCATGCCGCGGCCGTTGTACTGTTGACCGAAGGCACCCGGCTCATTCCGGCATCGGAAGCGGCTTTGCTCGGGGCGATGGAGGTGCCTTTGGCACCCGTCTGGGCCCTGCTGCTCCTGGGCGAAGGGCTGTCAGGGTCGACCCTGGTCGGCGCTGGCACTGTGGTGGTCGCCCTTTTCTGGTATCTGCGCCGCGGCTCCGATTGAAGGCAGCCTGGGCCGCGCCACATAGGTGCGTCGCCGGGGATTGAAGCCGAAGTTCCGATCGAGGCGGGTCGCGGCGAACCCGGCGCTCGCGAGCAACCCCACGAACTCGCTGTCGCCGTAGGCTGACAGCCCGATCTGCCGGCGGATCCGCCGGTAGTCGGAGAACAGCGTTGCGCCGAGGCTGCCGATGGCTGCCAGCAGGAACCCGTGACGAGCACCGGTGCTCAGCAGCGCCGTTACGTCGGCGACCAAGCCGGCCTCCGGCGGGATCACGTCGGCGATCACCAGCATGCCGTCGTCAGCCAGCAGGCGCCGGAGGTCGAGCAGGATCGCGGGCAGGAGGTCGCGATCAATGTATTGGATGACCGACGATACCGTGACGACGTCGATCGAGTGGCGGGGAACGCCGGCCAACCCCTCGTCGTCCAGCACCGTAAGCTTCGGCGTATCGCGGAACGTCTCGAAGAGTCGGGCTCGGACGCTCGGCGCCGCGTCGTAGAGGAACAACCGCTCGGTCCGGGCAGCGACGCGGGCGGCCTCGCGCGCCTCGCCGCAGCCGAAGTCCAGAATCCGCAGCCCGGCGCGGCTTGGCAGGATGGACAGGATGTCGTCGGCAATGCGGACGTAGTGGACCTGCCGATGGCGGTCGTTCGCGTAGATCGCGTGCGGACGGTCCCAGAAACGGAGCCAGGAATCGCGCATCAAGCACGCAAGCAGTGATACCGGATGCCGAGCATGCCGGGGACCCGGGCCGCGAGCAAGAGGCTGACGCACGGCCCCTTGCCCTGTGATAGAATACGAAGGTGGCGTGCCTGACGGCGTTCGAACCGTCGCGGTACTCTTCGGTGGAAGACCTGCGGGAGATATCCACGCGCGTGAGCCAGGACTCGACCGGACTCGACATCGTTCAGCAGTCCAGCCATCCGCTGGTCCGGCAGTTCAGCGGCATGTGGAATGCCAAGCGCCGGAGCGGTGGTCTGCCCAGCCGCTCGGACTTCGAGATCGACGAATTGATGCCCTGGTTCGGGCACGTGATCATCATGGATGTCATCGACGGGGGGCGGGACTTCCGCTACCGGATGATCGGCACCCGGATCACCGAGTTCCTGGACCGGGACTATACCGGCAAGTGCGTGTCGGAGTGCGAGTACGGCGAAGGCCGGGCGAAGGTGGTCGACACCTTCAGGCGACCGATCATCGTCCAGGGGCCGGTGCACCGATCCGGCCAGGTGATCTGGGCGGCGGACAAGACCTGGCGTCGGTACGACAGCGTGCATTGCCCGCTGGCGCGTGACGCCGACACGCCTGAGTTCACGATCGGCGTGCTCTACTTCGGAGCCGCCGCCGTCTCACGCTCCGGCGGTCTGCACGATCTTTCAGGCTAGGCCGCCGCTGCTGCCTAGCCGCACTTCGAATAACCGCAGGCGGTGCACAGCGCGCAGCCTTCCTGATGAACCAGCGCCACGGATCCGCAGCTCGGGCACTGGCCCGGGGTGGTGCCGAGATTGACGACTTCGCGCTGCGCCTCCGGTTCGTGGCCGGCCGGCACGGCGCCCCGGCGCTTCAGGAAGCCGATCTCGATCATGTGAGTCTCGATCACCTCGCCGATCGCCGCCAGCAGCGACGGCACGTACTTGCCCTTCAGCCACTGGCCGCCGCGCGGGTCGAACACCGCCTTCAACTCGTCGACCACGAACGACACGTCGCCGCCGCGGCGGAACACCGCGCTGATCATCCTGGTCAAAGCCACCGTCCAGGCGAAATGCTCCATGTTCTTGGAGTTGATGAATACCTCGAACGGCCGGCGCCGGCCGTCCTGCAGGATGTCGTTCACAGTGATGTAGATCGCGTGGTCGCTGTCCGCCCACTTGATCTTGTAGGTCTCGCCCGGCAGCGAGGCCGGACGGTCGAGCGGCTGGGTGAGATGCACCACGGCGCGACCGTCGGCGAGGATGGTCGCGGTCTCCGCCGGACCCGCGGGCTCGGCAGCGGCCCGCTCCGGCTCTTTGCGGCGGGTGGCCAGCACCGCACCGGTCACGTCGTTCGGCCGGTAGGTCGTGCAGCCTTTGCATCCGGACTCATAGGCCTGCCGGTAGACATCCTTGAACGCCTCGAAGGCGATGTCCTCGGGACAGTTGATGGTCTTGGAGATCGAACTGTCGACATACTTCTGGACGGCCGCCTGCATCACGACATGATCACTCGGCGCCAGGCTCTGGGCGTGCACGAAGGCATCGGTCAACGGTGCGTCCGGACCCTTCAACTCGCGGTACAGGCGATAGGCGAGGTCGCTGACTTCCTCGGTCTTCCTGCTGCCGTCCGGCATCAGAACGGTCCGGTCGTAGGTGAAGCTGAACACCGGCTCCAGACCCGAGGAGACATTGTCGGCGAACAGCGAGATGGTGCCGGTCGGCGCGATCGAGGTGACCAGTGCGTTGCGGATGCCGTGCTCGGCAATGGCCTCGCGAAGATCCTCGTCCAGTTCCCGGATCGACTCGCCGGCCAGGTAGGGCTCGGCGTCGAACAATGGGAATGGACCTTTCTCGCGGGCGATGTCGATCGACGCCTGGTAGGCGTGGCGGCGTAGCAGGGCCATCCAACGCTCGGTGACCGCGACCGCCTCCGGCGAGCCGTAGCGCAGCCCGCAGAAGATCAGCGCGTCGGCCAGGCCGGTCACGCCGAGCCCGATCCGGCGCTTGGCCCGGGCTTCGGCGGCCTGCGCGTCCAGTGGGAAGCGCGAGACGTCCACCACATTGTCCATCATGCGCACGGCCAGCGGCACGATCTCGGCCAGTGCCGCCTCGTCAAGGGCGGCGTCCGCCTCGAAGGGGCGGGCGATCAGGGTTGCCAGGTTGATCGAGCCGAGCAGGCAGGCACCGTACGGCGGCAGCGGCTGCTCGCCGCAGGGGTTGGTGGCGCTGATGGTTTCGCAATAGTGCAGGTTGTTGCGACGGTTGATCCGGTCGATGAAGATCACGCCCGGCTCGGCCACGTCGTAGGTGGTCTGCATGATCCGGTCCCACAACGCGCGGGCTTTCACGGTGCGGTAGGTCGTGCCCTCGAACACCAGGTCCCAGTCGCCATCGGCCTTCACCGCCTCCATGAACGGATCGGTGATCAGGACCGAGAGGTTGAACATGCGCAGGCGCGACGGGTCGCGCTTGGCCTCGACGAAGCCTTCAATGTCCGGGTGGTCGCAGCGCAAGGTCGCCATCATGGCGCCGCGGCGGGACCCGGCGCTCATGATGGTGCGGCACATGGCGTCCCAGACGTCCATGAACGACAGCGGGCCGGACGCGTCGGCGCCGACGCCCTTCACCGGCGCGCCGCGCGGCCGGATGGTCGAGAAGTCGTAGCCGATGCCGCCACCCTGCTGCATGGTCAGGGCGGCTTCCTTGAGCGACTCGAAGATCCCGCCCATGGAATCCGGGACCGTGCCCATGACGAAGCAGTTGAACAGGGTGACGGACCGCCCGGTGCCCGCGCCGGCCAGGATCCGGCCGGCCGGCAGGAAACGGTAGCCCTCCATCGCCTCGTAGAACCGCTCGGCCCAGCGCGCCCGGTCATTCGGGGCCTCCGCCTCGGCCAACGCCGTCGCCACCCGGCGCCAGCTGTCCTGGGGCGATGCCTCGACCGGCTCGCCCCCGACCCGCAGCCGATACTTCATGTCCCAGATCTGTCGGCTGATCGGCGCCGGATCCTGCATCACACACCCAAACGGTAAAAGAGCGGCCTTATAAGATAAGATCCGGGGGCCGTCGGATCAATTTTTTTGTTCCTGATCCGTTCCGGAGGGCGGCATCGTGGCCGATGAAACCAGGTCGGCGAGCCCGATCCGGACCCGGGCGAAGACGTACTTGGTCCATTCGCCGGCGACCAGGCCCAGTGTCCCGGGCCAGCGCCACCAGGCATCCATCCGGACGTCGGGCGGGATGACTGGGTAGGGAATCAGCCGTACCTCCGGCAGGGCGTGTGTGAACTCCAGCCGGGCGCGCGGCATGTGGTAGTTCGAGGTGACCAGGATCAGGGATTTCCGTTCGGTCGCGCGTGCCCACAACGCGGTCTCGCGGGCGTTGCCGAGGGTGTCCGACGCGCCGTAGCCCAGGACGACGCAGCAGTCGATGACCGCCTGATCGAGACTGTCGCCGGCATCCGGAACCAAGTCGCGGATGCGCGCGGGATCGACCCGATGGTCAACGCCGGAGACGAACAGCACCGGCGCGGTGCCGTTCGACAGCAGAGCCACGCCGGCATCCATGCGTTTGCTGCCGCCGGTCAGCACGACGACCGCGGCCGCCGGCTCGACCAGAACCGGCTGGACGGGGATTCGGCCGGCGTAGCGCACCAGCCCGATTACCCAGGCGGTGGCCAGCGACAGGGCCACGACCATGATCAGCAATCCGATGCCGTATCCTGATCGGTCGGGTTCGCGACGGAACCGGTAGCGACGGCGGGCCATGGTTCAGGGCAGGCGGGCGAGCGACAGCATCACGGACGCCCGAGCGGTCAGGGTGGCGATCGCCGTGGCTGCGATCGGAAGCGCGATCACCGCCAGCCAGTCGCGGAGGCCGAAGTCGATCGAGGCGATCAAGGTCGCGAGACCGGCCGGGCCGGTCACCGCGGCGGCATCGGTTGCCGTCCAGCGCAGGGCGATCACGGTGACGATCGCCAGTATGGCCCCGATCACGCCGCCGACCGCGGCCAGCCGGCCGGTGTGGCGCTGGAACTGCCGGGCGATGAAGCGGTCCGGCGCCCCGATCAGGTGCAGAACCTCGATTTCGTTGCGGTGAACGCCAAGCCCGGTGCGCACGGCGAACACCACGGCGAGAATGGCTGCCAGCGACACCAGCACGATCACCACCAGCCCGGTGACGGCGACCGAACGCGCCAGGGCCTGGGCGTCGGCCAGCCACCGAGCATGGTCGTCGAGGGTGGTGCCCGGCGCCGCGTTCTCCAGGCGCTCGGCGAGGGACTCGCGGTCCAGCGGCTGGCTTTGCGCAAGCCGGACGTCCACCAGGAGCGGCAACGGCAGCGTGCGGACCAGTTCCGGTCCCAGCCAGGGTTCGAGCAACGCGGCCGAATCGGCTTCGGAGATCGGCCGCGCGTCGGCGATGCCCGGTGTCACCTTCAGCAGCCGCATGACCGCGTCGCGACGCTCGGCCGAGGCTGCACGGGACGCGTCGTCCCCGGTGTTCAGGGTGGGCGGGATCTGGATGGTGAGCGATCCGGCCAGCCGGCGGTCCCAGTCGGAAACGAAGCCCTGCGCCGTCAATCCGCCGACTGCCGCCAGCGCCGCCAGGTAGACCAGGACAGCCAGCAGGCCCGGCAGGAACCGGGTCGACGGGTCGCGCGCCAGGGCGAGATCGTTGCGGCCCCACATGGTCAGGCCGGGCGCGCGGCCGCGTTGCCCGGCTTGGCGGAGGCGCCGCCGGGCATCTGCACCCGGGACAGCCGTGCGCCCTCGAGATGCAGGCGCGGATGGTCGAAACGTTTCACCAGCGACTCATTGTGGGTGGCGATCAGTACGGTGGTACCCATTTTGTTCAACTCTTCAAACAGATAGAGCAGCCGGATCGCAATACGATCGTCGACGTTGCCGGTCGGCTCGTCGGCCAGCAGCAGGTTCGGCCGGCCGATCACCGCGCGGGCGATCGCGATCCGCTGCTGCTGGCCGCCGGACAGGGTGGCGGGCAGCGCGTCCAGATGACCGCTCAACCCGACCCAGGCCAGCAGTTCCGGCACATGCTCGCGGATCAGCGACTCGCGGGTTCCGGCAATGCGCAGCGGCAGCGCCACATTGTCCAACGCGGACAGGTGGGGGATCAGCCGGAAATCCTGGAACACCACTCCGACCCGGCGTCGCATTGCCGGCCGCTCGGCCCGGCGAATTCCGGAGATGTCGCGGTCGAACAGGCGGATGTTGCCGGACACCGGGCGGGCGCCGAGGTACATCAGGCGCAGCAGGGTCGACTTGCCGGCGCCGCTGCCGCCGGTCAGGAAGTGAAAGCTGCCGGGTTCCAGTTCGAACGACACATCGCGCAGGATGACGGGCCCGCCGTCGTAGCGCATGAACACGTTTTCGAACCGGACCACCTGGCTACTCGCCCCTCGCTCATTCTCGGCACGGCCGGATCTTGGACGAACGCCGTGGCGAAAGAAAGACATGGTCGCCGAGCACGGGAGCCGGTTTGCGGACCCAGGTCGCGACGCGATCGTGGCGGGGCCCGGCGGGCGCGTTATACTCCGCGCCGCGGATTGGATGATGAGGCGGCGAATGCGGGTTACCTGCCCGGAGTGCGAAGCGAAATTCAAGGTTCCGGACAAGGCCCTGGGAACGACCGGGCGCAAGCTGCGCTGCGGCAGTTGCTCGCATCAGTGGATGCAGGCACCGCCTCCCCCTAAGCCGGCCAAGGCGCCGGCGGAGGAGGGAGCCGGGAAGCCGAAGGCCAAAGCAAAGGGCAAGGCGAAGGCCAAACCGAAACCCAAGCCTAAGCCCATGCCGGAGCCGGAACCGGAGGACGAACTCCCCGAGGAGGAGGCTTCGGAGGGCGACGAGGAGTTCGACAGGGACGACCTGCGGCCGCCGACCGATGACGACGAGGGAGGGATGGACCCGCCTCCGCTCGGCGGGGTGTCCCGATTCCGCGGTGCCCGTTCGACGCCTCCCCCGAAACGCCGGTTGCCCGTGGCACTACTGGTTCTGACCGCGGCGGCGTTCGCGATTCCGGGGATACTGGTGGCGGCCCGGACGTCGCTGGTCGAGGCGTGGCCGGCCAGCGCCCTGCTCTACGACACGATCGGCATGCATGTGGACGTGCCGGGCGAGGGGCTGGTCCTGCAGAACGTCTATGTCCAGCGCCGCCAGGAAGGCAGCGTGCTGCTGCTGGTGGTCTCCGGCGAGATCAGCAACCCGACCGAACAGATGCGCAGCCTGCCGGCCCTGCGCGGCACGGTGCTGGATGCGCGTGGCGACACCCTGCAGTCCTGGCTGTTCACCGCCACCACCCCGCAGTTGCTGCCGGGCGACGTCGGGCGGTTCCAGTCGGAGTTCGCCGGCGGATCCAGCGACGCCAGCCGGGTCAACGTCACCTTCACCCACGAACGGCCGGAGGTGGGCGTCGGGTATTAGGCGGGTTCGCCAGTGCCTGATCAGAAGCGCTTCAGCAGCCGCTCGATGTAGTTGAGCTCGGTTTCCGGGCGCTGGCGGTCGCCGGAGCGGCGACGCAACTCGTCGAAGATCCGCCGGGCGCGCAGCAGGTCGCTTTCGCCGGGGATCTCGATCCCACCGTTGTCGTTGGCGTAACCCTGGCTGTTCGGCCGGTCGCGCAGCGGATCGCGGCGCTGGTCGTCGTGGTTGAGACCCTGGACGTTCGGGTCGGGAGCCGCGCCGCCGTTGGCCTGCTGGTTCTGCCGCATCGTCTCGGCCAGCGCCTGGGCGCCGTCCTGCAGGCGTTCCACCGCGTCGCCCTGCGGTCCGACGGCGTCACCGGGCTGGGCACGGCCAAGCGCGTCCGTGGCGTCCTTCATCGCCCGCTCGGCCTCGCCGAACGGCTGTGGGATCTGTCCCAGGCCTTCGCCGAGCTTGCGCATGAACTCGCCGAGCTGGCGGCGCAGCCGTTCCTGCATCTGCGCCAGCGCCTCGGGCGTCATCTGTCCCTGGTCGGGCCGGCTCTGCCGGCCGCTGCGGTCGGCGCCCTGAGGGGTGCCGTCGCCGGCCTGGCCCTGCTGTCCGGAGCGTTGACCGGGCCGGTGCTCGCGCGGTTGACCGGGCATCTGGCCCATCTGCTGGTCACGGCCCTCGCGCTGGAAGCCTTCCTGGTGCGCCTTGTAGGTGTCGTCCATCAGGCGCTGCTGCTGTTCGGCCAGTTCCTGAAGCTGACGCATCATCTCCTGGACGGCCTGCTGCTCGGGCGACATTGGCTGCGGCCGGCCGGCGCGCAGGTTCTCCATCATCTCGCGGAGCTGCGAGAGCAGCTGGCGGGCGGCGTCCTTGGCGCCGGACTTCATCAGCTCGCGGGCGCGGTCGACCATGTCCATCAGATCCTTGCGCTCGATCATCTGGCGCGGATCGATGTCCTGGGCCTGCTGCGGATCACCCTGCTGGAGCTGCTGCTGCATCTGCTCCATCATCGCCTTCAGGTATTTGTCGATGGCCTGCTTGAGCTCCTCCATCAGCTGCTCGAGCGCCTGCTGGTCGGGGTTGTCCTGGGCCAGCATCTCCATCAGCCGGCGCTCAAGCTCGCGCAGTTCCCGGGCGGCCAGCGACATCTCGCCGTCCTCGACCCGAAGCGCGGTGTCCCACAGCAGCGACTGGACGTTGGCGATCAACGCCGGCGAGGTGTCGCTGATCACCAGACGGCCGGCGGCGACCCGCAGCGACAGGAAGGTGACGATGTCGTCGTAGTAGTGCTGCGGCCGCGCCGCCAGCGACATCAGCACCTCGGCGATGTCGGTCTTCTCATGCGGCTCCGTCAGCAGCCGCTTGCGCTGTTCGATGATTGCCCTGGCAACCGGGTGCTGGAACTGCCGTTCCGGAAGGATCATGCGGGCCGGTTCGCTGACGCCTTCCTGGCCGGCCTCGTCGCGCGCCACCAGGGTGATGTCCACGGTCTGGCCCGCCCAGGGATGCGGCGTGAGGTCGTGATAGTCCTTGGCATCCGCCGCTTCCAGGCCGTTGCCGGGCAGCGCCATGGGCAACATGATCGGATCGTCCGAGGTCGGCTTGCCGTCCGGGTCCAGCAACCGGATCCGGGCCTCGACCCCGGCCAGTCCGTAGTCGTCCGACGCGGCGTAGTGGACCATCAACGCTGCGCGCTCGGTTGCCTGCGGTGGTTCGGCAAAGGCGACGGTCGGTTGCAGGTCGGGCAGGACCGTGATGGTCCAGGCCGCCAGTTCGGCGCGGTTCTGGCGGATCGACAGGGCCGTCCCCTCGGTGATCGGGGTCTCGATCTGATGGGCCTGCTCGGCGACCTTCTCGAACGGCTTGACGTTCTCGCCGTCGCGGGTCGCGAACGCCAGCAACGGGGCGCCGGTACCGCCGTTGACCTTGGCCAGCAGAACCGAGCCGGTCGGTACGGCCAGCCGCTTCGGGCTGTTGGCGGGGCTCCGCGGATCATGGCCGTTCGGCTTGCCGGCTCCGCTTGTGACGGGCTGGCCGGCTCGGGCCAGCATCATCGGCGGCCGGCCGGTATAGGCCGGCGGGTTGATCCAGACGTCGAAAGTCGGAGCCGGCGTCTCCGCCAGGGGGGTCAGGGTCACGTCGAAGGCCTCGGCCATCCGGCCGAGCGGATCCGGGGCAGCGACCGCGATGCCGGCGATCAGGACCATGCCGGCAAGCGAACGCGTCCCGAACCGGTCCAGGCGGGTCATGGTGGGCTCGGGGGCCGCGACTCGCAGGTTCGCAAGGCTGTCTTCCTGGCGCCGGCGGTGGGCTGTCCACAGGGCTTGCGCCACCAGATCCCGGTCGGCGCCGGCCGGACGGTCGGCGAGGCTGGAGACCGGGCGGTGCGCCAGGGAGCTGTCAAACTCGAGCCGACGTGCGGCATCGGTTTCGTTCGCGGGCTGCCACGCCACCACACCCCGGCGTACGATCCACAGGAACAGTGCCGCGAACCCGACCAGAAGCGCCAACTGGCCCCAGCCGCCGGTCAGCGCACCAATCGCGCTGGGCAGGCCGAGCAGGGCGATGCCGAAGAAGACCGCCAGCATCATGAGCGCCGGCCACAGCGAAGGCCAAAGCCGCTCCCAATCGACGATCGCCCGGGCAAGCGTCAGCTTGCGGGCGACGCTCGGATACGGCGTCCTGTCGGACGGGGCCTCGGTGCGGCGCACGGCAAACCTCCGCATCAGCGGTGGGCGACCAACGCCATCCGATACAGCCCCCTCCATCGGCGACGTCGAGCGGTCGATTGCCTAAGTGTCGGGTCGCGCCCCGTGATCGTCAAGTGCCGCGCTGCTGCCGGAACAGGCCGCCAGCCGCCGCCTTCAGTCGGCAAGCCACTCGGGAACCCTGTCGAGCGCGATCAGCGCGTCGACGCTCTGGCGCGGCCGGATCACGGTCCAGCGGTCGCCGTCGACCAGCACCTCGGGCGCCAGCGGCCGGGCGTTGTAGGTCGACGACATGACGGCCCCATAGGCGCCGGCGTCGCGAACCACCAGCAGCTCGCCGGCCGTGACCGCCGGCAGCGGCCGGTCCTTGGCCAAATAGTCGCCGGACTCGCAGATCGGCCCGACGATGTCGGCCATCCCGGCGTCGGCGCGGTCGCGTCCGACGACCGGCTCGATGCGGTGGAAGCCTTCGTACAGGGTCGGCCGGATCAAGTCGTTCATGGCGGCATCGACCACCACGTGACGCTTGGTCTCGCCCTGCTTGACCAGGATCACCCGGGCCAGCAGCACGCCGGCGGCACCGACCAGCCAGCGGCCGGGCTCGACCGCCAGCTCGAAGTCGAGGTCGCCGAGCTGCTCCTTGATGATGGCGGCGAGGCCCTGCGGGTCCGGGCCGTCCTCGCCGCGATAGCCGATGCCCAGACCGCCGCCCAGGTCCAAATTGCGCAGGCCGTAGCCTTGGGTGCGCAGGGTCAGCGCCATCTCGCGCACCCGCACATAGGTTTGACGGTACGGTTCGAGGTCGAGGATCTGCGAGCCGATGTGCACCGACAGGCCGACCGCCTCCACGCCGCCCAGCTCGCCGGCCCGGGCGAAGAACGCCGGCGCCCGCTCGATCGGCACACCGAATTTGTTCTCGGCCTTGCCGGTGGTGATCTTGGCGTGGGTCTTGGCGTCGACGTTCGGATTGACCCGCAGGCCGACCCGAGCGGTCGTCCCCTTCGAGCGGGCGACCTCCGCCAGCGTCTCCAGCTCCGGCTCCGACTCGATGTTGAACAGGTGAATGCCGGCATCGAGGGCCGCGGCCATCTCGTCACGGGTCTTGCCGACGCCGGCGAACACGATCCGGTCGGCCGGGATCCCGGCGGCCAGCGCCCTGGCCAGTTCGCCGCCCGACACCACGTCCGCTCCGGCTCCCAGGCCGCGCAGCAGCGTGATGATCGCCTGGTTGCTGTTGGCCTTCACCGCGTAGTGGATCGCAATGCCGAGCGGGTCGAGGGCGGTGGCCAGCGCCTGGTAGCGGGCACGGATGGCGCCGGCCGAATAGACATAGGCTGGCGTGCCGACCTGCTCGGCTATCGTGGCGAGCGGTACGTTCTCGACGGCGAGTGCTCCGTCGCGGGTCTCGAAGCCCTGCATGGCGATACCTGGATCCGTAAGGTGTTGTCAGGAGGTCGGGTAGGTGCGCGGCCAGGTCGACGGTTTGCCTTCCGGCGCCTCCAGCTTGCCGCGCTTGCCGCAGGCGATCGGCCCGGCCAGCGCCAGGGCCGCCAGAACCGCGAACAGCACGACCAGATGGTAACGCCGGCTCATGATCCGTCTCCGTCCAGGAAGCGCTGCCGGGCGGCTGCGACCTGTTCGCGGACCCGGACCGGCGCCGTGCCGCCGAAACTGGTGCGGGCGTTCACCGAGGCTTCCACCGAGACCACGGCGTAGATCCGTTCGTCAAGCGCCGGATGGGCCGCCTTCATGACGTCCAGCGGCAGGTCGGCGAGGCCGCAGCCACGGGTCTCGGCCTGCTTGACCAGACTGCCGCTGACGTGGTGGGCGTCGCGGAACGGTACGCCCGCCTCGCGAACCAGCCAGTCGGCCAGGTCGGTCGCGGTCGGGAATCCAGCCTCGACCGCCTGCCGCATGGCGGCCGGGTTGGCCTGCATGTCGGCGATCATGCCGGCGGTCGCGGCGATGCACAGCCCGAGCGTGTCGACCGCATCGAACAGTGGCTCCTTGTCCTCCTGCATGTCCTTGCCGTACGCCAACGGCAGGCCCTTCATCACCACGGCGAGCGCGGTGAACGCGCCGAGCACGCGGCCGGCCTTGCCGCGCACCAGCTCAGCGGCGTCGGCGTTGCGCTTCTGCGGCATGATCGAGCTGCCGGTGGAGAACGCGTCGGACAGCCGCACGAACCGGAACTGCTGGGTGGTCCACAGCACCAGCTCCTCAGCCAGGCGCGAGAGGTGGGTGGCGCAGATCCCTGCGGCGGCTGCCAGCTCAAGCGCAAAGTCCCGGTCCGACACCGCGTCCAATGAGTTCGCCGCCGGCCGGTCGAAGCCGAGGGCGGAGGCGGTGCGGTGCCGGTCGATCGGATAGGGTGTGCCGGCCAGGGCCGCCGCACCCAAGGGGCTCTCGTTCAACCGCTTGCGGGCGTCGGCCAGCCTGCTGCGGTCGCGGCCGAACATCTCGGTGTAGGCCAGAAGGTGGTGGCCGAAGGTCACCGGCTGGGCGACCTGCAGGTGGGTGAAACCCGGCATCACGGTGTCGGTGTGCTGCTCGGCCTGGCCGATCAGCGCGGCCTGCAGGGCTTTCAACTCGACCTCAAGATCGTCGATCGCGCCGCGCGCCCAGAGCTTCATGTCGAGCGCGACCTGATCGTTGCGCGACCGCCCGGTATGCAGGCGACCCGCCGGCTCGTTGATGAGTTCGCGCAGCCGCGACTCCACATTCATGTGGATGTCCTCGAGCGCGCGCGAGAATTTGAACTGGCCGGACTCGATTTCGCCCCAAATGTCATCTAGACCATGAGCAATGGCGGCGCCGTCCTCGGCTGAGATGATTCCCTGAGCCACCAGCATCTCGGCATGCGCCTTCGACCCGAGGATGTCTTCCCGCCACAGTCGTCGGTCGAAGTCGATGGATGGATTGATCCGTTCCATGACCTCGGCGGGCCCGGACGCGAAGCGACCGCCCCAGAGTGCGTTCGTCCGGCTCTCGGTTTCGACTGGGGCGGGAGTGTGATCGGTCATGACGGGTCCCGGTTCGCAGAAAACTCGATTTCCGTGGCGCCTCGGCATTCTGTCCGGGGCGGTCGCGGCGGTGCTGGCCGGTGCGGTGGTTGCGGTCGGAGCGACCGGCGGGCCGCCCCCCCTGTCCGGCGGGTACGGTGCCTATGATCCTCTTCCCGAGCGTGTGCCCGCCCCGAGCACCGCTTTCCTAGACCCGGACGGCCGCCCCATCAAGCTCGACGCATACCGTGGGTCGCTGGTTCTGCTGAACGTCTGGGCGACTTGGTGCGCGCCCTGCGTGAAGGAACTGCCGTCGCTCGACCGGCTGCAGGCCGCGCTCGGCAGCGACCGGTTCCGGGTTGTGCTGGTATCGGTTGACCGAAAGGGCCTTGAAGTCGCGGCCCCGTTCCTGAAGCGGGTGGGGGTGACCAACCTTCGGACGGCCGCCGATCCGAAATCCGAACTGGCGCGGGCGCTGGGTGCCGCCGGGTTGCCGACATCGATCCTGCTGGACAGCGAGGGCCGGATCATCGGGAAGATGCTCGGTGATGCCGAATGGGACTCGCCGAGCGCCAAGGCGCTGATCCTGCACTACCTGAACCAGCCGGAGGAAACCTGATGGCAGCGGTCGACCGGATCGGAGCATTGGGTCGGGTTCTGGCCCTGGGGTTGTCGGTCGCGTTCGGACCCTGGCTTGGCGGGTCGGCTGCGGCACAGGACCCGGAACTGGCATTCTTTCGGATCGCCACCGGCGGGGTGAACGGCACCTACTACCCGATCGGAGCAATCATCGGGAACGCCATCTCCAGTCCGGTCGGATCTCGCCCCTGCAGCGAGGGTGGAAGCTGCGGCGTGCCGAACCTGATCGCGGCGGCCGTGTCGTCTCACGGTTCGGTCGCCAACGTCGACGCCATCCAGAAGGGTGACATCGAGTCCGGTTTCGCCCAGGCGGACGTGGTGCACGACGCCTATTTCGGCGAGGGTGCCTTTGCCGGCCGCGAACCGATGCGCAAACTCCGAGTGATCGCCAACCTCTACGCCGAACGCATGCAGTTGGTGGCTCGGAAGGGGCTCGGCATCACCGGCGTTCGCGATCTGGTCGGCAAGCGGGTCTCGCTGGACGAACCGGGGTCGGGGACCCTGCTGATGAATCGCCTGCTGCTCGGCGCCTTCGAGCTCAGCGAGGCTGATCTGGTGGTCGAGTATCTGAAGCCGGGGCCCGCATCGTCCCTGATGCAGCGCGGGGAACTGGACGCGTTCATCATCGTTGCGGGCGTGCCGACGAACGTCGTGGCGGACATGCTCGCCCAACGGGTCGCCGAACTGGTCCCGATCGACGGTGACGCGGTCGACTCGATTCTGGCGAAGCATCCGTTCATTGCCCGGTCACCGATTCCGGCGGGCACCTACCGGCGGGACGCCCCGGCCATTCCGACCATCGGTGTCGGCGCGCAATGGGTCGTGGCCGAAGATGTGCCCGAGGAGCGGGTCTACGCGATCTGCCGGGCGCTATGGAATGACGCGACCCGGGTTCTGCTCGACGGGGGCCACCCGACCGGCAAGATGATCCAGGTTGCCACTGCGCTCGACGGAGTCGACATCCCGCTGCATCCGGGGGCGGAGCGCTGCTACGCGGATCTGAAAGCCGGGCGGTGACGGTCTCGCACGCGTTCCCCGGCCGCGAAGGCTCCCTCGGCCGGAGCGGTATCCGGCCGAGGGAAATGCCGACGCTGCGAAATGATATTCCGCTGCGGCAGTTCCGGCGGCCGGTCCGGTCAGTGCATCGTTCCGGAAGCCAGCCGCACAGCGTATCCCTGGATCTGTCGGCGGATCGTCGCGTCCAGATCGTCAAAGGAAGCCTGAGCCATGACGAGATCCATGGGGCTTCCAGTGTGAATCGCGCGCGAAAGGGCGCTCGCAATCCGGGTCTCGTCACCGACGATGTCGGAGACCGATTGTGTCAACAAGGCAAGTGCTTTGTCCGTTACCATTCTGGTCATTATCGTTCCCTCATTCTGAAGGACTATGTGAAGGCTTTTGGATTTATCTAAAAATTTATCTAAAGGCAAGGAAAAAGCATCCCTCCCATCGATCACGATGGGTTTCACCGACCCCGGAGAGCATTGCGTGAAAGACCCGATCGGCGGCCATCCGACCCGCGGCGAGCAGTTGGACGTTCTGGTTCAG
Organism: Thalassobaculum sp.; assembly: GCF_040219215.1. Lineage (GTDB taxonomy): Bacteria > Pseudomonadota > Alphaproteobacteria > Thalassobaculales > Thalassobaculaceae > Thalassobaculum_A. Next base: position 87,987 of record NZ_JAVJSX010000008.1, read on the forward strand.
ATCGTTGCGGACCTCGCCAACCCCGGCGACGCGGTCCTCGATCTGGGTTGCGGCACCGGCTACCTGGAGCATCTGCTGGTAGCTCGGCGCGACGATCTCGTATTGACCGGGGTCGACCGGAAGGGATCGGCGCTGGACGAGGCGCGCGAGCGGTTCGGTGAACGGGTAACGTTCGCCGAGGGCGATCTGACGGAGCCGGCGGCAATCCAGATTCCGGGTCGGCGGTTCCGGTTCGTGGTCAGCGTCCTGACGTTCCACGATCTGACCGACGCCCAGAAGCGGGCCACGCTGAGCTGGGCGCGCGACCGGCTGAGCGATGACGGCTTGATCCTGATCTACGACCGCATCCGGCTCGACCAGCCAGCACTGTTCCCGGCCCAGCAGGCGATCTGGCGGCGGATCGAGCGGGTACACGGTGCGGCGATGCGCACGGCCGACAGCTTCGCGGCCTACGAGGCGGATCTGTCGGACACAAACCGCCCGGCTCGGCTGGACGACTATCGCGACTGGTTCAGCGGCTTGGGGATGGCATCGCAGGTGCTGCACCTGCACGGCAACGTCGGGCTGATCGGCGCAGCACCGCAATAGAGCGGATGCCGCACCGACCGCTGTTGCCGATGACGGTCAGTCGAAGGACGCCGATGTCGTGTCGGTCGAACGGTTGTACCGGATGGTGATCTTCGACACGGTGCACAGGTCGATGCCGTACCAGACGGCGCTGGAGCTATCGTCGTGGTAGATGACCTTCAGGTCCCAGAAGCAGCTCTTGTCGGAGCGGTCGAAGGAGATGTCGAAGGCTTCCCCGTCCGGCATGAGGTCGCGACCCAGAATGTCATTTTCCCAGTCGTCCGATTTGCTCGGCGCGACATAGACTTCGCTCAGTGCGTAGCCGGTCTTGTTCACCAGGGTGAAATCCTGCTTGGCCTGTCCCCAGGCCATTGCAGACATTGCCATGCTTGACACTACGACCATCGACCCAAGAAGGGCGCGCATTGCCATTTCCCGTCTCCGTATGAGGCAACCCAGCAGCCACCGATGTCTTGGCGCCGACAGAACTGGCGGAGAGCAGGGGTGAGTGGGCCAGGAACTCTGGCGGATTTTACTTAAATTTGCAAATAGGATAACGACGAGCACTTGTCGTTTCGTTTGATCGCGATCAGCGCGTCGGCACCGGGACTTCACCGCCGTAGTCGTAGAAGCCGCGATCGGTCTTGCGGCCGAGCCAGCCGGCCTCGACGTACTTCACCAGCAGCGGACACGGGCGGTACTTGCTGTCGGCCAAACCGTCGTACAGCATGTGCATGATCGCCAGGCAGGTATCGAGGCCGATGAAATCCGCCAGTTCCAGCGGACCCATCGGGTGGTTGGCACCCAGCTTCATCGCCGTGTCGATCGACTCGACCGAACCGACGCCCTCGTACAGCGTGTAGACCGCCTCGTTGATCATCGGCAGCAGGATCCGGTTCACGATGAAGGCCGGAAAGTCCTCGGCGACCGAGATGGTCTTGCCGAGACGCTCGGCGAGGCCGCGCACCGCTTCGAAAGTGGCCTGCTCGGTCTGGATGCCCCGGATCAGCTCGACCAGTTGCATCACCGGTACCGGGTTCATGAAGTGCATGCCCATGAACCGGCCGGGCCGGTCGGTGGCGGCACCCAGCCGGGTGATCGAGATCGACGAGGTGTTGGTGGCGATCAGCGCGTCGGCGTTCAGATGCGGGACCAACTGCTTGAGGATCTCGCGCTTGAGTTCCTCGTTCTCGGTGGCAGCCTCGATCACCAGGTCGCAATCGCCAAAGGCGGCGTAGTCGGTACCGGCCGTAATCCGGGCCAGCGCCGCCTGCATCTCGGCATCGGTCAGCTTGCCGCGGGCAATCTGCCGGTTGAGGTTGTGCTCGATCTGGGCGCGCGAGCGGGTCAGCACATCGTCCGAGACGTCCACCATCCGGACGTCCAGCCCTGCCACCGCGCAGACATGGGCGATTCCGTTGCCCATCTGCCCGGCACCGATCACGCCGATGCGCTGCATGTCGCCCTCCTGTTCGGGAGCGGGGCGATGGTTGTCGCCGCCGCGTCCCTAAGGCCTACGTCGTCAGGCTTTGTCGAGCGCCTGGCTCAGTTCCGGCACCGCCTTGAACAGGTCCGCCACCAGGCCGTAGTCGGCGACCTGGAAGATCGGCGCCTCTTCGTCCTTGTTGATGGCGACGATGACCTTGCTGTCCTTCATCCCGGCCAGGTGCTGGATCGCCCCCGAGATGCCGACGGCGATGTACAGGTCCGGTGCCACGACCTTGCCGGTCTGGCCGACCTGGTACTCGTTCGGCACGAAGCCGGCGTCGACGGCGGCGCGCGAGGCGCCCACGGCGGCGTTCAGCTTGTCGGCGACCTCGTCGAGCATCTTGAAGTTCTCGCCGTTCTGCATGCCCCGGCCGCCCGAGATCACCACCCGGGCGCTGGTCAGCTCCGGACGGTCGGACTTCGACAGGGCCTGGCCGACGAAGCTCGACAGGCCCTTGTCGCCCTCACCCGAGGCGTCCTCGACGCTGGCGGAGCCGCCTTCCGCCGCAGCGGGCTCGAAGTTGGTGCCGCGGACGGTGACCACCTTGATGGCGTCCGACGACTTCACGGTCGCCATCGCGTTGCCGGCGTAGATCGGCCGCACGAAGGTCTCGGCGTCGACCACCTCGATGATCTCGGAGACCTGCGCCACGTCGAGCAGGGCGGCAACCCGCGGCATGATGTTCTTGCCGACGGTGGTTGCGGTCGCGACCAGATGGCTGTGCCCGGCCGCCAGCTTGGCGATCAGCGGAGCCAGGTTCTCGGCCAGGGTGTGCTCGTATTCGGCGGAGTCGACCTTCACGACCTTGGCCACCCCGGAAACCTTGGCGGCGGCCTGGGCAGCCGCGTCGCAGCCCTTGCCTGCGACCAGAAGAACGACCTGATCGCTCATCTGGGCGGCGGCGGTGACGGCGCTCAGCGTGGATGGCCGCAACGAGCCGTTCTCATGTTCGGCGAAGACCAGCGCGCTCATGTCAGATCACCTTCGCTTCGTTCTTCAGCTTCGACACCAGTTCGGCAACGTCGGCGACCTTCACGCCGCCCTGGCGCTTCGGCGGCTCGACGACCTTCAGCGTGGTGAGGCGGGGCGCCGGGTCCACACCCAGATCGGCCGGCGTGGTCGGATCGATCGGCTTCTTCTTCGCCTTCATGATGTTCGGCAGCGACGCATAGCGCGGTTCGTTCAGGCGCAGGTCGGTGGTGACGATCGCCGGGGTCTTGACCGAAACGGTCTCCAGCCCGCCGTCGACTTCACGGGTTACCGTGAGGGCACCGTCGCCGACCTCGATCTTCGATGCGAATGTCGCCTGGCTCCATCCAAGCAGGGCCGACAGCATCTGGCCGGTCTGATTGCAGTCGTCGTCGATTGCCTGCTTGCCGAGGATCACGATGCCCGGCTGTTCCTTCTCGACGATGGCCTTCAGCATCTTGGCGACCGCCAGCGGCTCGAGCTCGCCGTCGTGCACCACATGGATGCCGCGGTCGGCGCCCATGGCCAGGGCGGTGCGGATGGTCTCCTGCGCCTGCTGCGGACCAATGGAGACCGCGACGACCTCCTCGGCCTTGCCGGCTTCGCGCATGCGGATGGCCTCTTCGACGGCGATCTCGTCGAACGGGTTCATCGACATCTTGACGTTCGCGAGTTCGACACCGCTCTGGTCCGCCTTCACGCGAACCTTCACGTTGTAGTCGATCACCCGCTTGACGGGGACGAGTACCTTCATTGTTCCCTCGATCGGATAAGGGGATATCGGCCGATCTCCGCCGGGCGACCCCGCTCTTTAGAAAGCGCCCCTTGGCATGTCAAGGAAACGCCGCTGAACTGCCGTGCAATGCGATGACCAGACGTGCCGGTGGCGCGCATCATCGGCTGCCTCCCGGTACCCATAGCACGTCCTGCCGGCCGCGGTCGTTGATCCAGCGGGCCAGCACGAACAAATGGTCGGACAGGCGGTTCGCGTAGTGCACCGCCAAAGGATTGATCGTCTCGTGTTCGGCCAGCGCGGTGATCTCGCGCTCGGCCCGCCGGGCAACCGTCCGGGCGAGGTGAAGCTGGGCGGCGGCCGGCTTGCCACCGGGCAGGATGAATGAGTTGAGCGGCGCCAGTTCGGCGTTCATGGCGTCGATCTCGCTTTCCAGCCGGGTTACCTGTTCCGCCACGATGCGCAGCGGCGGGTATTTCGGGTCGGCCTGTTCGGGCGTGCACAGATCGGCGCCGAGGTCGAACAGGTCGTTCTGGATGCGGGCGAGCATGGCGTCGCATTCCGCTCCGCCGTCGGCGGCAGCGGTCAGCCGGGCAAGGCCGATCACCGCGTTCGCCTCGTCGACCGTGCCGTAGGCGGCAGGCCGCGCCGAATGCTTGGCGACCCGCGTGCCGTCGCCGAGTGAGGTCTGACCCTGGTCGCCGCCGCGCGTGTAGATCCGGGTCAGGCGCACCATCGACGGCTCACCCCTTCGTCAGGCCGAGCAGCACCGCGAAGACCGCGATCGCGATGGCCTGGAACAGGACGCGGTAGCGCATCATCTTGTTCGACCACTTCGCGTTAAACTCGCCGCCGCGGGCCATTGCGATCAGGCCCCAGAACAGCGCGCCGACGGTCGCGGCCATCGCCAGAAACAGGAAGACTGTGAAAAGCGTGTTCATGGTTGAAACATATAGACCCGGCGCGGGCGACTGCGATACCGAAACCGACTTTGCGCCGTGGCTGATCGTCGCGGACTGGATAGCAGGCTATGCCGTCCGTGCCGCGACCATCAGCAGGGACAGTGGGGCGCCGTTGTCGCCTGCCGGTTCGCGCAGGGTCTCGAGCGCCAGCCCGGCATCGCGGATTAGAGCCAGCCAGGATTCAAGGGTCCGGAAGTACCAGGGCATCGGCGCCCACGCCTCATCCGAGCTCGCGAATGCGGAGAAGTCCTCGGTCCGCCAGCCGTCGCGGTAGCTGCTGCCGGCCGACGCCCAGGGGTGCAGGGTCTGGACGATCACCACGCCGCCGGGGGCCAGCCGGGAGGCGGCGGACGACAGCAGGTCGACGGCTCGGCTCTCCAGAAGGGCATAGTTGAACACCGCCACGTCGACTCCGGCGACGACTGCATCCGGGTTTGCAATGAACTCGGCGTAGGTAAGATCCCGGTAGTCGCCGCCGGGGTCGCTTGCCCGTGCGGCGGCGATCAGCGACGCGCAGCCGTCCAGGCCGACGGTGGCGCATCCGGGTTCCTGGGTGAGGCGTCGGACCAGCCAACCTTCACCGCAACCGATGTCGAGCACGCGGCGCGGCCGCCGACCGACGATCGCCGAAACGATTGCGGCGTCGGTCGCTGCCTTGCGGCTGGCGATTCCGCCGCTGCGCACCGTCCTGGTCCAGGCGACGGCGTTGGCGTTCCATGAACGGATGAGTTGTTCGACAGGATCGGTTCGGTCAGGCATCGGCCTCGGGGTCAAACGGGTCAGTTGCGCCCAGCGGTGAGCAGGCCCCGCGCGATCACACCCGCTTGGATCTCGCCGGCTCCCTCGAAGATGTTGAGAATCCGGGCGTCGCACAAGACCCGGCTGATCGGATATTCCAGTGCGAAGCCGTTGCCGCCGTGGATCTGCAGGGCGTCGTCGGCCGCGGCCCAGGCGACCCTGGCGGCCAGCAGCTTGGCCATTCCGGCCTCGATGTCACAGCGCCGGTCGCTGTCTTTCTCGCGGGCTGCGTAAAGGGTCAGAGCGCGGGCTGCGGCAAGCTCTGCCGCCATGCGCGCCAGCTTGTTCGCAACCCGCGGAAAGTGGCGGATTGCCTTGCCAAACTGCACTCTTTCGGAGGCGTAACGAAGCCCGAGTTCCAGGGCATTGCGTCCGACCCCGAGGGCGCGCGCGGCGGTCTGAATCCGCGCACTCTCAAAGGTCGCCATCAACTGCTTGAAGCCCTGACCCTCGACGCCGCCAAGCAGGGATGCAGCCGGAACGGAGAAGCCGTCGAACGCGATCTCGTATTCCTTCATGCCGCGGTACCCCAGCACCGGGATCTCGCCGCCGCTCATGCCCGGCGCGGGAAATGGTTCGGTGTCGGTGCCGCGCGGCTTCTCCGCCAGCAGCATCGACAGACCGCGGTAGCCGGACTCGTTCGGATCGGTCCGCACCAGCAATGTCATCAGGTCGGTGCGGGCGGCGTGGGTGATCCAGGTCTTGTTGCCATGCACCTTATAGGTGTCGCCGTCGCGTACCGCCCGGGTGCGTAGCCGGGCCAAGTCGGAGCCGGTGTTCGGTTCGGTGAACACCGCGGTCGGCAGGGTCTCGCCCGACGCGATCCGAGGCAGCCAATGCGCCTTCTGGGCGTCGGTGCCGCCGAGCCGGATCAATTCCGCGGCGATCTCCGAACGGGTGCCCAACGATCCGACGCCGATGTAGGCGCGGCTCAAGGTCTCGGAGACCACGACCAGGGCCTCCTTGCCCATGCCGAGCCCGCCGTGCTCTTCCGGGACCGTCAGCCCGAAGGTGCCGAGTTCGGCCATGGCCTCGACCACCTCGATCGGGATCAGTTCGTCGTCCAGATGCCAGCGGTGGGCATACGGTTCGACCTTGTCGGCGCCGAAGCGGGTGAACTGCTCGCGGACCATGGCCATGGTCTCGTCCAGGCCGTGGTCGCCGAGGCCGTCCGGATCGCCGCTTTCCAGGCCATCGTGCAGAGATTCCGCGAGCGCCATCCGGGCCGCCTGGCCGTTGCCCTCGCGCATCAGGCGCCGGCACGGCTCGTCGGCCAGCGGCGCGAGGTCGGCCGGCTCCAGTCCCAGATCGTGGGGGCGTATGGTCTCGGTCTGGGTCATGGCGATGCCGCCGGCGATCTGGCCCAGATACTCACCGTAGGCGACACCGAGAATGGCGGACTCGCGGTCGCCGAAACGCCCGGAATCCGCCAATCGATCCGCCCAGGCGAGGGTCTGACGCAGCGCTTCGACGGTCGTCGCAAGCCATGCGAATCCGTGGGCCATGGTCTGTTCGGAATCCAGCGCGGCGGCGTCGGCCCGGCCTCCGGGTGCAAGGCGAGCGCTGACCTGACGTCGCGCGGCCTCCAGCACGGAATCGGCGGCGGGAAGGGCGGCGCGGGCCAGCGCTCGGGTGTCGAGATCCCGTCGTTCAGCGGCCGAATCCGGGGCGGTGTCGTTCATGGGAGGCTCCGAGGGGTGTCCTGCGGGCACGATGGCGCGGAAGTGCCTGTGGGTCCAGGCGATGCGGCGGTGAAATCAGTTCGGATCCGACGCGTTTCTCATGTTGAGCCAAAGCTGTGGATTATAAGGCATTGAAATCACGTGATAGATGAAGTTTGATCATATCTGAAATGCCGGCTCCGCTTGATGCTCCGTCGGGTTGAAAGTGTCTGCCGGACGCGGCATTAACCATATTTATCAGCCAATTGTTAAGAACTTGGTGACGGAGCGGAACGGACCGGCGGGCGCGTAACTCCGAACGCGGTTGCACGGGAGTGCTGCCGGGAGTACCGTCAGGGTGACTTGTCCATATGTGGCGCGCTTCTGCGGTTTTGAGTCTAGTAGTGGTAGGATTATGCCTGACGCCTCCAATCCCGCCAGCACGCGCGGCACGTCGTACATTGTGGCCTGTTCGACCGGATTTCGCGACCGGGTGACCCGTCTGGCGGCGCGCCGAGGCGCCAGCCCGGCCGATCTGGCGCGCGCGGTTCTGTTGCTGGTGGATCCCGAACAGCTTGGTCGGGTTCAGGACCCGGGCGAGCCCGCGCCCGGTGACCGCGAGGCGATCGAGTTGCGATCCGGGGCGTCCAAGGGCCGAACGCTCAAGCGCAAGCCACGGATCCAAATGCGACTTCCGGCGGGATACCGCGATACGGACCTGCGCCGGGCGCTGGCACTCGCGCTGCAGATGGCAGAGGGCGAAGCCGAGCTTTCGGTGGTCACCGCGTCGGACCGCAAGGCGGAAGCTGCCGTCGATCGGGCGCGCGACGGCCTGGCGACGGAGAACGACACCCTGCGTCAGCTGGTGGCGGACCTCGCCACGCCGGTGCTGGCTCGTGGCATCACCAGCCGGGCCGATGCCCTGTTCGTCCTGGGGTTTCCGCCGTCGACCGTGCCGGACGCAACCATGATCAAGCGGCGCTGGCGGCGGCTCGCGGTCATCTACCACCCGGATTCCGCATTCGGCGACCACGACCGGATGAGCCAACTGAACCTCGCTCTATCGCGGTTGATGGGGTGACTCAGGTCGTCGTTGACCGGCGGTCGCGCCTCGGGTAATTTTCTTTCCATGAAAGTGGATCTCCAATTGCGGCCGGTCGGCCGCATCGGCCGGCGAATTAGCCGCCCGGTCCTCGTCGAGGGCCGGGACTGTGCTGTTCGTCCGTCCGACATCGTTGGAGATACCCCATGCGCGCCGAGCGCCTGACACCGTCTACCGCTTCCGCCTTTCCCGCTGAAACCCAATCCCCGGTTGCCTGCTTCTCGATCCAGGCAGACGCCGATCCGTCGGTCATGCCTCGGGTGCTGGAGCTGTTCGCCAAGCGCGGGATGATTCCGCTGCGCTGGCACGCCGATCTCGGCGGCCGACGGCGGGACGAGTTGACCATCGACCTGCAAGTCGATGGCGTCGATCGTTCCAAGGCCGAGCAGATCGCCAACGCCATCCGGCAGATGGTGGCGGTGGTCAACGTTCTGACCAGCGAGAAGAGTTACGCCTGATAGAGCTCCGGGCGGTCGCTTTCCGGTCGTCATACCAGACGGGGGCTGACCCGGAGACCGTCAGGCGGCGGGTGCCGGCAGGTTGTCGCGCGCGGGATGACGGTTGTTGCGGTTGCGGGGGATTGCCGTGCCTTGCCGCCTCGGGCATAGAGCAGGCATGTCCTTTCTCGACCACGTCCGCCACTGCAACGCCTACTCCCTTGCCGACTTCGTGCCGTTCCGCGTGGGCTCGGCCAGGGTCGGCTGGATCCGCCGCCCGTTGACGCTGGAGCTGATGCGCTTCGGGCCGCTGTTCCACGTGTTCGAGGACCTGGTGCACCTGAACCCCGACCTGCGCACCGCGGAGGAGCGTACCGCCGCTGTCGACGAGGCGTTGTCGGCGCTCCGGGAGGACGGCCTGATCGGCCGGTTGCGCGGTGAGCGCTATGCGGTGATGGAGCGGCCCGGCACCGAGGTGCTGTTCGAGATGGACCGCGGGGCGGTGACCCAGTTCGGGATCGTCAATCTCGGCTTCCACCTGAACGGCCTGGTCGGCCACGGGCCGGACACCCGGATGTGGATCGCCCGGCGCGCGCTGGACAAGACGACCTATCCCGGCCGTCTGGACAACATGGTGGCCGGCGGCCACCCGGCCGGGCTGACGCCCCGGCAGAACCTGCTGAAGGAATGCGCCGAAGAGGCGGGGATACCGGAGTCGCTCGCCGAAACGGCAGTCCCGGTGTCGATGATCAGCTACACCATGGAGGTTCCCGAAGGACTGCGCCGGCACGCCTTCTGGTCATACGACCTGCAGGTGCCGGCCGGGTTCACGCCCGAGCCGGTGGACGGCGAGGTCGACAGCTTCACCCTGATGGACATCGACGAGGTTGCCCGCATCGTCGAGACTTCGGATGCCTTCAAGTACAACTGCAGCCTGGTCGTCATCGACTGGCTGATGCGCACCGGCCGGATCGACCCGGAGCACCCCGACTTCCACGAACTGTCGGTCGGACTGCACCAGCCCTGGCCGTAACGACCGAGGGCTGCTGCATCCGGCCCGATCAGCCGCGCAGGGTGCCGCCGACGTTCTTCTGGACCGCGGCGACGATCTTGGTGCTGACCGCTTCGATCTGCTCTTCGGTCAGGGTCGCGGTGCGGGGCTGCAGCGTCACTTCGATGGCGATTGACTTGCTGCCCTCCGGCAGGCCGGCGCCGCGGTACTCGTCGAACACCCGGACCCCGTCGATCAGCGCCTTGTCGGCCCCGGCTGCCGCCCGCGCCAGCTTGTCGGCCGGTGTCTGCTCGTCCACCACGAAGGCGAAGTCGCGCACCGACGCCTGGAACGGGATGCGCTCCAGCAGCGGGCGCTGCGATCCCTTGCGCTTCGGCATCGGAACCGCGTCCAGCAGAACCTCGAACGCCACCGCCGGTCCCTTCAGGTCGAATGCCTGGAGGATGCGCGGGTGCAGTTCGCCGAACCGCGCCAGCACCTTGGGGCCCAGCCGCAAACACCCCGAGCGGCCGGGGTGGTACCAGGACGGGGCGTCGTCGGTGGAGACCTGCAGGTTGCCGGTCGGCGCGTCGAGCGCCTCAAGCAGCTCGATCGCATCGGCCTTCACGTCGAACACGTCGACCGGACGGTCGGTCTTGCGCACGTCGCGCGGGCCGGTGCGGCCATGTCGCAGGCCTGAGGCGACCCAGGCCTGGTCCTGCGGCTGGTCGCCGGCATATTCCGGCCCGACCTCGAACAGCGCCAGATCGGGATAGCCCTGGTTGGCGTTGCGGGCGGTGGCGGCCAGCAGGTTCGGCAGGATCGCCGGTCGCATGACGTCGAGGTCGGCGCTGATCGGATTGACCAGGGTCCGCTCGGCGCCGGCACCGCCGAACAGCGCGGCGTGCTTCGACGGCAGAAACGAGAAGGTCACCGCCTCCATCATGCCGCGCGCGGCCAGCGCCCGCTTGGCCAGGCGGCGGCGATTCTGCTCCGGTGTCAGCGCCGGATGCGGAACGGTGGTGTCGCGCTCCATCGAGACCGGTGCGATGGCGTCGTAGCCGTTGACCCGCACCACTTCCTCGACCAGGTCGGCCTCGCCCTCGATGTCGCCACGCCACGGCGGCGGCATCACGGTCATGGTCTCGCCGGCGCCGGATACCTCGAACCCGAGCACCGACAGGATGCGCTTGGCCTCTGCCTCCGGCACGTCGACGCCGCACAGCCCCTTGATCCGGGAGTGCCGAAGCGCGATCGACCGACGCCAGTTCGGCTCGGTGCCGGCGACCACCATTTCGCTGGCCTCGCCGCCGCAGATCTCGAGCACCAGCCGGGTCGCGACCTCGGTGCCCCAGAACGGGCCGGTCTGGTCCAGTCCGCGCTCGAACCGATAGCGCGCGTCGGACAGCACCCCGAGCTTGCGGCCGGTCGTCGCCACCGAGATCGGATCGAAGATCGCGACTTCCAGGAACATGTCGGTGGTCTCGTCCGACACGCCGGAACGCTCGCCGCCCATCACGCCGGCCAGGTCGTCGGCCCCGTGGTCGTCGGCCAGGACCAGCATGCTCTCGTCGAACACGTACTCCTTGCCGTTCAGGGCCAAGTACTTCTCGCCCGGCTTGGCCAGCCGGATCGTCAGGTCACCGGACACTTTCGCCGGATCGTAGGCGTGCAGCGGCCGGCCGACGTCCAGCATCACGTAGTTGGTGATGTCGACCAGCGCGGAAATCGGGCGCAGCCCGACCGCGCGTAGCCGGTCCTGCATCCATTTCGGGCTGGGGCCGTTCCTGACCCCGCGGAAGTAGCGCCCGGCGACGATCGGCGCCAGGTGCTGACGGTCATCCGGCAGGTCGATCCGCCACTTCAGGGGACTCTGGAAGGTTCCAGCGACCGGCGAGGTATCGAGCGGCTTCAGGGTGCCGAGGCCGGCGGCCGCGAGATCGCGGGCGATACCGCGCACACCGAGGCAGTCGGCGCGGTTCGGCGTGACCGCGACGTCGATGACGGGATCGCCCAGGCCGGCCCAGTCGGCCCAGCCGGCACCGACCGGCGCGTCCTGCGGTAGGTCGATGATGCCGTCATGCTCGTCCGACAGGCCGAGCTCGCGCTCGGACAGCAGCATGCCGTTGGATTCCTCGCCCCGGATCACGCCCTTCTTCAGGTCGACGCCGGTGCCGGGGATGTGGGTGCCGGCCGGTGCGAACACGCCCTTCATGCCGGTGCGGGCGTTCGGCGCGCCGCACACCACCTGCACGATGCCGTCGCCCGCGTCGACCTTACAGACCCGCAGGCGGTCGGCGTTCGGGTGCTGGACCGCCTCGATGACATGGGCGATGCGGAACGGCTTGAACGCGGCGGAGCGGTCCTCCACCCCCTCGAGTTCCAGGCCGAGCATGGTCAGCCGGTCGGTGATCTCGGTCAGCGACGCGGTGGTGTCGAGGTGGGTCTTCAGCCAACTCAGGGTGAACTTCATGGCTCAGAGTCCTCCCGCCACGGTCGGCTGGGCGATCGGCACGAAGCCGTAGTGGCGCAGCCAGCGCAGGTCGGTGTCGTAGAACGGTCGCAGGTCCGGGATGCCGTATTTCAGCATGGCGATCCGCTCGATCCCCATGCCGAAGGCGAAGCCCTGGTACTCGGCCGGGTCGATGCCGGCGTAGCGCAGCACGTTCGGGTGGACCATGCCGGAGCCGAGGATCTCCAGCCAGTCGTCGCCGGCGCCGATGGTCAGGCCGCCTCCCTTTCGCGAACAGCCGATGTCGACCTCGGCCGACGGCTCGGTGAACGGGAAGTAGGACGGCCGGAACCGCACCGGCAGGTCGTCGATGCCGAAGAACGCCCGGCAGAAGTCGATGAGGCAGCCCTTGAGGTGGCCCATGTGGGTCTTCTTGTCGATCACCAGCCCCTCGACCTGATGGAACATCGGTGAATGGGTGGCGTCGTGGTCGGAGCGGAAGGTGCGGCCGGGCACGATGATCCGGATCGGCGGGGTCGTCGTCTCCATGGTGCGGACCTGCACCGGCGAGGTATGGGTGCGCAGAACCTTGCGACGGCCCTCGGCGTCGGGCTGCAGGTAGAAGGTGTCATGGTCCTGGCGGGCCGGATGCTCCGGCGGGAAGTTCAAGGCCTCGAAGTTGTAGTAGTCGGTCTCGATGTCGGGACCTTCGGCGACCGTGAATCCCATCTCGCAGAAGATGGCGGTCAACTCGTCGATGGTCTGGGTGATCGGATGGATGCGGCCGCGGGCCTCCGGCCGCGCCGGCAGCGACACGTCGATGCGCTCGCGGGCCAGCCGGGCGTTGAGCGCGGCGTCCCCCAGCGCGGCACGGCGGCCTTCCAATGCGTCGCTGACCGCGTCCTTGACGGCGTTAAGGGTCTGGCCGGCGGCGCGGCGCGCCTCGGGATCCAGCCCGCCCAGCGCCTTCATGCGCTCGGTGATCCGCCCCTTCTTGCCAAGGGCGGTGATGCGTACCTGTTCCAGCGCTTCCAGCGTGCCGGCCTGTTCGACCTCGGTCAGCAACTCGGCGCGCAGCGCGTCCACGTTATCCATCATGTCCCCGAAAATCGGACGATCCTCTACCAAGGGCGCCGTTTTAACGGGTCGCGCGCGTCAAGGCGAGCACGAGATGGTTTCAGGGCTGTTGATAGCGATTTTCGCCGTTCGCGCGCCGCAGGCCGACTCCGGCGTAGAAGGCGGCGAGGCTGGCCGCTTCAATCGGCGAGGCCGATGCAACGGCCGATGTGCGGCACATCGAAGCCATTGCCTTGTCGCGGGCCGCCGGCTCCAGGTAGGCGCCCTCAAAGTCGCAATCGACCAACTCGGCCTGGTCGAACTTGACGGCGCGCAGGTCGGCGTTGCGGAACGAGGAGCCGCTGATCACGGCCTTGCGGAATCGGACCCCGACCAGCCGGACGGCAACCTCGCCGTGCGTCGTCGATCCGTCGCCGCGAACCAGTTCGATCGGATCGAAGCGCGAATCGGTCACGTGGGCCCGATCGAACACCGCTCGGTCCAGGTTGGCGCCGTCGAAGTGGACCTGGTTGATCGACGCGCCGTCGAGGTGCACGCCGCGCATGGTCGCCAGACGGAACTGGCTGCGGTTGAGGCAGGCACCACGAAGATCGGCACCGGACAGGTCGGCGCCGCTCAACTCGACCCCGGTCAGGTCCATGTCCCGGAGGTCGAAGTCGCGCAGTTCCGCACGTTCGCCGGCCCGGCCGTTGGTCTGGATCCATCGACGGTGAGCCGCGATGATCCGACGCAACACCGGCGGAATCCCGCACTGGCCGGGGGACACGGCGGCCAATGCCGTCATGCCATACCCCCAGGGACGTGGTGCGCGGAGCCCGTCGCGGTGTCTAAGCGCTGATGCATCCGTCTTTCATACGGACCCTTTGTTAAAGGCGGATGAACGCGGATGGTTAATTACGCGGGACGGGCGGACGTTTGGTCAGCCGATGAATTTGGGCATGACCCAGCGAGGCAGGGCCAGGATCGCCTCGGGGAACAGGATCACGAACAGCAGGACCCCCAGCATCGGCAACAGGATGACGCAGACGTCCTTCAGCGCGTGGATCAGCTTGATCTCGCCAATCGAACTGGCGATCAGCAGGCACAGGCCGTAGGGCGGCGTCACCAGCCCGAACGCCAGCGAGACGACGCCGATGATCGCGAAATGGATCGGGTGGATGCCGGCGGCCTGGGCGACCGGGAACAGCACGGTGCCCAGGATGATGATCGCCGGGATGGCGTCGATGAACATCCCGACGATCAGGAACGCCGCAGCGACCAAGAGGCCGGTCTCGATCGGGCCGGTGCCCCAGGCGGCCATCACCGTGACCAGGGATTTCGGGATCTGGAAGAACGCCAGAATCCAGCCGAACGCCGATGCCGTGCCGATGCAGAACAACGAGATCGCCGCGAACCGGGCGCTCTCGTACAGCACCTTCGGCAGGGTCTGGAAGGTGAAGGTGCGGTAGACGAACAGCCCGATCGCCAAGGCGTACAGGACCGCCACCACCGAGGCTTCGGTCGGGGTGAAGAACCCGCCGACGATGCCGCCGACGATGATCAGCGGCGTCATCAGAGGCAGAATGGCATTGGCAATGGCGCGCCCGACCTCGGGCACGCTGGAGCGGGTGTAGACCGGGTATCCGCGGCGGATCGCGTAGATGTACACCAGCACCATCATGGACGCGGCAATCAGAATGCCCGGCAGGACGCCGGCCAGAAACAGCCCGCCGATCGAGACCGACATCAGCCCGCCCCACACCACCATCAGGATGCTCGGCGGGATGATCACGCCCATCACCGACGAACAGGCGGTGATCGCGACCGAGAAGCTGGCGTCGTAGCCCTGCTTCTTCATCTGCGGGATCAGCAGGGAGCCGATGCCGGCGGCGTCGGCGGTCGACGAGCCGGAAATGCCGGCGAACAGCATCGAGACCATGACGTTGATGTGGCCGAGCCCGCCGGGCAGGTGGCCGACCAGCGCTTTCGACAGGTCGATAAGGCGCTGCGTGATGCCCGCGCTGTTCATCAAATTGGCGGCCAGCAGGAAGAACGGTACGGCCAGCAGCACGAAGGAATTGTAGGAGCCGAACATCTGGTCGAACAGCAGGGTCGGCGACAATCGGTTCGACAGGAAGAACACCGGAACGCAGGCCAGGCCCAGCGCGAACGCCACCGGAATACGGATCAGAACCAGAACGCCGAAGGTCCCGAACAGGATGGCGGCGACCTCACCCGGCGACATTGGTCTCTCCCGTATTGTAGGTTCCGCGGATCTTGGCGATGTCGACGGCGAGTTTCTCGATCAGGAACAGGGTCCAGGCCACGCCGGCCAGCGGCCAGGCGATGTAGATCGTGATCATCGGCAGGTCGGCGATCTCCGACGACTGCAGCAGTCCTTCATCGGCGAACTGCTTGCCGTACCACACGAAGCACAGCGCCAGCGCCATCATGACGGAGTGCACGACCAGCCGTTGCCAGCCCTCGCCGGCAAGGGTGCGGGGGTGCGGCAGCACGTCGACGTCGAAATGGCTGTCGTCGCGCACGGCGATCATCGCGCCCAGCATGATGATCCACACGAAGAAGAACCGCGCGACTTCCTCGGTCCAGATGTAGCGCGGCACGAAATCGATGTAGCGGGCCAGGATCTGCAGGGTGACCGGGACGATCAGCAGGGCGATCAGCGCGGTGATCGCCACCCGCATCACGCGGTCGATCCAGTCGAGTATTCGGGTCAGTCTCGGGGTCATGGCAGGCGGCCCACCTCAAGCTCGTCACACGTCAACCGACGGCGGACGATCGTTTCCAATCGTCCGCCGCACGGTCTGCTCGCAGATTGCCGAGATTACTTGATGCTGTTGATCTTCTCGAGCACGGCGGTGGCGCCGAGTTCGGCGGCGTACGCCTGCTTCACCGGCTCGGCCAGTTCAAGCAGCTTGGCGCGGTCGGTGAACTTGTGGGTCTTCAGCTTGCCTTCGCTCTCCATCTTGGCGAGCTTGGCGGAATCCTGCGACGACTCGATGTCGCGGCCGTGCTTTCCGGCCGCCTTGCCCGAACTCATGATGCAGGCCTGCAGGTCGGCGGGCAGCTTGCGGAAGGTCTTGCCGCTGAACCCGATCGGCCGGACGGTGATGGCGTGCTGGGTCAGCGAGATGTCCGGACCGACTTCATAGAACTTCATCTGCTCGATGCCGGCCGATTCGTTCTCGGCGGCGTCGATCACCCCGGTCTGGATGGCGTTGTAGACCTCGGAGTAGGCGATCACGGTCGGGGCCGCGGTGATGGCCTGGAAGATCTGGGTCTGGATCGGCGCGCCCATCACGCGGATCGGCAGGCCCTTCAGATCGGCCATGTTCTCGACCGGCCGCTTGACGATCAGGTTGCGGGTGCCGCCGCCGGCATAGCCGATCAGGATCACGTCGGCCTTCGCCTTCACATCGTCGGCGATCGGCGCCAGCCCGTCCTGCTCAAGCACCTTGTTCCAGTGATCCAGGTCCCGGAATAGGAACGGCATGTCCATGAGCGGGGCCATCTTCGAGTAGGTCGACATGTGCGACGGCGAGGCGATCGCGTAGTCGACCGACACACCCTTGCTCATGAAGTTGAAGTAGTCCTTCTCCAGACCGAGTTCGCTGTTGCGATGGAGCACGAACTTGATCGGCTTCTTGTAGCAGGCGGTGGTCAGCTCCTCGAACTTCAGCAGCGCCTTGTTGAAGGCGTGGTTGTCGTCGAACTGGACGGCGCCGTGCAGCTCGATTTCCTGGGCGGCGGCCGGCATGGCTGCCATGGCCAATAGGCCGGCGGCGGCGAGGGCGCCGGCGAGGCGGATGCGGTGGGTCATGTCTCACTCCCTTGGAACGCAATTATCTGGCCCGCCGATCTCCATTCGGGCCGGCAGGCTCGTGGCCGGCAGTCACCGACGCCCCGCAGCGTAGGCGGTTACCATATCAGATGGCAATATGATGACTTGAGGTTGCGCGCTGATCGCGAGCCGGCAGGGTACGCCGCTGCGGGCTGCGCACCAAGGGGTGAAGGCCGTGCTCGCAACGCGAAAACGGCCGGTCTTGCGACCGGCCGTTCAGCTATCTCGTCGTCTGACGTTCGATCAGGCGGGCAGGGCTGCCTTCGCCTGTTCGACGATCTGCTTGAAGGCCTCAGGCTCGCGGATCGCCAGGTCCGAAAGAACCTTGCGGTCGAGCTCGATGCCGGCCAGCTTCATGCCGTTCATGAACGTCGAGTAGGTCATGCCGTACAACCGCACACCGGCGTTGATGCGCTGGATCCACAAGGCGCGGAACTCGCGCTTGCGGACCTTGCGGTCGCGGTAGGCGTACTGCTGGGCCTTCTCGACCGCCTGGACGGCGACCCGGAAGACGTTCTTGCGGCGGCCGTAGTAGCCGGCGGCCTTGTCGATAACCTTCTTGTGGCGGGCGTGAGCCGTTACGCCCCGCTTAACGCGTGCCATTGCTCAGCCTCCTCAGCCGTAGGGCATGAATTGTTTGATGATGCCGGCATCCGCCTCGCACAGGATCATGGTCCCGCGATTCTGCCGCTTCATCTTCACGCTCTTGGCGCTGAGCTGGTGCCGCTTGTAGGCCACGTTCGCCCGGACCTTGCCGGAGCCCGTGAGCCGGAAGCGCTTCTTCACGCTGCTCTTGGTCTTCATCTTGGGCATTTCGTCGCTCCTGTTCTGTCGTGATCGACACGTCGCCGGCCGGGCAGCCCTTTTGGCCCGCACGCGGCGCCCCGTCCCGGAACCCGCAGGTCCCGAGAGGAAGGCGGGGATATACAGGCAGCAGCGGCACGGTGCAAGCGATCTCGACCGCGGCGGCTTGCCCTGCGTCGACAGGGCGGCTTAGGCTCGCACAACGTGTTCGGCGACCGCGTCCGGACCGGCCATCGTCCAGGATCGAACCGCATGACAACCGACAATCCTCCGTCCGCCGGCTGGCGCGCGTTTCCGCGCTATCCCGACCCCGCGATCACCAGCCTCGATCCGCGGTTCGACAAGTACAAGATCTTCAGCGCCGCGGTCGAACGGCTGCACACCGGATCGCGCTGGGCGGAGGGTCCAGTGTGGATCGGCGACGGCCGCTACCTGCTGTGGAGCGACATCCCGAACAACCGGATGCTGAAGTGGGAGGAGGAGACCGGTGCGGTCAGCGTCTACCGCCACTCCACCGACTATCCGAACGGCAACACCCGCGACCGCCAGGGCCGCCTGATTACCTGCGAGCACGCCGGCCGCCGGGTCGTCCGCACCGAGTACGACGGCTCGATCACCGTTCTGATGGACCGTTGGCAGGGCAAGCGCCTGAACTCGCCGAACGACGTGGTGGTGAAATCCGACGGCTCGATCTGGTTCACCGACCCGCCGTTCGGCCTGCTCGGCAACTACGAGGGCAACCAGGCGGAGTCCGAGACCGGGCAGGCGGTCTACCGGATCGACGGCGAGACCGGCGAGGCGGCCCTGATCGCCGACGATGTGCTGGGTCCGAACGGCCTGTGCTTCTCGCCCGACGAAAGCATCCTGTACGTCGTGGAGTCGCGCGGCGTACCGCACCGCAAGATCCTGGCCTATGACGTGGTCGATGGCGGCCGCGGCATCGCCAACAAGCGTGTGCACATCGACGCCGGTCCCGGTGGCACCCCGGACGGCATGCGCTGCGACGTCGATGGCAATCTGTGGTGCGGCTGGGGCATGGGCACCGCCGAACTCGACGGCGTGCTGGTGTTCGCGCCGGACGGCGCCAAGATCGGCCGGATCGCCCTGCCGGAACGTTGCGCCAACGTCTGTTTCGGCGGGCGCAAGCGCAACCGGCTGTTCATGGCGGCCAGCCAGTCGCTGTACGCGGTCTACGTCAACACCCAGGGAGTGGCTGGCGGCTGACCGGCTACCGGCCGCTGGCGCGCAGCAGCGCCAGCCCGGCCGGTGTCGCCTGCACCACCGGGCCGGCCGTTCCGCCGTCGGTCCGGGCCACCAGGCCGCGATCGACCGCATCCTCCCACACCGGCAGACGCGGGCACGAGGTGCGCCAGGCGTCCATGACCTCGGTGTAGGGCTTCGGCTCGACCGCGACCCAGGCCACCAGGTCGAGGATCAGCGGTTCGTGCGTTTCCGGCATGGCGGTTCTCCTTTCGCGTCGGATCGTCATCCCTAGCTCGTGACCATCAGGTAGCTGCCCTGCAGCACATAGTACCCTGAAATCGCGGTGATCAGGTGGCCGGCCCAGCGGCGGTACTGGGTGTCGCTCATCGCTTCCAGGACCTTCTTCGACAGCAGGGTCCCGGTCATGGCGGCGGCGACCGCCAGCACGGCCACCAGCGGATCCACCGTGCCGACCTGGTCGATCAGCGCGCTGAAGTACAGAAGCTTGATGCCGTGGCCGACGATCTGGCAGATCCCCTTGGTCGCGATGATCTGCCGACGCTCCAGACTGCCACCCAGGAAGAACTGGTCGAGCAGCGGGCCGGCGACGCCGGTCATCAGCAGCAGGCTCATGCAGGTCGCGCCCATGGCGACGCAGTGAGTCTTCTTCTCCGGTGTCAGCCGGCGCCCTTCCGGCACCAGCCTCGCCAGGAACGGGGTGACGCCCAGGAACAGCAGGGCCATCGGCTTGCTGGGGACGAACAGCCAGATCGACCACACCGCCAGGGCCAGGCCCGATCCGACGACGAACACGGCGACGACCCGCCACTGCACATGGCGCCACCACAGCGCCGCCCGCCAGCCGTTGGAGGCGATCTGGGTGATGCCGTGCAGCGCCATCGCCTCCGGCACCGGCATGATCGCGAGCAGGACGCCGACCAGGATCATGCCGCCGGCCATCCCGAAGATGCCGGACAGGAACGACGTGGCCACCATCACGGAGCACACGACCAGGATCAGCAGCGGTGTCATTCGATAGATCCCCTCGCCTGCCAACGTTGTGCGCCGGTTGAGCCGGTTCGGCAAACGGAGTTATGTTCCGATCAGCATCAGCTTTCCTGAGGGTGACATGCGCCGGCTCCCGTTTCTGAACGGCGTTCGCGCGTTCGAGGCCGCGGCCCGAGCCGGCAGCTTTGCCGGCGCAGCACAGGAACTGCACGTCTCGCCGGCGGCGGTCAGCCGGATGGTCCGATTGCTCGAACAACGGCTCGGCCTCGCCCTGTTCGAACGCAGCGCCAATCGGTTGGCGCTCACCGTGGCCGGTCGAACCTATCAGGCCGGCCTGACCCAGATCTTTGATTCCCTGACGCTGCTGACCGATCAGGTGACTTCAGTCGGCACCCGTCGGGTCCTGACGGTGGGTGTCGGTCCGACCTTCGCGATCCGCTGGTTGATCCCGCGGCTGGCGGATTTCCGCCGGCGTGCGCCGGAGATCGACGTGCGCATCACCACCGGCGGGGTGGCGGCCCCGTTCGACCCGGACTGGAGCTGCGGCATTACCCTGGGCGACGGGCGTTGGCCCGATCTGGTGGCGGAACCGCTGTTCGCCGCCGACCTGCTGCCGGTGTGCACGCCGGCGCTGGCCCGCACCCTGTCGGCGCCGGCCGATCTCGACGGAGCGTCCCTGCTGCGGGTCGGTCACGCGCCGGACGACTGGCCGCGCTGGCTGCGAGCGGCCGGCCAGACCCGGACAACGGCCAACGGGCCGCAGTTCGAATACTACGGTCAGGCCCTGCAGGCGGCGCTCGACGGGGTCGGGGTGGCAATGGGCATCCGGCCCTATGTGGACGACGACTTGGCCGCCGGCCGCTTGGTCGCGCCGTTCACGGCGACCGTGTCGAAAGGCAAGGGCTGGTATCTGGTCTACCGGCAGGCCCGCGCCGACGAGCCGGCGTTCACCGCCTTCCGGGAGTGGTTGCGCGTCGGCACCGACGTCCACTCGGGAGGCGCTGTCACCTGACGCCAGACGAACGGCGGCGTTACGATCGGACGAGGAACTCCTCGATGACCGACCCGACCGGCCGGCCGTGCGGGTCGGTCGGCACGAAGGTTTCCCGGGTGCGGACGGAGGTGAAAGGGGCCCGGAACGGGTAGTCGGTCATTCCGACGTCGTGCCTCTCGCGCGGTCGGTCCCGGTTCTCGTGAAACACCGCCTGCACCCGCGGTTCGATCAGACGCTCGCCGTAGAAGCGGAGTGCCGCCATCGACATGTGCTGGAACGACAGGAAGTTCACGAGCAGGTCGATCGGAACGTCGATGCGGTCAATCAGCCAGGGAGCGACGATGTTGATGCCGCCCTCGATGATCGGGTCCCGATCATGCCAAACCACGTTCACCCGGCCGCCGAAGAAACGGTGAAGGTATCGCGCGGCCAGCAGCATGTTGAGCGGCAGATCGATGTAGAAGGCGGTCTTCACACCGAGCAGCAGAACCAGATCACGGGTTGTCCGACCATGTCCGCCGCCGATCTCGACGAGGATGCGCGTCGGACGGTCGTGCCGGCGCATCGCGGCATTGGCGTCAAGCCCTCGCCGCCCGACCCTCAGCGCGTGGTATGTGCTCGTGATGGCGCGCTGGTTTACGACGAGCGGCACACGGATTCCGCCGAAATCATAGCGTTCGTCGATCAATGTCAGCCAGTCGCCGAACCGTTCGGGATAGTCATCTGCAACTGTCTGACCGACCCGACGGGCCCGGGATCCCACCATCTTCTGGTAGCGCTCGATCTCGGCCCCCTCGACGGTCGGCCGGCGTTGGCCGGCCACGTCGACGCCATTATCAGGATCAGGGCGTTCCGCTGGTCTCGGCAAGGCGCTCCCGGACGGTCGACCGGAAACTCTCGCGGTCGTTCATGCGGTCGAGCCAACCGGCCAGACCCGGTGTCGGCGTTATCAGCTTTGGCCATTCCGGGGTTCTGGCCAGAAAGGCGAGATGCGGTGCTAGGTGCAGGTCGGCGAGGGTCACTCTGTCGCCGACTAGATGCTGCTGCTCCCCAAGGATGCGATCCAGCACGCGGAGCACCGCGTGCGCCCTTGGCATCGCTTGCGCAATCGCCGCTTCGTCGGGAGGCAACTTGGTCAGGTGTGGCCGGACCAGACGCTGGAAGCCGATGACATTGACGACGCCCTGGAACAGATACCAGTCGCAGATGCCCATGACCTGATCCATGCGGGCGATTGTCCGCGGATCGGATGGCGTCAGCAACGGGCTTGGCAGCACGCGGTCGAGATAGCGCAGGATGGCCTGGGTCTCATAAAGCACGATGCCGCTGTGCTCGAGCACTGGTACTCGCCCGAATGGGTGCAGCGAGAGGTGAGGCTCGACCTTCCAGGCGCCTGGCGCGACGGGCACGAGCGTGTAGGGGGCGCCCTTTTCCAGCAAGGTTGCCAGGACTGCGCGGCCAAACGGGCTGCCGAGCGCGGTGTGCACAACAAACTCGGCCATGACGCATTTCCCTTCGCGCCAAGTCACGGCATGTCGAACGCTATCGTCGAGGCGTTCGAGGGTGTGCGCAAGAGCGCAAAGGTCAGGCCTACGCCGTCCGCAGCCCCCAGCGCAGGTATGGCCGCTTAGAGCCGGCCACCTCGGCGGTCACCAACGTCTGGGCGTAGCCGTTGCGGCCGGCCTCGTGGACGATCTCCCGGACCGCCGGTGCCGCCTCGCCGATCGCGAACGCTTCTTCCAGCGCCCGTCCCGGCATCAGGGGGTGCGGCGGCAGGCCGAGGCTCCGCAGCACGGTCGGCGCCAGATCGACATGGGCGGTGGGCGTCGAAACCTCGACCCCGCTGCGGAACTGGTCGCCGCCGATGAACAGGCAGTGGTTCAACTCGGCCTTGGCGAATCCGCCGTGCATGCCGCCGCCGATCGGGATGTCCGGGTTGTCGGCCAGCGCCACGCCGGGCAGGCCGTCGGCCGAAGCATCGTCGCGGGCACGCAGGGTGAACAGCACGTCGCCGGCGCGCGGGTGGTCGACGTTGGCGGCCGCCAGCGGCAGCACGCCAAGAGCCGCCGGGTCGGCGGCGCGCGCCAGGATCGGCCCCGACCACTCGGCATCCTGCAGCACCCGGACCAGCCGTTCGATGCGGCTCGGATCGCGGTCGCGCACCGCGACGTGGGCCGAGTAGCCCGGTTTCAGCGCGTAGTCGACGTCGGGGCCGAGCGCCTTGCCGACCGCCAGCCCGGCCTTGGCCAGTTCCGCCGCCACGTCGATCTGGCCCTCGACCGTGACGTGGCCGTGGTCGGACATGGCGACGATGTTCCAGCCGGCGGCCCGCCCCTCGGCGCGCCACCAGTCGAGGATCCGGCCGAACCCGGCGTGGACCCCCCGGATCGCCGTCCCGGCGTCGGCGCTGGCCACGCCGCGGTAGTGGTAGGACAGGTCCGGCTCATTCAGCCACAGCACCGCGACGTCGGGACGGTGCACCGGGATGGTGTGGTCGAGCATGGCCGTGATCGCCCAGTCGGCGACCGCTACGTTCGGGAACACCTGCTCCGGCGGCGGGCCGAATTTGGCGACCACCTCGGACCAGCGCGCCGCCGGGGTGGAGACCGCGTCGCCCCAGATCGACAGCACCGGCTGGTCGAGTTCGGCGGCCCGTCCGGCCAGCAGGCGGGCGTTGCCGATCTTGCCGGTGGTCACGGCGGCGAACCGCTTGCCGGCCCCCCACAGGATCTCGCTCAGATGGTTCGCGCCGATCAGCCGGCCATAAACCTTTTCCGCGGCTGTCATGGGTGGTGTGTCGGAGGTGTCCATCGCCGAATCGAAGCCGAGGCGGCGGTCGTAGAACGCGTTTGCCATGACTCCGTGGCCGGCCGGCGGATGGCCGGTCATCACCGTGGTCACCTGCACGCGGGTCTCGCTCGGGAATGCCGACGCGGTGTTCGGCAGCCGCACCCCGGCGGCGGCGAACCCGGCGATGTTCGGCGCCCGGTTCGAGGTCACGTGATCGAGCCGCAGGCCGTCGAACACGACGACCAGGACTTTCGGCGACGGCATGGTTTCCTCCGGGGAGCGTTCGGACGTCCGGAGGATAGAAGCCGGGCGGCAGGAGCGAAAGGGAAGGTTGCGTGACGGCCGGAACGCGACTAACCGTTGATGTTACGGCCTTCCTACATGTGCATTCAGTGTGGAGCGCGGCATGACATCCCCGACCGGTAAGATCGTCGTGGTCGGTGCCGGGATCGTCGGTGCGTCCGTTGCCTATCACCTGGCGCGACGCGGGGCGGCGGTGACGCTGGTCGACAAGGACCAACCGGCCAAGGGCGTCACCGGGCAGGGCTTCGCCTGGATCAACATAGCGCACAGCGAACCCGGGCCGATCTCCGGGCTGCGCCGGATGGCGGTCGGGGAGTATCGAAGGCTGGAAGCTGAACTCGGGCCCGAACTGTCGATCAACTGGTGCGGCGCGCTGAGCTGGAACCGCGATCCGGCCAGGACCGAGCGCTTCGTGCGCGAACACCAGGCGCATGGCTACGACGTGCGTCTGGTCGAGCGCGAGGAGATCGCGCGCCTGGAACCTGGTCTGCTTCAGCTGCCGGACTGCGCCGCCTATGCCGCCGGCGAAGGCGCGGTCGATCCGGTCGCTGTGACCGAGACGCTGGTGCGCGCCGCCCAGGGGGCCGGTGCGGAGATCCGGACGGGAACCGAGGCAGCCGCGCTCGCCACGTCCGGCGGGCGAATTGCCGGCGTGGTCACGGCGGATGGCAGAATCGAAGCCGACGTCGTCGTCCTGGCTGCGGGAACCGGGGTTCGCGCGCTTGGTCAGACCATCGGCGTGACGGTGCCGGTCGATCCGTCGCCGGCAACCCTGCTTCGGATCGCGACCGACCGACGGTTGGCCAGTGGAATCATCGCGAGCCCCGACATCGAAGTCCGGCAGATCACGGACTGCCTGCTCCTGGCGGCCGAGGACTACATCGATGACACCGAGGAGAACGGCCCTGCTGCCGTCGCCGGGCGCGCCGTCGAGGCGATCCGGCAGCGGCTGCGCGGTGCGTCGGGGGTGACGCTGCAGAGCGTCAGCGTCGGCCGGCGCCCGATGCCGGCGGACGACCTGCCGATCATCGGATTCGTCGACGGGATCGACGGTCTGTACACCGCCGTCATGCACGCCGGGGTGACCATGGCGGCGGCGGTCGGCCGGTTGTCGGCATCGGAGATTCTCGACGGTACGGACCAGGCGGAATTCGGATCCTGCCGCCCGCGACGGTTCGCGGACTGACCGTCGCGCCCTTGACGCCCGGGCGGCGGCCCCGCGACAGTGGGTGGCCTGTTTCGCCGAGCCCTCCCCGTCGCCAAGGAACACCGCCCCGTGACCACGCTGCGCGTTGCCGTCGACATCGGTGGCACTTTCACCGACCTGCAGATCCTGGATGAGGCGACCGGTGTCGCTTACGCCCACAAGGTTCCGACCACGCCGGCCGATCCGTCAGAAGGCCTGATCACCGGAATCCGCGAGGCGTGCGCGCAGCTCGGCGTCGGGCTGGACCGGATCGGCGCGATCCTGCACGGCACCACCATCGCCACCAACGCGGTGCTGCAGCGTCGCCTGCCGGACGGTGCGGTCATCACCACCGCCGGCTTCACCGACGTGCTGGAGATCGGTCGGCATCTGCGGCGCAAGGTCTACGCCAACCGGGCCGAGCCTCGGGCCCTGCTGGTGCCACGGTCCCGCCGGTTCGGGGTGGTCGAGCGGGTACGGGCCGACGGCTCGGTCGAAACCGCGCTGGACGAGGCCTCGGTGCGGGCTGCGGCTGAACAGGTCCGCGATAGCGGAGCGACGGCCGTGGCCATCGCCTTCCTGCACGCCTACGCCAACCCCGACCACGAGCGGCGCGCGGCGGCGATCGTCCAGGAGATGCTGCCGGACGCCTTCGTGTCCTGCAGCCACCAGGTCAGCCCGGAGATCCGGGAGTTCGAGCGCACCTCGACCACCGTGCTGAACGCCCTGCTGATGCCGGTGGTGAAGACCTACCTGTCCAAGCTGAAGGGCCGGCTGGCCGGCGCCGGGATCAGCGCACCGGTCTATCTGGTGCAGTCGAACGGGGGCGTGACGACCCCGGAGATCGCCGGCGAGCAACCGGCCCGGTTGCTGCTGTCCGGCCCGTCCGGCGGGGCGCGGGCGGCCGAGGTGCTGGCGGCCGAGTTGGCCGAGCCGAACCTGATCGCGGTCGACATGGGCGGCACCTCCTACGACGTATCGATCGTCCATGACGGCGCGATCCGGCTGGTCACCCAGGGCGATGTCGACGGGTTGCCGGTGCGGCTGCCGATGATCGAGATCCGCACCATCGGCGCCGGCGGCGGGTCGATCGCGTCGGTCGACGGGACCGGCCGTCTGCATGTCGGTCCGGACAGCGCCGGCGCGCGGCCGGGGCCGGTCAGCTACCGCCGCGGCGGCGAGGAGCCGACCGTGACCGATGCCAACGTTGCGCTGGGGCGCATCGATCCGGGCTACTTCCTCGGCGGGGCGATGGACCTGGACGTGGACGGCGCGAAGCAAGCACTGGCCGATCGGGTGGCGGTTCCGTTGGGCCTGGAGCCGGGACCGGCGGCCGACGGTGTGGTGGCGGTGGCGACGGCGCACATGGCGGCGGCGATCCGGCTCAGCCTGTTCGAGAAGGGCCTCGACCCCAAGGATTTCGCGCTGATCTCGTTCGGTGGGGCGGGTGGCCTGCACGCCTGCGACACGGCGGCCGAGATCGGTACCGCACGGGTGGTGTTCCCACGCGATCCCGGCACGCTCAGCGCCTGGGGCATGCTGTTCGGCGATGTGGTCCACGACCTCGCGCGCTCGCGGCTCGTGGTGGCGGATGCGTCGGCGGTGCCGGCGCTGGAGGCGGTGGTGGCGGAACTGCGTGACGAGGCCACCGCGCTGCTCGGTCGGGACGGTATCGCCGACGCCGACCGTGCCTATCCGGTCACCCTCGACCTGCGCTATCCGGGTCAGGCCTACGAGATCGGCGTGACCTTGGCGGAGCCGTCGGCTTTGGCCGAGGCGGTGGCGGCGTTCCATGACGCGCATGAGCGGCAGTACGCCCACGCCGAACGCCACGTGACGCCGGAGATCGTGACCGTCCGCATGGCGGCGACCGGCCGTCTGACCCGTCCGGGCACGCGGCCGTTCGACGTTGCGTCCGGCGGGCGGCCGAAGGGCAAGCGCGCCATCCGGGTCGCCGGTGCCGAGCGCGATGCCGCGGTGTGGGAGCGCGCTGCGATCGGCATCGACCTTGCCATCGACGGTCCGGCGATCGTCGAGGAACCGCATTCGACCCTGCTGGTCCCGCCCGGCTGGCGGCTGACCGCGCATCCGACCGGCGCCCTGATCGCCGTCCGCACCGTGAAGGGGGCCTGACCATGCAAGACCTCGACCCGATCCAGGTGGAGATCATCCGCAACGCCCTGGTCGCGGCGGCGGAGGAGATGAGCGTGACGGTGTGGCGGACCAGCCGCAGCTCGGTGGTGCGCGAGATCCTCGACTACTCGATCACGGTGTTCGACGCCGAGGGCCGCAGCACCGCCCAGTCGGCGGCAATGCCGGTCCACCTGAACTCGATGCCGACCTGCCTGGAGGAAATCCTGGCCAACCACATCCCGATCGAGGAGTGGCACGACGGCGACATCATCATCACCAATGACCCGTACGCCGGCGGCCAGCACCTGCCGGACATCCAGACCTTCAAGCCGGTGTTCCTGGACGGCGAGCGGATCGCCATCGCCGGCATCCTGGTCCACCACCTCGACGTCGGCGGCGGTGCCGCGGGGTCGTACGATGCCGGAGCCACCGAGATCTACCAGGAGGGGTTCCGGATCCCGCCGCTGAAGCTGGCGGAAGCCGGCAAACGCAACGAGGCGGTCATCAAGCTGCTGCTGCGCAACAGCCGCGAGCCGGTCAACGTCGGCGGCGACTTCGCCTCGCAACTGGCGGCGCTCGACACCGGCGTTGCCAACCTTCAGCGCATCGGCCGTCGCTATGGCGCCGCCACGCTGAAAGCCGCGGCCGATCGGATCCAGGCGCAATCGGAAGCCGCCATGCGCGCCGCGATCGCACGGATTCCCGATGGTACCTACCGGTTCCACGACTTCGTGGACGACGATGGGATCGAGCGCGACCGGCCGCTGAAGGTGGACGTGGCGCTGACCGTCGATGGCGACTCGGTGATCGTGGATCTCGGCGGCTCGTCCGATCAGGCCGTCGGACCGGTCAACTGCACCCTGAACATGAGCCGGTCGGCGGTGATCTGCGGCGTGATGATGGCGCTCGGCGCCGACATCCCGGCGAACGCCGGCTGCTATCGCCCGGTGGCCGTCAAGGCGCCGGAAGGGCTGGTCGTCAACGCCCGCTCGCCGGCGCCGGTGGCAAACCGCATGGCGACCGGGCACCGGATCGTCACCACCGTGCTGGGCGCGTTCGCCGAGGCGATGCCGGGACAGGTGCCGGCGGCCTACTACGGGGTCAGCTATGCCTATGCGCTGAACTGCTTCCTGGCCGACGGTCGGCGGCAGGTCTATTTCGACCTGGAATGCGGTGGCTGGGGCGCCCACCCGGAGGAGGACGGTGCCAGCGGGTTCTCGTGCGGGTTCCACAACATCGCCAACGCGCCCATCGAGATGCTGGAGAACACCCTGCCGCTCACCTTCACCGAGTACGGCCTGGTGCCGGACACCGGTGGCAAGGGGCGGACGCGCGGTGGCCTTGGCCTGGCACGGGGGTTCCGTCTGGATGCACCGCAGGGCGTGTTTGCCGCCAATCTGGAGCGGTTCAAGTTCGCACCGTATGGCCTGGCCGGCGGGGCGGCCGGGCGGCCGGGGCGTCTGACGATCACCCGCGAGGGTTCGTCCAGGTCGGAAGACCTGCCGTCGAAGCTGGTGGACCTGAAGGTTTCACGCGGCGACGTGCTGCGCCTGCAGACAGCGGGCGGCGGCGGGTATGGCGATCCGGCGGAGCGGCCGCAGGCGTCGGTCGTGCGTGACCTGAAAGAGGGCTACACGACCGACGCCGCGTGATCGGATATCACGAGGGCAGGCCGGGTTTCTGCAATTCGGCGGTCTGCTCGTGCACCCAGCCCTCACCGGCTGAGACGATGCAGGTCGGGCCGCCAGGAATGGTGATGGCGATGGTCCAGGTTCCGGTCTGGGTGTTGGTATAGACCTGGACGAAACCGCCATTGGCATCGACGCCCGCAGCGGTCAGCACCTCGCCGTATTCCTTGCCGAGTTGAGCGACCAGGGCGGTAGCCTGCGGAGCGCACACCCTGGCAGCCTGAGAGTTGGCCTGACTGATGCCAAGGGGCATCAGAGCCAGGGTCATCACGCTCGCCACTACTGCCGTTCTGGCAAAACCTGTGCGATTCCATGTCATGACCCACTTCCTTTCCGGGATCGTCGGCCGATCCCTTGCCACGACTTTCTGTCGTCGTAAGACAAATGTGGGGAGGACTTGGCGTTGTGCCAACGATGTCCTCGCCGTATTGTGATGGTGACGCGGAATCGCTAACAAATCGTTGCGGAACGGATAAAGGGAGTCCTTATTCTCTCGACCGGTCCGAACGCTGAAGCGGTCGTCGAAGCCCTTACGAGGCGAGATCGGGGCGGCGCGCAGGCTTCGGGAAATCGGCCAACTGCCGGTCGCTCCAGCCTTCACCGGATGACACAATGCAACTCGGGCCGCCTGGAAGCGTCACGGCGATGGTCCAGCTTCCGGTATCCGGCGACGAGTAGACCTGGACCAGATTGCCGTTGCCGTCGACTCCCTCGGCGCTGACAGCTTCGCCATACTGGCTGCCGAGCTTTGCCGAGAGCTTATCCTGCGGTGCGCATACCGATGGTGCCTGCGCCGCGGCGGGCTGAACGCCCATGAGAACCGACAGGATCATCGCGCCCGAGATCGCCGCCGACGCGGCGAGATGCTTGCGGAGCCCAGTCATGATCCAACACCCTTTCCGGAACCGTCGGCCGGTTCCTTGCCACGGCGTTGCCGCCGTAGATGTTTCGTGCCGAGATCAGGTGCTCTCCAATGTCCCGCACGAAACACGTGTGATGTCGTTCCAATACCCTAAACAAACGTCGCTTCGAATCGCTTCGTGTCTTGTCCGTGTAAGATCTGTGCTCCGCTTGTGCCCGTGAGTACTGACGGCGGGCACGATCGAACCGGGTAAATGTTCAACGTTCCACTGACGACTTGGTTGCATGACAGTTATCGCGTTCGGGTGCATCAGGAGCGTTGCGGCGCGTCGGAGAGCGTGCTTGGCTGCGGGCGCATCTCAGGAGATCCCCACCCATGTTTCGCAAGAACCACTTGAAAGCCATCATCGCTGCCGATGAGCCGGCCCATGGCGTCTGGCTTCAGCTTGGCGAGCCGTCGATCGCCGAAATCGCCAGCCTGTGCGGCTACGACTTCCTGATCCTGGACAACGAGCACGGCCCGGCCGCGCTGGAGACCACCGTGCATTCCATGCGGGCCGCACAGGCGGGCCGGGCCACCGTCCTGGTGCGGGTGCCGGGGCAGGACCCCGACTACCTGAAGCGCGTGCTGGACGCAGGTGCCGAGGCGGTCATGATACCGATGGTCGAGACGGCCGAGCAGGCTCGAGCCGTGGTCGCGGCCTGCAAGTATCCGCCGACCGGCCGGCGCGGCTATTCCGCGCCGACCGTGCGGGCATCCGGCTACGGCGCCGACCCCGAATACGCGGCCAAGGCCAATGACGAGCTGTTCATCTGCGTCCAGATCGAATCGGACAAGGCGGTCGAGCAGGCCGGCGCGATCGCCGCGGTCGAGGGTGTCGACATGGTGTTCATCGGCGTGGCCGACCTGTCCGGTTCGATCGGCCTGCTTGGCCAGCCGGGACGGCCGGAGGTCGATGCCCAGATCCGCAAGGCCGAAGCGGCGGTGAAGGCGGCGGGCAAGCCGCTCGGCACCATCCCGCGGCCGGGCCACAGCATGGTCGACCTGGCGGCGGAAGGGTATCGGCTGCTGGCCGGCATAGCGGATTCCGGCGCCCTGCGCGCCGCCTTCCTGGCCGACGTGGCGGCGTTTGCGCCGGCAAAGAAGAAGTAGCCGGCTAGACTTGGCGTCGCGGGCGGCGTGGACGGCTGAGCAGTCCCGCCGCCCCGGCGATTCCGGCGTGCATCAGCCAGCCCAGGCCAAGACCGACCGCACCCCAGCGCAGGTCGATCGTCAGGCTCGGCCTCCACTGCTCGTAAGCCCGTTCCAGGATGATCCGGTCGTGTGACTTCGCGACCACCCAGGGCCGACTCCATGGGCCGGCCCGGGCCAACACTTCCTGCAGTTCGCGCAGCACCACGACGCGTTCCGCCAACCGGTCCACCGCCTCCCCGGTCTTGCGAAAAGCCAGATCCTCGCTGGCGTTGAGGCGCCGGCGGTAGTCCTCGAAGGTCAGGTCGGCACTGGCGGCAGCCCGCTCGAAACTGGCGAGCGTGGCGTAGGCTTCGTCGAGCGCGCCGCCGAGACGCTGGCCATAGGCGTCGACGAAGGTCGGAATCTGGGAGCCGGTGATGGCACCGCCCAGCACGAACATCAGGAACACCAGATCGCGCAGAATACCCATCGGTTCAGGCACCCCGCTTGAAGCCGCGGAACGGGAGGTCTGATGTCCGTTGCAGCCAGTTGCCGGCGCTCCAGCGGGCGGCCGCGTCGACCACATGAAGGGTGTAGGCCATGCGCGAGCGGTCCGACGTGTTCGGTGCGCTGCCGTGCGGCAGTGTGCCGTGCAGCGCCACCAGCGTGCCCTTCGGTGCGGGCAGCGGCACGGCGGATGCCTCGTCGAACGGGGTCGGGTCCAGGGTCTCAGTGACCAGTTCGCCGTCGACCTCGTGGAAGCGCTGCCGCAGCGGGCCACGATGGCCGCCGGGGATGGCGAACAGGCAGCCGTTGCCGGCGTCGGCATCCTCCAGCGCCAGCCAGAAGCCGATGACGCTGGGCGGGTCGGTGATCAGGAAGGTGGCGTCCTGGTGACAGGTGACCGCACCGCCGATCGACGGCGGCTTCCAGATCACCATGGACTGCACCAGCCGCGGATCGGCCAGCCCGAGGCCGTGCGCCAGCGCGGCCAATGCCGGGCGGCGGGACACCCGGTCGAACTCCGGATCGAGGTCGTGCATGGCGTGGCCGAGCTTGTTGACGGCCGCGTGCTTCGGACGGGTCAGCGCGCCGTCGGCGGCGACCGCGCCGTCTTCGAGAAACACCCTGATGGTGTCCCCGGACTCGCGGAAATACCGGTCGGCCGCGTGGCGTGGGGCCGTGGTGGAGAACACCGCGGCACCGCTCGCCGGGTCCCAATCGTCGACGATGGCGCGGGAGCGTTCGATCAGGGCATCGCAATCGGCGTGCGAGACCGCATCCTCGACCACCAGGACGCCGTCGCGTTCCCAGGCGGCCAGCATCGCCGGGGTTGGCGCGCCTGACGCGGTGGCAGTGAAGCGCGGAACGGCGGTCATGCCGGGCTCCGCAACCGGCTGGTCCCGTGTGGCCCCGGCGGCAGGCCGAGATGGGCGCCCAGGGTGGCCCCGACATCGGCGAACGCCAGTTGCCCCAGATCACCGGTCGGTGCCGCCGGCCCGGCGATCAGCACCGGCACCTGCTCGCGGGTGTGGTCGCTGCCCGGCCAGGTCGGGTCGTTGCCGTGGTCGGCGGTCAGGATCGCAAGGTCGCCCGGACGCAGCGCATCCAGGAACTCGGGCAGGCGGCGGTCGAACGCTTCCAGTTCGGCGGCGTAGCCGGCGACATCGCGCCGATGCCCCCACAGCGAGTCGAAATCGACGAAGTTGATGACCACCAGCGATCCGTCAGGCGCACGGCCGGTGACGGACAGCAGGGCGTCGAACAGCGCGGCGTTGCCGCTCGCCTTCACCTCCTCGCCGGTGCCCTGGTGGGCGAAGATGTCGCCGATCTTGCCGATCGAGATGACCGTGCCGCCGGCGTCGGAGTGGCGCTGGAGCAGGGTCGGCGATGGCGGCGGCACCGCCAGATCCTTGCGGTTGCCGGTGCGCGAGAAATCATCGGCGCTGGTGCCGACGAACGGTCGGGCGATCACCCGGCCGACCGTGTCCGGGACCAGCGTCCGGGCGATCCGGCAGACCTCGTACAGCCGGTCCAGGCCGAACGCCTGTTCATGAGCGGCGATCTGCACCACGCTGTCGGCGGAGGTGTAGAGGATCGGTTTGCCGGAACGAACATGCTCCTCGCCCAGCCGGGCGATGATCTCGGTTCCGCTGGCGTGGCAGTCGCCGAGGACCCCCGGCAACCCTGCTTGCCGGACCAGCGCGGCTGTGAACCTG
Source organism: Thalassobaculum sp. (assembly GCF_040219215.1). Taxonomy (GTDB): domain Bacteria; phylum Pseudomonadota; class Alphaproteobacteria; order Thalassobaculales; family Thalassobaculaceae; genus Thalassobaculum_A. Next base: position 121,429 of record NZ_JAVJSX010000008.1, read on the forward strand.
GACGGGAAGGTCGGCACGGTGACCGGGTAGTAGGTCCAGTCGAACGCCACCGGCACGCCGGTCAGCTCCCAGTGCCCGCTCGGCGTGTCCTTGCCCCTGGACGTCTCAGCCGCGTGCCCCCAGGCACCGTGGCTCGCGGCGTCAACCTCGAGGCCCGCCGGCTCGGAGCCGGCAGCGGCCCGGTGCGCCGCTCCCAGGCCGAGTTTCAGCAGGTTCGGCACCGCCAGCGGGCCGCTGCGTCCGTGCCCGTCGCCACGCCCGGTGGCGCAGGCTTCGGAGATGTGGCCGAGGGTGTCGGCGCCGGTGTCGCCGTAGCGGTCGGCGTCCGGCGCGCCGCCGATGCCGACCGAGTCCAGGACGACAAGGAAGGCGCGGGTCATTGCCGCTCCCCGGTGCGACGCTCGATCACGGCCGGTCCCGACGATGAGGGCTTTCCGTCGACGGTCACGGCCCGGCGTACCGCTTCGGCCGCGCGCTCGGCGTCGCCGTCGGTGCGGGCGTGCACGCGGGCGATCGGACGGTTGCCGTCCACGGCCTCGCCGATGCCGGCGACCGCGTCCAGGCCGACCGCGTAGTCGATGGTGTCGGTGACCCCTCGGCGGCCGCCGCCGAGTTCGATCACGGCGAGGCCGAGGGCACGGGTGTCGATGGCGGTCACAGTACCGGCGGCGCCAGGATGGACCGAGCGGACGACGGCGGCTTTCGGCAGATGGTCGCCGGGCCGTTCCAGCAGATCGGACGGGCCGCCGAGCGCGGCGACCATCGTCGCGAACCGCTCGGCGGCGCGCCCGTCGTCGAGGGCGGCGGCGGCCTGCGTAACGCCCTCCGCGGGGCTGTCAGCCAGCCCGCCGAGCACCAGCATCTCGCCGGCCAATGCCAGGGTGACGTCCAGCAGCCGCAGCTCGCGTCCCGCGCCGGTCAGGAAGTCGATGGCCTCCCGGACCTCCAGCGCGTTCCCGGCGCTGCGACCCAGGACCTGATTCATGTCGGTGACCAGGGCGACTGTCGGCAGCCCGGCCCGGTTGGCGGTCTCGGCAATCGCGTCGGCGAGCGCGCGGGCGTCGTCGAGCCCGGCCATGAAGGCGCCGGTGCCGGTCTTCACGTCCATCACGAGGCCCTGCAGTCCGGCCGCCAGCTTCTTCGACAGGATCGAGGCGACGATCAGGGGAATCGACTCCACCGTCGCGGTCACGTCGCGGATCGCGTAGAGCCGGCGGTCGGCCGGGGCCAGATCGTCGGTCTGTCCGATCACGGCACAGCCGGCGTCGCGTACCACCCGCTCGAAGGTCGGAAGGTCGGGCGTCGTGGTGTAGCCGGGGATGGCGTCCAGCTTGTCCAGGGTGCCGCCGGTGTGGCCGAGCCCGCGGCCCGAGATCATTGGCACGTAGCCGCCGCAGGCTGCCACGATCGGCGCCAGCATCAGGCTGACCTTGTCGCCGACGCCGCCGGTGGAGTGCTTGTCCAGGACGGGGCCGGGGAGGCTGGACCAGGACAGCACCCGCCCGCTGTCGGCCATGGCCCGCGTCAGGGCCGCGCGTTCGTCGGCGTCGAGGCCCTGGAAGAACACCGCCATGGCGAAGGCGGCGGCCTGCCCCTCGCTGATCGAGCCGTCGCTGACCCCGGCGACGAAGGCGGCGATACCGTCGGCCGGCAGTCGGCCGCCGTCACGCTTGGCACGGATCAGTTCCTGGGGCAGCACGGGCATGGTCCGGTCGGCAGTTGCATCGAGCGCACGGTAGCACCGTGCGCGCGCACCGTCAGGCGTCCATCCCGCGCTGCGCCATCACGCCGCCATCCGGGCCAGATCGCGCTGACGCTTGGCCAGCAGCCATCTGGCGCCGAAGTTGGTGGCCTGGAACAGCCGGGAATGCGGCTTCAGCCCGCAGGCCTTGAACACCATCGCCAGCGCCTTCTCGATGTGGGGGTCACGGTAGTACTGGTAGGCGCGACGCATGTAGGCGCGGGTGTTGCGCTCGCGATCGTACGGCTCGCCCTGGTTGTTGGCGGCGTAGAACGCATACGCCAATTCGTCGTCTTCGGTTTCCATGATCCGGCCGAGGGCCAGCTTCAGGCGCCGCAGGGTACCGATGTTGTCCTGCTCCAGGAACCGCTTCAGGTGGGTGTAGAACAGCTTGTAGTGGCGCAACTCGTCGCCGGCGATGTACCGGCAGATCGCCTTCAGCGCCGGCTCCTCGGTACCGTCGCCCAGGGCGCGGTAATAGGAACTGGTGCCGACCTCGACCATGCAGCGCGCCACCAGTTCGCCGGCGCGCGAGCCCCGGATCGACTCCGTTACATCGATGTCGGGACGGAAGCCCTCGCGGAACACCGCGAACCGGGTCTCGAAATCGAAGTCAGGATCGGCGGTCGTCGCCCATCGGCCGAGCGCCTCGCCATGCTGGCGCTCTTCGACACCCCACTGCCGGGCGGCATCGACGAAGCCGGGGTCATCGTGGAACACGTTGGTCAGGTAGCTGACGTAATCGGCCGAATTGTACTCGACCATGGCCGCCGCCTTGACGATGGCCAACTGGTCCGGCTCGATCTTCGACGCATCGAAGGCGGCCCATGGCACGTCGTCGAGCGTCCAATGCAAGTCAGGCTTCACGGCACTTCCTCTCCCTGATGCGGTTGGGTCAAGGGACGTCCCTCGGGCGCCGGGCGACGCGCAGCCGGCGTCGCCCGAAACCCGGTTACAGGTGTGGTAACCCCCGTAGCCGTTCAATGGTGCCGGATTCGATGAAAAATCGGAACCGGTGAACGCGCGTCAGTAACCGCTGCGCGCCGCCGGCCCGGCCGCCGACTGGCCCAGTGTCGTCAGCAGATCGCGCAGCAGGCCGCTCGCACCGAACCGGAAGCGATCGGGCGTCGCCGTGCCGCCGAGCACCCGGTCGGCCAGCCGCAGGTAGGCGGCATCCTGGGCCGTGTTGCGAACCCCGCCGGCGACCTTGACGCCGACCGGACGGCCGGCACCGACGGCGCAGTCCAGCAACAGGTGGGCGGACTCCAGAGTTGCCGCAACCGGGGTCTTGCCGGTCGACGTTTTCAGGAAGTCGGCACCGGCCTCGATCGCCACGGTCGCTGCGGAAACGATTGCCCCGGTAGTCATCAGCCGTCCGGTCTCCAGGATGACCTTGAGTGTGCGATCGCCGGTCGCCTCGCGCGCCGCGTCCAGGACCGCTCGTGCCGCGGCATGACGTCCGGACAGCCACGCCTGGTAGGGCAGCACCACGTCGATCTCGTCGGCGCCATCCGCCACCGCCGCGCGCGTCTCCACCGCCACGGAGGCGGCATCCTCCCGTCCGTGCGGAAAATTGACGACCGTGCAGATTTTCACGCCGGATCCTTCCAGCGCGCGCCGGCATTGCGCGACGAACGGTGCATAGACGCACACCGCCGCCACAGGACCGGCCGGGGTGACGGCACGAGCGCACAGCTCGGCGATGATCGCGTCGGTGTCGTCGTCGTTCAGCGAGGTGAGATCCAGGCAGGCGATTGCGCGTGCGGCGGCGGCGCGCAGGGTATCAGGCGTCATCGGTCCATCCGGTGAGGAAACGGGTCAGCAGCCGGGTCAGGTCGCCGGCCATGGCCGAGCCCTGGGTCATGGTCTCGGTGTGGTCCAGGGCCGAGCCGGCGACCATGCCGGCGGCCAGGTTGGTGATGCCGGAGATCGCGGCAACCCGCACCCCCATGTGGCGCAGGGCAATGGTCTCCGGCACCGTCGACATGCCGACCGCGTCGGCGCCGAGGGTGCGGAACGCGCGGATCTCGGCGGGGGTTTCGAAGCTCGGGCCGATCACCCAGTGATAGATGCCTTCGGCCAGGTCGATTCTCTCCGCGGCTGCCGCCGCAGCCAGCCGGTCACGCAGTTCGGGATCGTAGGCGGCGCTCATGTCGAAGAAGCGCTGGCCGAGGGCCGGCTCGTTCGGGCCGACCAGCGGATTCAGGCCGGTGCCGTTGATGTGGTCGGTGATCAGCATCAGCCGGCCGGGCCCGACCTCGGTGCGCAGGCTGCCGGCCGCGTTGGTCAGGATGATCACGGTGCAGCCGAGCCGGGCCAGGGTCCGGACCGGCCGGACCACATCGGCCATCCGATGGCCCTCATAGGCGTGGGCGCGGCCCTGCAGCACGGCGACCGGCACGGAACCGAGCGTGCCGAGGCGCAATCGCCCGGCATGGCTGGCGACCCCGGGCTTGGGGAAGCCCGGTATTTCGCCGTAGGGGATGTCCACCGCATCGGCCACCGCGTCGGCCACGCCGCCCAGCCCGGAGCCGAGCACGACGCCGACCTGTGGGGCGACGCCGGGTGAGGCGGCCCGGATTGCGGCGACGGCGGCGTCGAGGGCGTGGATCTCGGACATCATCGCTCCTTCACATAGGGCACGCCGATGGCTTTTGGAGCCACCGCCTTGCCGATGAAGCCGGCCAGCAGGATCACCGTCAGCGCGTAGGGAAGCGCCTGGATCAGCGCCACCGGCGCTTGGCCGATGCCCGGCAGCTCGATGCCCTGCAGGCGGGTGGCGACCGCGTCGAGGAAGCCGAACAGCAGGCAGGCCAGGAGCGCCGGCACCGGCCGCCACTTGCCGAAGATCAGGGCGGCGAGCGCGATGTAGCCCTTGCCTGCGGTCATGTCGCGCACGAACCCGGCCGACTGGCCGATCGACAGATAGGCGCCGGCGATCCCGCACAGCATCCCGGTGATCAGCACGGCGCGGTAGCGCAGCAGCTCCACCGATACCCCGGCGGTGTCGACGGCGGCCGGGGTCTCGCCGACGGCGCGCAGGCGCAGGCCGAACCGGGTGCGGTAGACCACCCACCAGGTGGCCGGCACGGCGGCAAGCGCCACGTACACCAGCAGGTTATGGCCGCTGATCAGCTCGTGATATAGGTCGCCAAGCCAGGGGATGTCGTGCAGCGTATCGGCGAACGGCAGCTCGATCGGGCCGAACCGGGCGGCTTGGCTGAGCGGCGGTGTCTGGCCGCCCTGGTCGAACCAGGCGATGCCCAGCACCACGGTCAGGCCGGCGACCATGACGTTGATTGCGACGCCGCTGACCACCTGGTTGCCGCGATAGGTGATGCAAGCCAGCCCGTGCAGCAACGCCAGGCTGCTCGATACCGCGATGGCCACCGCAAGGCCGACCCAGGCCGAACCGGTGACGGCGGCGGCGGCGGCGGCGGCGAACGCGCCGGCCAGCATCTTGCCTTCCAGCCCGATGTCGACGATGCCGGAGCGTTCGCTGAACAGCCCGGCCATCGACGCCAGGATCAACGGCGCCGCCACCCGGATGGTGGCGTCGAGGGTCAGGACGACCAGCAGCCAGGTATCGGTCATCGCCCAGTCTCCGGGCTGAGCCGCCGCCACAACCGCAGGGCCAGCGGGTGCATCATGTAGGCCAGCGCGCCGGAGAACAGGATGACCAGTCCCTGGATCACCACCACCAGGTCGCGGGTGATGCCCTCGAACTCGAAGTCCAGCTCGGTGCCGCCCTGGTACAGGGCGCCGAACAGCAGGCTGGCCAGCACGATGCCGACCGGATGGCCGCGTCCCATCAGGGCGACCGCAATTCCGGTGAACCCGTAGCCGGCGGTGAAGTTCAGCAGCAGCCGGTGGTGAACGCCGAGCAACTCGTTGATGCCGACGAAGCCAGCCAGCGCGCCGGACACGCACATGGTGCCGACGATCACCAGCTTCGGGTCGATCCCGCCGTATACCGCGGCGCTCTCGTTGGCGCCGACCGTGCGGATCGCGTAGCCCCAGCGGGTGCGGTTGATCAGCAGCCAGACGAACACGCAGGCGAGCGCCGCCCACAGGATCGACAGGTTCAGCGGCGACCGGGCGATCGTGATGCCGACGCCGGCCAGCACCTCGTGCAGGAACGGCATCCAGGCGGCCTCGCCGAACACCCGGCTTTCCGGTGACATCTGGCCGGGATGGATCAGCACGTTGACCATCAGGTGCACCATCAGCGCCGAGGCCAGGAAGTTGAACATGATGGTGGTGATGACGACGTGGCTGCCGCGGTGCGCCTGCAGCCAGCCCGGCAGGAACGCCCAGGCAGCACCGAACAGTCCCGACGCCGCCATCGCGACCGGGATCAGCATCCAGGCGGGCAGCGCGCCGTCGAGGCTGAGCGCGGCCAGTCCCGCCCCCAGTCCGCCGATGTAGGCCTGACCCTCGCCGCCGATGTTGAACAGGCCGGCGTGAAACGCCACGGCGACGGCGAGCCCGGTGAACACCAGGTTGGTCGCGTAGTAGAGGGTGTAGCCGATCGCCTCTTCGTACCCGACCGCGCCGGTGACCAGTACGGACAGGGCGTCAAGCGGGTTCTCGCCGGCGACCAGCACGACCAGCCCGGCGACCAGGAAGGCCAGCAGGATGTTGACGGCCGGGATCACTCCGACGTCGATCCAGCGCGGCAGGTCACGGTTCACAGTCGGCCCTCTGGCGCAAACTCGGACACGATCGCTTCATCACAACTCGTCGGTGCTGTTGCCGTAGCCGGGCTCGAACAGGCGTCGCCATACCCGTTCGGCGTAGGCGTCGGTCATGCCGGCGATGTAGTCGCAGACCCGCCGCCGCACGCTGTCATGCTGGTCCAGGTCCTCCCAGAACGAGCGGGGAATCAATTCCTCCGGCGCGGTCAGGAACTCGTCGAACATCGCGCCGATCAGCCGGCGGCCCTTGCGGCGCAGCTGCACGACTTCGGCCGATCGGACCACCTGGCGCTGGGTGAACTCCATCAGGAAGTTGCAGAACGCCCGAGCCTTGGTCGGCAGGGTCGCGTTCCATCGCAGCAGCGGATGGCTGAGCCCGTCGACCTCGACCAGGGCGACGTGGGTGACAAAGAAGTTGACCAGGGCCGAGATCGCCTGTTTGCGCTCGTGGCTGGCGGTCGAGAACAGCTGGGCCTGCAGCGTGTCGCCGTCCATCGCGAGGCCGAGCCGGCCAAGTGCCGCGAAATCGACCGCCGGGCCGGCGGCGCGCAGGGCGGCGGCGAACTGGTCGCGGGTCACCATGTGGCGGCCGATCACGTCTTCCAGGTCGTGCACCGCGTAGGCGATGTCGTCGGCGCAGTCCATGATCGAGCAGTCGAACGACTTGAACCGCGCCCGCCCGGATGCGTCCAGCGACGTGAAGGCATCGCGGTCGGCCGGCGAGAACGGGTCCAGGATCCAGTCGACGGTGCTGCGCTCGGTGTCCATGTAGCACTTCGGCGGCCGGTCGCTGGCCGGGTCGGTTCGCGACCGCACGGCCGAATATGGCACCGGGTATTTCAGCACGGCCAGCAGCAGGCGGCGGGTCGGGTTCAGGCCCAGGCCCTTGGCCCGGTACTTTTCCAGCCGGGTCAGCACCCGCAGGGTCTGCCCGTTGCCCTCGAACCCGTCGTCGTCCTTCATCTTGGCGTGGATCGCGATCTCGCCGTCGTGGCCGTAGGGCGGATGGCCGAGGTCGTGCGCGTGGCAGGCCGCCAGCACCAACGACCGGTCGGGCAGCCAGGCCTTGGCTTCGGGGTCGTCGATGGTGCGCGACAGTTTCAGCAGGACGCCCTCGCCGATCTGTCCGACCTCGATGGAATGGGTCAGCCGGGTGCGATGGAAATCGCCCTCGCTGGCGCCCATCACCTGCGTCTTGCCCTGAAGGCGGCGGAACGCGGATGAATGAATCACCCGGCCCTTGTCGCGCTCGAACGGGTTGCGCACGTCGTCCGGCCGCCCGGGTTCCGGATGATGCCGCTCCCCGAAGCGCTCGGATGGCGCGAAGCCGACCGGCGCGGTCATGACCGCATCTCCTCAAGGGTCACGTTTGCCATCATCAGGCCCAGCGTGCGCTCGTCGGCTTGATCCGCCAACAGCTCGCCGACCAGCCGCCCGCCGCACACCGCCAGAATGCGGTCGGACAGGCTCATGATCTCGTCGAGCTCGACCGAGACCAGCAGGATGGCGGCGCCGGCGTCGCGCATGGCGACCAGCTGCCGGTGGATGAACTCGATGGCGCCGATGTCGACGCCCCGGGTCGGCTGGCCGATCAGCAGCAGCTTCGGCGCGCCGTCCAGCTCGCGGCCCAATACCAGCTTCTGCTGGTTGCCGCCGGAGAACAGCGATCCGCGCAGGTGCGGATCGGTCGGTCGCACGTCGAATGCCTGCATCTTGGCCGCGCAATTGGCGTAGACCGCGTCGTAGTCCATGAGCCAGCGCCCGTTGTAGGCCACGCTGTCGTGGCGGCCGAGTATCGCGCTCTCGGCGGCTTCGAACGGCATCACCATGCCCATGCGGTGACGGTCCTCCGGCACGTGGCCGACGCCGGCGGCGCGCACGGTGCGTGGGTCGGACGGCCGACCCGCGGTGATCTCCAATTCGCCGATCCGGATCCGGCCGCCGGCGATCGGGCGGATCCCGGCCAGCGCCTCCAGCAGCTCGCTCTGTCCGTTGCCGGATACCCCCGCCAGCCCGACGATCTCGCCGGCGGCGACGGTGAAACTCATCCCGTCGACTCGGGTGATGCCGTCGACATCAACGATGCGCAGATCCTCGACCGCCAGCACCGGGGTACCGGGCGTGGCCGGCGCCTTGTCGACCTGGAACAGCACCTTGCGGCCGACCATCAGCTCAGCCAGTTCCTCGCGACTGGTCTCGGCGGTCGGCTGGTGCGCCACCATCTCGCCACGGCGCATCACAGATACCGTATCGGTGACCGCCAGAATCTCGCGCAGCTTGTGGGTGATCAGGATGACCGTGACGCCTTCGCCCTTGAGCGAGCGCAGGATCTCGAACAGCCGGTCGGTTTCCTGCGGCGTCAGCACGCCGGTCGGCTCGTCCAGGATCAGGATCCGGGCACCCCGGTACAGCGCCTTCAGGATCTCGACGCGCTGCTGCAGGCCGACCGGCAGGTCGCCGACCAGCGCGTCGGGATCGACCTCCAGGCCGTAGTCGCGCTCCAGCCGCTCCAGCTCTGCACGCGCCGCCGTTCGCCCTTTGGCCAGCAGCATCGCGCCCTCGGCGCCGAGCATCACGTTCTCCAGAACCGTGAAGGTCGGGACCAGCATGAAATGCTGGTGCACCATCCCGACCCCGCAGGCGATGGCGTCGGCGGCGTCATGGATCGAGACGACCCTGCCGTCGATCCGGATCTCGCCGGAATCGGCTTCGTAGAAGCCATACAGGATGCTCATCAGGGTCGATTTTCCGGCACCGTTCTCGCCGACGATGCCGTGGATGGCACCGGCCGCGACGGTCATCGACACGTCGCGGTTGGCGTGAACGGCACCGAACCGCTTGCTGATGCCGATCAACTCGATGGCCGGCACGGCGTCCGTGCCGGCATCACCGGATGCAACCGGGGCCGGACGCGCACGATCACCCGCGGCAGTTCCGGCCCCGATTCCATCCGTCATGGCATGCTTCCGTCCGTGTCGGTTGCCTCGATCAGCCCGGGCAGGAATTGTCCGCCATGTAGTCGTGGACCTTGATCGAGCCGTCGACGATGCCTGCTTTGGCCTTCTCGACCGCGGCCTTCATGTCGGCGGTAATCAGCTTCTTGTTGTGCTCGTCCAGCGCCCAGTCGATACCGCCCTCGGCGAGGCCCAGCACCTGCACGCCGGTCTTGTAGTCACCGCCCTTGGCATCCATGAACGCCTTGTATGCCGCGACGTCGACGCGCTTCAGCATCGAGGTCAGCATGGTGCCCGGGTGCAGGTAGTTCTGGTTGCTGTCGACGCCGATCGCCAGCTTGCCGCTGTCGGCGGCTGCCTGGTAGACGCCGAGGCCGGTGCCGCCGGCCGCCGCGTACACCACGTCGGCGCCACGGTCGAACTGGCTGCGGGCCAGCTCACCGCCCTTGGTCGGATCGTTCCAGGCTGACGGCGTGGTGCCGGTCATGTTCTGGTAAACTTCAGCATCGGCCTTGGCGTGCTTGACGCCCTGGACGTAGCCGCAGGCGAAGCGCCGGATCAGCGGAATGTCCATGCCGCCGACGAAGCCGACCTTGCCGGTCTTCGACGCCATCGCCGCCAGCACGCCGACCAGGAACGAGCCTTCCTGTTCCTTGAACACCACCGAGCGCACGTTCGGCAGATCGACGACCGCGTCGATGATGGCGAACCGGGTCTTGGGATGGTCCTTGGCGACCTTCTCGATCGCCGGGGCCTGGGCGAAGCCGACGCCCAGCACCGGGTCGGCGCCCTTGCTGGCCATCCGGGCCAGCGCCTGCTCGCGCTGGGTCTCGTTGGTGACCTCGAACTCCCGGTACTTGATGCCGGTCTCGGCCTTGAACTTCTCGACGCCGTTGTAGACGCCTTCGTTGAAGCTCTTGTCGAACTTGCCGCCCATGTCGAAGACCACGGCCGGTTCGATCTCGGCCGCCGTCACCAGGCTGGTGGTTGCAACCAGTGTCAGTGCCAGGGTGGCACCCAGAACGCGCTTGCCAATTCGCTTGTTCATGCTCGATCCCCGTTGAAGCTCCCTTTGTCCGCCACGACGGCGGTTTGCGGGTTAATCTAAGCCAATCCGACGTCTGTTCCCAGCACCGAACCTGCACCAACGCTTGAATATCAACCCCCGGAGGGGCCCGATGCCCGAAGCCCGCCTGAAGTCGCAGGTGATCATCCAGTCGACGATTCGCCGCGCGTCGATGCGTGGCGTCGCGGCAACCGTGGTGCGGCGTGGCGATCCGGATGCCGGGGCGATCTATGTCATCCTGAATCGCGGACGCGAGGTCGGGTGCACGGTGCTGGCTCCGACCCGCGACTACGACCGGGACCTGACGTGGTGGCGCGCCGCGACCGGCGAGGATCCGGTATCGGAAGCCGACGCCGAGGCCTATCTTGAGCGCGAGCGGCGCGTCGATCCGGACCTCTGGGTCCTGGAGATCGAGGACCGCGATGGCTGGAACCCTTTCGAGGAAGAAGCATGACCGTCACCCTGGCCGACGCCGATCGGGACCTGCTCGGCGGCGCGCATGGCGAGGCCGCGGCCTTCGCGATGCGCCTGATGGTTCGGTTCGCGGAGGCGGTCGGCGCGCCCGGCTTCATCGACGCCAGGTCCGCACACATCGACGGCTGCCTGTATCACGGGCAGGTCAGCTTGGATTTCGTCGAACATCTGCTGGCGCTGGGCGGGCGGGTGCGGGTGCCGACCACCTTGAACGTCGGCTCGATCGACTTGATCCATCCCGAACTGTTCCGCGGTGACGGCGACCTCCTGACCGCCGGCAGCCGGCTGATGATCGCGCATGAGGAACTGGGCTGCGTGCCGTCCTACACCTGCGCGCCGTATCAGACGATGTTCCGCCCTCAGCTCGGCTGGCAGATCGCCTGGGCGGAATCCAACGCCATCGTGTTCGCCAATTCGGTGATCGGCGCGCGCACCAACCGCTACGGCGACTTCACCGATCTGTGCTGCGCGATCACCGGTCGGGTTCCGAATTACGGGCTGCATCTGACCGAGAACCGCCGCGCCCGGGTCGTCGTCGAGATCGCCGACCTGCCGCCGGAATGGAGCGATGCCGGCCCGGCCTGCGTTGCCGTCGGTCACGTGATCGGCCGGCGCTGCGGCGAGCGGATCCCGGCGATCGTCGGCCTGCCGGCGTCGACCTCCGAAGACGACCTGAAGGCTTTGGGCGCGGTATCGGCCTCGGCCGGCGCGGTGGCGATGTTCCACGCCGTCGGTCTGACGCCCGAGGCCGCGACCCTGGAGGACGCCTTGCAGGGCGAGCGACCGGAGGAAGTCATCCGGCTGACCGCCGACGACCTGCGGGCGACCGTGCGCGACCTGTCGACCGTGCCCGACGGCACGCCGCTGTCGGCCGTCAGCCTCGGCACCCCGCATTTCTCGACCACCGAGTTCGAGCGGCTGGTGCCGTTGCTGAGCGGGTCGCGGCCGGCGGTCGACATGTACGTCAACACCAGCCGTCAGGTGATGGAGGAGGTGGAGGCGCGCGGCTGGGACACCGCGCTGCGGGCGGCCGGGGTCACCGTGGTGCTCGACACCTGCACCTACGTCACCACGATCATGCGCGACCTGTCGGGGGCGGTGATGACCAATTCAGGCAAGATGGCCTACTACGCCCCCGGCAACCTGAACGTCGACGTGGCGTTCGGCTCGCTGGCCGACTGCGTCGCCTCGGCGCGCGCCGGCCGGGTGGTGCGGTCATGACCGGGAGTGCGGCCGTGCCGATCGCCGCAATCACCCTGGTGCCGGGGACGTCTGATGGCCCGGCCTTCGTGCTGCAGGAACCGCTCAGCTTCTGGGGCGGGCTGGATGCGACGACCGGCGAGATCACCGACCGCTGGCACCCGCAGAGTCGTGCGATCCTGGCCGGGCACGTCCTGGTGATGGAAAGCGGCCGCGGCTCCAGCTCCGGCAGCTCGGTCCTGGCCGAAGCGATCCGCCGCGGCACCGGACCGGCCGGCATCGTCATGCTGACCCGCGACGCCATCGTGACGGTCGGCGCGATGATCGCGGTCGAGCTGTACGACGTGTCCTGCCCGGTGGTGCTGGTGGCGGCGGCGGATTGGCCGACGCTGGTGACGGCGAAGCGGTTGACACTGGACGCCGGATCCCAGCGAGCGACTCTGACCGTCCGATAACGACGGGAGTCTGGCCGTTTAGCCCCGCCGTCCCGCCAATTGCAGCAGCAGGATGCCGCCGATCACCATGCCGCCGCCGGCGACCTGGGACAGCGTCATCGCCTCGCCGAACAGCAGGTAGGCGGCGACGATCGAGGTGACCGGCTGCAGGTTGTTGATGATCGCGCTGGTCTCGGCGCCGATTCGCGGGATCGAGGCGAAGTACAGCGGGATCGAGCAGCCCTGCAGGAGCACCACGCCGGCGGCACCGATCCAGCCCAGGGTGGTGACCGGCAGGGTGTAGCCGGTCAGCAGCGGGGTGGCGACGCTCAGCACCACCGCGGCCACCACCGCCATGTGGAACATGATGACCAGGGAGTCGCGGCCCTTCATGACCCGGCTGATCCAGGTGACCTGGAAGCCGCAGGCGACGCCGGCGCCGAGGCCGAGCGCTAGGCCGATCGGGTTCAGATGGCCGTGCCCGACACCCAGCATCACCGCCAGCCCCCCGAACGCCACCAGGAAGGCGACGATCCGCGGCAACCCCGGCCAGCGCCGGTCGAGGACGGCGGTGAACACCGCGACCAGCGGCGGGTAGACGAAGAACAGCAGGGCGGCCACGCCGACCGGGATGTACTTCACCGCGCCGATGTTGCCGAAAAACATGTAGGCCAGCAGCGACCCGAGGCCGAGGCAGTGCAGCCAGGTCGCGCGACCGACCCGCAGCGACCGGCCCGAAGCCAGGCACCAGCCACCGACCACCGCGACCACGAACCACGCGCGCACGGTGGCGACCGACTGGCCGTCGGTGCCGCCCTCGAAGGCGATCCGGGCGACCGCGACGGCGAGGCCAAGTCCGATCGACGCCGCAAACGCGAGCGCGAAGCCGACCAGCCGTTCGTTCGCTTCGGCGGTCGGCTCAGTCTTCGGTCCAGAAATCGCCATAGGTGTCCAGCCAGTCGATGAAGTCGGTCATGGTGGCGTCAATGTCGCCGGTCAGGCGGTGGCCGATCTCGTCGGCCAGACGGTCCGGCTTCATCGGAAACCGGTCCTTGTCGCCGTGCAGGTTGATGGTCGGCGTCTCGCCGGCGCCGGCCAGCCGGTACTCAAAGCCCGGGAACCGCCGTTTCAGGGAGGCGCACATCTGCATGACGCTGACCTGGCGGGCCGAGGTGACGTTGAACAGGTCGCTCTTGATCCGCTCCCTTGGGGCCGCCATCAGCGCCTGCAGCGCACCGGCGACGTGGCGGGACGACGTCCAGTCCAGCTTGTCCTCGCGGGCGAACAGGGCGGGCTTGCCGGCACGGGCAAGCTGGGCGGCCTGCATCGGCGCCGACAGGGTGTCGCGGGCGCCGGAATCGATCTCCCAAGGCCCGAAGATCGTCGACAGACGAACCGACACGGCTTCCAGTTCCGTCAACTCGGCGTAGCGGCGAACCAGCCGTTCCGAGCCGTGCTTGGTCATGCCGTAGATCTTGAACGGTTCCTCGCGGGTGCCGTACTCGTCGAGCGGCCCGCTCCAGCCGGTGTCGCCGAACGCGCCGGTCCCGTAGGCCGCACCCGATGAGATGTTGATCAGGCGCCGCACCCCGGCCTTGTGGGCGGCTTTCAGGGTCTGGGCGAGACCGACGAGGTTGACCTCGATCACGCTTTCAGGCGCGTCGCGCTCGCGTTCCGGTCCGGAGGTGACGGCAGCGCCGTAGAACACCGCGTCGACTTGGTGGTCGCCGATCGCCTGGGCGATCGGTTCGGCCTGCCGGATGTCGCCGCGGACCAGGGTGTAGGAGCCGGGCAGCGCGTCAAAGGCGCGTCGGGCGACCGGGTGCAGGTCGTTGCGATCGAACAGCACGACCTTGGCACCGTCGGTCAGGTAGCGTTCGGCGGTGGCCAATCCGATGAATCCGCAGCCGCCGGCAATGAGTACCGTCATGTCCTCCCCTTTCGAGCGATCCCTGGGTTCGGGCAACAGGCTGGCCTAGCGGTGCGCCGAAAGATAGCCCTTCAGCGTCTCCTCCAAGGGCTTGGCCCCGGTCCAGCGGACGGCGTGCCAGCCGGTAGCGGTTGCCGCGTGCACGTTCTCGGCAGTGTCGTCGAGCAGCAGAAGCCCGGCGGGCTCGATGCCGACGCGCCGCTGCACGGCGGCGAAGAACGCCGGGTCGGGCTTGCGGCAGCCCAGATCGGCGGAGCAGTGCCAGTCGTCGACCCGGGCGGCGAGCCCCAGCGTGCCCAGCAGGTAGCGCATCCGTTCGTGCTCCTGGTTGGTTGCCAGGTGAACCGGCACGCCACGGCGCCTGACCTCGGCGAGCGCTGACAGCAGCTTGACGTCCAGGCGGGCATCGTGGCGGAACCAGTAGTCGATCAGCCGGTCTGCCGAGACGTGCGGAGCGATCCGCTTCAGCGCTTCGGCCAGCCGCGAACGCAGATCGGCTTGCCCGGTCACGATGGCCTGCCAGTGCGGCCGGAAGAATCCGGCGTTCAGGGCATCGGTGTCGACCGCCAGATCGGCGGCGAGACCGGCCTGCCAGTGCGCCCCGTCCTGGGGACGGCCGGTGACGAGCACGCCGTCCACATCCACCATCAATGCCTGGATCTCCGGCACCGTTGCCTCCGGGTCTTTGTTGCCAGACGGCCACCGCAGCGACCGGATTCCGGTTTAGCGACGACGGTCTGGCGATGAAAGGGCAACAGCGTGTTGCCGCGCCGCACCTGTACCCGGTTGCGGGCGTCGGCTAGGCTCGCGGCCGGTTTGATCTGGCGACGGAGACGGCGATGAACGCGATCGACCCCCTGGCGGCGGAAGTGCTGCCGAGCGGCGTGCGCGCCCGGTTCGTCGACAACGGCAACGGCCTGTCGATGCACGTGCTGGAGGCCGGGTTCGAGAGCGGCGACCGGCCGATGGCGCTGCTGCTGCACGGTTTTCCCGAGCTGGCCTACAGCTGGCGCATGGTGATCCCGCAACTGGCGGCCGCCGGCTATCATGTGGTCGCGCCGGACCAGCGCGGCTACGGCCGGACCACCGGCTGGGCGGCCGACTACGACGACGACCTGTCGCCGTTCTTCATTCTCAACCTGGTGCGCGACATCACCGGGCTGGTCGCGGCCCTCGGGCGCGATTCGGTGGCGGCGGTGATCGGCCACGACTACGGTTCGCCGGTGGCGGCGGCCTGCGCGCTGGTGCGTCCCGACGTGTTCCGTTCGGTGGTGCTGATGAGCGCGCCGTTCGGCGGCCCGCCACCGCTGCGCCGCGACCCGTCGACGGGGGCGGGGATGGCGGCCGGCCTGTCGAACGCCGCGATGATGGACGATCTCGCCGCCCTGGCGCGGCCGCGCAAGCATTACCAGTGGTACTATTCGACCCGCCCGGCCGACCGCGACATGCTGGACTGTCCCCAGGGGATCCACGCCTTCCTGCGCGCCTACTATCACATGAAGAGCGCGGACTGGCCGGCCAACCGGCCGCACCCTCTGGCCTCCTGGACCGCGCCGGAGATGGCCAAGCTGCCGACCTACTACGTGATGGAGTTGGCGCAGGACATGCCGGCGACGGTCGCGCCGGAGATGCCGTCGCCCGACGCGGTCGCCGCCTGCCGGTGGCTGCCCGACGAAGCCCTGGCGGTGTACGCGGCGGAGTACGCCCGCACCGGTTTCCAGGGCGGGCTTCAGTGGTACCGGGTGGTGACCGGCGGGCATCTGGGCCGGGAGCTGAAGACCTTTGCCGGGCGGACCATCGATATCCCCTCGGCCTTCATCGCCGGCAGCAGCGACTGGGGCATCCACCAGAAGCCGGGCGAGTTCGAGGCGATGCAGAGCCGGGCGCTGACCGACCTGCGCGGCGTGCATCTGCTGGACGGGGCCGGGCACTGGGTCCAGCAGGAACAGGCCGATGCGGTGTCCGGGCTGCTGGTGGCGTTCCTGGGCGAGGTATCCGCGGGGACCCGCTGAACGGGCGGAGCAGCGGACGGATCCAATCGTGGCGCGTCCCTCCGGGATCCTCGGAGCGACGCGGCTTCTACAGCCGGTACACCCGTGCCGCGGTGTCGTGGAACATCGCCGCCCGCTCGGACGCCGAATAGCCCTTCGACAGCAGCTTGAAGCTGTTCCACACCACGGTGTAGCTGCAGCTCAGCTTGTCGACCGGGAAGTTGGATTCGAACATGCAGCGATCCGGGCCGAAGCGTTCGATCGCATAGTCGAACCAGCGCCGGGTCGCCTCGGTAAGCTCGGCGCTGCTCGGGGCCGCCGGGCGCTCCTCCCAGCCGTAGCCGTTCACGTCCATGTTGATGCCGCCGAGCTTGACCATGACGTTCGGGCAGGCGGCGATCGCGTCGATCTGCGGGCGCCACTCGGCGAACACGTCATCGGACTTGCCGGCGTAGGGTCCGACGCCGATCGGTCCGCCCAGGTGGTTCAGGATCAAGGTGGTGTCGGGAAACGCCCGGGCCAGATCGATCGCCTCGGGAATCTGCGTGTGGTAGCACAGCATGTCGAAGGTCAGGCCGCGCGGCGCCAGATGCTTGAAGCCGGCGCGGAAATCGTCCCGCATGAACAGGCTCTGCGGCGGTTCGGTGCGGTGGTTGCGCACCTCCGGGCTGGGGTGCCAGAACGCGCCCTCGCGGATCCCCTTGACCCGGCCGTTGCCGGCGGCGATGTGGGCGTCGAGCACGTCGGCCACCTTGTCGCCCAGCATCAGTTCGGCCGTGGCGACGATGCCGGCGGCGATCCGTGACGGTCCGTACTGGCCGGACGCGCTGATTGCCGCCATGCCGTTGGCGAACTCGGTCTCGCCGACGCAGCGCAGCTCTTCCGGCCCGTCGGCGCGGAACATCGTCCCGCACTCGATGAACACGCTGGAGACGACGTTGTGGCCGCCGGACAGGTCGTCGAGCATCTCGTCGACGAAGTAGCGCTTCTGCACCCCGCTGGGCCGGAAGTCCCAGAGGTGATGATGCGGGTCGCAGATCGGGAGGTCCGGCTCAAGCGCCGGCTCGGGCGTCCGTTCCAGCCAAGCCTGATTCGTTGACTGCGTGACCACCGTATCCTCCCGATTGCGAATGCCCGGAGTGTTCAGGCCGTGCCGGCTACTTGGCGTCGGCGGCAACCTGCATCTTGACGATCTGGTCGGGATTCTGCGGCGGCTCGCCCCGCTTGATGCCGTCGACCAGTTCCATGCCCTCGGTGACCTGCGCCCACACCGTGTACTGGCCGTTCAGGAAGCTGCAGTCCTTGAAGCAAATGAAGAACTGGCTGTCGCCGCTGTTCGGGCTCTGCGAGCGGGCCATGCCGACCGTGCCGCGACCGTAGTTGGTGTTGCTGAACTCGGCGTCGATCTTCTGGCCGGAGCCGCCGCGGCCGGTGCCGGTCGGGTCGCCGGTCTGGGCCATGAAGCCTTCGATCACGCGGTGGAACACCACCCCGTTGTAGAAGCCCTCGCGGGTCAGCTCCTTGATCCGGGCGACGTGCTTCGGCGCCAGATCCGGGCGCAGTTCCATCACGACGCGGCCGGACGCGAGGTCCATGTAGAGGGTGTTCTCGGGATCCGCCGCCGCGGCCCCGCTGGTGTCCATGCTCATGATCGCTCCGATGATGCTTGCGACGAACGCCAAGCGGCGCATCGACGTCTCCCTGGTTGGTGGCTACGAGTGGTCTGCCCCCGTCTGGCGGCACCATAGACGAGCAGACTTGGGAGGCAAGCCTGGGCAGACGTCAACGGGACTCAGGCGCGGCTGCTCGGGATGTTCTGCTCGTCTTCCTCGGCCTGCAGTTCCAACGCTTCCATCTCGTCGTCGGAATAGCCGTAATGGTGGCCGATCTCGTGGATCAGCACGTGCCGGACGACGTGGTACAGGTCGTCGCCAGTCTCGATCCAGTAGTCCAGGATCGGCCGGCGGTACAGGAAGATGCGGTCGAGATCGGCCGGGGTCTCGCCGGTCGAACGGTGCCCCAGCGGCACGCCCTGGTACAGCCCGAGCAGATCGAACGGCGTTTCCAGGTCCATGGCCTCGCAGGTCTCGTCGTCCGGAAACTCCTCGACCAGGATCGCAAGCCCGGCGATCGGCTTCAGGAGGTCTTCCGGCACACTGGACAACGCGTCTTCGGCCAGCGCCGCCAGATGGTCGGCGGTCGGGGCCAGGATGCCGGGTCGGGTGGATTGCGCACACATGCCGGCAGCTATAGCGGCTTATACCGCGGCGCGAAAGGGACGGGTGCGAAACGGGACGGCGGGCTCGGCGGGTCCCGGCCCCAAGGGCGGTGCGGCATCCGGTATCGGCGGTGTTGTTCTGCCTTGGCGGCGTGCAAATATGGTGCACTGCAACGCTATCAAGGCCGGTCTCCGCGCGGGACCGGCGAACGCAATCGGAAGGAACCGAGATGAGCCTCAAGGGCAAGGCCGCGATCGTCACCGGATCGACCAGCGGCATCGGCGAGGGCATCGCCGCCGCACTGGCGGCCGCCGGCGCCGACATCATGCTGAACGGCTTCGGCGACGCCGCCGTGATCGAGGCGCAGCGCGCCGGCCTGGAGAAGGCGCACGGCGTTCGCGTCTCGTACTCATCGGCCGACATGTCCAAGCCCGAGCAGATCAAGGCGATGGTCGCCGACGCCGAGAAGGCGTTCGGCAAGGTCGACATCCTGGTGAACAACGCCGGCATCCAGACCGTCGCCGCGATCGAGGAGTTTCCCGATGACCGCTGGGAGTTGATCCAGGCGATCAACCTGTCGTCCAACTTCTACGCCATCAAGGCGGCGATGCCGGGCATGAAGCAGCGCAACTGGGGGCGGATCGTCAATATCGCCTCGGCGCACGGCCTGGTCGCCTCGCCCTACAAGGTCGCCTACGTCGCGGCCAAGCACGGCGTGGTCGGCCTGACCAAGGTGGTGGCGCTGGAGACCGCGCAGATGAACATCACCTGCAACGCCATCTGCCCCGGCTTCGTGAAGACCCCGCTGGTGGAAGGCCAGATCGGCGACCAGGCCAAGGCCAACAACATGTCCGAGGAACAGGTGGTGCGCGACGTGATCCTGGCCAGCCAGCCGTCGAAGCGATTCGTCGGCATCGACGAACTGGGCGCCCTGACGGTGTTCCTGTGCGGCGATCAGGCGTCGTCGATCACCGGAACCTCGCTGTCGGTCGATGGAGGCTGGACGGCGCGATGAGCGCCGGCGAGGTCAGCGATCCGGAACCGGACGCCGGTCCGGGCGACGATCCGGCCCGGCAGGAAGCGCATGTTCCGGGTCATCTTCGCGAGGAGGCCGCCGCCGCAGCCGAGCCGGGGCGGCGTCAGCCCGGGCCGGTCGAGCCGGACACCGTCAAGACCCTGAACCTGGCGTTGCAGGGCGGCGGGTCGCATGGCGCCTTCACCTGGGGCGTGCTGGACCGGTTGCTGGAGGACGGTCGGGTCGAGTTCGACTCGCTGTGCGGCACCAGCGCCGGGGCGATGAACGCCGTCGTGTTCGCCGCCGGCTGGGCGGAGAACGGACGGACCGGGGCGCGCGAGCGCCTTGACCGGTTCTGGAACCGGATCGCCGATGTGGGCGCCATGAGCCCGATCCAGCGCACGGTGATCGACACGCTGATGGGCAACTGGCGGATCGACAGTTCGCCCGGCTACATCGCGCTCGACCTGATGGGCCGGGTGCTGTCGCCCTACCAGACCAATCCGCTGAACCTCAACCCGCTGCGCGACGTGCTGGAGGAGGTCGTGGACATCGACCTGGTGCGCTACGCTAGTGGGCTGAACCTGTTTCTGTGCGCGACCAACGTACATACCGGCAAGGTCAAGGTGTTCGACAACAAGCAGTTGTCGATCGACGCGGTGATGGCGTCGGCCTGCCTGCCGTTCATGTTCCAGGCGGTCGAGATCGACGGCGAGCACTATTACGACGGCGGCTACATGGGGAACCCGGCGCTGTTCCCGCTGGCCTACAACTCCGACTGCCGCGACGTGCTGATCGTCCAGATCAACCCGCTGTACCGCAAGGAGGTACCGACCAGCGCCCGCGACATCCTCGACCGGGTGAACGAGATCACCTTCAACTCGTCGCTGATGCGCGAGATGCGGGCGGTGCATTTCGTCAACCGGCTGATCGCCGGCGGCAAGCTGGATCCCCAGGCCTACCGCATCACCCGGATCCACATGATCCAGACCGAAGGCGAGATTGCCGCGATGCACGCTTCCTCCAAGCTCAACCCCGAGCGGCTGTTCCTGCATCACCTGCGCGACATCGGCCGGCGGGTTGCCGGGGAGTGGATCGACGCCCACCTGCACTGTGTCGGTGTCGAATCATCGGTGGACGTACGGGGCACGTTCCTGTGAGCGGGGCTTGCCGGAGGCCTGACGGTATAGGAGCCTCAGACAACCAATAGGCGGGAGATGGTGATGGCGGAGAAGTTGACCCCCGAAGCCCGGGCTGCCGCGCTGAAGGCGCTGGACGGCTGGACCGAAGACGTCGATCGCGACGCGATGTCCAAGACGTTCTGGTTCACCAGTTTCGACGCCGCGTTCGGCTTCATGACGCGGGTCGCGATCAAGGCCGAGGCCATGGTCCACCATCCCGAATGGTCCAACGTCTACTCGCGGGTCGACGTGACCCTGACCACCCACAGCGCCGGCGGGCTGACCGAACTCGACCTCGAACTCGCCCGGTTCATGGACGCGACGGCGCAGACCACCGGTCACACCAAGATGGACTGACGCGCGAGCAGGGCGGTCAGCGCGGCCCCATGCGGATCGCGCCGTCCAGGCGGATGGTCTCGCCGTTCAGCATCGGGTTGTCGGCGATCGCCAGCACCAGCCGTGCGTATTCGTCCGGCGTACCGAAGCGCGACGGGAACGGCACCTGGGCGGCTAGGCTGTCCTGCACGTCCTGCGGCATGCCGAGCAGCATCGGCGTGCCGAACAGGCCGGGTGCGATGGTGCAGACCCGGATGCCGATGCGGGCGAACTCGCGGGCCGCCACGATGGTCAGCGAGTGCACTGCGCCCTTCGACGCCGCATAGGCGGCCTGGCCGATCTGCCCCTCGAACGCGGCGACGCTGGCCGTCGAGACGATCACGCCGCGCTGGCCGTCCGCGTCCGGCTCGAGTGCGGCCATGTCGGCGGCGGCCAGACGCATCAGGTTGAAGCTGCCGATCAGGTTGATGTCGATCACCCGGCGGAAGTTCTCCAGCGGCATAGGGCCGGTCTTGCCGACGATCCGCTCTGCCGGCGCGACGCCCGCGCAGTTCACCAGGACCCTGGCCGCGCCGTGGGCGCCGCGCGCCTTTGCCACCGCCGCCTCGGCGGAGTCCGAAGAGGTGACGTCGCAAGCCACGGCAAGGCCGCCGATCTCATCCGCGACCGTCCGCGCCCGGGCCTCGTCCACGTCGAGCAAGGCCACCTTGGCGCCACGTGCCGCCAGCGCCCGCGCCGTCCCGGCACCCAATCCGCCGCCACCGCCAGTAACCAGTGCCGCCTGACCCTGGAGATCCATGGTCGCCTCCTCTTGTCCAATTGCGTCGCGCCGTTCGCCGACGGTTCACCGCGTGATACCAGATCATCCACGAACCGACGAGCGGGCGGGGGAGAGCAGGCATGACACGAGAGCGCGAGATGCCGAGGGCGGCCAAGATCCTGGGCGCGGCGGCAACGGCACCCTTCGTTCTGGGGACGCTCGGCTTCTGGCTGCTGCCCGCGGATGCTGCGGGGCATGCGCTCGATGCGCAGGTGTTCTACGGCGTCACCGCGCTCACATTTCTCGGTGCGGTGCACTGGGGAACGGCGATCGTCGACGGCAGAAATCCGGGCCGACTGTGGCGCCGGCTCGGCTGGAGCATGCTCCCCGGCCTGATCGCGTGGATGGCGGCGCTGATGACGGCCGTTCCGATGCTGGTGACGCTGATGGTGGGCATCGGCGTCTGCCATCTGGTGGATCTCAGGGCCCGGGACCGTGGCGAACTGCCGGTCTGGTACCTGGCGTTGCGCCGCTGGACCACCGCGGTTGCCGTCCTGTCGCTGGGGGCGTCGCTGCTGCGTCTGGTCTAGCGCTCAGGAAGCCGGCCAGGGTGCCGCGATGCACAGCAGCATGTCGACCGTTCGGCCGTCACCGGCCATCGGAAACAGCGCCCGGTGCAGAACGATGTCACCGAACCGCTCATGCGGTGCTCTGCCGATCCAGAACGTCGGTACCGCCGCTTCGACCGTCTGGTCGAAGGTTCCCAGGACAAACGCCGAGTGATCCCGGCCGAAAACGTCGTTCGCTCGCTTGCCGGTGGCGTCCTTCCCCACGAGCGCGACGTTGCCGGTGCCGACGACCCGGTAGAGATAGTCGAAGCTTCCGTCAGGCTCGCGAAGCACGTCCATGAAGAACATCCACGGCATGGCGGCGGTATCGATGTCCAGTGGGTCCAGATGCTGCCGCCCGGGCAGGATCCCGGGCTCGGGAGCGATCGATTGCCAATAGCGGTGCAGCGCGACGACGGACGAATCGGCGGGAAACGTGTCGACCTCTACCTGGTCGGCGTGAGGCAGTTGGAAGTCGGTACCGGTGTGTCTGTTCGTCACGATTGCCGCTACCCATCCAGGAACCGAGCGGCGCGACGACGGCGCGCGCTCACTGCCTCGACGATATCTGGGGCGTTGCTGGATACCAAGCGATCGGTGCGTCGGCGTTGCGCTGCCGGGCACCCGGGCGGTAAGTATCGGGGCGGGCGTCAAGTCCTGCAGGGTCATCGGCAAGGCAACACCGGGGGCAAACTTGGCCGGGTATTCCAGGTCGCCGAATGCCCTGGTCGTTTCGGCGCGCATGCCGCGACCGGCCTGAATTTGCGCCGTGATGGCGAACACGCAGTGAGCCGGGAGGTATAGATTCGGGCATGACCGGCGGCGACGCAGCATCCCATCGCAACCGATACGACCGAATTGTATCGGCGATCGAGCAGGCCCGCGCCGAAGCGTCCGACCGGCTTACCCGCTTTCATCGCTCGGCGATTGCCAAAGTACGCCCGGATTCTGATCTGCTGAAGATTGGCGGGCACGGGTCCAGCACGCTGGGTGTGTGGTATGCCGAGCGCAAGGACGCCCAGCCGCTTGACCAGCCGGCGTTCGAGACCCTGGTAGCGCTGCATGAAGCGCTGCTGAACCACATCGCGCTGCTGGCAGGGCGGGCGTGGAAGGATGTGAAGGTTCCGGTTGAGGAATACGACGCGCTGCTGGAGAAGGTGCGGGCGTTTGACGAGTTGGCGGGCAGGCTGATCCGGGCGTTCCAGGCGGCGATCAGCGATCTTGATCCGCTGACCGGCGCCCAGACCCGCCAGGTGATGCTGCGGGACCTCAAGCGCGAGGTTCAGCGCGCCCGTCGCTCCGGCACGCCCGGATGCCTGGCGATCGCCGACATCGACCGGTTCAAGGCGATCAACGACGGCCACGGCCATGCCGTCGGCGATTCGGTGCTGGCATCGGTGTCCGGCCTGTTGATCGAGAGCCTGCGGCCCTACGACTCGGTCTACCGCTACGGCGGCGAGGAGTTCCTGCTGTGCCTGCCGGAAACCGGCCCGGAAGAGGCGCGTCGTGTCCTCGACCGGGTGCGGGAGCGGATTGCCGGGCACCCGGTCATGATCGAAGGCGGCAAGAACCTCGTCGTGACGATCTCCTTTGGCGTGACGTTGATGACCCCCCGCCGGCCGCTTGAGGAACTGATCGACCGGGCGGATCGGGCCCTGTATGTCGCCAAGGAGCAGGGTCGGAACCGGGTCGAAGTCTGGCGGCCCGAAGTCGGCAGCGACGGCGCCTGACCACACAGTCGCCGGGCGCTTCTAAGGATCAGACCAGGCCCACGCGCCGGCGGCCCTCTTCGGATTTGAGCGAAAAGTCCGTTCCGGCCAGGTCGGCGGCTGCCGCGGTGCAGAGGTAGGCTACCGCCCGCGCCGCCCACTCCGGACTGATGTGGTCTTCCCAGTCGAGCCGGCTGACCGGATTGATGCCCGAGGCCTTGATCGATCGCTGCATCCCGGTCGCGACGGTTCCCGGGCTCAGCCCGACGACGCGAATGCCCTTGGCGCGGTACTCCAGGTCAACACAGCGGGTCAGGGACAGAACAGCGGCCTTGGTCGCGCAGTAGTGGCTCCATCCCTCCAGCGCGCTGGTCGCGGCTCCGGAGCTGATGTTGACCACCACGCCGCCGCCCTGTTCCGCCATGATCGGCAACGCCGCCCGCAGGCCGTGATAGACGCCCTTCAGGTTGACGTCGACGACGGTACCCCACGCTTCCGGGTCGGAGTCGCCGAGTCGGGCGATCGGATCGATCAGGCCGGCGTTGTTGACGAGGATGTCGACCCGACCGAACCGCTGGCGGCACTGTTCGATGGCGTGCGTCACGTCCTGGTACCGGGCGACGTCACAAGCCACCGCCTCTGCGGCACCGCCCGCAGCGCGGATTCCGGCGGCACCGGCTTCGGTTTCCCGGGTGGTTCGCGCCGCCATGATCACCGATACACCGGAACGGGCCAGAAGTTGGGCGGCGGCCAAGCCGATCCCCCTGCTGGCGCCGGTTACGACCGCGGCTTGCCCGTTCAGTTCCTGCATTGCGACAATCCTCGAACAATGGTGATTGGCTGTGTTTAGCCCGAAGTCCGGAACGGGAACACCTGTGCTCCTCCATCACGGTCGTGCGTGGATTGCATCATTCGGTCGCCGCTACGCCACAGTCACGTCCGGGCAAGTTGCCGCCGCAGGAAATCGATCGTCAGCCGGACCTTGGCGGGCAGGAAGGCCCGGCTCGGGTACAGAAGCCAGGCTCCGGTGTCGAAGGAGGTTGCGGTTGCCTGGTGGTCTGGGAACAGGTCGAGCAGGCGGCCGTCGGCGATGTCGGCGTCGATCAGCCAGTTCGCCAACAACGCTGGACCGAGTCCGTTGAGAGCGGATTCGCGCAGCGCCAGCGCACTGGAGATGACGACGTCACCGTTGACCGCGACCTCGACAATCTGCCCGTCGGGGCCGCGAAATCGCCACGCTGATCGGAATTCCGGCAGATCGAACAAGAGAAGACGATGTTTGCTCAGGTCGGCGGGCTGGGTGAGCCGGGGCGCCCTGGCCAGGTATGCCGGGCTTGCGACGACCCGATACCGGGTGTCCATCAGCCTGGACCCGATCAGTTCACCGCTTCGGTCCGGGGCCAGACGGATCGCCAGATCGATCCGCTCCGCGACGATGTCGAGGTTTCGATCGGTGGCGAGCAGTTCGAGCTTCAGATCCGGGAAGGCGTCGCGAAACTGGTGGATCAGCGGCACGATGCAGATCTGCGCGAAGGCGACCGACGCGGTGAGGCGCAGGGTGCCCGCCGGGCCGGCGCTGATCGCGCGCACGCTGTCCCGAGCCTGCTCGAGCTCGTTGACTACCGCTTCGGCGCGGCTGAGATAGACCGCGCCCGCTTCGGTCAGCGAGAGCGTACGCGTTGTCCTTTGGAACAGCCGTACCCCAAGTTCGGCCTCGATGGCCGCAACACCGCGCGACACGGAGGACGGATCCAGGCCGCGGTGACGAGCGGCGGCGGCCAGACTGCCCAACCGGGCGACGTCGCAGAACAATTGCAAAGTGTTCAAGTCCATTCATGCATATTGAGCATTTTTTGGGGGATCGGAAGCTTGGGAAATGATCGGTGCGCAGTAACACCCGAGAACGGCGACCATCCTTGGCGCTCCGGCGCGCGTTGCGGTGATGCGTGACGGCGTACTGATGGAGTGCTTATAGTCGCACCGCTCATTGGGGTTTGCGGGAGGCGGCCGTGGCATTCGATGCCGGACGTATGAAGGATTTGGACGGGATGGTGCGTCGGATGGGGGCGATCGCCTCGGTGTTCGATGTTCGGTCCAGCACGGTCGGCAACAAGTCGTTCGCGGCGTTCCGCGACCTGATGGACGTCTACATCGACATGTGCTCCCGCGAACTGAAGCAGGGCAAGGACTACGTCGAGGACGGGCTGCATCCCACGCCGGACGACGTCGAGCGGTTGAACACCGCCTTCGAGCGGGTGTTCGGCGTCCGGGCTGACCAGCTCACCGCGTCAAAGTGACCGTCGGCCGGTCCGCCGGCAGCTGGAGGTTGGACGCCGCGTCGCGTGCAACCTCGGATGTGACCCAGTCGCGGAAGGCCTTAACCTTCGGTCGCTCCTGGGTGCCGTCCGGGTAGACGAGATAATATGCGGCCTGGGTCGGCAACTCGAGATCGAACGGCTTGACCAGACGGCCCGCCGCGAGGTCGTCGGCAACCAGAACGCTGCGACCCAACGCCACGCCCAGCCCGTCGATCGCGGCCTGCAAGACCATTTCCGAGTGATTGAACGCCAGGTCGCGGCGAGCCTTGATCGGCCCGGCACCGGCGGCCTCCAGCCAGGTGTCCCAGTCTTCCGGCAGATCGTCGTGCAGCATGGTGTGATAGCGCAGCTCTTCCGGGCAGGTGAGCGGCGCTGGGCCATCGAGCAGGCGCGGGCTGCAGACCACGAACACCACTTCGGTCATCAGACGCTCGGTGCGCAGGCCCCGCCAGTCGCCCCGCCCGTAGCGGATGCCGACGTCGACCGCGTCG
Source organism: Thalassobaculum sp. (assembly GCF_040219215.1). GTDB lineage: Bacteria > Pseudomonadota > Alphaproteobacteria > Thalassobaculales > Thalassobaculaceae > Thalassobaculum_A. The sequence goes on from NZ_JAVJSX010000008.1 coordinate 148,553, forward strand.
GAACCGAAATCCACCAGGACGTCGTTGATCGCCAACCGGACCTCGATGTCCGGATGCCCGCTGGCGAACCGGCCAAGCTTCGGGACGAGCCATTTGGCGGCGAAGCTGGTGAAGGTGCTGACCGTCAACGCCCCGCTCTTGTCACGCTCCCGGAGCTTGGCGGTGGCGTCGTGGATCCGGTCGAACGCCTCACGCAGTGGCGGCAGATAGGCCTGGCCTGCATCGGTCAGCAGCAAGGCGCGATTCTGGCGCTTGAACAGAACCATGCCCAGCCAGTCCTCCAGCGACTTGATCTGGTGACTGATGGCGGCCTGCGTGACGTGCAGTTCGCCGGCCGCCTTGGTGAAGCTCAGATGCCGGGCGGCAGCTTCGAAGGCCCGCAACGAATTGAGGGGTGGAAGGCGCCGCATGAGGCATCGCTTTCGAATAAAAAAACCTAATGGATAGTATGAGAAACTATCGTTTGTACGCAAGCAGTGCCGATCGTAAATACACACTCAGAAAACAGGTTACGAAGGTTATCCACCTTCGGTCCTCGTCAACAACATGAACGATTTATTAAGGAGGTTCCCATGAGCCGGATCCTGATCGCGACCGCTCGCCCGATGTTCGGGGCCTCCGCCGAGCGCGGAGCCCAGCCGTCGATCGCCGAGCGGATCTTGTTCTCCCCGCTGGCAATTCTCTCGACCTGGAGCGAGCGCCTGAAGCAGCGCTCCGCGTTGGCCGCAATGGACGACCGGATGCTGAAGGATATCGGTGTGTCGCGGACCGACGCGCTTGTCGAGATGCAAAAGCCGTTCTGGATCGCCTGATCGCCGACTGACCAAGACGCCTCCTTGCTGGCAAGGAGGCGTCGACGCCCTCGGACGCCGTTCAGACTCCCCGGAAGCCGAGCCAAACGGATCCCCCCTCCGTCGGCCAGCCGGGACGGCGTCCGCGCCTGCTGCATCGCCCGGTCCTCCCCCGGGCCGGTGCAGAGACTCCCTGAGACGATAACGGCCGGACCTTCGGGTCCGGCCGTTGCCGTTCAACCCGGTGGATCCACCGCTAGCCGGCCTGCCGGACCAGCATCCGGTTGATGCCGTGGAAGGCCCCGAACACCTGCCTGACCTGCTCGGCAAAGGAGGCAGGCACTTCGGTGCCGGTGGATTCGATGGATGCGCGGATCTCGCCGACCGACCGGCGACCGTCGATTCGCGAAACTATTGCAATGGTCAATGGCGGCAACGGCACGTGATAGGCCGCGCCATCGATGTTCGCTTTCAGCGCGCCACCGACCTTCAGTCCTTTTGCAACGGCAACCGGGTCTAGGCCGCGCAGCACCAGAACCGTGCCGTCGGCGCCCGGATCGGCCGGCGAAGTCCCCGGTCTCTCGGCGAAGCCGGCGTACAGAATGTGTTTGCTGATTGCCGTCGAGAGCCGTTCGGCCAGGGCTGCACGCTCGATCGCGGGCAGGGCCGCCGCCCTCCTCCGCAGAACCGGGTCGCCCAGATAGGTCTCGGGCGCATACCGCGCCGGTTCGATCCAGGCCAGCGGGGCCAGCCCTGCGGATTCCAGAAACGTGGCCAACTCGGGCACCCGGTACGAACGGTCGCGACGGTGCAGCAGCAGGTCGTACAGATGGGCGTCCTTGCCCTTTCGGTGGTCGTTGACCAGGGGATTTCGGTTCAGCAGGTGGGTGTCCGGCAGACCGGCGAGCAACCGGTGCGCCGCCGCCAGGCGCTCGGTGTCCGGCAGGTCGTCGACCAGCTGGGCCAGCGCCTCCTGCACCGGATAGATGCCGGACCGGCCATAGGTGCCGTACAGCATCAGGCCGAGTCCGCCGGCCGGCGCCAACTGGGAAGCCAGCGCCTGCAGCCCGGCTTCCGGGCTGGCGAGGTGATGCAGCACGCCGCAGCAGTCGATGTAGTCGTAGGGTCCCGGCGCCACCCGGCCGACCTCCTCGATGACGCCGGTCACGAACCGCATGTTCGTCAGCCGGCGCTCGGCGGCCCTGGCCTCCGCAATCCGGCGGGAAGCCGTCGACAGGTCGAGATAGACAACTTCGGCGTCAGCGGCGCCGGCCGTCGCGAGATGCTGGGCCAGCATGATCGCCGCGTCGCCGGTGCCACCGCCGGCAACCAGGGCCCGGAAGGGCCGTGTGAGGTCGAGCCGTCCGCCGAAGACGTAGTGACGGATCTCGTCCAGGTCGCTCGGCGAGCCTTCGACCAGCCTCTTGTGCTCTTCCTTCGGATCTCGATGCGGATAGGGATAGGCTTCGTACTGCTCGCGTACGCGGTCGTCGATCGATGTCATCGGTGCTTAGAACGCCAGTTCGGGCGACGGCCGGACCACCCCCACGAGACGGCCGGCCCAGTTGCGGACCGGTGTTGTCAGCGAATTGGCGAGGCGGCGCTGGGCGTCGGCGTCCAGGACGCCGATGTGGCGCAGGATCGCGCCCATCGCAACCTGGGCCGCGCGTCCGTTCCCGTCGTCGACCTTCAGGCAGATGCCCAGACCCTTTTCGGTGGCGGCACCGGCGAATACGCCTTCCGCACCACTCTTCAGCAGGCACCTGGTGCCGGTCTCGGCCAGCAGCGCGCTGTTGAACCGATCGGTTCCGGCGATCAGCAGCGGGTGTTTCGCGCAGGACGCCACGATTCGCTTGATCGCGGCTTGCCGCGCCGCGCCCTGGCCGGCCGGGTCGGCGAACTGGGCCATCGCGGTTGCCATGCCCTTCAGCGGCACGCCGTAGACCGGGATTCCGCAACCGTCATACCCGGTCGGTACGCCCGACAGATCGCAGCCGCTCATCTCGGCCATCACTGCCTTGAGGCGCTTCTGCACCGGGTGATCATCGCCGATATACCCCTTGGTCGGCTCGCCGAGGTGGACCGCGGTCGTCAGCATGCCGGAATGCTTTCCGGAGCAGTTGTTGTGGGCGCGGGTCGGCTTGGCGCCTGATCGGATCATGGCGTGGGCCGAGGCTTCGTGGATCGGGATCTGTGGCCCGCACTCCAGATCCTCGGCCGTCAGCCCCAGCCGGTCCAGCCAGGCGACCACCCGGTCGGCGTGCATCGGCTCGCCGGAGTGGCTGGCGCAGCACAGCGTCACTTCGGCGTCGTCGAGCTTGAACGCCTCGGCGGCCCCGCTTTCCAGGACCGGCAGCGCCTGTATCGGCTTGATGGCGGAGCGGCCGTAGACCAGGCGGTCGACGTCGCCCCAGGTGGAGACGGCCTTGCCGGAAGCGTCGACCACGGCGGCGATCACCCGGTGCACGCTTTCAACCATGCCGCCGCGGGTCACCTCCACGGCGATCGGGGCGTCAGGCCGGCCGGCATGCACACGCAGGACGGAGCCGTCGGAAGCGGCGATGGGGGCGTTGTCGTTCATGGCGAAAGGTCTCCTGGAAACAGAGTGCCACCTTGCCTCGACAGGCGCTGTCGGGCAAGGTCCCGCGCCATGCGCGGGTACTTTGGAATCGGGGCGGAAGACATCTCCAAGGCGATGAACGTCGCTGCGTTGATGCGGACCGCCCATGCGTTCGGCGCCAGCTTCGTGTTCTCGATCGGCAGCGTGCGGGCGGGCCATGAGTGGGGCCGGGTCGACACTTCCGACGCGACCGGCAGCCTGCCCTACTACCCCTTCGAAAACCCCGACGCGGTGATGTTTCCCAAGGGCTGCGAACTGGTGGGTGTGGAAATCACCGAGGATGCGGTTCCCTTGCCGAGCTTTCACCATCCACGCCGCGCCGCCTATGTGATGGGACGCGAGCGCGGTTCGCTGTCGCCGGAACTGCTGGCGCGCTGCGACCATGTGGTGCGGATCCCGTCGCGGTTCTCGATCAATCTGGCGATCGCCGGGGCGATGGTGATGTACGACCGGATGCTGTGCATGGGCCTGTTCGCGCCGCGTCCGCACCGTCCGGGCGGGCCGGTGGAGCCGGTTCCGGTGCCGCAGTTCGGCCCGCCGCTGTGGGAGAAGAAGGAACGCAAGCGCAAGGCTCGCGCGACTGCGGCGGCGCGCGACGATCTCTAGGGCGCTGTGCCCGAGGTCAGGTCTTGTGGATTGACCACGCGCCGTACCGACCGCCATCCTGTCCGGGCAAGCCGGAATCGGAAGGATCGCCGTTGTCGACCGAAGAGTCTGCCGCCAGCCCGATGGTCCTGCCGGAAGGAACGGACCCGGCCGGCATCCAGGCCGCGCTGAAGACCCTGCGCGACGGCCGGGATCGATTCCCCAACAGCGCAAAGGTGCGGGGCCTGCTGGCATCGGTCCTGATCACGCTGGGGCTGCTGGACGAGGCCGAAGCCGAGTTGCGGATCGCCGTCGGCCTTTCCGACGCCAGCCGGGAGACGTCCAGGCAGCTCGCGCTGGTTTGTCGCCGGAAAGGGCGGCTCCGGGAAGCGTTCGAGGTCATGTCGGCAGCGCCCCACGCGCCTGCAACCGATGGCTCGAACATCCTCATCGCGTGCATGCCGAAGAGCGGATCCAGTTGGCTCCGCACGATGGTGAACACGTTTGACTTCATCGACACCGAGTATCTGGCCCCGCTGCATGACCGGCGCGAACAGGAGCTCGACCTTCTGATCCTGAATCGCGAGCGCCCGAATTTCTTCGTGGCCCAGCACCACGTGCGGGCTACCGGCTCGACCGACTATGCCGTCGAGAACTTCAACATCTCGACGGTCGTCCTGGTGCGCAACCTGTTCGACAACCTCGTGAGCGCCCGAGATCATTTCAACGACCGCCGGCCGGTCTCTCCGCAGTTCTACATGGACGGGCGGTTCAAGACCTGGGATCGGGAGCGGCAGATGCTGTTCCTGGCGGATTTCTACGCGCCGTGGATCGTCAATTTCATCGCGACCTGGTGGCATTCCAGGATCAACACCTTCTGGCTGACCTACGATATCCTGAGAGACGATACCGAAACTGCGTTGCGGTGCGTCCTGGAGCACGCCGGCTTCGACGTTCCGACGGATGCCTTGCGCGCCGCCGTGCACAGCACCAACGAAGAACAGAAGACCAAGACCCTGTTCAATGTCGGAATGTCCGGGCGCGGCGAGGGGGTCTCGCCGGAGGTCCGGGCCAAGGTCCGGGCCTTGTGCGCCTACTACCCGGAGATCCCGTTCGAGCGCATGGAACTGCTCTAGCGCCCGGCGTGTTCAGATCCGGATGAACGGATTCAGCAGGCGCCCGAAGCGGCCGGTCAGCCGCAACGGTCCGTCGATCACCGAGAAGCACAGACATTCGTCGTCCGGTTCGGCAACCGGCCGGTGGTTGTCGGCGCTGGTTGCCGTCGCGACGTCCCCCCTGGCGAAACGACCGCCCTCGTCACGGAAAGCACCGCGCAATACGAGGGTCGTTTCCACTCCTTCGTGAGTGTGTTCGGGCAGGGCGGCACCGCCGCCGGTTCGGATCAGTGTCGCGCGCACCGACCCGCTGCCAAGCGACAGCGGCAACTCGTGGATGGCAAAGCCGCGCCGTTTCCAGGGCAACGCCGACAAGCTGGTTCCGAGGTAGCGGCGCAGCGGTTCGGGCACCCAGTGACGGGTTTCGTCGTCGACCGCCGCGGCAACCTGATCGTCGGTCGGGGATGGGGCCTCGTCGAGGCGCGCAAGCACCGCTGCCAGGGCGTCCGGGGCCAACTCGGTTGGCTTGAGTTGCGCCGTCAGGATACCCCCAATCGCATCGAGGCGCGCAACCTCGCGGCGACAGCGTGGGCACAGCGCCAGATGGGTCGCCGTCAACACGGAGTTGGCTTCGTCGAGCGACCCGGCGGAGTACGCCAGCAGCACTTCCGGTTCGGGGTGAAACACGGGTGTCGTGTCAATCAAGGCCGTCTATCCTCTCGCGCAGGCGTTGCATGGCCAGGCGGATTCGGGATTTGACCGTTCCCAGTGGCAGTCCACTGCGCTCGGCGATCTCCCGGTGTGACAACTCTTCAAAGTACGCGCGCCGGATCAAATCGGATTGCTCGGGTGGCAAATTATCGATCGCAACGCGCATCCGCGCTTCGACCTGAGCCGACCAGACGGTCTGGTCGGCCTCCTCGGGCTGACTCGGGATCAGCGCCGGATCGCTGGGGTCGTACTCCGGGCGGCGTTCGCGGCGGAGCCGATCGATCCGCTTGTTTCGGGCGATCGTGAAAATCCATGTTCCGGCCCCGGCCTGCCGGCGATCGAAGCTTGCGGCCTTCCGCCACACCGTCAGCATCGACTCCTGGACGACCTCTTCGGCGGTTGCCGCATCGGCGCCGAGCCGCAGCAGGTACGATTTCAGGCGCGGTGCGAAATGACCGAAAAGTTCCGCAAATGCTGCTTTGTCGCCCCGGATGGCAATGGCCTCCAGGAGATCTTCATGGCAGGCTGCGGTGGTCTCCGGGGGGCGGTGTTGCTCCATTCGGGGATGGTGGGGCAGCAATCGGGATCCCGCAACCGGCGTCTCCGGAGGGCGACTGGACATCAAGATGCCATGGTCTTGCCCCATCGCTCGGATTGAATTCTTGCGCCGGGGATGTCATGCCATCCTTGGCGGGGCTCACAGGCACGGACGAGCGAGGAACCATGCGGCGAACGCAGGCGATGGCGATCGGCATTCTGGTTGGGTTCGCGTTGGCGGTGACAGGTGGTGCAGCAAGCGCACAGACGGTCATTCCCGGCGGCGAGAACGGCGATTGGAAGGCTTATACCTTCAAGAAGGGCGACGTGACCGTCTGCTACATGGCGAGCGCGCCGACGAAATCGGTCGGCGACTACTCCAAGCGCGACCCGGCATTCGTCCTGGTCACCAACGACCCGACGACCGGCGGTCGTGGCGAGGTCAGTTTCGTGGCCGGGTATCCCTACAAGGCTGAAAGCAGCGTGAACGTGTCGATCGGGGGCAGCGCGTTCGAGCTGTTCACCGCGGCCGACAAGGCCTGGACCCAGGGGCCTGAGGACGATCGGGATATCGTCGCCGCGATGATCAACGGTGCCGACATGACGGTAAAGGGAATGTCGGCACGGGGGACCGAAACCACCGATACCTATTCCCTGATCGGGTTCACTGCGACAAAGAAGCTGATCGACAAGACGTGTCCGAAATAGTGAAACCTTGCGCGTTGAGCCTTGCCAACGCATGTTGAGGCCGATGTCCACGGCAACCGATACCGTATCCGCAAGCGCGCCTGAGGCGCGTGCCGAACTGCTGGCGTTCGCCAGCAGGCCCGCGGACGCGCGCCCGGATCTGCTTGGACTGGAGCGCGAGGCGCTGGCGGCGGTCCTGGCCGGGATCGGCCTGCCGGCGTTCCGGACCGGGCAGATCTGGCATTGGCTGTACCACCGCGGTGCGACCGACTTCCAGGCGATGACCACGTTGGCGAAGCCGTTGCGCGCCCGACTGGCCGAGACGTTCCGGATTTCGCGCCCCAGCGTGGTAACCCGGCAGGACAGCGTCGACGGCACCATCAAGTGGCTGCTGCGCTTTGCCGACGGGAACGAAGCCGAGGCGGTGTTCATTCCGGAGGAGGATCGCGGCACGCTCTGCGTCTCCTCGCAGGTCGGCTGCACGCTGACCTGCTCGTTCTGCCACACCGGGACCCAGCGCCTGGTCCGCAACCTGACCCCGGCGGAGATCGTCGGCCAGGTCATGGTGGCGCTCGATCACCTGGGGGCCTATCCGACCGGAGGTCCGAACCGGCCCCTGACCAATATCGTCCTGATGGGCATGGGTGAGCCGCTGTACAACTTCGACAACGTCGCCTCGGCGATGCGCATCATCATGGACGGCGAAGGCGTGGCGCTGTCCAAGCGCCGGATCACCCTGTCGACGTCGGGCGTTGTGCCGATGATGGCGCAGTGCGGTGCCGATCTCGGCGTCAACCTGGCGATCTCGCTGCACGCCACCACCGATGCGGTGCGCGACGAATTGGTGCCGATCAACCGGAAATGGCCGATCGCGGAACTGCTCGACGCCTGCCGGCGTTACCCCGGCCTGAACAACGCCCGACGGATCACGTTCGAGTATGTCATGCTGGCCGGGGTCAATGACGCGCCGGCCGATGCCCGTCGCCTGGTCGCACTGATCGAAGGCATCCCGGCGAAGATCAACCTGATCCCGTTCAACCCGTGGCCGGGGTCGAAATACGTCTGCTCGGATGCGGACACCATCGAGCGGTTCGCCCAGATCGTCCTGGCCGCCGGCTACGCCTCGCCGGTGCGCACCCCGCGCGGGCGCGACATCCTGGCGGCATGCGGGCAGTTGAAAAGCGACAGCGCGAAGCTGACCCGGCGCGAGGCGCGCTCGGTCGCGGCGGAGTAACCCCGGCGGTCAGTCGGTGTCGGGCTCTTTCCTGCCGGCAGTTTCGATCCAGTAGCCGACGCCGATTTCGGGGGACAGCGGCGACAGGCCGTTCAGCACGCCCTGCCGGCGGGCCTGCAGCAGGAGGCGTCCGATCGGCTGGAACAGGGTTTCACCACCGCCTTCGGGTGGCGGTTGCAATCGGACGCGAACGCTGCGCGGCTCGGTGAAGCGGGTGCGTTCCAGCATGCGACGCACCGATTCTTCGGCGTGGACGCGGTCAAGACCCCGCAGATCCAGCTCGTACTCGGCGTCGGCACCGGCTTCGGAAAGGCGGCGCAACAGGCGTTCCGGATCCATGCTAGTCTCCCGCTGACGGTCCGTGTGAGGTAGCGTGGCGATGCCGTCATCACAAGACGGATGTCAGCAGCGGTTCGTATTGAACCGGCACGGACAACGCCCTATCTTTGTATGGAATTCCGACGGTGTCGGCACAGCAAGAGGTTCGCAATGGATTACGATCGCAAATACATGAGCCGGGCCGATGCCGACGTCGCCCAGTACGACGTCGGTCTGCGCCAGTATATGCTCGGCGTGTACAACCACATGGTGTCGGCCTTGGCCTTTACCGGCATCGTCGCATACGCGACGACGTTGCTGGCGGTGCAGGACGGCGCGATGACGTCGTTCGGCATGGCGCTCTACGGGTCGCCGCTGAAATGGGTCGTGATGCTGGCGCCGCTTGGCATGGTGTTCCTGCTGTCGGCACGCATCAGTTCGATGTCGCTGGGCAGCGCCCGGGTATCGTTCTACGTGTTCGCGGCGCTGATGGGTCTGTCGCTGTCCTCGATCTTCCTGGTCTTTACCGGTGAGAGCGTGGCACGGGTGTTCTTCATCACCGCTGCGGCGTTCGGCGGGTTGAGCCTGTACGGCTACACCACCAAGAAGGACCTGTCGGGCTTCGGGTCGTTCCTGATCATGGGCCTGTTCGGGATCATCATCGCCTCGATCGTGAACATTTTCCTGGCGTCGTCGGCGCTGCAGTTCGCGATCTCGGTAATCGGCGTGCTGGTGTTCGCCGGGCTGACGGCCTACGACACCCAGCGCATCAAGGAGATGTACAACGAGATCGACGCTTCAGACATCGCCGGCAAGAAGGCGATCATGGGCGCGCTGTCGCTTTACCTGAACTTCATCAACATGTTCGTTCTGCTGCTGCAGCTGTTCGGCAATCGCGAGTAGCGCGGCCGACACTCTCCGGGCTCAGGGCCCCGCCGGGAAACCGGCGGGGCCTTTTGCGTTGACGCTTCCGTTGCGTCGGCACGCTTTCGGCTGACTTGATCCCTCCAAGTCTTTAGAATGCCGATGCTCAGGGTGGGGATCGGGCGAGGGCGTCGAATGTCGAAGAGTCTGTACGAGGTGCATACGCTGAAGGGGGGGCAGTGGGTCATCGATTCCACCTATCCCGACCGCGAAGCCTCGATGGAGGTCGCCAAGGCGTTGCATGGCGAGAAGCGCTTCGATGGCATCAAGGTGATCAAGGACACCTTTGACGCCAAGAGCGGCCAGGGAAAAGAGATCGTCGTCTACGACACCTCCAAGGCCCCTCGGGAAAAGGCGCCGCCGCCGCAATCGCCGGCCGCCAAGACGGCGGAAGCATCGGCCGCGGCCGCCAGCGCGGCTCCTCCTGCTGCCGCCGGCCGGGCACCGGCGAAGAAGGCGAAGAATCAGGATGTCTCGGTCGCCATCAAGGCCGTGTTGTGGCTGACGCTGATCCTGGTCGGTGGCTTGGGAGTGCTGTTCCTTATCACCAAGGCCGGCGATCTGATGGGCAAGGGATTCTGAGACGGGTGCAGACGCAGCCGCTAGCCGGGACTACGGCCAGGAAGCATCGACCCGTTGCATGCCGGCCTGCTCGAAGTAGGCGTCGTAGTCGGTCGGGGGACCGGCAAGGGCGTGTATCAGCCTTACCAGGCTGTATTGGGTGGTCGGAATAGAGACCGGTGCGTTCCAGTCCCGCGGCATTGGCAGCAGGCAGCGGTTGCGGTCGACCGACACCACGATCTCCCGAAACGACAGCCTGCCCTCGATGAAGATATCGAGGTAGCGTGTTCGTGCGTTCTCCTGCGCGAACGGGTGGCCGTCGGGCAGAACGTAGGATCCCTGTTCGACCATGCCATACGCCATGCTCAGCGCGAGGTCGGGCTTGTAGCTGAAGGCCACCAGGTGCTCGTCGGAGTCCAGGCGGTCGCGGCTTCCTTCGGCGCCGGCGATCTCGACAATGCGGTGCCGGAATGTGGGGCGGAACAGGATTGTCCAATCCTCCACCGCGCTGCCGGCGATGGTTTCCAGCAGGTCACGCAGATTCATGACGCCAGCCCGTTGTCACGTCGACTCCAGGCGCCGGTCGTGCGGATCGCGCTTCGGCCATTCCGGAACCGCCTTGCCGGTGACCTCCTGCAGAACGGTGCGGGCGTTCTCGATGATCATGCGCGACTTCGCTGAGATCCTGGGGCTGTCCTCGATAGCGGCCACGACCTCCGGCTGCGAGACGATAAGCATCAGTTCATCCAGGCTTTCGCACAAGTCGACCGAGCCGGCGATGATACGCGCATTGCCGTCCCGTTCCTCCGGCTTGCCGGCCCAGGACATGGTTCCGACCTGCCCCGGGGAGCCACCACGGCTGTAGGACCAGAGTTCGCCGTTCGGCCGGATTTTCCAAGGCCCGGAAGTATAGCGTGGCACTGCGACCTCCTTCGCTCGAGCGGTGAAATGGTATCGGGCGTCCCGGCGGTTAACAATCGGTACCCCGATCGGGAAGGCCCATGCAGCCACGTTATCATGATTCCTATTGGCCCGGACGTTTGTTACCATGCGACTTGATGCAAGGAGGGGAAGCTTTTGGTTCGACTGATTTTGGCGACGATGCTGGCTGTCTCACTGAGCGCCTGTGGTGCCGACACGCTGTTGCAGTCGTCCGACGCCCGGCGCGCGGAGATCGAAGCGGCGGTAACCGATGTGCTGCGGGCCGAAAAGGGATGGCAGACCGAGTTCATCGAACGTCGCACCGAAACCATGATGGTCGAGCAGAAGGAGAACGCCGCACGTACCCAGGAGATAGCCCTGCGTATGAAGGCGTTTGAGGATCGTCTCGACGACATCGCCCGCAAGGTTCCATCGGTTGCCGACCCGGGGTTTGGCCGGAGCCGCCCGACCGCCGCGCAAACGGCCCCGCCACCGGTTGTCGACACTGCGGAGATGGTGGCGCTCAGACGCGATCTGGATGCGATGACCGGTGCGGTCGCTCAACTGCTGGCGCAACGCGAAGGCGCGGACGCCGAAGTCCGGGCCCGGTTTGAGCGGCTCGAGCTGCGCACCAGTACTTTGGCGTGGCCCGAGTCGGATGGCAGCCGTGGCGTGCACCTCGCATCGTACAAGACTCACGAGGCCGCACTCGGCGGCTGGGAGGTTCTGCAGTCCCGCTACCGGAGCGCGTTCGGCTCGGAACCGCCGACGTTCATCGAAGTGGAGACGGTGGCCGGTCGCTTCGTTCGCCTGTTCGTCGGCGTGGGGTTGAGCGAGCGGGAAATGCTCACCATCCGGGACATCGTTCGCAGGGGCGGCGACTACGCCATGGTCCTTCCGCTTCCGTCCGTGCCGGAGAGCTGACGCCCGGCTAACGGCCTACCGGCGGCTGGCGAACGGAAGCGTGCGGTCGACACGGTTCTGCACGGCTGCAAACGGGAAGAGGATGCTGACGACGGTGCCCTGGTCGGTCTCGCTATGGATTTCGATTGTGCCGCCGTGCAGCTCCATGAAGCGACGCACCAGCGGCAGCCCGAGACCAGCTCCCTCGTAGCTGCGGCCGAGGCCGGAATGCAGCTGCGAGAACGGCTCGAACGCCGCCGAGATCTTTCCGGCCGGCATGCCGATCCCCTGGTCGATCACCTTCAGACCGGTTCCGCCCGCAGTCTCCAGGAACTCGACGATGACCTCGGAGTTCGGGTGGGAGAACTTCACCGCGTTGCCGATGACATTGAGAACGACTTGCCGGAGACGCTGTTCATCGGCATGGATCGGGGGTGCATCGAACGGAACCACGTTGCGCAGGGTGATGTTCGCCTCGTTGGCGCGCTGACGCAGCAGGCGAATGCAACTGTCGACCATGCCGTGGGCGCCGATCGCCTGGATATCGAGGTCGATCTTGCCGGCCTCAACCCGGGTGATGTCGAGGATGTCGTTGATGACGCCGAGCAGGTGCTCGCCGCTCTGCCGAATGTCCCGGGCGTAGCCGACGTATCGGGCGCTCAGCGGGCCGAAACGTTCTTCGGCCATCAGGTCCGAAAAGCCGATGACGGCGTTGAGCGGCGTCCGCAGCTCGTGGCTCATGTTGGCCAGGAACGTGCTTTTGGCATGGTTGGCAGTCTCGGCGGCGACCTTGGCGGTCTGCAGATCGCGTGCTGTCCGGCGGAGCTCGGTGATGTCGGTGTAGGTGGTGACGAACCCGCCGCCGGGCAGTGGCTGGCCGCGGACTTCGAGAACGGTGCCGTCAGGCCGGACGCGCTCGATCACGTGCGGCTCGAACCGTCGCGCGTTTGCCACGGCCTGTTCGACGACCGCGTCGACGTCCACATCGCCGTACTCACCCCGCTCGGCGTTGTAGCGCATGAAATCCTCGAAGGAGTCGCCAAGCTGGAATCGCTCCGAGGGGAAGCCGAGCAGTTCCAGGAACCGTTCGTTGAACGCGACCACCTTCAGGTTGGCGTCGACCACGCTGATCCCCTGGGTCAGGGTCTCGAAGGTCGTCTCGAGCAACGCGTTGCTTGCCGCGATTTCGCGGCGCGCGGTCACCTCGTCGGTGACGTCGGACCCGGTGCCACGGTAGCCGACGAACTCCCCGGCAACGTCGAATATGGGCTTGCCGTTGATCCGGAAGTAGCGGTTCCCACGGGTCGGATGCCGGAAGGCGTACTCGAAACCCTGGAACGCTCGACGGGCGTTCAGATCGCTCAGGTGACTGCGCCAATACTCGGTCTGTTCGACGATCGCGATGTCCGAGCGGGTCTTGCCCAGCAAGGTATGCGTCGGGGCACCGACGACCTGCGCGACACGGTCGGACAGGTAGGTGAACCGCAGCTCAGCGTCGGTCTCCCAGATCCAGTCGGCAGCCATCTCCGCCACATCGCGGAACCGCACTTCACGATCTCGGATCGCTTGCTGGGCTGCGGTCAATCGGCGATGGGTTCGGTATCCGAGCACCCCGACAAGGGCGGCCAGCACGACCCCGAAACCGGCAAGTCCCGCATACAGCATCGTCGTGATGCCGCGCGCGGCCGTCCCCAGCTCTCTCGCGAATCGGTCCTCCCAGGCGTTGAGCCGGGTATTGATCTCATCGATGGCACGAAGCGCCTCCGCGGAGTCGAACGAGGTGTCGCGATGCAGTCGCTCGGCCAAGGCCTCCAGGTTCTGAACCTCACGATCGGCTCGGCGCCAGACGTCGACGGCGGGCTTGAAGAGAGGGGCGTCGCTGAACGCGCGGAACAGCCAGGCAATGCCCGGCGTGTCGCGCGGGTGGTTCCTGCCTTCGATCAGAAACGGGTAGCTGTTCTGGATCGGAATATCGCTCTCTTCCAGGATCTCCCGGGCCACGCGATCGCTGCTCGGCACATGAATGCGCCGCCGGAAGTCGTTGTAATCCTCCTCGGAGCGGGTAACGGCGAACCGTCGCAACGCCGCCACGGCATTCAGGTGCCCGGTCGCATAGAACGTGCCGCCACTGGCGTAGCTGCGGGCAATGTTGACGGTTGCAATGCCCCCGATTCCCGCAGCAATGATGATCACAAGCATGGCCAGCATCGCTGCGATCAACGTGGCCAGAGTCCTTGTCGTCGAGATGAGCATATCGTCGTCGCCACCCTCAGTGCGTGAGGGTCACCATGCCCGAGACTCGTTGTCGAAAGGTTAAGAAACTACGAACACAAAGTGGAAATTTCTCGTAAAAGACGAGCGAATTGCTCCAGGTTCGGGTCGATGCTGCCACAGCTTCGCGAGATCAACCCGTTTCACTCACGCCCGACCGGCCAGCACTTCTGCTGCAGCCGCCAGGCCGGCGGCCTCGTCGGCTCGCCCGCCAAGGTCGCGCGTTGCCGATGCAAGGTGATGCAGGTCGGTCAGCACGTCGCCTTCGCTGACGGCGCCCATCGTCCCGATCCGGATCATGCGGTGCTTCAGGTTCTCGAACCGGGTCCCGGCAATGATGGTGTTGTAGCCGTCGGCAAGCCGGTCGATCAGCGCCGTTGCATCAATGCCGTCCGGCGTTTCCAGCACCACCACGGTGGGACTTGTCGGCGCTTTGGGGAACAGGGTGAAACCCATGGCAACCGCTCCCGCGGTCAACGCCGAAGACAGCCGGCGGTGCCGGGCCAGCGTGACATCCAGCCCTTCCTCGCCGATCATCGTCAGGGCCTCGTGCAGCGCCGTCATCATGGTGACCGGAGCGGTGTAGGTCGGCTCGCCCTTCTCGGAGTTGGGCCGGAACCGCCGGTAGTCGAAATAGCTGCGAGGGCCGCGGTCATCGCGCTGGATGGCATCCCAGGCCTTGTCGCTGACCGAGGCGAGGGCGAGGCCCGGCGGACACATCAGCGCCTTCTGCGACGCCGAGACCACGACGTCGACCTGCCAGTCGTCCTGCCTCATCTCGGCCCCGGCCAACCCGCTGACCGAGTCGACGGCGAACAGCGCCGGCGTACGGGCGACAATGGCGCCCAACGCCTTCAGATCGGTCAGAACCCCGGTGGAGCTCTCGCTGTGCACCCCGAAAACCGCGGCGTACTCCTTGGCTTTCAGCGCACGCTCCACGCCTTCGAGATCGACGGCTTCGCCGGGGCCGGTCACCACCTCGTCGACCTCGGCGCCCACGGCCTCGGCCAATCGCCGGAACACCGGTCCCCATTGGCCGTTGGTCGCGATCAGCACGCGCTTGCCAGGGCCGGCAACGTTCACGACCGCCGATTCCA
The DNA here is from genome assembly GCF_040219215.1 of Thalassobaculum sp. Taxonomy (GTDB): domain Bacteria; phylum Pseudomonadota; class Alphaproteobacteria; order Thalassobaculales; family Thalassobaculaceae; genus Thalassobaculum_A. The sequence continues at coordinate 163,828 of NZ_JAVJSX010000008.1, forward strand.
TCGCCCCGATCCCGGTTGCGGCGAATAGATGGGGTTCGGCGCCGGCGCGTCCGAGAATTGGCTTCAGCCGGGCCTGGATGTCGCGGAACCGCTCCAGAAATTCCGGGCCCCGATGGGCGATCATCGGACGGGCGAGGGCACGCAGGACCCGTTCGGGAACCGCGGTCGGGCCGGGAAGGCGCAGGCGGTAGGGCACGGCGTCGCCGGAGACTGGAAGGCGGGAGCTCATGTTGCGGGAACCCTCGATGGCAGGAACCGGTATCGAAGCAGGAGCCGCGGCAACGCGCAACGCCATCATGGAGCCGCGCACGAGTTCCCGGCTACAGTCGTGCCGGAAAAACTGTTCGGGCGAGGACCTTGACGATGGATCTGGGACTGAAGGGCAAGCGCGTGGTGGTGACCGGTGGTACCCGCGGCATCGGCTTCGCGATCGCGGAGGCTTGCGCTGCGGAAGGTGCGGCGGTGTCGGTTTGCGCGCGCGGAGCAGACGGGGTGGCCGCGGCGGTAGAGCGGCTCAAGTCCCATGGTGCGGCGGTGCATGGCGGCGCCTGCGATGTCGGAGATCCGGACGCGATCGCCCGCTACGTGGCGGACGCGGCGAAAGCGCTGGGCGGCATCGATGCGCTGGTCAACAACCCGTCGGGCTTCGGGTCGACCGATGACGAGGAGGGCTGGAAGCGTGGCCTCGACGTCGACCTGATGGGCGTGGTGCGCGCCACCTGGGCAGCGGCGCCGCACCTCGGGAAGTCCGGCGCCGGCGCGGTGCTCAACATCTCGTCGATCTCCGGCATCGGTCCTTCCGGCAACATCCCGTACGGTGCCGTCAAAGCGGCGGTCATCCAGCTTACCCAATCGCACGCGCTCAGCTACGCCAAGCAGCGCATCCGGGTGAACTGCATCGCGCCGGGCTCGATCGAGTTCCCGGGCGGGGTCTGGGCGCGCCGGAAGGCGGAGACGCCGGAGGTCTACAACCGGACGTTCGCCACCATCCCGTTCGGCCGCATGGGCACGCCCGAGGAAGTCGCACGGGTCGGTGCGTTCCTGTTGTCCGATGCCGCCTCGTGGGTGACCGGCCAGACGATCAGCGTGGATGGCGGCCAGAATCTGACTTGACCCCCGAAGATCATCCGCCCGGCGCGCAGTCGAGCAACGGTCCGAGTTGGCGCGTCCGGCGTTCGATGATCGCTGTGCGGCGGGCGACGTACTCGCCCGGACGGCTGGCCGACCATTTCAGCGGGCTCGGTAGAACGGCGGCCAGCCGGGCGGATTCACGATTGCTCAGCGTGGCTGCAGGCTTGCCGAAGTGGTGCTGGGCGGCCGCTTCCGCCCCGTAGATGCCGTCACCCCACTCCACGATGTTCAGGTAGACCTCCAGGATCCGCTGCTTGGACCAGACCGTTTCGATCAGCAGGGTAAGCGGAAACTCCAGCACCTTGCGCACCGCATGGCGGTCCGGCCAAAGGAACAGGTTCTTGGCGGTCTGCATGGTGATCGTCGACCCGCCGCCGGCCCGTTCGCCTTCGGAATAGGCTTCGACCGCTGCCGACAGCGATTGCCAGTCGATGCCCCAATGCTGACAGAATAGATTGTCCTCGGCGGCGATGACCGCCCGTGGCAAGCTGGGCGCAATGTCGGCCAGCGGAACCCAGCGACGGTCGATCGGCGCATCGCGCAACAGCATCAGCGGCGTGACCGGCGGCGGCAGGAACCGATAGGCCAGGACCGTCAGCACCGGCAGCGCAACGATGACCGCCAGTACCGCGAGTATCCAGCGTCGCAGCGATCGGATCATGCCAGGTGAGGTGCCCCCTTGGTCGCAGCGCTGTCGGTCGGAAAGGTTCCCGTCGTCACGCCGTTCGCGATCCCATATAAAGGTTGCGGCGGCGGTGTGCCATTCCCCGGTTGGAGTGCGTGCCGGGTGCCAGCAAGCGCACAGTGTCCAAGCCGGAGTGGCCCATGCCCATCGACGCGTTCCTGACAGGTACCAACATCGCGCTGGTCGTTCTGGCCGTCGCCATTGGCGTGCTGGTGGTCAAGGGCATCAAGATTGTCCCGCAGGGCCAGGAATGGACGGTCGAGCGGTTTGGGCGCTACGTGCGCACGCTGCCGCCGGGTCTGGGGTTGATCAATCCGCTGTTCAGCAAGGTGGGCCGCCGCATCAACATGATGGAGAACGTGCTCGACGTACCCGAACAGGACGTGATCACCCGTGACAACGCGTCGGTCACCGTCGACGCCATCGTTTTCTATCAAGTGGTTGACGCTCGGCGCGCCGCCTACGAGGTGCGCGAGCTGGAGCGCGCCCTGACCAACCTCGCGCTGACCAACATCCGCTCGGTGCTCGGCAACACCGATCTGGACGAGGCGCTGTCGTCGCGCGAGGACATGAACCGCAAGATCCTCCACACCATGGACGAGGCGACCGACCCCTGGGGCACCAAGATCACCCGGGTCGAGATCAAGGACATTTCACCGCCGCAGGACCTGCTGGACGCCATGGGCGCGCAGATGAAGGCCGAGCGCGAGAAGCGCGCGCTCATCCTGGAAGCCCAGGGGTACCGGCAGTCGCAGATCGAGCGGGCCGAAGGCGACAAGCAATCGAAGATCCTGAAGGCCGAAGGCGACCTGGAAGCCGCCCGTCGCGAGGCCGAAGCCCGCGAACGGCTGGCGGAGGCCGAAGCAAATGCCACGGAATCCGTGGCGAAGGCGATCAACAAGGGTGGCCGAGACGCGGTGAACTACTTCGTCGCCCAGAAGTACACCGAGGCGCTGGCCGAGTTCGCGCGGTCGTCGAACCAGAAGACCGTCTTCCTGCCGCTGGAGGCGTCCAGCCTGCTCGGCTCGATTGGCGGTATCCGCGAACTGCTGAGCGAGCTCGGCCCGGACAGCGGAGGGTCGGGCGCTGGCGGTTCCGGGGGGGCGCGGCCTGCTGCCCGTCGCGGCTCGGCGCCAACGATATCTCCCCCCGCGACGCCGCCGCGGAGCTGATCGAGTGGCGGAGGACAGACGCGCGTGACCGAGTTTCATCCCGAGGCCTGGCACTGGATCGCTCTCGGCCTGGTGCTTGCGCTCGGCGAGATGGTGCTGCCGACCAACGTCCTGCTGTGGTTCGGTATCGCGGGAATAGTCACCGGCCTGGTCGTGGCCTGCGTCGATCTCGGTCCCGCCTACCAGATGGTGATCTTCGCGACCCTGGCGTTCGTTTCGTACTTCCCGGTGCGCTGGGCGGCTCGACGATTCCGCGCCGGCGACGACAGCAACGCCGCGGCCCTGAACCAGCGCGGCCGTTCGGCGATCGGCCACCACGTCACGGTGATCGAGGCGATCGAGAACGGCTACGGTGCGGTGAAGGTCGGCGACAGCCGCTGGCGGGCGATGTGCGCGCAGGACCTGCCCGCCGGCACCAAGGTCGAGGTCGTTGATGTCGAGGGCGCCACGCTGAAGGTCCGGCCGTTGGTGTCCGAAGCCTGAGCGACGCCGTCTCCAGTCGCGATTTCGCCGCAGTCGCGGCATAAAGGGCGACCGGCGCCGGTCCTGGCGCCACCTGCAAACCGCTGCCGGGCCAAGCTGTGACGCGACCGATCCTGATCCCGATCTGGGCCCTGGTGTTGATGACCGCCCTGCTGGCCATCCATCGCGGCGTGTCCCATCTGGTGTACGACCAGCTTGAGGTGCAGAGCCGCGCGACACTCGACCTGTACGTCGCCACCCTGCGCGGGCAGCTCGACAAGTTCAGATCCCAGCCGGTGGTGCTGGCCGAGCATCCGGTGACACGGGAGATGTTCGAAGATCGGGGCCCGACCCCGGATGCCGTCGCGGCGGCCAACCGGCTGTATGTCCGCACCGCCCGGGTGATCGGTGCCTCGGACATCTACGTGATGGACGGGGACGGCACGACGATCGCCGCCAGCAACTGGAACGACAGTCCGACGTTCGTCGGCCAGAACTTTGCGTACCGGCCGTACTTCATCGAGGCGATGCAGGGCCGGCTGGGCCGGTTCTTCGCGCTCGGCACCACGTCCAACAAGCGCGGGTACTATTTCGCCTATCCGATCCGACGCGACGGCGAGGTGGCGGGCGTGCTGGCGGTGAAGGTCGATGTCGAGGACATGGAACGGCTCTGGCACGGCCCCAGCGACCACATGCTGGTGGTCGATGATGCCCGCATGGTCTTCATGTCCGACCGAACCGATTGGCTGTACCGGCCGACGAGCCCCCTGGTCGACAGCGATCGCGCGCGGCTGTCGCAGACCCGACGGTACGACCGGATCGACCGTACGCCCCTGCCGATCTCCGACACCGGTAAGCGTGGCGTTGAGGTCCCCATCGTCACGCTGGGTGGCGATACGCCGGGTCGGTTCCTGCGGCTGCGCCAGGACATGCCCGACGCCGGCTGGACGGCGGTGATGCTGGCCGGCACGGCCGCGGCCGAAGCCCAGATCCTGGCGGTGACCCTGATCGCCGGGGTGGCGCTGCTGGCGCTTGCCGGGGCGCTGTGGGCATCGGTGCAACGCCGCCGGGCGATGCGCGAGAAGCTGGAGCTGGAGGAGCGCAGCCGGATTGCCCTGCAGCGTGCCGCCGCCGACCTGGAACGGCGGGTAGAGGAACGGACCGCCGACCTGGCTATGGCCCAGGACGAGTTGGTCCAGGCGGAGAAGATGGCCGCGCTCGGCCAGATGCTGACCGGTCTCGGCCACGAACTGAACCAGCCGATCACCGCCATCCGTTCCTACACCGACAACACCCTGAAACTGCTCGCCGCCGGTCGGATGGAGGCGGTCCAGGCGAACCTTCAGACCATCGCCGAGGTTACCGAGCGGGCCAACCGCCTGATCCGCCACCTCAAGGCGTTCGCCCGCAAGGGCCGGCTGGCGCTCGGGCATACGCCCCTGGTGGCGGTGGTGCAGCCCGCTCTGCAACTGGTGGCCCATCAGGCGCGCGACGCCTCGGTGTCGATCCGGGTCGGCTCGGGCATTTCGGGCGCATCGGTGCGGGCCGACCCGACGCGCCTTGAACAGGTGTTCGTCAACCTGCTGACCAACGCTCTCGACGCGGTGGCTGGCGGGAGCGAGCGCTGGATCGTGCTCGACGCGGTCGATACCGGGGACGTCGTGCAGATCACCGTGGCCGACAGTGGACCGGGCGTCCCGATCGACAGCCGCGACCGCATCTTCGAGCCGATGTACACCACCAAGGAGCCGGGCGCCGGCCTGGGCCTCGGTCTGTCGATCGCCTATTCGATCATGCGCGACATGGGCGGGACGCTCACCGTTGGCGACGCGCCGGGCGGCGGAGCGGTGTTCCGGTTGACCCTGCGCACGAGCCAGGCGGAGGCGGCGGAGTGATCGAGACCGGCACGGTAATCCTGATCGACGATGATCCCGACGTGCTGCGATCCTGTGCACAGTCGCTGGAGTTGGCGGGCCTGCGGGTCGAGGCGAGCGAACGCGCCGACACGGTGGCCAACCGGCTGGGTCCCGAGACCGACGGCGTCGTCGTGACCGACATCCGCATGCCGGGCCTGGATGGCATCGGGCTGTTGCGGGCGGTGCAGGCAGCCGACCGGGACCTTCCGGTAATCCTGATGACCGGCCACGGCGACGTTCCGCTGGCGGTCGAGGCGATGCGGGCGGGCGCATACGATTTCCTGGAGAAGCCGTTCGATCCGGCGCAACTTGTTCTGACGGTCACGCACGCGCTGGAGAAGCGGCGGCTCGTCCAGGAACTGCGTGCTCTGCAGCGGCCCGCCGGCGCGGCCTCGGACCCGGCGGCGGCGATCATTGGCGCGTCGCCCCGGATCGAGGCGCTGCGCCGGCTGATCCGTTCGATCGGTCCGCGTCGGGTCGACGTACTGATTACCGGGGAGACTGGCGCCGGCAAGGAACTGGTGGCGCGTACGCTGCACCAGACCAGCGACCGGGCATCCGGCCCGTTCGTCGCGATCAATTGCGGGGCATTGCCGGAAACCCTGATCGAAAGCGAGTTGTTCGGGCACGAAGCGGGGGCTTTCACCGGCGCCCAGCGCCGCCGGATCGGCCGGTTCGAGTTTGCCAAGGGCGGCACGGTGTTCCTCGACGAGATCGAGTCGATGCCGCTGGACTCGCAGGTCCGTCTATTACGGGTGCTGCAGGAGCGCGCGATCGAGCGGGTCGGGTCCAACGTTCCGGTTCCAGTCGATGTGAGGGTCATCGCCGCGACCAAGGAAGACCTTCTTGCGAAGGCCGAGCGCGGCGGCTTCCGCGACGATCTGTACTACCGTCTTGCGGTTGCGCCGATCGCGATCCCGGCGCTGCGCGATCGACCCGAGGACATCCCGGTGCTGTTCGAGCATTTCCGTCATCGCTACGCCACCCGGCACGCGGTCGATGTCGGTCCGGTCGATCCCGGCTTGGCGGCCCGGCTGCGGGCTCATCGCTGGCCGGGCAACGTGCGGGAACTGCAACATGCCGCCGAACGGGCGGTCATCGGGCTGGATCCGCTTATGGACGGTAACCCTGACACACCCGATCCGGTATCCCGCGAAGGCCTGTCGGCTCAGGTCGACCGTTTCGAGAAAGCGGTGATCGAGGCAATGTTGTCGGAGACGGGAGGCTCGGTGACCGACGCCCATCAGCGCCTCGGAATTGGCCGAAAGACCCTCTACGAGAAGATGCAGCGCCACGGCGTCGATCCGGCTCGGTATCGCAGGCAGGAGCCATAGGCGGCTGTGTCGGTTTCCACACGATCGCCGACGCGCGTTGGGTGGAATCCCGCACGTTTTCGGATGGAAGACCGCAATGGTGCGATGCAGCAATAAAATGCTGCGAAGCGGGAAGTTTTTGTAACAAAACCCTGAAATCGTCTGTCTGAACGATCTGCGCCGTTAGCTGCCAAGTGGTACGAGGCTTGCGCTGTACCTGCCATCAGAAACGCCGGCGACATACTGCCGGTGTCGGATTCCGACGGGAGGAAACCCATGCGCAACACATTGACGGCCGCGATCGCGGCCGCCGCACTTTTGGCCGTCTCCGGCCCCGCCTACGCCAGCTGCGAGGCCGGCGAGACCGTAATCAAGTTCAGCCACGTGGTCGCCGCAAAGGGCCACCCGAAGGGCGAGGCCGCCGACCTGTTCGCCGAACGCGTCAACAAGGAGATGAACGGCAAGGTCTGCGTCGAGGTCTACCCGAACTCGCAGCTGTTCGACGACAACAAGGTGCTGGAGGCAATGCTGCTCGGCGACGTGCAGATGGCGGCTCCGTCGGTGTCGAAGATGGAAGACTACTCGCTGAAGTTCCAGGTGTTCGACCTGCCGTTCCTGTTCGACGACGTGAACGCGGTCGATCGCTTCCAGCAGTCGGCGACTGGCCAGGCGCTGCTGCGGTCGGTCGAGGACAAGGGTCTGCTCGGCCTTGGCTACTGGCATAACGGCATGAAGCAGTTGTCCGCGAAGAAGCCGCTGCTGGTGCCGGCCGACGCCAAGGGCCTGAAGTTCCGCATCCAGGCGTCCGACATCCTGCAGGCGCAGTTCGAGGCGCTCGGCTCCAGCCCGCAGAAGCTTGCTTTCAAGGAAGTCTACGGCGCGCTGCAGACCGGCGTCGTTGACGGCCAGGAGAACACCTGGTCGAACATCTACACCCAGAAGTTCTTCGAGGTTCAGGACGGCATCACCGAGACCAACCACGGCATCATCGACTACATCGTGGTGACGTCGGCTGAGTTCTGGAACGGCCTGCCGGCCGATGTCCGCACCAAGCTGACCACGATCTTCAACGAAGTGACGGCCGAGAAGAACGCGCAGTCCAATGCCATCAACGACCAGAACCGCAAGAAGATCATCGATGCCGGCAGCACGATCCGGGAACTGAACGCCGAGCAGCGTGCAGCCTGGAAGGCAGCGATGAAGCCCGTTTGGGACAAGTTCAGCGGCAACATCGGCCAGGATCTGATCCAGGCCGCGCTCTCGTCGAACGCGACCAACTAAGGCGCACGGCGACGGCGGCTCCCTCGCGAGGGAGCCGCCGTTTCCAATCAGCGGATCGCGTAGCCCGGAAGACCTGGGCAAGATCAATGATCACGCGACAGGGGGGATCCACGCATGCAGGCCGTGTCCGACTGGGTCGACCGGATTGAGCGCGCCATTCTGGCGCTGCTTTTGGCGACCATGACCATCGTCACCTTCAGCCAGGTAATTGCCCGCTACGTGTTCAATTCCGGCTGGGTCCCGGCGCTTGAGTTGACCACCATCTGTTTCGCTTGGCTTGTCCTGTTTGGCTGTTCCTACGGATTGAAGATCGGCGGGCATCTGGGAGTGGATGCGCTTATCCGACTGGCCCCGAAGCCGGTGTTCCGGCTGTTCGTTCTGTTCGGCGTGGCCTGCTGCGTGATCTATGCGGTGATCTTCTTCTACGGCTCCTGCGGCAACCCGTTCGTCACCGGCAAGCTCTGCGGCTCCGGCTACGTTGGCAAGATGGCCAAGATCGGCCTGCGCAGCGAGGACCTGCATTGGCCGCGCTGGATGATCTACTCGATCCTGCCGATCGGCATGACGCTGTTCGCCTTCCGCGCCGTCGAGGCCGGCTGGGCGATCATGACCGGGCAGCGGGAGTCGCTGGCCGCTGGCCATGAGGCCGAAGACCTCGTTCGCGAGAACGAAGGCGTGGTCAAGAGCTAGGCGGGAGCAGATCCATGGAATCCCTTATCCTCTTCGCCCTGGTCCTCGGCCTGCTGTTCCTCGGCGTGCCGATCGCCATCTCGCTCGGGTTGGCGAGCCTGACCCTGATCATCTTCTTCTCCAACGACTCGCTGGCGTCGATTGCGCTGAAGTTCTTCGAGAGCGCCGAGCACTACACCCTGCTGGCGATCCCGTTCTTCATCCTGGCTTCGGCGTTCATGTCGACCGGCGGCGTGGCGCGGCGGATCATCCGGTTCGCAATCGCGATCGTCGGGTCGTTCCGCGGCGGTCTGGCGATGGCGGGCGTTTTCGCCTGCATGATGTTCGCCGCGCTGTCGGGATCGTCGCCGGCCACCGTGGTCGCGATCGGGACGATCGTGATCGCCGGGATGCGGCAGGTCGGTTACTCGAAGGAGTTCGCAGCCGGCGTGATCTGCAACGCCGGAACGCTGGGCATCCTGATCCCGCCGTCGATCGTGATGGTGGTGTATGCCGCCGCCACCGACGTCTCGGTCGGCCGGATGTTCCTGGCCGGCGTGTTCCCCGGACTGGTTGCCGGCCTGATGCTGATGATCGGCATCTATATCGCAGCCCGCGTGATGAACCTGCCGGCGCAGCCCTGGGCCGGGTTCCGGGAGATATGGGAGGCGTTCTCGGATGCCGCCTGGGGCCTGTTCCTGATCATCATCATCCTGGGCGGCATCTACGGCGGCGTGTTCACGCCGACCGAAGCCGCAGCGGTTGCGGCGGTCTACTCGTTCTTCATCGCGCTGTTCGTCTACCGGGACATGGGGCCGTTGCATGGCCAGTCGTGGCGCCGCGCTGATGAAGGGTTAGTCGGGGCCGCCGGCCGCAACCTCTGGCTGGTGACCACGCGGTTCGTGCCGGCCTGCTTCCACGGCGACACCCAGAAGGTGATGAACGACTCGGTCAAGACGACCGTGATGCTGATGTTCATCATCGCCAACGCGCTGTTGTTCGCCCACGTCCTGACGACCGAGCGGATCCCGCAGTCGATTACCGAATGGATGCTCGGCGCCGGCTTCACCTGGTGGACGTTCCTGCTGGCGGTGAATCTGCTGCTGCTGCTGGGCGGCCAGTTCATGGAGCCGTCGGGACTGCTGTTGATCGTGGCACCGGTGGTGTTCCCGATCGCCGTCGAACTCGGCATCGATCCGATCCACCTGGGCATCATCATGGTGGTGAACATGGAGATCGGCATGATCACCCCGCCGATCGGACTGAACCTGTTCGTGACGTCCGGCATTACCGGGATGAGTGTGCTTCAGGTGGTCAGGGCGGCAGCGCCGTGGGTGCTGATCTTGTTCCTGTTCCTGATCATCGTGACGTTCGTGCCGGGCCTGTCGACCTGGCTGCCCACCACGCTGATGGGGCCGGAGATCATCATACGCTGACGGTGTTGCCCGAGCGGAGCGCTGGGTCTTCGCTCGGGCAACACTCAGACGGCTGGACGCTCAGGTCCGGCGGCCGCGCATGTAGCGGCGTTCGGGATGGTAGACCGCCCGGCGTGCCAGGGTACGCAACTGTCGGCTCCATCGGCGCAGCAGGATGGTCAGGGCGTCCTGGGTCAGTACCTCTTTGATCCGCGTCATCATCTCGTCCTCGAACCGTGACTGGTCCACCCTCGCCCGATGCAAACAATGGGCCGAAAACGTTAATGAACGGAAAACGCGACTGAATTTGGATCAAGTTTTGTTGCTGGTGTGACCGGACGCCATTGACCGAAGGGCGGCGGCGGGTTTTGCCGATCGCGTTAAGGGCGTGGGCCGACCTTCTCCCAGAACTCCTGGGTCGAGTTGGTGCGCGGGAACGGTGCATCGGGTACCGGCACCTCCAGGAACCGGCACAGCGGTTCCCAGCCTTCGACGACGTCGAACACCAGGAGCCGCTTGGCCGGGACGGCGGCGGTCACGTCGGCGATGTGGTCGTTGAACGCCGCGATCGAGGCCGCGCCGTCATGGTACGCCCCGCGCAGCGACCCGTCGGCGATCACCCGCCGGGCCATGGCGCGCATGCGCCGGACCTCCGGCGCGGCGTCCTCGTCGTCGCCGTCCAGCAGCGCCTTGATGGTGCCGGAGAAGCTGGTCCACCAGCGTTCGGCCGGCCGAACGCTCAGCAGCACCTTGGCGTCCGGGTAGAACGCCGCCAGTTCACGCCAGAATCGTGCGCTCGGCCAGTCGACAGAGGACCGGTAGCCGGCAAACACCCGATTCCAATCGACTGCGTCGCCGGCAGCCGCGGCTTCCCAGTGCTCAAGCTGGCCGGGCTGGCTGCGAACCTCCGACATGTGATGGCAGGGGCCGAAGCCGAGCTGCTCGAGCGCGACCTTCAGCGACGCCGTTCCGGTACGCCCGAAACCCGCACCGACCACTGCCAATCCCATGACGATGACCCCATCCTGCGGTGTTATCCGACGTTGGCGGCCTTTGCCTCGATGCGTCGGCGGTGCAGGACCGGTTCGGTGTAGCCGCTGGGCTGCTCGCGGCCCTTGAACACCAGGTCGCAGGCCGCCTGGAACGCCACGCTGCCGTCGAAGTCCGGGGCCATCGGCCGGTACGCCGGATCGCCGGCGTTCTGCTAGTCGACCACCGCGGCCATCCGCTTCATGGTCGCCATCACCTGGGCTTCGCTGCACACCCCATGGTGCAGCCAGTTGGCGTTGTGCTGGCTGGAGATCCGCAGGGTGGCGCGATCCTCCATCAGTCCGACATCGTTGATGTCCGGCACCTTCGAGCAGCCGACGCCCTGGTCGACCCAGCGCACCACGTAGCCGAGGATGCCCTGGGCGTTGTTGTCGAGCTCGGCCTGGATGTCCGCGGCGGTCCAGTTCGGGCGGGCGGCGACCGGGATCGTCAGGATGTCGTCCAGCTTGGCGCGGTCGCGGCTGCGCAGCTCGGCCTGGCGGGCCGCCACGTCAACCTCGTGATAGTGGGTGGCGTGCAGGGTGGCGGCGGTCGGCGACGGCACCCACGCGGTGTTGGCGCCGGCCTGGGGGTGGCCGATCTTCTGTTCCAGCATGGCTGCCATCAGGTCCGGCATCGCCCACATGCCCTTGCCGATCTGAGCCTTGCCGGTCAGCCCGCAGGCCAGGCCGATGTCGACGTTCCACGCCTCGTAGGCGCCGATCCACGCCGATGCCTTCATGTCGGCCTTGCGGATCATCGGGCCGGCCTCCATCGAGGTGTGCATCTCGTCGCCGGTGCGGTCCAGGAAGCCGGTGTTGATGAACACCACGCGCTCGCGGGCGGCGCGAATGCATTCCTTGAGGTTGACGGTGGTTCGCCGCTCCTCGTCCATGATGCCCATCTTCAGGACGTTGCGGCCGAGGCCGAGGCCGTCCTCGACCCGTGCGAACAGCTCGTCGGCGAAGGCGACTTCCTTGGGGCCGTGCATCTTCGGCTTGACGATGTAGACCGACCCGGCGCGGGAGTTGCGGCGGTCGCCTTTGCCCAGCAGGTCGTGCTTGGCGATCATCGAGGTGAACAGCGCGTCGAGGATGCCTTCGGGCACCTCGTTGCCATGCTTGTCCAGGATCGCGTCGATGGTCATCAGGTGGCCGACATTGCGGACCAGCATGAGCGAACGGCCGTGCAGGCCGAAGGTCGAGCCGTCGGGAGCGGTGTAGGTGCGGTCCGGGTTCAGCCGGCGCTCGACGGTCTTGCCGCCCTTCTGGAACGCCTCGACCAGATCGCCCTTCATCAGGCCGAGCCAGTTCCGGTAGACCAGGACCTTGTCCTCGGCGTCGACGGCCGCGACCGAATCCTCGCAGTCCATGATCGTGGTGATCGCGGATTCCATCACCAGATCGGCGACGCCGGCCGGATCGGTGTTCCCGATCGGGTGGCTGCGGTCGATCACGATCTCCGTGTGCAGGCCGTGGTTCTTCAGCAGGATCCCGGTCGGAGCGTCGGCCGGACCGTTGTAACCCACGAAACGCTCGGGCTGCGCCAGACCGGTGGTGCTGCCGTCTTTCAGGGTGATCGATAGCCTGCCGTCGATCACGGTGTACCGGGTTGCATCGGCGTGGCCGCCCTTGGCCAGCGGCGCCGCCTTTTCCAGGAAGCTCCGCGCCCAGCCGATCACCTTGGCGCCGCGCGCCGGATTGTAGCCGCCGGTCCGCTCCGCGCCACCGTCATCGGCAATGGCGTCGGTGCCGTACAGCGCGTCGTACAGGCTGCCCCAGCGGGCGTTGGCGGCGTTCAGCGCGTAGCGTGCGTTCATTACCGGCACGACCAACTGCGGCCCGGCAATGGTCGCGATCTCGGCATCGACGCCGGATGTGGCCACCTCGAAGTCCGGACCTTCCTCGACGAGGTAGCCGATCTCCGTCAGGAAGGACTTGTAGGCGTTCAGGTCGAGCAGGGCGCCGCGATGCTCCTTGTGCCAGGCGTCGATCCTGGTCTGCAGGGTCTTGCGCTCGGCGAGCAGGGCGGCGTTCTTCGGAGTGAGGTCGTGGATGATGGCGTCGGCGGCGGCCCAGAACGCAGCGGGCGCGATGCCGGTGCCGGGCAAAGCCTCGGCGTTGGCGAAATCATACAGGGATTTCGCAATCTTCAGACCACCGACCTCGACCCGTTCCACCATGCTGAGCGCTCCATTTGCTTGATTGGCTTTGACGTGGCGCTATGAAACAGAACACGCGGGCCGCTTCAAGCAGATCCGAACATTGCGCGAAAACGGATTTCGTGCCGTGCGGGAACGACGGCTACCGGTGGCCGGTTCCGGGGTGTGCCCGTATCAACCGGCAGATTATTCAATTGTTAACTATGTAAAATATTGATTTATAACAATAGGTAAATTTACCGGATGTCTCGCGAAGCCGAGCGATGTGCGCCATACTACGCCGACGCACGAAAAGCGTGTATCGGCCTAAGGGGAGAACGCCCATGGCGCTACTTGATGTGATTTTCCCGACCGATGGCGTTACTCCCCACGGCTATTGCCTGCTCTGGGATCCGGGCCTGATCTGGCTGCATCTGGTCGCGGATGCATCCATCGTGCTTGCCTACCTCGCGATCCCCGCAGCGTTGGCGGTTGTCGGCCGGCGTCGTCCGGACATGAACCCGTTCGGCGTCCTGTACTGGTTTGCAGCGTTCATCATCCTGTGCGCCGCGACCCATGTGTCAACGATCGTCACGCTGTGGCTGCCTTGGTATGTCCTGTCGGGCTTCGTGAAGATCGTCTGCGCGGTGGTATCGGTCGTGACGGCCGCACTGGTCTGGCGGATTCTGCGCCTGGTGCTGGCGGCGCCCAGCCAGGCAGAAATGACGGCGGCCAACGACGAACTGCGGCGCCTCAACAGCGAGTTGGAACAGCGCGTCGCCGACCGGACGAGCGAGCTGTCGTCGGCCAACACCCGACTGATCGCGGCCGTGTACGAGGCACGCGAGGCCGAGCGCGTCAAAGCTGACTTCATGGCGCGCATGAGCCACGAACTCCGCACGCCGCTGAACGCCATCATCGGGTTCGGCGAGATGCTGAGCGCCGGCATCGGAGGCGCCCTGGTAGGCAAGCAGCGTGAGTACTGTGCGAGCATCCAGGCGGCGTCTGCCCAGTTGCTGGAACAGATCACCGACATCCTGGATCTGGAGCGCTTGAGCGAAGGGGCCGACGCGCTGGACCTGGAGGAACAGGACCTGGTGACGGTGTGCACGGACGTCGTTGGCCGGCTGCAGTCAACGGTTCGCGCATCCGATGTATCGGTCATATCCGAAGTTCCCGCCGGAGTGCGGGTCTGGGCGGACCGGCGGTCGCTGGCCACCATCCTGTCCAGCCTCGTCTCCAACGCGGTCAAGTACTCACCGAGGGGGACTTCGGTGCTGATCCGGGCCGAGCATGTCGCGGACGGTGCCCTGATCCGCATCATCGACCGTGGCTATGGCGTCAGTGCGAGCAATCTGTCGCGGATCTTTGAACCGTTCTACCGCGCGCACGAGCGCGAACTGCCCGCAGTGGGCGGATCGGGGCTTGGACTGTCGCTGGTCAGGATGCTGGTCAACGCGCATGGCGGCCGGCTCGACTTCGAGAGCCGGTTGAACGAGGGCACGACGGTGACGGTCTGGCTGCCGGACGAAGGGGTGGTCCGGTCAAAGCCGCAGACCGAGGTTCTGGAGCTGCAGCGACCGAGTGGACTGTCGACCGGCCCTGCGATGAGCTGAGGTGGCCGTGGCGGTCGATCCCGGTTCGCGAATGCCAAGGTTTCCCTGCCGGCATCAGAGCCCGCCGCCGCTTCGCGCGACTGCGCTCTTGCAACGTGTTCACGCCCGCCGCCATTGTTGGATGCTGACATAAGCGATCGGGTGGAACGCTTTCCGTTGCGCCGATGTGTGCGGCGGACAGTCCGGGGGGAAGATCATGGCGCGACCGGTTATCGGCATCCTGTGCAACCGCTACCTCTCCGAGCAGCTGCGCGAGACCCAGATGACCGGCCGACGGAACATCGATGCCGTCGCCAACGTGGCCGACTGCACGCCGTTGCTGATCCCGGCCCTGCCCCATGCCGTACCGGTCGGGGATCTGCTGGCGGCACTGGACGGGGTCGTGCTCACGGGGGGCCGGGCCAACGTGCACCCGCGGCACTACGGCGAGGAATTGACCGAGCGCCACGGCGAGATGGATGACGACCGGGACGGGGTCGCCCTGCCTTTGGTGCGCGCCTGCATCGACGCTGGGGTGCCGATCCTCGGGATTTGCAGGGGCATCCAGGAGATGAACGTCGCGTTCGGCGGGACGCTGCATCCGGAGGTCGCCGAACTGCCGGGACGGCATCGGCATCGGATGCCGAAGGGCTGCCGCGATCCCGAGATCATCTTCGAGCTGCGTGAAACGGTCCGCCTGCGCCCGGGCGGCGTGCTGGCGAGCATGCTGGGTGCCGAGACGATCCGGACCAACTCGCTGCACGGCCAGGCCGTCCTCGAGCCGGGCGGGCGGATCGTGGTCGAAGGCTGGGCCGCCGACCAGACGGTGGAAGCGATCTCCGTCGCCGGTGCCGCCAGCTTCGCGGTCGGCGTTCAATGGCACGCCGAGTACAACGCTGCCGTCGACCCGGTCAGCCGCGCGTTGTACTCCCGCCTGGGCGATGCCGCTAGGGCCTGCCAGGGGCGACGACGGGGTGTCGTGGTGGCAGCGTGATTGGGTCACTTATGGGACTGTAGCGTAGACACCCGGCCGAACAATCCAGGTCCGGCCGGGTGCCCGAGCGATGCTACGCGGCGCGGACTCGAACCATGAAGGCCGCCATCTGGCTGCGCAGATCGTCCGCCTGATGTGACAGTTGCTTTGCCGATGTCAGCACTTGCGACGCTGCCGCCCCGGTTCCGCCGGCCGAGGTGGATACGCCCTCTACGTGGGACGAGGCCTCCTGGGTGCCGAGAGCGGCCTCCTGCACGTTGCGGGAGATCTCCTGCGTGGCCGAACCCTGTTCTTCGACGGCGGCCGCGATCGTGGTCGTGATGTCGTTCATCTCGGCGATGGTCTGGCTGACCGCTGCGATCGATTCGGCCGATTCACCGGTTGCGGTTTGAATTGCTCCGATCTGGTTGCCGATCTCGCTGGTTGCCTTCGATGTCTGGGTTGCCAGACTCTTGACCTCGCTGGCCACCACGGCGAAGCCTTTTCCAGCCTCTCCGGCCCGGGCTGCTTCGATGGTGGCGTTGAGGGCCAGCAGGTTGGTCTGGGCGGCGATGTCGCTGATCAGTTTGATCACTTCGCCGATGCGTTGGGCGTTTTCCGACAACGCGGTCATACGGACATTGGTCCGCTCGGCCTGCTCGACCGCGCGGTTCGATACACCGGTCGAGCGCGAAACCTGCCGGCTGATCTCGGTGATCGAGTTCGACAGTTCTTCGCCGGCCGCCGCGACGGTCTGGACGTTGGATGAAGCCTGGGTAACGGCTGACGCGGCGGCCATCGCCTGTTGGCTGCTCTCTGCGGCGACCAGGGTGAGCGATTCGGCAGCCCGCTCCATCTCCGAGGCCGAGTGTGCGACGGCGTCGACGATCGTGCCGACCGCGGCCTGGAACTCATCCGCGACTTGGTTCATCACGCGCCGCTTCTCCTCCGCGGCCTGCTGATCCCGGGCGAGCTGTTCGGCGCGCATCCGCTCGGCGTCGATCAGGCTGTCCTTGAAGATTCCGACGGCCGACGCCATCGTGCCCACCTCGTCGCGTCGCTCCAGCCCCGGCACGACGGTTTGCAGTTGACCGTCGGCAAGTTGTCCCATGACGGTGACCATGCCGCCGATGGGACGGGTGATCCCCGCCGTGATGTACCACGCGATGACCATGCCAAGCGCGACCGCGACGATTCCGAGTACGATCTCCTCCAGCTCGATCATCGTCAGTTCCGATTGGACCTGTTGGTCCAGGGCCTTCATGTCCGCTTCTGCGGAGGTCTTGACCGCCTCGGCCTTTTCGATGATCGCCTTGCCCACCAAGTCGAGCACGGAGTCGCGGATTGTATTGCGCTCGGCGATCGCGACGACGACGGCATCAAACGCGGTCGTGTAGGCTGGAAGAAGCGTCTTGATCTCGGCCAGGAGCTTTGCGCGTGCTGGGTTCTCGATACTGGCTTCGAGGACCGTCAGCGCTTCGGACACTTCCTTGAGTTCTTCACGGACACGCTCGACGTCGTTGGCGGCGTTCGACAGCAGGAAACGGTTCACGTAGAGGCGTGCTGTCAGCAGGTCTTCCTGGACGATCCCGGCATAGTTGGCGGTCTTGGAGTCGCCGTCCTTGTAGGCTGATTCATTGATTGAGGTCAGGCGCTCCCGGATGGCCTGGCCGGTCGGGTTGAGTTGATCACTCACCAAGCCATTGCGTCGGTCGATCAGGTTGGCGACCTGATCAAAGCCTTTCCGGTGATCGTCGATCAGCCGGGCGATCTCGGCGATCAGTGCGGCCCGTTCCGGCTTGTGAATCTCGCTACGAGCCAAGTCGACCATTGCGTCGAGTTTTCGGTAGGCGTCCTTGACCTGCTGCTGCTCGGCCTGGGTCGCGGTCGACAGGTACTCGCGTACCTGCAGCCGCAGGTCGGTCACCTGGCGTTCCAACTCGGTGACAAGCTGCGCGTCATGGGCGATGTCGCTGAACTGTTTGAATTCATGCCCGATTCGCTGGAAGCCAACGGTGGCAAGTCCGGTGCTGAACGCAAGGATCAGCAGAACGGCCGAGAAACCCGTGAATATCCGGGTTCCGATTTTCCATCGAGCGGATAAGGCTAAGAGTCCCGTCATCATCGTATTTGCCCCCCGGCAAAGATCGAATTGCTCTGCGGTCGGATAGACGCCCGCAGGGAGCATCTCGACACGCCTGATATATTTGATGGCAGCGGTTAAATTTGAATTAACAGAAAAAATATTTAAATTTTGAGTAGAGTGATTTGTGTTTTCAGCCTTGGCAGGGCGAATGTCCAGCGCCCCCCACAGCCCAAAAGTTTAGATTCTTGGCGCCCGCGTTAGCAGAGCCACTCCCGCTCCGGCAAAAGCCAGGGCGGCCAGAACCTCCAGCGACAGTGTGTAGTCGCCGGTCCAGTCGCGCAGGCCGCCCGACAGCACCGGGCCGATGGCCTGGGCCGTCACTTGTACCGACAGGGCGACGCCGCGGATTGCGCCGAAGCTGCGCCGTCCGAAATAGTCGGCCCAGGCGATCGGCAGCATGGTGATCAGCCCGCCGATCCCGATTCCAAAGATTGCCGCCGCCAGATAGGCCTGGGGGGCCGCGGTGATGGTGATCATCAGGAAGGTGCCGGCGCCCTGGCAGAACCCGATAAGGGCGAGAGTTCCACGCACGCTCATCCGCCGGCCGATCGCCCCGAAGCCGAGACCGGCAACCGCCGACATCAGCGAGAACGTGCTGACCACGGTGGCGGCCACGGTCGGGCTCAAGCCCAGTTCGATCAGGTGCGGCGCCTGGTGCAGGCTGACCCCGGCCTGCACCGGGTAGACCAGCAGGGTGAACGCCGACAGCAGCCAGAATGTCGGGGTACGCAGGGCCTGGGCCCGGGTGAACACCGGCTCGGCCATGACCTCGGGACTGGGGGTGGCGAGGTCCGATCCCTTCGCCCGGCGATCCGGTACCAGCCCCAGATCCTCCGGCCGCCGCACCATCAGCAGCCAGTTCGGAATGAAGCCGACGATCAGGACGGTGGCGCCGACCGCCAGCCAGCCGGCGCGCCAGCCGTCCTGCTGGATCGCGAAATGGGCGATCAGCGGCACCGCCACCAGACCGGACATCTGCGCCAGGGTGGCGATCGAGGTCGCAAAGGCCCGGCGGGCCACGAACCAGTTGTTCAGCGCGCCGTAGATGCCGATGTCGAACGGACCGGCGAAATTCATCCGGGCGACGCAGAACAGCAGGTAGAACGCCAGCAGCGTCTCGATGGTCGACAGCAGGGCGACGGCGATTCCGGTCACCAGCACCGCGCCGCACAGCATCATGCGTGCCCCGTGGCGGTCCAGCAGCGGTCCGATCAGCGGCGAGGCAACTGCCGCCATCACGCCGCCCAGCGACACGGCGCCGGACAGGGCGGTGCGCGACCAGCCGAAGTCGTGGCTCATCGGTTCGATGAAGATCGACAGGGTGGCGACGGCCGGTCCCTGGCGCGCGAAACCGGCGCAGCACACGCAGGCCAGTATCACCCAGCCGTAGAAGAACGGCAGGCGGTCGGCCAGCGCAGCCGGGAGCCGGTTTCCGGCCATGGTGTGCGCCTCCGGGCCTAGCGGGGCATGGCGTACGGCATCGGATCAACGCCGGTGGCGATCACCTTGCGCAAGGTCGCCATTTCATTCCTCCAGGATTGTATACAAGAGTGTACAAGCGCTGAACCTTGACCTAGTTTGGCATCATACCCAAGCCTGAAGCGATGGAGAGTGGACGATGGCGGATTGGGACGTCGTGGTGGTTGGCGCCGGCAACGCGGCACTGTGCGCGGCCCTGGCGGCACGCGAGAGCGGTGCGTCGGTTCTGGTGCTCGAGCGAGCTCCGGAAGACGAGGGCGGCGGCAACACCCGGTTCACCGCCGGAGCCATCCGCACGGTCTACAACGGGGTCGACGACCTGCGGGCGCTGATGCCGGACCTGACCGACGAAGAGGTGGCGATCACCGATTTCGGCACCTACACCAGCGACCAGTTCTTCGACGACATGTTCCGGGTGACGCAGTACCGCTGTGACGCGGACCTCGCCGAGACGCTGATCACCCGCTCCTACGACACGCTGACCTGGATGCGCGGCAAGGGTGTGCGCTTCCAGCCGATCTGGGGCCGGCAGGCGTTCAAGGTCGACGGCAGGTTCAAGTTCTGGGGTGGCTTGACGATCGAAGCCTGGGGTGGCGGCCCCGGTCTGGTCGAGGCGCTGTGGCAGTCGGCCGCGCGGCAGGGAATCGAGATCCGCTATTCGTCGCGGGTGCTCAACCTGC
The DNA here is from genome assembly GCF_040219215.1 of Thalassobaculum sp. Lineage (GTDB taxonomy): Bacteria > Pseudomonadota > Alphaproteobacteria > Thalassobaculales > Thalassobaculaceae > Thalassobaculum_A. Next base: position 183,914 of record NZ_JAVJSX010000008.1, read on the forward strand.
TGTACGACGACATCAAGGTCTCCGGCGTGCGGGTCAAGACCCCGAACGGCGTGGAGAGCATCAAGGCGAAGGCGTTGGTACTGGCGGCCGGCGGTTTCCAGGCGAATCCGGAGTGGCGGACCCGCTATCTCGGCGCCGGCTGGGAACTGGCCAAGGTGCGCGGCAGCCGCTTCAACACCGGCGACGGCATCCGCATGGCGCTCGACATCGGGGCGGCGCCTTACGGCAACTGGTCCGGCAGCCACGCGGTCGGCTGGGACTACAACGCACCGGAGTTCGGCGACCTGACGGTCGGCGACAACTTCCAGAAGCACTCCTACCCGTTCGGCATCATGATCAATGCCGAAGGCAAGCGCTTCGTCGACGAGGGCGCCGACTTCCGCAACTACACCTACGCCAAGTACGGGCGGGTGATCCTGAACCAGCCGAACCAGTTCGCCTGGCAGGTGTTCGACCAGAAGGTCACCCACCTGCTGCGCGACGAGTACCGCATCAAGCGGGTGACCAAGGTCACGGCGCCGACGCTGGAGGAGCTGGTCGGCAAGCTGGAAGGGGTGAATCCGCAGGCCGCGCTGGCGGAGCTGACCGCCTGGAACGACGCGGTGATGACCGAGGTGCCGTTCGACCCGAACGTCAAGGACGGCCGCAGCACCCGGGGGCTGGCGGTGCCCAAGTCGAACTGGGCGAACCGCCTCGACACCCCGCCCTACGAGGCCTATCAGGTCACCTGCGGGGTGACGTTCACCTTCGGCGGCCTGCGCATCGACGGCAACGGACAGGTGCAGGATGTGGATCTGGCACCGATTCCCGGGCTATATGCGGCGGGCGAGCTGGTCGGCGGGCTGTTCTACTTCAACTACCCCGGCGGAACCGGCCTGATGTCCGGTGCGGTGTTCGGCAGGTTGGCCGGAACCGAGGCCGGCAAGGCGGCGATGGAGGGGACAACCCGCGCCGCCGAATGACACCAGCCCGGCAGATGCGGGAGGAACGGCGATGGCGCGCGGCAACGGCAAGAGTGCAACGGGTGAAGGCCCGGAGTCCCGTGGCGAGATCGCCTATGCCCGCCTGAAGGAAGCGATCCAGGCAGGCGCGCTCAAGCCCGGCGAGCGGATCCGCGAGATCGAGATGGCCGAGCGGCTGAACATGAGCCGCACCCCGGTGCGCGAGGCGCTGCGCCGGCTCGAGGCAGACGGGCTGCTGAGCTTCGCGCCGTACCGCGGCATGGTGATCGCCGAACTGGATCATCAGGCGGTGATGGAGCTGTACCAGATGCGCGAGGTGCTGGAAGGCACCGCCGCCGGTCTGGCGGCCCGGCACGCGTCGGAGGCCGAGATCGCCGTGCTGCGCGACATCATGGTCACCGATCCGGGCGACGACGCCGATCCGCAGCGTCTGGCCCAGCACAACCGGCAGTTCCACGGCGCCCTCTACCGGGCGGCCCACAACCGCTATCTGCTGAAGACCCTGAACGTACTGCGCGACGCCATGGCGCTGCTCGGCATGACCACGCTGTCGCTGACCGGCCGGTCCGACACCGCCTTCGACGAGCACGACGCAATCGTTCGGGCGATCGAGGAGCACAACCCGGAGGCCGCAGAGGCTGCCGCTCGCGCCCACATCCGTTCAGCCCAGCGGGCGCGGATCCGGCTGATGTTCGGAGAGGAAGCGGCGGCGGCCGGTCCCTCAACGACGAACGGCCCGGCGGAAGGCCGGGCCGTATCGGACGGCGGCTGACGCCGCAAACCGTAAAGCTGCTTACTGCAGGCGGGTCGGGATCTCGGCGACCGCGTCGGCCACCAGCCGGGATCGAACCGAGCCATCGATGTTCGATTCGATGAGCTGCCGGGTCGCGGCCATCGCCAGGTCGACCATCTGCTCGCGAACGTCCTGCAGCGCCTTGGCTTCGGCGGCGGCAATCTTCTCGACTGCCAACTGCTCGCGCCGGGCGAGGGACGCCTCAAGTTTCTTCTCACCGTCCTCGCGCATCCGCTTCGCTTCTTCGCGGGCGTGCGCCAGGATCGCCTCGGCTTCCTTCAGCGCGTCGCGCTGCAGGCGCTGGTAGTTCGCCTTGGCGGCCTGGGCCTCCTCGCGGAGGTTCTGAGCCTCCTCGAGCCGGTTCCGGATCTCGTCGGCCCGGGCGTCGAGGGCGGTTGTCACCTTCTGCCAGACCATCTTGAACGTCAGGGCGACGAACAGGACGAACGAGACGGCAACCCAGAATGTCGGATCGGCGAACATCAGCTGGTTCCTCCGGCGGCCGCTTCGACTGCCTTCTCGACGGCCTTGGCCGACGGCTCCACGCCGATCAGCTTGGCGGTGGCAGCGGCCGCGGTTTCGCTGGCGACGGTCCGCAGGCTCGCCAACGCTTCGTCCCGCTGCTTGCCGATGCGGGTCTCGGCGGTCTTGGTCTTGCGGTTCAGCTTCTTCGCCGCCTCGGCCTCTGCCTCGGCATGCTCCTTGGCGACCACCTCGGCGGTCTCGCGGAACAGGTCCTGGGCCTTGCCGCGGGCTCCGGCCAGCGCCTTCTCGTACTCGGCCTGGACCGCCGCCGCCTCCGAGCGCAGCCGTTCGGCCGTCTCGATGTCGTCGGCAATCCGCTCCTGGCGCTCTTCGAGCACCTCGGCGATCTTCGGCAGCGCCACCTTCGACATGATGGCGTAGAGGACCACGAAGGCGACGATCAGCCAGAAGATCTGCGTCGGGTAGGTGTGCACGTCGAGCTGCGGCAGACCGCCGCCGCCCTGCCCGCCGTCGGAAGCGGCCAGTGCGGACGACGCAGCCATGCCCGTAAGGGCGGCCATGCCGACAGTCGATCCGCGCAGCCACGCGTTGCGCATCATGCCTTCACCCTCCTCGCGGGAGAGCCGCACCGGTAGTACCGGTGCCGCCCGGATCAGGTGAACAGGATGAGGAACGCGATCAGCAGCGCGAACAGCGCGACGGCTTCCGTCAGCGCAAAGCCCAGAATGCCGATGCCGAACACTTCGTTGCGGGCGGCCGGGTTGCGGGCGATCGAAGCGATCAGGGTTGAGAAGATGTTGCCGATACCGACGCCGACGCCCATCAGGGCGATCACGGCAATGCCGGCTCCGATCATCTTGGCGGATGCGAGGTCCATGATATGCGTCCTTCCGTTTAGCGAGAATGGTGGTCAGTGGGTGCGGCGGCCTGCTCAGTGATGCAGGTGCAGGGCGTCGCGGAGATAGATGCAGGTCAGGATCGTGAACACGTAGGCCTGCAGGACGGCGACCAGGATTTCAAACCCGGTCAGCGCGACCAGCACGACCATCGGGGCCACGCCGAACACGCCGAGCGCGACCACGAAGCCACCGAACACCTTCATCATGGTGTGGCCGGCCATCATGTTCGCGAACAACCGAACCGACAGGCTGATCGGGCGCGAGAGATACGACAGGATCTCGATCGGGATCAGCAGCGGCGCCATGTAGATCGGTGCGCCCGCCGGGAAGAAGAAAGTCAGGAAGTGCACGCCGTGCCGCACGATGGCAACCAGCGTGACGCCGATGAACACCGTGATCGCCAGGGCGAAGGTGACGATGATCTGGCTGGTGAACGTGTAGCTGTACGGCACCATGCCCAGCATGTTGCCGAGCAGGATGAACATGAACAGCGCGAAGATGAACGGGAAGTACGGCCGGCCGTCAGAGCCGACGTTCTCGCGCACCATGTTCGCAATGAATTCGTAGGACAGTTCCGCCATCGACTGCCAGCGGTTCGGCACCAGGTGCCGGCCGCGCATCGACTGGATCAGGAACACCGCAACCGCCGCCACCGCCAGCGCCATGAACAGCGCGGAGTTGGTGAACGAGAGATCCACGCCCCCGATCTCGATCGGGACCAGTGGCTTCAGCTTGAACTGCTCAACCGGCGACGCCACGCGCTGCTACCCCTCTCGCTTCGTCTCATCCCGGCGACCGTCGTCCGCGCTGTCCGTAGGCTTGCGGTAACCGACCGCCATCCCTTGGCCCATCGCGGCGCGGTAGACATTCATCATGCCACCCGCGGCCCCGAGAAAGAAAAACACGATCATCAGCCAGGGGCCTGTCCCCAACCAATAATCCAGCGCATACCCGATTCCGGTCCCGACGGCGACCCCTGCCACCATCTCGACCCCGACCCGAAACGCCAGACCCATGGCCGACCCCGGAAGGTTCGGCGAGAGCATCTCCGACTGCCGCACCCGGTCCTCGGAGCCCCGTGCCTTTTTCAGGCGGGCATCCAGATCATCGAGCGAAGGCGGGGAGTCTCGGTCTTGCATCCCCGGACCAGGGTTCCGCGGTCGCCCGCGGCCCAAAATCGGTTGTGATAGCGGGCAAGTTCACGCTTTCGGCATGCGCCCACCCGCACCTTGCCGGTCCCCCGGCGAAAGCGGCGCAACCATACGCACGGCCCCTAGGGGTGTCAAGGCTGTGCGCCGCAGTGCGAAAGGTCGATAATCGGTTGAAACAAAACGATGTTTTGAATGGATCGAATTCAGCTTGCGTCGCGCAGCCGCTCGGCGCGCGCCAAGTCGACCGAGACCAGCTGGCTGACGCCGCGTTCGGCCATGGTCACGCCGAACAGCCGGTCCATGCGCGCCATGGTCAGGCGGTGGTGGGTGATCACCAGGAAGCGTGTGCCGGTCTCCTTGACGATGTCGTGCAGCAGCGAGCAGAACCGGTCGACGTTGGAATCGTCCAACGGGGCGTCGACCTCGTCGAGCACGCAGATCGGCGACGGGTTGGTCAGGAACACCGCGAACACCAGAGCGACGGCGGTGAGCGCCTGCTCGCCGCCGGACAGCAGCGACAGGTGCTGCATCTTCTTGCCCGGCGGGCTGGCCAGGATCTCCAGGCCGGCATCCAGTGGGTCGTCGGCTTCGGTCAGCTTCAGGTGGGCCTCGCCGCCGCCATACAGCCGGCGGAACAGCGTCTGGAAGTGGCCATCGACCCGGGTGAACGCCTCGAGCAGCCGCTCGCGGCCCTCGCGGTTCAGCGAGGCGATGGCGCCGCGCAGCCGCTGGATCGCCGCGGTCAAATCGTCGCGCTCGTTCTCCATGCCCTGGATCTGCTGGTCGAGCTCTTCCAGCTCGGTCTCGGCCCGCAGGTTCACCGGCCCGATCGATTCGCGCTCGCCGATCAGGCGATCGAGCTTCGACTGGGTCGGGGCCGCGTCGGGAAGCGGCTCGCTTGCGTCGATCCCTGCCGCCTCCAGGATCTTGTCCGGCGCGCAGTCCAGGCGCTCGGCGATGCGCTCGCGCTCGACCCGCAGAGTCTGGTTGATCTGCTCCAGCGCCGCTTCGGCGCGGATCCGGGCCTCGCGGGCCTCGGCGGCCGCGCGCTCGGCGTCGCGGGCGACCCGGTCGAGTTCGGCCTGCTGGCTTTCGGCGGCGATCAGACGGTCGGCGGCGGCCCGGCGATTGGCTTCCGACGTTTCGAGCTTCTCGGTCAGCACCCGGCGCTGGACCTTGATCTGCTCGGGGCGGGCCTCCAGCCGCGTGATCTCGGCCTGCTCGGCGTCGCGCCGGCCGTCGAGTTCGCCGACCCGGGTCTCGGCGCGGGTCCGCCGATCGGTCCAGGTGGTGATCTCCTGGACCACCTGGGCCAGACGGGTGCGCCGCGCGGCGCTCTCGCGGACCAACCGGTCGTGCTCGGTGCGGGCTTCGACCAGATTGGCCCGACGTTCGGCAAGGGTGGCGCGGTGCGACTGTGAGTCGCGGCGCAGGGCATCGACGTCGGGGAGTTCGGAAAGTCCCGCCTCGGCGGCCTCGCGCTGCGTGGTTGCCTCGGCCCGTTCTTCGGCCAGCCGCACGACCCCTTCGTCGAGGGCGGACAGCTTGGTCTCTACGGCGGAAACCCGGGCGTCCAGTTCGGCTGCGCGCGACCGCGCGGCGGAGCGGGCGGTCGATGCCTCGGACAGGCGGTTGCGCGCGGCCTCCACCGCCTCGTCGGCGGCGGCCAGGCGGGCCTCGGCCTCGGACACGGCGGCGCGGGCCGTGGTTCGGTCGCTCGCCCGGGTGGCGAGATCCCGGTCGAGTTCGGCCAGCCGGTTGCGCCGCTCCAGACGGATCGCCGTGGCCGATGGTGCCCCCGGGGCCAGCGTGTAGCCGTCCCAGCGCCACACTCCTCCGGCGCGAGTCACGATCCGTGCGCCGGCAGGCAGGTTGGCCTGGGCGGCGCGGGCGGCGGCAGGGTCGGACGCGATGCCGACTCGGGCCAGCCGCCGTCTAAGGGCTTCGGGCGCCGTCACTTGCGGCGCCAGCGGCTCGACCCCTTGCGGCCACGCCGGATCGTCGGTCGCCGGGCCGGGGGTCCGCCAGCCAGTGGTGGTGTCGCCGTCGCCGTCGCCCAGCGCCGGGGCTTCCAGGTCATCGCCGAGCGCCGCGCCGAACGCGGTCTCCCAGCCTGGCTTCACGGTTACCTGGTCGACGATCGGCGCCCGCTTGTCCTGCTTCTGCACCAGCAGGCGGCGCAGACCGTCAGCCTCTGCCTCAAGGGCGGCAACCGCGGAGTCGATGGCGCGCAGGGCATCGCGTGCCTGCTGGTCGTTCGTCTTGGCGGCTTCGCGCGACTCCCGTGCGGCGGGAACTTCGGCTTCGGCTTCGGCGACGGCGGTTTCGGCGCCTGCAACCGCCTTGGTCGCGGCCTCGCGCTCGGCGGCGGGGACTGCCTGTCGCGCCAACTCGGCACGGCGTTCGGCCATCTCGGCCTGCTGGCGCTCCAGCCGGGCGATGCGGTCGGCAGACTGCCGGATCTGGCGCTCAAGGGCGGCGCGGCGGGCATCCGCCACGGCAATCGCCTCGGTCGCCTTGTGAACCGCTTCTTCGGCTTCTTCGGCCGCCCGATTGATCCGGGTCAGTTCGGCTTGGCTGGCGGCCTGTGCCTCGGCTTCGCCGTCGCCGGCCTCGGTCAGGCCATCGCGCTCCTCGGACAGGCGGGCCAGGGTGGCAGCAGCCTCCTCGAGAAGCGCACGTTCGCGCCCGGCGTCGTCGGCGACCTGGCGCAGACGGGTCTCAGCCTCGCTGAGGGCGGTGGCGATCCGACGTTCCTCGGCGTCCAGCCCGCCGCGGGCGATGGTCAGCCGCTGCAGTTCGGCTGACGCGGCAGCCTCGGTCTGCCGCAGCTCCGGCAGTGCCGCGGCGGCCTCAAGCTGGGCGGTCGACGCCTTGGCGGCAGCCTCGGTGGCCTGCGCCACGCGGTCGCCGGCCTGAGCCAGCGTGCGGCCGGCCACTTCACGCTCCGCCATGGTGGCGGTCCAGCGGCGGTGCAGGACGATCGATTCGGCTCGTCGGATCTGTTCGCTCAGCGCCCGGTAGCGTTGGGCTTGCTTGGCCTGCCGACGCAGCGCATGACGCTGGCCTTCCAGCGCCTTCATCACGTCATCGAGGCGTTCGAGGTTCTGCTCGGCGGCCTTCAGGCGCAGCTCGGCCTCGTGCCGGCGGGAGTGCAGGCCGCGAATGTTGGCCGCTTCCTCCAGCAGGACGCGGCGATCCTGCGGCTTGGCCTGGACGATCGAGCCGATCTTGCCCTGGCTGACCAGGCCGGCGGACCGGGCGCCGGTGGCGGCGTCGGCGAACAGCAGCTGCACGTCACGGGCCCGGACCTCGCGGCCGTTGACCCGGTAGTGCGAACCGCGTTCCCGCTCGATCCGCCGGATGATCTCCAGTTCCTCGCTGTCGTTGAACTGGGCGGGAGCCCGCCGGTCTTCGTTGGCGACCAGCAGCGAGACCTCGGCCATGTTGCGCTTCGGGCGCGCGGTGGTGCCGCCGAAGATGATGTCGTCCATGCCGCCGCCGCGCATCTGCTTGGCGGACGACTCTCCCATGACCCAGCGCAGCGCCTCGACCAGATTGGATTTGCCGCAGCCGTTCGGACCCACCACGCCGGTCAGGCCGGGTTCAATGATGACTTCCGTCGGGTCGACGAAGGACTTGAACCCGGCGAGGCGCAGCTTGCTGAAATGCACCGCGTGACGTCTCCGGTCAGCCGAGCTGCGGGTCGATGGCCTTCTGGAAGGCTTCGAACGGCTGCGCGCCGACAACCTTCTGATCGCCGATCACGAAGGTCGGGGTCGAACTGACGTCATGGTCCTTCTGGCCGGCGAGCCGGAACTGCAGGATGCCGTCCATCAGCTTCTCGTCGGTCATGCAGGCGTCGGCCTGTTCGGGGCTGATGCCGGCCAGCCGGCCGATCTGCTTGATGGCACCGACCGGATCGGTGGCACGGGACCACTTCGACTGCTGGGCGAACAGCATGTCCATCAGCGGGAAGTACCGGCTGTCCGGGGCGCAGCGCGCCATGGCGGCGGCCCGCAGCGCGTACTGGTCGAGCGGGAAGTCGCGCATCTCAAGCTTGAGCTTGCCGGTGTTGATGTAGGTCTCGCGGATCTGCGGCAGCGTCTCCTTGTGGAAGGTGGCGCAGTGCGGGCAGGTCAGCGACGAGTATTCGATCATGGTCAGCTTGGCGTTCGGGTCACCCTCAACGCGTGGCTTCAGCGCCGCATCGTGATCCACAGCCGCCCATGAAAAGCGTGGGATCAAGATCGATACCCCGAGGGCCAGAAGGCCAATATTTAGTGTCCTGCGGTTCATTCTCAGACCCTCAATACCAGATGTTGATGAACATACGCTGAAGCCGACATCCCAGGCAAGCCGTGCATAGACGCCGATTCAGGCTATTTTTCGGCGGGCTTGGCGCCACGCACCGCCTCGCCGAGCGCGGCCAGCCGCCGCCGCAACTCGGGATCAGACACCGCTGCCACCCGTTCAGCCACGCCGGCCCGCTCGGCCAGAGACAGCGGGCGCATCGGGCGCAGGCGCGGTTTGGGCTTGGCGGGTAGCGGCCCCTGGCGGATCGCCACTCGAGCCACCGCGGCCCAGCCGAAATGCGCGTTCACCCGCTCGATCAACTGGGGCAGTGCATGTTGCAGTTCAAGCGCGCGGGCGGGGGCCGCCAGCAATCGCAGGGTCGCGCCATCGCGCTTGCCGCGCGGAAAGGCCAGCGACTCGGGCAGGCAGGAGGCGGCCAGGTCGGTGCCGACGATCAGTGGCCAGTCGTGCACGATCCGGCCTTCGACGAAACCGCGCTTGCGCAGCAGCGGATCGGTCAGCCCCGGCGTCACCCCGGCAAGCGCGCGCAGCCCGGCGCGCCGGGTGCCGGAAGCGGGCTTGAGGGTCGGCTTGGAGCGCGGCGCGCCTGAGCTGTCTTCGGTCATACGTTCTCGCTGTATCGGCTGGCCTGTCGGCGGCCCCATCCGTATCTTGCCAGCCCATGGACGCTTTCGCACCTCACGACGCCGCCACTTCCGCGTTACCCGGCCTGTTGCTGGCCTGGTACGACCGGCACCGGCGGCGGATGCCGTGGAGGGCCGGGCCGGGCCAGCCGGCCGATCCCTACCGGGTCTGGCTGAGCGAGATCATGCTGCAGCAGACCACTGTTGCCACCGTGGGCCCGTACTTCAACCGGTTCATCGAGCGCTGGCCGACGGTGCGTGATCTGGCGGCCTCCCCGCTCGACGAGGTGCTGTCGGCCTGGGCCGGGCTCGGCTACTACGCCCGGGCACGCAACCTGCACGCTTGCGCGAAGGCGGTGGTCGACCGGCATGACGGTGTGTTCCCCGGTACCGAGGCGGCGCTGCTGTCCCTTCCGGGTGTCGGCGCCTACACCGCCGCCGCGGTCGCCGCCATCGCGTTCGACCGCAAGGCGACGGTGGTCGACGGCAATGTCGAGCGGGTGATGGCCCGGATGTTCGCGGTCGAGGAACCGATGCCGGCAGCCAAGCCGCGGCTGAGGGAACTGGCGGCAACCCTGACTCCCGAACGCCGGCCCGGCGACTACGCTCAGGCGGTGATGGACTTGGGTGCCACGGTGTGCACGCCGCGCAGCCCGACCTGCCTGTCCTGCCCCTGGTCAGGGTCGTGCCAGGGCCGCATCGGGGGAATCGCGGAGGCGTTGCCGCGAAAGTCACCGAAATCCGACAAGCCGACCCGCAGGGGAACCGCGTTCGTGGTGCTCAGCGGTCCGGGCAACCTGCTGCTGCGGCAGCGCCAGGCCAAGGGCATGCTCGGTGGCATGCACGAGGTGCCGGCCACGCCCTGGGACAGTAAGACAGGCTGGGAGGTGGATGCGGACGACCACGCGCCGGTGAGTGGCGCAGCCTGGATCGCGATCCCCGGTGTCGTGCGCCACACCTTCAGCCACTTTCACCTGGAACTCGAGGTGACTGCCGTGCGGCTGGGCGACGAGCCGGCGCTCGACGGCGGGCAGTGGTGGCCGATCGACGCGTTGGACAGTGCGGCTTTGCCGACGGTGATGGTGAAGGTGGTGCGCCAGGCGCTGATGCATCTGGCGTAGTTTGGCCGGTCAGTGCCGGAAGTGGCGCATCCCGGTGAACACCATGGCCAGGCCCTTCTCGTCCGCGGCGGCGATCACGTCGTCGTCGCGCATCGACCCGCCGGGCTGGATGACGGCGGTGGCGCCGGCCTCGGCGACCGCCAGCAGGCCGTCGGCGAACGGGAAGAAGGCGTCGGACGCGGCGGACGATCCGATGGTGCGCGGCTCGGCCCAACCGGCGGCCTTGGCGGCATCTTGCGCCTTCTGGGCGGCGATGCGGGCGGAGTCGATCCGGCTCATCTGACCGGCACCAATGCCGGCGGTCGAGCCGTCCTTGACATAGACGATGGTGTTCGACTTGACGTGCTTGCCGATCCGGAAGGCCAGCAGCAGGTCCTTCATCTCCTGGTCGGTCGGCGCCCGCTTGGTGACGACCCTGAGGTCGGCGGCGGCTATCCGGCCGGCGTCGCGCGATTGCACCAGCAGGCCGCCCGCCAGGTTCTTGACCATCCGGCCCGGGGCCGCCGGATCGGGCAAGCCGCCGGTGCGCAGCAAGATCCGCGGGTTCTTCTTGGCGGCAAACACCGCGATGGCGTCGTCATCGAATTCCGGCGCGATGATCACCTCGCTGAAGATCCGGCCGATCTTCTCGGCCGTCTCGCCGTCCAGAGTGCGGTTGAGGGCGACGATCCCGCCATAGGCGCTGACCGGGTCGCACGCCAAGGCCGCGTCCCAAGCCGCGCTCAAGGTGTCGGCAACCGCCACGCCGCAGGGGTTGGCATGCTTGATGATGGCGATGCCGGTCTCGTCCAGCTCGGCCACCAGTTCGAAGGCGGCGTCGGTGTCGTTCAGGTTGTTGTAGCTGAGCGCCTTGCCCATCAACTGCTCGGCGGTGGCCACGCCGATCCGGGCGTCACCCGTCCTGTAGAAGGCGGCCTGCTGGTGCGGGTTCTCGCCGTAGCGCAGGACCTGCGGGGCGGAGCCCGCCAGGGTGAAGCGGCGCGGGAACGGATCGTCCAACTCGTTCGCCAGCCATCCGGCAATCGCCGAATCGTAGGCGGCGGTGCGGGCATAGGCGGTGGCCGCCAGGCGGCGGCGCAGGGCGCGCGAAGTCGAGCCCTGGTTTGCGCGCATCTCCTCCAGCACCGCGGCGTAGTCCTCGGTGTCGACCACCACAGTGACGAAGTCGTGGTTCTTCGAGGCGGCGCGGATCATCGCCGGGCCGCCGATGTCGATGTTCTCGACCGACTCGTCCCAGCCGGCGCCGCGGGCGCGGGTCGCTTCGAACGGGTAGAGGTTGACCACCAGCAGGTCGATCGGGTCGATGCCGTGGGCCTGCATCGCCGTCACGTGGTCGGGCAGGTCGCGGCGTCCGAGCAGGCCGCCGTGGATCGTCGGGTGCAGGGTCTTGACCCGACCGTCCATGATCTCCGGGAAGCCGGTGCGGTCGGCGACTTCAACCACCGGCACGCCGGCGTCGGCCAGGGCCTTGGCGGTGCCGCCGGTCGACAGGATCTCGACGCCCATCCCGGCGAGGGCCCGGCCGAACTCGACCAGACCGGTCTTGTCGGACACGGAAATCAGGGCACGGGCGATGGAGACGCGATCGATCTCGGCCATCGGGGCAAGCTCCTAGCAGCGCAACAATCAGGCTTGGCCGGGCTTATCCTCGCTCGGCGGCGCCCGGTCAACCGGAGTCGACGGCGGCCCCGGCGGCAGCTTGCCCTGCTTGCGCAGGCGCGACTCGCGGATGCCGATATAGGTGGCGCTGGCGAAAATCAGGCCGCCACCGGCCCAGGTCCAGATGTCCGGCACTTCGCCGAACAGCGCGAAGCCGATGGCCGAGGCCCAGATCAGCTTGGTGAAGTCGACGGGCAGAACGGCGGAGGCGTCGGCCAGCTTGAACGATTGGTTCATCGCGGTCTGTGCAATCGTACCGACCACCCCGATCGCCGCCAGCCACGCCAATTGCTCCAAGCCGGGCCACGTCCAGTAGGGAATGGCGACCACGAGGCAGATCGGCGACAGGAAGATCGAGGCGTAGGCGGTGATGGTCACGCTGGATTCGGTGCGGGTCAGGACCTTGATGATCATCAGCGCGAATGCCCAGACCACGGATGAGGCGACGACCAGCAGCGGGCCGAGGCCGACATCGACCACGCCGGGTCGCAGGATGATCAAGGTGCCGGCGAAGCCGATTAGGATCGCGGTCCAGCGCCGCAGCCGGACCACCTCGCCTAGCATCAGCATGGCCAGCAGCGTGGCGAACAGCGGGGCGGTGAAGCCCAGTGCGGCCACCGTGGCCAGCGGCGTGATCGAAAGGCTGTAGAAGAACATCAGCATCGCCGCCGCGTTCAGCAGGCCGCGGTAGGCGAACAGCTTGACGTTCTTGGTCCTCAACGGCACCCACCCCTGGCGCATGAAGACCGGTGCCAGGGCGACGAAGCCGAAGAACACCCGGAAGAATGCGATCTCGAAAGGGTGCATCTCGTCGCTCAGATGCCGGATGGCCGCGTGCATGAAGCTGAACGCCGCGGCGGCGACGGCCATCATCAGTACGCCGGCAAGCGGAGCGGGAATCGAGAAGGCCTTGGATGGGCTGGGGCTGGCTGTCACCGGTGGAAACTAGTCGCCATGCTGCAGTGCGACAAGCGCCCGTCGGGAAACGGTGCCGTGTGCTGTGCCGGTCAGCCCGTCACCATCGGCAGGTTCGGGTCGGTGACCCACTCCGACAGCGAGTTGTCGTACAGCGCGACGTTGCCGTGCCCGAGACGGGTCAGCCAGAAGGTGGTGACGCTGGCGGCGATCCCACCGCCGCAATACGGCACGACCCGCTCGGCGTCGAGCGCGCCCGAGCCGCGCATCATGTCGGCGATCTCGGCTTGCGGCTTGAAGGCGTTGGTGGCGGGGTCGAGCAGTTCGCGCGACGCGACGTTGACCGAGCCGGCAATCCGGCCGGGCCGGCCGTAGTGGCTGCCGTCGCCGCGATGCTGTTCGGGAGACAGCGCGTTTATGACGCAGGCACCGCTGCCAAGCGCTTCCAGCACGCCGTCGCGCCCGACAACCAGGTGCGGCCGGGGCATGGCGGTCATGGTGGCCGCCGGATAGTGCGCAACGCCGGTTTCAACCGGCCGGTCCTCGGCCTGCCATTTCTTCAGTCCGCCATCCAGCACGGCGGCCTTGTCGAAGCCGGCGACCCGCAGCATCCACCAGAACCGGGTGGCCCAGCTCGGGTTGTCGGCGGCGTACAGGACGACCGCCGTGTCGTCGCCGATGCCATGGGCGCCGAACGACTCGGCCAGCCGCTGCGGGCTTGGCATGGTGAAGCGGAACGCGCCGGCCGGATCGGAGAAGTCGTCGCCGGTAATGTCGAGGAAGGCAGCTTGCGGAAGATGCGCCGCCTCGTAGGCCGGGCGACCCGTCTCGGCGCGCAGAGTGGTCTTGGGATCGGGCAGCAGGAAGCAGGTGGTATCGAACACACGCAGGCCGGGCGAGCCAAGATGCGCCGCCAGCCAGTCGGTGGATACCAGACTGTCCGGCAGGGTGATGAGGCTTGATCCGGTCATGGCTGCGTGCTCCCTTGTCGGTGTCCATGGTGCCTGTCGGTGCCGAGCATACCCGGAAATCATCTGATGCCGCTCGTCACCAAGTGGCGCGCCGCTTTCGCGGCAGTACCTCCGAACGTCCAGGGAATGTTGTGGATCGCCCTGTCCGGGCTGATCTTCTCCTGCTTCATGGCGCTGGTCCGCCATGTCGGCTCGCACATGGACCCGATCCAGACTTCGTTCATGCGCTACGGGTTCGGCCTGTTGTTCCTGGCGCCGTTCTTCATTCGCCTGCGCTGGCCGGACGTGGTGGCGGCCAACCTGAAGCTGCACCTTCTGCGTGGCCTGATGCACGGCACCGGGGTGATGCTGTGGTTCTATGCCATGACCCGGATCCCGCTCGCCGAGGTGACGGCGATCGGGTTTACCAACCCGGTGTTCGCAACCATCGGCGCGGTCCTGTTTTTGCGTGAAAGCATCAGGCTGCCTCGGATCGTTGCCGTCGTAGTGGGGCTGTTCGGAGCGCTGCTGATCGTGCGGCCGGGGTTTGCCGAGGTGGATCCGGGTGCCATCGCCATGCTGATCGCGGCGCCGATCTTCGCCGCCTCGGACCTGTGCGCGAAGTCACTGACCCGGCGGGAGAGCGGTCCGGCGGTTGTGGCCTACCTGTCGATCATCGTGACCCTGGTGACATTCGTTCCGGCCATGCTGGTCTGGAAGGCGCCGACGATCGACGAGTGGATCATCACCATCGTGATCGCCGGGTTGGCGACCGTCGGGCACCTGTGCATGACCCAGGGCTTCAAGGTCGGCGAGATGTCGGCGATCCAGGCGGCCAAGTTCCTGCAGCTGCTGTGGTCGGCTCTGATCGGCTATGCGATGTTCGCCGAAGCGCCCGGCCTGTACACCTGGATCGGGTCGGCGATCATCATCGCAAGCGCGTTGTACATCGCGCATCGCGAGTCGCGGGCCCGGCAGGTCGGCCGCCCGACCGTCGAGCCGGCCAAGACCAGCCGCACCACCGGGGATTAGGCGCCGGTTTGGCGCGAGGCGGTTTGGCCGGTATCCAGGATGGACGCAGGCGGAGACGGATTCTGCCCGTCCTGATCCGGGTCGACGAATCGCCGCTCGGCGTCCTTCAGCGCCGCCATGATGCAGCGACCGGTGGGCCCGCCGTCATCGTCGATGCGGTGTCGAAGGGCGACCGTTACGCCGTCAAGATGCGCTCGCAGGAAGGCGACCAGCCGGGGGCCGAGCCGGTGGCGTCCGGCGCTGTACTTGGCCAGCGAGCGGTTGATGGCGCCCATCAGCAGCAGGCCACGCTCCGATGAAAGGTCGGCGCATTGCACGGCCTGAGTGTTCAGCCGGGTCAGCAGGCGCGGCGCCAGCGTTGCCTGCAGATGCCGCCAGGTTTCGCCCATCGCCTCGGCTTGACGTCCGAGCATGCCCAGCCCCTCGCGTTTCTTGACCACGATATGGGCGACCGCCGGGTTCAGAGTGGCGCGTCTCAGGCCGTTGCGCAGCGACAGGGCGGTAGGCGAGGGGGTGTTGCCGGCCGGCAGGCGCTTGAACCGGAATCCGGTGGTTTCCGGCGCGATGTCGTAGACCGGGGCGGTCGAGGCGATCGATTGTTCGATCGCGAGGGTCCTGCGGCGCTGGTCGGCGTCGGCGGTGTCGCCGGCACGACGCCGCTCCGGTCCCACATAGGCACCGCTGACCAGGAAGTCGGAGCGATCGAGCGGCCAGCGCTGAACTGCGGCAGCAAGCGTTTCTGGCTGGAACGGCCGGCTGAGCGACAGCAGGCAGCCGGCGTGCATTGCGCGACGGATGTCCTGGGGCTGCATCCCGGTGCCGATCAATCCGATGGCCAGCCCGGGGTACGGGCTTGCCGGATCGCGCCGGATGAAGTTGAACACCGCATGCGCCGGCTCCGGAGCCAGGTCCCGGTCGAGCAGGGCGATGGTGAAGTGGTGGCGCGGGTCGCGCAGTTGGTCGACCGCCTCGGTCGAGGTCGCGACCCATTCGATTGAAGTGTCGTCCAGCGCGGGATAGGCGTTGTGGATGCGGACCGCATCATCGCGCTGGCCGCTGGCGACCAGAATGCGTCCCTCCTGCCGCTGCGTCATGTTCGACTCCCCGTCCTGGTTGTAACGCAGTCCACGGAGCAAGAGGCGTGCCGGTTGTCGGCTTAACCAACTGAGTCATTCACGGATAACGAGTCCGGGTCGCCGGCCGGCGATGAATGGTGGGATCCGGGGAAGTCGAACCGGCCCGGTTGCAGGTGAACGGGAGGATTCTGCCGGGTATGCCGTGCCTATCGTTCCTCGACGGGGGCGTCCATGCCCGGAATACGAGCGTCCGAAATGTAGCTTCGGCAGTGTCGCTCGAACGCCTGGACCAGCCGGGACGTCCTGAGTTGCGCCAGCGTGGCGATGCCGATCCGCATGGGCGCGTGTTCGCCCGCCAGCGGAACGCGGACCACTCGCCGGCCGTCCAGGGCCAGATCGGAACGAGGCCGCACGTTGGCCAGCGTGTAGCCATAGCCGTTGGCGACCATCGTGCGCACGACGTCCTGGTGCGGCGAGCGGGAGTGGATGATCGGTTGCACGCCCTCTTTCATGAACAGGGCCAGGAAGTACTCCCGGCTCATTGGCAGGTCGAGCAGGACCAGGGGTTCGGCGGCCAACGCCGCGAGCGTCACAGCGGCGTGCCTGGCCATCGGATGGGATTCGGCGACCAGCGCGTGCGGCGGCAGGCTGGCGAGCGGCGTGAACGTGATGCCATCGGGGATCTGCAGGTCATATGTGACCGCAACATCGATCTCGGCCCGGCGCAGGCTGTTAAGCAACCACTCCTGATGGTTCTCGTGGTGACGGATCGTCACCTGGGGGACGCGGCGGTGAATGAGTGGGTCAACTCGGGCAGCACCATCGGTGCCATGGTGATCAGGCACCCGACCGCCAGTTCCCCGCGCACTTGCTCGCCGGCTTCCGATGCCACGGCATACAGCCCCTCGGCCTGTTCGATCAGCCGCCTGGCCTCGCGCAGCAGCACCCGGCCCGCCGGAGTCAGGGAAAGGCCCTGGGCATGGTGGCGGATGAACAGCTGTACTCCCAACTCGCGCTCAAGCTGACTGATCGCGGTAGAGATCGACGGCGGCGATATCCGAATGGCCTCGGAGGCCAGGGCGATGCTGCCGGACTCGCCGGCGGCGATGAAATACTGAAGTTGTCGAAAGGTGAAGCGCATGGCTAAGGCGGCGGGTCCCGGTGCGCAGGGCGGCGTGGCTTCGTCGGGCGGGTCTCGGCGTTGCGGCTGACCACAATAGCCGCAAACGCTGTGGTCATTAAGGTGGAGCCGGTGTTGCCGGGCAAATCGACCGTGAGGTTACAAGACGAGCCGGAGTGTCGCGTGACACTCCGGAATTAACGCAGCAGCGGTAGTTGAGGGTGGATTCTTATGGCGATTCCCGCATTGTGCATTTACGAATCGACCCGCTCAGCTTGATCCACGGGCAAATTCCCCTGGAAGCGCAAGCGGCGGTCTTCGTCGACTGTGGCGCATGGGAGGATGACGGTGCCGGCTGAGTTCCGATTCCTGGTCTTCACGCCCAGTGAGGCGGCAGCCGCTCTGACGGCCTATGCCCGAAGCCACAACAAGCCGCTCCCCGAGGGAAAGGTCGTCAACGCCGAACCGGTCGGCGAGAAGGAGATCAACGGCCGGCTCCTGGTGGAGAGCGGTCTTGGCCCGGCCACCATCGTTCCGTTCAAGTCCGAGGAAATCCTGGAGGCGTTGATCGAGGACTGCCTGGCCCGGAAGATCCCGATGCCGATGGTGTCGGAGAAAATCCTGGAACGCCTGCACGGTCGGTTCGCTTTGCGGATCGGGCAGGTCGACTCGGTCGAGATGCTGATGCGGACGCATGCTCCGCCGCAGAACCGCTGAATCGACGCAGGGCAGGAGGTTCGTTTATTGGGGCGCTGTAAACGAACTGTTCAGCCTTGAATGCTAGGACGAACCCGGCTCCCCGATCGCACCCTGGATCGCTCCAGATCAATCATCAAACCCGCATACGGATTGCGCGCAATGGTGAGTTCGTGACTTGGCAATTGGCTGGCTGGGACGACTGTTGACCTGATGTCGAGATGGACTCTCATATGGTTCGCCGTAGGGTTCGGCACGGCGCTTGCGGCGTTGCCGTTGCCGTTGCTGCCTGTCGGTCAGGCCGCTGCGGCCAGCATCCTGATCAAGGCGCCGATTTCCGAGCACCTGCAGCCCACGGAGGATGATTTCGGGTTGTGCCAGCGGCGCGGGATGTCCATGAACCAACTCGTGGTTTTCCTGCCGAAGGGCTCACGCGGGGTGTCGTTCTACTGGGACCGGCGGACCGACCGGTTCGTCCAATACCCGGGCACGTCGGCGTGCTCGGTCTGGGCGAGGCTGGGTTAGAGATCCGGCCTTCGATCTACCGAGACTCGTCGACGGCCATCCGGACGGCGAGCCCGGCCAGTACTGTTCCCATCAGCCAGCGTTGAACCGCCAGCCAGACCGGGCGCTCGGCCAGGAAACCGGCGATCGAGCCGGCACCGATCGCGATCAGCGCGTTGACAGTCACACTGACCGCGATCTGGACGGACCCGAGGACGATAGACTGGGTCAGGACGCTACCGTTCTGCGGGTCGATGAAGTGCGGCAGCAGCGACAGGTAGAGGATTGCAATCTTCGGATTCAGCAAATTGGTCGCCAAGCCCATCAGGAACAGCCGGCGCAGGCCGTCGCGCGGCAGCGCGCGGACCTGGAACGGTGCCTGCCCACCCGGCCGGAGCGTTTGCCAGGCGAGGTACAGCAGATAGGCTGCGCCGGCGAACCGCAGGGCGTCGTAGGCGTAGGGCACGGCGAACACCAGGGCGGTGATGCCGAACGCGGCGCACAGCATGTAGACCACGAAGCCGAGCGTGACGCCGCCCAGCGAGATCAGCCCGGCCACCGGTCCCTGGCAGACCGAGCGCGAGATCAGATAGATCATGTTGGGGCCCGGGGTCAGGACCATGCCCAGCGCGACCAGGGCGAACCCGGCGAGAGCCGTGAGGTCGATCATGGTCCAGGTCTTCCCTTAGCGGGCGAATCGCCGCGCCCCGGCGACGCACAGGACCACCGAGCCGGCCGCTGCCAGCAGGGACCAGCCGACCGTCTCGCCCAGCAGCAGGGCCGCCAGCGCGAAACCGAGGAACGGCTGCAGGAGCTGCAACTGGCCGACCGCAGCGATGCCGCCGAGCGCAAGGCCGCGGTACCAGAACACGAAGCCGATGAGCATGCTGAACAGCGACACATAGCCGAGCGCCGTCAGCGCCGGCCAGCCGATGCCGGACCACGAACCCGGCTGGGTCAACAAGGCGGCCGGCAAGGTGGCCGGCAGCGACAGCAGCAGCGCCCAGGAGATCACCTGCCATCCGCCGAGATGGCGGGACAGCCGCGCACCCTCGGCATAGCCCAGCCCGCACACCACGATGGCGGCCAGCATCAGGCCGTCGCCGACCAGCGACGCGTCGGTACCGTCGCGCACCGCGTAGCCGCCGACGATGGCGGCGCCGATCAGCGAGAACACCCAGAACATCGGCCGAGGCCGCTCGCCGGCCCGGATTGCTCCGAAAATAGCCGTCGCGATCGGCAGCAGGCCAATGAAGACCATGGCATGGGCCGATGTGACGAACTGCAGCGCCAACGCAGTGAGCAGCGGAAATCCGAGAACCACGCCGAAGGCGACGATGATCAGCGGTATCAGGTCGCGGCGTTCGGGCCGGGGCGGACGCAGGGCGACCAGCAGCCCGATGCCGACCAGTCCGGCGATCGCTGCGCGCGCCAGGGTCAGGAACATCGGATCGAAGCTCATCACCGCGATCTTGGTGGCCGGTAGGGAGCCGCTGAAGATGGCCATGCCGATCAGGCCGTTGCCCCAGGCAAAGGCGGTCTGAGCGGCGGTGGATGGGGGGAGTGCGATCGATGGAGCGTTCATGCCGGCGATGATGTTTCACTCTGGCGCCGTTGACCAGGGACGCTACAATACAATTTCGACAAACTGTACTGGATCAAAGAGGCGTACGGATGGCGGTCTCGGACCTGCAGCCGGAACCCGACCAGACCCTGGTCGAGGCGGTGATGGAGATGATCCGGCAACGGATCGCCACCCGAAGCCTGACGCCGGGCGCCCGCGTACCGTCGCTTCGGCGGTTGGCCGGGACGCTGGGGGTATCCAAGTCGACCGCCGTCGAGGCTTACGACCGGCTGGTGGCGGAGGGTACGATCACGGCGCGCCCGGGATCCGGCTTCTTCGTGACCCGCCGCACCCGGCCGTTCTCGCTGGCGCCGCGGGCTCCGCGCGCCGACCAGACGATCGATCCGTTGTGGATCATGCGGCAGTCTCTGGACCTGGGCGGCGGGGTTCCGAAGCCGGGCTGTGGCTGGCTGCCGTCCCACTGGCTGCCCGATACGGCGCTGCGCCGGGCCATGCGCGGGCTGGCCCGGGATACCTCGGCCGACCTGGCGGAGTACGATTCCCTGCTCGGATTCCCACCGCTGCGCCGGCATCTCGCCGACCGGCTGGACGGACGCGGGATCGAGGCGGGGCCTGACCGGATCCTGCTGACCGATTCCGGTACCCAGGCAATCGATCTGGTCTGCCGGTTCCTGCTGCAGCCGGGCGACACGGTGCTGCTCGACGACCCCTGCT
Organism: Thalassobaculum sp.; assembly: GCF_040219215.1. Taxonomy (GTDB): domain Bacteria; phylum Pseudomonadota; class Alphaproteobacteria; order Thalassobaculales; family Thalassobaculaceae; genus Thalassobaculum_A. The sequence continues at coordinate 204,517 of NZ_JAVJSX010000008.1, forward strand.
ATTTCAACTTCCAGGCCATTCTGCGGGCACACCGGGTCACGGTGGCCTGCGTGCCCTACACCCCGAACGGGCCCGACCTGGAGGGGTTCGCCAGGGCCGCCGCCGAGCATCGGCCGCGGCTGTACCTGACCAACGCCACACTCCACAATCCGACCGGCGCCAGCCTGCCGGCGGCCAGCGTGCATCGGCTGCTGAAGATCGCCGAGGCCCATGACATGGTGGTGGTCGAGGACGATATCTTCGCCGATTTCGAGACCGAGCCGGCGCCTCGTCTGGCAGCCTTCGACGGACTGGAACGGGTGATCCATATCGGCAGCTTCTCCAAGACGCTGTCGGCGGCGCTGCGCTGCGGGTTCGTCGCGGCGCGGCCGGACTGGATCGACGGCATGGCCGACCTGAAACTTGCAACCGCGTTCGGCAACGGCTCGATGGCCGCCCAACTGGTCCATCGGATGCTGATCGACGGCAGCTACCGCCGGCACATGGACGCTGTGCGCGGCAAGCTCGCGCGGGCGATGGGCGAAACGGCGCGCCGGTTGCGCTCGGCGGGACTGAGGCTGTGGACCGAGCCGCGCGGCGGCATGTTCCTGTGGGCCGAGCTGCCGGAAGGCATCGATTCCACGGCGGTGGCGCGCCGGGCGCTGGAGGAGGGCGTGGTGTTGGCGCCGGGCAACGTGTTCAGCCCATCGGGCTCGGCCGGGAGGTTCCTGCGCTTCAACGTCGCGCAATGCGCCGAACCGCGGATCTTCGAGACTCTAGGTCGAGCGATGGCAGCACCCGCTGACGTCACTCCACCCGTTGTCCTCCCGGACCGTGCCACTGACGGTGGAACGCATCCCGGATGACGGCATTTCTCGGGGCAGCTCGGCGTCCGGCCACGAAAGGACAGCCCGTTCAGTCGTCCGGGATCACCGCGATGGCGTCGATCTCGACCAGCCATTCCGGGCGGGCCAGGGCGGACACGACGATGCCGGTCGACACCGGGAACACGCCCTTCAGCCAGCGGCCGACCACCCGGTAGACCGCCTCGCGGTAACGTGGGTCGATCAGGTAGATGGTGATCTTGGTGATGTGCTCCAGTTTCGCTCCGGCCTCCTCCAGCAGCATGGCGATGTTCGCCATCGCCTGCTCGGCCTGTCCGGCGGCGTCACCGATCGCCACGCTGGCCGAGGTCTCGAGGTCCTGGCCGATCTGGCCCCGCACGAACACCATGCTGCCGCGCGCCACCACAACCTGGCACAGGTCATTGACGAGCTTCTGCTCAGGATAGGTGTCGGCGGTGTTGAACTGGCGGATGCGCTTGTGGACGACCATCGACGTGGACTCCGGCTCGGGGTCAGAGAGGGACTGCGGTAGCGTAGGCGCGCCGAGCGTAGACCAGGGGCTTGCCCGAGCCGGCCACGAAAATGTCGTCGGCGGCACCGACCAGGACGAAATGGGTGCCGACCCGCTGATACGACAGCAGCCGGCAGTCGAACGCCGCCAGCGGGTCGACGACGCGCGGCACGCCGCTCGCCATCGGTGCCCAGATGCTGCCGGCGAACTTGTCGCCGTTGATCGCGGGCACTCGGCCGGCGAACCGATCGGCAACAATCGACTGGTCGTCGCGCAGCACGTTCACGCAAAAGGCACGGTTCTTCAGGATGGCATCGGCCGCCGGGCTCAGGTGATGGACGCAGACCAGCAGTGTCGGCTGGTCGGTATCGGCGGAGATCGACGACATTGCCGACACCGTGACGCCAGCGCGTCCCCGGGTGCCGTCGGTGGTGACGATGTTGACCGTGCAGGCGGTGGCGCTCATGGCGTCCAGGAACCGGTCGCGCAGCGTCGGGTCGTTTGTCATGGCGCGGGCCACTGCCATGTCACTCGGCCGCCTTGTCGGAGGTCCGTTCGTTGAACCACTGGCTTACGGCGCGGTCGCCGGGCGTCCGGCCGGACACCGGTAGAACCTTGTCCGACAGGCCGGCGGCTTTCTGCACGAACTGCAGCGGGCCGTCCCAGTCGAAGTTGCGGTGCACCGCGGCCAGATGCGCAAACGGTGGCGATTGGGCGAACAGCTGGAAGGTCAGGCGGTGGCCGGCATAGTCGGAATTCAGCATGTCGCGGGCCAGCGCCAGCAGCCGGCGCCGGTCGTCGGCCACCCAGTCCTCGTTGACCGTGTAGTACTTGTCGAGCCAGGGCTTGGTCTCCGGCGCGGCGAAGGCGGCGGCGTCCGGGGTCACGCAGATCTGGCCGCCGCACAGCTCGCGGGCCAGGTGCATCATCTCGTGGAGCTGCGAGCAGGCCAGCACCCGGCCGGTGTACAGCAGCGACTGGTTCGGCATCAGCAGCCCGGCCGGGCTGCGCTCGGCCAGGGCAATCGCCGCCGTCAGGTGGGCGTTGATGCCTTCGCGATAGACCGCCAGGGTCGACAGCTTCTCTTGCACCGCCTGCTGCTTGTCGAGCCCGGTCTGCCGCGCGTTGAACAGGGCGGCGCCGATCATCATGTCGGCCAGCTTCAGGTTGCGCTGCACGAAGGCGAACGCCGAGTAGCGGTGCAGACAGGAGCGGATGAACGTCGCCGCCTTGGTGTGCCGGTAGAACAGCACGTTTTCCCAAGGGATCAGCACGTTGTCGAAGATGACCAGGGTGTCGACCTCGTCGAACCGGTTCGACAGCGGGTAGTCCTCGGCCGGTGCCCGCCCGGCGAAACCGGTGCGGCAGATGAACTTGAGGTTCGGCGAGCCGAGGTCGCACACGAAGCCGACGGCGTAGTCGCTGAGCGCGGCGTTGCCCCAGTTGGCGATCGTCGGCTTGGTGAAGGCCTGGTTGGCGTAGGCGGCGGCGGTCTCGTACTTGGCGCCGCGCACAATGATGCCGGAATCGGTCTCCTTGACGACATGCAGCAGCATGTCCGGGTCCTGGTCCTGCGGCGCCTTGGATCGGTCGCCTTTCGGATCGGTGTTGGCCGAGACGTGGAACGGATCGGCGTGCAGGACGTGGTCGATGTGGGCGCGGATGTTGGCGGAGAACTGCGGGTCGACCTCGTTCAGGACGTCCTGGCCGTCGTACAGCGACCACATCTCGCCGACCGTCTCGTCGCCGACGCGGGTGACGATGCCGCCGATGTCTTCCAGCACGGTGTCGGTGGCGCGCCGCTTGTCCCACCAGTCCTGCTGGACCATCGGCAGCTTGTTGGCGATCGCGTTGACCTCGCCGTCCTTCTCGAATGTCAGGGCACCGCTGGTCGCGGCTTCGTGCTGCATGTCGTAGATGCGCGCCCGGATGTCGACCAGCGGCTTGAACATCGGGTGGGTGGTGACGTCCCTGACCCGCTCGCCGCCGATGTAGACGGCGCGGCCGTCGCGGATCGAGTCACGGTATTGGGCACCCGTTCGGATCATGGTCGACCTCCAGCAATGGCTGAACCGCGGCAGGCCAATGGCCTCATCGGTTCAGTCCAAGAATGGGGCGATCGTTAACATCGGGAAACTAGTAGTTTCCGAGAAATTGATTTGGAAAATCAAAATCAATCGGTTCGTTCGATCGATCAGTCGAGCAGGTAGCAGGTGAAATCGTAGCTTTCCGGGCTGTGGCTGGCGGCGGCGATGACCTGGGCAAAGCGGCCGTGGACCGGGGTTCGTTGGCCATGGAACTTCTGGATGACCATCAGCATCGGTGCCTCCGGCGGCGACCGGCGCAGGGGCAGCGTCAGCCGCTCGACCTGGATTGGCTCACCGCTTGGCGGACGGAATTCCGATCGGCTGTAGACCGGCACCCCGAGGACAAGGGGTTGCCGATACACACTGGTGATGGCTTGAAGATAATGGCCGGTCGTGAGCTCGGAGAGCTTGAGGCCGGTCGAGTCGCAACCCAGCATGTCGGCGATCCGCGTGCCGCACAGCCGGATCCGGAAATCGTCGCCCCCGTCCAGGGCGTCGGCCAGGAAAACATTGGGGACCAAATGCGGCACGTCGAGCAGCGGATCGAGGTCGTCGCGGTGCGGGATTGTTTCGCCGGACCGGACCATTGAACGCCAGTACTCGGCCATCGTGCAGATGTCCGGGTCGACCGTGATGTTTGCCGGCAGCGGCAGGATCGCCGGCGACACGTCGTGAACTGGATGAATGCTCAACACACCTGGCTCCGGACGGAATGGCCCTACAGGCTGCTGTGCAAACCGTGAACGGAGCGTTAACGGCGTTCAGGACATCCGGCGCCCGCGCTCGGTGTCGAACAGATGCAGGTGTTCGGCCCTGGCGGCCAGCGGCAGGATATCCATGGGCTGTATCCGATGCACACCGGGCAGGCGAACCGTCACGGCGGCGGCTTCGACCTCACGGCCGCCGCTCTCGGCGACGCCGTGGACGATGGTCTCGGCACCCTGCGGCTCGACCATTCGGACGGACAGGCGGAACGCGGCGGTTTCGGGGTCGACGATCAGGTGCTCCGGACGAACACCCAGGATCGCCGGGCCGTGCGGAGAGGCGTTGGTCAGCGCCAGCCGGCCGCCGCAGAACGATACGTCGGCTCCCTCCACCATTGCTGGCAGGAAGTTCATCGGCGGAGAGCCGATGAAGGAGGCGACGAAGGTGGACGCCGGCCGCTCATAGACCTCCAGCGGCTCTCCGATCTGCTCGACATGACCGTCATTCATGACAATGAGAACGTCACCCATGGTCATCGCCTCGATCTGGTCGTGGGTAACGTACAGCGATGTCGCGCCCAACTCATCGTGCAGGCGCTTGATCTCCATCCGCATGGTAACGCGCAGCTTGGCGTCGAGGTTCGACAGCGGCTCGTCGAACAGGAAGACGTCCGGCTCGCGCACCATCGCGCGGCCCATCGCGACCCGCTGGCGCTGACCACCCGACAACTGACGCGGCTTGCGCTCCAGCAGGTCTTCCAGGTGCAGGATCTCGGCCGCGCGTCCGACCCGGCGTTTGATCTCGGCCCGCGGTGCGCCGCGCAACTCCAGTCCGAAAGCGATGTTCCGGGCGACCGACAGGTGCGGGTACAGGGCGTAGTTCTGGAACACCATGGCGACATTGCGATCCTTCGGCTCGACATCGGTCACGTCCCGGCCACTGATCCGGATGGTGCCGCTGCTGACGTCCTCCAGTCCCGCGACCATCCGCAGCAGGGTGGACTTCCCGCAGCCCGACGGGCCGACCACCACGGCAAACCGGCCGTCCGCGACGTCCAGGTCGACCCCGTGGATCACCTCCAGCGTGCCGAATGACTTGCGGACGTCGTCGAGTTCGATCTGGGCCATGACAGGGTCTCCTTTTGCGTGTCGGACCTCCCTTAGTCGGTTTGAGTGACGGTTTGATGATGAGGGTACGGCCCCACCGAGATCGGCGTCGCTGGCGCCGATCTGTCGCCGAAGGTTCACGACGCGGCCATCCAACCGACACACCACCGTAACGCTGTCTCGTCAGGTTCCGCGCAGTCCGAAACACGGGGGAGGGCGCGCGGTTGGTGGCAGAGGTGGACAGTTCGATCGACACGGTGTTCCCGTCGCGATCGGTCGGCCGGCCGGCGAGTCGGAAGCGCTCGGAAGCCGGGCGCGCTGCGCTGCTGCTGTTGCCGTCGGTCGTCTTCCTGGCGGCGTTCACCTATTGGCCGATCGGCCAGGTTCTACTTCAATCGATCACCATCGAGGTGTTCGGCGTCGAGGCGACGACGTTCGGCATCGGCAATTTCGAGCGGCTGCTGGCCGATCCGAGTTTTGGCAGAGCGCTGGTCAACAACCTGATCTACGCGGTCGGGACCATCCTGCCGTCGGTCGCGATCGCCCTGGCGCTTGCCGTCGGACTGCAGGACGCGACCCGCTTCAACGCGACGCTGCGCACGATCGTGTTCTTCCCCGTCCTGCTGCCGCTGGTGGCGGCGGCCGCGCTGTTCCTGTTCGTGTTCCTGCCGGGCATCGGCCTGCTGGACTACCATCTCGCCAAGCTGGGGGCCGGCAATACCAGCTGGCTCGGCAATCCCGATCTGGCGCTGTGGTCGCTGATCGGCCTGACGGTGTGGAAGAACGCCGGCTACTACATGCTGTTCTTCCTGGCCGGGCTGCAGGCGATCCCGCTCGACCTGTACGAGGCGGCGCGGATCGAGGGAGCCGGTTCTTGGGCGCGGTTCCGGCGCATCACCCTGCCGCTGCTGGGTCCGACCATGGCGTTCGTACTGGTGATCGCGTTCGTGAACGTCATCACCCAGGTCGACCACGTCGTGGTTCTTACCAAGGGCGGGCCATCGGACTCCACCAACCTTCTGCTGTTCTACATCTACCAGCAGGCCCACGAGAACTACGACTACGGCAAGGCCGCGGCGGCCACCGTGCTGTCGGTCGCCGGGCTGCTGGCCCTGTCCTTCCTGTCGCTGCGCACGCTTGAGCGCGGCATCCACTACGAGGCCTGAGATGCGCCGAGCCAATCCTGCGGCGCTTCTGGCGGTGGCTGCCTTGTCGGCCGTGGTGCTGGTGTGGTCGACACCGTTGCTGTGGATGGTGATCGCGTCGTTCCGGCCGCAGAACTTCGGCGGTCTGGACATGGCGTCGCTGTGGCCGGACTTCACCCCGACCCTGGCGAACTTTGCAGAGGCGTTGGAGTCGGCCGACTTTCCGTTGCTGTACCTGAACACGCTGATCGTGTGCGCCGGAACGCTCGCGGTTCAACTCGCGACCGTGACGCTGGCCGGCTACGCGTTCGCTCGGCTTCGGTTTCCCGGCAAGGAACTGGTGTTCTACGCGTTCCTGCTCCAACTCATGCTGGTGCCGCCGATCCTGATCGTGCCGAACCTGGTCACCATCGTCCGGCTCGGCCTGTACGACAGCCTGGTCGGCGTGATGGCCCCGTACTTCGCATCGGCGTTCGGGGTGTTCCTGATGCGCCAGACCTTCCGCACGATCCCGAAGGACTTCGAGGAGGCGGCGATCGTCGACGGCGCCACCTGGTGGCAACTGGTCTGGCGGGTGCTGGTCCCGCTGGCCCGGCCGGGGATGATCGCCTTCGGGATCGTGTCGGTGGTCAGCCATTGGAATGAGTTCCTGTGGCCGCTGATGGTCATCTCGTCGCCTGACAACCAGACCCTCACCATCGGACTCGCCTCGTTCACCATGGGGGCGGAGAGCGCTTCGCAATGGGGCGTGATAGCGGCCGGCACCTTCCTGGTGGCGGCCCCGCTGCTGACGGCGTTCGCGCTGTTTCAGCGGCAATTCGTCAATTCATTCCTGTTCTCTGGCGTCAAATAGGAGGTACGGCCATGTCCCGTCTCGCATCCGCAGCGCTGGCTGCGGCGCTGACGTTCGGTCTCGGCTCGGGGGTGGCACATGCCGCTACCGAGATCGAGATGTTCTTCCCGGTTCCCGTGGAAGGCAAACTCGCCAAGGAGATGAAGAACCTGATGGAGCGGTTCAACGCCGACCATCCGGACATCAAGGCGACCGCCGTCTATACCGGATCGTACGACGACACCAACATCAAGACCCGCGCCGCGATCAAGGCCGGGCGGCCGCCGGCTGCGGTGATCATGAGCGCCAACTTCGTGCTGGAGTACCAGATCAACGGCGAGATCCAGCCGCTCGATCCGCTGGTTGTCGCCGATGGCGAAACGCCGGACGCCTTCATGAACCGGTTCTGGCCGGCGCTGCACGGCAACGCCCGTTTCGCCGACAAGATCTGGGCGGCGCCGTTCCACAACTCGACCCCGCTGCTGTACTACAACGTCGAGCATTTCAAGGAAACCGGCCTCGACCCGTCGAACCCGCCGGCTACCTGGGCGCAGTGGGTCGATGCCGCCAAGAAGCTGACGGTGCGCGACGGCGACAACATCAAGCGCTACGGCGTGATGCTGCCGGGCAACTATGATTATCTCGGCTGGGTGATGACGGCGCTGACCATGTCGAATGGCGGCCTGTACTACAACCCGGCGTTCGGCGGCGAAGTGTACTACGACACGCCAAGCATGCTGGGCGCGCTGACCCTGGTCGACGACATGGTGCGCAGGCACAAGGTGATGCCGGACGGGGTGACGGACGGGAAGGCGGTATCGACCGCGTTCTTCGCCGGCCAGGCCTCGATGGTCATCCTGTCTACCGGCTCGCTGTCGTTCATCCGCGAGAACATGCAGGGCAAGTACGGCGTGGCGTTCGTGCCGCGCAACCTGCGCAACGCCGTGGCCATCGGCGGTGCTTCGCTGATGATGCCGAAAGGCCTGTCCGACGATCAGCAGAAGGCGTCCTGGACCCTGATCAAGTGGTTGACCAGCCCGGAGATCTCCGGCCACTGGAGCCGCTTCACCGGCTACTTCGCGCCGAACAAGGGCGCCTACGATCTGCCGGAGATGCAGGCGTTCATCGGTGCCAACCCGGATGCCCAGGTGGCCCTCGATCAGCTGCAGTTCGCCCAGTCCTGGTTCGCGACCTACAACACGGTCGCGGTTCGCAAGGCCCTGGAGGACGAGGTCCAGGCGGTCATCGCCGGCAAGAAGAAGCCGGCCGAGGCCCTGAAGGCGGCCCAGGTGAAGGCCGATCAGGTCATGCGGCCGTATGTCGAGCAGACGGCGCTGAACCTGCCGAACTGACGGTCTAAGCTCGTGGCGGCCCGTATCGGTGATGCGGGCCGCTGCTCCGTTCCGCAACCTCTGGCAGGGGCGTCCCCATGCTGATCGCTCATCTCACCGACCTGCACGTCCGCCCGGCCGGCATGCCGGCCTACCGCGTGGTCGAGGTCAACACCATGCTGGCCCGCGCGCTGGCTACGCTGCGCGCGCTCGATCCGGCACCCGACGCGCTGATCCTGTCCGGCGACCTGACCGACTGCGGGCTGGTTGCGGAGTACGAACTGCTGCGCCGGATGCTGGAGCCGCTGGCGATGCCCGTCTACCTGATCCCCGGCAACCATGATCGCCGCGGGGCGCTGCGCGAGGTGTTCGGCGACTGGCCGACCTTCGGCGACGATCCGGAGTTCATCGATTTCGCGGCCGATGTCGGCCCGTTGCGTCTGATCGGCGTCGACTCGGTCGTGCCGGGCCGCGGCCATGGCGCCCTGTGTGCCCGGCGCCTCGACCGTCTGCGCTCAGCGCTGGCGGCCGCGTCAGGCCGGCCGACCCTGGTGGCGCTGCACCACCCGCCGTTCGCGTGCGGGATTGAGCACATGGATGGTATCCGCCTGCTCGACGGCGCTGAGGACCTCGCCCGGATCATTGCCGACAACCCGCAGGTCGAGCGGGTACTGTGCGGCCATCACCACCGGCCGATCCAGACCCGCTGGGCCGGTACGCTGGCGCAGATCGCGCCGTCGGTCGCGCATCAGGTGGAGTTCAGGCTCGACCCTGGTGCCGAGGGAATGCTGGTGCTGGAGCCGCCGGCGTTCCTGGTCCACGCCTGGATCGAGGGCACCGGCGTGGTGACCCATCAGGTCTATGTCGAACGCCACGACGGCCCGTACCCGTTCACCCTCGATCCGGACTATCCGGGCGGAACCTGACCTGGTCGGACGCGTCCCTTCCTGCCGCGACCTCTGGTCGATCAGGGTCAGGCACCGTACATATCGGGGATGGTCATTCGCCGCCTCGCTCCGGGTCTGGTGGGTTTGCTCGGTCTGGCGGTGGCGCTGGTGGCCGCAGCGCCGGTATTGGGTGCCGATGTCGGCGGACGGGTAATCGTTGCGCCGGAGACTGGGCCATGGTCGGCGATCGGTCGGCTCAACGTTGCCGGCTTCAGGATTCGCCGACATTGCACGGCCACGCTGGTGGCGCCGGCGCTGGCACTGACCGCCAAGCACTGCCTCGATGACTTTCTCGGCGAGGGCTGGGTGGCGCCCGAACTGGTGCATTTCCTGCCCGGCTACGCGCGCGGCGAGTATCTGGGACACTATCAGGCGGTCGGGTACGAACTGGTCGGCACCGAGGCCGTCCTGGTGCGGCTGAACCAGCCTGCGGCGTTGCGGCCGATACCGATCGTCGACCGAGACAGCGAACCGGGTACCGCGCTGTTCGAGGCCGGGTACAGCCGTGACAAGGGGCATGTCCTGACGGTCGATCCGGCCTGCCGGTTCCTTGGCTGGTCGAGCGATGGCTACTGGCGGCACGACTGCGAGGCGATCGGCGGTGATTCCGGTGCGCCGATCCTGGTCGATACCGGCGCAGGTCTGGCGGTCGCTGCGATCCACGTAGGACGTCGGGGAACCGTGGGTCTCGCGGAGCCCCTGGATCGCGCCCGGGTGCGCCGCCATGCCGCTCGATGAAGGCAATGAGCAACCGGCTCTCTTGACCCGGGGCCCGCTCCCTCCCACCTTATAGCCAGTGGTCTGCGGCCTCACGGGGCGGATCACGCTCGACGCCGCTTGGTGCGGGTCGATTTTTTGGTTCTCGCTCAAACGAGGAGAGACCGGTGTCGCGCATGTCGCTGTTCAATTCGCCCCTGCTCCTGGGCTTCGACCATTTCGAACGCGCCCTTGACCGGGTGCAGAAGGCCCAGGCGGACGGCTATCCGCCATACAACATCGAGCAGATATCGGAAAACGGCCTGAGGATCACCCTGGCGGTCGCCGGGTTCTCGATGGCCGATCTGAGCGTGCAGATCGAGGACAACCAGTTGGTGGTTCGCGGTCGGCAGGCGGAGGACGATGCGCGCGTCTATCTGCATCGCGGGATTGCCGCCCGGCAGTTCCTGCGGACCTTCGTGCTCGCGGAGGGCATTCGGGTCGAGGGTGCGGAACTGGACAATGGCCTGCTGCACATCGACCTGGTTCGGCCGGTGCCGGAGACCAAGGTTCACACGGTCGAGATTCGCGGCGCTGATCGCAAGTCCAGCAGCCGATCGATCGACGTAGTTCCAGAAACCAACTGAAGGCGGACCGCCGGGTTGGCCGGTTCCAGCAGAACGTACCGCAGTTTCCGGGCCGTACCGGCCGGAGCGAAGGAGGTGACGATGACCGATATCCGCAGCATCAGCCCTGAGGCGCTGGCAGCGCTGGGCGTCAACCAGGTGGCCTACGTCAAGCCCGTCGAGGTCGAGCACGAACAGCGCTACGCGGTGCACGCCGCCGACGGGACCGGGGTCACCTTGTTTCCCAGCCGGGAACTTGCCCGGCTCGCCATTCGCCAGAACGACCTCGAGCCGGTCAGCGTCCACTGAACCGGGGCCAGGGTCGGTCGGCCCTGGCTCGCCGGACGGATGATCCCCGGACGATCAGGCGGCGTGGCTGGCCGTCGCGTCGGTGAACAACGCGAAGATCGCATCCCGGCTCTCGCAACCGCGCAGCTTGTTGCACACGGTGCGATCACGCAGCAGACGCGAGACGCGGGCCAGCGCCTTCAGGTGGTCGGCGCCGGCGCTCTCCGGTGCTAGCAGCAGAAACAGCAGATCGACCGGCTCGTCATCGATCGACTCGAAATCGATCGGCTGTTCCATGCGCGCAAACACGCCGTAGAGCTTGCCGAGCTTGGCCAGCTTGCCGTGCGGGATGGCGATCCCATGCCCGACACCGGTGGTGCCGAGCCGTTCACGCTCCAGCAGCACGTCAAAAATCTCGCGCGCTTCCATCCCGGTCAATTCGCTGGCCTTGCGGGCCAGTTCCTGCAGCGCCTGCTTCTTGCTCGGCGCACGCAACGACGGGAGTATCGCGTCGCTGGAGATCAGATCCGTAATGTCCATTGCCGAAATCGTCCTTTCACCGCCCGGTGGGGGATACCCACCGGCGGTTTCACGTCGTCGTCAGCTCTGGGTCTGGCTCGGCGGATCAATCCAGCCGACGTTGCCGTCCGGACGTCGGTAGATCATGTTCAGCCCCCCATGCGCGCGGTTCCGGAACATCAACGCAGGGGCGCTGGCCAGATCCATGCGCATGACGGCCTCACCTACCGTCAGTGCGTCGATGTTGGTCTCCATTTCGGCAACCACGACCGGCTCCCAGCCGTCCGAGCCCTCCGGCTCCGGGCTGTCATCGGCTTCGGCGGCCAGGACGTACTGCGCGGCCGGCACGACGTCGCCGGTGTGTCCCTTGTGGTGGTCGCGCAGCCGGCGCTTGTAACGGCGCAGCTGTTTCTCGATGCGCTCGGCGGCACCTCCGAAGGCGGCGTAGGCGTCATCGTTCTGGCCTTCGGCCTGGACGGAAATGCCCTTGCCGATGTGAACGCCGACGTCCGCCCGGAAATCCGAACCCTGCCGCGACAGGGTAATGGTAGCCTCGATCGGGTTGGCGAAATACTTGGCGGTGATGGACTCGATGGTCGACTCGATGCGCTGGCGCAGCGTGTCTCCCACGTCGAGCTGTTTGCCCTGGACTGAAATCTTCATGGTGCTGTCCGTGTAGTTGTCCCGCAATTCGACATGGGGTCGTTCCGACCTCGTCGAAAGAGGCAAGCTCCTTTATGGAGACGACCGCGAACCCCCAAAGGGTGCCCGGGCGCGAGGTCGCGGAACCTAGTCATGGCCCGCGGTGCCGTCAAGTCGCGTTGAATGCGTACCTCCTGGGTTCGTTGCACGTCGTCAGTTCCGGGCCGGCTGGCCGACCATCGTCGCCTTATCACGCCGTCGCTGCACGCTGGACGGTATGCGCAACGCCTCCCGATACTTGGCGACGGTGCGTCTGGCGATGTCGACGCCGTCGCCGCGCAGCAGCTCAACAATCCGGTCGTCGGATAATACGGCAGTTGTGGGCTCGCCGTCGATGAGGCGCTTGATTCGGTCGCGAACCGCTTCGGCAGAATGGGCTTCGCCGCCGCCGGACGAGGCGATCGAGGCGGTGAAGAAATATTTCAGCTCGAACACGCCGCGCGGCGTGGTGACGAACTTGTTGCTGGTCACCCGGCTGACCGTGCTTTCGTGCATGCCGATTGCATCGGCAATGTCGCGCAGCACCAGCGGGCGCAGGTGCTGGACGCCGCGTTCAAGGAATCCGTCCTGTTGCCGCACGATCTCGGTCGCCACCTTGAGGATCGTGGTGGCGCGCTGATGGAGCGAACGGACAAGCCAGTTCGCGGATTGCATGCATTCGGACAGGTATTCCTTGGTCTTCTTGTCCTTCCCCGAACGGCGGGAAACCTCGGAGAAATAGGCATTGTTGACCAGCACCCGGGGCAGGGTTTCGGCGTTAAGCTCGATCGCCCAGCCGCCGTCCTGGCCGCGCCGGATGATGACGTCGGGCACCACCGGCTGGTCGAGCATGGGTTCGAACGCTTCGCCGGGCTTCGGATTCAACGCCTTGATCTCTCCGATCATCTCAAGGAGATCCTCGTCGTCGACCCCGCAGACCCGGCGCAGGCCGCCAAAATCGCGCTGCGCCAGCATCGGCAGGTGCGCCAGCAGGGCCGCCATGCAGGGATCGTAGCGGTTGCGGTCCTTCAGCTGCAGCGCCAGGCATTCACTGAGATTGCGGGCGAAGACGCCCGCCGGATCCAGTTTCTGAAGCCGGTCGAGCACCCGCTCGACCTCCTGCAGCGGGCAGCCCAGCTGCTCGGCAACCGGCTCGATCGATCCGGACAGGTAGCCGGCGCCGTCCAGCATATCGATCAGATGCGCGGCAATCAGCCGATCCGCCGCGTCGGCGATCTCCATCGATACTTGGTCGAGCAGATGGTCGCGCAGGGTCTTGCTGTCGGACAGGGTGTCCTCCAGCCCGAATTCATCGCTGCCGCCGCCTGTACCGTTGTTGGTCCGCCAGCCGGCAAGATCGCCGGCGCCGGCGCCCATGGCCGCGACACCGCTGCTCTCGTCGATCCCGGCACTGCTCCAGTGATTGTCATAGTCGACGTCGTTGGGATCGTCCTTCGCCGACGGCAGGGTGTCGGTCGCGGCGCGCTCGGCGGTGGCGCGCTCGCTTTCCGGCGCGGCGTTGCCGTCGTCGTGCCTCAGCAGGTTGTCCTGGCCGACAGCCTCCAGCGTCGCCGGGCCGTCGCCGTCGTCGCGCTCCAGCAACGGGTTCTGGGCGAGTTCGCCGTCAACGTACTCGGCGAGCTCCAGATTGTTCAGTTGCAGCAGCTTGATGGCCTGCTGCAACTGGGGTGTCAGGACCAGCGACTGCGAGTGGCGGAGATCAAGTCGTTGCGATAGCGCCATCGACTGCATCCGTCAGAGGCTGAACCGCTCTCCGAGGTAGAAACGCCGGACGTCGCGATGGGCGACGATGTCTCCGGGCGCTCCTTCCATCAGCACCATGCCATCGTGCAGGATGTAGGCACGGTCTACGATGTCCAGGGTCTCGCGTACGTTGTGATCGGTGATCAGCACGCCGAGGCCCCGGTCTGTAAGGTGTGAGATGAGATCGCGGATCTCGGACACCGCGATCGGGTCGATGCCGGCCAGCGGCTCGTCCAGCAAAATGAAGTTGGGCTGCGAGGCCAGCGCGCGCGCGATCTCGACACGGCGGCGTTCACCGCCCGACAGCGCCAGCGACGGGGTGCGGCGCAAATGGCTGATCGAGAACTCGGCCAGCAGGTCGTCCAGCATGGCGTCACGCCGGTTGGCGTTCGGCTCGACCACCTCCAGGACCGCCCGGATGTTCTGCTCCACCGTCAGGCCCCGGAAAATCGAGGCTTCCTGGGGAAGGTAGCCAATGCCCAACCGGGCCCGGCGGTACATCGGCAGGTCGGTGACGTCGTTGCCGTCCAGGGTGACCGAACCGGCGTCGGCCGAGATCAGCCCGGTGATCACGTAGAAGCAGGTGGTCTTGCCGGCGCCGTTCGGACCCAGGAGCCCGACAGCTTCGCCGCGTCGGACGTTGACCGACACGTCGCGCAGAACCGGACGTTTCTTGAAGCTCTTACCGATGTTGCGGGCGACCAGACCCTCGGGCGACTGACCGTCGGACGTACGTACCAGACGCGGACGCGGCCCTTGCGTGGTGATCGTATCATCCTCGCGACCGGTCATGCGTCCCATTCTCCCTTTCGCTCGGGGTGGACCGTGATCACTGCGGCACCTTTCCCGGTGTAAACAGGCCCTTGACTCGCTCGCCGCCCGCTCCGGCGGGCAGAAGGCGGCTGATCCCGGTCTTGAGATTGACCACCGCACGCTCGCCGTTCAGCTGGTTCTTGCCGCGCGTGATACGTACGTCCCCGGTAAGCGTCGCCGTCCCCTTGTCCGCATTATAGACACCTTCGCGGCCCCGGGCGACCTCTTGCGGCGTGGTGATCACCACGTTGCCGTTCGCTTCGACAATGGCGAGAGTGCTGCCGCCTTTCGTGCGTTCCTCGAACCGCGCGACCAGGGTATCGGCGCGAATGCGCTGGTTTTCGCGGATGGCGGTCGCATCGCCGCGGGCGATGGCGACACGCTGGCCCTGGCGGTACTCCAGGCTGTCCCGGGCGGTGATGACGTCACCGGCGTTCTGGAACCGAAGGTCACGTCCGGTCAGTACAACGTTCGCCTTGTCCAGATCGTAGACCGCACGGTCGCCAGTGGCGCGCTCCCGCGGGGTCGCGATCACCACATGCCCATCGGCCTCAAGCCGGAAGATCTCGGTGGTGCCGTCAGGCTTCTCGCGATAGCGGGCGGTCAGCGTGTCGGCGCTGACCCGCGTGTCGCCTCGGGTGGCCTTGGCATTGCCGCGCGCAACATAGGTGCTGCTGTCGCGTATCCACTCGATCCCCTGGTCGGCCTCGACGGTAACCGGGACCTGATCGTCGCCGGTGCCCTGCAGGAGTTGCGCCCGGGCCGGAGCGACGGCCGCCGCGAAGCCTGCCAGCACCGCGCAGGCAATCAGGACGGCCGGCAGGCGTCGCCGTGGCCGCAACGGTTGATCCGCTCGGCTCATCCGCTGGTCCCTGACCCGTAGAGAACCGCCTTGGCCCGACCGGTGAACACGATCCGGGCGCCCCGGTCGTACAACCGGAAGCCTTCGCCCTGCACGTTGCCGCCCGGGCTCTGTCCACTGGTCGCGTTGTCGCTTTCCGCGGTGCCGGCGCCCAGACTGATGCGGGCCGTATCGGACACCAACTGATGGCCGGCTTCGTGGAAGACCGAGACGCCGCCGGCCAGATCGACCACCTCGTCGCGCTTGTGCCAAACGCCCTGGCCGGCCGTCAGCGTTATCCAGTCACCCATGTCGGTGATCATGTCGGCCTGCGGCTGTTCCAGGTGGACGGCATCGGACGATTCACTTTCCTGGCGGGCCGACGCCGCGATGATCTCGTACGGACGGTCCTTCTCGTCGACGCCGATGAAGCGGGGATTGGCGACCCGCAGCGTATCGGCGTCCGACGCGTTGATCGGCTTGCCGCGCATCGGGTACTTCTGCGCTTCCTGCAGCAGTTGCGGCCAGATGACCACGAGCGCCACGAGGCACAACGCGATCGCCGGCAGCAGCATCTTCATTGCCGCGACCAGTCGACTGGCGCGCGCCACCGCGAACGTCTGGCGCGCGCGCGGCCGCGCGCGTCGGGCGATGGGTTCGGCAATGGTCGGGTCGGTGTTCGACACGGTCTCTCACGTCCGCTGCGTCATGCGCCTTGGTTATAGCGTGTCGGGCAGCCGCCGTGTAGCCGGCGCGGCAATTCAGCTTAGTGCGCGAAGATGTCCTCGTCGCCGTAGCCGATCAGATCCAGGGCCGCCCGTGTGCCCAGGAAGCGAAAGCAGTCTGCCGCCATCTCGGTCCGCCCTTCACGGGCCAGCATCATGTCCAGCCGGTCCTTCAGGGCGTGCAGGTGCAGAACATCGGATGCCGCGTAGGCCTGCTGCTCCGCCGTCAACTCCGCCGCTCCCCAGTCGGACGACTGCTGCTGCTTGGACAGTTCCACGCCGATCAGTTCCCGGCACAGATCCTTCAGCCCGTGCCGGTCGGTGTATGTCCGGACCAGCTTGGAGGCGATCTTGGTGCAGTACACCGGCGTCGTGGCGACACCGAGAAAGGCCCGCATCACGGCGACGTCGAACCGGGCGAAGTGAAAAAGCTTCAGCACATCGGGGTCGGCGAGCAGACGGGTCAGGTTCGGCGCGTCGTATTGACCCGGCGCAAACTGCACGAGATGCGCGTTGCCGTCGCCGGAGGAAAGCTGCACCACGCACAGGCGATCCCGGATCGGTCGGAGGCCCATGGTTTCGGAGTCGATGGCAACTACCGGCCCGAGGTCGAGCCCGTCGGGCAGGTCGCCGTGGTGCAGTGTCACGGTCATTCGGGTGCCTCGACGAGAAAGTATGGTGCCCAGGAGAAGACTCGAACTTCCACGACCTTTCGGCCACTAGCACCTGAAGCTAGCGCGTCTACCAATTCCGCCACCTGGGCACGGTGCGGAGGTGCGTACAGCACCGTCACGGGAGCGCAGACATAGTGACCCCCCGTGTCTCTGTCAAAGGGTTTTCGACGTGAAATCGGTCGGTTGCCGGGCGTTTGAGAATTCGCCCTCCCCCTGAGCCGTTGCGCTGTATTATAAGCCGTTGCGAAGCGCCCACCGCCGAAGAGGAAGTTGCCATGCAAGGCAAGCTCGTCACCGTGTTCGGAGCGTCCGGCTTCGTTGGCCGGAACATCGTTCGCGAACTTGCCGCGCGCGGAGCGCGGGTGAACGCCGCCTGCCGGGACGCCGAGCGCGCCAAGTTCCTGCGCACGATGGGCAGCGTCGGTCAGGTCACGCCGATGCGGGCCGACGTCACCGACCCGGCCGCCGTCGCCCGCGCGGTCGCTGGGGCCGACGTCGTTATCAGCCTTGTCGGTATCCTGTATCCGTCCGGCCGCAATACGTTCGAGGCCGCGCAGGGGACGGCGCCCGGCACGATTGCCAAGGCGGCAGCTGCTGCCGGCGCCACGGCCATGATCCACGTATCGGCAATCGGCGCGGACCCGGACAGCCGGTCAGTGTACGCGCGAACCAAGGCGGCGGGCGAGGCCGCCGTCCGGGCAGCGTTTCCGTCAGCGACGATCCTTCGGCCGTCGATCGTGTTCGGTCCGGACGATTCGTTCTTCAACCGATTTGCGGCGATGGCGCAGGTTTCGCCAATTCTGCCGCTGTTCGGGGGCGGTTCGACCAGGTTTCAGCCGGTCTATGTCGACGACGTCGCCGACGCTGCGATTGCAGTGCTCGATCGGTCGGACGCGGCAGGCGCGATCTTCGAACTCGGCGGGCCGACGATCTACACGTTCCGCCAACTGCTGGAACTGATGCAGGCGCACACCCGGCGGAACCGCAAGTTGCTGCCGGTCCCGTTCTGGGCGGCTTCCGTGCTGGCCGGCGTGCTGGAATTGCTGCCGGTGCCGCCGGTCACCAGGGATCAGGTCGAGTTGCTGAAGAGCGACAACGTCGTATCGGCGGGCGCCAAGACGCTGGCCGACCTTGGGGTCGAGCCAACGCCGGTGGAACTCATCCTGCCGAGCTACATGGACAAGTTCCGGGTCGGCGGCCGCTATTCGAGCGGACGCGCGCCCGCCTGAACTAATGCCGGGCTGACCTAGTACAGGTAGATCCAGAACAGCAGGCCGCTACCGAGCAGGATGCGGTACAGCACAAACGGCAGGAAGCTTGCCCGCTTCAGCCAGCCCATCATCGCAACGATGGCAAACAGTGCGGTGATCAGCGACAGCCCGGCGGCGATAACGGCATCGGTCGTCAGTTGGGCATCGCCGCTCTTGTAGAGGTCAATTCCGGCCAACGTGCCGGCTGCCAGGATCGCCGGGATGGCCAGCAGCATCGAGAACCGCGCGGCTTCCGACCGCTCGAAGCCGAGGAACCGCGCCGCCGTCATGGTGATGCCCGACCGGCTGGTTCCCGGAATCAGCGCCAGGACCTGCGACAGGCCGATGAACAACGCACCACCGTATTTCATGTGCTCGATCCGCCGGACCGTCATGCCGGCTCGGTCGACGACCCAGAGCAGGATGCCAAACCCCAGCGTCGCCCAGGCGATTACCTCTATCGAGCGCAGTTCGGTGCCGAGATAGCGTGACGCCGCATAGCCGGCCGCCACCAGCGGGATGGTCGCCAGGACGATTTGGAGCGCCAGCCTGAAGCCGGCGTCCGGTCGTCCGCGCATGGCCCAACCGATACCGACCAGCATCTGGACGACATCGCGCCACAGATACAGGACGACCGCGCCGAGCGTCCCGACATGCACCGCGACGTCGATCAGCGGGCCCTGGTCGACAGCCCCGGTGAACTGTGGAACCAGGATGAGGTGGGCCGATGAACTGATCGGCAGGAACTCGGTGATGCCCTGGACAAGGGCAAGAATGATCAGTTGCTCGACAGGCACGTACGACGCTCCACAACGTCGGAGGCGCCGCAACTCCCTCCAGACAACGGCGCAGAACCTTAATCATTGGAGGGGTGCTAGGACAGTCCGGAAAATAGTCCTATATCAGTACTAATTTTTCGATCACCCATCGTACGCAGCAGCGATTGCCTGGAACGGGATTGGTGATAATCGAGAAATAGTAAACAATCCTGTCCTAAATGGCGTCGGCAGGCTTTATTCCAACGCGTGCGTTGTGTATAAAAGCCGTCCCCGGACGCCGCACGACAATCAGGAGCGCCCGGGAGGAGGAGACCGCCGCAATGACAGACCGCATGCTCAAATTCGTGGACACCGCCAAGCGCTCGCCCACCAAGCGCCCGGCTGATGAGCGCGCGGCCGACTTCGGCGAAATCTATGCCGAGTTCGACAAGTCGGGGGCCGAAGAACAGGCGGGCCGATGCTCGCAGTGCGGCGTGCCGTTCTGCCAGGTTCACTGCCCGCTCCACAACAACATCCCGGACTGGTTGATGCTGACCGCCGAGGGGCGGCTCGAGGAGGCCTACGAGGTCTCCAGCGCGACCAACAATTTCCCTGAGATCTGCGGCCGGATCTGCCCGCAGGACCGCCTGTGCGAGGGCAACTGCGTCATCGAGAAGGGCTTCGAGTCGGTGACGATCGGGTCGGTCGAGAAATACATCACCGAGACGGCCTTCGAGAACGGCTGGGTCAAGCCGGTGGTCCCGCCGCGCGAGCGGACCGAATCCGTCGGCATCATCGGCGGCGGCCCGGCCGGGCTGGCGGCCGGAGAGCAGCTGCGCAAGCGCGGCTATCAGGTTCATGTCTACGATCGATACGACCGCATGGGCGGCCTGCTGATCTACGGCATTCCGAACTTCAAGCTCGAGAAGGACGTGGTTGAGCGGCGCAGCGCCCTGCTGGCCGACGGCGGCGTGAACTATCACCCGAACACCGAGGTCGGGGTGACGGTGTCGATGGACGAGCTGCGGGCCCGCCACGACGCCGTGCTGATCGCCACCGGGGTCTACAAGGCGCGCGACATACAGTGTCCGGGTGTCGGGCTCGACGGCATCTACCCGGCGCTCGACTACCTGACCGCATCGAATCGCAAGGGCCTCGGAGACGCGGTGCCGGCGTTCGACGACGGCACGCTGAACGCGGCCGGTAAGCGCGTGGTGGTGATCGGCGGCGGCGACACTGCGATGGACTGTGTCCGCACTGCGGTTCGCCAGGGCGCGACGTCGGTGACCTGCCTGTACCGGCGCGACCGGGCCAACATGCCGGGCTCGCAGCGCGAGGTGGCCAACGCCGAGGACGAGGGCGTCGTGTTCCAGTGGCTGTCGGCGCCCGAGGCATTCATGGGCGACCGCCGGGTGACCGGCGTGCGCAGCCATCGGATCCGGCTGGGCGTCGCCGACGCGACCGGTCGCCAGACCCCGCAGCCGATCGAGGATTCCAGCTTCGTGATCGACTGCGACATGGCGATCACGGCACTCGGCTTCGACCCCGAGGACCTGCCTTCGCTGTTCGGCACCACCGAGCTCAAGGTCAGCCGCTGGGGCACGGTCGGCATCGACTTCCGCTCAATGATGACCAGCCTGGACGGCGTGTTCGCCGCCGGCGACATCGTGCGCGGCGCATCGCTGGTGGTGTGGGCGGTGCGCGACGGGCGCGATGCCGCCGACCGGATCCACGATCACCTGACCGCCAAGGCCGCGGGCGCTTCCCGCGACGCCGCCTGAAGAGGAACTGACCCATGACGCAGATCAACGAGTCCGGTGAGCAGTTCATCCAGGCGTGGCGGGACAACGCCGCAAAGCTGGAGGCGGCCCACGCCTATCACCCGTCGCAGGAACACGACGCCTGTGGCGTCGGCTTCGTGGCGGCGATTGACGGTACGCCGCGCCGCGACGTGGTGACGTCGGCGATTGCCGCGCTGCAGGCGGTCTGGCACCGCGGGGCGGTCGACGCCGACGGCAAGACCGGCGACGGCGCCGGCATTCACCTGCAGATCCCGCTCGACTTTTTCCGCGAGCACATCGAACACACCGGCCATACCCTCAACGACGGCCGGATGGCGGTCGGCATGGTGTTCCTGCCGCGCACCGACCTCGGCGCGCAGGAGCGCTGCCGGATCATCGTCGAGTCCGAGATCCTGAAGTTCGGCTGCTTCATCTACGGATGGCGCCAGGTGCCGGTCGACATCGAACTGATCGGCGAGAAGGCCAACGCGACCCGGCCGGAGATCGAACAGATCATGTTCTCCAGTCCGGTCAACAAGTCGGCAGCCGAGTTCGAGCGCGACCTGTACATCATCCGCCGGCGCATCGAGCGCGCCGCCCTGGCCGAGCACATCACCGACTTCTACCTGTGTTCGCTGTCCTGCCGGTCGATCATCTACAAGGGGATGTTTCTGGCTGAGCAGGTGGCGTCGTTCTACCCGGACCTGACCGACGAGCGGTTCATCTCGAACTTCGCGATCTACCACCAGCGCTACTCGACCAACACCTTCCCTACCTGGCGGTTGGCGCAGCCGTTCCGGGTGCTCGCCCACAACGGCGAGATCAACACCGTGCGCGGCAACGTCAACTGGATGGCCAGCCACGAGACCCGGATGGCGCACGAGACCTTCGGCGACCAGATCGAGGATCTGAAGCCGGTGGTCCAGTCGGGCTCGTCGGACTCCGCCGCCCTCGATGCGGTGTTCGAATTGATGGTGCGGGCCGGCCGGGAGCTGCCCATGGTGAAGACCATGTGCATCCCCGAGGCCTGGGCCGAGGGCGGCCTGATGCCGCAATCCTGGCGCGATCTGTACGCCTATGCCAACGCGGTGATGGAGCCGTGGGACGGTCCGGCGGCGATTGCCGCCTATGGCGGCCGGTGGGTGCTGGGCGGCATGGACCGAAACGGCCTGCGCCCGATGCGCTACACCGTCACCCGCGACGGACTGCTGATCGCCGGATCTGAGACCGGCATGGTCCGGGTCGACGAAGCGAACGTCGTGGAGAAGGGCCGCCTGGATCCGGGCGAGATGATCGGCGTCGATCTGATCGACGGTGGGGTCTATCACGACAAAGAACTCAAGGACCTTCTGGCCAGCCGCAAGCCGTATGGCGAGTGGATCAAGGAAAGCACCAAGATCGACGACCTGATCCGGGCCGAGCACGAGGAGAAGCCGGCCTTCACCCGCGAGGAGTTGCGCCGCCGCCAGGTGGTGGCCGGCTGGACGCTCGAGGACATGGAGCTGATCCTCCAGCCGATGGCCGAGACCGGCAAGGAAGCGGTCGGCTCGATGGGCGACGACACGCCGATCGCCGTGCTGTCCGACAAGTACCGCGGGCTGCATCACTTCTTCCGCCAGAACTTCAGCCAGGTCACCAACCCGCCGATCGATAGCCTGCGCGAGCGTCGGGTGATGACCCTGCGGACGCGGCTGGGCAACCTCGGCAACATCCTCGACGAGGATTCCGAGCAGTGCGACCACCTGCTGCTGGAAAGCCCGGTGCTGACCAACGCCGAGTTCCACGCCATGCGCGACTACATGGCGGACACCGCGGCCGAGATCGACTGCACGTTCCCGGCCGATGGCGGGCCGAGCGCGATGGAAGAGGCCATCGAGCGGGTCCAGCGCGAGGCCGAGGATGCGGTTCGTGGCGGCTGCACCCACGTGATCCTGTCGGACATGGCGACATGTGCCGAACGGGCGGGCCTGCCGATGATCCTGGCGAGCGGCGCGGTGCACAGCCATCTGGTCCGCCAGCAGCTGCGGACCTTCACCTCGGTCAACGTGCGCTGCGGCGAATGCCTGGACGTGCACTACCTGGCCGTGCTCATCGGCGTCGGTGCCACCACCATCAACCCCTACCTTGCCCAGGAGGCGATTGCCGATCGCCAGCTGCGCAATCTGTTCGGCGACGCGTCGCTGGAAGACGCGCTCGGCAACTACAAGAAGGCGATTCAGGACGGCCTGCTGAAGATCATGTCCAAGATGGGCATCTCGGTGCTGTCGTCCTACCGCGGCGGCTACAACTTCGAGGCGGTCGGGCTCAGCCGGGCCCTGGTGGCCCGGTTCTTTCCGGGCATGAACTCCCGAATCTCCGGCCTCGGCCTGTCCGGCATCCAGCAGAAGGTGCTGCGGATGCACGCCAAGGCGTTCGACGAGGCCGCCGTGCCGCTGCCGGTCGGCGGGCTGTACCGCTACCGCCGCAACGGCGAGCGGCACGCCTTCGAAGGCTCGATGATCCACGCCCTGCAGCGTGCGGTGGAGAGCGACAGCTACCACCTCTACAAGCGCTACGCCGAGGCAGTGTACGCCCAGCCGCCGGTCAACCTGCGCGACCTGCTGCGCTTCAAGGCCAAGGCCGGCGCCGTGACGCTCGACGAGGTCGAGTCGATCACCGACATCCGGCGCCGGCTGGTGGCGCCGGGCATTTCGCTCGGCGCCCTCGGGCCGGAAGCGCACGAGACCCTGTCGATCGCCATGAACCGGATCGGCGCGAAGTCCGATTCCGGCGAGGGCGGCGAGGACCCGGCCCGGTTCCGGCCGCGCCCGAACGGCGACAATGCCAGTTCGGCGATCAAGCAGGTGGCGTCCGGCCGGTTCGGTGTCACCGCCGAGTACCTGAACAACTGCCGCGAGATCGAGATCAAGATCGCCCAGGGAGCCAAGCCCGGCGAGGGCGGCCAGCTTCCCGGCATCAAGGTCAACGGTCTGATCGCCCGGCTGCGCCACGCAACGCCCGGCGTGACCCTGATTTCGCCGCCGCCGCACCACGACATCTATTCGATCGAGGACCTGGCGCAGCTCATCTACGACCTGAAGCAGATCAACCCGGAGGCCCGGGTCTGCGTGAAGCTGGTGGCGTCGACCGGCATTGGCACGATCGCCGCCGGTGTCGCGAAGGCCAAGGCCGACACAATTCTGATCTCCGGGCACGGCGGCGGAACCGGCGCCAGCCCGCAGACCTCGATCAAGTACGCCGGCATCCCATGGGAGATGGGGTTGTCGGAGGTGCATCAGGTGCTGACCCTGAACCGGCTGCGGCACAGCGTGACCCTGCGCACCGACGGCGGCATGAAGACCGGCCGCGACGTGGTGATCGCCGCGATGCTGGGCGCGGAGGAGTTCGGCCTGGGGACGGCCTCGCTGGTGGCGATGGGCTGCATCATGGTCCGGCAGTGCCACTCCAACACCTGCCCGGTCGGGGTGTGCACGCAGGATGAGACCCTGCGCGCGAAGTTCGAAGGCACGCCGGAGCGGGTGGTGAACCTGTTCTCGTTCGTGGCCGAGGAAGTCCGCGAGATTCTGGCCGAGCTCGGTGTGCGGTCGCTGAAGGAGATCATCGGTCGGACCGATCTGCTGGCCCAGGTCAGCCGTGGCGACCCGTCGCTCGACGACCTCGACCTGAACCCGATCCTGGTGCGTGCCGATTCCGGCGGCTTCCCGTCCTACAACACGGTCGAAGGCCGCAACGAGGTGACGGAGACCTTGGACGCCCAGATCATCAAGGACGCCAAGCCGGTGTTCGAACTCGGCGAGAAGATGCAGTTCACCTACAACATCGCCAACACCCAGCGGGCGATCGGCACCAAGCTCAGTTCCAAGCTGGTGCGCAAGTACGGGATGACCGGTCTGCAGCCGGGCCACATCACCGTGCGCCTGCGTGGTTCGGCCGGGCAGAGCCTCGGGGCATTCGCCGTCCAGGGACTGAAGATCGAGGTGTTCGGCGACGCCAACGACTACGTCGGCAAGGGGTTGTCCGGCGGCACCATCACGGTGCGCCCGCAGATGGCGGCGTCATTCGCCTCGCAGGAGAACACCATCATCGGCAACACCGTCCTGTACGGCGCCACCGCCGGCAAGCTGTTCGCCGCCGGTCAGGCCGGCGAGCGCTTTGCCGTCCGCAACTGCGGAGCCGAGGCGGTGGTCGAGGGCTGCGGGTCGAATGGCTGCGAGTACATGACCGGCGGCACCGTGGTGATCCTCGGCTCGGTCGGCGACAACTTCGCGGCCGGCATGACCGGGGGGATGGCGTTCGTGTACGACGCCGACGGCACCTTCGCCCACCGGGTGAACGAGGAGAGCGTGATCTACCAGCGGATCGAGACCGAGTACTGGGAAGACGTGCTGAAGCGCCTGGTGAGCGAGCATGTCCGCGAAACCCAGTCGCGCTATGCCGAGCGGATGCTGATGGACTGGCAACGCGAACTGGCCAAGTTCTGGCAGATCGTGCCCAGGGAGATGATCGCCCGGCTGGCCCAGCCGCTCACCGCCGGCGTGCGCGAGCAGCGGGCCTAGCGCCCCGGAACCCACACGAACGCCGTCACCCCGGGCGCCGCTTGCGGCGACCCGGTCCGTGGTGGGGTCGGAGAAGGAAGCGCCTCACTGCCTGCCGCGGGGTGACGGGGGCATCCGCCCTGGCTACTCTCCGCTCCGGATCCAACCCCGGAGCTTTCCATGACCGATCTGCCCGTTGCCCAGGTGCTGGAGCGTGTCGATGCCAATCTCGATGCCTCGGTCGAACGGTTGTTCGACATCCTGCGCATCCCCAGCGTCTCCACAGACCCGGCGTTTACCGAGCATGTGAACCGCGCCGCCCATTGGATGTCCGATGAGTTGACCGGCCTGGGCTTCACCGCCTCGGTGCGGCCGACCACCGGCCATCCGATGGTGGTGGCCCAGCACCCGGGGCCGGGCGGCGACGCCCCGCACATCCTGTACTACGGCCACTACGACGTGCAGCCCGCCGACCCGCTGGAGCTGTGGAACAGCGGGCCGTTCGAGCCGGTGCTGGTTGACGCGGAGCGCGGCAAGCGGATCGTGGCGCGCGGTGCCGTCGACGACAAAGGCCAGGTGATGACCTGGATCGAGGCGTTCCGGGCCTGGCGCGACGTGCACGGGACCCTGCCGTGCCGGATCACCGTCCTGCTGGAAGGCGAAGAGGAGTGCGGTAGCCCGTCGCTCGACCCGTTCATGGCGGCCAATGTCGACGACCTGAAGGCCGACGTCTGCGTGGTCTGCGACACCGGGATGTGGGACGTCGACCAGCCGGCGATTACCTACAGCCTGCGTGGCATGGTCTACCAGGAGGTGACGATCCACGGTCCGAGCAGGGATTTGCATTCCGGCATGTATGGCGGCGTGGTGGTCAACCCGCTGAACCTGCTGGCCCACATCCTCGGCGAGTTGCATGACGGGAAGGGCCGGGTCCAGATCCCGCATTTCTACGACGACGTGATCCCGGTCGGCGCCAACGAGAAAACGCAGTGGGAGTCGCTCGGCTATGACGAGAAGGCGGCGATGGCGGACATCGGCCTGCCGTCGGCCGGCGGTGGCGAGGCCGGCTTCAACGCGCTTGAACGGCAATGGGCGCGTCCAACCTGCGACGTCAACGGCATCCTCGGCGGCTACGTCGACGCCGGCGCCAAGACGGTGATCGCCCGCGAGGCGATGGCCAAGATCTCCTGCCGTCTGGTCCCCGACCAGGATCCGGACGCGGTAGCGACGAACCTGCAGAAGTTCATTACCGACCGCCTCCCCGAAGGCTACACCGCGTCCTTCGTCGGGCTCGGCGGCTCCCCTGCCATTCGCGTGCCGACCGACTCGCCCTACCTGGGTGCGGCGATGCAGGGCCTGTCCGACGTGTTCGGCAAGGAGGCCTATCTGATCGGTACCGGCGGCTCGATCCCGGCGGTCGGCTCGATCCGCAAGTACCTGGGCATCGACTCCATCCTGCTGGGCTTCGGCCTGGAGGACGACCGGGTGCACTCGCCGAACGAGAAGTTCGAACTGGTCTGCTTCCACAACGGCATCCGTTCCAACGCCGCCGTCCTGGCGCGCATGGCCGGCATCGCCAAAGCCAAGAGCTGAGAGGGCGAAATGACGCTTGCAGGCAAGGTTGCGGTGATCACCGGTGGGACCAGCGGCATCGGTCTCGCCACCGCCGAGGCGCTGTCGGCGCGCGGGGTGAAGCTGGTGCTGCACGGCCGGCGCCGGGAGGTGCTCGAGCAGCACGCCGCCCGGCTGCCGGACTGCGCGGTGCTGGCCGGCGACGTGACCGACCACGACACTCCCAACCGGTTGATCGCGCTGGCGATGGAGCGGTTCGGGCGGATGGACATCGCCTACGCCAACGCCGGGCTGATCCACGCGGCGCCGGTGGAAAGCATCGACCTGGACGCGCTGTCGGAGATGATCCGGGTCAACGTCGACGCGGCGTTCCGCTTCGCCTACACCACCGCCAAGCACTTCAAGGCCGCCGGCAGCGGCCACCTGCTGATGACCGGGTCGGTGTTCGGCACCAAAGTGCGCCCGAACGCCGGCGGCTACGCGGCCACCAACTACGCCGTCGAGGCGTTGTGCGAGGCGCTGCGCATGGAACTGGCCGGCAGCGGTGTGCGGGTGTCGGTGGTGGAGCCGGGGCTGGTGCGCACCGACCTGCACCGCGATCACGCGGTCCGTCCCGAGGTGGTGCAGAACATCCCGCAGCCGCTGCTGCCGGAGGACGTGGCGCGGGCGGTGGTGTTCGCGGTCGAGCAGCCGGCGCACGTACTTGTGCCCAGGATCATGGTTCTGCCCTCGGTGCAGCCGGTCTAGGCTTCCTGCAACCAAGAAACCTGCGGCCTGCCTGCCGTCGCGTTCCCGGAGGAAGCCATGAAGATCACCGGCCTGCGCACCCGGCGCATCCACATTCCGTTCGACAAGCCGATCGGCACGTCGATCCACCGTATCGAGGGGGTGTCCGGCCTGCTGGTCTGGCTCGACACCGACGAGGGCATCACCGGCGAAAGCTATCTCTGGGCGATCGGCCAGCATCGGGTGCCGGTGCTGGAATCGATCGTGCGGATGTTGGGCGAGCGGGCGATCGGCAAGGATCCGCGCGACACCACCGCCCGTTTCGACGAGATGTGGACCGAGATCAATTTCCTCGGCCACAAGGGCGTGTCGCTGTTCGGGATCGCGGCAATCGACTGGGCGTGCTGGGACATCCTGGGCCAGTCGCTGGGGGCGTCGGTGTCGCGCCTGCTGGGCCGGCGCCGCGACCGGGTGACGGCGTACGCCTCGGGCGGGCTGTGGGCTTCGATGACCATCCCGGAACTGGAGGCCCAGGCCAGGGACTTCGTCGCCCAGGGGTTCACGGCGGTGAAGATGCGGATCGGCAAGCCCGACATCGGCGAGGACATCGAGCGGGTGGCAGCGGTGCGCTCGGCGATCGGCTCGCGCATCAAGCTGATGGCCGATGCCAACCAAGGCCTGGCGGTCAACCACGCCATCCGGCTCGGCCGCAAGCTGGAGACCTTCGACCTGGTGTGGTTCGAGGAGCCGGTGCAAGCCTACGACCTGGAAGGCTCGGCCCGGGTGGCGGCGGAGATCGACACCCCGGTTGCCAGCGGCGAGACCGAGTACGGCCGCTACGGCTTCCGCGACATGCTGGAACGCAAGTCGGCCGACGTGCTGATGCCGGATCTGGAGCGGGTCGGCGGAGTGACCGAATGGGTTCGCGTCGCCCACATGGCCGCCGCCTACGACGTGCCGGTCAGCCCGCACATCTTCAGCGAGCACAGCCTGCAGCTGTGCGGCGCGATCTCGAACGTGAACTACGCCGAGCACATGCCGTGGTTCGCCGAGCTGTTCCAGGAGCGGCTGGAGATGGTCGACGGCGACCTGCTGATCCCCGACCGCCCGGGCATGGGCTTCCGCTTCGACCCGGACGCGGTGGGGCGCTACGCCGACGATTGAGGGTGCGGATTAACCGCTATCCCTGCGCCCGGATCGCGCGGACCCGCTTGGCGAGGCGGGTCAGGCCGGCGTCGGGCATGCCGATCTCGTCGAGGTGCTCGACGGTGTTGAACAGGTACTCGCAGCACGGCCCCAGGAAGCCGGAGGCGTGGGCGATGGTCTCGGCCACCGTCTCCTCGGGCAGGACGCCGGTGTAGCGTTCGTGCTTGCGGTTGATGGCGAACCCGATCGCCCTGACCGGGCCCTGCGGGGTCATCGCCGTCATCCAGGTCGGCTTGTAGGAACTGGTCACCATCTCGCGGCGCCAGATCACGTCGAGCTCGCTTTCCACGTGTTCGGGCGCGATCCGGAAAACCACGCCACGGCAGCAACCGCCGCGGTCCAGCGCCAGCATCAACCCCGGCCGTTCGCGCGAGCCGCGGCCGAGGAAGGTCTGGAGGCAGAACCGCCGATGCACCCCGTACACGGTCGCCGGCCGCTTCTCATCGAAATCGAAGGCCGGATTCCAGATCAGCGATCCGTAGCCGAACACCCAGACCGCACCATCCGGCTTGCCGTCCGGCGGGAACATGGCCGCGCGCGACGCGGCCAGGTCTTCGTCGGACATCGGCGTGAAGTGCTGGTCGTGCTTGGCGACCCACTCGCGGATCTTGCCGGAACGGATGTTGTCGCGGGTCAGCGGGATTACGTCGGCGGGAATCTCGGGCGGGCAATCGTTCATCATGATGCGCTGCAATATAGGGCAATTGCGTTAATTCGCGATGAAGACGCCTGGAAACGCATTGGTGACGTCCAGGCATCAAGGCTCATTCCATGCCCTGCATCCACATCTCCCACAGCTTCTCGCCGGCCAGGCAGTCGGTCGGCTCGAGCGGCCCGGGCATCTGGGCCGGGATGATCCTGGGTGCCGCCGACGCGATCTCCAGCACGAGCTTGCGGCGGATGGCGGAGATGAACTCGTCCGGGTCGACGACGGTGACGATGAACGCGCCGAAGCCGCCGATCACGCAGTCCTCGTAGTAGATGTCCAGGTTGGTGACGTCGAAGAACCCGGACGGCCAGCGCTGTTTCAGCATGATCGGCAGGCCGTTGATGATGATGCCCCGATCGAGCACCCGGTCGCGGGCGTGCACCACCGCCATGCCCTGGTTGTTCGGGCCGTCGCCGGAGATATCGATCACCTTGCGGTTGCCGGCGAAGCCGCTGTTGGTGAACAGGGCGGCGGAGTACAGCAGGGCGTCGGAGATCGAGGTGCGGCGCTGGGCGTCGAACGGTGCTGCCGCCAAGACCCGGGCCACCTGTTCGCCGGACGCCGCATCTTCCACCAGCGTCCAGGGCAACACCACCCGCTGCAGCCCGGTCCCCGCCCACTCCACATAGGTGACCGCGATCCGGCCGATCGGCCCGGAGCGGATGGCGCGCAGGACCTCCGGGTCACGGAACGCGGCAACGTACCCGGCACGCTGCAACGCCTGCTCGTCAGGATCCATGGAGCGGGAGATGTCGACCGCCAGCACCAGTTCCAGGTCGACCGGGACGCCGGTCGCCTGGGTCAACGACTGGGCATGGGCCGATGGCGGACCGGCGCTAAACCATGCCACCAGGGCCACCAGGGCCCAACGCAGCCATCCAAGTCGCATCGGCCACCTCCGTCAAAGCCGCATCCGGCTCGTTCAGACGCTCCCACCGCAGATCCTAGCAGAGCCAGATGGCCTCGTCGCAAGGCGCGTTCAGTATCCCAGGCTCGGCCGCACCCGGTTGCGCAGCGGGCGGCCGTCGAGCAGACGTCCGAGGTTGTCGAACACCAGGTCCAGGGTTTTCGGCACGTAGCTGACGTCGTCGTCCGACGATACATGGGGGGTGATGATCAGGTTCGGCACGTCCCACAACGGGGAGCCCTCTGGCAGCGGTTCGGGGTCGTGCACATCGAGGATCGCCCCGCCGATCCAGCCGTCGCGCAGCCGCTCGGCCAGTGCCGCCGCATCGACCACCGGCCCGCGGCCGAAGTTGATCAGCCCGGCGCCCGGCTTCATGGTGTCCATCGCCGCTCCGTCGATCAGGTGCCGGGTTTCCTCGGTCAACGGCGTGGTGACGTGAACGAAATCCGCCTCGGCCAGAACGTCATGGAGCCGGTCCGGGCCGACCATCCTGTCGACAAAGCGCCGTGCCCGTCCGCCGCGGCGCACGCCCAGCACCCGCAGGCCGGCCTTCTTGAAGGCGCGGGCGGCAGCGTGGCCCATCTCGCCGACGCCGACCACCACCACCGTCTTGCCGGTGACTGGGGTGGCGAACGCGGGTGCCCAACGCCGGTGGCGCTGGTCGGTGATGTAGGCCGGGATCCGGTTGTTCAGCATCAGCACCGCCATCAGCGCCGACTCCGCGGTCTTCTCGGCGTGCACCCCTCGGTTGTTGGTTAGGGTCACGCCGGACGGCAGCCAGTCCAGCGGACGCAGGTGCTCGACCCCGGCGCCGATGATGTGGATCCAGCGCAGGTCCGGCGCTCGTCGGGCCAGGTCCGCGGTCGGCAGATCCCAGGTGACCAGGGCGTGCGCGGTCGCCATCGACTGGTCGAACCGGTCAAGGTCGAAGTCGATCAGGGTATCGACACGCGACGCCACCTCCGGCCGCCGCGCGGCGGCGTCGGCGACACGCTCGGCGGTCATGCGGAACACGTCCTCGCCGGCCCGATTGTTCTTGACGTGAAGTCGGACTCGATCGAGACCGGTCACCGGTACCCTCCCTCTTCGTGGACCGTCATGCTAGGCCGTGTCGGGGCGGTTCCGCAAACCGCCCGGACCACTCGAAAGCCACTGTCCATGACCCGCCCCGCCGCCGATCTGGCCAACGCGCCACACCCGGATGTACCCGCCTCGCCGCCGCCCGATCGGCCGCTGCTCGGGATCGGCTTGATGCTGGCCTCGGTGGCGCTGCTGCCGATCATGGACGGGTTCGCCAAGGCTATGGCGGACAGCTTCGCGATCGTCCAGCTGATCTGGGCGCGGTTCCTGTTCCAGTCGCTGCTGATCGTGCCGTTGGCGCTGGGCACCAGCCCCAGGGCGATGCTGCGGCCCGGCCACCTGCCGCTGCAACTCGGGCGCGGGGTCGGGATCCTGATCGGGACCTTCCTGTTCTTCTCGGCGATCCGCACCATGCCGATCGCCGACGCGCTGGCGCTGCTGTTTATCGCGCCGCTGATCGTGACCGCCCTGTCGCCGCTGGTGCTGGGCGAGCCGGTCGGGGTCCGGCGCTGGATGGCGGTGCTGGTCGGGTTCGGCGGCGCGCTGGTGGTGCTGCGGCCCGGTTTGACGGTTTTGCAGCCCGGTGCGCTGCTCGCTCTGGGCGCCGGGGCCAGCTTCGCAGGCTACGTGTTGCTGACCCGGCGCTTGAGCCATGCCGCTCCGCCGTTGGTGACGCTGGCGATCACCTCGCTGGTTTGTCTGGTGGTCACCAGCGCCCTGCTGCCGGCCGTCTGGGTGACACCGCAGCCGATGCAACTGGCGGCGATGGCGGCGATGGGCGCCATCGGTGCCGGCGGCCACTACCTGATGATCCGGGCGTTCGAGAAGGCGCCGGCGTCCTTGCTGGCGCCGTTCGGCTACGGCGAGATCCTGACCGCGACGATCGTCGGGTACTACTGGTTCGGCGATTTTCCCGATGGCATGACCTGGCTGGGCATCGCGATCCTGATCGCCAGCGGGATCTACATCTCGGTGCGCGAGCGGGTCCGGCGGGAAGAAACCGGACACTGACCGATCATCGAACTGGCGCATGGGGCAGCACGCCGCCATGATCGCCGGCGCCGCTGCCCGCTTGATTTACTGGCGTGGATGCGGTTTTTATCGTTACGCTCCCGTTTCGCGAGGAGCCAATGGGGAGATGATGGGGAATGCCCGAGAAGATCGACTTCTCTAAGGTGAGTTTCCTCATTGTCGACACCAACCCGCTGTCAAATCAGCTGGTTCGCGACATCCTGAGCGTCCTGGGTGCGACCGCGATCCGCTCGGCCAACTCGGTTGAGCGGGCATGCAGCATTCTGCGGCGTGATCCGGTGGACATCATCATCACCGAGTATCATCTGGAGCCGGACAACGGCCTGGCCCTGATCGACTGGGTCCGCAGCAGCCCCGAATCGTCGGACCGGATGATCCCGATCATCATGCTGACGGCCAATTCCGAACAGGATTACGTCATCAACGCGCGGGACAAGGGCGTGACCGAGTTCCTGGCCAAGCCGTTCAACGTCGAAGGACTGTATCGGCGGCTGGTGGCGGTCATCGCCAAGCCGCGCTCCTTCGTGAATGCCGACGAGTATTTCGGTCCGGACCGCCGCCGGCGCCAGGTGCCGTTCGGCGGCCCTGACCGTCGCGGCTCGGACGGCTGAGGCCGGCGCCATGGCACGCCGTGCACAGATCATTCCGCCTCGCGCCGATCTGAAGCGGAAGGCCGTCAACCTGACGACCGGCTTCGATCTGCGTCTGACGCCGGAACTGATCAAGCAACTCGAGGAGGTCGTTCACAAGTCGCGTGACGGATTCACGCAGGACATCGGCGAACGCCTTGCCGCCATGCGCCAGTTGCTGTCCGACACCGGGCCTGAGCCCGAGGCGCAGCAGAAGCTGGTCACTACGTTGTATGAATCATCGCTCGCGATCAAAGGTGCCGGCGGGACCATCGGATACGATCTGCTGACCCTGATCGGCAAGTCGCTGAACGATTTCGTGACCGGCCTGAAATCCCTCGACGATCGCCAGCGCCCGGTCGTCGGACTGCACATCGATGCGCTCTACGTCGTGCTGGCAAACCGGATCACCGGTCGTGGCGGTGCGGTCGAGAAGGCAATCGTCGATGCCTTCGTCGAAGCCCGGCGCAAGTTCCGGCCGGACGGCAAGGATGGAGAATCGGGTGACCAGCAGCGAGACGCATGACAGTCGCGGCCGGGTGAACTATTTTTTCGAGGTTGGACGGACGTCGGGCGAGGCAGGCATGAACGAGATCGACACGCGGGATCGTCAGGCGTTGGGGTTGCTGTCGGAGACGGTGACGGCCGAACTCGGACCGGCCAGCGTAGTCGCACGCGAGGTCAATCGGGCCTATCGCTCCGGCCGCCGTGCCGACCTGCGCACGGCGTCGGCCGCGTTCGATGCGTTGCCGGGCTGGCAGAGAACCCGCATCAACGGCGACGCCACCCGCCGGGCCAAGCGTCTGAAAGCCCGGCTGCTGCAGAGCACGGCACGCGACTGGCGCGATCTGTCCGCTCCCGACGAACGGATCACGATCCCGACACCACCGCGCTTCCTGCGCCCGAAGTGATTTCGGCGCAGCATCGGTTGATCACCTCTTGCGTTCAGGACACCGGCTTGGCCTTTTAAAAACAAGGCGTTTCGGCTATAGTGGCGTTTCAGCCGTCGGACTGGCATCCATGAAGCTGACCGGTTCGGACAAGGCTCTATCGCGATAAGAGCGACGAACGGCCCGAATCTTCGCCGAGAACGTCGAAGATCGGTTGGCCGCTCGCGAAGGGGAAAGAACGGCATGCGCGGCAGGACACCGGCTCCACGCCCACAGCCTACGATCATTGAGCACTTCGCCAAGGAATTCGCGAAGTTTCTCAACAATGTTCAGAACAACGAGGTGGACATCCTCGGCTCGTTCCTGATCGAGAACGAGTGGGACAAGTATGAGAAAGACGCCAAGGACGTAATCGAATCCCTGGAACTCGCAGGGTTCATGATCGTCCCCAAGGTTCCGAGCGACGAGATGGTGGCCGCTGCCGACCAGACCTTGTCCAAGGGAATGATGGCATCGGCGTCGCGCGGTTACATTTCGGCCGTCTGGGGCGCCATGCTCAATGGCTGGCTCGAGAGCCGGAACGCCAACCTGATCCTCGATATCTTCTCCATGGCTTTGGCGCGTGCCTCGAACCCGAGCTCGCGGCGCGATTCGTCAATGTTCGACGCCTCGTTCCAGCGCTTCCGCAAGCAGAGCCAGGATATCCTGGCGGGCCTTGAGAAGACCGGTCTGGCCGTCGTGCCGGACGAGCCGGCGCCGGTCATGATTGCCGCCGGCGTGGCCGAGACGGCCGAGCATCGGTCGCGCACCAACCAGCAGATCGGCGCCGATCCCACCTACATCGCCAAGATCTACGAGAACATGCTGGTGGCCCGGCCGAAATAGGTTCGATCGGCCGGTCGTTCGGATCGTTTCAATTTACCTGGATGTGATCGGGCAGTGCTGCGGCACTGCCCGTTTCGTTTCAGCCGAGCGGCTTGCGCCGGTATGCGGACGCCAGCAGGGTGACGGCCTGCTTGTGCCGCACGCTGCCCTGGGGCGGTGGCGATCCGACACTGCGGGTGCTCGACATCGATTGCCCGTTCCGCGAGCCGAGCGCCGCCAGCAGTTCGGCCTCTCGGATCGGCGCACGCGGGCGGCCGACCCGGTCGGCGCGCCCGACCGCTCGCTGGATTGCAAGTGCCGCGAGGTTGTTCAGCAACGGCGCCGTCATCGCTTTGTAGAGCTTCGCATCAGCTTCCGCCCAGACGCGCAACAGCAAGCTGGCTTCGTGCCGATTTCCGCCGGTTGCCTCAAGCGCTTCCAGCGCCTTGGCCTTTACGTAGTCCTGTCCACGCGCCATCGCCCATGCCCGAATTCGTTCCCGGTTCGATTCTACCAGAGTTGGCGGGATTCTGCCACGCCAGTACTGGAAACCGCCTGGGGACGGTACCACGTGAAAGGTTAATTATTCCTTCCGGGGGCATTGATGGTCGCTCGGTTCCTGATCAAGACAGTGACGGCGGGGCTTGCCGTGGTCCTTGGTATGGGAGCCGCCGGCGATGTTCCCGTTCGGGCGGCCGATGGGCCTGAAGCTTCTGTGGTGATGGTCGAAGCCCACGTTCCGGCCGATGCGCGCAGCGCCGCCACCCTCGGACCGATGCGGCGCGGCGGCGGGATCGTCATCGACAAGGGCGGGCTGGTCCTGACCATCGGCTATCTGGTCCTGGAGGCCGACCGGGTGCAGGTGGCCGACGCGACCGGGCGCGAGGTCCCGGCCGAGATCGTCGCCTACGATCATGAGACGGGGTTCGGCCTGCTTCGCGCGGGCGGGCCGCTGCGTGCAACGCCTGCCCGGCTCGGTTCGTCGAGCGGGATGGCCGCCGGCCAGCATGCCACGGCGGTCGCTCCGGGGGTTCTGGCCCCGGCGATAGTCGTCGCTCGTCGCAGCTTTGCTGGCGGCTGGGAGTATCTGCTCGAGGACGCGCTGTTCACGACGCCGCCGATTCCGAACTTCGGCGGCGCTGGACTGTTCGATAGCGAAGGCAGGCTGATCGGCATTGGTTCGCTGATCGTCGGGGACACGGCGGGAGATGGGTCCGGACCCCCCGGCAACATGTTCGTTCCGATCGACCTGCTGCCCCCGATCCTGGCCGACCTGCTGGCGTTCGGCCGGGCCACCGCACCGGCGACTCCCTGGCTGGGTCTGTACCCGGAACCCACACGGGGAGTGTTGATGATTTCCCGGGTCTCGCCCGGCGGGCCCGCGGACAAGGCCGGCATCGTGCCCGGCGAAGTGATCGTCGGCCTGGGGGATGAGCCGATCGGCCAACTCGACACCTTGTGGCGCCGGGTGCGCGCGCTCGGCCCCGCCGGAGTCGACGTACCCCTGCGAATCCTGTCGCGCGGCGGGGTCCGGGACGTGACCCTGAAGTCCGGGGACAGGCGCGACTGGCTGAGGCTCGAGCGGACCTACTAGGCTCGCGCTCTGGCCTCCAGGTCCCGCGCCAACGCATCGGGAATGGAGATCCCGCCTGGTGCGGCTGCACGTTTGGCGAGGCGGCTGTCACCGGGCAGGCGTGTGCCCGGCTGGTTCAGAATCTCAGCGAACATCTCCTCGGCGCGGGCAATGGTGCCGGCACCACCGCCGAAGGCGTTCGGGTCGATCACCAGGATCAGATGGCCGATCGAAGGCGGTGCCCCGGTCGGCTCGAAGAACGACGAACCCTGGTAGCCGAAATTGGAGCCGGTCAGCGCCCCGCACAGCAACTCGATCATCAAGCCCAGTGCTGCTCCCTTGGCGCCGGCCGTGCGGCCGCCCAGCGGTGCCATCGACCCGGTCAAGGCAACCTTTGCATCGGTCGTTGCATGACCGTCGGCGTCGAGCGCCCAATCGTCCGGGATGGCCTCGCCGGTTTTGTCGGCAAGGACGACCTTGCCGCGGGCAACGGTGGATACGGACAGGTCGATGACCAGCGGCGGACGGCCGTCGCCGCGCGGGCAGGCGAAGGCGATCGGGTTGGTGCCGTACAGCGCCTTCGACCCACCCCAGGGCGCAATGGCGGCCGGGGTGTTGGAGAAGGCCAGCGCCATCAGCCCGCGGTTGGCGGCATCCTCGACATGATGGCCGGCAACCCCGAAGTGGTGGCTGTGCTTAATGCCGATCGCGACGATCCCGGTTTCCCTGACGATCTCCGCGGCGCTGTCCAGCCCGAGGCGGATCGCCGGAAAAGCGAATCCGATCCGGGAGTCGACGTCGAGCACGGCAGCGGCGGTGCGGGTCACCGTCGGCGTGGCGAAGCCGTCCACCTTGCCGTTCATCGCCTGCTCGGCGTAGGGCGGCACCCGGGCGACCCCGTGGCTGGAGATGCCATCCGCTTCCGCGCGCACCAGGGCGTCGGCGACCACGCGCGCCGTCTGCGGGTCGACCTTGCTGTTCACGAACACCCGGATGATCAGGTCGGTGAGGTCGGCTGGGCTGTACTGGGGCACGGTAAGGTCCGATCGAGACGGAAAGGGGCTCCCTGTCGATAGCCCGAGGGGTTCGGCCGTGGCAAGCCGCAGGCTCCTGAACGGGCAGCTTCATTGCGCTGCCTCCATACGATGCCTAAGCTTCGATACGGTGGGGCAGGCGCTCGGGTGATCCCGGGCGGTGGAGATGTGGGGATGGACGTCGACGGACTGCGATCGACGATCAAAGAGGCCGACAGCCGGCAGTTCGTCGATGCGTGGCTGAAGTGGCGCGGCAACCGGATGGTTCCGACCCGCGACGACATGGACCTTGGCGACATCAAGTCGAACCTCGGCACCCTGGTGCTGTTCGATGTTGTTGGACCGGACGACATCATGTTCCGGCTGTGTGGGTCCCGCCTGCGCATGGATGACGTGATCGACTTCGAGCCGACGGGTCGAAACTACAAGGATCTGACGTCACCCGAAGATTGGCCGGCGCGAAGCCATCGTTTCATGACTATGTCGCGCCATCCCTGCGGGGGAGTGATGACGCTGCGGCTGCAGGGGAAGCGCGGCGGTCAGGTCACACATCTGGAATGCGTCAACCTGCCGGTCGCCACGTCCGCCGATCCATCCGTGCCTTGCCAGCTGATCTGCTGCAACACACCGCTCGAGCCAAAGCTCGGCATGGCCGAACCGCCTCGGTTGCGGACGTTCCCGGCAGTCTCCGGTTTCGTGTTCGTCGACATCGGCGTCGGGGTAACCGAACACTGACACCACACACGCAAACGTCAGCGACGCGGGGCTATTGCGATGGCGCCTTCCGGGCCTTCGGACGGTTGTTCGTCACCTCCCAGGCATCGGCTTTCGCGATGAGTTGCTTGAACGCCTCGCCGTTGGTCAGCAGGTCGGCCTTCAGCTTCGGCGGGAGAGGCTTCGGGTCGTTGTAGTCGTCCACCGGCATCTTGCCAGAGCGCACTTCGTCGAGCACAGCGTCGATCGCGCTGACCGCATGATAGGGAGTCTGCAGAAGGGTCAGCTTGTTCATCTTGCGATGCCCCTCCGGCATGTGACAGACGGTGCAGTCGGCGTCGCGGAAGTTGATCGCCATCTTGCGGTAGGCGTCGTCGAGCAACGGCAGGCTGGGGTTGTCCTGGCTGTACATCTCGGAGAACAGCGTCACCACCGGCTGCGCGCCGCCACTGTCGTCGCGCCACATCCATTCGCCCAGGAAGGTCGGGTGCTCGACGTGAACATAGGGCCCGCGGTTCGCGTCGGAACCGACGCTGGCCCGGTAGGCGAAGACCACCTTGCCGTTGCCGTCGATGCGGAACCGCAACTCGTTCGCGGTCTCGTACGCTTCCCACTTTGCCGGCGCGTGCCAGAACGGATACGGATAGCGCCCCGGCGGCAGCTGGTTGCGGAAGTATGCCTGGACCCCGATGGTCGTGAGGCCGTCAGGGGCCTGCTGCACCCTGAACTCGCCGGTGTACATGTACAGCGACATGTACATGTCCTGGTACAGGTCGCCGCGGAACACCGAGGTCTTCTTGTCCTTGATCCAGCGCTTTTCCGACTGTTGCCCGCCAAACAGGAGGAAGTCGTTGCGCATCCTGGCCTCGACTCCGGTGCCGATGCCCTCGCGGCAAGCCTCGTGCGCCGCAATGTCGCCAGGCGACGCCATCGGGCAGGATTTGGCGAGCGAAGCCGCCAGTTCGGCTGCGAATTTGTTCACGTCGAACGGCGCCTGGGCTTCGGCGGCCTGCGGAGCGAAGCCGACCGCCGCCACAACGATACCGACAATCCAGAAACCGAAGGATCGCGGGTGCTTACGGGAGAAGAGGTTCAGGCGCATGGGCTTTGGTTCCT
Source organism: Thalassobaculum sp. (assembly GCF_040219215.1). Taxonomy (GTDB): domain Bacteria; phylum Pseudomonadota; class Alphaproteobacteria; order Thalassobaculales; family Thalassobaculaceae; genus Thalassobaculum_A. The sequence goes on from NZ_JAVJSX010000008.1 coordinate 244,008, forward strand.
CTCGTGCGGCCGCGGGTTTCCGGCCGCGCCAACGTGCCAAGGCGTCAGATCTCGGCATCGCGCCGCCAGCGACGCGGCAGCATGGCGTTCAGCACACCGTCCTTGCGGATGACCGAGTGGTAGACGATGGCGGCAATGGCATGGACCGCGATCAGGCCCAGAAGGGAGTAAACTACCACCTGTTTCCAGCCGTAGATCGCCATCGCCAGTTCACGGTCGTAGTAGAGAACGCTAGGCATCTCCAACGCTTTCAGCCCGAAGGGATGCACGTCGATCGCCTTGGCTTCCAGGTACAGCCACCCCAGGACCGGCGCGCTCAGCAGCAGGGCATACAGCGCAACGTGTGCCGCCTTGGCGCCGAGGTGCAGGAGCATCGGCTCGGACGGGTCGGGCCTGCGCTTGCGGCCGAAGGTGACGCGCCAAAGGATGCGCAGCACCACCAGCGCGAACACCGTAAACCCGAGGGTCTTGTGCAGATCGATCGATCCTTTCACGATCCCGGGAAACGTGGCCAGGGTAAACAGCGCCAGCACCAGCGCAACGGTGAGCCAGTGGAAGGCGATGGTTGCCGAGTCATACGGGAGGGTCTGTCGCGGGGCGGGGTTCATGCTCAACGTAGCCTCCACCAATGTGTCGACCGGAAACCCGCCAGCCCGTTGCCCGCTCTTGATCGACGGATATCGAACGGGCGGTCTTTGGGTATCAGGACACCCATTTCACGCGTGAGCGTTGTGCCAATTCCAGGGTTTGGCAACAGGTATTTGTGGGTCGGCAGCGGCGGCCGGGGTCTATAGCGGCAGGCCGGGCGTGCGGCCGCTCACCTCCAGTTCCCAGAACGCCTGCCAGGCATCGCCGGTGCGCTCCAGCACCAGGTAATTGCGTTCGGCGCTGTAGATCCAGGAACGACCCGGCAGCGGCCGCAGGCGGACCGGCTGGTCCGGAAGCGGATCCTCGCCCAGGGCCGCGAGCAGCCCAAGCCCGAAGGCGTAGGGACGCGGCGGTGCGGGATGGGCGATGCCGGACGCCACCAGTTGGTGAAGCACGATCCCGTTCCGGAACGGCATCTCGCCCCGGGTCGCCAGATGAATCTCGCCGGACAGCACCGTGATCCCGCATGTGTGCCGCTCCGAATGCGTCTCCAGGGTTCTCAGGAAACGCCGCCATTCCTTCCGGTGCGCCCGGCTCTGCCATTGGTCGCGCAGGTCGTCCTTGTACTTTCGGATGCCCGGGAAGATCGTCATCAGGCGCTCGACCCAGCTCAGCCGCGGGCCGAGCGCCGGTACGCTCGACATCAGAAACAGCCGGTCGCCGGGTCGATCGGCCGTTAGGGATCGCTCGAACACCGCCCAGCCGGCAGGCCCCATAACCCGGTCCGGCCGCCGCTCGGAGCGTAGATCCGGGGCGACCACCGTGAAGCCGGGAAACCGCGCGGCAAAGCCGAACGTGTCGCCGGCAGCGTCGATCTCGTCGTCGGTCAGACCAAGCTGGAACACCGCAAATGCCCGGCGCGCGACCGCGAAAAGGCCCTGGCCGACCGGGCTGTCCAGGGTCGCCGCCGGATGGCTGCCCCAGCCGTCGATGATGTCGTGATCGTCCCACATCATCAGCGACGGCACCCGTGCGCACAGGTGGGCAATGCCCGGCTGACTGTACAGCGTGAGGTAGCGCTCGACGAAGAACCGCTCCGCCGCTTCGCGGGCCCCGTCGGTGAACTCGTGCCGGGCTTTGTGGGCCGTTCGGCACTTTGACCAACGCTGCAGAACCGGGTGAACGGTCAGCACCTCGTCCGCATACAGCTGGTCGCCGCCCTGCAGCATAAGCCCGAACGGAGCGCGATCGTGCTCGTCCGCCAACCGGCACCACATGGCGTTGCGTTCGTCGAGCGGGCGCCGGTGGTCGCCTTCCTCCTGGCCGTTGCATGAGACGTAGGCGATCCGGGCGTCGCCGGTCAGATCGGCGACCACCGGATAGATCTCGTCGCCAAGCCGGTAGACGGCATCGGGACGTGCCGGCAGCGCGAAGTCGTAACGCCATACCGTTCGGCCCGCCGCGCGGCAGAGCACTGTCGGTCGCACGCCCTCGGTGTCGGCCGGTATCAGCGGCGGCGGCTCGTTATCGCCAGGGACCACCAGCAATGCCGCCATCCGACAGGCCTGCGCGTCGGCGCCTCGCGCCAGCAGGACCGGTCCAACGGATTGACGTTCGTTCATTGCACCTCTCGAAAAGCGGAGCCTGCGGTCGCATATCTGCCGGGACGATCGAGGGGGATGCCCTTGCCGACGAACGGCGTTAGGCTGCCCGCCGAGCTTCAACCGTCCTTATGGATCGGCCACCAACATGGGAGGATCAACCATGGCATTACAACTGGGCGATACCGCGCCTGACTTCACCGCCGACACCACCGAAGGCGAAATCAGCTTCCACAAATGGATCGGCGACGGCTGGTGCATCCTGTTCTCGCACCCCAAGGATTTCACGCCCGTCTGCACCACCGAGCTCGGCTACATGGCGAAGCTGAAGCCGGAATTCGACAAGCGTAACGTCAAGATCCTGGCGGTCAGCGTCGATCCGGTCACCGAACACCGGGTATGGGTCAAGGACATCGAGGAAACCCAGGGTACGTTGCCGAACTACCCGATCGTCGGCGACCAGGACCGGAAAGTGTCCACCCTGTACGGCATGATCCACCCGAACGCGCTGGACAGCATGACCGTGCGCACGGTGTTCGTGATCGGGCCGGACAAGAAGATCAAGCTGACCTTGACCTACCCGGCCAGCACCGGCCGCAACTTCGACGAAGTCCTGCGGGTCGTCGACTCGCTGCAGCTTACCGCCAAGCATTCGGTGGCCACTCCGGTCAACTGGAAGCACGGCGGCGAGGTAATCATCGTGCCGTCGCTGAACGACGAGGCCGCCAAGGCCAAGTTCCCGGGCGGCTGGCGCACCGAGAAGCCGTATCTGCGCTATGTGCCGCAGCCGAAGTGAGCTGAGGCACGCCTGAACGACACTGTCGGATCCCGGTCGGTCACGCCCTGACCGGCCGGGGCCCGGCGACCAACCAGATGATCAGGCCCAGGATCGGCAGCACCAGGATCAACAGGATCCACAGCACCTTGCCACCGGTCGAGGTGGAACTGCCGACCACGCTGACAATCGCCCAGATGTCCAGCGCCAGTATGATCAGGCCCAACAGACCGCTGACTTCTATTCCCATCGCCTCGCTCCTTGTCGGATGATATCGGTCGGACAAGCAACGTTCCCGGCGTCGATCCGTTCCGGCCGGCGACGCGGAACCGGGACGAGGGGGAAGACGCCATGCGCACACAGGTCGGGATTGTCGGCGGCGGGCCGGCTGGGCTGCTGTTGTCCCACCTGTTGCACCGCCAGGGCATCGACAGCGTCATCGTCGAGCGCCGCAGCCGTGCCTATGTCGAGGGCCGGATCCGCGCCGGCGTGCTGGAGCAGGGCACCGTCGACCTGCTGGCCGAGACCGGGCTGGGCGCCAGGATGGCACGCGAGGGGCTGGTCCATGGCGGCATTGAGATCGCCATCGACGGGGCCCGCCACCGCATCGATCTCGCCGCGCTGACCGGCAAGAGCGTCACCGTCTACGGCCAGACTGAAGTCACCAAGGACCTGATTGAGGCCCGGCTGGCGGCCGGCGGCACCATCGTCTACGAGGCCGACGAGGTCAGCGTGCACGGTTTCGACAGCGACACGCCAAGCATTCGCTGGCGCACCGCGGACGGCCCGCAGGAACTGCACTGCGATTTCATCGCCGGCTGCGACGGCTTCCACGGTGTCTGCCGGCCGAGCGTCCCGGCGGGCCGCATCCGCACCTACGAGCGGGTTTATCCGTTCAACTGGCTCGGCATCCTGTCGCAGACTGAACCGGTGTCGGACGAGTTGATCTACGCCAGCCACGACCGCGGCTTTGCGCTGGCGTCGATGCGCAGTCATGCCCTGAGCCGCTACTACATCCAGTGCGACCTCGACGTGAAGCTGGACGACTGGCCGGACGAGCGGATCTGGGACGAACTGAAAACCCGGCTCGGCCCCGAGGCGGCGGCGACCATCGAGACCGGTCCGTCGATCGAGAAGAGCGTGGCGCCGCTGCGCAGCGTCGTGGCCGAGCCCATGCGCTTCGGCCGGATGTTCCTCGCCGGCGACGCAGCCCACATCGTCCCGCCGACCGGCGCCAAGGGCCTGAACCTGGCGGTCGCCGACGTGCGGGTGCTGGCCGAGGCCTTCGCCGAACACTTCCGCGACGGATCGAGCGCCGGGATCGACAGCTACTCCGAGCGCGCCCTGAAGCGGGTGTGGAAGGCCCAGCGCTTCTCCTGGTGGTTCTCCGCCCAACTGCACCGCTACGACGGCGCCGAGCCGTTCGCACGCCGGCTGCAACTGGCCGAACTGGACTACCTGACGGGTTCCGAGGCGGCGTCCCACGCCTTCGCCGAGAATTACGTGGGCTTGCCGTTCGGATAGCGATGGACGCTGCCCGGATAAGGATCTAGACGGGAATCCGTGAACTCAGCCGGACCGGTTCCTGCGTCCCGGGCACCGAAGCCCTTCATGCTGTTGCGTCGATGCGGGTCGCGGTGGTCGACCCGACAACGCCGTCGTACCGAGGAGACACCCATGCGCATTGTCGATGTGGTCGAGACCACCAAGCCGATCTCGTCGCCGATCCGGAACGCCTACATCGACTTCACGAAGATGACCACCAGCCTGGTCGCCGTGGTGACGGACGTGGTGCGCGACGGTCGCCGGGTCGTCGGCTACGGCTTCAACTCCAACGGACGCTATGGCCAGGGCGGTCTGATCCGCGAGCGGTTCCGGGACCGGGTCGTCGACGCCGATCCGGCCAGCCTGCTGGATGACGACGGCGGCAACCTCGACCCGCACCGCGTCTGGGCGGCGATGATGGCGAACGAGAAGCCCGGCGGCCACGGCGAGCGCTCCGTTGCGGTCGGAACGCTGGACATGGCGGTCTGGGATGCGGTCGCGAAGATCGCCGGCAAGCCCCTGTTCCGCCTGCTCGCGGAGAAGCAGGGCCGGGACGCGGATCCACGCGTCTTCGTGTACGCGGCCGGCGGCTACTACTATCCCGGCAAGGACAACTCCGCTCTCCGGTCGGAGATGCGCGGCTATCTGGACCGTGGCTACAACGTCGTCAAAATGAAGATCGGCGGCGCCTCGATCGACCAGGATCGCGGCCGGATCGAGGCTGTGCTTGAGGAAATCGGCTCGGAGGCCCAACTGGCGGTCGACGCCAATGGGCGCTTCGACCTCGAGACCGCCATCGCCTACGCCAAGATGCTGCGCGGCTACCCGCTGTTCTGGTACGAGGAGCCCGGCGATCCTCTCGACTTCGCCCTGCAGTCGGCGCTCGCGGAGTTCTATCCCGGAGCGATGGCGACCGGTGAGAACCTGTTCTCCCACCAGGACGCCCGGAACCTGATCCGCTACGGCGGCATGCGGCCCGACCGCGACTGGCTGCAGTTCGATTGCGCGCTGTCATATGGGCTGGTGGAGTACCTGCGCACCCTGGACGTCCTCGCCGGACATGGATGGTCCGCGTCGCGCTGCATTCCCCATGGCGGGCACCAGATGTCGCTGAACATTGCCGCCGGCCTCGGGCTTGGTGGCAACGAGAGCTATCCCGACCTGTTTCAGCCCTATGGCGGATTCCCGGATTCGGTGCGTGTCGAAGACGGCCACATCGTCATGCCGGACCTTCCGGGAATCGGCTTCGAGGGCAAGTCGGATCTGATCAGGGTCATGCGCGACCTCGCCGAATAGCGCACAGGCGCTCCCTCCTATTCGGCGGCTACCTCGGAGCGTTCGCTCCAGCGGTAGACGAACACCTCGTCCTCCAGGTCGATCGCCGGGAAGGCGTCCTTCTCGCGCCAGTAGTCCTGGGTGTGCTGCCATTCCGGGGTGGTGCCGCGCTTCGGCAGGATGTCCATCGCGCGCGTCAGATAGCCCGGGTTGAAGTTCTCCGGATCGATCCAGGGCAACCGCGGCATGTCCCGCTCGGATGGCCGCAGCGCCGGTTCTACGCTCGTCGCGCCGGTCGCCTTCATGTGGTTCAGCAGCCGGCACACGAACTCGGCAACCAGTTCGCTGCGCAGAGCCCAACTCGCCCGGAAATAGCCGAACACCCAGGCGAGGTTCGGGACTCCGGTGAACATGGTCCCGCGGTAGGTGACCGTGTCGCGGAAGTCGAGCGGCTGGCCGTCGATGGTGAAGGCAATGTCGCCCATCATGCTCATGTTGAAGCCGGTCGCGGTCACGATGATGTCGGCGTCCAGGGCCTTGCCGGATTTCAGCCGGATGCCGGTCTCCGTGAAGCGGTCGATCTCGTCGGTCACCACCGACGCCCTGCCGTCGGCGATCGCCTTGAACAGGTCCGCGTCGGGCACGAAGGCGATGCGCTGGCGCCAGGGCCGGTACGACGGCGTGAAGTGTTTTTCCACGTCGTAGTCCGGTCCGAGCAAGGCGCGAACGTTCCCCAGCAGGTCGTTCTTCACGGCATCGGGCTTCTCGAAGCACATGTCTGTGAATGCGGCCTGGTCGAACAGGATCTTGCGCCGGGTGATCTCGTGGATCCAGGTTTCGTCGACCTGCAACTCCCGCAACGTCTCGGCGATCTCGATGGCGTTGCGGCCGGTGCGGAAGAAGGTTGGCGAGCGCTGCAGCATGGTTACGTGCGCGGCGGTCCCCGCCATCGCCGGCACCACGGTAGCCGCGGTGGCACCCGAGCCGATCACCAAGACGTTCCTGCCGGCATAGTCGAGGTCTTCAGGCCAGGTCTCGGGGTGGGCGATCGTGCCCTTGAAGTCGGCCATGCCCTCCCACTGCGGGGTGTAGCCCTGATTGTGCCGGTAGTAGCCCTGGCACATCCACAGGAAACCGGCGCTGATGCGCACGGTCTCGCCGGTGTCCGTTCGGGCCGCCTCGACGACCCAGCGGCTGTCTTCGTGGGACCAGTCGGCCTTCAGGATCTTGTGGCGGTAGCGGATATGCCGCGCCAGATCGTTCTCGTCGATCACCTCGCCCATGTAGGAGCGGATCTCCTCGGCGGTCGCGATTGGCGGCCCGACCCACGGCTTGAAGCTGTAGCCGAAGGTGTGCAGGTCACTGTCCGACCGGATGCCGGGGAACCGGTGGGTCCACCAGGTTCCGCCGTAACTTTCCTCCGCTTCGAGGATGACGAAGCTGGTGTCCGGGTTGTGCTGGCGCAGGTGGTAGGCGCCTCCGATCCCGGAGATCCCGGCGCCGACGATCAGAACGTCGACGCGCTCGGTGGCGGATTGCCTGGTCATGAAATCGCGCTCCCTCGCTGCGGCACGGTGCACCGATACCCGCCCCACGAGAGCCGCATGTTAGCCGGTCCGCTCATGGACGTCGCCATCTTGAGCGAGCTGATGCCGATATCAAGCGGAGCGGATCAACCCAAAGTATTCACCGGACGGCTTGGCGGGCAGTCCCGTGAGCGATCGAGGCCGGCCGGGACGCGCTGCGGTCTCAAGCGGGGGAGTTAAGCATCCTGAAAAACATTGGATTTTGTAGGGTTTTGACGAATCAGCATAAAGATGTAACCTTGGAATAATACGAACCGGACAGAATTCCAGCACGAGAATGGGGCCTATAATGCCCCATGTTAATTCTATGAAAAGGAGGCGTCATGACTAAAAAGATTAGTCAAGGACTCATGGCAAATATCGAAGAAATGGCTCGGGAAGGTAAAATTCCGAGACGGGAATTCATAAAATACTCAATGGCGGCGGGACTTGCCGCGTCAACGGCGACCGGGCTTTGGGCCGGCTCGGCGGTCGCAGCCCCAAAGAAGGGCGGGACCTTCCGATGGGGGATCCACGACGGCAACACGTCTGACACGCATGACCCCGGGACATACGTCACGCGCCAGATGATCTTTCTCGCGCACCAGTACCGAAGCTATCTGACGATGATCAATCCGGACAATTCGCTCGGTCCGGATCTCGCCACCGAGTGGAAGGCCACCCCGGACGCTGCCGAGTGGACGTTCATGCTCAACAAGAACGCGAGCTTCCACAGCGGCAAGCCGGTTAAGGCGGCCGACGTTGTCGCGTCGATGAACCATCACCGGGGCGACGCTACGACATCGGCGGCGAAGTCGCTGCTGACCGACGTGACCGACATCGTCGCCGACGGCGACCACGCCGTCACCTTCAAGCTGGCACGAGGCAACGCCGACCTGCCCTGGTTGATGACCGACTATCACCTCGCGATCTGCCCGGCGAACGCCGACGGTACGATCGATTGGAAGTCGGGTGACGGCTCCGGCCCCTACAAGATCGACGACGGCGAGTTCGGCGTGAGCTGGGCCCTCAGCCGGCACGACGGCTGGCACGGTGAAGGCGCCTGGTTCGACAAGGTCACGATGATCGTCCTGAACGATCCGAACGCCCGTCAGACGGCGTTGGTTACCGGCGATGTCGACTGCATCTCTCTGGTCGAGTTGAAGACCCTGGCGCTCCTGCCGCGCTCGCCGAACATCAAGGTGGACAACGTGCCGTCCAGCGCTGCGATCACCATGCCGATGTTCTGCGACACGGCCCCCTTCGACAATGTCGACGTCCGCAATGCGCTGAAGCTGTCGATGAACCGTCAGGAGATCATCGACAAGATCGCGTTCGGCGCCGCGACCATGGGCAACGACTTCCACATCGCCCCGGTGCAGCCGTACTTCCCGGCCGAAATCCCGCAGCGCGAGTATGATCCGGACAAGGCGAAGTCGCTGCTGAAGAAGGCTGGGGCCGAGGGTTTGTCGGTGAGCATCCACACCGCGGACAGCGTGTTCTCAGGCGCGGTGGACATGTGCGTCCTGTACTCGGAGCACGCGAAGGCCGCGGGCATCAACCTGAAGGTCGTGCGCGAGCCGAACGACGGGTACTACTCGGATGTCTGGCTCAAGAAGCCGTTCACCGCCGTATCCTGGGGATCACGCCCGACGCCGGACGTGATGTTCACGCTGGCTTACAAGGACGACGCCGCCTGGAACGAGAGCCGTTGGAAGAATCCGCGGTTCAACGAACTCCTGCTGCAGGCCAAGTCCGAGCTCAACGATACCCGGCGCGCCGAGATGTATCATGAGATGAGCCTGCTGATGCGCGACGACGGTGGGACCATCATCCCGTTCTTCAACAACTTCGTCTTCGCACGAGGCAAGAACGTGATGCATGGCCCGGATCTGGCCGCCAGCTGGGCGTGCGACGGCGCCCGGGCGCCCAGCCGCTGGTGGTTCGCCTGACATAACTAGAGACCGCGCCGCCCTGGGGCGGCGCGGTTACGCGGGCTCCGGCGGTCGGAAGCATTGCCTTCCACCGCCGCGGTTCCGCCACGACCAACAAAAACGCCGCCTGCAAGGCGGAGCAACCGGAGGGAAATCGTGGGCGACGTTGCGACCATCATCCTCAAACGCCTCGGGCTGGGCCTCGTCACCCTCCTCGTAATTTCGGTCCTCATCTTCAGCGCTGTGGAACTGCTGCCAGGCGATGTCGCCGAGGCGGTGCTGGGGCAGGGCGCCACCGCCGAGAACGTGGCGGCGATGCGGGAGAAGCTTGGTCTCGATCAGCCGGCGCCGGTCCGTTATTTCAGTTGGCTGGGCGGTGCCGTCACCGGCGATTTCGGGTTCTCGCTGACGTCCGACGAGCGGGTGACCGACAAGATCGGGCCGCGCCTCCTCAACACGTTGTTCCTCGCATGCTATGCCGCCGTCATCGCGGTTCCGCTGGCGATCGTGCTGGGCGTCGTGGTCGCGCTCCTGCGCAACACGATGTTCGACCGGGTCGCGAACGTGCTGACCCTGACCTCGATCTCGTCGCCGGAATTCTTCCTCGGCTACATCCTGATCCTTTACCTGGCCGTGAAGGCGCCGTTGTTCCCGGCGATCGCAAGCCTCTCCCAGGGGATGAGCATACCCGACCTGCTGCATCGCACGTTCCTGCCGGCGCTCACCATGGTGCTTGTCGTCACGGCACACATGATGCGGATGACCCGGGCGGTAATCATCAACCTGCTGTCCTCGCCCTATATCGAGATGGCGCGCCTCAAGGGCGCACCCGCCTGGAAGGTGATCGTGCGGCACGCCCTGCCGAACGCCTGGGCGCCGATCATCAACGTCGTTGCGCTCAACCTGGCCTATCTCATCACCGGAGTGGTCCTCGTCGAGGTCGTCTTCGTCTATCCGGGCATCGGACAGCTCCTTGTCGACGCGGTCAGCAAACGCGACTTCCCGGTGGTTCAAGCGGTCTGCCTCATCTTCGCGGCGACCTTCATCCTTCTCAATCTCGCGGCGGACATCGGGGCGATCCTGACCAATCCGCGCCTCCGGCATCCGAAGTGAGGGCGTGGACATGAACTACTTCGTCATCGGTTACTACGCGCTCCTGATCGGCGCCTCCTGCCTCGCGGCCTTCTACGGTCGCCGGTCCGCCTTCATGATGCTGTTCACCCTGACCCTGGTCTCCTTCGTGGCGGGCATCGTCGGCGGTGAGTCGACGCTGTGGACAATCACGCTGCTCGCCGGCGCGCTCGCTCTCGCGGCGGGCACGGCCTACTGCTTCCGGGAATTCCTGGTGAACATCGCCGGTAAGGAGATCTCCAAAGCGCTCCGAACCGCGCCACTGACCGCCTCCTTCGGGATGTTCGTGATCTTCACCTACGCGGTCACGGGAATCTTCGCCCCGATCATCGCGCCGCACGGCGAGGCGGAGGTGATCGCGTCCGCCTTTGCGCCGGCGGACGAAAACATGCTGCTCGGTGCGGACCAACTCGGCCGCGACATGTTCAGCCGAATCGTCTACGGCGCGCGGAACACCGTCGGCCTCGCGCTCAGCGCGACCCTTCTGGCGTTCTTCCTGGGGGCCTTCGCGGGGCTGCTCGCGGCAACCAAGGGCGGCACCCTCGACCAGGTGATGGGCAGGGCGGCTGACGTGATCATGTCGATCCCGTCGCTGATCTTCGCGCTGCTTCTTCTCTCAATCTTCGGTACCAACCTGATCGTGCTCGTGATCATCGTCGCGATCATCTATGCGCCGCGGGTGTTCCGCCTGACCCGTGCGGTGGCCGGCAACATCGTGGTGATGGACTACATCGAGGCGGCACGGCTTCGCGGCGAGGGCGATCTGTACCTGATCCGCAAGGAGATCCTGCCGAACTCCACGGCGCCGCTGATCGCGGAGTTCGGGCTCGAGTTCTGCTTCGTGTTTCTGCTGATTGCCGGCTTGTCCTTCCTCGGGTTGGGCATCCAACCACCGACCGCAGACTGGGGCTCGATGGTGCGCGAGAACGCGACGCTGATCTCGTTCGGCGAGATCACTCCGTTGATCCCCGCCGGTGCGATCGCGCTACTGACTGTTGCGGTAAATTTCGTCGTGGACTGGATGCTTTGGCGTTCGGCCGGCCTGAAGGAGTGACGACATGGCAGATCAATCCAAGAAGAGCTTGCTGCTCGACGTCAAGGACCTCCGCATCGAGGGCTATTCCGACGAAAAGTGGATCGAAATCGTCCACGGCGTCAGCCTGTCGCTGAACCGCGGCGAAGTGCTCGGCCTCATTGGCGAATCCGGAGCCGGGAAATCCACCATCGGCCTTGCCGCAATGGGTTACGCCCGGGATGGCTGCCGGATCTCCGGCGGGTCCATCGAGTTCGACGGGATGGAACTGACGACCTCGACGGAGACGGAGCTCCGCGTCCTTCGGGGCTCGCGGATCGCCTATGTCGCGCAGTCTGCCGCCGCTTCCTTCAACCCGGCCCACACGCTGATCGAGCAGCATGTGGAGGCGCCGCTGCACTACCGGATGCGGAAACGGACCCAGGCCCAGGAAGACGCGATGGAGCTCTACCACCGCCTTCGCCTGCCCAATCCGCAGGAGATCGGCTTTCGCTATCCGCACCAGGTCTCCGGCGGCCAGCTTCAGCGGGCGATGACGGCGATGGCGATGGCGTGCCGGCCCGACCTCATCATCTTCGACGAGCCCACGACCGCCCTGGACGTGACCACCCAGATCGAGGTCCTGGCGGCGATCCGTGACATCGTCGACCAGTTCGACACCGCCGCGATCTACATCACCCACGACCTCGCGGTCGTTGCCCAGATGGCGGACAAGATCAAGGTGCTGCTGAAGGGCGACGAGGTCGAAGAATCCTCGACGGAAGAGATGCTCGACAACCCGAAGGAGGACTACACGCGGAGTCTCTGGGCGGTCAGAAGCTTCAAGCGCAAGCAGAAATCGAGGCCGGGGGGCGATGCCGTGCCGGTCGTATCGGTGCAGAACATCGACGCCGCCTACGGGCCGACCAAGGTGCTGGAGGATGTCTCGTTCGACATCCATGCCGGCATGACGGTCGCCGTGGTCGGTGAGTCAGGCTCGGGCAAGTCGACGACGGCGCGCTGCATCACCGGTTTGCTGCCACCGACCAAGGGCAAGGTGCTGTTCAACGGCGCCGAGCTGCCGACGAGCTACCGAGACCGCACCAAGGATCAGCTCCGTCAGGCCCAGATGATCTACCAGATGGCCGACACCGCGCTGAATCCCAAGGTGCGGATCCACGAGATCATCGGCCGGCCGGCGAAGTTCTACGGCGGGCTGTCGGGTGCTGCCCTCAAGGCTCGGGTTGACGAGCTTCTCGACCTCATCGAGCTCGAGCCGTCGCAGTACTACAACCGCTACCCGCCCGAACTCTCGGGCGGACAGAAGCAGCGGATCGGCATCGCCCGGGCCCTGGCGGCCAATCCAAGCTTCATCATCTGCGACGAGGTGACCTCGGCCCTCGACCAGTTGGTCGCCGAAGGCATCCTGAAGCTGCTCGACAAGCTGCAGCGCGAGCTCGACCTCGCCTACATGTTCATTACCCATGACCTGGCGACCGTTCGCGCCATCGCCGACGAGGTCGTGGTGATGCGTCGTGGCAAGGTGGTCGAGCAGGGATCGAAGATCGAGATGTTCCAGCCGCCGCACCACCCCTACACCGATCTGCTGCTGTCCTCGGTTCCGGAGATGGACCCGAACTGGCTGACGACGGTGCTGGAGGAACGGGGCGTCGACAACATCGGCGACGCCGCCAAGGTCTGAACCGGCGGCCGGCCAGCTGACGGCAGGCGCGGCGTTGGGGATCCGGCTCGAACGGACTTCTTCGCATTCGCGGGTGGGAGAGATGTCGCCGAACGGCGTCGCTTATTCGCCGGTCAGCACGATGTTCTGAATGACGTCGGCCGATGTCTTGGATTTGAGTAGACGTCGGGCAACAGGGGGAGATCGTGCGCGCCTACCGGCGGTGCGCATCGTCGCACGTCCCGACGACCTTTGCCGCGATTCCAATCCACACACCTACGACGGTCGTGACCGCATCGCGCCTGGGATTCTCAGGGGTTGCGAACACGATGCTGATCGGCGTTTGTGCTGATCATTTCAAGGCATATCAGAAAATGAAGTTCCAATTTTAATGTATTGTTAGAGAAATTATGCAAAATCTGTAACCGAAGGGGTTTCATCCGGCGTTGCCGCAACTCGGCCTCCCGCGCAAACGATTGGGCAGATCACTTGCAGTCTGACGTTCCCGCTTCCAGGGCCGAGACCCTAGTTCCACTCGACGATCCTTGGACCGCGAGACCCTCGCTCTCCGGCTCCCTCGCACCGCTCGGATTCCTGATCATCGTGTTCCTTGCGGTGATAGCGGTTCTGTTGGCATACGCGGCGCACCGCCAGAATGAGTTGGCGCTCAAGGCATCAGAGCATCTCGCCCAGAGCGTCTTGAGCGTCGAGATGTTGGCGATAGCCGGGTACGTCAGGGACTACGCGGTCTGGGACGATGCGGTCGAGAACCTGGTGCTCAACGTCAACGAGACCTGGGCAACGGAGAACATTGGCAGGTGGGCGTACGAAAACCTCGCCATGGACGCGACGTTCGTGGTCGACGGGCGAGACCGGGCAATCTACCAGATGATCGAGGGCGAACGCTTCCCCGGCGAACTGACCGATCGGGTCACTGCCGGGCTTCGCCCATTGATCCAAGCGGCGCGAGAGAGTCAAGGCGCACCACCTGAACGCGTGAGATCGGGCTTCGTCTTGCTCGACGGCGCGGCGGCGATGGCAGCCGCCGCTCCCGTGCAGAATCAAGACGGTCGCGACGATGGGAGCGGGGAGAGTAGGCCGACCGTGTTGATCTATGTCCGGGCCCTTGACGCAGCCAAGCTCGACTCGATTGCGGAGAATTATCTGCTCACACGGCTACGACTGTCTTCAGATGCGCGTTCCGCCCATGCGTCCCTGCCATTGTCGACGACCACGGGTGAGGTGCTGGCGCACCTTCATTGGCAACCGGAACGGCCGGGGGGCGACCTCCTGGCGCAATTGATCGGTCCGGGACTAGCGGTGCTTGCGGTCATCGGCCCGTTGATCTTCTTGGTCATCGCTCGCGCCTACGGGACCATCAAATGCCTGCGCGACAGGCACCATCAACTGCAGGCTCTGGCACTGTCCCTGGCCAGCGCGCGGGACGAGTCCGATGCGCACGCTTCTGCGGAACTTGAACTGCGACGACAGGCAGAGTCCGCCTATCAAGCGAAATCCGACTTCCTGGCCTTGATCAGTCACGAACTGCGAACTCCGCTGAATGCCATTATTGGTTTCTCCGAGATTCTGAGGGCAACTGGTCGTAGTCCCTCGCGGCACTCGGAAGAGAACATCAAGTATCTCGACTACATCCACCAGAATGGCGAACATCTCCTATCGCTGATCAATGACATGATCGACTTGACGCGCATCGAGTCCGGTCGATACCAGCCTAGGGACAAATGCGCGCCGCTCCAGGGCGTGCTGGAGCGTTGTGTCATGCTGTTGCGGCAAGAGGCGCTCGATTCGGGTATTGATGTCTCCTGCGCGGCCACGACCGTGATTGTCCGGGCTGATCAGCAGGCCATGAAGCAGATGATCGTCAGCCTGCTGTCCAATGCCATCAAGTTTACGGGGCGCGGAGGCAACGTCAGGATCATGGTTGATCTGAACGACGCTTGGCTCGAGATCAGGGTCTGCGACACCGGGATCGGCATGACTGAAGCCGACTTGCAAAGGGCACAGGCACCGTTTGGCCAAGCCAGCAGGACGATGATCCGAAGCACAGGCGGAACTGGCCTTGGCCTGAACATCGCACGCGCTCTGGCCAAGGCCCACGGCGGCGACCTGGAACTCCAGTCAGAGCATGGCGTCGGGACGGTTGCGTTCCTGCGGCTGCCCCGTATCAGGGTATCGCCTACGCTGGACGACCCGACGCCGCTTCAGTCGACGCCAATCTAGGAATGTGTCCGGCGGCGCGCCACTCATGCGGTCAGCATACCCCGTTCAAGGGCCAGCAGCGCCGAGGCCCGCTACGGGTGTACGGCAGGCGTTCGATCAGCGACGCGCAGACGCCGCCGGTGTCGACCACCACGGCGCGGCGGGCGATCGCCTGGAACGCGATCTTCCAGGCGCTGCCGGATTTCGCGACCAGCGCCGGCTCGCCTGCCGGGTCGATGCCGACCCGGCGTAGATGGGTGTCGTCGAACGGCATCACCCGTTCGCCGGTCAGCACGACGTTGAGCCCGAAATCGGTACGCACTACCGCGACATCGCCCATCGGCACCTGCTGGCCGGTCATGTAGGCGCCGTCGCGCACGTAGCGTACGGCCGGTTCGTCGAACACCACGGTCCCTTCGACCGTCACAGGAGCACCGTGGAGGTCGGGCAGGGTACGTCCGCCGACCGGACCGGCAAACCGCTTCCTCCCGCGCGCGCCCGCGGCCGCTGACGGGTCCCAGATCACGATGGTGCCGGGCACCCTGCGACGCACCATCTCCGCGAGGATTGCCGTTCCGTCGCCCGGCGCGCCGCCGCCGACATTGTCGGCGGGTTCGACCAACACGACCGGACCGGTACCCGGTTCCGCCGCGACGCCGACGGCTTCCATCACCGGAACCAGCACCGGTTGGAATTGTTCACGGGCCGTCTCGATGGCATCGACGACAGCAGCGACCTCGCGCGTCACCGCCTTCGGGTCGCTGCCAAAGCCGGTGACCGCGATGCCCAGATGGTCGACATCAGCGTAGGCGAAGCCCTGTGCGACCGAGACCACATCCACGCCGTCGACCGCCTCGGCCTGTGCCACCCGCGCCATGACGGCGGCCATCGGCGGCTCGGCCGTCGCCTGCGTCTGCGGCACGGTGATCATCGCGAGCTTGCGGAAGACCTTGGCGGGACGGTTCCCGGTCGCCAGCAGCGCCGCCAGCCGGGCGGCCGCTTCCTCGCCGCGTGCACCCATGTCGGTGTGCGGGAACGTGTCGTAGCCGATCAGCAGGTCGCAGGCGTCGACCAGCGGCTGCGAGATGTTGGCGTGCAGGTCGTAGGTGGCGACGATCGGGACATCCGCCGGGGCACAATCGCGCACCCTGCGAGCCAGGGCTGCGTCCGCCTCGGGCACGCCCTCGGCGACCATTGCCCCGTGCAGGGCCAGCAGGATGCCGTCCGGCCGTTCGCGGCGAGCCGCATCGGCGATCCGTCCTGCCAGGGTCTCGAAGGCGGACGCGGTGACGGGGCCGGACGGGATGGCCCCGGCAAACAGGCCGGGTACTGCCTGGAACCCCACCGCTGCCGCGCCCTTCAGCATGCCGCCGATCTCGGTGTTGGTGCCGGCGTAACGGGTGGCCAGATCCGTGCCTTCCGCCCATTGGTAGGCGCGGAACGCCTTAAGGTCGGTGGCGATCGGCGAGAACGTGTTGGTCTCGTGCCATAGCCCGGCGATCAGGACCCGCGCGGTCATTTCCGTACCCGCCCGCGGCCCGTCTACGCTCCGGCCTCGGCGCCGCCTTTCAGCTTCACCGGGATCGTCAGGTAGCGCACCCCATTGGCGTCGGCCGGTGGAAATCGGCCGGCGCGGATGTTGACCTGGACCGCCGGCAGCAGCAGGCGCGGCGTTGACAGCTTGGCGTCGCGCGCGGTGCGCATCGCCACGAACTCATCCTCGGATACACCCTCCTTCACGTGCACGTTGGTGGTCCGCTGCTCGGCCACCGTGGTCTCCCAGGCGTACTGATCGCGGCCGGGGGCCTTGTAGTCGTGGCACATGAAAAGCCGGGTCTCCGGCGGCAGGGTCATCAGCTTCTTGATCGAGCGGAACAGTTCGTGGGCGTCGCCGCCGGGGAAATCGGCGCGCGCGGTGCCGTAATCCGGCATGAACAGCGTGTCGCCGACGAAACCGGATCCCTCGATCAGGTAGGTTATGTCGGCCGGGGTGTGGCCGGGAGTGTACAGCACCTGGGCCTCCAAGTCGCCGATCCGGAAGGTCTCGCCGTCGGCGAACAGATGGTCGAAATCGCTGCCGTCGGTCTTCAGATCGTCGGCGTTGAACACAGGGCGGAAGATGCGCTGCACGTCCTTGATGTGCTCGCCGATCCCGATCCTGGCTCTGGTCTTGGCCTTGATGTAGGGCGAGCCGGACAGGTGGTCGGCGTGGGCGTGGGTTTCCAGGGTCCAGACGATCGTGAAGCCGGCGTCGCCCGCAGCCTTCAGGATGGTCTCGACCGAGCGGGTGTCGACCTCGCCGGCGCTGTGCTCGTAGTCCAGCACCGGGTCGATCACCGCGGCCTGCCCCGTCGCCGGGTCGGCGACCAGATAGCTGATGGTGTTGGTGGGTTCGTCGAAGAACGCCTGGATGATCGGTTTGCCGGTCATGACTTCGCCTCCTCGTCGACGGATCGCGCGGTACGGCGGCGCACGCGGGACGGACAATTCAGCAGGCGCCCGCGGTCGGTCGCCGCCGGATCATTGTTTGCACAATCCCGGGCGGCGGGCGAGGCGGCATCGCCGATGCCGCCTCGCATCCGGGTCGTTCAGACGATCAGGCGCTGCGGTACAGCTTGGTCAGAACGAACTCGCGGTGGCCCAGGGCCTCCGCCGCCGTCAGACGGCCGTTGCAGGTGCTGATCATCACGTTGATCAGCGCGTCGCCGGCCTGGTCCAGCGTCATCTCGCGGCGCAGGATGCCGGAGACGTCCAGGTCGATGTGCTCGCCCATGGTGCGCACGGTACGCGGGTTGGCGCTGAGCTTGATCACCGGCTCGATCGGGTTGCCGATGACGTTGCCCTGGCCGGTCGGGAACAGGTGCACCGCGAACCCGGCGGCGGCCTGCAGGGTCACGCATTCGGCGGCGGCCGAAGAGGTGTCCATGAAGTACATGCCCGGACCCTTGGACGGCGCCTCGGCCGGTTCCAGGACGTCGATGTACTTCACGTTCTTGCCGATCTTCTCCAGGTTGCCGAAGGCCTTTTCCTCGATGGTCGTCAGCCCGCCCTCGATGTTGCCCTTGGTCGGCTGACTCTCCGAAAGGTCGGAGGTTTTATGCGGCTCGATGACCTCGTCCATGTAGGCCTGCCAGGTTGCCAGGAACTTCTTCCCGACCTCCTCGTTGATCGCCCGACTGGCGCAGACATGCTCGGCGCCGGTGATCTCCGAGGTCTCGCCGAAGCACGAGGTGATGCCCATCGGGTCGAGCTTGTCGTAAAGGTTGCCGACGGTCGGGCAGGAGCCGAGACCGGAGGTGGTGTCGCTCTCGCCGCACTTGGTGGAGACCCACAACTCCTCGATCTTGCACTCCTCGCGCAGCTTCTCCGAGGCGTCCTGCAGGAACTGCTTGGCCCGGTAGGAGGCGCGGGCGATGGTGCTGATGTCGCCGTGCTGCTCGATCGCGAAGCCCTCGACCGGCTTGCCGGTGGCCGCGATGCCGTCGACCACCCGCTTGGTCCAGCCCGGCTCGATCCCGATCACGATCACCGCGGCGACGTTCGGGTTGCTGCCGGTGCCGATCAGGGTCCGAAAGTGCAGGTCCAGATCGGCGCCGAACTGCAGCCGCCCGTAGGCGTGCGGAATGGCGAGGCAGCCCTTGATGTTGTTGGCGACCGCCTCGGAGGCGGCGTTCGACAGATCGTCGAGCGGCAGGATGATGACGTGGTTGCGGATGCCGACCCGGCCGTTCTCACGGCGGTAGCCCCAGAAGTTCAGCTTGTCCTTGGTGGCCATTGCCCGTCTCTCCCCGCTTACCAGCGCTTGGTCTTCATGTTGTGGACGTGGACGTGGTGGCCCTTGCCGATGGCGGCAACCGCCTTGCCCACGTCATGGCCGTACTTCATGACCGTGTCGCCCGACTTGATGTCGCCAAGCGCGATCTTGTGGCCGATCGGAATCGGATCCAGCGCCTTCAGGGTGATGGTCTCGTCGGTCTCCATGATCCAGCCGGTCAGGTCCTGACCGGCTTCGATGCCTTCGACCGTGATCACGCCGACCGTATCGGTCTTGTGATGGACGTTGAAATGATTGGTCATCGCAGCTCTCGATAGGAGGGTATCGGGGACGTTTCCTCGGGGACGCTTCATCGGGCGGCCGGCGATCTGAGTGGCCGTTCCGCTGATCATCGTTGAGTACAAGACTTGTAGGTCTTATACAAGACTCGATTGAACAGGCACAAGTCGGAGCGCCGCGCGTTGAACGTCGAACGGATGAGGCCGGGTCTTGGCCCGCTGTACAGGCAGGTCAAGCAGCGGGTGATCCGCAACCTGATCGACGAGACCTGGAAGCCGGGCGAAATGCTGCCGAGCGAACCGCGCCTGGCCGAGGCGTTCGGCGTCAGCCCCGGCACGGTGCGCCGTGCGCTCGACGAGCTTGTTTCCGAGAACCTGCTGGTCCGCCAGCAGGGGAAGGGCACGATCGTCTGCCGGCACGACCCCGAGCGTTCGCTGTTCCATTTCTTCCGGCTGGTCGACCCGGCTGGCCAACGGCCGACGCCGGCCAGCCTCGTGCTTGCCTGTTTCCGCCGCCGGGCCGAGAAGGCGGAGGCGGCGCGGCTGAGCCTGACCGCCGGCGCCCCGGTGGTGGTGATCGACCGCACCCGTTCGGTTGCGGGCCGGCCGCTGCTGGTCGAGCGTCTGGTGCTGCCGGCCCGGCTGTTCGGCGAGTTGGCACAGGTTGCCCCGGCCGACCTGCCGAACACCCTCTACACGCTGTACGAGGAGCGGTTCGGCGTGACCGTCTACCGGGCGGCCGAACAGCTGACGGCGGTGGCGGCGACCGAACGCGAGGCCGAACTGCTGGCGGTCGCCCCCGGCACCCCGCTGCTGGAGATCGACCGGCTGGCAACCTCGCTCGACGGCGTGCCGGTGGAATGGCGGCTCAGCCGCTGCCGCACGGACGTCCATCGCTACCGGGTCGAACTGGTCTGACGCGGGCTATTCGCGAATTGCCAGGAACACCATGACGATCCCGGTGACGGTGGCGAACCGGGTGGCCCCCGACTGCCCGTTCCAGGTCTCGGACTGCCACATGGCGAACCACTCGCCGCCGATCGCGATGAAGCCGATCGTCCAGATCGCGAAGCACCACATCAACGCGAACAGCGCCAGACCCTTGGCCGCGTGAAATCCGTCAGCATTGGCGGTGCGAGCCCGCCACAGCACCACGAATCCCGACCACAGCAGGGCCGCGCCCGCCATTTCGGCGGCGATGATCGCAAGATAGGCGGCGGTCTGCAGGGTCGGATCGGTGATTGCGCGGCCCATCAGCGCTGGGCTTTTGAACGTGGTGTCCATCGACAGGACGTGCTGCACGAACGCCCAGTTGCTGTCGTAGTCGACGACGTTTCCCAGCGCCGCGAGCGTCATGTGCAGGGCGATGCCGGCGACGCCGATCAGCTTCGCCCAACGCACCAGATCGATGCCGGTACAGGTCATGGTGGGGTCATCGTCGGCCCGCCATGTGGGCGAGGTATGAGACAATGTCCTGGAGGTCCCGGTCGCTCAGCACGTCGGCGGCAAAACCCGGCATCTTCTGGTCGGCCCAGTGCCGCACTGACGATGGATCGCGCAGGAAGCGCGGCAGGACCGCCGGTTGGAAGTACTCGGTCGGGTTCATCGGCAGGTTCAGGTCGGGGCCGATCGTCGCCTCGCCGCCGCCGTTCATCCTGTGGCAGACGAAGCAGTTGTCGATGAACAGCGCCAGGCCACGGCGGGCCGGGGCATCGGCGGGCAACGTGTCGGCGACCAAAATTGCCGGGTAGCGCTTGGCGACCGACTCCTTCAACTCCAGGCGAATGGTCTGGAACGGCCACGCTTCCGGGCCAATGCCCGACAGCTTCGGGTTGATCCAAACGACATAGTAGGGGCCGGCGCTGACGTCCTTGCCCTTCAGGTTCGGCCAGGGTTTGGCCGGGTCCTCGATCGCCAGATAGGCGATGGCTCCGGACGGATCGCTGCTGAGGACCCTGGCGGCCGGAAGCTGGGCGACAAAGCCGTCCAGCGCGGTCGCCATCAGGATGTCGGCGCCTTCCACGGGAATGCCGGCAAGCAGCCTGGACATCGGGATCACCCGGTAGCGCGGCGAATCAGTGCCATAGGCCGGATCGCCGGTGACCATGATGGTGTCGGCATCGGGGTGGGCCAGCAGGGTGTCGATCGGAAAGTCGTGCGCCTCGCCCTTGGCGTCGACGATCGTCAGTGTCGTCTCGGCGGCAGCAGAAGAGGAGCCGGGCTGGACCAGCAGCGCGACGGCGAGGAGAAAACAGGGCCACAGGCGCGTCCAGACCATGAAACCTCTCCGACAGGCAGGCGGGCGACGGGCGGTATCTTATCCAGATCCAATGGGTTGGGGAGAGCGTGCAGCACCCTCAACGCAGAAAGGGCGCCGAGGCGCCCTTTCCATGTACGTTGATCCAGTGGTTCAGCGCGGCTCGCTCATCAAGCCCCTGACCACGGCATAGCAAGCTCCCAGCAGCACGATGGTGAATGGAAAGCCGGTCGATACGGCCATCGCCTGAAGGGCGGCCAATCCGCCGCCGAGCAGCAGCGCGATCGCCACCAGACCTTCGAACACGCACCAGAACACCCGCTGCGGGGTCGGAGCGTTGACCTTGCCGCCGGCGGTGATGGTGTCGATGACCAGCGAGCCGGAATCCGACGAGGTCACGAAGAACACGATGACCAGGATGATGCCGATGAAGGAGGTGAGCTGAGCCAGCGGCAGCTCCTGCAGCATCATGAACAGCTTCAGTTCCAGCGCGGCGCCGGTGACACCCTGGTAGCCGTCGTTGACGATCTGGCTGATCGCGGTACCACCGAACGCGGTCATCCAGAGCACGCAGACCGCAGACGGGATCAGCAGGACGCACACAATGAACTCTCGCACGGTGCGGCCGCGGCTGACCCGGGCGATGAACATCCCGACGAAGGGCGACCAGGAGATCCACCACGCCCAGTAGAACGAGGTCCAGCCCTGCCGGAAGTTGTCGTCGCTGCGGCCAACCGGGTTCGACAGGGCCGGCAGGTACTCCGCGTAGGCGAGCAGATTCTTGAAGAACCCGGTCAGGATCGCGATCGTCGGCCCGACAATGATGATGAAGCCGAGCAGGACAATGGCCAGCACCATGTTGATCTCGGACAGACGCTTAACCCCGGCCTCGAGGCCGGCCACCACCGATATGAGGGCGGCGGCCGTGATCAGCGTGATCAGGATCACCATCGACAGGTTGCTCACCGGCAGACCGAACAGGAATTCCAGGCCGGCGTTGGCTTGCTGGGCACCCAGGCCGAGCGAGGTCGCCAAGCCGAACAGGGTGGCGAACACCGCCAGGATGTCGATGATGTGCCCCGGCCAACCCCAGATGCGTTCACCGAAGATCGGGTAGAATACCGACCGGAGCGTGAGCGGCAGGCCCTTGTTGTAGGTGAACAGGGCCAGCGCCAGGGCAACGATCGCGTAGATCGCCCAGGGATGCAGCCCCCAGTGGAAGATCGTTGCGGCCATGCCGAGACGGCGCGCGCCCTCGGGGTCGCCAACGGCTCCGGCGAGCGGCGCCCAGCTGTCGGGGGAGCCAGCACCTTCCGCCAGAGAAGACGAGAAGTGCGAGATCGGCTCGGACACGCCATAGAACATCAGGCCGATGCCCATGCCGGCGGCGAACAGCATCGAGAACCAGCCGGTATAGGTGTAGTCGGGCGTGGCCTCGGTTCCGCCGAGCCGGACCTTGCCGAGCGGTGAGACGACCAGAGCGAGGCAAAGCAAAACGAAGATGTTCGCCGACGACAGGAAGAACCAGTCGAGCGTCGAGGTCAGCCAACTCCGCAGCGCCGAGAACAACGGGCCCAAATCATTCTGGAACGCCAGCGTCAGGAACACGAACGCGACGATTGTGAGCCCGGAGATCACGAACACCGGATTGTGGATGTCGAACCCGAAGGGGCCGAGCTTGTTCTGTATGTTGTGCTGGCCAATCTCGTAGTCGGTCTCGATGGGATTGGCCGCCCCGTCGGGGCTCAGTCCTGATGTATCGGACATAGAGGCTCCTCTGGTTGCAAGTACGACGATCGGCGATGACGCGTCGCCGGTCTGTATGCTTGGCGCATTGCAACGTTGCGTTCGCGACGCGACCCTGGAATACGTCCAGCATGGGTTCTTCGGACGGTCTCTCGAAATCAGAAACGATCCGACAATACACCGCGACCATTCCAGATTGCTCCGAAGATCAAACTCCGGTGCGGTGATCGGTTCTGTGAACTTGTCCCTGAATGCTGCCGAGGCTCATGTGCCCGGCATCGTATCATCCTCCCCTGAGTGCATCAGCTTGTCAGGATCGAGGTCATCATCGTGTCGAAAAACGACATGTTTATCAACACGGCGACCTGAATTTCACTCTGAAGATCTCCGCGCTGATCCATGAAGTCGCTCTGAGATCATTGCTTGCCTGATCGGTGCGACGGCGGTTTGATGGGCGTCCCGCCATCGACCCGGACCGGACCCATGCCCGCCTCAGAATTGATCGCGAAGACCGCGACCGAGATCGTTGCCCTGCTGAAGTCCGGCGAGGTCACCACCTTCGACCTGCTCGATGCGCTCGAGGTGCGGATCGCCGAGGTCGAGCCGGCGGTCAACGCGTTGCCGACCTTGTGCTTCGAGCGCGCGCGCGACCGGGCCAAGACGCTGGGCGCCACGCCGATGGCCGAGCGCGGAGTGCTGGCCGGCCTGCCCGTGGCGATCAAGGATCTGCTGAACGTCGCCGGGGTGCGCTCCACCCAAGGCTCGCCGATCTTCGCCGACACCGTGCCCGACAGCTCCGACGTGGCGGTGACCACCTTGGAGGCGGCGGGCGGCGTGATCTACGCGAAGTCGAACACTCCTGAGTTCGGGGCGGGCGCCAACACCTTCAACGAGGTGTTCGGCGCAACCTTGAATCCCTGGGATACGTCCAAGAGTTGCGCCGGATCCTCCGGCGGCTCGGCGGTGGCGCTCGCCACTGGTACTGCATGGCTGGCCTCGGGCTCGGACCTGGGCGGTAGCCTGCGCAACCCGGCCAGCTTCTGCGGCATCGTCGGTCTCCGGCCCACGCCGGGACGGGTGGCGCATGGCCCCGGCGCCCTGCCGTTCGGCAGCATGTCGGTCGAGGGGCCGATGGCGCGCACGGTGGCCGACTGCGCGTTGATGCTGGACGCCATGTCGGGGTGGAGTCCGGTCGACCCGATGTCGCTGGAGAAGCCGGCGCAGTCATTCGTGGGTTCGACGGCCGCCGCGCGCAAGCCGAAGCGGGTGGCGTTCAGCGTGGACCTCGGCGGCATCACCCCGGTCGACCCGGAAGTCGCGACGATCATCGAGCGGGCGGCCCGGCGCTTCGAGGAACTCGGATGCGTCGTCGAGGAAGCAAGTCCCGACTTCAGCGACGTCCAACTGATCTTCCAGACCCTGCGGGCGATGGCGTTCGCGACGTCCAAGAAGGACCTGCTGGTCCGGCATCGCGACAAACTGAAGCCCGAAGTGATCTGGAACATCGAGAAGGGCCTGGCGCTGACCACCGAAGAGATCGCCGCCGCCGAACTGGCGCGCGGCCGGCTGTACCACCGGGTCCGGGCGTTCTACGAGACCTACGATCTGGTGCTGTCGCCGGCGACCGTGGCGCCGCCCTACCCGATCGAACAGCGCTATCTGGAAGAGTGCAACGGCCACCGGTTCTCGAACTACATCGAGTGGTGCACCGTGGCCTACGCGTTCACCTGCGCCGGCCTGCCGGCGATTTCGGTGCCCGCCGGGTTCACCGAGAGTGGCCTGCCGGTCGGCCTGCAGATCGCCGGCCCTCCCCGCGGCGAGGCGGCGTTGCTGTCGGCAGCGGCACTGTTCGAGCAGGCGGCACCCTGGGCGCACACCCTGCCGGTCGACCCGCGCCCGCCACGGGCCTGATCAGACGTCCCAGCCGGCGTCGCGGCAGAATCCGATCTGTTCGGGCGAGAAAGCCGACAGGTCACGGCTCCGCCACCGGCCGATGCCCTCCGGCCGGATGACGTCGGCACAGGCCGGGACGATGCGTTCGACCGGAACGGGCAAACCGAGGGCATCAACCAAGGCGGTCAGTTGCTCGACCGGACGCTCGGCGAAGTCGTCGAAGCGCAGTGGCAGTATTCGTCCCGGGTAGTGCGCGATCAGGGTGTCCAGGCGCTTCTGGGTGCGGATCCAGTATTCGAGCTGTGCGGCTTCGCGGGTCGGCCACTCGGTCGGGTCGAGATCGAACAGCCAGGACCAGTTGCCGAGCTGGCCCTTGTTGTCACTGAACGCCATGTCGAGCGGATGCCGTGAGACATAGACGAACGCTGCCTGCGCCCAAGTCTCCAGGATCGCTTCGAGAAAGATGTGGCAGTTCGGCTCCTTGGTCATCCAGCCGATGGAATCGGGCGCGTCGGCGAGTCCACCCCCCTGGTCGCGGCGGAAACGGTGCAGTGCCGGGGCCCGAAGCAGATGGCGAAGCCGCACGCCCCCGGTCATCACCGATTCGTACAGCTGCAGGCGGGATCGGATCCGGCCCGCCGGTGGGTCGGCACGCAGCCAGTCCGGTCGCTTGAACAGCTCGGTGAAGATCAGGTTGTCGTTCGACTCGTTCAGGCAGCCACCCGGATAGTAGCCGAGTTCGGCAACGGCGCCGGCCACCGCCCGGGTTCCTGAACCGCCAAGGCCGCCGATGAACAGAATTGGGGCGTTCGTCGTCATGCGGTGCGTGTATCGCGCCGATGGCGGCGGGGCAACGATCGATCGGCGGCGGCTACTGCGTCTTGAGCGGCGTGGGCGCCGCCGGGGCTGCCGAGGGGGATGGCGACGCAGCCGGTGCCCGTGCCGGCGCCGATCCGGCCGGCTGGGACGACGAGCCGCCACTGGTTCCGGTCGCCTTTTCGATCGCCTTGCCGGTTTTCTGCATGTCCTGGCCGAAGCCGCGCACCGTGTTTTCACAACCCGCGCCGCCGACGGCCAGCAGCCCGGCCACGATCCAGGGAGCAAAGCGCATGATGCTCATCAGTTCAGATCCTCCTCCGCGACGGCCCTAAAATAGGATGTCGGTCATTGCGGTGCAAACGCCACCACGCGTGGGTGCCGGTTCAGAATGTCTCTCCGGGACGCTTCTTCCAAACCGTGTTGGTGCGCTTGGCACGCGGGTCGTGGTCCGGGTCGATGGTGTAGTAGTAGAACGCCAGCGACTTGCGGGTCCGGCCGTCCGGGCAGCGCAGCGGGTCCGGGTGGCCGTGATACGACGTGGCGCTGGTGTTGAAGATCACGCAGGTGCCGGCGTTCGGAGCTACCCGACGCATGCACCGGCTCATGTCCGGCGCCCACAACTCGAGGTCGCCGCCCCAGGCCGGGTCCCAGTCCTTGTTCAGGTAGACCAGGACGTTGATGCGGCGCAGCAGCCCGGTGAACTCGTGGACATTGAAGTCGGCGTGAATCTTCAGCAGGCCGCCCGGCAGGATCTGATGGATCCCGCCGCCGTACAGCCAGGGGTCACCGGTCAGTCCGCGATAGCCGGTCAGATGGGTGAGGAAAAACAGGAACAGGCTGGAATTGAACTGCCACATCGCCTCGCGGATCACCGGCGGCATCTTCAGTTCCGCGACGTAGTCCGGGGTGGTGTCCTGTTTCCGGGAGTCCGGCTGGTTCTTGGTGTGCCAGTACGGTGAATCAGGAGACGGAAACTGCGCCAGGATGGCGTCGATCCGGTCGGCCGGCAGGAAGTTCTCGATGACGATGTGCGGGAACGGGTCGGCGCCGGCGTACTCCGCGCGTTTCTCGTAGCCGAATGGCAGCAATTGGTCTGGGTCAAACCAGTAGGTCAAGACGGCTTCCTGTCGGTGAAGGGATGGTCAGCTAAAACGGATTTCGATGCGGCCAAGCATACCGAAATCCGCCACCACGGTCTGCCCGGCCTCCACGGGGATAGGCTGGGTGGTGGTGCCGGTCGTGACATACTGCCCGGCCTTGAGGCCCAGGCCACGGGCCGCCAGCGCGGTGGCGAGCCACGCGGTCGCGCCGAACGGTCCACCGTCGACGTTGCCGCCGCGGCCTTCGCGGACCACCGAGCCGTCGACCGCCATCGACACCTTGTGCTCCAGCAGGTCCAGGTTCTGCCAGTCGGCGACCGGCGCTCCCTTGACCCAGCGGCCGTGGCTGCCGTCGTCGGCGATCAGCGACGGTCCGCCCGCCTTCAACCCGGCGGACAACGGTGTGTCGACGACTTCAATCGCTGGCAGGACCGCGCGCGCGACCTGGCGGATCGCCGCTGCGTCGAACGGTGCGTCGGCGGGATCGAGATCGGCGCCGATCAGCACGGCGATCTCCGGCTCGATCACCCGCTGGAACATCTGCGCCGCTACGAAGCTTGACGGGGAATCGGTCGTGAGGTTGTCGAGCAGCACGCCGAAGAACGGCTCGGAGACGCCCAGCAGTTCGCGCGCGCCCGGGTTGGTGGCGCCGATCTTCCAGCCGATCGAGCGCGCGCCGCCCTCGCGGATCCGCAGATCAATCAGCGCCTGCTGGATCGCGTACCCTTCCTCGGTGGTCGCCGGGCGGCAGGCATCCGGCAGCGCCGGCAGCGGCACGACGCGGCGGCGGTGGTCCTGCAGGGTGCGGGCGGCGGTCTCGATCGCTTCGGCGGTCATCGGCATGTTGGGGATCCCCGTTCGTGGCGCGGCATTCTCCACGGAACCGGCCGGGTGTGTCCATCCGATGCGAAGTGTCGGTGCGCACGCGATCTTGCAGCCGAACGTGTTCGTCGTGCCTGACCTGACACGCGATGACCGGTTCAACGGCAATCCGTTGGTCACCGGCAATCCACGGCTTCGGTTTATGCAGGCGCCCTGCTGGAGACACCTGAAGGATTGCCGCTTTCCATCATATGCGTCCTCTCTGGGCTGCTCTTAAGCCGGCAGGGCCAGTTGTCGGTCGATCGCTTGCGCAGGCATACCTGCTTTGTCGTCACGCTGCCGGCGCCGGCTCAGAATCCATAGTTGGCGGGTTCACGGCTTTCTGTTGCGGTCGCGTTCTTGTTCGTCGTGGAGCCCGCCGTTATAGTCGCCCGCCATTTTGCGGCGCACAACGAGGGGCAGGCATGCACTCCGTGAAGCAGTACTTCCTGGAGGATCTGGAAGTCGGAATGCGCGCCGAGTACGAGCGCGTAGTGACGCAGGACATGATCGAGTCCTTTGCCGAGGTGTCGGGCGACCACAACCCGCTGCATCTTGACGACGACTACGCGAAGGACACGATGTTCAAGGGGCGGATCGCCCATGGCCTGCTGTCGGCGGCGTTCATATCCAAGGTGTTCGGAACGGTGATGCCGGGCAAGGGATCGGTGTACATCTCCCAGACCCTGCGGTTCCTGGCGCCGGTTCGGATCGACGACACGGTGTTGACCGTGGTGGAGGTGACGGCGATCGATCGGGAGAAGAAGCGGGTGTCGTTCAAGTCGCGATGCAAGGTCGGCAGCACCGTGGTGATCGACGGGGACGCTCTCATTCTTGTTCCCGTACGCGCCCGAGCGGCCGCCTAGGGCCGGAACATGAAGATCGTGCGCTCACTGGATGCGGTCGAGCCCCTGCATCGCGGTGCCGTGGCGGCCATTGGCAATTTCGACGGTGTTCATCTCGGCCATCGGGCGGTGATCGGCGAGGCTGCGCGCATTGCCGGGGACCTGCACGCCCCGCTGGCCGTGCTGACCTTCGAGCCGCATCCCCGCCGCTTCTTTCAGCCGGACGCCGCGGCGTTTCGCCTGACTACCTCTCAGGGCCGGGCGGCTCGCCTGGAGGAACTGGGCGTCGACGTGCTGTTCGAACTGCCGTTCGACGATGCGTTCGCGCACGTGTCAGCGGAGAGCTTCGTCGACGACGTCCTCTATGACACCCTCGGGCTGCGTCATGTGGTCGTCGGCTACGATTTCAATTTTGGCCATCGCCGCCGCGGCACGCCGGACATGCTGATCGAGCGCGCCGGACATCTGGGCTTCGGCGCCACCCGGGTGTCCGCGGTGCATGAGAGCGACGGAGCGGTGTATTCCTCGTCCCGGATCCGACAGTGCCTGGCCGAGGGTGATCCGCGTGGCGCGGCCTCGCTGCTGGGATCTCCCTGGGAGATCGATGGGATCGTCGAGGAGGGTGACCGGCGTGGCCGCACCATCGGCTTTCCGACCGCCAACCTGCGCCTTGGCCCGTTGATCTGCCCCAAGCTGGGGGTATACGCGGTGCGCGCGGCGCTGGCGGATGGTGAAGGCGCCGGTACCTGGATGACGGGCGTGGCCAATCTCGGCGTGCGGCCGACGGTCAATGATCGCGGCGTGCTGCTGGAAACCCACCTGTTCGACCGGTCGATCGAGCTGTACGGGCGGCGCCTGCGCGTGCGTCTGGTTGACTTTATCCGGCCGGAACGGAAATTTGGCGGCCTTGACGAACTGAAGGCGCAGATCGCCGCCGATGCGGCGCGGGCGCGGGAGATGCTGGGGGTCTGACCCCGGCCGGACCCGGTTGCCCGGGAAGGACCAGTGATGACGACCGACTACAAGAATACGGTGTTTCTGCCGAAGACCGAGTTCCCGATGCGTGCGGGCCTGCCGCAGCGCGAGCCCGAGATCCAGGCGTGGTGGAACGAGATCGACCTCGATCGCCGGATCGGCGAGGTGCGTGCCGGCCGCGAGAAGTTCATCCTGCACGACGGCCCGCCCTACGCGAACGGTCATCTGCACATCGGCCACGCGCTGAACAAGATCCTCAAGGACGTCATCAACCGCTCCCAGCATATGGCCGGCAAGCAGATCGCCTATGTGCCGGGCTGGGACTGCCACGGCCTGCCGATTGAGTGGAAGATCGAGGAGGACTACCGGTCCCGCGGCAAGAACAAGGACGACGTGCCAATCGTCGAGTTCCGCCGCGAGTGCCGGACGTTCGCGGACAAGTGGATCGGGACCCAGCGCGAGGAGTTCCGCCGGCTTGGCGTGACCGGGCTGTGGGACCGCTACTACACGACGATGACCTTTGCCGCCGAGGCGCAGATCGCGCGCGAGATCGGCAAGTTCCTGCTGAACGGCGGCCTGTATAAGGGTGCGCGGCCGGTGATGTGGTCGGTGGTCGAGAAGACCGCGCTGGCCGACGCCGAGGTCGAGTATCACGACCACGTCTCGACCACGATCCACGTCCGCTTTCCGGTCGTGACCGCCGGGCACACGGCGCTGGAAGGCGCGTCGGTGGTGATCTGGACGACCACCCCCTGGACCATGCCGGGCAACCGCGCCGTCGCCTATGGCGATGATATCGACTACGCGGTGATCGAGGTCGCGGCGGTTGCCGAGAACAGTTTGGCCAAGGTTGGTGAGAAGCTGGTCTGCGCGGTCGCCCTGCTCGACGACTTCAAGGCGCAGACCAGAATCGAGGCGGTCACCGAGGTGGCGCGGCTGAAAGGGTCGGCGCTGGCCGGGACGGTCTGCGCGCATCCGTTGCGTAGCCACGGATACGACTACGACGTGCCGGCCCTGGCGGCCGAGTTCGCGACCGACGACCAGGGCACCGGTTTCGTGCATATCGCTCCCGGTCACGGCGCCGATGACTTCGTGCTTGGCCAGAAGCATGGGCTGGAGATCCCGCAGACCGTTGCCGACGACGGCCTGTTCTACGACCACGTGCCGATCTTCGCCGGCATGAACGTGATCGACGACAACATGAAGATCGCGGCCATCCTGCGCGATCACGGCGGCATCGTCGCCCGTGGCAAGCTCAAGCACTCCTATCCGCATTCCTGGCGCTCGAAGGCGCCGCTGATCTTCCGCAACACCGCGCAGTGGTTCATCTCGATGGACACCAACGACCTGCGCAAGACCGCCCTCAAGGCGATCGACGACACCCGGTTCGTGCCGGCCGGCGGCCAGACCCGGCTGCGCGGCATGATCGAGGGCCGGCCGGACTGGTGCATCAGCCGTCAGCGCGCCTGGGGCGTGCCGATCCCGGTGTTCGTCAGCAAGAAGACCGGCGAGCCGCTGCGCGACCCGGCGGTGTTGGAGCGGGTTGCCCAGGCATTCGAGGCCGAGGGCGCGGATGCCTGGTTCGCGTCGCCGCCGTCGCGATTCCTCGGCAACGACTATGATGCGGCCGACTACGAGCAGGTGTCCGACATCTGCGACGTCTGGTTCGATTCCGGCTCGACCCACACCTTCGTGCTGGAGAACGATCCCGACCTCGCATGGCCGGCGTCGCTGTATCTGGAAGGCTCCGACCAGCACCGCGGCTGGTTCCATTCGTCACTGCTGGAATCCTGCGGCACCCGCGGACGGGCGCCGTACGACGCGGTGCTGACCCATGGCTTCGTGCTCGACCAGGACGGGCGCAAGATGTCGAAGTCGCTCGGCAATGTGACCGCGCCCCAGGAGGTGATGGACAAGTATGGCGCCGACATCCTGCGGCTCTGGGTGGTCAGTTCCGACTACTCCGAGGACCTGCGCATCGGCCCCGAGATCCTGAAGCACCAGGCCGACCACTACCGGCGGCTGCGCAACACCCTGCGCTATCTGCTTGGCGCCCTCGACGGGTACACCGATGCCGAGCGGCTGCCGGCCGAGCAGATGCCGGAGCTGGAGCGCTGGGTGCTGCACCGGATCGCCGAACTCGACGTGGTGGTCCGCCGATGCACCAACGATTTCGACTTCCACACCCTGTTCACGCAGATCCACCAGTTCTGCGCGGTCGACCTGTCGGCGTTCTACTTCGACGTCCGCAAGGACGCGGTCTACTGCGACCGTCCGGATTCGGTGCGGCGCCGGGCGGCCCGCACCGTGATGGCGCAGTTGTTCGACTGCCTGACCGCCTGGCTGGCGCCGATCCTGTGCTTCACCGCGGAAGAAGCATGGCGGTCCCGCAACACCGGGCCGGGTGATTCGGTGCATCTTCGCGAATATCCGGCAATCCCGGCCGGCTGGCGCGACGAGGCGCTGGCCTCGAAGTGGGCGAAGATCCGCCAGTTGCGGCGCGTGGTGACCGGCGCGATCGAACTGGAGCGGGCGGAGAAGCGCATCGGCGCCTCGCTGCAGGCCCATCCCACGGTCTACGCCGGGGCCGACCTGCTGGCCGGCATGCAGGGCGTCGATCCGGCCGAGGTCTTCATCACGTCCGGCGCAACATTGGTCGAGGGCGACGGCCCCGGTGACGCCTATCGGCTGCCGGAAGTGACGGGTGTCGCGGTAACGCCCGGTCTCGCCGACGGTGCGAAGTGCGAGCGCTGCTGGCGGGTACTGCCGGAGGTGGCGGAGGGAGAGCCGATCTGCGGGCGATGCTCCGATGCGGTCTCGGCCACTCTCGACGCGGCGGAGTGATGCGCCCGATGAGTCGCGCTCCCCTTCTCCTTGGTCTGACGCTGGCCGCCGCTACGGTCGCGCTGGACCGGGTGAGCAAGGTCTGGGCACTCGACGCGCTGTTCGACCCGCCGACCCGGATCACACTGGGGCCGTTTCTGAACATGGTCCCGGTCTGGAACCGGGGCGTCAGTTTCGGACTCCTGTCGAATGATTCGGCATGGGGGCCGTGGCTGCTCGGTGGATTTGCTCTCGTCGTAGCGGTGGCGTTGGTGATATGGCTCGTGCGCGCGGAGGGGTGGGTGCTCGGTGCCGGGCTCGGCCTCGTGATCGGCGGGGCGGTCGGCAACGCGATCGATCGGGCGCTGTACGGCGCGGTGGTCGACTTCATTGACACCCATTGGGGTGATCTGCACTGGCCGGCCTTCAATATTGCCGACGCTGCGATTACCCTGGGAGTCGGATTGTTGCTGCTCGATGCCCTGGGGATTGGAACCGGGGCGCGGGCGTCCGAAGGAGGACGGACCAGCGATGGGTAAGGGAAAGACACGACATCAGGCCGCTGCGGTTGCCGCGGTATTGACGGTCTCGGCCCTGCTCGGCGGTTGCGGGCAGATCCGGGGCGCTCTCGGTTACGACAAGGACGCTCCCGACGAGTTCCAGGTTGTCGCGCGCGCGCCGCTGGCGTTGCCGCCGAACTATGACCTGCGGCCGCCGGAGCCGGGGACAGCCAGGCCGCAGGAACAGTCGCCGACCGATGCGGCAGCCGAGCGGATTCTTGGGCGGAGGGCGGCATCCCAGACGCCGACCAGAACCGCCAGCTCCACCAGCGTGTTCGGTACCAGCATGTCAGGGCCGACGGTGCAGGCGGCTCCGCGTGCACCGGTATCGTCGGGCGGGGCGTCGGCGTTGCGCGACCAACTTCAGCTCGACCAGGCGGATCCAAACATCCGGCAGCTGGTCAACAAAGAGACCGCCAGCTTCGTGTACGAGGAGCAGTATCCGATCGACAAAGTCCTGTTCTGGCGGGACAAACCGGAGCCGGGCGTGCTCGTCGACGCGACCAAGGAGAGCAAGCGCCTCCGCGAGAACTCGGCGCTTGGCCAGCCGATCGACACCGGCGAAACCCCGACCATCGAACGCAAGCGCGGCGGATTCCTGAGCGGTCTTTTCTGATCGCCCGTTGAAACCGAGCAACGGTTGACGTCGTTGCCTTATCGGCGCCGCGTTTCGGTTCTGTTGTGACAGCTTGTTCTTTGCCGTCCGGGAGGGATCTCGTGCCGATTCGTACGTCCAGGCGCTCCGCGCTGTTCGCCGCTGTTGTTGCCATCGGGCTGGTGTGGGCGACGTCGCCCTCGACGGCCGGGATCTTCGAGCCCGAAACCTTCACGCTCGACAACGGCCTCCAGGTCGTCGTGGTGCCGAACCACCGGGTTCCGGTGGTCAGCCACATGGTCTGGTACAAGGTTGGGTCCGCCGACGAGCCGTTCGGCCAGTCAGGCATCGCGCATTTCCTGGAACACCTGATGTTCAAGGGAACCAAGACCCGGGCGCCGGGTGAGTTCTCCCGCATCATCAACCAGGTGGGAGGCAGCGAGAACGCCTTCACCAGCTACGACTACACCGGTTACTACCAGAACGTCGCCAAGGACCAGCTTGGCCGCATGATGGCGCTGGAAGCCGACCGGATGGCGAATCTGAAGTTGCTGCCGCAGGATGTGGAGTCCGAGCGCGAGGTGATTCTGGAAGAGCGGCGCACGCGCACCGACAACGATCCTTCGGCACAGTTCGGCGAGCAGGTTATCGCCGCGACCTATCTGGCCTATCCCTATCGCATCCCGGTGATCGGCTGGGAGAATGAGATGCGCCGGCTCAGTCATGACGACGCGATCGCGTTCTATCGGACCTGGTATGCGCCGAACAACGCGGTCCTTGTCGTGGCCGGCGACGTGACCGCTGCGGAAGTCCGATCGATGGCCGAGGCAACCTATGGCGTGATTCCGGCGCGGGATATTCCGGACCGGGTCGCGATGCGCGGACAGGAGCCGCCGCAGCGCGCTGCCCGGCGATTGGAAATGTCGAGCCCGCGGGTCGACCAGCCGAGTTGGGCCCGACGGTGGCTCGCACCCGGCGTCGTATGGGGCGACACCACGTTGGCCTCGCCGCTTGAGGTCATGGCTGAGATCCTGGGCGGCGGGACCACCAGCCGCCTGTACCGCAGCCTGGTTGTCGAGAAGGGGCTGGCGGTGGCTGCGGGTGCCGGATACTCGCCCGATGGACTGGGCCCACAGACGTTTTCTGTCTACGCCAGCCCACGCGACGGTACCGACCTTGCGGCTCTCGAGGCGGCCGTCGAGGCCGAAGTGGCGCGGCTGTTGCGCGACGGCGTTACCGACGACGAGGTTGCTTCGGCCATCGTTCGCATGAAACGCCGCGCCATCTTCGCCCGCGACGATATGCTGGCCCCAGCCCGCCTGTTCGGCCAGGCCGTGGCCGCGGGAAGCGGGATCGCGGACGTCGAGGAGTGGCCGGAGCGGATCGCCGCGGTCACCGCATCCCGGATTGCCGAAGCGGCGAAAACCGTGCTTGTGCCCGAGCAGTCGGTGACCTCGATCCTGCGCCCGAAGCCGGCCAGCTGAGGAGGATCAGCCATGCGCAGAACCCTTGCCCTGATCATCCTGTTCTTCGGCGTGTCGGCGTGGCCGGTCACGGCTTCGGCACTCGACATCCAGGAAGTCACCAGCACCAGCGGCGTCAAGGCCTGGCTGGTGGA
This sequence comes from Thalassobaculum sp., assembly GCF_040219215.1. Classification (GTDB taxonomy): domain Bacteria; phylum Pseudomonadota; class Alphaproteobacteria; order Thalassobaculales; family Thalassobaculaceae; genus Thalassobaculum_A. Next base: position 279,480 of record NZ_JAVJSX010000008.1, read on the forward strand.
GGATCACAGCAACCCGATCCTGACCCTGTCGTTCTCGTTCGCCGGTGGCCAGTCGTCCGACCCGGTGGGCAAGGAGGGCCGGGCCCGGCTGGTGTCCGGCCTGCTTGACGAGGGTGCGGGTGAACGCGACTCGACGGCGTTCCAGCAGGCGTTGAGCGACGATTCGATCTCCCTGCGATTCAGTGCCCGGATCGACCGGTTTTCCGGCGACCTGACGACCTTGACCGAGACCCGTGACACCGCGGTCGAGCTGCTGCGGCTGGCGCTGACCGCACCGCGCTTCGACGCCGAACCGGTGGAGCGGATCAGGGCGCAGGTCATGGCGTCGCTGCGCAACGACCTGCAGCGGCCCCGGACGATTGCCAGCCGGGCATGGTGGGGGGCGAGCTTCGCGAATCATCCCTACGGACGGTCGGGCGACGGGACCCTGGACAGCGTATCGGCGGTAACGGACGACGACATGCGGGAGTTCGTGAACACGACCTTCGTGCGCCAGGGCCTCATCGTGTCGGCCGTGGGCGACATCGATGCCGCCACGTTGTCGGCGCTCCTTGATCAGGTCTTTGGCGCACTTCCGACCTTCAAGGGGGCGGCGGCGGCTCCGGACGTCGCGCCGACCGCCGCCGGGCAGACCTTCGTGGTCCAGGACAATGTGCCGCAGTCGGTGGTGGTGTTCGGGCACGCCGGGATCGCCCGTGAAGACCCCGACTGGTATGCCGCCTCGCTGCTCAACCAGATCATGGCTGGCGGGTTCGGGTCACGCCTGACCGAGGAAATCCGCGAGAAGCGCGGCCTCGTCTACGGTGTCTACGCCTATCTGCTGCCGCTCGACCACGCCCCGTTGATCATGGGCGGACTTGCCACCCAGAACGCACGGGTCGCGGAGTCCATCGACCTGGTCCGCCAGGAGTGGAAACGCATGGCCGAGGGCGGGCCGACCGAGCGGGAACTGGCCGACGCCAAGACCTACCTGCTGGGTTCGTTCCCGCTTCGGCTGGTCGACTCCGATGGAACCGCCAGCGTGCTGATGGGATTACAGGAAGGCGACCTGCCGATTGACTATCTTGCGCGGCGCGATGCGTTGTATGGGTCCGTGACGCTGGATGACATGAAGCGGGTGGCGCGCCGGCTGTATCGTCCTGACCAGTTGACGGTGGTCGTGGTCGGCAAGCCGGAAGGCGTGACGGCAACAGCCCCGGTGCCGTCGGTGCCGGGTGTTCCAGCCCAGGGCGGATGACGTCGACATACCATATCTGGTAATGTCGACTGTTGGAGGTTGCCGGATGTTGATGCAGTGCCCATTCACCCATGACGTCAGTGCGACCTTTGCGGACGTGGTCGGCATGGCCGGGCTCGACCATGCCGCGCATGACGCGTTGATGCCCCGGGCCATGGCGTCCGTTGACCGGCTGCGCGAGGCGAAAGCGTCGGGCGAACTGCCCGTGCTGGCGCTGCCGAACCGGCGCGACGACCTCGTGGCATGGCGGCCGATCGTCGACCGCTACCGCTCCGAGTTCTCCGACGTGGTGGTCCTCGGGATCGGCGGGTCATCCCTGGGTGGAGCGACCTTGTGCCGATTGGCCGATTCCGGGTTCGGACCAAGTGCGGGGTCGCCGCGGCTGTGGTTCATGGACAACATCGACCCGTGGACATTCGATGCCCTGATGGGCCGGCTGGATCTGGGGCGAACCGGCTTTCTGTCGATCTCCAAATCGGGTGGGACGGCGGAGACCCTGGCGCAGACGCTGGCGGTGCTGGACCGGCTGAACCAGCGGCTGGGTGCCGACGATCTGGCGACCCGCATGACCTGCATCGCCGAGAACACCGACAATCCGTTGCGTGCCGTCGCCGGGCACTACGGCCTGTTCTGCCTCGACCATGATCCGAACATCGGCGGCCGCTACTCGGCGCTGTCGGTTACCGGGCTGCTGCCGGCTGCCATCGCCGGGGTCGATGTCGAGGCGGTACGGCGTGGCGCGGCGTCGGTGCTGGAGGCGGCGCTGGCGGCCGAGACGCCGAACGATTGCGCCCCTGCGGTGGGGGCGATCATCAACGTCGGCCTCGCTACCGGCAAGGGCGTCAACCAGAGTGTGCTGATGCCGTATGTCGACCGGCTCGAACGTTTCGGCGGCTGGTTCCGCCAGCTGTGGGCCGAAAGCTTGGGCAAGGACGGTCACGGCACTACGCCGGTCGATGCCATGGGGGCGGTCGACCAGCACAGCCAGCTCCAGCTGTACCTGGGCGGCCCGCGCGACAAGCTGTTCACCCTGATCCTGGCCGACCCGAGCGGCCATGGCGCGTCGTCGAAAGCCAAGGTCGCCGGTCCCGCGGCCGAAGCGCTCGACTACATGATGGGGCGGAGCCTCGGCGACCTGCTGGCGGCTGAGCAGCGGGCGACGGCCGAGACCCTGATCCGCAACGGCTGTCCGACCCGGATCTTCCGGTTTCCGACCCTGACCGAGGAAGTCATGGGCGGCCTGATGATGCATTTCATCCTGGAAACCATCATCGCGGCCGATCTGCTGGGCGTGAACCCGTTCGACCAGCCGGCGGTCGAGGAGAGCAAGGTCCTGGCCCGCCGCTATCTCCGCGAGGGGATCGGGTGACCGCAGAGCGCGCCCACGGTGGTGTCCGGCCGGTCGTTCGCCGGCTTCCGGAAACCCTGGTCAACCGGATTGCCGCCGGCGAGGTGGTCGAACGTCCGGCAAGCGCGCTGAAGGAACTGGTCGAGAACTCCCTGGATGCCGGGGCGCGGCGGGTTGATGTGGTGCTGCGCGACGGCGGCCGGACCCTGATCCAGGTCAGCGATGACGGTCACGGCCTCGATCCCGACACCCTGTCCCTGGCGGTCGAACGGCACGCGACGTCGAAGCTGCCGGACGACGATCTGACCCACATTTCCACACTGGGGTTCCGCGGCGAGGCGCTGCCGTCGATCGGCGCGGTCAGCCGGCTGTCGATCACCAGTCGCGCTGCGGGGGCGCCGGCGGCCTGGCGGATCCGGGTCGAGGGCGGTGCGGTGGGCTCGCCCGAACCGGCGGCCCTGTCCGCCGGCACCCGAGTCGAAGTCCGCGACCTGTTCTACGCCACGCCGGCGCGCCTGAAGTTCCTGAAGATCCCGCGCACCGAGCAGAGCCACGCCCTTGAGATACTGCAGCGGCTGGCTATGGCCGCGCCTTCGGTCGGCTTCACCCTGTCCGATGGCACTCGTACGCTGCTCAGCCTGGAAGGCGCGCAGGGCGATCTGTTCGAGGTGCGTCTCGCGCGCCTTGGTGCCGTGCTTGGGCGCGACTTCGCTGCCGACGCCCTGGCGATCGATGCCGAGCGCCAGGGGTATCGCCTGACCGGCTACGCCGGCCTGCCGACCCTGCACCGCCGCACCAGCGCCCATCAGTACCTGTTCGTGAACGGCCGGCCGGTCCGCGACCGGCTGCTGCTGGGGGCCGTGCGTGGCGCCTACATGGATTTCGTGGCATCCGACCGCCACCCGATGCTGGCGCTGTTCCTGGAACTCCCGGCCGAAGAGGTCGACGTGAACGTGCACCCGGCCAAGACCGAAGTACGGTTCCGCGATGCCGGGCTGGTCCGCGGACTGATCGTCGGCGCCCTGAAGCACGCGCTGGCCGAAGCCGGGCACCGGGCCTCGGCCTCGGTCGGGGCGGCGACCCTCGGCGCGTTCCGGCCGGACGGCTTGCGCCCGCACACCGGGCACGCTGCTCCGGCGTGGAACACCACCCGCTGGACACCGCCGCCGTCGGCCGGTCTGGCGGAGGCGCAGGCGGCGTGGCAGGCGCCCTCGACCGATCGCCTCGGCCAGACCCTGGATTTCGGCGCAGCGCCGGCCGCGCGGGTCGAGAATGGACCCACCGACCCGGTGGCGGAGCGTCATCCGCTCGGTGCCGCCCGGGCCCAGATCCACGGTACCTATATCGTCGCCCAGACCGAGGACGGACTGGTGATCGTCGACCAGCACGCCGCCCATGAGCGGCTGGTGTACGAGCGCATGAAGGACGCCCTGGCCGCCGGCGGGGTCAAGAGCCAGGCCCTGCTGCTGCCGGAAGTCGTCGAACTGGAAGAGGCGGCGGTCGACCGTCTGGTGCAGCGCGCCGACGAGTTCGCGGAACTCGGACTGGTCCTGGAAGCCTTCGGGCAGGGGGCCGTGGTGGTACGCGAGGTGCCGGCGCTGCTGGGCAAGACCGATACCGCGGCATTGGTCCGCGATCTTGCCGATGATCTGGCGGAGGTCGGCGACGCCCATGCCCTGAAGGACAGGCTGGCCGATGTGTGCGGCACCATGGCGTGCCACGGCTCGGTCCGCGCCGGGCGCCGGCTGGGCGGCGACGAGATGAACGCCCTGCTGCGCCAGATGGAGGCGACCCCGCATTCCGGGCAGTGCAACCACGGCCGCCCGACCTATGTCGAACTGAAACTGACGGACATTGAGCGGCTGTTCGGGCGGCGGTAGCCCTCCGAGCGCGTGCGTGACGCCTGCGCCGCATCAGCGTAGAACCCCCTCATGACCGACGCGAGCGACATCCGCCAGGGAGATTGGGTCGACCGGCTGCTGCCGGACGGCTGGCGGCCGTACGCTCGGCTGGCCCGGCTCGACCGGCCGATCGGCACCTGGCTGCTGTACCTGCCCTGCCTGTGGGGGCTGGCCCTGGGATGGCAGGCGAACCGACTGCCGGTCGCAGAGATGCTGTGGCTGGTCGCGCTGTTCGGCGTCGGCGCGCTGGTGATGCGCGGGGCGGGCTGCACCGTGAACGACCTGTTCGACCGCGACCTCGACCGCCGGGTGGCGCGCACCGCGACCCGGCCGATCGCCAGCGGCGCCATTACACCGCGGCAGGCCCTGCTGTTCCTGGCCGCGCAGTTGGTTGTCGGCTTGGCGATCCTGCTCCAGCTCAACCGGTTCTCCTGGGCGGTCGGCGTGGCGGTGCTGGTCCTCGTGTTCGTCTACCCGCTGGCCAAGCGGGTGACTGACTGGCCGCAGGCGGTGCTGGGCCTGACCTTCAACTGGGGGGCGTTGCTCGGCTACGCGGCGGTGACCGGCACCCTGGAGCCTCCGGCGATGATCACCTATGCCGCGGGCTTCTTCTGGACGCTCGGCTACGACACGATCTACGCCCATCAGGACAAGGAAGACGACGCGATCGTCGGTGTACGGTCGTCGGCCCTGGCATTGGGCGAGCGGACCAAGCCGGCGCTGGTCGCTTTCTACGCCGTTACCGTCGCGCTGCTGGGGGTGGCGGCCTGGACGGCGGGGCTGGGCCCGTTGAGCTACGCAGGGTTGGTGGCGGTTGCCGGGCATTTCGCCTGGCAGATCCGCACCGTCGACATCGATGATCCTCAACGCTGCCTGGCCGTCTTCAAGGCCAACCGGGATGCCGGACTCATCGTTGCGCTGGCTTTCGTGCTGCATTGGTGAGCGACCCGGTCGCCTTCATCGAGAACAACACCATCCTGAAGTCGCCCTCGCTGGTCCCGGAACTCCGACTGCACCTCGCCGATGCCGCCCTGCCGCTGTGGGAGAAGACCGAGGAGGAACTGGCGCAGGCCGGCCTGCCGCCACCGTACTGGGCGTTCGCCTGGGCCGGAGGTCAGGCCCTGGCCCGTCACCTGATCGACCGGCCGGAACTGGTCGCGGGCAAACGGGTGCTCGACGTGGCGTCCGGCAGCGGGGTCGTGGCGCTCGCCTGCCTGTGGGCTTCGGCGGCCCATGTCGTCGCCAACGAGATCGACGGCTTCGCGCTGGCCGCCATCCAGTTGAACGCGGATGCCAACGCCCTGGGCCGAGGCCTGGAACTGGTCGGCCGCGACATGTTGGACGAGCCGACCATCGACGACACCGGTGCCGCCCTGTGGGACGTCGTTCTGGCCGGCGACGTCTGCTACGAAAAGCCGATGGCCGAGCGCATGACCGGGTGGCTGCGCCGGCACGCTGCCGCGGGGGCGCTGGTCCTGATGGGCGACCCCGGACGCACCTACCGTCCGACCGACGGCCTGGAGCATCTGGCGGAGTACTCGGTTCCCACCTCCCGCGACCTGGAGGACAGCGATATCCGGCGTACCGTCGTGTGGCGGGTGCTGCCGCTCACGCAGCGTTGATCTATCGTGGTGATCCACTCCCGTTCCCGGGACGTATCTTGAGTACCACCTGAAGAACTCGGGTCGTTGGGAGGACGGGATGAAGAACACCAAGGTGCTCGATCGGCGGGTCTATCGGACTGGCCAGTTCATATTCCGCGAAGGCGAGCAGTCCTGGGCCGCGTTCCTGATCGAGCGCGGGTCGGTGGACATCGTGAAGAACGCCGAGAGCGCCGTCCCGACCTGCCTTGCGACCATCAAGACGGGCGACATGTTCGGCGAGATGGGACTGATCGACGGCTCGCCGCGCAGCGCCACAGCGCGGGCTGCCGAACCGACGGTCGTCCAGGTGATCAACGAGCGCGAGTTTCACCGCCTGCTGACAGCCGCCGAACCCGGTCTGGTTGCGATCATGCGGGTGATCCTGCGCCGCTTGCGCGCCACCAACGATGCCCTGGTCGGTCAGCTCGGCGATGACTGCGCACTGTCGCTGCCGGCTGGGGTGGGGACCTCGACGATGCCAGGGCACGGCGATCGGTCGGCCACGATGGCCAGCGCGTCTGCCAGCGCGTTGCGGCCGGTCTGACCCGCCGGCCCGATCAGCCCGCCAATCCAGTCCTCGAACCGATCTGAACCGTGACCGGCGTGCAGGCGCCGCAGCAGCTGTTCCTGCGACATCGCCGGAAACCGACGTGCCTGCGCCGGGATCGCTGCCAACGCGACCAGTGAATCGTCCAGGCGCAGCAGGCCGCGGCGCCCGGCATACATCAGGGCTCTGGCGGGGGCTCGCGGGCCGGACTCGGTCCAGTCCAGCGACACCGTCAGCCTGTCGTAGTTCACGCCCACCGCCTCGGTCTCGTCCATCCGGGCCAGCGCCGCCGCGTCCAGCCAGGTGATCCACAGCTCCACCGTCGTGCCGGGCGATGCGGCGAGGGTGGCCGGAACAGAGCCGTATCCTGCGATGTGGGCCGAATGCACCACGTCGACGTCGCGGGCCTGCAGCCGCGTGACCGGGACGGAGACCTTCATCCCGGCGAACTTGCGGGCGAGTTGGACCGGAGCCCGGTTGGAGCCGACCGCGATCACCGGGGTCAGCCCGTCGAGCGGATGATCGACGGTCAGCGGCCGCGTCTGCCCGTCTTCGAACAGAAAGTCGTTGGAGTGCGCGGGATAGGGATAGCCGAACGCCCGCTGCAATGTGTCGTTCCCGCCGGCGCTGGTGGACACCTTCGTCATCCCATCCACAACCCGCCATTGACCTCGACCATCTCGCCGGTCACGTAGCCGGACAGGGCCGGCGAGGCAAGGTAGAGAATGGTTCCGGCGACGTCGTCGGCGACGCCCAGCCGCTGCATCGGGACGGCGGCGGCAAGCTGGCCAAGCACGGCGGGCGGGGTGAAGCGGTCGTGGATCGGGGTGGTGATCACGCCGGGGGCGACGCCGTTCACCCGGATGCCGTCGGCGGCATACTCCTTGGCCATCGAGCGGGTGATCGACGACACGTAGGACTTGGCGGCGGCGTAGAACATGGTGCCCGATGAACCGCCGGAGCGGGCGGCGACCGACGACAGGTTGATGATCGCCCCCTCGCGACGCGCCCGCATGACCGGTACGGCCGCCCGGCAGGCGGCGACCACCGACAGGGCGTTGACCTTGAACACGTCGAGCACGAACTCGTCGGTCACATCCTCGACGGTGTGACGGCCCAGCAGGTCACCGGCATTGTTGACCAGCACGTCGATGCTGCCGAACGCCTCGACCGTCGCGGCAACGAGGCCGGCGACGGCCTCGGTATCGCGCACGTCGGCCTGCAGCACGACGGCTTCGCCGCCTGCCGTTCGCACAGTGGCTGCCGTGGTCTCCGCCCCGTCCTTGGAGCGGTTGTAGTGCACGGCCACCATCGCGCCGCATCGTCCAAACGCCACCGCGGCGGCAGCGCCCAGTCCACTGGACGCGCCGGTGACCAGCACAGCCTTGCCCCTCAGGTCATCGATCACTCGGTTCTCCTTTTCCGGCGGCGGGCGTCGCATCGCAGAATCGAGCCATAGTAGAACCGACGGCACAGGGGTTCGGTAGATCTGTTGGCTGGACCCTGCGTTGCTGAAAGCGCTGGGCTGGTCGCTCGCCTGGCGACGGTCGGCGGAAGCGTTCAAGTGTGTCGGGAACAATCGGGTTGCGGTCGCCCGATCAGTATAGGTTACTAGGCCGGTGTTCGTTCTCACCGCTCAACGGAAATCGAATGACGGTGGATCATCCAAGCGTTCAGCGCGCGACCGAACTTCTGTCGGAGGTCCAGACCGAGGGCATCCGTGACGTCTTGCGCAACTGGCTGGAGATCCATCCGAAGTCGTCGCTGCCCGGCCGGCAGCACTTCGATCCGATCAACATTCCCCGGCTGCTGAAGAACGTCATCCTGACGGAGGTCGAGCGCGATCCATACCGCTTCAAGGTTCGGGTTCTGGGCACGATCATCGCCGATGCGTTCGGCAAGGACTTCACGGGAAAGTACATGGACGAGGTCTTCGACGGCCATGCGGCCTCGCTCAGCCATTCGCTTCGGGTCCAGGTGGTCGAGACCGGGTTGCCGTGCCTGCGCCCGGCGGGGCCGGGCACGTTCCAGGGCTTGGACATCGCGCCGCTCGAAGGCGTCCACCTGCCGCTTGCCGCCGACGGACGCACCATCGACTTCGTGCTGAGCATGTTCGTGTACTTGCCGAAATCACCGGACGGCGATGGCAGCGTCTGGTTCCTGGTCAACCGGTGATGTTCGAAGGCTTCGATACACGCCGGATGGTGATCGACGCTGTCGATCTGCACGTCCGGATTGCCGGCGACGGTCCGCCGGTCCTGCTGCTGCACGGCTTTCCGCAGACCCATGCCGCCTGGCACAAGGTGGCGCCGGCACTGGCCGAGCGGTTCACCGTGATCGTGCCGGACCTGCCGGGGTACGGCGCGTCGCGGGGGCTGGAGCCAACCGCCGAGCGTTTTGCCAAACGCAGTCTCGCCCGGCTCATGGTCGGCCTGATGGACACCCTGGGCCACGGTCGATTCGCGCTGGCCGGTCATGATCGCGGCGCCCGCGTCGGCTACCGGCTGGCGCTCGACCACCCGGGCCGGCTGACCCGTTTCGTGCCGATCGACATCCTGCCGACGCTGGAGGTCTGGGAGGCGATGAACTGGCAGGCGGCGCTGGGCTCGTACCACTGGCTGCTGCTGGCGCAGCCCGCACCGTTGCCGGAGAATCTGATCGGTGCGGACGGGCCCGGCTACGTGCGTCACCTGATCGACCGCTGGGCCGGCCACCGCGACCGGCTCGATCCGACCGCCGTCGCCGCCTACGCCCGGGCGTTCGCCGATCCGGCGGTGGTGGCGGCAGCCTGCGCAGACTACCGTGCCGGCGCCTCCCTCGACGTCGAGCACGACCGGGCCGATCGCGACGCTGGACGGAAGATCGACTGCCCGGTGCTGTTGATCTGGGCGCGCCGCTACCTGAAGGAACGCGGCCGCCGGCACCTGGACGTTTGGCGGTCATGGGCTGAGGATGTGCGGGAGCTACCGATCGACTGCGGTCACTTCGTCGCCGAGGAAGCGGCACGGGAGTGTGCCGCCGCCCTGTTGTCTTTCTTGTCCGAGGAATAATCATGCTTGATGACCCGCCGCTGCTGACCGTCCGCCGCAACTTCCCGCGACCGAGCCCGAAGCAGATCGATGCGTTCCGCGGGATGCCGACCGCGCAGGTCGTCGATGCAATGGACGGCCGAGGCGCCCTCGACCGGTCGATCAAGCCACAGGTTCGTCCCGGAACGGCGTTGGTCGGCCCGGCGCTGACGGCGTTCGCCTATCCAGCGGACAATCTGGCGCTCCTGGGGTGCCTCGACGTCCTGCAACCCGGTGACATCGTGGTGTGCGCGACCGACAGCTACCGCGAGACCGCGCTGACCGGTGATCTGCTGGCCGGGATGCTCCGCAATGCGGGCGCGGTCGCGTTGGTGACCGATGGCGCCATCCGCGACCAGGATGGGGTCGAGGCGGCCGGACTTCCGGTCTGGCACGGCGGCGTCACTCCCAATTCGCCGGCGCGGTTCGGGCCGGGATCCGTCGGACTGCCGGTCACCTGCGGCGGCGTGCCGGTGGCTTCAGGCGACCTGATCGTCGCCGATCGCGACGGGGTGGTGGTGGTCCCACACGCCCGGATCGACGAGGTGGCGGAAAGGGTCGCCCTGATCCGCGAGGCGGAAGCCGCGACCGAGGCGCAGGTGAAGGCCGGCATGGTGCGCCCGACGTGGCTGGACGCCGTGTTCGGAACCGATAAGGTGCGTGAGATCGACTAACCGGATACCGGACGACGCAGCGCCATCATGACCGATCGCCGTTTCGACCGCCGCCGGCGCTTGAGCCGGATGAATGCCGTGAACCCGAAGGTGCCGCGTCCGCCGGGCCGCACACTCGACCCGGAACGGCAGCTGCGTGGTCTGGTTGATGTTCAGGAAGACGATGCCATCGACCGGCGTTCGAGTTCGCCGATGGGCAAGCTCGGCCGACGGTTGGGGCCCAAGGGGCGCTTCCTGGTGGTGTCGATCTTCATCGGGACGATGATCACCATGGGCTCGATCTTCTGGGAGCAGTGGAGCAACGAGACGGCGACCGCGGCCAATCATACCAATCCGGCCCAGGTGGCGCTCGGCCACAGCCTGTACGACCAGCATTGCGCGTTCTGCCACGCCGCCGACCTGACGGGCCGGGCCGGCTGGGACGGCGACTACCCGAATGGCGGCCGCCCGCCGCTGCCGCTGGACGGCACGGGCGCGATCTGGCGGCTCGGCGACCGCGACCTGTTCGACGTCATCAAGTTCGGGGGTCAGCCGTTCTCGCCGCCGAGTTACAAGAACGACATGCCGGGATTCGAGGGCCAGCTCTCCGACGCCGACCTGTGGGCGGTCCTGGCCTTCGTCAAATCGCGCTGGCCGGCCGAGATCCACGAGAAGCAGAAGCAAGCGGCAAGCGAACGGGCGAAATAGGGTCGGCTGCGATGCACAAGCGCTTCGTGTTCGTGCGCGAGGAACGTCCGGAATCGGAATGGCTCGCCCGGTTCATCGCAGGTCGCGCCGCCGCGCGCCGCTGGTATCTCGGCGACCGGCGAGGCTCTTCGCGCGCCGATGCAGAGGGACCGGCGCTCGACTGGTACAAGGGGGTTGGCCGTGGCGATCCGCCGACTGGCACCGAATGCCGAGCCGCTCTCGATCAGTACATGCCGGAGTTGCTGCCGCATTACGACCGAGTCTGTGAGATGGTCGGGAGTGACGAACTTGACCGCTGCATCCTGAGCCACTATCGGCCGCCGCCGGAGGCGGCGGGCTGCACGCTGGTTGTTTGGCATGGCGAGGGCGGCCCCGCTTTGGTCCGGCAGCAGGACTTTCCGCTCGACATGGTGTCCGATCGGTTTGAGATGACGAATTGGTCGGATCGCCGCGTCATCGGCAAGGCACAGCGGCCATGGGGCGGGCTCCATGACGGGATCAATGAAGACGGGCTGGTCGTCACCTCGACCTTTGGCGGTACACCGGTGCAGGGCCTCGGTTTTGCGGTCATCCTGATCACGCGCTACCTGCTCGAAACATGCACCCGGGTGGAACAGGCGGTTACAGCACTCTGCCGGATCCCGATTGCCCTGTCGCATAACGTCATGATGCTCGACCGATCGGGCGACCATGCGACGGTCTATCTTGGCCCCGACCGTGCACCGGCGGTGACACGAGATGTCGCCACGACCAATCACCAGGAAACGGTCGTGTGGCCCGAGTTGGCGAACCGGTCCAGGACGGTCGAGCGGTTGGGTGTTGTGCGGGACGCGCTGAGCGACCCGACGATGACCCTGCGGGACTTGACCGTCCGGTTCCTGTCTCCACCGATCTACTCGCGCGGCTTGGCTTCACCGACAGTCTACACGGCCATTTATTGGCCGGTTGAGGGCTGTGTCGACTACATCTGGCCCGGCCGGACCGTGCGCCAGGGTTTCCAGCGGTTCGACGCGGTGGAGTACACCCATGACTACAGCGGATTGACCTAGCAAGGCCGCACCCTGCCGCGGCTCAGCGACGCCACAATCGTGCCGTCCGGCGCCGCCTCCCTGATCGAACCGGACGAAGTCGGGTGGACCATCGTCCGATCGTGACGGAGCCGCGGCCGCGACCCAAAGCCCTGCAGCGCAGGGGCCCGGATCGCGGCTTACACTGCTTTATTCGGCCGCGTCCTGGTAAGCCTCGATCGGCGGGCAGGAGCAGACCAGGTTGCGGTCGCCGTAGACATTGTCGATGCGCGAGACCGGCGGCCAGTACTTGGAGGCTTCCATTCCGGCTTGCGGAAACGCCCCGGCGCGGCGCGGGTACGGCCGCTCCCAAGTTTCGCCCAGCAGATCGTCGGCGGTGTGCGGGGCGTGCCGGAGGGCCGAGTCCTCGACCTTGTACTCGCCACGTTCGATCGCCCGGATTTCCTCGCGGATCGCGATCATGGCGTCGCAGAACCGGTCGAGCTCGGCCTGGCTTTCGCTTTCGGTCGGCTCGATCATCAGCGTGCCGGCGACCGGGAAGCTCATCGTCGGGGCGTGGAAGCCGAAGTCGATCAGCCGCTTGGCCACATCGTCGACGGTGACGCCGCTGACCTCCTTGATCGGGCGCAGGTCGACGATGCACTCATGCGCCACCAGCCCGTTCGGGCCGGTGTAGAGCACCGGGTAGTGTCCTGACAGCCGCTTGGCGATGTAGTTGGCGTTGAGGATCGCGGTGCGGGTCGCCAGGGTCAGACCTTCCCCGCCCATCATCCGGATGTAGGCCCAGCTGATCGGCAGGATGCCGGCGGAACCCCAGGGAGCCGCCGATACCGGGCCGATCGCGGTGTCCAGGTTGTCCAGCTCGGTGTGGCCGGGCAGGTAGGGCACCAGGTGCTCGGCAACCCCGATCGGGCCGACGCCCGGACCGCCGCCGCCGTGCGGGATGCAGAAGGTCTTGTGCAGGTTCATGTGGCTGACGTCAGAGCCGAGTTCCTGCAGCGACACCAGCCCGACCAGCGCGTTCAGGTTGGCGCCGTCGGTGTAGACCTGCCCGCCGTGGTCGTGGACGATCCGGCAGATCTCCTTTACCCGCTCCTCGAACACGCCGTGGGTCGACGGGTAGGTGATCATCAGGGCGGCTAGCTTGTCGGCGTGCTGGGTCGCTTTGGCCTTCAGGTCGTCGACGTCGACGTTGCCTTTGGCGTCGCAAGCCACCACCACGACCCGCATGCCGGCCATTGCGGCCGAAGCAGGGTTGGTGCCGTGGGCCGAGGACGGGATCAGGCAGACGTCGCGATGACCCTCGCCGCGTGCCTGATGGTAGGCGCGGATCACCAGCAGTCCGGCGTACTCGCCCTGGGCGCCGGAGTTCGGCTGCAGCGACACCGCGGCATAGCCGGTAGCGGCCGCCAGCATGCGCTCCAGATCGGCCGTCAGGCGGTGGTATCCGGCGGTCTGGTCGGCGGTGGCGAACGGGTGGATGTTCGCGAACTCCGGCCAGGTGATCGGGATCATCTCGGCGGTGGCGTGCAGCTTCATGGTGCAGGAGCCGAGCGGGATCATCGACCGGTCGAGCGCGATGTCCTTGTCGGAGAGGCGGCGCAGGTAGCGCAGCATCTCGGTCTCCGAGCGGTACTGATGGAATACCGAGTGGGTCAGGAACGCGGACGTGCGGGCCAGATCGGCGGGAATGGCGTCGTCGACGCTCGCCTCGATCGATTCGAAGTCGAACTCGGCGTCCGAGCCCTGCCGGAAACAGGTCCAAAGCTTCTCGACGGTGGCGCGGGTGCAGGTCTCGTCCAGGGACACCGCCACCCCGTCGTCGAGCAGGCGGATGTTCAGACCCTCGACCCGGGCGGCTTCCCAGAGCGAGGCCGCCCAATCGGTCGACACGACCCGCACCGTGTCGAAGAAAGCGTCGCTGCCCAGGTCGTAGCCAAGGCGGCGCAACCCCTCGGCCAGCACCGCGGTCAGGCGGTGCACCCGCCGCGCGATCCGGACCAGGCCGTCCGGGCCGTGATAGACCGCGTACATCGACGCGATGACCGCCAGCAGCACCTGGGCGGTGCAGATGTTGGAGGTCGCCTTCTCGCGGCGGATGTGCTGCTCGCGGGTCTGCAGCGCCAGCCGGTAGGCCGGGCGGCCGTCGGCGTCCACCGACACCCCGACGAGGCGGCCGGGCATCGAGCGCTTGTGGGCGTCGCGGGTCGCCATGTAGGCGGCGTGCGGCCCGCCGAAGCCGAGCGGCACGCCGAAGCGCTGGGTGGTGCCGATCACCACGTCGGCTCCCCACTCGCCCGGCGGGGTGAGCAGGGTCAGCGCCAGCGGGTCGGCCGCCACCGCGACCATCGCCCCGTTGCCATGCGCCCGCTCGACGATGTCGGCGTAGTTGTGCACGCCACCGCGCGACGCCGGGTACTGCAGCAGGAACCCGAAGGCGTCGCCCGGCAAACCAGCGAACTCGTCGCCGACCATCACCTCGACGCCCATCGGTGTGGCACGTGTCTTCACCACGTCGATGGTCTGCGGATGGCAGCGCATCGACACGAAGAATACTTTCCCGGGGTTCTTGGCGAGCTTGCGCAGCAGCATCATCGCTTCGGCCGCTGCCGTTCCCTCGTCCAGCAGTGAGGCGTTGGCGATGTCCATGCCGGCAAGGTCGGCGACCATGGTCTGGAAGTTCAGCAGCGCCTCCAGTCGGCCCTGGCTGATCTCCGGCTGGTAGGGTGTGTAGGCCGTATACCAGGCCGGGTTCTCCAGCACATTGCGCAGGATCACCCCCGGCGTCTCGGTGCCGTAGTAGCCTTGGCCGATCAGCGACTGGACCACCTTGTTCTGGGCCGCCATGTCGGCCAGCTCAGCCAGCGTCTCGGCCTCGCCCTGCGGCGCTTCCAGCGCCATCGGCTGATCCCGCCGGATCCCCTTCGGCACGGCGGCGTCGGTCAGCGCCTCCAGCGACTCGTAGCCGAGCGCCGCCAGCATTGCCGCGGTCTCGTCGGCGCTGGGCCCGATGTGGCGGTACACGAACGCGTCGCGGGCGCTCAGATCGTTCAAGGTCGGCCGGGTCATGCTGTCCTGTCCTCCTGCCGGCCCAATCCGGACGCCGGGATCACGGGCGTCCGGCCTGCTGGGCCACTGGGTCGAAAGTGATGGGTGGTGCGGACCTAGCTGCGGTGTGTCAGCCGCCGGAGTGCGCCTTGTACGCAGCCTCGTCCATCAGGCCGTCGAGCTCGCTCGGGTCGGAGAACTTGATCTTGTAGAACCAGCCGGCGCCGGTCGGGTCGGAATTGACCGTGCCTGGCGTGTCGACCAGGGTCTGGTTGACCTCGACGATTTCGCCGGACACCGGGGCGTAGATCTCGCTCGCCGCCTTGACCGATTCGACCACGCCCGACGCATCGCCCTTGGCGACGGTCTGGCCGGTGTCGGGCAACTCCACGAACACCACGTCGCCAAGCTGTTCCTGGGCGTGGTCGGTGATCCCGACGGTTCCAACCCCACCCTCAATGCGGACCCACTCGTGATCCTCGGTGTACTTCACGGTCATCGCACCCTCCTGCGGTTACTCGGTTTGTTCAGCCCCGTTTGTAGCCCGGTGCCACGAACGGCAGGCGTGCCACCCGTGCCGGCATCGGCTTGCCGCGGACGACCAGTTGCACGTCGGTGCCATCCTTGGCGAAGGCGGTTTCGACATAGCCCATCGCAACCGGGCCATCGACGCTTGGCCCGAAGCCGCCGCTGGTCACCCGGCCGATCGCTCGTCCGTCGGCAGCGGTGATCTCGGTGCCCTCGCGCGCCGGGGCCCGGCCTTCCGGCTTGATCCCCACCCGTCGGCGCGCTGGGCCGTCGGCGAGTTCGGCCTGGATCCGAGCGGCACCGGGAAAACCGCCTTCTTCGCGACGGCGCTTGCCGATGCTCCAGGTCAGGGCGGCCTCGATCGGGCTGGTGGTGGTGTCGATGTCATGGCCGTACAGGCACAGCCCGGCTTCCAGGCGCAGCGAATCGCGGGCTCCCAGGCCGATCGGCTCCACGTCCGGATGGGCCAGCAGCCGTTCGGCCAGCGCAGCGGCACGATCGGCCGGCACCGAGATCTCGTATCCGTCCTCGCCGGTGTAACCGGACCGGGTGACGAAGCAGGGAATGCCGTCCACGTCCACCGCGGCATAGGTCATGAAGGTCATTTCGGCCGTCGCCGGAGCTAGGGTCTTCAGCACGCCTTCGGCGGCCGGTCCCTGCAGAGCCAGCAAGGCGCGATCCGGCAGTTCGACGACCGCCGTGCCGAGGCCGTCCTTAAGGAGTGCGGTGTCGGCTTCCTTGCAGGCGGCGTTCACCACGACGAACAGATGATCGCCGGCGTTGGTGACCATGAGATCGTCCAGGATGCCGCCGTCGGCGTTGGTGAACTGGGTGTAGCGCATACGGCCGATGCCAAGTCCGACGATGTCACCCGGCACCAGGGATTCCAACCGGGTGGCGGCATCGCTGCCGTCGATCCGCAGCTGGCCCATGTGGGAAACGTCGAACAACCCGGCTTTGGCGCGGGTGTGGCGATGCTCGCCCAGCACGCCCAGCGGGAACTGCACCGGCATCAGGTAGCCGGCGAACGGCACCATCTTGCCGCCGAGCGACTCATGCAGGGCCGTGAGCGGTGTGGTCTTCAAACTCGGCGAATCGGTCATCAGTCCTCCGGCGACGGCTACGCGACGGCGGAAGTGCCGTGCGTGCCCCCTCTGTCCGAAAGACCTGAGAGATTAGCCGGGCGGTAGACGGCCCGGCGTTCCCCGTCGGTGAGACGCTCGGACCAACGCGATCCGGCGCCTGCTCTCCAGAGTTACCTCACCTCGGAGTACGTTTGCCTGAGAGTTTCCGGGGCGGTTGCTCCTTCGGCGTCGACTGCGACCGTCGGATTGCGCCGCCGGCCCGTCGTTCTCTCCCCCGAGGTTCGTGGGTATGAGGCAGCCAGAATAGCGTGGCACGCGAAGGTTTCAAGCCTGCACGCATGATGCAGGGTGCGGCGGTTCGGGGTCAGGCCGCGGTTCCGAGCGCTTGCCGGCGCCAGGTTGCCGGTGGGGAGCCGAACGCCCGCTTGAACGCCCGGCTGAACGCCGCTTCCGACTCGTAGCCGCTCTCGTAGGCGATCTTGGCGATCGTATCGGTCGTGTCACGCAGCTGCGCTGCGGCATTCTGAAGTCTCCACTGCGCGAGGTATCGGATTGGCGGTACGCCTATCAAGGCGATGAACCGGTCGGTGAAGGCGGATCGCGACAACCCGGCCTCTCGCGCCAGTTCGACCGCGGTCCAGCGCCGGGCCGTCTGGCCATGCACCAGTGCCAGGGCCCGCCCGATGCTGGGATCGCGCAGCCCCGACAGCCAGCCGCTTTGACCGCACGGCATGCTGTCCGCGTAGCGACGCACCGCCTCGACAAACAGCAGCTCGGCCAGCTTGCTGAGAATCGAGATCGAGCCGGTGCGCCTGGTCTCAAGCTCTGTCGCCGCGTACCGGATCGACGACTCGATCCAGTTTCCGGACGCTCCGTCGGAAACGTCCAGCGTCATGACCTTGGGCAGCGCTGCAAAGATCGGGTGACCCGGCGTGTCGCTGCCGAGGTAACCGCACAGGATCCTGGTTGCCTGACCGCCTCCGCCGAAATCGATGCGAGCCAAGCCCCCAGCGTCGCCTGATTGAATCAGGTCGTCCATCGGAACGGCAATGCCATCCGAGCCGCTACCGAGCCGATGGCGCGCGTTTCTCGGAAACACGATAATGGAACCGGCATCGACCAGCTTCTTCGGCTCGCCGTCGACCGATAACATCAGCCGGCCCTCGACGACATAATGATAAGCGACCACATGGGCGGGGGGCGCGATATCGCGGGGGAAGTCGTCGGGCACAACTTCTGAAAGCACACACCACGGCGCCGAGAAATCGGCTTCGAGGAACAGCCCGCCGCTCAACCGGATGGTCCGTAGCACGTCCAGCAACGCGTCCATCAGCGATCTTTCAGTAAATCCGGCGTATCGGGCAAGATACCCGGCGTTCCGGTCATTCTCCGAAGTGGCCGTTCGCCCATAGGTTATCACCACATCGAAACCAGAGCAGCCGGAAGCCGCGATCCGGTGGGCGCAAGCGTTGCGCGCCGCCGGCCGTGGAGTTCCGTCGCTCCCATTGATAGGGCTGACCTGTGAAGAAGCACCGTGAAAATCTTCCCCAACGTGCCGGTCGACTTTTCCTGACCGATGGCGGCATTGAGACAACGCTGATCTATCAGGAAGGTCTCGACCTTCCCTACTTCGCGGCATTCCGGTTGCTGCAGGACGAAACCGGCCGCGAGACGCTGCGGCGTTATTACCGTCGGCACGCGGCGATCGCCGTGGCCCACGGCACCGGGTTTATCCTGGAGAGCGCAACCTGGCGCGCCAGCCTGGACTGGGCGGACCGGATCGGGATGTCTGCGGCGACACTCGATGAGGCCAACCGGACGGCCATCGACCTGCTGCACGGCCTGCGCGCCGAGCTGGCCACCGAAGCATCGCCGATGGTCGTCAGCGGCTGTGTCGGTCCGCGTGGCGACGGGTACGACGCCGGAACGATCATGACCGTAGCCGAGGCACACGCTTACCACGGCCGACAGATTGACGTGTTCGCGCACGCCGGGGCCGACATGGTGACGGCGATCACCATGACCAACGTTCCCGAAGCAATCGGCGTGACCCTGGCGGCAACGAATGCGGGAATGCCGGTGGCGATCTCGTTCACCGTTGAAACCGACGGCCGATTGCCAACCGGCCAGCGTCTGCAGGACGCCATCTCGGCCGTCGACGAAGCGACCGGTGCGGCTCCGGCCTACTACATGATCAACTGCGCCCACCCGACGCACTTCGTCGATCAGTTGCCGGCCGGCGAGGCATGGGTCGCAAGGGTTCAGGGTGTTCGGGCGAACGCCTCGCGGTGCAGCCATGCCGAACTCGACCGCGCGACCGAGCTTGACGCGGGCGATCCAGTCGAGTTCGGCACCCTCTATCGCGACCTGCGGGCGCGCCACAGCCACGTCAACATCCTCGGCGGCTGCTGCGGCACGGACCACCGGCACATCGAACAGGTCGTCGGCCATTTCCGAAAGGCTGCATGACAATGCAGATCCGGACGCCCACAGCCGCCAACGACCCGACGCCCGCCCGGGCTCCAGGGCTCAAGGGGATCCGACACGGCGATGTAACCGTATCCGGCGGCGTCCGTCTGCCGTACCGGGAATGCGGCGACCCCAGCGGCCATCCGCTGGTGCTGCTGCACGGCTATACCGATTCGGGACGATCGTTCGAAGGCGTGCTGCCCCATCTGCCGGAATCGATCAGGGCGATTGTTCCGACCCTGCGAGGACACGGCGATGCCGGGCGTCCGGATGCCGGCTACTCGGTGGGCGACTTTGCCGGTGATGTGGTCGAACTGTTGGATGCGCTCGGGATCGATACCGCCGTCGTGGCGGGTCATTCCATGGGCAGCATGATCGCTCGCCGGTTGGCGGTCGACCGACCGGATCGGCTGGCCGGCCTTGTGCTGATCGGAACGTTTGCCGCGATTCGGGCCAATCCCGACATCGAGGGGCTGTGGACCGATGTCGTGTCCGGGCTGGCGGATCCCGTGAGCCCGGCATTTGTCCGGGAGTTCCAGGAAGGAACACTCGCCCGGCCGGTGCCCCGAGGGTTCCTGGACATGGTGGTCGACGAGAGCCTGAAAACCCCGGCGCGGGTCTGGCGCGCTGCATTGCAGGGAATGTTGCAGGACGATCGGGCGGCAGAGTTCGGGAACATCGACTGCCCGACCCTGCTGGTCTGGGGCGACTGCGACGCATTCGCCCCGCGCGCCGACCAGGAAACCCTGCTGGCCGGCATCCGGGGTTCACGGCTTCTGGTCTACGAAGGCGCAGGACACGGGGTGCATTGGGAGGAACCGGTCCGGTTCGCCCGGGACGTGTCCGTGTTTGTGCAAGAGGCAGCCCGACGCGCGGCGTGATCGATGCAGAACCGGGATTCGGCCGCCAACGGCCGGATCCCGGGGAGGCGTCTACGGCTTCAGGCTTCGGTTGTACTCGACCTGCTCAGGCGTGAGTTGGAAGCCGACGAGGATTCGCGTCTGCTTGAATCCATGTCCGGCCGGAGCCGGAACGCGCAGGGAAATTTCCTCGACACGGGCAAGGCGCCGGCTGTTGCCCTCGAACGGAATGGCCACGTCGAACACCTGCTTGGCCGTGATGTTGCCCGGGCCGTCCTCGACCGCGACGAAGTACTGGATGTCGGCCTTGCGCTCGCGATCGGCCGATCCGCGCTCCACGATCATCTGCAGCGCGAGTTCCAGGTCCACGCCCTTCTCGTCGTACTCGCAGGTCGACTGGAACCCCGACAGCCGCCCCGAGAAGCGGACCTGGGTCAGGTCGCGGCCGCCACCCGGTTCGAACTGAGTGAAGTTCTCGAGCAGCGCCGGCGTTCCGACCGACGGGCATGGCGGTGGCGGTTCGCTGGACGAACAGCCGGCCAGCAAGAGAGTCGCAGGCACGGCAGCCAGGACCAATCGACGCATCGCAGTCGCCACAGTCATCGGTATCCGTTCGTCAAAGCGTGTTGTGGGTGCCGTCGCACAGCGGGCCGTTCTTGGTGGACTTGCACCCGCAGAAATACACGGTTTCCGCCCGCTCGGCCTTGTAGCGCGTCGGCTGTATGCCCGTTCCGCTGTGCGAACCGTCGCAGAACGGCTGCTTCTGGCTGCGGCCGCAGGCGCACCAGAAGTAAGCCCGCCCATCCTCGACGTCGATCGCGTAGGGTGACTTCTGTGCGCATACCGCTTCGGCCATCGGCCCTCTCCAAGGCAAGGAAAACGCCGCGGACGATAGCCCGCCGCCCGGGTCGGCGCAATTGACGCGGCCTCCCATTCGCGAGAAAACCGCGACGCCATGACCGAACCGCTCACCATCGTTCTCGCCGCGCCGCGTGGATTCTGCGCCGGCGTCGACCGTGCCATCCAGATCGTCGAGCAGGCGCTCGAGAAATGGGGCAGCCCGGTGTACGTCCGTCACGAGATCGTCCACAACCGCCACGTCGTCGACAGCCTGCGTGCCCAAGGCGCGGTGTTCGTCGAGGAACTGGACGAATGCCCGGTCGACCGGCCGGTAGTGTTCAGCGCCCATGGCGTACCGAAATCGGTGCCCGCCGACGCGGCGCGGCGCAACATGATCTATGTCGACGCCACCTGCCCGCTGGTCAGCAAGGTCCACCTGGAGGCCGAGCGCTATCACAAGCAGGGTCGTCATGTCGTCCTGATCGGTCACGAAGGTCATCCCGAGGTCATCGGCACCATGGGCCAGCTGCCCGAGGGCGCGATGAGCCTGGTCGAGGACGAGGCGCAGGCGGAGGCATTCGAGCCGCCGGTGCCCGGCATGCCGCTGGCGTTTGCGACCCAGACCACTCTGTCGGTCGATGACACCGCGCGCATCGTGGAGATCCTGAAGCGCCGCTTCCCGGATGTCGCGGCGCCGAACAAGGAAGACATCTGCTACGCCACCACCAACCGCCAGGACGCGGTCAAGGCGATCGCCCCCAAGGTCAATGCGCTCGTGGTGATCGGCTCGTCGAACTCCTCCAATTCCAAGCGTCTGGTCGAGGTGGCCAAGGCGGCCGGCTGTGTCGACGCCCGGCTGATCTCCGGTCCGGCCGACATCGACGCAAACTGGCTGCGCGGTGTGTCCCGTCTCGGCATCAGCGCCGGCGCGTCGGCACCCGAGGTGCTGGTCGAGCAGGTCGTCAGCGCTTGCCGGGCGCTGCGCCAGGTCACGGTCGAAGAGGTCGCGGTCGCCCGCGAGGATATCCGTTTCAAACTGCCCCGCGAGCTGGCCTCGTAGCCCCGACCCGAGACTTTCATGGCCGTCTACACACCGGTTTCCGACGACGAACTGCAGGCCTTCCTCGCGGAGTACGACATCGGCGAGGTAACCTCGTTCGCCGGGATCGCGGAAGGGGTGGAGAACTCCAACTTCCTGGTCCGGACCACCCGTTCGACCTACATCCTCACGCTCTACGAGAAGCGCGTGAAGGCGGAGGAACTGCCGTTCTTCATCGGCCTGATGGACCATTTGGCAGCCAAGGGGTTGAGCTGCCCGCAGCCGGTGGCGGCGCGCGACGGTATCACGCTGCGCAGCCTGAACGGCCGGCCGGCGGCCATCGTCACCTTCCTTGAGGGGATGTGGCACCGCCGGATCCAGCCGGCCTACTGCCGGTCCCTGGGCGCGGCAATGGCGGCCATGCACGTCGCCGGCGCCGATTTCACGATGACCCGGGCCAACAACCTGTCGGTTGCGGGCTGGCGGCCGCTGCTGGAAGCCTGCGGCATGAAATCGAACCAGATCTACCACGGCCTTTACAACGCCCTGAACCAGGAACTAGGTCTGCTGGAGCGCAGTTGGCCCGACGGCCTGCCGACCGGCACGATCCACGCCGACTTGTTCCCCGACAACGTGTTCTTCCTGGGCGACGAGGTATCGGGGCTGATCGATTTCTACTTCGCCTGCACCGACGCCCTGACCTACGACCTGGCGATCTGCCTGAACGCGTGGTGCTTCGAGACCGACGGCAGCTTCAACGTTACCAAGGCCCGCCAACTGGTGAACGGCTACCAGACCGTCCGCACCCTGACGCCGGCCGAGCGCGAGGCGATCCCGGTGCTGGCCCGCGGATCGGCGCTGCGGTTCCTGCTGACAAGGCTGTACGACTGGCTCAATCACCCGGAAGGGGCGTTCGTGAAGCCGAAGGATCCCATGGAGTATCACCAGAAGCTGCGCTTCCATCAGACCGCTTCGGGACCCGGGGCCTATGGGCTCTGACGTGGCGGCCGAACGGGTCGCGATCTTCACCGACGGGGCGTGCAGCGGAAACCCCGGACCGGGCGGCTGGGGGGCGGTGATGCGCTGGCGCGGTGCCGAGAAGGAGTTGTCGGGAGGCGAGCCGCTGACCACCAACAACCGCATGGAACTGATGGCGGCGATCGCGGCGCTGGAGGCGCTGAACCGGCGGGTGCCGGTCGACCTGACCACCGACAGCACCTACGTGCGCGACGGCATCACCAAGTGGCTGAAGGGCTGGAAGGCGCGCGGCTGGAAGACCGCCGACAAAAAGCCGGTGAAGAACCAGGACCTGTGGGAGCGCCTGGACGCCGCCGCCAAGGCGCATGACGTCGCCTGGCACTGGGTCAAAGGCCACGCCGGGCATCCGGAGAATGAGCGCGCCGACGAACTGGCCCGGATGGCGATCACGGCGATGCGGGAAGCTGCCCGCTGAAACGGAACGGGGGCGCCCGAAGGCACCCCCGCCAGATGTCGTGTGGGGCCGTGTCTCAGAGCTTGCCGAGCACGTAGTCGGCGCTGGAGACCTCGAACTGGCCCGGCTCCTCGACGAACAGGTTCTTCACCACGCCGTCCTCGACGACCATGGCGTAGCGCTTGGAGCGGGTGCCCATGCCGTAGCCGCTGCCGTCCATCTCCAGGCCGACGGCCTTGGTGAAGTCGGCGTTGCCGTCGGCCAGCATCATGACGTTGTCGCCGACCTTCTGGTCCTTGCCCCAAGCGTCCATCACGAAGGCGTCGTTGACCGACAGGCAGGCGATGGCGTCAACGCCCTTGCCCTTCAGGTCGGCCGCCTTGGCGACGTAACCCGGCAGGTGCTTGGCCGAGCAGGTCGGCGTGAACGCGCCCGGCAGGGCGAACAGCACGACCGTCTTGCCGCCGAACAGATCGGCGGTCTTCACATCCTGGATGCCCTCGGCGGTTTTGGTCTTCAGGCCGGCCGCCGGAATCTTGTCGCCAACTTTGATGCTCATTGCGTCGCCTCCGTTGCCGAGGAACAACCGGTTCCGCCCCGGTGGCGGTCGGTGATCCTCTTCGAAACGCTGGTGCTTACATAGACCGTCGGCGGGCTCAATCCAACCGGGCCGTCACCGCACCGGCACTCGCCTGCCGCACGGCCGCCAGGACGGCATCGTCCGTCAGCAGTTCGGGCAGCGCGATCCCCTCGGGTGCCGCCGGACCATAGACCGCGTTGAACGGGATACCGTAGCGCCCGAAGCTGGCCAGATAGTCGGCAATCGCCGGGTCCGGACTGGTCCAGTCGGCGCGCATCGCGGTCACCGAGCCGTTGCCGAGCAGGGCGGCGACCGGGCCACGGCCCAGAACGGCGGCCTTGTTGACCTTGCAGGTCAGGCACCAGTCGGCGGTGACGTCGACCAGGACTACTTGACCATTGGCGACCAGACGGTCGATCGCCGGTCGATCGAAGGGTTGCCAGGATACGGCCGCATCGCGTTTGGGACCGGCCGTGCCGGAGGCCGACGGGCGCTCCGATGCGCCGGCCAGCACCAGGGCGGCCACGACCGCGACCATACTTGCCGCCAGTGAAAGGCGTCTGTTCTGCAGAAGCGCGAGTGCCAGGACCAGGGTGACGAAGGCGCCCGCGACGGCGAGTGCCGGGATCGTGCCGGTCTGCGCCGCCAGCACCGTCAGCAACCAGACCGCAGTCGCCGCCAGCGCGACCGCCAGGACTCGTCTCAGAGTCAGCATCCATGGACCGGGACGGGGCAGGGCTCGCGCCAGCTCCGGTACCGCTGCGACCGCCAGATACGGCAGGGCGAGACCAAGTCCCATGACGGCGAACACCGCCACAATCTCCGCCGGTCCGCCGGCGAGCGCGAACCCGACCGCGGTGCCGAGGAACGGCGCCGAGCATGGGGTTGCCAACAGCGTGGCGAACGCACCAGTCAGGAAATGCCCGGTCAGCGAACCGCCGGGGTTCTCAGTCGACGATCCACCAGTGGGCAGGCGGGCGCCGAGATCTGCGATCGAACGCGGCAGCGGCACCTCGAGCAGGCCCCAGAGATTGGCGGCGAACAGCACCACCAGCGCGGCCATGGCGGCCAGGAACACCGGTTGCTGGAACTGCATGCCCCAGCCGACCGAGACACCGGCGGCCTTCAGTGCCACGGCCCCGCCGGCCAGCGCCAGGAACGAGGCCAGGATACCGGCCGCCGATGCCAGGAACCCGCGGCGCACCGCCGCACGCTCTGCCCCACCATAGCTGACCGCGGACAGCAGCTTGAGCGAAAGTACCGGCAGCACGCAGGGCATCAGGTTCAGGATCAACCCACCGAGGAGGGCGGCACCGAGCATGGCGATCCAGGTCGAGACGCCGACAACGGGGGCATTCACGGGTTCGCCGGCGGCCGGTGATGCGTCGACCGTGACGGCCTGTTCCACGAAGCGGTCGCCGTCGACTACGGTCAGCCTCAGGGCGGCGCCGGACAGCCGCACGTCGCCTCGGACGCCGACCGGAACACGCAACTCCGCGGTACGCCGGTCCGGCCCGACGGATATCTCCGGCTTGCCATAGGACAGCCCTTCCGGGCCTTCGGGATAGACGTCGGGCTGGTTGAACGGTTCGGTGGACGCGAGGCGCACGAGCAGGATCGGGCTGGCCGGGTCGCCGCTGGCACGCGCCTCGACGACGTCGAGGCCGACACCGGGCAGGTTGCCCGGCACCCGCGACGACCAGCGGTCAAGCAATTGGGTGAAGGCGGTCGGCTTCGGTGGCGTGGCCGGCAGGTCGAGGGTCAGGATGGCGTCAAGCGGAACGCAGATGTCACTGCACACGAGGGCGTTGACGGTGGCGGTCAGCGACAGCGGCGCGCCGGACTCGGCGAGCCGGGCCGTGATCGGGTAGACCACATTGTCGTGGTAGCCGTACTGCTCGATCCCGAATGCCGAGAAACGCTCCGGTACCGGAAAGGCAGTGTCGGTGCCGGCCAGGTTGCTGGAGCCCTGCCACTCGACCTGGGGCGGATAGCCGACGTCACCGGCCGATCGCCAGTAGACCTTCCACCCCTCGGACAGCCGGAACTCCAGGCCGAGCGGGACACTGTCGCGGCCTTCGGTCCCGGCGACCGCGGAGACCAGCCGGACATCGGCGGCTTCGGATCGGGCCCAGTCCGACGCGTACTCGGCCGCCTGCAGGCCGTTCGGCATCGCAGCGACCGCCGCAAGTGCCAGACCGCCCAGGGTTGCCCGGATGATCGGCATCGGAACCAAAAACGCCATATTCATCAGCCAGATTGAAACTCACCTTCCGCCCAATATAGTAACGGTGGACTAGATTGTTGGTCACGAACACGGGATGCCGGGCGGTTCGACCCCGACAAATGGTCGCGGGCGGTGCGGCCCAGAAGGTTGTGACGGCGTTCCCCGAGGAGGACCGGCCATGACGTTGGAAGACAGCGAGAAGGACGGCGAGGGCTATCTGACCGGACAGATCCTGATCGCCATGCCCAGCATGAGCGATCCGCGGTTTGCCCGGTCGGTGATCTTCCTGTGCGCCCACAACGCGGAAGGCGCCATGGGGCTGGTGCTCAACCGGCTGCTCGACTCGATCACCTTCAAGGACCTGCTGGAGGAGTTGAAAGTCGAGGAGGAGCCGTTGGCCGAAGAGTCGGCGCCGGCCATCCATTTCGGCGGACCGGTGGAAACCGGACGCGGCTTCGTGCTGCATTCGGTCGATTATGTAGGACCGGATTCGATGCCCTTATCCGGCACGTTCGCGTTGACCGCCACCGTCGACATCCTCAAGGCGATCGCCGCCGGCAATGGTCCCCAACGCCACCTGCTGGCGCTGGGGTATGCCGGCTGGGGACCGGGGCAGCTGGACGGCGAACTTCAGGAAAACGCCTGGCTGTCAGTCGACGCCGATCCCGAATTGGTGTTCAGCGTCGACCTGACCGAAAAATGGGATCGCGCCCTGGCCAAGCTGGGCATCGACGTGTCCCTGCTGTCCAGCGACGCCGGCCACGCCTGAAGCATTGGCGTGGACGCAATCCGTCAGGTGGCGAAACCCGGGTCTTTCTTCTCGATGAGACGGACCAGCGCCGGCCACTCGATGGTGTCGATCGTGCCCTGGCCGGCCGAGCCTTTCTCCCACTGCTGGGCGGTGTGCTCGGCGACGTGTTCCGGCGGGACGGCGATGGCGCCCCCGGTGCTCATGACGTCGAGCTGCAGTCGGCAGGCGCGCTCCAGGTAGTACATCTTCCGAAATGCCTCGGCGACCGAGCGGCCGCAGGTCAGCAGTCCGTGGTTGCGCAGGATCATCGCGTTCCGGTCGCCCAGGTCGGCGATCAGCCGGTCCTGCTCGCCGAGGTCGGTGGCGATGCCTTCCAACTCGTGATAGGCGACGCGCTTGTGGAACTGCATGGACTGCTGGTCCAGCGGGACCAGCCCATCCTTCAGCGCCGCCACGCCGCAACCGGCGCGGCTGTGGGTATGGATGATGCAGGCGACGTCATGCCGGGCCCGGTGGATCGCCGAATGGATGACGTAGCCCGGTCCGTTCACCGGGTAGCTGTCCTGGTCGAGCGCCTTTCCGTCGATGTCGACGCGCAGCAGGTTGGATGCGGTGATCTCGGTGTAGTGCCGGCCGAATCCGTTGATCAGGAACACCTCCTTGCCGTCGACCGGATCGGGCAGGCGTACCGTGATGTGGTTGTAGACGAGGTCGGCCATGCCGAAATGCTCGACCAGCCGGTAGCAGGCGGCGAGTTCGACCCGCAGCCGCCATTCTTCCTCGGAATACTTCGCCGGGCGTCGTGCGCCGGTGAGCGCAGTTACGGACATGGCGTCCTCCTGGGGGGTTCTGTCGGTCGGGACGACGGTAGCACCGGTTGGATGGTGGGGATCAAGACTGTGCTTTGAGCAGGTCGCGGATCTCGGTCAGCAGCTGCTCCTGGCGCGGCGGGGTTGCCGGAGCCTTCGCCTCCTGGGCCTCCTGAGCCTCGAACCGGCGGCGCAGGTTGTTCATCTGCCGGACCACGAAGAACAGCGCCCACGCCACGATCAGGAAGTTGATCAGGGCGTTGATGAACTTTCCATAGGCCAGGACCGGAACGCCGGCCTCCTTGGCGGCGGACAGCGATGCCGGAGCGTCGCCGCCTGTGAGCACGATGAAGTAGTTGGAGAAATCGATCCCGCCCATCAGCACCCCGATCGGCGGCATGATGACGTCGTTGACCAGAGAGGTGACGATGCCGGTGAAGGCAGCGCCGATGATGATGCCGACCGCCAGATCGACGACGTTGCCCTTCAGGGCGAAGGTGCGGAACTCTTTGAGCATGCCTAGCCTCGCGTTGCACAGTGGGCCCGAGCGTTCCCGTGTCGGATTAGAACGCCAAACGGCATTGGAGCCTACCCCCGTGCGAGGCTCGACGCTGGACCGCCCTGCGGGGCACCCTAGGATCGGTCGACCGACGGTCGCGAAGCTTTACGGGGAGAGGCGGAATGTCGAGTGCGCTGAACGGCAAGGTTGCTCTGGTGACGGGCGCCGGGCGGAACATCGGACGGGCGATCGCACTGCGCCTGGCCGGCGACGGCGCCACCGTGGTGGTCAACGGCCGCGCCGACCGTGCCGCCGTCGATGCGGTGGTGGCGGAGATCACCGCTGCCGGCGGCCGGGCAATCGGGCAGATTGCCGACGTTTCGGATCCGTCGGCGGTCGAGCGGATGGTCGCTCATGTCGCCGCCGAGCTTGGTGGCGTCGACATACTGATCAGCAACGCCGGCCTGCGCCGCCAGACCTCATTCCTGGAAATGGAGTACGCCGAATGGCGCGAGATCCTGTCGGTTGCGTTGGACGGAGCCTTCCTGCTGGCGCGGGCGGCTGTCCCGAGCATGGTGGCCCGCGGTGGCGGTTCGATTGTGGCGCTGTCCGGCATCTCCACGCATGTCGGGACGCCGAACCGCTGCCATGTTTCGGCTTCCAAGGCGGGACTCGAAGGGTTGATGAGGGCGCTGGCGGTCGAACTGGCGCCGCACGGCATCCGCTGCAACTGCGTGGCGCCGGGCGCCGTCGACACCCAGCGTGGCGCCGCGGCCGGTGCGATGCCGAGCACGCTGGCCGAGCGCGGCATCCCGCTCGGTCGCAAGGCGAGCGTCGAAGACATATCGGGTGCGGTCCGCTACCTCGCCGGGCCGGAGGGCGCCTACGTCACCGGCCAGACCGTGCATGTGAACGGCGGGCTGTTTCTAACCTAATCGCCGGTCAGCAGGCGCGGTTCGGCGGCCGGTGCGACCACCCGCTCGGGCTCGTCCACTTCGACCTCACGAATCCGTTCGGCGCGCTTGTCGATCTTCTCGGTGGAGATGCGCACCTGTCGCATGTCCTCATCGGCCTGGCGGAAGTGGGTCTGCAGCTTGCCGACCCGGTCATCAAGCCGGCGCACGTCGTCCAGCAGACGCCCGACCTCGGCCTGCAGGAGGCCGGCCTGTTCGCTGATCTTGGCGTCCTTCAGCACCGCGCGAACGGTGTTCAGCGTGGCCATCAGGGTGGTGGGCGAGACGATCCATACCCGGCGGCGGAACGCGTCCTGCACCACGGAGGTCAGGTTGGCGTGCAGTTCGGCGTACACGGCTTCCGACGGCAGGAACATCAGCGCTGAATCGGCGGTCTCGCCCGGCACGATGTAACGCTCTTCAATGTCCTTGACGTGCTTGGTGATTGCCTGCGCAAGGCCGCGCCGGGCAGCGTCCCGCTCGGCGTCGGATCCCGCGTCGCGCAGCGCCTGGTAGAATTCCAGCGGAAACTTGGCGTCGATCGCGATCGCGCCCGGCGGGTTCGGCAGGGTCAGCAGGCAGTCGACCCGACGTCCGCTCGCCAGGGTCGCCTGGAACGCGTAGGCGCTGGGCGGCAGGGCCTGGACCACGAGGTCGTTCAGCTGGATCTCTCCGAACGCGCCGCGCGCCTGCTTGTTGGTCAGGATATCCTGCAGGCCGACCACCTGGGTCGACAGGGTGGTGATGTTCTTCTGGGCCACGTCGATGACGGCCAGCCGCTCCTTCAGGTCGGTCATCGTTGTCTGGGTCGTGACGCTGGATTTCTCCAGGCTCTCGCCGATCCGCCGGGTCACGTCTGCCAGCCGTTCCTCCAGCTTCTTCGCCAACTCGCGTTCCTGGGTCTGCAACTGCTCGGCCATCCGGGCCTGGGCGGCGGCTTGGCTTTCGGCGATCTGGGCGAGGCGTCCGGCCAGTTCGGCCTGGCTCTGCACCAGCCGCTCGGCGGCCGCGGACTGGCGATGCTCGCTGTCGGCGAGCGCGTCCTCCACGCCCGAACTGCCGGTCCACAGCCGCCAGGCGATCAGCAGCAACGCGCCGAGGACGCTGGCGCCGAGAATCAGCAGGATCAGGTCGGGCGGCAGCGGGAGGTGAAGATCGGACATGGCCGGAACCTAGCATGTAGCGTCCCGAACGTGGCGAGCCGGCCGGCAGGCGCTGAAATCTTGACGGTTCCGGCCGCTTCGCCTACCTCAGGGGGTCTCGAAACAGGGCGAATCGCAATGGCCATCCTGCCGATCATCTGGGCACCCGATCCTGTGCTGAAAACCAAGTGCCGGTCGGTCGACGTGGTCGACGACGAGGTGCGCCAGCTGATCGACGACATGTTCCAGACCATGTATTTCGCCCCGGGTGTGGGGCTGGCGGCACCGCAGGTCGGGGTGACCAAGCGCGTGATCGTGGTCGACGTCGCCGGCAAGGACGAAAAACCGCAGCCGATCGCCCTGGTCAATCCGGAGATCATCTGGCGGTCCGACGCCACCCAGGTCTACGAGGAAGGCTGCCTGTCGCTGCCCGAGCTGTATGCCGACGTCGAGCGGTCGTCTCATGTGAAGGTGCGCTATCTCGACCGCGACGGCGCCGAACAGGTGGTCGAGGGCGAGGGATTGCTGGCGGTATGCCTGCAGCATGAGATCGATCACATCGACGGCGTGCTGTTCGTCGATCACATCTCGGCGCTGAAGCGCAACATCATGATGAAGAAGATGGTGAAGGCGAAGAAGCAGCGCGCCCGCGAGCAGGCGGCGTGAGCGACGGCGGGGACCCGACTGTCCGACCCTTGCGCGTTGCCTTCCTTGGCAGCCCCGATTTTGCGGTCCCGACGCTGCATGCATTGATCAGCGCCGGCCACGACGTGGCGTGCGTGTATGCCCAGCCGCCGCGCCCGGCCGGACGTGGCAAGCGAGACCGGCCAACCGCAGTGCACAGCGCGGCAGAGGCGGTCGGGCTCGAGGTGCGGACCCCGCGCACCCTGCGCGACCCGGATGCCCAGGCGGCGTTTGGTGCCCTCAACCTGGATGCGGCGGTGGTGGTGGCCTACGGGCTGATCCTGCCGCCGGCAATCCTGACGGCGCCGCGTCTCGGGTGCGTCAACGTGCATGCCTCGCTGTTGCCGCGTTGGCGCGGGGCGGCGCCGATCCAGCGGGCAATTCTGGCGGGCGACGGCGAGACCGGCGTGACCATCATGCAGATGGACGAGGGGCTGGACACCGGGGCGATGCTGCTGCGCCGCTCGGTCCCGATCGGATCCGAAACCACGGCGTCGCAACTGCACGACGCGCTGTCGGCGCTGGGTGCCGAGGCGATCGTTCCGGCGTTGGCCGGCCTGGACTCCGGAACGCTGACGCCGTTTCCTCAGCCGGAGGAGGGCGTCACCTACGCCAAGAAGCTGGAGCGCGACGAGGGGCGGCTGGACTTTGCCCGGCCGGCTGCCGATCTGGAGCGGCAGGTCCGTGCCTTCGACCCGTGGCCGGGCGCGTTCTTCGACCTTGGGGGCGAGCGTTTCAAGGTCCTGTCGGCCCAGGTGCTGACGATCGGGGCGCTCGCCAACGCGCCGGGCACCGTGCTCGACCACGAACTCACCATCGCCTGCGGCGTCGATGCCCTGCGCCCGACCCGGATCCAACGGGCCGGAAAGGCGCCGATGCCGACCGAGGCGCTGTTGCGCGGGTTCCCGGTGGCGCCCGGCGTCACCGTGGGCTGAGCCGTGACGCGGTACCGGCTTACGGTCGAATACGATGGTGCCCCGTTCGTCGGCTGGCAGCGCCAGGACAATGGCGCGACCGTGCAGGGGGCGATCGAGGATGCCGTGTTCGCATTCTCGGGGCAGCGGGTAGAGGTCGCGGGGGCTGGGCGCACCGACACCGGCGTGCACGCCGAGGGACAGGTCGCCCACATCGACCTTGCAACCGACCGGTTCGACGCCGTCACGGTGATGAACGCCATCAACGCGCACCTGCGGCCGCTGCCGGTGGCGGTGGTGGCCGCATCGGTGGTCAGCCATGACTTCCACGCCCGGTTCTCGGCGATCTGGCGGTCATACCGCTACGTCATCGTCAACCGGCGCGCGCCGCTGGCGCTGGACCTGGGACGGGCCTGGAGCGTGCTGGCACCGCTTGACGTCGAAGCCATGTCGGCGGGCGCCGAGCGGCTGATCGGCCACCACGATTTCACCAGTTTCCGGGCGGTTCACTGTCAGTCGAAATCACCCATGAAGACCCTGGACGTACTGCAGGTGTCCCGCCATGGGGAGCGGATCATCGTCGAGGCCCGCGCGCGATCGTTCCTGCACCATCAGGTTCGCAACATGGTGGGAACTCTGCGGCTGGTCGGGGAAGGCAAATGGAAGCCGGACGACGTCACCGCGGCCCTGAAGGCCCGTGACCGGGTGGCGGCCGGCCCGACCGCTCCGGCCGACGGCCTGACGCTGACCGCGGTCGGTTATCCCGACTGACCGGCCTACAGCAACGGCGACAGCACCGTGCCGACCATCCAGTCGAACATCACGGTCCCCACCACCACGGCCACCGCTTCCCGACCCTTGATGCCCAGGCCGACGCGGGCGATGAACCAGCGCGACCACAGCATCACCGCCAGGAAGCCGAAGGCCAGCAGGTTCTCCAGCGCCGACGGCAACAGGCCGGTGGCCCGGATCAAGGTCAGCGCCATGTAGGCATAGGACAGCGGGACGGTCGTCCAGAAATACGCCGTCATGTATCCGTCGAACCTGGCAGGCCACCCGAAGTTCTGCAGCAGGTAGTACGTCAGCAACGCGTAGCCGAACCAGCCGATGGCCAGGATCTCGGCTTCGCGAATTGTGTCGTCGAGTCCGAACGCCGGCTGGCTGCCGTCGCCGATGTGGACCGCCAGGGTCAACAGGTGGGCCGGGATCACCAGGACGATCGCCCAGGCGGCCGACCAGAAGCCCTCCCGCCCGGCCCGGAAGTAAGCGCTGCCGTTGGCGTCGCCGCAGATCAGCCGCCAGGCTCCGTATAGGGCGGTGGCAATTTCGATCCGGTCGGGAGGCGATGCCATATGCGGTTCGGCTAAGCGAGAAACCGCCGCAGCAGCGCGGCGTAGATGTCGGTCAATGACTGGATGTCGGCGACGGCCACCCGCTCGTCCACCTTGTGCATGGTCTGGCCGACCAGGCCGAACTCGACCACCGGACACAGCCGGCAGATGAACCGGGCGTCGGATGTTCCGCCGGTGGTGCTCAACTCCGGGCGCCGGCCGACCACGGCTTCGGCAGCGTCGGCGACCAGCGTGCTCAGCCGGCCGGGCTCGGTCAGGAAGCTTTCGCCCGAGCACGATGTGCTGAGTTCGTAGCGGGCGCCCTTCTGGTCGAAGCTGTCGCGCAGCATCCGTTCCAGCGACTGCGAGTTGTGGGCGTCGTTGAAGCGGATGTTGAACACCGCAGTCGCCTTGGCCGGTACCACGTTGCTGGCGGGGTTGCCGACGTCGATCGTGGTGATTGCGAGTGTGCTGGGCTGGAAGTGTGCAGTGCCTTCGTCGAGTTGGCCGTGGGCGAACGGCTCGAGCATGCGCAGCAGATGATGGATCGGGTTATCGGCCAGGTGCGGATAGGCGACGTGCCCTTGGGTACCGTGCACGGTGAGCGTGCCGGTCAGGCTGCCGCGGCGGCCGATCTTCATCATGTCGCCGAGCGCGTTCGGATTGGTCGGCTCGCCGACCACGCAGGCGTCGGGGATTTCGCCGGCGGCTTCCATCCAGTCCAGCACCTTGGTGGTGCCGTTGACCGCCGGGCCTTCCTCGTCGCCGGTGATCAGCAGGCTGATCGAGCCGGGGGGATTGCCGCCGTGCTCGCCGATGACCCGGGCAGCGGCGGCCACGAACGCGGCGATCCCGCCCTTCATGTCGGCCGCCCCTCGACCCCACAGCAGCCCATCCCGAACCGCGCCATCGAACGGCCCGACCGTCCAGGCGGCAGTATCGCCGACCGGTACAACATCGGTGTGTCCGGCAAAGCAGAGATGCGGCGCGCCGGTGCCGATCCGGGCGTAGAGGTTGTCGATCGGATCTGTGCCGGCTTCTTCGAACCGCAGCCGGTGGCAGGTGAAGCCGAGGGCGCCGAGCGCCGACTCCAGCACGTCGATCGCCCCGCCTTCAGCCGGCGTGACGCTGGGACAGCGAATCAACCGGCCGGCAAACTCGACAGCGTCGATTGCGTCCGTACTGTCGGCGCCTCCGTTACCGGCCTCGGGCATTGCCAAGCCTCCACTCAGTCGCGCAGGAGGTCGTTGATCGAGGTTTTCGAGCGGGTCTGCTCGTCGACCTGCTTGACGATCACGGCACAGTAGAGCGACGGGCCCGGCTGTCCGTTCGGCAGCGGCTTGCCCGGCATGGAGCCCGGTACGACCACCGAGTACGCCGGCACGCGGCCCATCGAGACCTCGCCGGTGTCGCGGTTCACGATGCGGGTGGTCTTGCTGAGGTAGACGCCCATCGAGAGGACCGCGCCGGTCTCGACGATCACGCCTTCGACCACTTCGCTGCGGGCGCCGATGAAGCAGTTGTCCTCAATGATGACCGGATCGGCCTGCAGCGGCTCCAGCACGCCACCGATGCCGACCCCGCCTGACAGGTGGCAGTTCTTACCGATCTGGGCACAGGAACCGACGGTTGCCCAGGTGTCGACCATGGTGCCGGTGTCGACATAGGCGCCGACGTTCACGAAGCTCGGCATCAGGATGACGTTGGCGGCGATGTGGGCGGAGCGCCTTACCACGCAGTTCGGCACCGCGCGGAAGCCGGCCTCCCGGAACCGGTTCTCGCCCCAGCCGGCGAACTTGGACGGGACCTTGTCCCACCAGACCGACGGGCCGCGTTCCGGATCGTCCGGGCCGCCGGGGATCACTTCCATGTCGAACAGCCTGAACGACAGCAGCACGGCCTTCTTGAGCCACTGGTTGACGGTCCACTGATGGTCGCCGTTCGGCGTCGCGACCCGCAGGTTCCCGTTGTCGAGGCCCTCGAGTGCCGCTTCCACGGCGTCGCGTACCTCGCCCTTGGTGGCCGTCCCGACCTCGGTCCGGCGTTCCCAGGCGGCGTCGATCACAGCTTGCATTTGGCTCGTGCTCATCGGTTCCGTCATCGGCTGTCAAAAGGTGCAGAACAGGCAGAAATCCGCGCCACAATGGCCGGGCACCCGGAGGCTGTCAACGCGAGTCGCGGCCGGTCCCAACCACGGTCTCCAGAAACGCCAGGACGTCGTCGGCGACGTGATGGACATGACTCGCCTCGGCACCGTCGCGGGCCCAATCGTGCTCGGTGCGCAGCCAGACGGTCTGCATCCCGAGGGCGGCGGCGGGTGCCAGATTCTTCGCCATGTCCTCGACCATGACTGCGGTGGTCGGGTCGATTCCGGCGATCTCGACAAGCTGTGCGTACGGCCGAGGGTCCGGCTTGGGAACGTAGTCGGCGGCGACGATATCGAACACCGAGTCGAAGTGATGGGTCACGCCCAGCCGGTTCATCACCCGTTCGGCGTGCGGTACCGAGCCGTTGGTGAACACCAGCTTGCGACCCGGCAGGGCGCGCAGCAGGTCGTCGAGCCGTGGCGACGGGTCGATCGCCATGACGTCGATGTCGTGCACGTAGTCGAGAAACGCGCCGGGTGCGACACCGTGCTCGGTCATCAGTCCGCGCAGGGTGGTGCCGTGCCGACGGAACAGGTCACGCTGCAACTCGCGCGCTGGCTCGTGGTCGAGCTTGAAGTGCGCTCGGATGAACTCGGTCATCCGCGCCGAAACCTGCACGAACAGGTTGCACCGTGCCGGATACAGGGTGTTGTCCAGGTCGAACAGCCACGTTTCGACCGAGGCCGGATCGAGGCGGCGAATATTGGTCTGGGACAATGGAGTGTTAACGCTCATGCCGCTACAGTGGCGCCCGCGAGCGTGGCGGGCAAGGACGGGAGGCGATTGAGGATGGACGAGGAGGACGGTTTGGCCGCCGATCTGGTCCACCTGATCGACGAGGGGCCGCTTGGCGACCACCCGGGACCGATCCTGCTGGTCGGTGTCGACGGAGACGTTCTGGCCCGCAACATCCCGGGCGCCCCGCTTGCGCATCGCTTCCTGTCAGGCGAGTTGCCGGCGGTCACCGCGATGGTGTCTGCCGTGACGGCCGGGACCGGCTCGCAGAGCTTCAAGATTTCCGACGAGGACACCGGCCGTACGATCGATCTGGCGGCGATTCCGGTCAACGACCGGCTGGCGCTGCTGGTGGGCCGCGACGTGTCGCTCGACCACAACCTGCGTGCCGCGTTGGTCGATTCCCGGCAGCGCTACAAGGATCTGGTGGAGATTTCCTCGGATTTTGCCTGGGAGACCGGGCCGACCGGGCAGTTCGTATTCGTTTCGGCGGCTGGTGCCCTCGGGTACGAGCCGGACGAGATGGTGGGTCGATCTGCCGAGACGTTCCTGGTGGTTCCGGAGGGATTGGCGATCGTCAGCCCGTTCGACACGCGCGAACCGGTCCAGGGTGTGGAAGTGCGGTTCCGCCGGGTCGATGGCGGCGTGTCGACCCTGGAGGCGTCCGCCGCTCCGTTGTTCGACGACCAAGGCCGGTGGAGCGGCGCCCGTGGTGTCTGCCGCGATGTCACCGAAGCCCGGTTGCGCGACCTTGCGCTCAGCAGGGCACGCAGCCGCGAACGGCTGACGACCTACATCGTGCGCACCATCCGCGACGAAGTCGAGCCGGACCGCATGCTCGATGCCGCCGCCGAGGCATTGACGCGGGCACTGTCGGCCGATGGCTGTTCGCTGTTCCGGATCGTGCCTGGAGCGGGCCTCGACCTCGCCGTGCGCATCGGCGAGGTCGTGCCGACACGGGTGATCGATGACCTGCGCGAGGCAATCGTGGCCACCCGTGATCCTGTCCTGGCCGAGATCGAAGAAGGGGCTGCGCTCGCTCACCAACTCTCCTATCACCAGGAGATGAACGGCACCGTGGTCCTCTGGCGATCCGGAGCGACCGCTGTCTGGGATGAGGAGGAGGTGGCGCTGCTGGTCGAGGTGGCCGATCAACTCGGCATCGCGTTGCAGCAGGTCGCTGCCCACGAGCACCTGCGCACGTTGTCGTCGGTCGATGCAATGACCGGCCTGCTGAACCGGCGGGCCTTCGACGAAGCGATCGGCGCACGCCTGGACCCGTCGACATCCGCTGCCGCGGGACCCGGGACCCTGGTTTACGTCGATCTGGACAATTTCAAGAAGGTCAACGACACCCGCGGCCATCAGGTGGGAGACAAGGCGCTCATCCATCTGGCGGATATCCTGAAGCGCCAGTCGCATGCCGGCGACATCGGTGCCCGGCTGGGCGGCGACGAGTTCGCGCTCTGGATGGAGGGAGTCGATACGGCGGCCGCGCCGGAACGTGCGGAACGGATCATCGAGATGGGCAAGGAACTCCTGACGTACTCCGGAAGTCCCGAGCACCCGATCGGCCTGTCGATCGGGATGGCGGTGTTCGAACCAGGTTCGGGCGAGACCAGGGAGAAACTGATCGCGCGCGCCGATGCGGTCATGTACGAAATCAAACGGAGTGGCAAGGGATGGTACCGGCTTGCAGCCGGTCCGGGTGCCATGGAATCCGATCGCTGCGAGGCCTGATGACCGAGACGCCACCCCTCCGCCGTGCCGGCGACAATCCGGTCGACGCCCGGGCATTGGAACAAGCGATGGTGATCGCCCGCAGCGGCGATGCCGCCGAGCGTCGAAAGCTGGCGGCGCGTACGGACATGCCGCCGGAACTGCTGTTCTTTCTGGCGGAAGACGCCGACGACGGTGTGCGCCGCGCGGTCGCGAAGAACCCCTCGACGCCGCGCCGCGCCGACACTTTCCTTGCGCGCGACTCCGACGAGACCGTGCGCCAGTCCGTGGCGGCGCGGGTCGCGCTGGATGTTGCGGGCATCGGCAGCGAGCGGCGCTCGCAGCACCGCAAGATCACGCTTGAGGTGATGGAGACCTTGGCGCTCGACGCGGCCGAGAAGGTGCGCAGCCGACTGTCCAACGCCGTCAAGGATGCGGCCAGCGCCCCGCCGGAAGTGATCCGGCGGGTGATCGAGGTCCTGGCTCGAGACACCGCGCTCGAGGTTGCCGGACCGGTCCTGCAGCATTCGCCGCTGCTGTCTGATGAATTCCTGATCGGAGTCGTTAAGGCGCCGAGGAACTCCGGCGCGGTCACCGCGGTATCGCGGCGTGACGGTGTGTCGACCAGGGTTTCCGACGCGGTTGCTGCCAGCGGCGACGATGCGGCGATTGCCGCCTTGCTGGCCAATGATTCCGCCCAGATCCGGGAAGCCACGTTGGACAGCCTGATCGATCTGGCGCCGTCACGTCCGACATGGCACGCGCCGCTGGTGGCGCGACCGAAACTGTCGGCGGGCCATGTCGGCAAGCTGGCGCGCTTCGTCGCGATGGCGCTGGTCGAAGAGCTGCGCAAGCGCACCGACCTCGACGAAGCGGCATCGGCCCAACTCGCCGACGCCATGAGCAAGCGGATCGAGGAAGCCGGGACCCGGACCACCGCGACCACGGCGGAAGGCACCCGGGCGCTGGCGATGCACGGTCAGGGGCAGTTGGACGAGATGGCGCTGGGCGAGGCGCTGACCGCGGGTCGACGCGCGTTTGTCATTGCCGCGCTGTCGGTGCGGTCGGGCCTGACCGAGGCGGTGGTGCATTCCATGATGAGCTCGGGCAATGCCAAGGCCGTGACGGCGCTGTCGTGGAAGGCGGGTATGTCCATGGAGTTCGCCGAACAGCTTCAACTCCGTCTGGCCTATATCGAGCCGAAGGACGTGCTGCGCGCGGTTTACGGCACGCGGTACCCGCTGGATGACGAACAGCTGGAGTGGCAGATCAAGATGGCGGCCGAAGGCGGCGCCCAGTAGGTCGCCGGCGGGCGAACTCCAGCCCCCCGCTAGTCCCGGCGGATCCAGGTGCCCATGCCATGGCTGGTGAACAGCTCGAGCAACACGCCGTGCTGTACCCGGCCGTCTATGATCACCGCGCCCTCGGCACCGCCTTGCACGGCCTCGATGCAGGTCTCGATCTTCGGAATCATTCCGCCGGAGATCGTTCCGTCGGCGATCAGCGCGCGCGCCTCGGCGACCGACAGCTCCGGCATCAGCCGCCCTTCCTTGTCGAGAACGCCCTCGACGTCGGTCAGCAGCATGAAGCGGATGGCGTCGACCGCGGCGGCGACCGCACCGGCCGCGGTGTCGGCGTTGATGTTGAAGGTTTCGCCGTTCTCGCCGGCCCCGATCGGGGCCACCACCGGGATCAGGTCCTGCGCGACCAGCCGGCGCAGCATGTCGCCCTCGACCTTGACGGGCTCGCCGACGAAGCCCAGGTCCAGCACCTTCTCGATGTTGCTGTCCGGGTCGACCTTGGTGCGGCGCAGCTGGCGCGCCTGGATCAGGTTGCCGTCCTTGCCGGACAGGCCGATGGCCCGCCCGCCGGCGGCGTTGATGGCGGCCACGATGCCTTTGTTGATGGCCCCCGACAGCACCATCTCGACGATCTCGACCGTCGCCTGGTCGGTGACCCGCAGGCCGTCGACGAACTCGCTCTTGATGGCCAGCCGTTCCAGCATCCGGCCGATCTGCGGACCGCCGCCGTGGACGACGATCGGATGCATGCCGACCTGCTTCATCAGCACGATGTCGGCCGCAAACTTCAGTGCCAGGTCATCGTTGCCCATGGCGTGGCCGCCGTACTTCACGACGACGGTCTGGTCATTGTAGCGGCGCATGAATGGCAGCGCCTCGGTCAGGATTCCGGCCTTGGAGAGCCATTCGGCCCGGCGTTTGAGGTCGATCCGTTTCATGAGGCGGTCCCGCTGACGACGAAGCGGTGAATAGAGCGCAAATTTACGCTGCAGCGCAACCCTGCGCGGGGCGTCCATCCATCATCGCAGTGACCGCCCGAGGGCCTCAGACGGCGAAACGGGCGAGTTCCGCGCGCAGCTCCGCGATGCCGTCGCCCGAAAAGCTGCTGGTCGCACGGATCTGCGGGTGGGCCGCCGGTCGCTTGGCGAGTGCCGTGCCGAGGGACCCGATCAGTTCGGCCAGTTCCGACGGCTTCGGCTTGTCGGCCTTGGTCAGGATGATCTGGTACGACAGTGCGGCCCGGTCGAACAGGTCCATCGCCTCGTTGTCGATGTCCTTCGGCCCGTGCCGGGAGTCGATCAGCAGGTTCACCCGGTGCAGGCTGGTCCGGCCGCGCAGATACGCGAACAGGGTGTCGGTCCACAACTGCACCTTGGTCTTGGAGACCTTGGCGTAGCCATAGCCCGGCAGGTCAACGAGCTGAAGCCGGCTTCCCAGGTCGAAGAAGATCAGTTCCTGGGTGCGGCCCGGCGTATTGGACGTGCGGGCCAACGCCTTCCGGCCGGTCAGGGCGTTGACCAGGCTCGACTTTCCGACGTTGGAGCGGCCGGCGAACGCCACTTCCGGCAGGCCGAGCGGCGGCAGCTGCTGGGTCGTGGCCGCCGCCCACTTGAACGTGCATTCCTGGGCGAACAGGACCCGGGCCGCCTCGATCTCGGCGGCTGAGAACTCCGGATCCGCTTCGGTCACGACAAAACCTTCTTGATGCCCATGCGGCGCATGATGATCCACTGCTGGGCGATCGACAGCAGGTTGTTCCAGGTCCAGTAAATCACCAGACCGGCAGCGAAGTGGCCGAGCAGGAAGGTGAACATCAGCGGCAGGAACATGAAGATCTTCGCCTGCACCGGGTCGGCCGGCGCCGGGTTCAGTTTCTGCTGCAGGTACATGGTGATGCCCATGAGCACCGGCCAGATGCCGATCATCAGGAACTGCGGCGGGTCCCATGGGATCAAGCCCAGCAGGTTGAAGATCGTGGTCGGATCGGGCGCCGACAGGTCCTTGACCCAGCCGTAGAACGGCGCGTGCCGCATCTCGATGTTCACGAACAGGGTCTTGTACAGCGCGAAGAACACCGGGATCTGGATCAGGATCGGCAGGCAGCCGGCGGCCGGATTGACCTTCTCGCGCTTGTACAGCGCCATCATCTCCTCGTTCAGACGCTGGCGGTCGTCGCCATGCTTCTCGCGCATCTCCTGCAGCTTCGGCGTCAGCGCCTTCATCTTCGCCATCGACGCGTATGATTTGTTGGCAAGCGGGAAGAACAGCAGCTTGACGCAGATCGTCAGCCCGAGGATCGCGAGGCCGAAATTCCCGAGCAGGGCGTTCAGCCACGTCAGCACATAGAAGAACGGCTTGGTCAGGAAGTAGAACCAGCCGAAGTCGATCGCGAGATCGAAATTCGCGACGCCGTACTGCTCCTCGTAGCGGTCGAGCACCTTGACGAGCTTAGCGCCCGCGAACAGCCGGTTCTCGGTCGAGGCGGTTGCCCCGGCTGCGATCGACGTCGCCTCGCCCAGGAAGTCGACCTGGTAGCGGTCGCTCTGGTTGCGCAGGCTGTGCCGGAAATTGTAGTTCCAGGTCTGCCCCTGGCCGGGCACAAGGGCGGCCAGCCAGTACTTGTCAGTGATGCCGATCCAGCCGCCGGTCGCCGATCGCTGGACGTCTCCATCCTCGCGCAGATCGGAATAGTTGATCTCGGTCAGCGTGTCGTTGAACACGCCCAGCGGACCTTCGTGCAGGATGTAGAAGTCCAGGGTCTCGGGCGTGCCGCCGCGGCTGATCAGGCCGTAGGGGTAGAGCGTGATCGTGTCGGCGCCCTTGTTGATCACCCGCTGCGACACCGTGAACATGTAGTCCTTGTCGATCGCAACAGTGCGCTCGAAAGTCTGGCCCTGACCATTCGACCAAGACAGCGTCACCGGCTTTTCCGGGGTCAGCGTGGTCGAGTCGGCGGTCCAGACCGTCTCCGGGGTCGGGATGGCGACCGATGAGCCGCTGGCGGCCACCCAGCCGAACTCGGCGTAATAGGGGTGCCGCAGCCCGGTCGGGTCGAGGAGATGGATCGGCGAGCTCTTGGGATCGATCGTGACCCGGTAGTCGGTCAGAACGACGTCGTCGATGCGCGCACCCTTCAGCGCGATCGATCCCTGTATCCGGGGCGTGCTGATCGTGATGCGCGGCGACAGCGCCAGGGCGGCCCCGCGGTTGTCGCTGGGGGACTGGCTGCCGGCATCGCGCGCCGCGCCGGGCGCCGACGGAGCGGTGCTCTGTCCGGGAACCGGCGCGCTGGACCCATCGACCTGGGAGGCCTGACCCTGTTGTTGAGCCTGCTGCTGGCGCTGCTGCTCGATCTTCGGGCGTTCCACCAGGAACTGGAACCCGAGCAGGATCAGCACGGACAGCACGATCGCAAGGATCATGTTCTTTTGGTCGGTCATCGCGGGGATCCGTCGGTGAGGCCGCGCGTCGGCAGCGTGAACGTTTGATCGAGATCGATGGTGGCCAGCGGCGGCACCGGATCGTACCCGTCGCTACCCCAAGGATGGCAGCGTAGCAAGCGCCGAGCCGCGAGAACCGAACCGCGCCAGGGTCCGTGCAGAGCGATCGCCTCCAGGGCGTAGGTCGAGCAACTCGGCGCAAACCGGCAGGCAGGGCCGAGCAGCGGGGACAGCAGCAGCCGGTAGGCGTGGATCGGGGCGCTGATCAGGGTGCGGATCACGATCGCCGTCCTTTACCCGAACGCGCCCGGTCCAACGCCTTGCCGAGATCGGCCAGCAACTCGTCATAGGTCCGTTCGGCGGTTGCAGCCCGGGCGATCAGGACGTAGTCGAAACCCGCCTCCGCACGCGCCGACAGCACGTCGGCCACGGCGGAGCGCAAACGACGCCGGGCGCGATTGCGGACCACCGCGTTGCCGACCTTGCGGCTCGCGGTAAAGCCCACGCGCGGACGCGTGTCGTCACCGGTTTCATCGGGCGACCGGCGCCGAACCTGGAGAACCAGGCC
The DNA here is from genome assembly GCF_040219215.1 of Thalassobaculum sp. GTDB lineage: Bacteria > Pseudomonadota > Alphaproteobacteria > Thalassobaculales > Thalassobaculaceae > Thalassobaculum_A. The sequence goes on from NZ_JAVJSX010000008.1 coordinate 322,714, forward strand.
GGGAGCCACGGCTTTCACGCCACGAGCAGCGCGCAGGAAATCGGCACGGCTGAGAAGCCGCGACAATGCAGGTGCGCCGGTCGTTCGCATCGCTTCACCGTTCGACGCCGTCGAACGGTATCAGGCGGAAAGGCGCTTGCGACCCTTGGATCGGCGGGTGGCGATCACGCGGCGGCCACCGACGGTGGCCATGCGCGAGCGAAAGCCATGCCGACGCTTGCGGACCAGGACGCTAGGTTGATAGGTGCGCTTCACGGGAAGTCTCCGTCACGTCGACGTGCCATAGGTTTGGCGAGGGCGCGTGTATATCGGCTGTACTGCGTCGAGTCAACGCCCTGGCTGACGGCGTTACAGGGCCTGCCGTGCCCGCAGCGCCTGGGCGAGGGTTCCGTCGTCCAGATAGTCCAACTCGCCACCGACCGGGACACCGTGGGCCAGCCGGGACACCTTCACGCCGGTCGATGCCAGCCGGTCGGCGAGATAGTGCGCGGTGGTCTGGCCGTCGACCGTCGCGTTCATCGCCAGGATCACCTCGTTCACCACCGGTTCGGCGGCGCGCCGAACCAGGCCGTCCACGTTCAGGTCTTCCGGTCCGACCCCGTCGAGCGCCGACAGCACGCCGCCGATCACGTGGTAGCGGCCCTTGAAGGCGGCGGCACGCTCCAGCGCCCAGACATCGGCCACGTCCTCAACCACGCAGATCGCCTGCGGGTCGCGGCGCGGGTCGCTGCAGATGCCGCACGGATCGACGGTGTCCAGGTTGCCGCAGGTTGTGCACGGCTGGACCGAACGCGCGGCCGCGGCCAGCGCTTCAGCCAGCGGCAGCATCAGAGATTCACGGCGCTTCATCAGATGCAGAATGGCGCGCCGGGCCGACCGGGGCCCGAGGCCCGGCAACTTCGCCAGAAACTGCATTGCGCGGTCGAGTTCGCCGACGGCCACGGCCAGCGACCTCTCAGAACGGCAGCTTGAAGCCGGGCGGCAGGCTGAGCCCGCCGGTCAGGCTCTGCATCTCCTCGGCGGAGCGGGCGTCGGCCTTGGCCCGCGCATCGTTGATGGCAGCGACCAGCAGGTCTTCCAGGACTTCGGTCTCGGCCGGATCGATCAGGGCACGATCGATCGTGACCTTGCGGGCTTCGCCCTTGCCGGTGAGCACGACCTCGATCATGCCGCCGCCGGACCGGCCGGTGACCTCAAGAGCGGACAGCCGCTCCTGCATCTCCTGCACCTTGCCCTGCATCTCCTGAGCCTGCTTCATGAGCTGGCCGAGGTTTTTCATGTCTGCCTCACGCTTGGTTTGCCTTGCTTTCAGGCGCGTCGTCGTCGAACGCGATTGTGTCGGCGTCGTCCAGCGTCTCGTCGTCGGGATCGGCGCTGACCTGGGGCGGCGGCGCCGTCACCTCTTCAATGCGCGCGCCCGGGAAAAGTTCGAGCACCTTGGAAACCACCGGGTGTTCGGCCAGCTTGGCGAAATGCTCCGCCTTGGCCGTCACGGCCTGCTCGCGCAGGGTTGCTTCACCGTCCTCGCGCGAGATCCGGACGTCCCAGGGGCGGCCGGTCCAGCGGCTGAGGTGGGCCGCGATCTGGGCCGCGAACCGGGGATCGGTCCCGTTCTGCGGGCGAATGTCGATCCGGCCCGGCGCGTAGGAGACGCAATGCACCGAACCGGCGAGCTGGGCCGACAGAACCGGTTCGCCGCGGGCGTGGAACAGTTCGGCGAGTGCCTTGAATGTCGCTGGGACCTCGGCAAGCGCGTCGTCGGGCTCTTGCGCCTCTTTCGGCGGCGGACCGTCCACGGCATACGCTGGTAGGCCGTCCGGCTCGGCCGGGGACGGCGCGGTTGCGGCCGGCGATGCCGATACCGTTGCAGCGGCAGGAGTTGCGCCGGATGGCACCGCGGCGCCTGCCGCTACCGCTCCCGACCCGTCGGTCAGGATCCGGATCAGATCGGCCGGGTCCGGCAGGTCGGCGGCATAGCCGAGGCGGATCAGCACCATTTCGGCGGCGGCGACCGGAGCGGTCGCGTTTTGAACCTCGCCCAGACCCTTGGACAGCATCTGCCAGGAGCGGGTCAGGGCCGGAACCGGCAGGGTCTCCGCCAGCTTGCGGCCGCGGTCGCGCTCAGCCTCGCCGAGGTCGTTGGCACCCGCGGCCTTCGGCGCCGCCTTCATGCGGGTGATGGCGTGGGTCAACTCCATCAGGTCCTGGATGACCACCACCGGATCGGCGCCGCCGTCGTACAGCATCCGCAGCACGTCCAGGGCTTCGGAAATCCGGCCGGCCATCACCGCCTCGAACAGGTCGTAGACCCGCTCTCGGTCGACCAGGCCGAGCATGTCGCGGACCTGGATCGAGGTGACCGGCCCGGTGGCCAGCGCCATTGCCTGGTCGAGGATCGACAATCCGTCGCGGGCCGAGCCGTCGGCCGCGCGCGCAATCATGCGCAGCGCCTCGGGTTCGGCCTCCACGGCCTCGGCCGTACAGACCTTCTCGAACAACTCGCTCAGGACCGCCACGTCGATCCGGCGCAGGTCGAAGCGCTGGCAACGCGACAGCACGGTGATCGGCACCTTGCGGATCTCGGTGGTCGCGAAGATGAACTTCACGTGCTCGGGCGGTTCCTCCAGCGTCTTCAGCAGGGCGTTGAAGGCGTTGCGGGTCAGCATGTGGACCTCGTCCACGATGTAGACCTTGTAGCGCGCCGATACCGGCCGGTAGCGCACGCTCTCGATGATCTCGCGGATGTCGTCGACACCGGTGCGCGACGCTGCGTCCATCTCTAGCACGTCGACGTGGCGATCCCCGGCGATCGCCTTGCAGTTGTCGCATACCCCGCACGGCGTCATGGTCGGCCCGCCGGTGCCGTCCGGCCCGATGCAGTTCAGGCCCTTGGCGACGATGCGCGCGGTCGTGGTCTTGCCGACCCCGCGCACCCCGGTCAGCACGAAGGCGTGGTGGATGCGGTTCTGTGCGAATGCGTTGCGCAGGGTGCGAACCAGGGTCTCCTGGCCGACCAGATCCTCGAAGGTCTGCGGACGGTACTTGCGTGCCAGGACCCGATATTCGGCCGCTGGAGCAGGAGCGCCTGTTGTGGCGTCGTCGGAGGAGACATCGGTCATGCGGTGATCATACGGCGCCGCGGCCGGCCATGAAACCGACGATAAGGGAGCAAGGTGGAAGACCGGCGGCGACCCGGACCGAAACTCGTTACGGCTGCTTCCTTCCGGACCTGACCGAATTGGCGAGGAGCCCGTCCGCGCCAGCCTTCCGATGCGGGATATAGGATGGGCAGGTGGGGCAGCGCAAGGGCGGGCAGTGATCGCGATGCCTGCTTGTGCATGGGTCCGCACGTCCCTAGCCTCGCTGGAGCATGTGGCGATGGAGATCCCGATGAACGTCCGCGATATCCTGAAGGCCGGCCCGGTGATCCCGGTGGTGACCATCGACGATGCCGCGCAGGCCCCCGGGCTTGCCAAGGCGCTGATGGCCGGCGGCATCCGGGTGATCGAGATCACCCTGCGGACCCCGGCGGCCCTTGACGCGGTGCGGGCGATCCGTGCGCAGGTCCCGGACATGATCGTTGGCATCGGCACGCTGCTGGACGCCGAGCAGGTAGCACCGGCGGTCGAGGCCGGTGCGGTGTTCGCGGTCTCGCCTGGCTTCGACCAGGCGCTGGTCGCCCAGGTGGCGGCGGCTGGCCTCGCCTATCTGCCGGGCATCCAGACGGTGTCGGAGGCGATGGCGGCAAGGCGGGCCGGGCTGGACACCTTGAAGTTCTTTCCCGCCAAGGCGGCCGGGGGCACTTACGGCCTCGACCAGATCCGCCCGGTCCTGCCGGACATCGCGTTCTGTCCGACCGGCGGAATCGGCGCCGAGGATGCACCGGCCTACCTCGCCCTGCCGAATGTGCTGTGCGTCGGCGGCAGCTTTCCGGCCCCCGCCGACGCGATCCGCGACGGCGATTGGGCGCGGATCGAGGAACTGGCCCGCAAGGCTGTCGCGCTTCGCGGCTAGCATTGTGTTCGCTGTTTGTTCTTGAAATTGCGACCCTGGCCAAACTATCGTGCCGATCGCGTTTCCGAGCGAATGGAGTCCGCCCATGCCCGTCGGTTCTGAACTCATCCTCTACCACGCGGCACCGTCGCGCTCGTCGGTCGCCCACTGGATGCTCGAGGAGGTCGGCCACCCTTACGAGATGCGGATTCTCGACCTGAAGAAGCTCGAGAACCGCGCCCCGGAGTATCTGGCGGTCAACCCGATGGGCAAGGTTCCGGCGCTGGTCCACGGCGGGACCGTGATCACCGAATCGGCGGCGATCTGCTGCCATCTTGCCGATGCGTTCCCTGAAGCCCGGCTGAACTTCCCGGTCGGCGACCCGCGGCGCGGGCCTTACCTGAAGTGGCTGTTCTTCGGGCCGAGTTGCATCGAGCCGGCGATGATCGACCGCATGATGCAGCGTGAGACCGGGCCCCGCTCGGCTGTCGGCTACGGCGATTATGACACCACCATAGGGGTGGTCGCCGACGCCTTGCGGCTGGGACCCTACCTGTTCGGCGAGACGTTCACCGCCGCCGACGTGGTGATCGGCTCCACCCTGCGCTGGGGCATGCTGTTCGAGCTGATTCCCGATCGGGAGGAGTTCAAGTCCTATGTCGCACGACTTGGCGAGCGGCCGGCCTTGAAGCGTGCTCAGGCGACCGACGCCGAGCTGGCACCGCCGTCGGCGGACTGAGATCGCCGGTCATCCGGCCACAGCCGTGGCGCGGGGCTTCAGGAATCGGTTCACCTCGTCGCGGCTCGGAGCCCCCAGGCGACCTCCGAACCGCGTGACCTTCACGGCGGCGGCGGCCGAGGCGAAACGCACGGCCCGCCCGATCGATTGGCCTTCGGCCACGCCGAGGGCGTAGGCGCCGTGAAACACGTCGCCGGCGGACAGCGTGTCGATTGCGTCGACCGGGAAACCGGGCTGCCGGTGACGCGTCCCGTCGGCGATCCACTCCACGCCCGCTGCACCGAGGGTGACGGCGACCACCTTGGCCCGCGGGAGCGTCGCTGCCAGGGCGTCAAGGCCGCCGACCGGCTGCAGCAGGGCAAGGCCGGGCTCCGAGCACACGACGTGATCGGCTCGTGCCGCGAGATCGCGCAGTACCGCCGGATCGGCAACGTCGGCATCCAGGATCGCCGGCACTCCGGCGGCAAACGCGGCATCCAGCGCGGCGGCCGCACCCTTCGGCCATCGCGTGTCGACCAGCACCGCCCCGGCGCCGGCAAGCGTGCCGAGGGGCAGCCAGCCGGGGTCGTGGGAGAGTTCCGGATCATAGAACGGCACGATGAGGCGCTCGCCCGCGGCGTCGACGATGATGGTGGAGATCGCCGTGCGGCGTCCCGGTTCGACGCGGACCGCCGAGACGTCGACGCCTTCACCGGCAAGGTCGGCGCGCCAGCGCCGCCCGGCATCGTCGTCGCCGATCCGTGCCCAGATACCGGCTCGGCCGCCGAGCCGGGCGATCGAGGCCGCCGCCGCCGATGCCATGCCGGCACCGAACACCGCGCAGGCGTCGGCCAGTACCTTGCCGTGCGGCGGAATAGCCGGTACCCGCAGTACCGTGTCGAGCGTCGCTGCGCCCAGGCACTGCACGTAGGGAGCCGCCCGGTCCGGTTGCGGCCCGGTGCCCTGCATTGTCGTCGTGTCGGCCATGCGTGAATTTCCTGTGGCGCATGAGTGCGGTTTCGATTACGTGTTCGGATACTGCATCAGAGGACGCCCACGGGCCATGACCCAGCCGACGAGCCGAGATCAGCAACGACGACGAACCGTGCGACGCCGCGCGTTCGATTGACCCCGCCCGGCTGGTGCCGGAGCGGGCTTTGCTTTCCCTCTCCGACAGGTAGCCCAGACAGATGTTTCAGATCCGCTCCGAAATCCCGTCCGACGGCGCCGCCGTCGAAACCCTCAATGACCTCGGCTTCGGGGTGGAGCGGCGCGGCCGCACGGTTTACCGGTTGCGGCTCGGCGCGCCCACGCTGAGCTTCATTGCCGCCGACCCGGTGAGCGACCAGCCGCTGGCCACCCTGCGGTTCTGGCCGGTGATGGTCGGGCTTGACCGTCCCGCCCTGCTTCTTGGGCCGTTGGCGGTGATCCCGGAGCGGCGTGGCGAAGGACTCGGCCGGGCGCTGGTCGGCCATGGCCTGTCCGTCGCGCGCGATCGCGGCTGGCGACTTTGCCTGGTGTCGGGCGACCCTGACTACTACCGGCCTTTCGGCTTCGAGCAGGCGGCACCCTACGGGTTCGCCATGCCCGGCCCGATCGAGGCCGGCCGGCTGCAGGTCAAGGCGCTGGCACCCGATGCGCTCGGCACTTTGCCGCGTGGCGCGATCCTGCCGCTCCTGCCCTGGAGGGGGCATCGAGGAGGCAGCACCGACGGGGACGAGATCGTGAGCCATCGGCGGCTGCGCGTCGGCTGACGCCGGCGTCGGCATGCTGTTCGGATGGACTCTTGAGATATGGGTCCTCGCCGCGGCGGCATCGCTGGTGGCGGGCGTGGTGCGAGGCTTCACCGGGTTCGGCTTCGCGCTGATCCTGGTGACCGCCGTAACGGTGCTTGCACCGCCTTCCGAAATCGTGCCGGTCTCATTGCTGCTCGACATCTTTGCCGGCATCCGGATGTTGCCGCATGTCCATGCCGACATCGATCGACGGGGCAGCGTGCTGATGGTGCTGGGGGCGCTGCCGGCGATTCCGCTCGGCGCCCTGGCGCTGTCGGCGCTCAGCGACGACGCGATGCGCCTCGGGATCGGCGTTGCGGTGCTGGTCGCGACCCTGGCGATCGCGGCCGGCATCGGGCTCAAGCGTGTGCCCGGCACCGGCCTGAAGCTGGCGACCGGCGCCACCATGGGGCTGCTGTCGGGTGCCGCCGGCATACCCGGACCCCCGGTTATCCTGCTGTACCTGTCGTCGCCGCTTCCGGTCGCGACCCTGCGGGCGACCGCGGTGGCAGTGTTCCTGGTGACGGATCTGGTCTCGGTGGTGGTGATGGGCTTCTACGGCCTCCTCACCATGCACCTGCTGCTGCATTGCCTGGTCCTGATCCCGATCGTGGAGGGTGCGGTGTTCCTGGGCCGCCGGCTGTACGGCCGGGCCGATCCGGGAACCGTAAAGCGGGCGGCATTGGTCCTGCTCGCGACGCTGGCGGTGGTGGTCATCGGCCGGTCGCTCCTGAACTGACCGGCCGACTGCGACGCACTGATCCGACGTCGCCGATCAGTTGTGCTTGTGCTCCTTGCCGGCATCCATGGCACCGGCGGCACCAATCGACACCTCGACATCGACGGCTCCAGCCCGTTCAAAGGTCAGAGTCAGCGGGAACGACTCTCCCTCCACCAGTGGCTTGTTCAAGCCCATCAGCATGATGTGGTGACCGCCGGGTGCCAGTGTCACGGACTCTCCCGCGGGAACATCGAGCGCCTCGAGCGGCCGCATCTTCATCACGCCGGCTTCGGTGAGGTTGGTGTGCATCTCCACCCGCTTGGCGGCCGATGACGAAACCGCAAGCAGCCTGTCTGGGTGGGTGCCGGTGTTGGTGACGGTCAGGTAGGCGGCGCCGGTCTTGACCGGGCCGGCGGAGGCACGGGCCCATGCGTGCCCGACCCCGATCGGGCCCTGGACGTGGCCGGCGTGGGCCGTGCCATGGTCGTGTCCGGACCCTGCATCGGCCACGATGGTCACGGTCGGAGCGGGATGGGCAAGCGAGTGCGGGTCCTGCCCGGCCGCGGGTACCTCGATCCAGGCGACCTTGCCGGTGTCGCATTCCTGCACCGCCGGGAACGCCAGGACATGGCCGGCCGGAAAGTCAGTGATGCGGCCGCGGAACACGAACTCGTCGTAGAACTCGTCGGGCAGGTTTCCGCCCGACCAGACCACTTCCTTCACCCCGGACGACGTTGGCGTGCCGTAGTAGTTGTAGGTCTTGGCGTAGTCGCCCTTGACGGTGGTCAACTGCCAGCCGGCCTTGGGCATCGGCTTGACGGCAATCACGCCTTCGGGAATCGAGACGCGAACGGTTCGGGTAGCGGCACCGTCGCATCCATGCGGCACGCGCAGGACCGCCTTGTACATAGCGTTGGCGCCGGCTTTGCCGGTCTCGAGCGATGCGTGGGCGTTCGCGAGCGTCGGAACTGCCGCGCACAGGGCGGCGGCCATAAAGGCATAAGCTTTCACGGGATGTCTCCGTCGTGATCGGGTGAAACGTCGTTGATCGGGACGGCGCCGGATGGCGCCGGTCAGGTGATCGACGGTGGTGCCCTGGGACGGATCTCCGTGAAGTGGTGCGCGGAGCAGGCTGTGGTGCTGTCAGTCGCAACCCAATCTGCCTGGGCAGTTCGCGACGGCGGATCGAGGGTCCAGATGCCGGACGGCGCCAGCGCCGGGGAACTGCCGTTGCCCAGACAGAACGGGCATTTCGGGGCCACCCGTTCGGACGTGCTGCCGGAGGTGTCGCCTCCGTCGCGATAGGCGATCCGGACCAGCCCGTCCGGCGTGCAGAGTTCGGCTAGCCGGGCCAATGCGGAACGGTCGCCGGCCACGGTTGCCGGGCCAAACGCTGCCGCGAGGGAGCCGAGCAGAATCTGCGCCAGGATCGCATACACCGCGGCCAGCGCGGTCAGGCGGTGCCTGGGCGATCCAATGATGTATCCCGGCGCTGTCGGACGTGTAGCCATCGCCCGCAGCCTACCCGCGCCGGCCGTCGCGGCAAGTGTCATGGCGCCGCAGTCGGCTTGGTCCAAAAAGAAAGGCCGGCCCCTCTGAGCGTGAAAGGGGCCGGCCTGACCGTCGCGGGTGGTGAGATCAGTTGAGCGCCAATCCCTCCCGGACGATCGTGAAGCGCGCGTTGCAGATGCTGCGGGTTTCGACGGCGACGCTCTCCCAGGCTTTCTTGGCGTCGTCGACGTCGCGGTAGGGGCCGAGGATCTGCTTGGTGCCATCCAGCAGCCGGTCGAAGGCGGTGGTCTCGTACTCGCCGCCGATCACCCAATAACGCTCAGGCATGGTCAATCCTCCTCTAACTCGGTCCGGTTACTCGGCGGCGACGTGCAGGGACGCCGCCGGCCGGAACTGGGCTTCTTCGGTTGAATCGTGCAGGGCGGTGGTGGACGATTCGCCGCCCTTGATGGCGACCGACACCGCGTCGAAGTACCCGGTGCCGACTTCGCGCTGGTGGCGGGTCGCGGTGTAGCCGTTGGCCTCCGAGGCAAACTCGGCATTTTGCAGCTCGGAGTATGCGGCCATGCCGCGCTCCTTGTAGCCGCGCGCCAGCTCGAACATGCCGTGGTTCAGGCTGTGGAAGCCGGCCAGGGTCACGAACTGGAACTTGTAGCCCATGGCGCCGATTTCGCGCTGGAACCGGGCGATGTCCTCCTTGTCCAGGTTGGCCGACCAGTTGAACGACGGCGAGCAGTTGTAGGCCAGCATCTGGTCCGGGAAGTCCTTGCGGATCGCTTCGGCGAACCGGCGGGCCTGCTCCAGGTTCGGGGTCGAGGTTTCCATCCACAGCAGGTCGGAGTACGGGGCGTAGGCTAGGCCGCGGACCACGCAGCGCTCGAAGCTGGTACCCTCCTTCAGTCGGTAGAAGCCCTCGGCGGTACGTTCGCCGGTCAGGAACGGCCGGTCGCGCTCGTCGACGTCGGTTGTGATCAGCTTGGCGCTCTCGGCATCGGTGCGGCAGACGATCAGGGTCGGCACGCCCATGACGTCGGCAGCGAGCCGAGCGGCGTTCAGGTTGGCGATGTGCTGCTGCACCGGGATCAGCACCTTGCCGCCCATGTGCCCGCACTTCTTTTCGGACGCCAGTTGGTCCTCGTAGTGGATGCCGGCCGCACCGGCCTCGATGTAAGCCTTGGCAAGCTCGAAGGCGTTCAGCGCGCCGCCGAATCCGGCCTCGCAGTCGGCGACGATCGGGGCGAACCAGTCGACATCGCCCTGGCCTTCCATGGTCTGGATCTGGTCGGCGCGCGCCAGGGTGTTGTTGATGCGGCGCACCAGTTCGGGGCCGGAGTTCGCCGGGTACAGGCTCTGGTCCGGGTACATGGCGCCGGCCACGTTGGCGTCGGCCGCAACCTGCCAGCCGGACAGGTAGATCGCCTTCAGCCCGGCCTTCATCTGCTGCATGGCCTGGTTGCCGGTCACCGCGCCGAGGGTGTTCACATAGGGCTCGGTCCGAAGCAGTTCCCACAGCCGCTCGGCGCCGCGCCGAGCCAGGGTGTGTTCGATTCGCAGGGAGCCGGACAGCCGGCGGACGTCCTCGATGGTGTAGTCGCGTCGGACGTCCGCGAAGCGGCCCGGCGTTGTACGCATTCGATCCTGGAACTCCTGGGTCATCGGTCGGTTCTCCTGGTTATCGGGTCGGCGACGCACCGTTCGATTTCGCGCCGCAACATGACTGTCATGTATTCACTGATGACTGGAGTTGGCCATAACCTATTGCATGAAAACGAGTAACACGGTCACTGGAGTAAAATTCACGAAATGTAATTTGTCATATTTGTAAATTTCTTCGCGTTTGCACCCGCGTTCCGATAGGATGGCGAGGCGCCGCGCGAGCAGTCGGAAGGGTCGGAGGCAATGGCGACGGAACGGTTGGATCGCAAGGCGATGCTCGGCCACAAGATCCGCCGATTCCGGCTGGATCAGGGGTTGAGCCAGACCGAGATGGCGGCTCAGGTCGGCATCTCGCCGAGCTATCTGAATCTGATCGAACACAACCAGCGTCCGGTGACGGTGCCGCTGCTGTTCAAGCTCGGCAATGCCTTCGAGATCGACCTCAAGGAGTTCGCCGAGGACGACGACCAGCGACTGGCTGCGGGGCTGTCGGAGGTGTTCGGCGATCCGCTGTTTGAAGGACAGGCCGTCTCCGAGCGGGAGATGCGCGAGCTGGTCGCGTCCGCTCCGGCCGCCGCCCAGGGCGTGCTGACGCTCTACCGCGCCTATCGACGGATCTGGGAGAACGCCCAAGCATTGGCGCACGAGGCCGGCGGCGACGGTACCGCCGACGGCCCGCTGGCCCCGGACAACCCGGTCGAGGCGGTGCGTGACGTGCTGGAGGCGGCAGCCAATCATTTCGACGACCTGGAGCGGGCGGCGGAGGAGTTGTGGGAGGACGCCGGGCTTGACCGTGACACCCTGTTCGCCGGGCTGCGGGTTCACACCAAGGCGGCCCACGGGATCGACGTCCGGGTCATGCCGGTCGAGGTGATGGGGGACACGCTGCGGCGCTGGGACCATCATCGCCGCCGCATCCTGATCTCGGAAACCCTGTTGCCGTCGGCGCGGATCTTCCATCTGGGCGTTCAACTGGCGCTGATCGGCCATCGAGAGCGGCTCGACAGGATTGTGGAGCGGGCCGATCTGCAGAGTGACGACGGCCGCGACCTGTTCCGGATGACCCTGGCCAACTACTTCGCCAGTGCCGTGATGATGCCCTACAGCCCGTTCCTGCAGGCCGCCAAGGACCTGCGCTACGACATCGAGCTGCTGCGCCGGCGGTTCGGCGCCAGCGTCGAGCAGGTCTGTCACCGGCTGACCACCATGCAGCGCTCCGGCGCGCGCGGGGTGCCGTTCTTCTTCCTGCGGGTGGACAACGCCGGCAACATCTCCAAGCGCCTGTCCGGCGGCGGCTTCCAGTTTGCCCGGTTCGGCGGGACCTGCCCGCGCCTGGTGGTGCACGATGTGTTCCGCAGCCCGGGGCAGTTGAACACCCAGGTGGTGCGGCTGCCCGACGACACGACGTTCCTGATCATCGCCCGCACGCTTGATCCGATCGGCGGCGGCCGCGATCCGCTGCAACCGCGCTACTCGATCGCGCTGGGCTGCGAGTTCAAGGACTCGCGCCACCTGATCTACGGCGACGGCGTGGATCCGAAGCGGCCGGGCGATGTCACCCCTGCGGGCGTCAGCTGCCGGGTGTGCGAGCGTCTGGACTGCACCCAGCGCGCCCATCCGCCGGTCAACCACAAGCTCCGGGTCGACCAGACCTTGCGCCGGGCTCAGCCCTTCGACTTCGTGCGGTGACACGGCCCCGCCGATACTGGTAGCCTGACCCCCCTTTGCCATGTCAAACGACTGCATGCGCACGCTTTTTCATCTCGCCTTGTCACCACAGTCCCGTCTGGTCCGGCTCGTCCTTGGCGAGAAGCGGATGGAGGCGCATTTGCGCGCCGAGCCGATCTGGGACCGGCGCGAGGAATTCCTGGCGATCAATCCGGCCGGCGAGGTGCCGGTGCTGGTCGAGGACGACGGCACCACGATCGCCGGCGCCACTCCGATTGCCGAGTATCTGGAAGAGATCTGCCCGGACCCGGCGCTGCTGCACGGCGACGCAGCGGAGCGGGCCGAGACCCGCCGGCTGGTGGCCTGGTTCGATCGCAAGTTCGACCGGGAGGTCACCGACCTGCTCGTCGGCGAGAAGGTGCTGAAGCGGTTCCTGGGAATCGGCGAGCCGTCCAGCGAGGCGATCCGCGCCGGCCACAGCAACATCGCGATCCATCTGGACTACATTGGCTGGCTGGCCGAGCGGCGGAAGTGGCTGGCAGGCGACCGGTTCTCGCTCGCCGACGTGGCGGCGGCGACCCATCTGTCCTGCGTCGACTATCTCGGCGACGTTCCGTGGGATCGCAACGCCGAGGCCAAGGGCTGGTATGCCCGGGTCAAGTCGCGGCCGAGTTTCCGGCCGCTACTGGCCGACCATGTCTCCGGCCTGCGCCCGGCCAAGCACTACGCCGATCTGGACTTCTGAGGCTTCATCTATCGCTTGATGACATCCATGTCCTCGATTCGGGCGCGCGCTGCCGATGCGGCCGGGCCATCGGGGTCGAGGCGCAGGACTTCGAGCCAGCTTTGCCGGGCTGCCGGAAGATCGCCGGCAAGCTGTTCCAGGATGCCCTGCTCCAGCCAGGCTTCCGGCCGCCTTGGGTCCAGCCTGATCGCCCGCCGGACGTCCTCGCGCGCCAGGTCGACGGCATCGAGATACCGGTAGGCCGAGGCGCGGTACAGCATGGCCTCGGGATCCTGCGGGTCGAGCTCTATGGCGACATTCAGGTCGTCGATGGCTTCCCACGATCTGCCGAGAGTGAGCCGGGTGACCGCGCGGTCGACCCGAAGCTGCCGGTCGGCCGGCGCGGACTCGATCGCCTTGTTCTGGAGCTGCTCGGCACGCTCGACCCGACCGGACAGCAGCCAGGCCTGGGCCGCCTGGGCCAACAGGGCGACACGAAGGCCAGGGTCCTGCTTGGCGGCCTCGGTGGAGAGCGTCTCCAGGCGCGCGGCCGCCTCGGCGTACTGGCGCGTGCCGACCAGCGCAACGGCGGCGCAGTGCCGGGCCGGAAGGCCGCCGCCGGCCTCGTGCCATGCCAGGGCGTCCGAATAGGCGGCCGATGGGTCGGATTGCGCCTTTGCAAGGCATCGATTGTAGATTTCGGCCTTCTGTGCTTCGTCGGTCGCGGCCCGGCCGGAAGCCGGGGTAAGAAGCAGAAGGACGGCCAGAACAACAGTGTTAACCATTCCGTAACTACGGGAAATTACACTTATCTGGCGAAGGTGTGAGGCAGTACGGACAATGGAAACTGGACTGGGCTCAGTCGAAGCTGATCGTCGCCTGTCTCGCGAGGCGGCGGCCCAGCTGCGCGAGATCGCACACGAACTGCGCAATCCGCTGAATGCCCTGACCGCCATTGCCGAGATTTTCCGCGACCAGCGGTTCGGCCCCTTGCCTGGTGACAAGTACGTGGAATACGCGGCGCTGGCCCATGGAGCGGCCCAGCGCATGTTGCAGCTGTGCGACCGTCTGGTCCTGGAGGACCCCGCAGCGCGATCGATCGAGACATCGCCGCTCAGCCAGGTGTTGGGCGATATCGTCGGGCTGTTCGGGCCGATGGCCGAGGAACGCGGCGTGACCTTGGTGCTCGATCTTCCGGAGTCGTTGCCGAATCTCCAGGTCGGAACAGAAGCGCTGACGTCTGTAGTCAACAATCTGGTGGTCAACGCCATCAAGTTCACGCCACGCGGTGGCCGCGTCACGGTGTCGGCGCGCGCCGAGCTGGCGGAGAACGTCGCCATCCTGGTGATCTCCGACACGGGGGTCGGCATGGAGTCCGATGAGGTTGTGCGCAACATGGCTCCGGGATGGGCCGGCGCCCTGTCGACCGTCGGCGTGCACGGCGATACCGGCAGCGGCATGGGGCTGGCGGTGGTTCGCCGGCAGGTCGAACTGCTCGGAGGTACGTTGGAGCTACGGTCGCGCAAGGGCGTCGGCACCTGCGCCATCATCCGCCTGCCGCTCGGGCCGGTCTGAGAGAGCGCTCAACGCGCAAGCAAGTCATCCACGGTATCGGTCAGAATGGCCAGGTCGCGCCCGGTCGAGAGCCGGTGGTCGCCATCCTTGATCAGCCGGATCTGAACGTCGTCGCCTTCCAGCCGGTCTGCCAGGGTCAGGGCGTGACGGTAGGGGACGTCGGGATCGCGCATGCCCTGCAGCAGGCGTACCGGAACCCGGATCGGGATCGGTGCGCGCAGCAGCAGATGGTTCCGGCCGTCCTCGATCAGGTCCATGGTCACGACATAGGGCTGGTCGGAATACTCCGACGGTTGCCGCAGAATTCGGTCGCGTTCCAGGGTTGCGCGCTGTGACTCGTCGAACTCCGCCCACATCAGGTCTTCGGTGAAATCCGGTGCCGCGGCGATGCCGACCAGTCCGGCAACGCGCTGCGGCCGGTCGCGCGCCAAAAGCAGGGCGATCCAGCCACCCATGGAGGAGCCCACCAGGATCTGCGGCCCCTCGGTCAAGTCGTCGAATGCCGCGAGGGCGTCGGCGTGCCAGCGCCCGATCGTGCCGTCCTCGAACCGGCCCGACGACTGGCCGTGGCCGCGATAGTCGAACCGCAGAAAGGCGTGACCGCGATCGCGGGCGTGAGCTTCCAGCGCCATCGCCTTGGTCCCGGTCATGTCGGATGCGTAGCCGCCCAGGAACACGACGCCCGGCGACTTGCCCGGGCTGCGGTGATAGGCCAGATGACCACCGTCGGCGGTGTCCAGGCGCTGCGCCGACGCGGGCTGTGACGCTTGCGTCATTGTGCTAGGGTCTCCTGCGTTGGACCATCGATGACTGGAAGGGCCGGTGAACGTGCCGCTCGATCTGGACGCCGCGACAGCGCCGGACTCTAACAGCATCGTCGAGGATTACGAAGCGTTCCGCCGGCTGACTCCCAGGGGGGCACCGACGATTCTCCAGGTCCTTCCGGCGCTGGTTTCGGGCGGTGTGGAGCGCGGCACGATCGACGTCGCACGGGCCCAGGTCGAGGCCGGCTGGCGGGCATTGGTGGTCTCCAACGGCGGCCCGATGGTCCATGAACTTGAACGCATCGGCGCCACCCACATAACAATGCCGGTTCACTCCAAGAACCCGCTGATCTGGCGGGCCAATTTCGACCGGATGGTGGATCTGATCTGGCGCGAGCGCGTGGATCTGGTGCACGCCCGCTCTCGTATCCCGGCGTGGATTGCGTTTCGGGCCGCACGCCGCAACCGCGTGCCGTTCGTCACCACCTTCCACCAGCGCCCCGCCGCGCGCACTGCGCTGAAACGGCTTTACAATTCGGTGATGGTGCGTGGCGACCGGGTGATCGCGATCTCGCACTACGTGGCCGACCGGCTGATTGCCGACTATGGGCTTGACCCGGCCCGTCTGCGGGTGATCCCGCGTGGCGTCGACCTGTCGCTGTTCGATCCGGACCGGGTGTCGGCCGAACGGCTGGTCAGGCTGGTCGATCGCTGGCGGATTCCGGATGGCGTGCCGGTGGTGCTGCTGCCGGCGCGGGTGACCCGCTGGAAGGGGCACGGCCTGCTGGTCCAGGCACTGTCCCGGCTGGAGCGTGGTTCGTTCCACTGCCTGATGGTCGGCGAGGATGGCGGCCGGCGCAGCGTCAAGGCGGCACTCGAGCCGGTGATCGCCAAGCTGGGGCTGACCCCGCACGTGCACTTCGTCGGTCGCACCGACGACATGCCGGCGGCCTACAAGCTCGCCGACGTCGTGGTATCGGCCAGCCTGGATCCCGAGCCGTTCGGACGGGTGATGATCGAGGCCCAGGCGATGGGCCGGCCGATCGTCGCAACCGACCACGGCGGTGCCCGCGAGACCGTGCTGCCGGGCGAGACCGGCTGGCTGGTCAGACCCAACGACGCGGACGCCCTGGCGCAGGGCATCAAGGCGGCACTCGGTCTCGACGCCGACGCCCGCGAGCGGCTGTCGGCTCGGGCCGTGGAACACGTGCGGGAGAACTTCTCGCGCTACCAGATGTGCGCCCGTACCCTGGCGGTCTACAGCGAACTGCTGGACGCGCGTGGCGCGGTCGACGATACCGTCGGCAACGAGCCGGACGCGGTCTGATCGTCCGGCATCCACCGCAACGCTGCCGAGCCGCATGTCCCCTCCCCGAATCCTCGTGATCAAGCTCGGTGCGCTGGGCGACTTCCTGATGGCGCTCGGGCCCATGCAGGCGATCCGCCGCCACCACCCGCAGGCCGAGCTGGTGCTGTTGACCCGTCCGGCGTATCGCGACCTGGGGGCGGCGAGCGGGTTGTTCTCCGACATCTGGATCGATCCCGCGCCGCGCTGGAATCCGGTCGCCTGGATGCGCTGGCGGTCCCGGCTGCGGCGCGGCGGGTTCGAGCGGGTGTACGACCTGCAGACCTCGGAGCGAACCGGCGGCTATTTCCGGCTGTTCGCACAGAACCGGCGCCCGGACTGGTCGGGCAAGGTTGCGGGCGCGAGCCACCGGCATGTCTATCCATCCGACCACCGGATGCACTCGACGGAGCGCCAACGCGCCCAGCTTGCCGTCGCCGGCATCGACGATGCCGGCCTGTCCGACCTGTCGTTCCTGGACGGCGACCTGTCGGCGTTCGCGTTGCCGGAGCGGTTCGCGCTGCTGATCCCCGGCTCGTCGCCGGATCGGCCGTACAAGCGCTGGCCGGCCGAGCGCTTCGGCGCGCTGGCGGCGCACCTGTCGGGCAGGGGCATCACGCCGGTCGTGCTTGGCGGCCCGGATGAAGGCGTGCTGGCCGGCGCCATACTGTCGGCCGCACCGACGTCGCTGGACCTGACCGGCCGCACCGATCTCGGCCAGCTTGCGGCACTGGCTCGCCGGGCGATCGTCGCGGTCGGCAACGATACCGGGCCGACCCATCTGGTCGCGCTGGCCGGTTGCCCGACGGTCGCGCTGTTCTCGGATGCCTCCGATCCGGCCAAGACCGCGCCACGGGGGCCGGAGGTGCGGGAACTGCACGCGCCGGTCCTGACCGACCTGCCGGTGGAGCGGGTGATTGCGGCGCTGCCGTGAGTGCGGTGCTTGCCGCCGGTGTTGCCTTGCGGTGGGCCGGCCGATCATGATCCGGCGGCAATGCCGATCCGAGCCTTGAGGGACCGACCATGCTGAAGATCTGGGGACGCCGCGACGCGTTCAACGTGCAGAAGGTGATGTGGCTCGTTGGTGAACTCGGCCTGCCGCATCTGCACACCCCGGCCGGCGGATCGGCCGGCGGCCTCGACGATCCGGCGTTCCTGGCCATGAACCCGCACGGCCGGGTGCCGGTGATCGACGATGGCGGCACCGTGGTCTGGGAATCGCACACCATCCTGCGCTATCTGGCGGCGCGCCACACAGCGGGCGGGTTCTGGTCCGACGACCCGGCCACTCGTTCGCAGGCCGAGCGCTGGATGGACTGGTCGGCCACCACCCTGCAGCCGGACTTCCTGACCGGGGTGTTCTGGGGCTTCTATCGCACACTGGAAGCGCAGCGCGACGGACCGGCGGTGGCCGACAAGCTGGCCCGCTGCGCCCGGCACATGGAACTGCTGGACCGAGAGCTGGCCGACCGGCCGTATCTCGGCGGCGACCGTTTCGGTCTCGCCGACATCCCGGCAGGCCTGAACCTGTTCCGCTATTTCGGGATCCCGATCGACCGGCCGTCGGTGCCGAACGTCGAAGCCTGGTACCGGCGCCTGCAGGAGCGGCCAGCCTACCGCGAACACGTCATGCTGCCGTTCGACCACCTGTTCGGCCGGCTGGCGTTCTGAGGGCGGCAAGCACGCCTCCTTGACCGCGGCGGCGGCGGTTGCTCCGATGCGTCGTTTGCAATCAGACGGGGAGGCCGCCATGGCGCACAAGCCGATCGATCCCGACAGCGTCGTCGTGCTGGGGGTTCCGAACTACAGCCACGGCGCCCTCACCGAGGGGGCGAGCCGCTGGCTGCACCTGTCCGGGCAGGTCGGGGTGAAACCGGACGGCAGGACAGCCGAGGGACCGCTGGCGCAATGCCAGCAAGCGCTGGCAAACATCGGAGCGCTTTTGGAGGCGGCCGGCATGTCGGTCGACGACATCGTCCACATGCGGATCTTCCTGCTCGACCGTGCCGACATTCCCGCCCTGCGCCAGGCCCGCGGCGAGTTCCTGGGCGGCCGGAAGATCCCCAGCACCCTGGTGCTGGTCTCGGGGCTGGTCGATCCGTCGTGGAAGGTTGAGATCGAGGTGGTGGCGGCCCGCTGACTGCGGCCGACGATCAGGTATCCCCGAACAGGAACGCCAGCAGCGCGAAACGCCGGCCCGAGCGCATGGCCATCACCTCGTGCAGCAGCGAGCAGGAGAACACGATGGCCGAACCGGTGGGGGTCTTGTAGGCGGCTTCCGAGAATTCCGGGAAGCGCAGTTCGGCCCCCTCGTACTCGTCGGCGTTCAGGTTGATGGTGACCGCGAACCGGCGGTGCGCCACGAACGGCAGGGTGTTGTCGCGGTGACCGTGCTGCGAGCCGCCACGGTACCCTTCGTAGCAGGCGATCCGGTAGCGCTCGTGCCGGGTCACCTTGTACTGGAACGCCTTGTGGATCTCCGGCATCAGCCGCGGCACCAGCCGGGCGTCGATGACGCTGTTGTTGGCGGCCGAGCAAACCCAGTGGTCGATCCGATCGTTGCGGCCGTACTCCGGGATCCGCATCTTGCAGTCGGTGGTGCGGCCCTTGAGCTGGTTGTGCCCCGGGTCGACGAACTCCTGGCCCTGCATGGCGTAGATGCTGATCAGGCGACGGCAGTCCTCCGGGCTCAGCACATCCGGTACCACCAGCACCGGGGGATGGATCGGCGGAGCCGTGACGGCCTTGCGGGCTGCGTTCAGCGGGCGGACCAGGGCCAGGATCGCCTCGACCGGGTCGTCGGCGTTGTCCGGGTCGATCCGCGCCAGGACATGGCCGTTCGGCGCGATCACCAGGACCGCCGCGCCGTCGCCGGCGGCGCCGGCCGCGATTCCCATGGCCCGGAGCGCGGCCCCGCTGCCATCGACCAGCACCGGGAATGGCGCACCTGCGGCCTTGTCGGCTTCACCAGCCGGCAGCACCAGATGGACATGGACCTTGTGTTCGTCCAGGCCGTCGCGGGCGGCGGCGAACGCGCCGATCGTGGCTGCAGCGGCCGGTCGCTCAAACGATCCGGCGAACACCAGCACCTGGAAGCGGCCGGCTTCGTCGTCGGCAAACGGGTCGAAGACCGCACCGGTGCGCCGCTTCAGCGCAAGCGGCGGAACGATATCGCCGATTTCCGGACGCGTGATCGGGGGCTGGGTCTGAATGGTCACGGCTCCGCCTCATGGTCCTGACGGCGGCAGTGAGCCTCGGCTGGCCGTGTGATGCAAGCGCGAATGGGCCGGCGCCCGGTGAACGGTTGAGCGGGCGGGTCACTGGGCTATGGTGTCGACAGGACAAGGCACGGGGGCAGCGATGAACGGCACGGCGATCACGGAACTGCTTGGGCGCGTGCTGCTGGGCGCTGCGCTGCTGCTTCCTGCCGCACCGGCGGCCGTTGCCCAGGAACCCGCACCGGACCCGCTGGCCCACAACAAGCTGTTCGTCGAAACCTTCGTGAACCGGTGCCTGTCGGCAGTCCACGCCGACGCGGCCTACGACACGGCGGGCATGAACCAGGTGCATGAGTTCCTGGCGGGTCACTGGCTCAACGGCAAGCCGGGAAGCGTGTGGACGCCCAATCCGGCGATGCACATCCTGCTGATCATCCGCGACGGTGCCGGATGCTTCGTGGTGTCGGAGTTCGGCGACGCCAAGGCGCTGGAACCCGTGGTGGCCGCGCGGATCGCCGAGGCGCACCCGACGCTCGTGCGCGAGGAGTTCGAGCGTGCCGACGACGGCGGGTTCGGGTCCAAGTATCTCGACGCGGGCTGCGGCGGAAACCAGAGCTGCCGGGTCGTCGTCAACGCACGGGCGACACCGGAAGAGGGGAAGCTGGCGATGCTGGCGGCTGCGATGCGTTTCACCCCGCCATCGCAATAGGCCGAGTCGGGCAAGTCGGGTCCGACCGGCGGAACCGGGACGCCACCCTTGCGACCCCGGCGCGGGCGCGTTAAGTAACCGGCATCGACGATCAATGCAGGCGAACCGATGCGCTGCTCGCGTGAGCTGACTAGCCGGCCGTCTCGGACGGTCCCCGTCTGAGGCGGCGTCCATCCTGCGAGCCGGTGCGCGCCGGCTCGCCCGGTATTCCTGTCAGTTCATCGTTTTTCAGTCGAGACACGCCATGCCTGCCATAACGCTTCCCGACGGCTCCGTCCGTTCCTACGACCAGCCGGTAACGCCGGCGCAGGTTGCTGCCGACATCGGCCCCGGCCTCGCCAAGGCGGCATTCGTCGCCAAGGTCGACGGCAAGTTCGTCGATCTGGGTCTGTCGATTGACCGTGACGCCCAACTTGCCCTAGTAACCCGCAAGGACGAGGCAACGGCCGAGCACATCCGCCACGACTGCGCCCACGTGCTGGCGGAGGCGGTGCTTGAGCTGTACCCGGACGCCCAGGTCACGATCGGCCCGTCGATCGAGAACGGCTTCTATTACGACTTCCACCGCGCCACGCCGTTCACCCCGGACGACCTGGTCGCGATCGAGAAGCGGATGCACGACATCGTCGACCGCGACGAGCCGATCACGCGCGAGGAATGGACCCGCGATCAGGCGATCGCCCACTACAAGGCGACCAACGAGCCGTTCAAGGTCGAGCTGGCCGAGGCGATTCCGGAAGGCGAGATCATCAGCTTCTACCGCCAGGGCAATTTCCTCGACCTGTGCCGCGGCCCGCACGGCCCGTCGACGAAGACCATCGGCCACGCCTTCAAGCTGATGAAGGTGGCCGGGGCCTACTGGCGCGGCGACAGCAGCAAGCCGATGCTGCAGCGGATCTACGGTACGGCGTTCGCCGACCAGAAGCAGCTCGACGCCTACCTGCACATGCTGGAGGAGGCCGAGAAGCGCGACCACCGCCGACTGGGCCGGGAGCTCGACCTGTTCCACATCCAGGAAGAGGCGGTCGGCTCGGTGTTCTGGCACCCCAAGGGCTGGACCCTGTACCGGGTGATCGAGAACTACATCCGTGGCCGGCTCGAAGAGGGCGGTTATCGCGAGATCAAGACGCCGCAGTTGATCGACCGGGCGCTGTGGGAGGCGTCGGGGCACTGGGACAAGTTTCGCGAGGCGATGTTCACGGCCAACGCAGAGGACGACAAGGTCCTGGCACTGAAGCCGATGAACTGCCCGGGGCATGTCCAGGTCTACAAGCAGGGCCTGAAGTCCTACCGCGACCTGCCGCTGCGCCTTGCCGAGTTCGGTTCGTGCCACCGCAACGAGCCGTCCGGCGCGTTGCACGGCATCATGCGGGTGCGGGCGTTCACCCAGGACGACGCCCACATCTTCTGCACCGAGGACCAGATCACCTCGGAGAGCATCCGGTTCTGCGACCTGCTGAAAAGCGTGTACCGCGACTTCGGCTTCGAGGACATCCGGATCAAGTTCTCCGACCGGCCGGAAGTGCGGGCCGGCGAGGACGCGGTCTGGGACCGGGCCGAAGGGGCACTGCGCTCGGCATGCGATGCTGCTGGGCTCGACACCACGTTGAATCCGGGCGAGGGCGCGTTCTACGGCCCGAAGCTGGAGTTCGTGCTGCGCGACGCCATCGGCCGCGACTGGCAGTGCGGGACCCTGCAGGTCGACTTCGTGCTGCCGGAGCGCCTTGACGCCAACTATGTGGCGGAGAGCGGCGAGCGCAAGCGGCCGGTCATGCTGCACCGGGCGATCTTCGGTTCGATGGAGCGCTGGATCGGGATCCTGATCGAACAGTATTCCGGCCGCTTCCCGATGTGGCTGTCGCCGTTGCAGGTGGTGGTCGCGACCATCACCAACGACGCCGATGGCTATGCCGAAGAAGTGGCCGCCGCATGCAAGGCGGCCGGGCTGCGCGTCGCGATGGATCGCCGAAACGAGAAGATCAACTACAAGATCCGAGAGCATTCCGAGGCCAAGGTGCCGGCGATCCTGGTGGTCGGCGCCCGGGAAGCCGAGGGAAGAAGTGTTGCTGTGCGGCGGCTTGGCGGTCAGGCGCAGGAAGTGCTTGCGTTGGACGACGCGGTTCATAGACTCAAGATCGAAGCCACTCCGCCGTGCGGACAGGCCTGACCACATAAGGAGACGACCCCATAGCTAGACCTCCCTTCAACGCCGCGCCGCCAGCAAAAGACGGGCCGCGCGTCAACCGTGAGATCAATGTGCGCACCGTACGGTGCGTCGGCCCCGAGGGCGACATGCTTGGCGTGTTGAGCCTGAACGACGCCCTCGCGCAGGCCGAGCAGTACGGGCTCGACCTTGTCGAGGTGTCGCCGAACGCCGACCCGCCGGTCTGCAAGATCCTCGATTTCGGGAAATTCAAGTACGAGGCCCAGAAGAAGAAGAACGAGGCCAAGAAGAAGCAGAAGGTCATCGAGGTCAAAGAGATCAAGATGCGCCCGAACATCGACGACCACGACTACCAGACCAAGATGCGGAGCGTGAACCGCTTCCTGGAAGATGGCGACAAGGTCAAGCTGACCATGCGGTTCCGGGGACGCGAGATGGCGCACCAGGAGATCGGGCTGAACGTCCTGAAGCGGGTGCAGGACGATCTTGGCGAACTCGCCAAGATCGAGGCGCATCCGCGGCTGGAAGGCCGGCAGATGGTCATGGTGGTGGCGCCGCGCTGATCGCCAGACGCTCGCGGAACCATGGTCCCGCCGAGCGCGCATAACATCCGAACGGCCCGGAGCGATTTCCGGGCCGTTTGCCGTTGCGGGCGAGCCGGCGCTCCGGGAAGCAGGACGGAGCCGTCGCTTACAACCACGTCCCCGCCAGGGTTACCGGCGATGCGCCCAGGCCGAGCTTGAAACGGCTGACACCCGGCATCGAGGCGTCGATGCCCCCCATGTCGAGCCAACGCACGCCGCTGTCGGCCAGACGCCCGATCCCCTCCCACAGCAGCCGGTTGTGGGCGTGGGCGTCGCGGCCGTCCGGGCCGGTCCAGGCGAGATAGTAGGTGGCGGCGTCGCCGTGGCGCAGGAACAGCACGCCGGCCACCGGCTCCGAACCGCGCTCGGCCATCAGGATCAGCACGTCCTGCGGCTTGGTTGCCAGTACGGCGAGGGCGGCGGCGAAGGTGCCGGTCGGGCCGCTGAACCGACGCCGCTTGCGGTGCTCGTCATGACGTTCGACCAGCCATCCGAGCGCCGCTCCACCGTGGGAGTCGCGGACCCGCAGCCGCTCCCGTTCGGCCCTGACCAACTGGTTGCGCCATTTCTGGTGCAGCCCCGTCCGCAAGGTGTCCAGACCGGCCGATAGGTCCAACCAGGCCGTGCTGTAGCCGGTGACGGTGCGGCGCATGCCGAGGCCGCGCATCAACGTGGTGCTTGCCTCGCCCTCTGGAAGTTCCGGGGTCCAGAACAGGGCGTTGGCCCGGGCCAGCGGCCAGCAGGCGCGGATCAGCTGGAACACCGCGTTCTGCACGGACGGGTCCGGCGTCTCGTGGAGGAACAGCGGGCCGCGCACCACCTTGACCAGGCGTACCGCCCCGGCGATCGACCACACCAGCGCCTGCACCAGGGCGACCGGCCGGCGCCCCTGCCGGAACACCCCGCGCACTGGCCGGTAG
Organism: Thalassobaculum sp.; assembly: GCF_040219215.1. Lineage (GTDB taxonomy): Bacteria > Pseudomonadota > Alphaproteobacteria > Thalassobaculales > Thalassobaculaceae > Thalassobaculum_A. The sequence continues at coordinate 346,760 of NZ_JAVJSX010000008.1, forward strand.
GGCGATCCGGCGGCGATGGCGTCGCCGTACGGCCAGCTCTGCTCGATCGGTGCCTGGCCAGCGGCTGCCAGCAGTTGGCTCCAGTCGCGCTCGTTCTCACCGGCCCAGACCAGGTCGATGCCGTCGCGCGATCCGCCGGGCCGACCGGTATCCGCTTTGGCGGCAGATGCGGGTTTGCGCCGCCGCTGGTTTCTCCGTTCCGCCATCCGTGTTCCCCGCCCGCGGTTCAGCCGCTAGTGTTCCGCCGATGATCACCCTGTTCAAGAAACCCGTGCGCGTCCACGGCCACATGATCCCGACCCGCCGCTACACCGGCTGGGCGTTGATCTACGTGCTGCTGTTCGTGGGCCTGCCGGTCACCATTCTGATGGTGGCACTGGACGTCGTCGGCTGGGCGGTCACGGTCAAGCTGTTCGGGGCGTCGTGCTACGGGATCGGATGTCTGTTCGGGTAGGAGTTGCGGGATGACGCTGGTGTCGGCCGTCGAAGCGGCGTGCCGGTCGGCCGTGGCACGCCGGCCGGTCCGCGTCATGCGCCATGCCGATGCCGAAACCGAACTGGAGATGGTGTCCGGCGATCCTGACCCCCGGCTGCGCGGCACCGTTCTCGACTACACGGGATACCGGGAGCGTTCGCTGGGGCCGATGCGGCGGCGGGAACTGCCTTGGCCCGGCGTCGTGCTGATCTTCGATTTCGGCCCGACCCTGCGGTTCCTCGATGGCGACGGTAACGCCGTCGTGGCCCGGCATCATGGCGGGTTCCTGGCCGGCGTGCACGATGTGACCGTGCTGACCGAGACCGTGGGCGAGCAGAGCGGCCTGCACGTCAGCCTGACGCCATTGGGCGCTCGTCGGCTTCTGGCAATGCCGATGGGCGAGGTGGCGAACCGGGTGGTCGGGGTCGACGATGCGTTCGGGACTGCGGGACCCCGGCTGGTCGAGGCGCTGCTGAACGCTCCGGACTGGTCGACCCGATTTGACCTACTGGACGCCGCGATCGCCCGCCGGCTGTCCGAGACCGACCGGCCGTCCAGGCTCGCGGTCGCCGGCTGGCAGCGCATGGAGGCCTCCGGCGGCCAGCTTTCGATCGGCGATCTGGCGGCGGAGCTGGATTGCAGCCGCAAGCACCTGATCGCGGTGTTCCGCGACCAGATCGGCCTGCCGCCGAAGACCGTTGCCCGCATCCTGCGCTTTCACCGGGCGATCGGCCTGTACGACCGCGGCCTTTGCGCCGGCTGGGCCGATGTCGCCTATGAATGCGGCTACACCGACCAGGCGCATTTCGTGAACGATTTCCGGCATTTCGCCGGCGTCAGCCCGACCGTCTTCCTGGCGCAGCGCCGGCCCCTGGAGCGGGCCACTCTGCCGGGGTGACCGGTAAAATCCTTGCAAGACCGTCCACGACGCCGTGCCTAACGTCCCGTGCAGTCGTCAACCTTTGCGAGGAGGCCGCCATGGCCGATCATCCGAACATCTTTCCCTGCGTGAAATACCGCAACGCGCCGGCCGCCATCGAGTGGCTCGATCGGGCGTTCGGGTTCAAACCGAAGATGGTGGTCCCGGGCGAGGACGGCGCCGTGAGGCACGCCGAGCTGCGCAACGGTGCCGGCATGATCATGTGTGGCTCCACCAGCGCGCCGGACCCGGCCAATCCGTGGACCGTGGAGGGGTTCGGGGTCTACGTGCAGGTGGACGACGTCGACGCCCACCACGCCCGCGCGGTGGCGGCCGGCGCCGAGGTCGTGCGACCTCCAGCCGACACCGACTACGGCGCGCGTGACTATTCGGTGCGCGATCTGGAAGGCCGGCTGTGGAGCTTCGGCACCTACGATCCGTACGCGGAGATATGAGGCGCGGACGGGGCTAGGACGCGTCCTTCTCCGGCGGCAGGTCGATCCCGGTCAGCTTCTGGAACACCTTGATGACCGCGGAGTCGTCCTGCCGGCCGAGCCCCCCGGCCGAGGCCGCCAGGAACTGCTGATGGGCCGTGGCGGTCAGTGGCAGCGGGAAGGTCAAACCCTTGCCGGTCTCCAGCACGATCCCGAGATCCTTCACGAAGATGTCGACGGCGCTTTTCGGGGCGTAGTCGCCGTCGAGAATGTGCGGAACCCGGTTGTTGAACATCCAAGACGATCCGGCAGAGTTCGAGATCACCTCGAACAGCGTCTTGGGATCGACGCCGGCGCGGATGCCCAGCGCCATCGCCTCGGCCGAGGCCGCGATGTGCACACCGGCCAGCAGCTGGTTGATGGTCTTCACAGTCGAGCCGACGCCGTGACTGGTGCCGAGCCGGTAGACTTTGGACGCGATGGCGTCGAGCACGCTCTGGGCGGCGACGAAGGCCTCGTCCGGGCCCGAGGCCATCAGCGAGAGGTTCCCCGACTCAGCGCCGACCACCCCGCCGGACACCGGCCCGTCGATCATCAGGATACCGTGCTCGGAGAGCTGGAAGCCGGTCTCAATGGCGGCGCTGGCCGGGACGGTGGCGCTGGCGATGACCACCGAGCCTTGGTGCATCGCGACGGCGGCACCGGCTTCGCCGAACAGCACGGTGCGAACCTGATCGGCGGTCGCCACCAGCACGATCGCGACGTCGACCTTGCGGCCGAGTTCGGCCGGACTGGACGCACCATGGCCGCCTGCTTCCTCGAGCTCCAGGACCGAGGCGTCGCGGACGTCGAAGCCCCAGGTCTCGAAGCCGGCGCGGCACAGGGTCTTGGCGACGCCGAGGCCCATCGAGCCGAGGCCAATGACTCCGACGGTGGTGGTAGTGGAGGCCATGACCTGTTCTCCGATCCGGTGTGTTCACCCAAATGTCTGATGACCATACGCATGGACGGGAAACCAAGGAACAGGGCAAACGCCTGTCTCGGGCACCCTGGCGGAATCGATGCCGGTTCCTACGCGCACCGATGGCGAATTGGCAGCACACGAAGGGCACGCAGGTGTGGTGGACTAAGGCGTTTGATCCGCATCGCTTCCATCAACACCCGCAAGGGAGGAACGTCATGCCGGTCTCGTTCGCCGAACTCTATGCCCGCGCGGCAGAGCGGAAGGGCGGAGCCCACGCGCTTGAGAGTGCCCTGCCGATTCCCAGGTCCCGCGATGAACTGGCGGCAATCCCGGATGCCCGATGGCTGGCCGAGATGACCAAGCGGGTGTTCCAGGCCGGCTTCAACTGGAGCGTGGTCGAGACAAAGTGGCCGGGCTTTGAGGCGGCGTTTGACGGTTTCGACGTGCGCAAGTGCGCGATGGCCAGCGATGACGACCTGGATCGGCTGTTGTCCGATACCCGGGTGGTGCGCAACGGTGCCAAGATCCGCTCGGTTCGCGAGAATGCGGCGTTCCTGCTGGATCTGGCGGTCGAGCACGGGTCGGCCGCCCGGATGTTCGCCGACTGGCCGGCGGAAACCTATTCGGGGTTGCTGGAACTGCTGAAGGCACGCGGCGCCCGGCTCGGCGGGCTGGCCGGCAGCTTGGCCCTGCGGACCATGGGGAAGGACTCGTTCCTGCTGTCGACCGACGTGGTGACGGCGTTGAAGCGCGAGGGCGTGATCGACGGGCCGGTAACATCGCGCCGTGCCTTGCAGTCGATCCAGGGCGCGTTCAACGAGTGGATGGCAGAGAGCGGCCGCGGCCTAACCCAGATCAGCCGGGTGCTGGCGCTCACCGTCGACCGCTAAACCGGTGATTTGCTATCGAAGGTTTCGCCGGGGCCGCAAGGGCGATGTGGAGCCTGCCACTCAATTGTGTCAAGCTGGCGGGGTGTAGGATCTCGCATGCTTCAGCCTGCGCGTCGGGCACCACGGGCAACAGTTCGTCCGTACCGTTGTGACTGCGCCATAGAAAATGGAGTCTGTTCGAGCAGAAGTGCGTTCTTGGAATTGATGGCGTCCGACAAACCGGTTTGCAACGAACCCGCCAAGGGTCGACCCGCTTCGGGTCAGCAATGCAAAGGGAGGAGTGCCGTGAACGAGAACACCGAGAATACCCGTGTATCGCGCCGCAAATTGCTGAAAGGCGGCGCTCTCGCCGCTGGTGCCACCGTCGCCGGCAGCCTTGCCGCCCCCGCCGTGGTCGCCCAGAGCCCGGTGGTGGTCAAGATGCAGACCTCCTGGCCGGCATCGGACATCTGGATGGATTTCGCCCGCCAGTACGTCGAACGCGTCGAAGCGATGTCGGGCGGTCGCCTGAAGATCGATCTTCTGCCGTCCGGCGCCGTCGTCGGCGCGTTTCAGGTGCTGGACGCCGTCAATGATGGTGTGCTGGACGCTGCCCACACCGTGCCGGTTTACTGGTACGGCAAGCACAAAGCTGCGTCGCTGTTCGGCACCGGCCCGGTGTTCGGGGGCAGCGCCAACACCATGCTCGCCTGGTTCTACGCGGGTGGCGGTGCCGATCTGTACCGCGAACTGACCCAGGATATCCTGAAGCTCAAGGTCTACGGGTTTTACGGCTTCCCGATGCCGGCGCAGCCGTTCGGCTGGTTCAAGAAGCCGGTCACCAAGGTGGCGGAAGTCAACGGCTTCAAGTACCGCACCGTCGGCCTCGCCGCCGACCTGATGCAGCGGCTCGGCATGAGCGTCGCGCAACTGCCGGGAGCCGAGATTGTGCCGGCGATGGAACGGGGCGTGATCGACGCCTTCGAGTTCAACAACCCGTCGTCCGACATGCGGTTCGGCGCCCAGGACGTGGCCAAGAACTACATGCTGTCGTCGTACCATCAGGCCAGCGAGTCGTTCGAGTTCCTGTTCAACAAGGACTTCTTCGACGACCTGCCGAAGGATCTGCAGGCGATCCTGAAGTACGGTGTCGAGGCGGTAAGCACGTCGAATACCGCTCTGGCCCTCAACGCCTATTCGGCGGATCTGCAGAAGCTGCAGAAGGACCATGGTGTCGTCGTTCACCGGACGCCCAAGGAGATCCTCGACGCCCAGTTGAAGGCCTGGGACCAGTTGATCCCCGAGCTGGAGAAGGATCCGTACATGAAGAAGGTCCTGGACAGCCAGCGCGCCTGGGTCGAACGGGTGGTGTTCTACGAGCTGATGAACTCCCCGGATCTCGCCCTGGCTTACGATCACTACTTCCCGGGAAAGCTGAAGCTGTAGGGCGTCGGCGTCCGGACAGGCTGTCCCGGCGCCCGGCGTTACCCGGGCTTCGGGGCGGTCTGTGCGGCGCCCTTGCCGGTATGATGGATCCGCTATGATCGATTGCATCCGGTTGGCCGACCGCATATCGGCGTGGTTCGGCAAGGCATTCGCCTGGACCATCCTGGGGATGACCTTCGGAGTGGCCTACGAGGTGTTCGTTCGCTACGTGCTGAACTCGCCCACCACATGGTCGCTCGACGTTTCCTACATCATGTACGGCACCATGTTCATGATGGGCGGCGCCTACACGTTGTCGCGTGGCGGTCACGTTCGCGGCGACTTCCTGTACCGGCTGTGGTCGGCGCGGACCCAGGCCAGGGTCGAACTGGTGCTGTACTTCCTGTTCTTCTTCCCCGGCGTCCTGGCGCTGATCCTTGCCGGGTGGAAGTACGCCTACCGGTCCTGGGGCTACCTGGAGGTGAGCGTCAACAGCCCGGCGGGCATCCCGATCTTCCAGTTGAAGACCGTGATCGTCGCCGCCGGAGTGCTGCTGCTGATCCAGGGCGTCGCCCAGGTACTGCGATGCATCGTCTGCATACGCACCGGTGAGTGGCTGGCGGCCGACGACGACATCGAGGAGACGGAGGTCCTGCTGGCCGACCGTTCGGTGCACGGCGTCCTGCAACACGGCACGGAGGCCGTCGACATCGTCAAGCCGCCCAGCGCGGACGACAGCCGCGACGGCAGGCCGTCATGACGGACCCGCAAGTCGCCCTTTTCATGCTGGGGATCTTCATCCTTGTGATTTTCCTCGGCTTTCCCATCGCCTTCACCCTGATGGCGATGGGCATCATGTTCGGCTACTTCGCCTATTTCGACGCCCATCGCATGTGGCGCGCCTACAACAGGGCGGTGGAGAGCGGGGCCGACGCCGGGGTCCAGTTCGAGACCTGGATCGACGGATTCTTCAACAATCGGGTCTTCGACCTGTTCATCAACCAGACCTACTCGGTGATGACCAACGAGGTCCTGACCGCGGTCCCGCTGTTCCTGTTCATGGGCTATGTGGTGGAGCGTGCCAACATCGTCTCGCGGCTGTTCTCCACCCTGAACATCGCGTCGCGCCGGATCCCGGGATCGATGGCGCTGGCTGCCCTGATCACGTGCACGCTGTTCGCGACCGCGACCGGCATCGTCGGCGCGGTCGTGACGCTGATGGGGCTGCTGGCGCTGCCGGCGATGCTCAAGGCGCGGTACGACAGCAGCTTCGCCTCGGGCATCATCTGTGCCGGCGGCACCCTCGGCATCCTGATACCGCCGTCGATCATGCTGATCGTCTATGCGGCGTCCTCGGGCGTGTCGATCGTGCAGCTGTATGCCGGCGCCCTGTTCCCGGGGCTGCTGCTGGCCGGGCTCTACATGGTCTACGTGGTCGGCCGCGCCATCGTGCAGCCGAGCGCCGCGCCGAACCCGACCCGCGAAGAAGTGCCGGACGTTCCGGTCGGCCGGTTGATCGTGATGCTGCTGACCTCGTTCTTCCCGCTGGCCGTGCTGATCCTGTCGGTCCTCGGCGCCATCCTGTTCGGCTTGGCCACGCCGACCGAGGCGGCTTCGATCGGCGCCCTGGGCGGACTGGTGCTGGCGGTCTGCTACCGTGCCCTGACCTGGGGGCGTTTGCGGGAGTCGGTGTACCTGACGGTTCGCACCACCGCGATGGTGTGCTGGCTGTTCGTCGGGTCCTGGACGTTCTCGTCGGTGTTCTCCTATCTCGGCGGCGAGCAGCTGATCGGCAATTTCGTCACTGGCCTCGACCTGACGCCGCTGCAGTTCCTGCTGCTGGCGCAGCTGATCATCTTCCTGCTGGGCTGGCCGCTGGAGTGGTCGGAGATCATCATCATCTTCGTGCCGATCTTCCTGCCGCTGCTGCCGCATTTCGGGATCGACCCGTTGTTCTTCGGCATCCTGGTGGCGCTCAACCTGCAGACCTCGTTCCTGACGCCGCCCATGGCGATGTCGGCGTACTACCTGAAGGGCATCGCGCCGCCGCACGTGCAGCTGATCCAGATCTTCAAGGGCTGCATGCCGTTCCTGCTGCTGGTGTTCGTCGCGATGATCGTGCTGTACGTGCAGCCGCAGATCGCGCTGTGGCTGCCGAATCAGATCTATGGACGCTGAACCGGCGCCGATGAACTCGGTTCTGCGCCTCGACGCGGTCGAGCTGCGCGACCGCCTCGCCGCCGGTGGGTTGCGGGCGACCGAGCTGGCGGAAGCCTGCCTTGAACGGGTCCGGGTGCGCGAGCCGGAGGTTGGGGCCTGGGTCTGGCTCGACCAGGACTACATCCGCCAGCAGGCGCAGGCGCTCGACGATCATCGCGCCCGGGGACGGCCGATCGGTCCGCTGCACGGCCTGCCGGTCGGGCTCAAGGACATCATCGACACCGCCGGCATCCCGACGGAGAACGGCACGGCGATCGATGCCGGTCGCACGCCGGCGGTGGATGCCTTCGTAGTGCGTCGCCTGCGGCAGGCCGGCGCCCTGATCATGGGCAAGACCATCACCACCGAACTGGCGTTCCGCAGTTCCGGAAAGACCCGCAATCCGCACAATCCGGGGCACACGCCCGGTGGTTCCTCGTCGGGATCGGCGGCGGCGGTGGCGGCCGGCATGGTGCCGCTGGCCGTCGGGACCCAGACCGTCGGGTCGGTGATCCGGCCGGCCTCGTTCTGCGGGGTCGTCGGCTACAAGCCGAGCTTCGGCATGATCGCGCGGACCGGGGTGCTGGCCCAGGCGCCGTCGCTGGATACCGTCGGTGTGTTCGCCGGCAGCGTAAGCGGGGCGGCACTGCTGGCGGACTGCCTGTCCGGTCACGATCCAGGCGATCCGGCGAGCCTTCTGGCTCCGCCGCCGCGTTTGCTGGACACGGCAGCCACCGCCCCGCCGCTGCGCCCGAGCTTTGCCTTCGTTCCCCAGGCCGGCTGGGATAGCGTCGATCCCGACACCCGGGACGGTTTCGCCGAACTGCGCCAAGCGCTGGGTGACAGCTGCGACGCGGTCGAGCTTCCCGGACCGTTCAGCGAGGCCCAGGGACTGGTCGAGGTGATCCAGCTGGCGGAGCTGGCGAAGTCCTATAGCCGCTACGCGCAACGCGGCACCGAGCGGTTGAGCCCGGCGCTGCGCGACGCGATCGACGAGGGCCGGCGGATCTCCGCCCACGACTATCTCGCGGCGCGCGACTGGCCAAGCGTGCTGAACGCGGCGCTGGAGGCGGTTTTCGATCGCTACGACGCGATCGTCACCCCGGCGGCGCAGGGTTCGGCGCCGGAGGGCTTGGCGTCGACCGGCAGCCCGGTTTTCAATGGCCTGTGGACGTTCTGCGGCACTCCCGCGGTGACCGTGCCGCTGCTGCAGGCCGGGAACGGCCTGCCGATCGGTGTACAGGTGGTCGGGCGGCGCGGCGACGACGGCCGCCTGCTGCGGACCGCGCGTTGGCTGGTCGAGTTTCTGGCGGAATCGGCATGAGTCGGGGCGTCGTCGATCGTAGGGTGCAGGCATGACCGACAAGATCATCGGTGTCGCGGCGATCGCCACGCTGGCGGCTTTCCTGGCGATACTCGTCGGGTTCGTCCACGATGTGGATCTGTTGATCGTCCTTGCCATCGTCGTCGTGATGGCGGGCTACGACTTCTACCGCGCGCTATTCAGTCGCCGGTAGCGACGGCGACACCCATGTGCCGCGAGCCGAAGCGGCAACCGCCCGGCGCTACCCGAGCAGGCTCTCGACCACCATGATCATGTCGACGGTCCGGCCATCGCTCGACAGCGGCAGCCGCAGAATCTCGCATTGGTACGGGAGGTCGTTCAGGATCATTGAAACGACCGAGAGCGTCGGCCGCCGGGCCTCGATGATCTTGGCGTATCCGGCGTGCACGAAGTCTCGATAGTCTTCTTCCTCGTACTCGCTGACCCGGACGCCGGTCATGTCCCTGCCGTGGCACTCGACATGCCAGGTTCCGAAGTAGCGGTACTGGAAATCCAGCGGCGACGTCAGGACGTCAACGATCATGATGCGCGGCACAACGGCCATCGGCATTTCCAGCCAGTCGAACTCGTCTCGGCTTGGAGCGAACCGATCGCCGGACTTTCGCTTCCACAAGTCAAGAAAAAGCCGGGTGGCGTCGTCTCGGGCGTCTTCCAACGAGAGGCCTGCCGAATGCTGAAAATCGTAACCGCGACGTATCATTGGACAGAACTGTCCCCGATGAAGACCTGAATTTGAAACCACCCGATGGACGGGCTCAATCATCGCTACAAGGCCATCGTTGACGCGGCCCCCAAGCCGATTGAGCTACTTGTAACGGATGCCTGCTGCAATCCGAACTATTACGCACACGACGGGTGTCGGCGGACGAGCGCCGACTACACCAAGCCGCCATTTACGTGGATGACCTGCCCGCTGACATAGCCGGCATCGCGCGACAGCAGGAACGCGATGACCGCGGCAACCTCGTCGGACGTGCCCATCCGGCCCATCGGGATGCCGGCCGTCACCTTGGCCCGCAGTTCCGGCGTCACGGCCGCGTGGGTGCCGGGGTCCTTCTGGATAAAGCCGGGGGCGACCGCGTTGACGGTCACGCCGTCGGCCGCCAGTTCGAACGCCAGGGCTCGGACATGGGTTTCCAGCGCTGCCTTGGCGGCGGCGGTCGCTGGAAAGGTCATCACTCCCGGTCGGAACACGTGCGGACCGAATGCCGAGACCGCGACCATCCGACCGGCGGGTGATTCCCGCAGATGCGGGGCCGCGGCCTGGGCCAGGGCGACGAAGCTGCGGGCGATGCCGACGTGGGCGTCGTCGACCTTGGTCAGCGCGGCGTCCAGCAAGGGCGTGCGGTCGGCCCAGCCGGCGTTGGCCACCACGGCGTCGAGCGCACCGAACGCCGAGGCTGCTCCGTCGACCAGAGCCGCCGGCAGATCCGGGTCACCCAGATCACCGGTCAGGGTCTCAACCCTCCCACCGGCCGACTGCACGGCCTCGGCCACCGCGGCCAGCCCGTCGATGTTTCGCCGGGTGTGCAACAGCACCTGCAGGCCAGGGCCGGCGAGGCGGCGGACCAGGGCCGCGCCGATCCCGCTGGCGGCACCAGTAACGAGCAGTCGAAAGGGGGCAGTGCCTATCATGGCCGGATCATCGCCGCGTTCGGCACACCGGCGCAATGTCGATCAGCGGTCGGCGAGTGACTCCCAGCCAACACCCTGGTATCCGGCGTTGAACTGTCTGGGATTCAGGATCTCGGTCAGGATCTCGACCGAGGTCATCAATCGGGGACCCGGCCGGTTGAAATAGGCGTTCCCGTCGACTGCCCAGACCCGGCCGTCGCGGACGGCTCGGGTCTTTGCCATGGACGGGCGGGCCAGGAACTCGCGGCCTTCGGTCATGGTGCGTTCCAGGTCGAATCCGCACGGCATCAGCACCATCGCATCGGCGCTGGCCTCGGCAATCTTGCCCAGGGTCGTGGATTCCGCGTGCTGGCCGCTCTTGGCCATGACCGGCCGGCCGCCGGCCGCCACCACCAGGTCGGGAATCCAGTTGCCGGCGATCATCGGCGGGTCGAGCCATTCGATGCAGGCGACGGTCGGGCGGTCCTTCAGCGGCGGCGCCCGCTCGGCGATGACCTCGACCCGCTCGCGCGCCTGTTCCGCCAGTTCGCGTCCGGCCCAGCCCAGGTCCATCATTTCGCCGACCGTCCCGAAGCTCGCCCAGACTTCCGACAGCTTGGTCGGCGCGAGCGAGATGATGGTCGGCTTCGAGCCGGTCCACTTGGCCAGCGCGTCGGCGAGGTCCTTTTCGGTCACCGCGCAGGCTTCGCACTGGTGCTGGGTGATGATGAAGTCGGGCTTGGCCGCGCGCAGTCGCTCGGCGTCGACCTCGAACACCGACAGGACCTTCTCGATCAGCTTGGTGACATTGCGGTGCAGGGTGCGCGACGGCTTGAGGGCGTTCACCCGCGGCCGCGTCATCGATGGAATCTGGCGGACCTCGATCGGGAAGTCGCAGGCATGGCTGCGTCCGACCAGATTGGTCCCAAGGCCGAGCGCGGCAACGATCTCGGTCGCGCTGGGAAGCAGTGAGACGATACGGGGCTTGTGCATGCTCATGAGCAACCTCCGGCCGGTGCGGCGGTTGCCGTCACGACGGTTGTGCCTGCTGGCCTGCCTGTTCGCGTCGCTCGCGGTGAATCAGCCACAGGTTACGGGCATAGATGAACAACCCGGTGCCTTGGCCGAGAATGAAAACCGGATCCTGGCGCCACAGCGCGTAGACGAACAGCGTGGCGCCGCCGGCCAACGAGAAGTACCAGAACGCGATCGGAATCACGCTCTTGCGGCTGATCTCGCTCTTCAGCCACTGGACCAGGAACCGCATGGTGAACATGGCCTGCCCGGCAAAGCCGATCACCAGCATGATGGCTTCTTCGGTCGACAGGTTCTTGAAGAAATCCAGCGACACTCAATCGACCTCACGCGCTTCCAGGCCGCGTGGCGCGCGGCGGATGAGCCATATCACGCCGATCAGGTCGGGGATACCGACCAGGGCACGGCCCAGGTTGTTGTACTTTGACGCACCGCTCTCGCGGGCCCGATGGTTGACCGGCACGATCGCCACGCTGGCGCCCTCGCGCTGGGCCAGCGCCGGCAGGTAGCGGTGCATGTGATCGAAGTACGGCATGCGCAGATACAGCGCCCGCTCGTACAGCTTCAGCGAGCAGCCGGTATCCGGGTTGTCGTCGCGCAGCAGGGTGCGGCGGATCGCGTTGGCGACACCCGACGCCTGGCGCTTGGCCCAGGTGTCACGCCGGTTGACCCGGTGGCCGGTGACCATGATCCACGGTCGGCCGGCCCGTTCCGATTCCTGCCAGACCGCCAGCAGCTTGGGGATGTCGGCCGGGTCGTTCTGCCGGTCGCCGTCCAGCGTTGCGATCAGCCGGCCGCGCGCTGCCGACACGCCGCTGCGCAGCGCGGCGCTCTGGCCGGCGCGCCGGCTGTGCCGCACGATCCGAAGCTCCGGCGTGCTGGCGCGCAGTTCGGCCAGCACTGCGGCGGTGCGGTCGGTCGAGCCGTCGTCGACATAGACGATCTCGTAGGCGCAGACCGGCGCCATCGCCGCGCGGATCTCGGCGACCAGCGGGGCGACATTGTCTTGCTCGTTCAGGACCGGGACGACGACCGACACCAGCGGGTCGTTCGGGGTCGCGGCCGGGGACACTGGGCGATCCGGCACGGGTAATGGCTCCGCGATGACGCGTCGGCGCCCCTGATACCGCCGGGAGGGGCGAAACTTCAAGGAATAAGGGGCATGGCCGTGTTGACGCCGTCGCAGCAGCAGCCTATCGGGGAGCGCCAGGGAGGGCCCGATGGATCTACGCCTCGACGGTGTCAGCCACCGCTATGACGCGCTGCCGGTGCTGGAAGAAGTGAACCTGACGGCGCGCGACGGCGAGATCCTGGCGATCATCGGGCCGTCGGGCTGCGGCAAGTCGACCCTGTTGCAACTTGCGGGCGGTCTGATCCAGCCGAGCGGCGGGACGGTGACCATGGCGGGCGCGGTGCCGCCGGACTGCCTGAACCCGATCACCTACGTGTTCCAGGACTTCGCGCTTCTGCCGTGGCGGACCGTCGCCGGCAACGTGGCGCTGGCGCTGGAGCATCACCCGCTTCCGCGCCGCGAACTGCGCGACCGGGTTGCCGACGCGCTGTCCCGGCTTGGCCTGTCGGAGTTCGCCGACGCCCTGCCGCGCCAACTGTCCGGCGGCATGCGCCAGCGGGTCGGCATTGCCCGCGCCCTGGTGGTCAATCCGGCGGTGCTGCTGCTGGACGAGCCGATGTCGGCCCTCGACGCCCAGACCCGCGAACTGCTGATCGACGATTTCCGCTGGGTCTGGCTGCAGCAGAAGACCACCGCGCTGTACGTCACCCACAACCTTGCCGAGGCCCTGCGGCTGGCCGACCGGGTGGCGGTGTTCTCGCGCCGGCCGGGGCGGCTGCGCGAGGTGGTGGCGGTGCCGATCCCCCAGGCCGAGCGGAATCAGTCTGGCGCGCGTCTCGAACTGGCGAAGATCCAGGACGCGCTGTGGTCGCTGATCCGCGACGAAGCCAGTGCGGCCGATCGGGAGATGGCGCATGTCTGAGACGGGCGCCTCTGAGCCGGGCGGTGGGCGCCTGCCGGTTCCGTTCCGCGGCGGCGGCTTCGTGCTGCGGCCGCACAGAATCGCCGGCGCTGCCGGCCTGCTGGCGCTGATTGCGCTGTGGCAGGTCGGCTCGACTCGGGGTTGGATCAGCGCGCTGATGGCGCCGGCGCCCAGCGAGGTGCTGGCCGCCCTGGGCGTGCTGGCGTCCGACGGCACCCTGGTCATCCACCTGAGCGCGTCGCTCGGCCGGATCGGCCTCGGCTGGACGCTCGGGACCGCCGCCGGCCTCGCCGCCGGCCTGGCCATGGGCATGTTCTCGCTGGCCCGCGCCGCCGGGCTGCCGGTGGTGTCGGCGCTGTTCCCGATCCCGAAGATCGCGCTGCTGCCGTTGCTGATCCTGTGGTTCGGCATCGGTGAGCCGTCCAAGGTTGCGACCATCGCGCTTGGCACGTTCTTCCCGACCGCCATTGCCACCTTCAGCGCGGTCGACGGGGTTCCGCGCTCGCTGATCCGCATGGCCCAGTCGTTCGGGGTGCCGGCGCCGCGCATTGTGTGGTCGATCGTGCTGCCGGGCGCGCTGCCCGGCATCCTCGCCGGCTTCCGGATCACCGCCTCGATCGCGCTGATCCTGGTGGTGGCGGCCGAGATGATCGGCGCCGAGTTCGGCATCGGCGCCTTCATCCTGCAGTCCGGCAACTTGATGCGCACCGACCAGCTGCTGGCCGGGGTGGTGGTGCTGTCGATCCTCGGCCTGCTGGTGGCGGCCCTGCTGTCCTGGGCCGAACGGGTGCTGCTGCGCTGGCGGTAGGGCGCTTGGCCCTCAAGGTCCGTGTTGAACAGCGGGAGGCGGCCCTTCAACGGCCTCGTTGCTCCGCATTGCAAGCCGGAAAGCAGTTTCCACTCCGCCCTCACGCAACCCAATCGAAAATATAGCCTGCAGCCAATGACCCGGAGACCGCGAGCGCAAGGTAGAGAAGGAATGGCGTCAGTCTGAGAACCGGGAAGATCGCCATGGCGCCCCAGATGCTCACGACGCCACCTGAGACCAGGAACGCCATTGCAGCGCCTGGCGACATTCCGTGGTCCATCAGGCCGCGTGTAAGAGGTAGGGCTGCAAAGCCATCCAGATAGGCGGGCGCTCCGACAAACACCGCGAATGGGATGGCCCACCATACGTGCTCGCCGACATAGGCGGACAGCGTTTCGGGTTGCAGGGCGGCGTTCAGGGCGTACTCCGCCGCGAAAGCCGGGATGAGACAGATCAGTATCAGCCTTGTCGTCGCGACAAGGTTCTGGCGGAAGACCTCGCGGCGCTTGGTGTCTTTCCACACTCGCAGATCGAACGATAGAGGGTCGCAGCGTCCGCATTGCGACAGGTTGCCGACGACCCGATTGCGACGCAGCGGCGACTTCGCCCAATCCTGTTTGGACAAGACCGAGGTTAGTGCGCCGCCCCAGATGCCGAGCCCAAATGCGGCGATCGTCTTGCCGACCGCGAACTCAAGCCCGAGCGTTGCGGCCGTTGTCGCCAGCATCGCCGGATCGGTGATCGGCGAGGACAGCCAGAAGGCCATAACGGGCGCCAGCGGAATTCCCGCCGCGAGCAGTCCGGCCATCAACGGCAGGACGGCTACACCGCACACCGGCGTGATCGCCCCGATCGCCGAGGCTGCAATGATCGAGTGAACTACCCGACCCTCGAACACCCGGGCGATATGGGCATCCGCTCCGCTGGCCATGATCCACGCGGCCAGACAGATACCCGGAACGACGAGCGGAGCGACCGAAACCAGGCCGAGGGCGACAAACTCGATCATCTCCTAGACTTGCCCAGGCAAGATCGATGCGTCTGATCCATGAAAGTCAACGGCGCAAGGCATCAAATACATCACAGTACTCCTGATAATGCGTTGTTTGTCTTGTTTGGAAACGGCAATCGCTCCCTGAGTGCTTTGTTGAATATCGTAGCTGATCTGCCATATGTGAAACGGGATATTTGTGTTTCAGCTATGAGATAATCCAATGGACGACCTGAACAGTGACGCGCTGCGCACGTTTCTGGCAGTGGCAGAGGCGGGCAGTGTCACTGGTGGAGCCGAACGGATCTACCGGTCGCAATCGGCCGCCAGCCTTCAGATCAAGAAACTTGAGGGCATGCTTGGGCAGCCGGTCTTTTCCCGGCACGGACGCGGTGTCAAATTGACAGATGCAGGGGAGACTCTGCTGCCGGTGGCGAGGGATGTCATCCGCACGTTGGATGCGACGCTGCGCAACCTCACTTCAGACGACCTGCATGGCAAACTGCGCCTCGGGATCCCCGACGACCAGAGTCAGGACACGCTATCCCGTGTCGTGGGGGAGTTCGCGCAATCCCATCCGCTTGTCGAACTTGAGGTCACCTGCGCTCTGAGCGCAGGATTCGCGGATGCACTGGCATCGGGGGCGTTGGACCTCGCGATATATGAAGTGTCACACCCGCAGCCGGGGCTCGAGGTTCTGCGCCAGGAGCGGATTTGCTGGATGGCCTCGCGCCATCACGAGCCCCTGGCCCGAGATCCGGTTCCCGTCGCCTTGTTCGACCGGGACTGCTGGTGGCGGGACGCGGCGTTGGAAGCGCTACGGGCATCGGATCGCCCTTTCCGAATCGCTTATTCAAGCCAGAGTGTCGCCGGCGTCGCGGCCGCCATCAAAGCCGGCATCGCCGTTGGATTGCTGAGCGAGACATGCATGACACCTGACTTCCGGCAACTCGGGGCCGAGGATGGGTTCAGGGAGATGCCCATTTCGAGTTTGATCCTGAGGCGTCGCCTCGATGCTGATGGACCAGCGGTCCAGGCGATGGAAACAGCAATCCGACGGGCGTTCGCAAGAACCTAGTTGACCCTTTGCCGCTCACCGGAGGACCGTCCGGCGTTCCGGCTGGTTTTCCCCAGACGTCCGAGTTGCTGCAGAATCCGCATTGAACGGATAGCCGCTACAGGCCCATCCACGCAGGCGTGATCGCCTTCCCGTAGCCCTTGTCCTGGCGGTGGCATTGGGTGGATCCCATATCCAACCTCGTTGCGGGGAGTGCACCCATGAACGACGGACCGACGATTCCAGCCGATCGAGCCAAGCTGGTGGAACGCAAGACCGCCTGGGCGCGGGACCGGCGGGCACCGGTCGGCCGGGCCGGCGATCCCGAAGCGCGGCGCCTGCCTCCCGGCCAGCAGCGGGTCCGCGACTTCCCGGTGCTGGATCTCGGCACCCATCCGAACCTGAATCCGAAGGACTGGCGGCTGTCGGTCGAGGGGCTGGTGTCGACGCCGACCATCTTCTCGCTGGCGGACATCGAGGCGATCCCGCCGTTCGAGGTGACCGCCGACATCCACTGCGTCACCGCCTGGTCGCGGCTGGACAATCGCTGGCGCGGGGTGGCGACCCGCGACCTGATCGCCGAGGTGCGGCCGCACGATGACGCGAGGTTCGTCATCGTGAAGAGCTATGACGGCTACACCACGAATCTGTCGATCGACTGGCTGTACGAGGCCGACAGCCTGATAGCCACCCACTGGGAGGGCAGGCCGTTGACCCGCGAGCACGGTGGGCCGGCCCGGCTGGTGATCCCGGCGCTGTATTTCTGGAAGAGCGCGAAATGGGTACGCTCCATCCGTTTCGTAGCCCGCGACGTAAAGGGCTTCTGGGAGGCGCGTGGCTATCACGGCGTCGGTGACCCTTGGAAGGAACAACGCTATGGGTAGGATGGTGCGCGCGGTCATGGCGGCCGCGCTGACGGTGCTTGGAGGCTGGACCATGACGGCGGGCGCCAAGGCGGCGGAAACGGCCTGGGATTTCACTTTCACCTCGATCGACGGCGAGGCGATGCCGCTGTCGGCCTATCGCGGCAAGGCGCTGCTGGTGGTCAACACCGCCTCGCGCTGCGGGTTCACCCCGCAATACGAGGGCCTGCAGGCGCTGTGGGAGCGTTACCGAGAGCGTGGCCTGGTGGTGATCGGCGTGCCGTCGAACGATTTCGGCGGCCAGGAGCCGGGCAGCGCCGAACAGATCAAGAGCTTCTGCGAGACCAACTTCGCAGTCGACTTCCCGATGACCGACAAGAACCAGGTGGTCGGGGCGCAGGCCCATCCGTTCTATCGCTGGGCAGCGGCCGCGCTGGGGGCCGATCAGGCGCCGCGGTGGAACTTCCACAAGTATCTGATCGGCCCGGACGGCCAACTGGCCGGGGCGATCCCGACCCGGGCCGAGCCGACGTCCGAACCTGTGATTGCCGCTGTGGAGAAGGTGCTGCCGAAATGATCCGTCCGCTGACCGCCGCGCTTGCGGCCCTCCTTCTGCTTGCCGGTCCGGCCGTCGCCATGACGCCGGCACCGTCCACGGAGGCCTCGCCGGTCACCGGGGGCTCCGACTACGACAAGGCGGTGGCGCTGATCGACGACGAGCGCTACGCCGAAGCAATTCCGCTGCTTGAGTTGGCGGTAAAGAAGAACCCCAAGAGCCCCGACGCCTGGAGCCAACTCGGGTACGCGTCGCGCAAGAGCGGCAACTGGAAAGCCGGGGAAGGCTACTACGCCAAGGCCCTGGCGCTCGACCCGGACCATCAGGAGGCCATAGAGTATCTGGGCGAGTTGTATCTGGAGACCAACCGCCCGGACGAGGCCAAGGCGCAACTGGCCAAGCTGGTGAAGCTCTGCCCCGATGGCTGCGAGGCCCGCTCAGAGCTGGAAGAGGCGATGGAAGCCTACGCCCGCAAGAACAAGAAGAAGTAGCCGGAGAGAGCCCGAACGTTCGCTTGACCGCGTGTCGCCCGGTCACTAGCTTCCCGCGCAGGCGCCGATTTGAGGCTCAGCTTGCGGGGGCGCCGAACAAGTATCCGCTAAAGCGAGTGGGCCGGAGGTTCGGCGTTCGACCGATCCGCCTTCGTCCGACGACCTGATCCCGAGCCTCGTTTTCAACCCGGCGCCGCCAGCGGCCCGCGCCGATGGAGAACGAGATGAACGTGTCCCTGAACCCGCATTTCGAGCGTTTCGTCGAGCAGGTCGTTGCCGGCGGCCGCTTCAAGTCGTCCAGCGAGGTGATCCGCGAAGGCCTGCGCCTGCTGGAGGAGCGCGAACTGCGCCTGATGGCGGTCCGCCGCCAGCTGGACACTCCCGACCCGACAGCGGCCCCGGTTCCGCCGGTTCGCGGCCCCGGTCTGTGGCTGTTGCCCGACGACCGGGCGGCGGGGTAGGCGCGATGCCGGGACACCTTGTCCCGGCATCCGTTTCGAGGGCTCAGGACCGCCCGGTCACCTTGCTCCACTCGCAGGGCAGCGGCTTCGCTCCGGTGACCAGCGCCGTCGCTTCAGTCCGGTCGTCGGGCGTCAGGTCGGCCCAAAGCGCGGCGGCCGGCTTGCGGGCGTCGGTCACACCCAGGGCCTCGGCGCGGCGCAGCCAGGCGTATGCGACGGCCGGCTCGGTACTGGAGCCGGCGACCTTCTGCGCGGCCCGGCGCAGCATGCGCACGCCGGAGACCACATCGCCCGAGTAGATCTCGCCAAGCTTCAAGGCTGCCGGGCCGTGATTCTGGGACGCGGCCTTGCACAGCCACGCCACCGACTGCGGCGTGTTGTAGAAGCCCTGCCCGCCTTCATCCAGCGAGCAGCACATCGCCTTGCCGACCTTGTACTGGGCCTCGGCGTTGCCGGTCTGCGCGGCGGCGATGTTGTTCGACACCACGACCTTGTCCTTGGCGATGTTGGCGCCCTCGGTTGCAGCCCCAACGCAGCCGGCCAGCGCGAACAGCGCCAGCGTGCCAATAACGGTCACGGTTCGTCGCAGCGAAATCATCGATACCCTCCCAAATGGTTGGCGGGAGAATGGACCGCCTTGGACCGGCGCTCAATCGCTTACGATGCGGATTGTCCGCGAACCCGTTCCCGCCACGCCAGCACGACCGCGCCGGTGATGATCAGCGCGGCGCCGCTGGCCGAGACGACGGTCGGCACCTCGCCGAACACCGCGAAGTCGTAGAGCGCCGCGAACACCAGGGTGGCGTAGAACAGCGGCACCACGAAGCTGGCGTCGCCGCGGCGCAGCGCCAGGATGAACATCGACTGGGCGGTGACCATCACCGTGCCGATGGCAGCGAGCAGTGCCCATTGTGCCGGGCTCGGCCAGATCCACACGAACGACGCCGCGGTGATCGCGATCGCGGCACCCAGGGTGTTGTTGATCGCCAGGATGCGGAGCATCGGCTCGCCGGCCCGGTTGGCGCCGCCGGTCAGGCGTTTCACGAGGATGGTTTCCACCCCCATGAAGCAGGCCGACGCCAGGGCGACCAGCGCCACCGGCTGGAACGCCTCGGCGCCGGGCCGGATCAGCACCAGGGCGCCGGTCAGGGCGATCGCCGCGGCACCCCAGCGCCATGGGCCGACCTTCTCGCCCAGCAGCGGGATCGCCAGCACCATCGCCACCATCGGGCTGAGGAAGCTGATCGCCGTGGCGTCGGCCAGCCGCATGGCGGCGGCGGCGGCGAACATGGTGGTGACGGCACCCCAGCCGCAGACCGTTCGGCCGATGTGCACCGGCCAGGCGGCTCCCCTCAGGCTCGGCCGGAACCAGGCCAGGATCGGCGTCAGGGTCAACAGCGCGAAGGCGAATCGACCGGCGCTTATCTGCAGGGGGTGCAGAGCCTCTCCACCGATGCCGCGGCCGAGCGCCTTGCCCATCAGGGTGGTGGCCGCGATGCAGGCGCAGGCCGCCAGCATCAATCCGACGGCAATCAGCGGAGAGCTGCGTTGCGGGGCCGCGGCAGCGGTCTCAGATGCCACCTTTCGCGCGCTCCGCGGCGATCTCCGCCTCGCTCATCCCCAGCACCTCGGCGAGCACCTCGTCGGTGTGCTGGCCCAGGGTCGGCGGGGCGTGGCGGTAGTGGATCGGCGTGCCCGACAGCTTCACCGGGTTGGCGATCAGCGGCACCGTGCCCTCGCCGGCCAGCGGGTGCGGCAGCTCGACCTTCATGCCGCGCGCCTTGACCTGTGGATCCTCGAACACCCGGTCGATGGTGTTGACCGGGCCGCACGGCACGCTGCCGGCTTCGAGCTGCGCCACCCACTCGTCGGTGCTGCGTTGCGCGATGTAATCCGCGATGCGCGGCGTCAGGTCGGCGCGGTTGCGGATGCGCAGCGGGTTGGTGGCGAAGCGCGGGTCGGCCTTCAGGTCGGCGGCACCGGCAATGTCGCACCAGCGCTGGAACTGCCCGTCGTTGCCGCAGGCCAGGATGACGTGGCCGTCGGCGGTGGCGAACACCTCGTAGGGCACGATGTTCGGGTGGGCGTTGCCGAGCGGCTTCGGCACGTTGCCGGACACCAGGTAGTTGGTGCCCTCGTTGATCAGCCAGGCGACCTGGGTGTCGAGCAGGCAGCAGTCGACGTGCTGCCCCTCGCCGGTGCGATCGCGATGGCGCAGGGCGGCCAGGATCGCGGTCGAGGCGTACATGCCGGTCATCACGTCGGTGATGCCGACGCCGACCTTCACCGGCTCGACGCCGGGTGTGCCGGTGATGCTCATGATCCCGCCCATGCCCTGGGCCAGGAAGTCGTAGCCGGCACGCTTGGCGTAGGGGCCGGTCTGGCCGAACCCGGTGACCGAGCAGTACACCAGCTTCGGAAACTCCTCCTTGAGCTGCTCGTAGCCGAGGCCGAGCTTGGCCAGCGAGCCGACCTTGAAGTTCTCGACCAGCACGTCGCACTCGGCCAGCAGCCGTTTGGCAAGCGCGATGCCTTCGGGCTTGGCGAGGTCCAGGGTGATCGAGCGCTTGGAGCGGTTGGCGCACAGGTAGTAGGCGCTCTCGGTGGTGTCCTCGCCGTCGGCGCCCTTGACGTAGGGCGGTCCCCAGCGGCGGGTGTCGTCGCCCTCGCCGGGCCGCTCGATCTTGATCACGTCGGCGCCGAGATCGCCGAGCAGCTGGGTGCAGGTCGGCCCGGCCAGGATGCGGGTCAGATCGAAGATGCGGACGCCGTCGAGCGGCAGCGGGGTGGTCATGGGATCGTCCTCAGCGGGGTGTCAGCGGGTTCATGGCGGCTTGCGTGGGCACCGATTCGCGCACCGAGGACAGCGCCGCGTAGGGCTCCAGCCAGGCCGCCAGGGCCGGGCGGTCGGCACGCCAGTCCGGGACCAGCTCGTAGAAGTCGACCATGCCGAGCGCCGCCACCAAAGCGAGGTCGCCGTAGGTGATTGCCGGTTCGGTCGCCGGGGCGGCGGCGGTGCGCTCCAGATGGTCAAGGGCGCGGATCGCGCGCTGCTGCTCGACCTGCAGGATGAAGGCGGACTGCTCGGACTTGGAGCGCCGGGTTTCGCGCGACCAGTTGGTGACGCCCTCCAGGAAGCCGCTCATCAGGCTCTCATGGGCCAGGGCCTGCCAGTCGTTGGCGCCGGGCAGCGACGGCGGCCGGGAACTGCGCTGGTCGAGGTAGCCGCAGATCAGCCGGGACTCGCCAAGCACCAGGTCGCCGTCGACCAGTAGCGGGATCTTGCCGAGCGGGCCGTGCCGAAGCGCCGCGCTGTCCGGGGTGCGCAGCGGCACCTGAAC
Organism: Thalassobaculum sp.; assembly: GCF_040219215.1. Classification (GTDB taxonomy): domain Bacteria; phylum Pseudomonadota; class Alphaproteobacteria; order Thalassobaculales; family Thalassobaculaceae; genus Thalassobaculum_A. Next base: position 368,601 of record NZ_JAVJSX010000008.1, read on the forward strand.
CAGTTCGATGCCGTCCATGATCCCGCCTTCGATCGCGACGATCCGGCAGATTCTCGCGTAGGGCGAATTGGGGGTGTAATAGAGTTGCATGGGTCAGCTCCGGTTACGGTCGGACCGCGCTCAGGATCATCTGCCCGGCGGTCATCCAGTGCAGGTCGACGCCGGTGAAACCCGCCTCGCGCAGCCAATCCAGGTGTTCGACCACGGTCGACGGCTGGTCCATTGGGTCGAGGACGGCGTGGCGGAAATGGTTCCAGTCGGCGCGTCGGAAGAGGTCGAAGCCCGTGCGGTTGCCGTCGAGCTCCAGGGAGCGCTGTTCTACCGCGTCGTCCCACAGATCGCCAGCGATCGCGGCACCGGCGTCGGTCGCCGGGCGGATCACGTCGGCCAGCACGAACACCCCGCCGGGGGCGAGGGCGCGGAACAGGTCGTTGAACAGCGTGCGCTTGCCGGGCCCGTCCAGGTGATGGATCGCCAGCGACGAGACGGCAGCCCGCAACGGGGCGGCAAAGGTCCGCCAGTCGGTGCTGGCAATGTCGATCCGGCGGGTCGCCAGCCGGGCGGTGTCGCCGGCGCGCTGCCTTGTGGCGGCAAGCATGCTGTCGGAGCCGTCATAGGCATGGACGCGGATGTCCGGCAGCCGGTCCAACAGGGCGGCGCTCAGCAGGCCCTCGCCACAGCAGATCTCCAGCACGTCGCCGGACGCGGTCGAGCGCGCCACCCGGTCGACAATCAGTGCGATCTGCTTCTCGCGTTGCGGCACCGCGTAGCGCGACAGGTCGCGGTAGACGGCACTTTCGGCCTCGGTCCAGGCGTGGTCAGGGTCGCTCATGCGGCAAGACTATCGCTTTCGCCCAGCCGCCGTCATCCCGCCGGGTCCCTTCGGGAGCGCTCGATGCACCACACCTCCGGGGCGACAGGAAAGAGGGACGGCCGGTTGCTTCTGGATTGATAGATTAATATATTAGATCGCATTTCCAGCCTGCTGATTGGGCCGGACGCGCGCATGAGGAGAGCACGGTCGGGAATGCCGGAGGACAACGCGAACACCGAGACGTCGAAGCGCTGGTCGTTCGACCGGAAGCGCCCCCTCGTGGATCAAGTATACGACGATCTGCGCCGACGGATACTGGCATTCGAACTGGCGCCCGATGCCAGCCTGTCACGCCAGGACCTGTCCGAGCACTATGGCGTAAGCCAGACACCGTTGCGCGACGCGATCGGCAAACTCGAGCGCGACGGGCTGGTCGAAATCTACCCGCAGTCCAAAACCATCGTAACGCGCATCGACGTCGGGCTGGTGCGTGAGACCCAGTTCATGCGCACCGCCTTCGAGGTCGAGATCGTCGGCATGCTGGCGGCGGATCCGGGAAAGTCGAAGATCGCGCCGGCCGAAGAGTCGGTTGAGCGCATGCAATGGACGCTTCAGCGCGACCCCGGTTTTGACGAGTTCAACCGGCTCGACAAGGAGTTCCACCGCAGTCTGTATGCGGCTGCCGACAAGCTTGGCCTCTACGAGGTGGTGGAGTCGCGCAGCGGGCAGCTCGACCGGATTCGCCGTCTGCACCTGCAGATGCACGAGGAGAGCAAGTCGGCCGAGGTGGTGATGGACCATTCCCGGATCGTGACGGCGATCCGCTCTTCCGATGTCGAGAACGCCCGCGCCGCCATGCGCGTGCACCTGTCGGGGACCTTGAGCCGGCTGGACAGGCTGCGCGAGCGATTCCCGGGCTGCTTTGCCTAGCTCCGCGTGGTCGTAGTTGGCTACATCAGCAGGTTCGGCAGGAACAGCACGATGTCCGGCACCAGCGCCATTGCCGCGATCAGCGCCGCCATGGCGACCACATAGGGCCAGGACCAGCGTACGAACTCGGCGAAGTCGCAGCGCAGGATGCCGCACACCGTGTACATGATCACGCCGACCGGAGGTGTGTTGCCGCCGACCGAGACCAGGATGATCAGCACCACGCCCATGTGCACCGGATCGAAGCCCACATGCACCAGGGCCGGCAGCACCAGCGGGGTGACCAGCAGTACGTTGACGGTCGCCTCCATCACGGTGCCGGCAACGAACACGATCGCCAGCACCACGAACAGGGTGACGTACCGGTCGCCCGGAAGGCCCGCCAGGAAGCCGGTGATGGCGCTCGGCGCCTGCTCGACGGTGAGCGCGTGGCCGAGGACGGCCGCCATGACGATGATCAGCATCACCATGCCGATGTCGAAGATCGAGTCGCGCATAGCGTCGATCAGCTTCGTCCAGGTCAGTTCACGGTAGATCAACACTCCGACGGCAAGCGCGTATACCACCACGACGGCGCCTGCCTCGGTGGCGGTGAACAGGCCGAAGCGGAACCCGATCAGCAGCAGGACCGGGAACATCAGCGCCCAGATGCAGTCCACGAAGCTGGTAGCCAGCTCCCGGAACCGTGGCTTCTCGGCCAACTCCGGCTGGTATCCCATGCGCCGTGCGACCAGGGAGGTCACGGCCATCAGCACTGCGGTCATCAGCAGGCCGGGGACCACGCCGCCGAGCAGCAGCCGGCCGATCGAGACCTCGCTGATGAAGCCGAACAGGATCAGGCCGATGCTGGGAGGGATCGTGGCGGTGATCACCGACGAGAAGGCAATCACCGAGGCGGTGAAGCCGCGGGCGTAGCCTTGCCGCTCCATCGCCGGGCCGAGCAGCCGGGACTCCATTGCCGCATCGGCGACCGCCGAGCCGGAGATGCCGCCCATCAGCGCGCTCAGCACGATCGACACCTGGGCAAGACCGCCGGTCATCCAGCCGGTCAGCAGCCGCGCGAACACCAGCAGCCGGTCGGTGATGCCGGTGGCGTTCATCAGGTTGCCGGCCAGGATGAAGAAGGGAACCGCCAGCAGCGGGAACGACTGGGTGGCGCCGTACATGCGCTGCATCGCCACGGTGAGCGGCATGTAGTCGCCGACCAGGAACACCGGCACTGTGGACAGGCCCAGGGCGAAGGCGACCGGCACTCCGATCGCCAGGAATAGGAAGAACAGGACGGCGACGACGGTCAGCATCACATGACGTCCCGGCCGTCGGCGCTGCTGTCGGGCAGGCCACGGAAATGGCGGATGATCTGCTCGACCGTGGTGATGATCATCAGCGCGTAGGCGACGGGCAGGGCTGCGACGGCCCAGGATGACGGCACGCCGGTCATCGGCAGCGGCCGGAAGTCGGACAGCCGCGCCAGCAGCGAGCCGTAGTAGACGAGCGCCACCAGCAAAACCGCTACGGTGAGCTTGATCGCGAGATCCAGCAGGAACCGCGCCGTCGGCGGCAGCAGCCTGACCAGCACGTCGATCCGGAAGTGCCCGGCCCGCTGCAGGGTCAAGTCGGCTGCCAGCATGGCCAGCCAGACGAACAGCGCCTGTGCGACTTCGTCCGACCAGGTCACCGGGTTGCCGGAGTAGCGGCCGACGGTGCCGGCCAGGACAACGGCCACGACGATTCCCAGCAGCGCGATGGCAGCGATCATTTCCGCGCGTCTGAGCAGAGCGAGGGCGCGTGTCAGCAGTCCGGGCACCAGGACAACCTCCAAGGTCTTGCCTCGACCGTGCCTCGGTCCATCGCGGTCCGGGGCACGGTCGGAGGCCGGATCATTTCCAGGACCGGCGGACAACCGGTCCGCGGCTCACTTCTTCAGAGTTTCCCGGACGGTGCCGACGAGTTGGGTCAGCTTCATCTTCTCCCAGACCGGCTTTACCGCTTCGCGGAACGGCGCGACGTCGACGGCGGTGACACGCACGCCCGTCGCCTTGACGTCGGCGAAGATCTTTGCGGCTCCGTCGTCGTTGGCCTTGAGGGCCGACGCACCCCAGCGTTTTGCCTCCTCGGTGACGATCTGGCGCAGGTCGGCCGGCAGTGACTGCAGCCAGGCGTCGGAAACCAGCAGGCCGCTCATCAGGTAGATGTGGCCGGTCAGTGTGACGTCACTGACCACCTCGTAGAGCTTGGCCCCCCAGATGGCCGCCGGCTGGGCCTCGGCACCGTCGATCACGCCGGTTTGCAGCGACGGATAGACTTCTGCCCAGGGCAGCGGGGTGGCGACCGCACCCATGGCGCCGATGGTCTCGACCCAGAGCGGCTGGCCGATGGTTCGCACCCGCACGCCTTTCAGGTCGGCCGGCGTGCTGATCGGCTTCTTGGTCAGCATATGGCGTGCGCCCTGGTACCAGTTGAAGGACAGCAGGGTCAGACCGCTCTTCTTCTTCAGCTGTTCGTTCCACCCGGCGAAGGTGTCGGACTCGACGAATCTCGCGAGCTCATCGACCGATTCGAACGCGTACGGGGCGATCAGCACGTTGAATTCAGGCACGAACACCGAGACCCGTGAAGCTTCGACAAAGGTGCCGACGTTCGCCCCGGCGGCGGCCTGGTCCATCATGTCCTGGGTGTCGCCGAGTTGCGAACTCGGGAACAGCTGGACCTCGACCTTGCCACCGGTGCGCTCGGCGACGGACTTCCTGAAGCCCTCGGCGGCGACCTGCAGCGGGTCGGTCGGAGCCAGCACGGATCCGAGTTTGAGGGTGTACTCGGCGGCGACCGCGGTCGCTGACGATCCTGCAACGAACGGAATGGCGGTAAGCAGCGCGGCGCCTAGCGCCAGCGACGTGCGGAACTTCATGACTTCCTCCCTGGGTGACAGACGGGCTTGTCGATCGCGTGCCGGCCGGTTCGAATCCGATCTCTCTTGCGCACTAATATATTAAAGCACCAGATAATCAAATGCGTCAACGCGCTCTCCTGATGCGCCGGGGCTCAGTGCATCGGCAGGGTTGAGAATCGTGCAGTTGATCGTGTTCAGGGAACGGGGTCGGTTCCGGCGATCATCAATAGGGCCGGTGGACGTTGGGCGCTGGCCGATGGCCGGCCTCCAGGTGTCCTCAGATTCGGCCGTCGTAGCTCTTGCGGTCGATCCGGCAGGCGCAAACCGTGAAGGTGTCGGCCGTCAGGCCCTCGCGGATCGCGGCGTCCAGGGTGGCGCGGTCCTCGCAGACTACGCCGCGGCCGCCGAGCTTCTCGGCGATGCCGGCGAAGTCGGTCTCAGGGAAGTCGACGCCGGCGTTGGCGTAGGTCATGGCGCGCTGCTTCAACTCGATCAGCGCCAGGGAGGTATCGACGAACACCACGACGATCACAGGAAGCCTCGTGTCGCGCAGGGTGACCAACTCGCCCAGGATCATCTCCAGCCCGGCGTCGCCGGTGAAGGCAATCACGGCACGCTCGGGCGCGGCGATCTTGGCGCCGGTGGCCAGCGGCAGGGCGCAGCCCATGGTGCACAGCCCGGTCGATTGCAGCACGGCATGCGGAACGAAGCTGTCCCATACCTGGCTGGTCAGGATGCGGTGGGCGCCGCTGTCGATGGTGATCACCGCGTCGCGCGGGACCGCCTGGCGGACCGTCGTGACGATGGCGGCTGGGCCCCAGGCCTCGTTCTGACCGTAGGCGCCGGCCAGTGCCTGACGGGCCTTCGCCGGTTCGCCATCGGGCCAGCGGGTGGTCTTCGGCTCCACGCCCTCGCCGATCACGCCAAGCGTGGCGCCGACGTCGCCGACGAAGCTGACCGAGGCGTGGTGCATGTAGTGGGTGTTCGGCGCGGCGGCGACCTCGATCACCCGCTGGGTGCCGGGGTTCCAGACGTTGCGCCAGCCGACCCGCATCTCGATAGGGTCGTAGCCGGCCAGCACGATCAGGTCGGCATCCTTCAGCAGCGGCAGGATCTGGCGGTCTGCGACCGGCGAGAGCCCGGCACCGCCGAGCGACAGGGGGGAGTCGTCCGGGACCACGCCCTTGGCCTTGTAGGTGGCGACCGTCGGGATCCCGAAGCGTTCGGCGAACGCCCGGACCTGGGCCTCCCCGCCCTGGCTCAGCACATCCAGGCCGACCACCATGATCGGCTTCTCGGCCCCGGCCAGCCAGACGCGGGCGGTGTCCAGCGCGGCACCGGATGCGGGAACCCCGACCAGACCGGGCGAGCGGCGCACCGGCAGATCCGACGGCGTGACTTCGGCGGCAGCGACCGAGATCGGCAGGTCGAGGTGAACCGGTCCCGGCCGCGGATCGAGTGCGATCACCACCGCCTTGTCGGCTTGGGCCTCGATGGCGCCGGCGGCGATCCGGAAGCTGGCCTTGACCACCGGGCGGAACACCTGCTGGTGGTCGAAGACCTGATGGTTGTAGGTGACCGCCTCGTCCTCGTCGACACAGCCGCTGACCACGATCAGCGGCACCCGGTCCTGCTCGGCATTGGCGGCAACGTTCAGCGCGTTGGCCACACCCGGGCCGACGGTGGCGACCAGGATGCCGGGCGCGCCGGTCATGTGGTAGACGCCCTCGGCCATGAAGCCGGCGGCGTTCTCGTGCTTGGCCAGCACGAAGCGGATGCCGGCACGCTCCAGCGCGTCGATGAACGTCAGGACCTCGCCGCCGGGAATGCCGAAGGCCCAGCGGCAGCCGGCGTCGTACAGGCGTCGCGCAAGAGCGTCGGCGACGCGGATCGTCTCGGTCATTCGGCTGCCCGTATCCGGAGGGCGTCGGCGGCGGCGAGCTTGGCGTGGCCGTCACGGGTCTGCGGCAGCTTCCGGTCGAGCAGGCGGGAGGCAACGACGGTGCGCAGGATCTGCGCGGTGCCGCCGCCGATCGTGAACATCCGGGCGTCGCGCTGGATCCGCTCCATCGGCCAGTTGCGGGAATAGCCGCGGGCGCCGTGGATCTGCAGGGCGTCGGTAGTGACCTTGATGGCCATCTCCGAGGCGAAGATCTTCGACTGGGCGGCGGCCAGGCTGTCGGGGAACGGGTTGCCGTTCTGCCCGGCGGTCGACGCCGCCCGCCAGATCAACGCGCGCGCCGCTTCGAGTTGAACGCTCATGTCGGCCAGCATCCACTGCAGTCCCTGGAACTCGGCGATCGGCCGGCCGAACTGCTCGCGTTCCTTGGAGAACGCCAGCGCCCGGCGATAGGCGCCTTCCGCGAGGCCGAGGGCCACGGTCCCGGCACCGACGCGCTGGGCGTTGTACGCGTTCATCAGGTCGGCGAAACCGCGCTTCAGCCCGCTCGGCGGCATCACCAGCCGGTCGGACGGCAGCGCCAGATCCTGGAACAGCACTTCGGTCTCGGGAATGCCGCGCAGGCCCATGGTCGGCTCGCGCGCGCCGATCACCAGCCCGTCGTCCTCGCCGCGGAAGGCGAGAAAGCCGCCGATACCCTGCTCGGTCCCGGACTCGTCGAAAACCCGGGCGAAGATCAAATGCAGGCGGGAGACGCCGCCGCCGGTGATCCAGTGCTTCTTGCCGTTCAGCACGTAGGTGTTGCCGCGCTTGTCGGCGCGGGTGGTCATCTCGGTGGCGGCGGATCCGGCGTCCGGCTCGGTGATGCAGATCGCCGGCTTGTCGCCCGACAGCACGAACTCGGCGGCGCGCTTCTTCTGGGCCTCGGTGCCGTACTGCATGACCGCCGAGATCGCGCCCATGTTGCCCTCGACCACGACCCGGCCGGTAACGCCGCATTGCGCCGCCATCTCCTCGATCACCAGGGTGACATCCAGGTATGAACGGGCAGGGCCGCCATAGGCCTTCGGCACGGTCATGCCCATGAACCCGGCGTCGGTCAGCGCCTGCACGTTGTCCCACGGATAGCTTTCGGTGCGGTCGACCTCGGCGGCGCGCGGAGCCACCACCCGCTCGGCCAGGTCGCGGGCTTTCTCGCGCAGGGTTTCCTGTTCGGAGGTCAGGCCAAAGCTCATGATGTCATCCTCTCCGCCGCCGGGATCGGGCAATGGGCCGGTCGCTCACGGGACCGTGAGGTCAGGGTGCCGGTCGCTGTCACTCAAGACAAGCGAATTAAGTTGATACAGATCTTCAGATAATCTGATGATGTGGCATGAATCTGCGCCACCTTGAGACGCTGCTGGCCATCGCCGAGTCGGGAAGCTTTGCCGCTGCCGCGGAACGGGTGGGGGTAACGCAGTCGGCAGTGTCCATGCAGATGCAGGCGCTTGAAGCGGCACTGGGGACCGAACTGTTCGATCGCGCCCGTCGGCCACCGGTGTTGAGCGAGATCGGCCTGACCCTGCTGGTGCATGCCCGCGCGGTGGTGCGCGCGGCCGACGATCTGTCGGCCGCTGCATCCGGGACCGTGCTGCGGGGCCGCCTCCGGCTGGGAGTCATTCCTACATCGGCGACCGGTCTGGTGCCGGATGCGCTGGCATTGCTGGCGGCGCGCGCCCCGGATCTGCAGATCCGCATCGAGTCCGGCCTGTCCGCCGATCTGGCGCGGCGGGTGTCGCAGGCGGTGCTGGACGCGGCCCTGGTCACGGAAACACCAAGGCTGGAGCGTGGGTTGGTGGTTCGGCCGATCCTGGAGGAACCGCTGCTGGTGGTCGCTCCGCGCTCGGCCGCCGGCCCACCCGCCCGGACGCTGCTGCGGCGCCTGCCGTTCGTGCGGTTCAACCGGCGCACGGGGGTCGGCCGGGTGATCGACGCCGCCCTGCGGCGCGACCGTGTGGTGGTCAACGAGATCATGGAACTGGATTCGATCGAGGCCATCCTGGCGATGGTCGGGCGCGGCCTCGGGGTCGCCGTCGCGCCGGCCGGCTCGGTCGTCGGCGCGGTTGCCGAAACCGTACACGCCCTGCCGTTCGGCGATCCCCCGGTGCTGCGCCGGGTCGGCCTCCTGGAGCGTGAACGGCCGGCCGGTGCTGAGGTCAATCCGACAACGACCGCTTTGCTGGAGGTGTTCCGGGCGGTGGTCCGGGCGCCGGCCGTGGTGGTCCATGAAAGTGCCGACTTGCCGAGAATGTGACGTTCTCGTAATGATAGGTAATGCTGACTCCGGTATCTTCACGAGGGCCGGCACCGGTCGATCCGGACGCGCTGGGCGACGATGCCATAGGACAGTTGGCCCGCTACTGGCTGGAACTCGCCGACGCTGCCGGCGGGGTGCCGTTGCGCTCGGCCTTCGATCCCCGCCGGGTCCGCATGTTGCTGGCGCGCCTGATCGTGCTCGAGCATCTGGGCGACGATGATTTTCGGTATCGCCTTCTCGGCACCGAAGTGGATCGCTTCACCAAGGCCCGATACACCGGGCGGCGCACGTCCGAGATCCCGGGTCACGGGTACGGCAACCGCATCCATGCGCTGTATATGGCCACCCTGGTGGCGGACCGGCCGATCGGCATGACGCTGCCCTATGTGGGGACCAGTTCGATCTGCTCGTCGGTGCGCCAGATCGCGGTGCCATTCCGTACCGGCGAGGAGCCGGACCAGATCATCTCGCTGATCGAGTTCGAACTGCGGCAGAACGTGGTGCCGGAGCTGATCCCGGCGGAACAGCGTCGGCTGATCTGACGCGGTCTGGCGGCGGGTTCCGAGCCGCGCTATAGCAGCCGGGCATGACCGCGCTTGCCCTCCCCGAACTCGACCTGATCATCCTTGTCGCCATCGCGTTCGCCGTCGCCGGCGGGATCAAGGGCGTCGTCGGACTGGGGTTGCCGACGATCTCGGCGGCAATCATGGCCAGCGTGATCGACCTGCGGGTCGCGGTCGGCATCCTGATCATCCCGCTGCTGGTCACCAACCTGTGGCAGGTGGTTCAGGTCGGCGCGGTAGGCACGCTGGTGCGTCGCTTCGGGGTGCTGAACATGGCGGCGGGCGCCGGTCTGTGGATCGGGACCGAGATCCTGTTCGCGGTCGACCCGCGCTGGATGCAAATGGGTCTGGGCGTGCTGTTGATCCTGAACGCGGTCCTCCAGGTCACCGGTGGCATTCCAGTGATCCCGCGGGCGCGGGAAGCCACATTGTCGGTGCCGGTCGGGCTGGTCTCCGGGATCATCGGCGGCATGACCGGCAGCCAGGGGATCGTGATCGCGGTCTATCTGGCCAGCCTGAACCTGACCCGGGACGAGTACGTCCAGGGGGTCGGGCTGTCGTTCTTCCTGACCGGCATCGTCTGGGTGGTGGCGATTGCCGCCAAGGGCGGCATCACGGTTGAGACGCTGCCGCTGTCGCTTCTCGCCCTGGCGGTCGCATTGGCGGCGATGGCGGTGGGCACCCGGGTACGTCACCGCCTGCCGCAGGCGCGGTTCCGTCAGGCCGTGTTCATCATCATGGCCCTGATGGGCGCGAACCTGTTGCGCCGTGCGGTGATGGGCTGATCAGGCCTCGCCGACGAAGCAGATGTTCTGCAGCGACTCGCCCCGGACGAAGCGGTCGAGCTGTCTGGCGACGAAGGTCCAGCGCCGGGTGGTCATCTCCTCGGTCCAGGCCGAGTTGTGCGGCGACAGGATGACGTTCTGCAGCTTCTGGAACGGGAAGCGCGACGGCCACGGGTTCGGGGCCTTCTTGGACGGGTAGGTGTACCAGACGTCCAGAATGCCGCCGCGGATCCGGTTGCCGGCGAGCGCCGCGTACAGCGCGGCCTCGTCGATCACCTCGCCGCGGGCGACGTTGCAGATGATGGCGTCGGCCTTCATCTTCGCGAACTGGTCGGTGCCGATCATGCCGCGGGTGCTGTCGTCGAGCGGGGCGCACACCACGATGAAGTCGCTCTCGATCACCAGTTTGTCCAGTTCGGCGACGGTGCCGTACCAGTCGACCAGGTCGCCTTCGTCGCGCACGGTGCGGCTGACCGCCATGACGCTCATCCCGAACGCCTTGCAGCGACGCGCGACCTCCCGGCCGATGTGACCGTAGCCGACGATGCCGACGGTGCGGCCGCGCAGTTCCCGGTGCATCGGACCCGCCGAGATCGAGCGGCCGTTGTAGGATTTTTGGCGCATCATCGGGTCGGTGTCGCGCATCAGGCCGACCTGGAACTCCAGCATCCCCAGCAGGATGTGCTCGGCGATCGTGGTTTCGTGCTCGTGGGTGTTGCAGAACACCACGCCTTTCGGCAGGTCGGCGGCGGTGATCCAATCGTAGCCGGTAAACGGGATCTGGTAGAGCTTCAGGCGGTTGGTCGGCGGGACATTGAACCGGCCACCGCCGATGACGACGTCGGCTTGTGCGACGGCCTCCAGAAACCGCTCGGCTTCCTCTGTGACGTCGCAGGAAATGAAGTGCCAGTCGGTCTCGGTCGTCGCGGCCAGGAAGTCGGCGCGTCGGATCGAATTTTTCCCGGCCAGCAGGGCGGTCGGCTTTTCGCTCACAGGTTCGCCTCGTCGGTGTAGCATCCAGAAGGTCGCCGGAGCCGGCGACGCCCAGACCTTGTGTCCGACGCGGCGGTTTGTCTAGCCTCGGCGGGCCTTTGCGACAGGAGAAGATCGATGCCCGAAGGGGGTGACGCCTACGGCGGCTGGCTCGGCTATGAGCGCGCGACAATGACCCGTGGCGCGGTCGCCTGCGGAAACCCCGATGCGGCGCAGGCAGGCGTCGACATCCTGGAGGCCGGCGGCAACGCCATTGATGCCGTTGTGGCGGCGGCCTTTGCCATGGGTGTGGTCGAGCCACTGGACAGCGGGCTGGGTGCAGGCGGGTTCATGACCGTGCACCACGTGCCCAGCGGCACCACCACCTGCCTTGATTTCATGGGAGTCACCCCGGCGGCGACCCGGTACGAGTTGTACCAATCGGTCGAGCCGCTTGGTGACTACACCATCAAGGTGAAGGGCCGGGCGAACGAGCATGGCCATCGTTCGGTCGCGGTGCCGGGGGCGGCTGTCGGGCTGTGCACGGCGCTGGAGCGTTTCGGCACCCTTGACCGCGCGACCGTTCTGGCGCCGTCGATCCGGCTCGCCGCCGACGGGTTCACGGTGGCGGCCAAGGCGGCGCTGCGCATGAAGCGCACCGAGACGATGCTCGACCTGACCGACGAGTGCCGTCGGGTCCTGAAGAAGCCGGACGGCAGCCTGTACGTTGCCGGCGACCGGATGACGATGCCGGACTATGGGCGCAGCCTCGCGGCGATCGCCGAGCACGGGCCGGCGGCGTTCCACACCGGCGATCTGGCGGCGGCGATCGTCGCTGACATGGCGGTGCACAACGGTTTCCTGACGGCGCGGGATCTTGCCAACTATCAGGTGATCGAGCGCGCGCCGGCGACCGGGCAGTATCGTGGCCGGCGGATCGCTACCATGAGCCCGCCATCCTCGGGCGGATTGGTGGCAGCCGGCCTCGCGGCCTTGGAACGTCAGGGTATGGCCGACACCGTCGAAGGCCGGGCCGAGGCGCTGGCGCGCGCCATGCTGGCGGCGTTCGAGGCGCGGCGCACCGGGCTCGGCGACCCGGCGTTCGTGCCGGTGGCCGGCGAATCGTCCGAAACCACCAGCCTGTGCGCCATGGATGTCGCCGGCAACGCTGCCTGCATCACCTTCTCCAACAACAACCACTCGGGCGTGGTGGTGCCGGGCACCGGCATCCTGCTGAACAACCAGATGCGGCTGTTCCACGCCTGGGACGGCAGCCCGAACTCGGTGGCGCCGGGCAAGCGTCCGGCCAGCTCGATGATGCCGTCGCTGGTGTTTGACGGCGCGCGTGCGGCGATGGCGATCGGCGCGTCGGGCGCGACCCGGATCGTCACCGCGCTGATGCAGATCCTGTTTCACCATCTCGGCCGCGGCGTACCGTTGGAGCAGGCGGTGCGCGAACCGCGGCTGCACGCCGAGGAGGACACCTTGATGGCCGATGCCGACTTCCAGGCGGTCGTCGAGCCGCTGGCCGCCAAGCTCGGCCTGCACCTGATCCTGTCGCCGGGCCGCGACCCGATGATGGCCTCGTGCCAGACCATCGCGGTGGAAGCGGACGGAACGGCCACGGCGGTCGGTGACCCTCGGGCGCGGGCACAGGGACGGGTGGTCTGATCCGGTCGGTGGGGACGGTCAGTCCCACTGCCGCGTTAGCGTCGTTCTAAGCGGCCTTTGTACCATCAAGACGGATGTCGCCCCGTGCGACAGCGCGTCATCGCACCCTTTCAACAATGCGTCGCCGGGGTCATTCTGCCGGTCGATCGATTCGACACGAGGATGCCGCATGACCGCACAAGGCCCCGACGCCACCTACTTCGCCCATCTCGCCGAGGGCGACTGGCGGATCCAGAAATGCCGCGGGTGCGGCCAGCATGTGTTTCAGCCGAGGGTGATGTGCCCGTCCTGCGGTGCGGAGGCATTCGATTGGGTGGCGCCGTCGGGCAAGGCCGAGGTGCATTCGACCACGGTGATCCGGCGGCGGGCCGAGCAGGGCGGCGACTACAACGTGGCGCTGATCGATCTTGCGGAAGGCGTGCGGATAATGAGCCGGGTCGAGGGCGTTGATCCTTCGGACGTCACGATCGGCATGGCGGTGACCGCACGTCTTACCGAGCAGGACGGCGAAACCATCGTGGTTTTCGATCCGGCGGGGAAGGGTACCCAATGAGTTGGTATATGAGAGGCAAGGCCGCGGTTGTCGGCGTTGCGACGGCGCATCTGGGCGAGGCGCCCGGGTGGTCGCATCTGGAGATCGCAGCCGACGCGGCGCGCGGCGCGCTGGCCGACGCCGGTCTGACCCTGGCCGATGTCGACGGGCTGTTCGCGGTGTCGATGCACTCGGTGTTTCCGGCCCTGAGCTATGCCGAATACCTCGGCATCCAGCCGCGCTTCTCCGAGGCGACGATCGTCGGCGGGTCGTCGGCGGTGATCCAGATGCTGCAGGCAGCCCTCGCGCTCGAGCACGGGCTGTGCGACGTGGCGCTGATCGTCTACGGCTCCAACCAGCGCTCGGCGTCGGGCAAGCTGCACTCGCCGTCGGGAGCGGAGAACCTGCCCTACGAGAAACCCTACAAGCTGCGCGCGCCGATCGCCGGCTACGCCATGTCGGCGGCCCGGCACATGCACGACTACGGAACCACCCGCGAGCAGTTGGCCGAGGTGGCGGTGGCGGCGCGGATGTGGGCCGCGAAGAATCCGGACGCGTTCATGCGCGACCCGCTGTCGGTCGACGACGTGCTCGGCTCCCGCATGGTGTGCGACCCGTTGACGGTGCGCGACTGCTGCCTGGTCACCGACGGCGGCGGGGCGGTGGTGATGACCCGCGCCGACCGGGCCAGGGACCTGAAGAAGGACCCGGTCTACCTGCTGGGCTGCGCCGGCGGACACACCCACCGCCAGTATTCGATGATGCCGACCCTGACCACCACGGCGGCAGTCCAGAGCGGGCGCGAGGCGTTCGCGATGGCCGGGCTGGCGCCGGCCGACGTCGACGTCGTTCAGGTCTACGATGCCTTCACGATCAACGCCGTCATGCTGCTGGAGGATCTCGGCTTCTGTCCCAAGGGCGAGGGCGGGCGCTACGTCGGTGATGGCAAGCTGCGACCGGGCGGCGGTCTGGCCTTCAACACCTATGGCGGCGGCCTGTCGTGCACCCATCCCGGCATGCTCGGGATCTTCACCACGATCGAGGCGGTCCGCCAGTTGCGCGGCGAGTGCGACGAGCGTCAGGTCGACGGCGCCACGGTCGGCCTTGCGCATGGCAATGGCGGCATGTTCGCCCATGAATCGACCGCGTTGCTCGGCACGGCGGCGACGCTGTGAGGGTGATGGGGTGAGCGGGCGGATTGCGCTGATCCTGGGCGGCGCCCGCTCCGGCAAGTCGCGCCGGGCCGAGGCGCTGGCGTTGGACTGGGGTGGCGAGCCGGTCTATCTCGCCACCGCCGAGGCGTTCGACGACGAGATGCGCACCCGGGTCGCCCAGCACCGCGCCGACCGTGATGGGAGGGGGTGGATCACCGTCGAGGAGCCGGTCGAACTTCCCGCCGCGCTGGCCCGTGAAGCAACTGCCGGCCGAACCGTTCTCGTCGAGTGCCTGACCACATGGCTCGGCAATCTGATGGTCCACGAGCGGCCCGTCGAGCCGGAGATCGATCGGCTGTTGGCGTGGCTTGATGGCCGGCGACAGGGCGATCTGGTCCTGGTCGGCAACGAGGTCGGGCTCGGCATCGTTCCCGAGAACCGGATGGCGCGGGCGTTCCGCGATCACGCCGGACGGCTGCACCAGGAACTGGCGACACGTGCCGGACGGGTCGAACTGGTAGTGGCCGGCTTGCCGATGGTCGTGAAGGGGTAGCGATCGTTCAGCACGCTTCCTTCAGTGCGGCGTCTCCGACCGCCTTCCAGGCGTAGGTCGTGATGTTCAGGATCATGTCGACCGTGCTGCCGTCGGATGCCAGAGGCAGGCTGAGGCGCGACAGTTCCTGGACGCGTCGATTCGACGGCACGCGGGGGCGTCCGCGGCGAAACTCCGGTTGCCGGGTCTCGACCAGCCGCGCGAACGAGGTGTGTAGCGTTTCGGTACGGACGGCCGGGTCGATGAACTCGTCGATGTAGTGGCCGGCCCGGGCGAATGGCGAGGTCATGTGGACGTTGCCGCCGACCAGGCGCAGCCGGAACCGCAGAGGATCCGGCTCGACGTCAACCAACCAGAGATGTGGAAGCAGGTGCACGTGTTGGGTGCCGAGATCGACCGGGTCGAAATGCTGACGACCGGGAAGTCGCCCGCCGCCCGGATGAATGCCCTGCCAGTACTCGTATAGCTGGCACTCGAACACGCCCCGTGAAGCGTCGGAGGTTTCGAGTTGAGTGTCGGTCGTGTCGCAGGCAGCAATCATGGCGTGGTTCTCTGAGCACAGCGTTGGCGGTCTTATGAGGGAAATGTCCGAAGTTTCCGTTAAGAGCGCGCGCCGGCTTCGTCTGCTTGCCAGCCGCAGGGCGGCGCGCTACGTCGATGGTATGGCCGAGCCCACGACCCTGTTCGAGAAGATCTGGCGGCAGCATCGAATCGTCGAGCGCGACGACGGCCAGACGCTGCTGTGGATCGACCGGCATCTCTGCCACGAGGGCTCGTTCCATGCCTTCGACAAGCTGGCGCGTTCCAGCCGTCCGGTCCGCCGCCCGGACCTGACCTTCGCCTTTGCCGACCACTACGTCCCTACCCGTGATCGCGGCGCCGGTGCGCGCGATCCGGAGATCGCCACGATGATCCGGCTGCTGGGCGAGAACACCGCCCGGCATGGCGTGCGGCTGTTCGGGCTGGGCGACCCGGACCAGGGCATCGTGCACGTGGTGGCACCGGAACTCGGGCTGACCCAGCCGGGCCTCACACTGGTCTGCGGCGACAGCCACACCTCGACCCACGGCGCCTTCGGGGCGCTCGCCTTTGGGATCGGCGCGTCCGAGGTCAGCCATGTGCTGGCGACCCAGAGCCTTTGGCAAAAGCGCCCGCGGACCCTGCGGGTGACCGTCGACGGCCGGCTGGGTGCTCATGTATCCGCCAAGGACCTGATCCTGGCGGTGATTGCCCGAATCGGCGCCGACGGCGCGGCCGGGCATGTCGTGGAATACGCCGGCGAGGCGATCCGCGCGCTGCCGATGGAGGCGCGCATGACGGTGTGCAACATGACGATCGAGGCTGGTGGCCGCGCCGGGCTGATCGCGCCGGACGACACGACCTTCGCCTGGCTGCGCGACCGGCGCTACACGCCCAAGGGCGCGGACTGGGATGCAGCGGTGGCCGACTGGCGCCAGTTGGTCAGCGATGCCGGGGCATCGTTCGATCGAGATGTCCGGCTTGATGCGGCGGCGGTCGCACCGACCGTGACCTGGGGGACCAGTCCGGAGAATGCGCTGCCGGTAACCGACCGGGTGCCTGACCCGCAGGCCGAGCCCGACCCTGGCAAGCGGGCTACCCTGGCCGCCGCGGTCGACTACATGGGGCTGGTGCCGGGCATGCCGATCACCGACATCGCGGTCGACCGGGTGTTCATCGGATCGTGCACCAACGCCCGGATCGAGGATCTGCGGAAAGCGGCCGAGGTGTTGAAGGGCCGCCGCGCGACGGTCCCGACCATGGTGGTGCCGGGCTCGTCCGCCGTGAAACGCCAGGCGGAGACCGAGGGTCTGGACCGGGTGTTCCGCGACGCCGGGGCGGAGTGGCTCGACTCCGGCTGCTCGATGTGCGCGGCGACCAATGGTGACATGGTCGCCCCCGGCCAGCGGTGCGCGTCGACCACCAACCGCAATTTCCGGGGTCGTCAGGGACCCGGCGCCCGTACCCACCTAATGAGCCCCGCGATGGCGGCGGCAGCGGCCGTTACCGGCCGGATCACGGACGTTCGTCGGCTTGGGGAGCCGGCATGACACCGTTCACCACCCTGACCGCGTCGGCGATCCCGCTGCGACTTGCCAATGTCGACACCGATCAGCTGCTGCCCGGCCGCTTCCTGCGCAAGCCGCGCAGCGACGGCTACGACAACTATCTGTTCCATGACATCCGCCGGGATCGCGACGGCGCGCTGCGGGCCGACTTTCCATTGAACGACCCACGCTACGCGGCGGCACCCATTCTGGTAGCGGACCGCAATTTCGGCGGCGGGTCGTCGCGGGAAGGCGCGGTTTACGCCCTGGTGGACCGGGGCATCCACGCCGTCATCGCACCGAGTTTCGGCGACATCTTCTTTTCCAATGCCACCAAGAACGGCCTGCTGCCGATTCGGCTGCCGATCGAAACCATCGAGCGGATCTGGTCGATCGCCGAAAGCGATCCGTCGGCGCCGCTGACGATCGACCTCGCCGCACAGACCGTCCGGCTCGCCAACGCCGAGCCGGTCCGGTTTGAGATCGACGCGTTCCAGCGGGCTTGTCTTCTGGAAGGGCGGGACGATATCGATCTGACGCTGGCGCACGCCGAGGCGATTACGTCGTTTGAGACATCTGACCGCGCAACCCGACCCTGGCGCGCGCCGAGCGCCTGACGCCAGCGGTTCAACCCCGACATAGGCCGTCCATGGACTTTCTCCTCGATCCGCACATCTGGGCCAGCTTTCTGACGCTGACGCTGATGGAGATCGTTCTCGGCATCGACAACGTGATCTTCGTGTCGATCGTCGCCAACCGGTTGCCGCCGGAGCGCCGGGCGATGGGGCGGACGATCGGCTTGTCTGGGGCACTGGTGATGCGGGTGGCGCTGCTGTTCGCGATCACCTGGCTGATCGGCTTGACCGCAGTGGCGTTTGAAGTGTTCGGCCACGCGGTTTCGTGGCGCGACATCATCCTGATGGCCGGTGGCCTGTTTCTGCTGGTCAAGGCGACGCTGGAGATCCACAACACGGTTGAGGGCGAGGATCACGGGCCGGACGGTACCGTGGGCGCCGTCGCCGCGGGGTTTGGCGTTGTGATCGCCCAGATCATGGCGCTGGATCTGGTGTTCAGCGTGGACTCGATCCTGACCGCCATCGGGATGGTCGACAACATCGGCGTCATGGTCGCCGCGGTGATGGTCTCGATCGGCGCAATGATGCTGGCATCCAAGCCGATCGCCGACTTCATCCACAATCATCCGACGGCGAAAATGCTGGCGTTGTCGTTCCTGCTGTTGATCGGTGTGGCGCTGGTCGCCGATGCGCTGCAGTTCCACATTCCACGCGGCTACCTCTACGCGGCCATCGGGTTCTCGGTGGCGGTCGAGGCGCTCAATCAGATAGCCCGGCGCAACAGGCGGCCGGCGCGGTAGGAGCGATCCCAAGGGCGGCGGTTCAGAAGAACCGCCAGTCCCCCGTCAGGTCGTGCAATCGGAAGACCGCCGTCGAGTAAGCGAACGCCACAACCGCGAAGGCCGAGGCGCTTGTCACGGGCATGCCGCTCTGCGCGGTCATTTCCAATGCAATCATGGTTAACGTTGCCGGAGCGCCGAGCCAGGCGCAGAGACGCAGCCAAAATCGGGCTTTGTTCTGGGCTTGGCGGCGTCGGGTGAAGACCCTTCGTTTCATCGCTGCGCCTTCCAAACAGAAACAAAATTTTCTATTGGACCTTACAACAATAGGGTCTATAGTAAAAGTGCTTTCGGACTGGGGCACGTCCCCCTCTCCCCACCTGACGCCCAGGCCGAGATGCGAGGACAGCAGGCCCGGAAGGTTCGCCTTCCGGGCCTCACTCGTTGTGATGGGTGAAATTTCAGCTAATAATTGATCAAATTGACGCGACGATCCCGCAGGGAGCGTTTCGCTAGGACTTTCCGTCTTGGCGAGCCGCGGCGCGGGCGAGGGCGGCTTCGCGGTGCGCGATGTAGGCAGCCGATCCGGCAATCACCGCCGCGCCCAGGAACGTCCAGAGGGTGGGTACTTCGCTGAACACCAGCCAGCCGATGAACGCGGCAAATGGCATCCGCACATACTCGAAGCTCATGACCAGGCTTGCCTCGCCGGCGGCGAAGCCGCGCGTGACGGCAAGGTGGCCCAGGGTGCCGCACAGGCCGATCGCCGCCAGCACGGCCCACTGCATCAGCGTCGGCCATTCCCAGAACAGCAAGGCCGCGACGAACGTCATGGGAGTCATCATCACCACCATCCAGGTCACCACCGCTTCGATCGGTTCGGTGTCGGTCAGACGCTTGACGATCAGCACGTTGACCGCGGTGGTGGCGGCAGCGAGCAGGGTCCATAGGGCGGCCGGCTCGACCGCGGTGACGCCCGGACGCAGGATGATCAGCACGCCCACGAAACCGAGTAGGGTGGCGGTCCAGCGCCGCCGCCGCACGGTCTCGCCGAGAAACACCGCGGCCCCGATGGTGGCGAACAACGGCGCGGTGAAGCTGAGGGCCGTTGCGTCGGCGAGCGCGATGTAGCGCAGCGCATAGAACCCGGCGAGCATACCGATCAGGCCGACCGTGGCTCGGACGGCATAAAGCGGCAGCTGCTGGGTGCGCAGGGCACCCGTGCCGTGCCGCAGCAGCCAGGGCGCCATCCAGACGAGGCCGAAAAAGCAACGGAAGAATGCGACCTCGAACGGATGCAGGTCGCGCGCCGCGAACTTGATCAGCCCGCCCATCGTCGCGAAGGCGGCACCGGCCAGCGTCATCCACACCGCAACCCGAAGCGGACCGGGAAACCGGCCGAGCGGATCATGCCGATTGACAGGGCCGGTGGCGGAAGCCTGGACGATCGGGGCGGAGGAAATGGGTGCGGGGGACATGGATGCCGTGGACAGGGGTGCCGCGAGCGTAGTACCGATCCGCCCAGGGAACCAGCCGGACGAGGCCTGCGTGGATCGTGCCGTTATTCTGCTGATCGCTCAGGCGTTTGACGCGGTCGTCGGCGATCCGCCGGCACTTTGGCGCCGGATGCCGCACCCGGTGGCCTTGGTCGGCCGGATGATCGGCTGGCTGGACCGCCGCTGGAACCGGGAGAACGACGCGCCGTCGCGTCGGCGTGACATGGGCATCGCTGCGGTCGTCGTGCTGCTGGTGGCGTCCGTCGGCATCGGTGCCCTGGTCGGTGGGCTGCTTGAGCGGCTGGGCTTGCTGGGTGCCTTTCTGGAAGCGGCAATCGTGGGCGTCTTGCTGGCCCAACGCTCGCTCTACGATCACGTGACGGCAGTCGCCGACGCTTTTCTGATGGACGGGTTGACCGGCGCACGCCGGGCGGTAGCCGAGATCGTCGGCCGCGACCCTGGTGCCTTGGACGAGGCGAGCGTGTGCCGGGCGGCGATCGAGAGCACGGCTGAGAACTTCTCCGACGGCGTGGTGGCGCCGGCCCTGTGGTATCTGGTCGGCGGCCTGCCGGGGCTGTTCGCCTACAAGGTGTTGAACACCGCTGACAGCATGATCGGGCATCGCACCGACCGGCACCGACATTTCGGCTGGGCGGCGGCACGGTTGGACGACTTGGCCAATTGGGTACCTGCCCGCGTTGCTGCCGTCCTGGCGATAGCCGCCGCCTGGACATTGGCGGACGGCGAGCCGGCGGCGGCCTGGCGGTCGGTTCGGCGGGATGCCGACCAGCACCGCTCGATCAATGCCGGCTGGCCGGAAGCGGCGTTTGCTGGTGCGCTGGGGCTGCGGCTGGCCGGTCCGCGCCGGTACCAGGGCGCCCTGGTCGAGGATGCCTGGATGGGAGAGGGTCGGACCGACGCGACACCGGAGGATATCCGGCGGGGACTGGCGCTGTTCATGCGGTCCTGCGGCGCGCTGGCGGTGATGGCAGCGGTGATCGCGGCGCTAGGCTGACCCGCCCGCTGTGCCGCTCACGCGGTGCGGGCCGGCACCGAGCCAGCTTGTTGTTCGCGTTGGAGCCGCCGGCGGATCGGGATCGACACCAGCCAGCCAAGCGCCACGCCGATCTGATCGAATGCGAAGTCGGCGATGTCGGCGGAGCGGCCCGGATCGAATGCCTGGATCATTTCGATGACCAGCCCGGCGTTCATGAGCAGTACGGCCAGAATGCCCCCGCTGATCCACCGCCCCAGCACCGGGATCGCCACCACGGCCGCGGCGAAGAACACCAGCATGTGCTCCACCTTGTCGGGGTTCAGCATGTAGTCGACGGTCAGCAGTTCGGCCGGCGTCTCCAGGCTGAACCAGGCGGCAGCGTTCAGAACAGCTACATAGGCAACTGCCCAGGCCACCCGGACCCGCATGCGACGGGCCCGCCGCCGCTGGCGCCGTTCCCGGCGCCGACGGCGGTCAATCGCCCGGCGGGCGGCGATGAGCGGATCCGATTCGCTCGACATCAAGGCGTCTCCAGAATGCCTGGAACGAACCGCATTCTAGGAAAAACCCCGGACGATGGCGAGCCTGCTGGACTTCTGTTCCGCAATCAACACGCGCTCGGCGCTCAGAATTCGGCCGAATCGATGATCATCGGCTCGTCGGATGCCGACTTCGCCCACTCCTTCATCGACGGCAGAGTCCAAATTGCATCGGCGTAGGCCTGCTCGACCTCGCCCAGGGCCACACCGTACGTCCGGAAGCGGGTGACCACCGGCGCATACATCGCGTCGGCGATCGAGAAGCTGCCGAACAGGAACGGCCCGTCCGTCCCGTGCCGGGACCGGCATTGCCGCCACAGCGAAGTGATCCGGTCGATCTCTTCCTTGACCCCTGGTTTGCGTCCTTCGTTGGGGAAGCTGGAGCGGATGTTCATCGGCATGTGCTGGCGCAGGGCGGTGAAGCCGGTGTGCATTTCCGCGGAAACCGAACGGGCCAGTGCCCGCGCGGCCCGATCCTGCGGCCACAGGCCGGCGTCCGGCTTCAACTCGGCGACGTACTCGCAGATCGCCAGGCTGTCCCAGACGGTCAGGTCGCCATGCTTGAGCGCCGGCAGGCGGCCGGATGCCGAGTGCTTCAGGATCTCTGCCTTGGTGCCGTTGGTCGACAGCGCAATCAGCACCTCGTCGAACTCAAGACCCGCATGGCGCAAGACCAGCCACGGCCTCAGCGACCATGACGAGTAGTTCTTGTTGCCGATAACCAGTGTCAGCTCTGCCACGGTGCGCTCTCCCTCACTCTCGTTGAATGTCATTTAAGCGCCTTGCTTGTCGCCGTGAAGCCCTGGACGGTATACCGGATCCGCAACAGCCGCGAAGACGGAGAGAATCCCGTGCCCTACAACCTTGTCGGACGAGCAACCGCCGGAACCGTTCCCATCACGCCAATCGAGGCTTCCGGCCTCGAAGCATGGCTTGGCGGAACGGACCAACGGACCGCTGCCTGGGTGCGTGCGACCGGCTTCAAGGCAAAGCCCGGCGATACGGCGTTGATACCCGATGACAAGGGGGGATTGGCCAGAATTCTGCTGGGGGTCGAGGCGGCCGGGCGTACCGGGTTGTGGGACTACGCCGGGCTGCCGGGCGCACTGCCGGGTGGCCGGTACGCCATCGACGCCGCCATCGATCCGGCGGACGCGACCCGCGCGGCCCTCGGCTGGGCGCTGGCAACCTATCGGTTCGACCGGTACACGACCATGCCGGCCGCCGAGGCCGAACTGGTCTGGCCGAAGGCGGCCGATCGCGACTATGTCGAACGGGCAGCCGCTGGTACGGCGCTGGCCCGCGATCTGGTCAACACCCCGGCCAACGACCTTGGCCCGACCCAGCTCGCCGAAGAGGCCAAGGCGCTTGCCAAGGCGTACAAGGCGAAGTTCTCCGTGCTCGTCGGCGATCAGCTGCTGAAGAAGAACTACCCGACGATCCACGCGGTCGGCCGGGGAGCGACCGACGCCCCGCGCCTGATCGATCTGCAATGGGGCGACCCGGCGCACCCGAAGGTCACCCTGGTCGGCAAGGGCGTGTGCTTCGACACCGGCGGCTACGACATCAAGCCGTCGAACGGCATGCTGACCATGAAGAAGGACATGGGCGGTTCGGCCCAGGTGCTCGGCCTCGCACGGATGATCATGGACGCCGGCCTCAAGGTCCGGCTGCGGGTGCTGGTCCCGGCGGTCAAGAACATGATCTCCGGCGATGCCTTTCTGCCGATGGACGTGATTCGCACCCGCAAGGGCACCACCGTGGAGATCGGCAACACCGACGCCGAGGGTCGCCTGGTGCTGTGCGACGCGTTGGCCGAGGCCGATTCGGAGAAGCCCGACCTGTTGCTCGACTATGCCACGCTGACCGGTGCCGCCCGGGTGGCACTTGGCACCGACCTGCCGGCCCTGTTCAGCAACGACCAGCAGGTGGCCGACGACTGGCTTCGTTGCGGCATCGACGAAGAGGACCCTGTGTGGCGGCTGCCGCTGCACGCCCCGTATCGCTCCATGCTGAAAACCAAGATCGCCGACCTGTCGAACACCGGCAGCGCGCCATACGGCGGCGCGATCACCGCGGCGCTGTTCCTGGAGCATTTCGTTTCGCCGACGACGCGCTGGGCCCACATCGATCTGATGGCGTGGAACCTGAAGGACCGGCCCGGCCGTCCCGAGGGTGGCGAGGCCATGGCGATGCGCAGCGCCTATCGCATGATCGAGCATCGTTTCGGAAGCTGAGCGCTTGCGGATTCCGTGCGATCAGGGTACCGCTACTGTCGGTTCGTTGTCGTAACGACCGTGTTGATGCCATCGGCGGGCAAGAAGGGGCAGCATGCAAGCGGCGGATCAGCATCGGGCGTTGAATCTGTGGCGTCTGGCGACCGTGGCGGGTGTGCGTCGTGACGGCCCCGACCTGACCGCCCGGCAGATGGCAATCCTGCTGACGGCCTATCTGACGCCGCCGCCGCACACGGTGCGCGGGCTGGCCGAGAGCATGAACATCTCCAAGCCGGCGGTGACCCGGGCGCTCGATCGTCTCGGCGAATTGGGCTTTCTGCGCCGCAAGGTCGACGAAGCCGACCGGCGCAGCGTTCTGGTGCAGCGGACCGTCAAGGGCTCGGTCTTCCTGTCGGAGTTCGCCGAGCTGGTTCACGGTGCCGAGCGGGTGCTGGATGGAGCCGACCCGGCCGACCTGCTCTGAACCACGGGACGGAACCGGGCGCCATCTTCCCGCCACAGATGACCGGTGTAAGATCAGTCCAGCCGCCAGAGCCATCCCCCTGTGAGATGAGGATCCCGATGCTGTCAGCTCGCCTCTGCGCCGCCGCCATAGCCTTGGGCCTCACGGCTGCCGTTCCGGCTGCCGCCGATCAGTACACGGCACCACCCGCCCACGGCATCGCCATGCACGGCGACCTGAAGTACGGGCCGGACTTTACGCATTTCGACTACACATCACCCGACGCGCCGAAGGGCGGCACCATCACCAGCGAGGCCACCGGCAGCTTCGACAGCTTCAATCCGTTCGTGCTGCGCGGCCAGCCGGCCGCCGGCATCACCCTACTCTACGAAACCCTGACCGAGCAGTCGCTGGACGAGCCGTTCTCCGAGTACGGACTGCTGGCCGAGACCATCGAGATGCCGGAGGACCGGTCCTGGGTAGCCTTCAACCTGCGGCCCGAGGCGCGCTGGCATGACGGCAAGCCGGTGACGGCCGAGGACGTGGTCTGGACCTTCAATACCTTGATGGAGAAGGGCGCACCGTTCTATCGGTACTACTACGCCGATGTCTCGTCGGTGAAGGCGACGACCGACCGCCGGGTGCTGTTCGTGTTCAAGGAGGGGGTCAATCGCGAGCTGCCCCTGATTGTCGGTCAACTGCCGGTGCTGCCGAAGCACTGGTGGCAGGACAAGGACTTCGCTAACCCGCCGTTCGAGCCGCCTCTCGGCTCCGGCCCCTACCGGGTCAAAGGGTTTGAAGCCGGCCGGTCGGTCACCTATCAGCGGGTCGATGATTACTGGGGCAAGAACGTGCCGGTCATGCGCGGGCGCTGGAACGCCGATACCATGATCTACGAGTATTTCCGGGATCGAGACATCGCGACCGAGGCATTGAAGGCCGGGACCTTCGACCTGCGAGCCGAGAACTCCTCCAAGCGCTGGGCCACCGCATTCGACTTTCCGGCGCTGTCGGCGGGGATGGCGATCAAGGAGGAAATCCCGGACCGCAGCATCGCGTCGATGCAGGCCTTCGTCTTCAACACCCGTCGGCCGGTGTTCCAGGACCGCAAGGTGCGCGAGGCGATCGGATACGCGTTCGATTTCGAATGGACCAACAAGGCGCTGATGTACGGTGCCTACACCCGCACCGACAGCTATTTCGACAATTCGGAACTCGGGTCGACCGGGCTGCCGGAGGGGGCTGAACTGGCCCTGCTGGAGCCGCATCGCGACCGCTTGCCGCCGGAGGTGTTCACCCAGAAGTTCAAGGTGCCGGTCACCGACGGGTCCGGCAACCCGCGCCAGAACCTGCGGGCGGCGCTTGCGCTGCTGCGCGAGGCCGGATGGAAGGTCGAGGGAGGCGCGCTGAGGAACTCGGACGGCCGCGAACTGGCCTTCGAGATCCTCCTGGTGTCGCCGGACAGCGAACGCCTCGTCCTGCCGTTCGCGGCCAATCTTCAGAAGCTCGGCATCAAGGCGTCGGTGCGCACCGTCGATCCGGCTCAGTACCAGAACCGGGTGCGCAGCTTCGATTTCGACATGATCATCGGGTCGTTCCCGCAGTCGCCGTCGCCAGGCAACGAGCAGCGCGATTTCTGGTCGTCTGCGGTGGCGGACGAACCGGGGTCGCGGAACACCATCGGGATCAAGGACCCGGTGGTGGATGCCCTCGTCGAGAAGGTCATCCAGGCGCCGGACCGGGCGGCCTTGGTGGCCGCGACCCGGGCGCTCGACCGGGTGCTGCTGTGGGGGTTCTACGTCGTGCCGCAGTTCCACAGCGAGTCATACCGGCTGGTGTACTGGAATAAATTCGGCAAGCCGGCGATCAGTCCCGACACCTCGCCGGGTTATCCGGACACCTGGTGGGTAGACCCGGAAAAGGTGGCCGCCGTCGAGGCGTGGCGCCGGAACCGGAACTAGCGTGCAAGCGGGCCGGGGAGACGACGGGTGACCGCCTACATCCTGCGACGCCTGCTGCTGATCGTGCCGACCCTGGTCGCGATCATGGTGATCAACTTCGTGATCGTGCAGGCGGCGCCCGGCGGACCGATCGATCAGGTCATTGCCCAGATCAGGGGCCAGGGCGACGTGACCAGCCGGCTCACCGGCGGAGGGGCCGATACTGCGGAGCGATCGTCGGGACCCGGCCAGAGCCGAGGCACCCGCGGTCTCGACCCGGAATTCGTGAAGCAGCTGGAGAAGCAGTTCGGCTTCGACAAGCCGTTGCCCGAGCGGTTCGTTTCGATGATGGCCAGCTATGTGATGTTCGATTTCGGCGACAGCTTCTTCAAGGCGCGCCGGGTGACCGACTTGGTCCTGGAGAAGATGCCGGTGTCGATCTCGCTGGGGCTGTGGACCACCTTGCTGGTGTATCTGATCTCGATCCCGCTCGGAATCCGCAAGGCGGTGCGCGACGGCTCGCGCTTCGACATCTGGACCAGCGGCATCATCATCGTCGGCAACGCGATCCCGTCCTTCCTGTTCGCGGTGCTGCTGGTCGTGCTGTTCGCCGGGGGCAGCTATCTGCAGATCTTCCCGCTGCGAGGGCTGGTGTCCAGCAACTGGGCGGAGCTTGGTGTCGTCGACAAGGTCCTGGACTACCTGTGGCATATGGTGCTGCCGATCACGGCCATGGTGATCGGCGGGTTCGCCAGCCTGACCATGCTGACCAAGAACTCGTTCCTCGACGAGATCAACAAGCAGTACGTCGTGACCGCCAAGGCCAAGGGTCTCACCGAGCGCGGGGTGCTGTACGGCCACGTCTTCCGCAACGCCATGCTGCTGGTGATCGCCGGATTCCCGTCGGCGTTCGTCTCGGTGCTGTTCGCGGGATCGCTGTTCATCGAGATCATCTTCTCGATCGACGGCCTGGGCCTGCTGGGCTACGAGGCGGCCCTGCAGCGCGACTATCCAGTGATGTTCGGGACGTTGTTCTTCTTCACGTTGCTGGGCCTGCTCCTCAACCTGATCGGTGACCTGATGTACGTCGCGGTCGATCCCCGGATCGACTTCGAGACGCGGGAGAGCTGAGCGTGGGCGACCGGGTCCTCGGCCTGCGCGTCACGCCGATCAATCGGCGGCGCTGGGACAATTTCCGCCGCAACCGGCGAGGCTTCTGGTCGACCTGGATCTTCCTGGCGCTGTTCGTGCTGACCCTGGGAGCGGAGCTCATCGCGAACGACAAGCCGCTGCTCATCAACTTTGACGGCAGCCTGTACGTTCCGATCGTCGCCAGCTACCCGGAGACCACGTTCGGCGGCGACTTCCCGACCGAAGCCGACTACCGCGATCCCTACGTCCAGGACCTCATCGGCCAGAAGGGCTGGGTGATCTGGCCGCTGATCCGGTTCGCGTACGATACGATCGATGCCGAACTGGACCGTCCGGCCCCGTCGCCACCGGATGCCCGCCATTGGCTGGGGACCGACGATCAGGCACGCGACGTGCTGGCCCGGGTGATCTACGGCTTCCGGATCTCGGTGCTGTTCGGGCTTCTGCTGACCTTGCTGTCCTCGGTCGTCGGCGTCGCGGCCGGTGCGGTGCAGGGATTCTATGGCGGGCTGGTCGACCTGCTGTTCCAGCGCTTCATCGAGATCTGGGGCGGGATGCCGTCGCTGTTCATCCTGATCATCCTGGCATCGGTGATCATACCGGGCTTCTTCACTCTGCTCGGCCTGCTGCTGCTGTTCAGTTGGACGGCCTTGGTCGGCCTGGTGCGTGCCGAGTTCCTGCGCGCCCGCAACCTGGACTACGTGCGCGCCGCCCGCGCGCTGGGCGTGTCCGATCGCGTGATCATCTGGCGCCACGTGCTGCCGAACGCCATGGTCGCGACCCTGACCTTCCTGCCGTTCATCCTGAACGGCTCGATCACCGCCCTGACCGGCCTCGATTTCCTCGGCTTCGGCCTGCCGCCGGGCTCGCCGTCGCTTGGCGAGTTGTTGAGCCAGGGCAAGAACAACCTCCAGGCGCCGTGGCTCGGCCTGACCGCGTTCTTCACCCTGGCGATCATGTTGAGCCTGCTGATCTTCGTCGGCGAGGCGGTGCGCGACGCCTTCGATCCGCGAAAGACCTTCCGCTGATGGCCGCCCTGCTTGAGATCCGGGACCTGTCGGTTGCCTTCGGGGACAACCAGGCGGTGCGCGGCGTGTCGTTCGCGATCGAACCGGGGGAAACCCTGGCGCTGGTCGGCGAGTCCGGGTCCGGCAAATCGGTGACGGCGCTGTCGGTCCTGCAGTTGCTGCCCTATCCGGCGGCCCGCCACGGCGCCGGCTCCAGCGTGCTCTGGAAGGGCGAGGAACTGATGGACGCCCGCGAGCCGGTTCTGCGCCGGATCCGCGGCAACGAGATCGCGATGATCTTCCAGGAGCCAATGACCTCGCTGAATCCGCTGCACACGGTGGAGCGGCAGATCGGCGAGATCCTGGGCCTGCACAAGGGGCTGCGCGGCACCGCCGCGCGCAACCGCACCCTGGAACTGCTTGACCTGGTCGGCATCCGCGACCCCGAGACCCGGCTCGGTTCCTATCCGCACCAGCTGTCCGGCGGACAGCGCCAGCGGGTGATGATCGCGATGGCGCTCGCCAACGAGCCGGACCTGCTGATCGCCGACGAGCCGACCACCGCCCTGGACGTCACCATCCAGGCGCAGATCCTGACCCTGCTCGGCGACCTGCAGCGCCGGCTCGGCATGGCCATGCTGCTGATCACCCATGACCTGGGCATCGTGCGCAAGATCGCCGACGGGGTCTGCGTGATGACCGAGGGCCGGATCGTCGAGGCCGGCCCGACCGAGCAGGTGTTCACCGAGCCGGAGCACGACTACACGCAGATGCTGCTCGCCGCCGAGCCCAAGGGGATCTCGCGGCCGGTCGCCGACCGGGCCCCGACGGTCCTGCAGGCGTCGGACATGCGGGTATGGTTCCCGATTCAGCGCGGTATTCTGAAACGCACGGTCGGGCACATCAAGGCGGTCGACGGCGTCAATGTGAAGGTTCGCGCCGGCGAGACCGTCGGGGTGGTCGGCGAGTCTGGTTCCGGCAAGACGACCCTGGCGATGGCGTTGCTGCGTCTCCAGAAATCGACCGGGCGGCTGGCGTTCCACGGCCAGGAGATCCAGGGCATGAACCGGCAGGACATCCGTCACCTGCGCCGCGACATGCAGATCGTCTTCCAGGACCCCTACGGCAGCCTGAGCCCGCGCATGTCGATCGCGCAGATCGTGCGGGAGGGCCTGGACGTCCACGAGCCGGCCGAGCTTGGCCTGCCGACCGAGGCCGACAAGGAGCGCCGGATCGACGAGGTGCTGGGCGAGGTCGGGCTCGACCCCGCCATGCGCGACCGCTATCCGCACGAGTTCTCCGGCGGCCAGCGCCAGCGCATCGCCATCGCGCGCGCCATGGTTCTGCGCCCCAAGCTGCTGGTGCTGGACGAGCCGACCTCCGCGCTCGACATGAGCGTGCAGGCCCAGATCGTCGACCTGCTGCGCGACCTTCAGGCGGCCCATCAACTGGCCTACCTGTTCATCAGCCACGACCTGAAGGTGGTGCGGGCGATCGCCCACCGGGTGATCGTGATGAAGGATGGTCAGGTGGTGGAGTCCGGCGATACCCAATCGGTCATGGACAACCCGCGCGAAGCCTACACCCGCGCCCTGATGGCGGCGGCGTTCGACCTGGAAGCGGTCGAGACCGGCGCCGTCAGGGGGTAGGCGGGGGGCTGTCTGAACGATCGGACTACGGTGTCGCTGCGGCAGCAGCCCGGCCTGAGTCAAAAACCTCGGTGAACTGGATCACCTTGTCGCCGCGGAACTGCCAGAGGTGGGCGGCCCGCACTTCGGCGGTTCTCCCGGTTGCCTTGTAGGTCCAGGCGCAACGTCCGAACATGGCGATCTTGTCGCCGTCGCAGATATAGGTCTCCGGTGTCCAATGGACCATCTGCCAGTCGCGGAGCAGGGACTCAAAATAGGCTGCCGCCTGCTCCTTGGAGCGCCGATCTTCTGCAAATGAAAGACCGGCGGACGCTTCGTCCATGCTGCAGATGCAGACTTCGTCGTCGAACAGATCAAGCCAGGGCGATACTGCCCCCTTTGACTCGTTCCATGTTGCGAAAGCCGATTTGAGCTGGTCGAGGTTCGGATTGCCTGACATTGAAGAGCCCTCCCATGCAATGTGCCCCTTAAAGTAGCGGGATGGCGGTAATAAAAAAGCCTCTAGTAGCAACGCGTTGTTCGGCCTACGGAAAGCCGTTGCGGCCGTGTGCGCGAAATCCGGGATGTTCGCTCAGTCTCTCGTAGTAGGCCCTCACCGCCGGGCAGTCGGCGTGGTCGATCGGCGTCATCACCCAGCGGTTTACCGACAGGCCGAGCACGACGTCGGCGAGCGTGAAGGCATCTCCGACCGCGTACCCGCCGGTTGCCGTCAACTGTTGTTCGAGAATCCGCATGTTGGCGTTCCAGGTCCGGGCGCTGGCCGCGATCTGGGCGGGGTCGGCGAACGCCGGGTCCTGGCGGACCAGGGCGACGAAGGCATAGCGCCAGGAGGCGTTCAGGTCGGTTGCCTGCCAGTCCATCCAGCGCTCGACCAGCGCCCGTTCACGCGGCGCCGTCGGCAGCAGATCGGTGCGTCCATGCTTGCCCGCCAGATATCGGCAGATGGTGTTGGATTCCCACAGTACCCCGGCCTCGTCCTCGATCACCGGCACCAGGCCATTGGGGTTCAGAGCCAGGAATTCGGCCGTCCGGGTTGAAGCGAAGCCGCTGCCCCAGTCCTCGCGTTCATAGGATGCGCCGATCTCGGCGCAGGTCCACAGCACCTTGCGGACGTTGATCGAGGAGGCTTTGCCGAGAATGCGGAGCATGGTTGGAAGACTTTCACGTAGTTGGCGCGAGAACGCTATGCCGGTTCTGCACGGTCGGAAAGCAGCCGGATCTCGGTCGCGATACTCTGCACTGCAAGCGTCGACATTGGCGGACCACCGCCATATGGTCAGCCACCGTTTGCCACCGTGTCACCCACCGAGAGTCCCATGCCGGCTGTCCTTTTCCGATCCCCGAACGATTCCGCCGAAGCCTGGCGCCAGTCGCTCACCGAGCGGATTCCCGGTGTCGATTTCCGGGCCTGGCCGGACGTCGGCGACCCGGCCGAGATCGGCTTCGCCCTGGTCTGGAAGGTGCCGCCGCTGTTCCTGAAGCAGTTCCCGAACCTCAAGGCGATCTGCTCTCTCGGTCAGGGGGTCGATCACATCTTCGCCGATCCGGAGTTGCCGCGCGGTCCGCACATCATCCGACTGGTCGACCCGTGGATGGGGCGGGCGATGGCCGAGTGGGTGCTCCTGCAGGTGCTGCGCTTCCATCGGCAGGGTATCGAGTACGAGGCATTTCAGCGAGCGCGGGACTGGCAGCAGTTGCCGGCACCCGAAACCTCGAAGCGGCGAATCGGCATCCTCGGCCTCGGCGCGCTCGGCGCGGAGGCGGCGACCACCGTCGCCGCCCTCGGGTTCGACGTTGCCGGCTGGTCGCGCACCCGCAAATCGATCCCGAACGTCACCAGCTATGCCGGCCCCGAGGAGTTGGATGCGTTCCTGGCCCGTACCGACATCCTGTGCGGATTGCTGCCGCTGACCCCTGAAACAACCGACCTGATGGACGCCCGGCTGTTCGCCAAGCTGCCGAAGGGGGCGTTCGTGGTGAACTCCGGCCGTGGCGCGCAACTGGTCGAAGAGGATCTGCTGGCAGCTCTTGATTCCGGTCACATCGCCGGGGCATCGCTCGACGTGTTCCGCACCGAGCCGCTGCCGAGGGAGCACGCCTTCTGGGGGCACCCGAAGGTCCAGGTCTGGCCGCACGTGTCGGCGCAGACCAACGCCGACAGCGGCGCCGACCAGGTGGCCGAGAACATCCGCCGGGTGTTTGCCGGCGAGCCGCCGATCAACGCGGTAGACCCCGACCGCCAGTACTGATCGGACGACACCGATGGGCGTCATCCTGGTTCATGTGGCGAACGCCGATCCGTCGACCTGGGTCGACGAGCTGAAGCGACAGGCGCCGCATCTCGATGCGCGCGGCCTGGACGGGATCGACGATCCCGGTTCGGTCGAGGTTGCGATCACCTGGAAACTGCCGCACGGCCTGTACCGGACCTACCCGAACCTTGCGCTGATCCAGTCGGTGGCCGCCGGCGTCGATCACATCCTGGCCGACCCCCAGCGACCGACGCAGGTGCCGGTGGCGCGGGTGGTCGACCCGTGGATGGCGCGCTCCATGGTTCATCAGGTCACGCTGGCGGTGCTGCGCTGGCATCGCCGGATGGATTGGGTGGAAAGCCTGCGCTCCGATGCGGCGTGGCCGCACGACGTGATCTTCGACGCCGATGCGGTGCGGGTCGGGGTACTGGGGCTCGGCAACCTTGGACAGGCGGTGGCCCGGGCGATGCAGGGCCTCGGCTTCGAGGCGGCCGGCTGGTCGCGGTCGCCGAAGGCGATCGAGGGGCTGCGATGCCATCATGGCCCGGACGGGCTGCGCGAACTGGCGGCGTGGTCGAGCGTCCTGGTCTGCCTGCTGCCGCTGACGACCCAGACCGACGGGATCCTGAACGCCGGGTTGTTCGATCGCATGCCGATGGGCTCGCTGCTGGTCAATGTCGGCCGTGGCGGGCATCTGGTCGAGGCGGACCTGATTGCGGCCCTCGATTCCGGTCGGCTGGCCGCGGCCGCGCTGGATGTGTTCCGCACCGAGCCGCTGCCGGCCGGTCACGCGTTCTGGTCGGACCGCCGGATCTACGTGACGCCGCACATCGCCAGCGAGGTCAACCCGGTCACCGCCACCCGCGTGTTCGTGGAGAACATCCGCCGGATTCGCGCCGGGGAGCCGCCGGTCGGCCTGATCGACCCATCCAAGGGCTATTGAGCGCGACCGTCGTCAGCCCTGCAGGCGCTGCAGCGCTTCGGCGTGCAGTTCCGGGGTGCGTGCGGCGATCACCTTGGTGGTCGAGCCGAGCATCAC
The DNA here is from genome assembly GCF_040219215.1 of Thalassobaculum sp. Taxonomy (GTDB): domain Bacteria; phylum Pseudomonadota; class Alphaproteobacteria; order Thalassobaculales; family Thalassobaculaceae; genus Thalassobaculum_A. The sequence goes on from NZ_JAVJSX010000008.1 coordinate 401,831, forward strand.
CGGGTTGCCGTCCCAGTCGGTGACCAGCCCACCGGCGCCGGCGATCACGGCGGCCGGGGCCAGGTAGTCGTAGTCCTGCAGGTTCGATTCGACCACCAGGTCGATGGTGCCGAGCGCCACCAGCCCGTAGTTGTGACAATCGCCGCCATAGACCGTCAGGTTGACCTCGGCGCGCAGCCGCTCATACGCCGTCATTTCCCAGCCATCGAACATGTGCGGCGACGTGATCGCCATGGTCGCCTGGGCCAGGGTGCGCGGCGGCATCGGCGTGACCGGCTGGCCGTTCAGGGTGGTCGGACGGGTCGGACCGCCGATCCAGCGTTCGCCGAGGATCGGGCAGTCGATGACGCCGAGCAGCGGGGCGCGGCGCTCCAACAGGCCGATCAGCGGACCGAAGGTCGGCCGGCCGGTGATGAATGCCTTGGTGCCGTCGATCGGATCGAGCGACCAGACATAGTCTGCGTCGGGCGCCTTCAGGCCGAACTCCTCGCCGGCGATGCCGTGGTCCGGCCAGCGAGCCTCGATCATCTCGCGCAGCCGCTTCTCCACGGTGCGGTCGGCGATCGTGACCGGACTCTCGTCGGCCTTGGTGTCGACCGACAGGCCGGTTCGGAAATAACGTCGGATGATCGGGCCGGCAGCATCCGCCAGATCGGCGGCGAACGCGGCGAGCTCCTCGATATCAGGACGAGCGGCGGTCACGCCGGGCCTCGTGGCGCGACTTCAGCCGCCAGCCTTGGCCTTCTCGTAGGCATCCTGGGCAGCCTTCGCCTCTTCCGGCGACGGCAGCGGGGCCGGGCTGTCCGCCATCGAGCGCAGATAGGCGATCAGGTCGGCACGGTCGCTGGCCTTCTTGATGCCGGCGAAGTTCATCTTGGTGCCCTTGATGTAGTCCGTCGGCTTGTGCAGGAAGTTGTTCAGCGAGGTGTAGGTCCACTCCTTCGGGTCGGAGAACGACTTCAACGCGTCGGAGTAGTTGAAGCCGTCATGCGAACCCTTGGGGCTGTTGACGACACCGAACAGGTTCGGTCCGACCTTGTTGGCGCCGCCCTTGTCGAAGGTGTGACAGGCGGCGCACTTCTTGGCACCCTTTTCACCGGCTGCGACGTCGGCGCTGGCCAGCATCGCCAGGATCGGCTCGACCGGTTCGGGGCCGGTGTCCTTGGTGCTGGCGCTGGCCATGCCTTCCGGGACTTCGATCTTGTAGACGTTCTCCGTCAACGTATTCGGATGAACCACGAAGTCGGCGACCTTGCTGGTCACCATCGCAAAAATTCCGGCGGCCAGAATACCGGCCAGGATCTTGTTGCCCTCGAGCGACGTCGACATGCCTCGAACCCTTCTCGTCCCGATACGGCCGTGCCCCCCAGGCGCGACGCCGGTACCATACCGATGGCCTCCGGTGCTGTCCACGCGCGGCCGACCCACGTTATCCGGCAAATAGCCTGTAGTCGTGCGCTTGCGCAACCGTGCGCGCAGGGCGTAAGAGGGCCGGCTCACGCGGCATAACGCCGCAAACGGGGCCGACGATGAAGCCGATCGTGTTGATTCCCGCCCGCATGGCGTCGTCACGCCTGCCGGGCAAGCCGCTGGCCGACATTCACGGCGAGCCGATGATCGTCCAGGTGTGGCGCCGCGCGCTGGAGGCCGATGCCGGCCGTGTCGTGGTCGCCGCCGGCGAGGCGGAGATCGTGGACGCGGTGACGGCGGCCGGCGGTGAGGCGGTGCTGACCGCTCCCGGGCACCCGTCGGGCACCGACCGGATCCACGAGGCGTTGGGGGCCGTCGATCCCGATGGCGTTCACGACATCATCGTCAACGTGCAGGGCGACCTGCCGGTACTGGAGCCAAAGACCGTGCGCGCGGCGATCGAGGCGCTGGTGCGGATCCCCGATGCCGCGATGGGAACCGTGACCTGCCCGATCGAAACTCCCGACGACCTGCCGGCAACCAGCGGCGTCAACAAGGTGGTGGCGGCCTGGGAGCCGGACGGCCGATTCGGTCGCGCCCTTTACTTCAGCCGCACGGCAGTGCCGTGGGGCGAGGGCGAGGTGTTTCATCACATCGGCATCTACACCTACCGCCGCGCCGCGCTGGAGCGTTTCGTAGCGTTGCCGCCGTCGCCGCTGGAACTGCGCGAGCGGCTGGAGCAGCTGCGCGCCCTGGAGGCCGGTATGCGAATCGAAGTCGGGCGTGTCGACACCGTGCCGCTCGGCGTCGATACTCCGGCCCAGCTTGAGCAGGCGCGCCGCCTGCTTGCCCCCGTCCATCCAGAATGAACCGGTCCGGAGACCCCGTCGCATGAGCCGCAAGCAGACCGTCGCTTATCAGGGAATGGCCGGGGCATACTCGCACCTCGCCTGCTCGAACGCGCTTCCCGACCACGAGCCGGTGCCCTGCTACAGCTTCGAGGACATGCTGGCGGCGGTGCAGGAAGGCGAGGCCGACAAGGCGATGGTGCCCGTCGAGAACTCGGTGGCCGGCCGTGTCGCGGACATCCACCACCTGCTGCCGGAATCCGGCCTGTACATTGTCGGCGAGTACTTCCAGCGCGTGAACCATATGCTGCTGGGGCTGCCCGGCGCGACGGTCGAGGACCTGCGCGAAGTCCGTGCGCATCCCCAGAGCCTGGCCCAGTGCCGCAAGCTGATCGGCCGTCTCAAGCTGAAGCGCGTCAACCACGCCGACAACGCCGGCGCCGCGCACGAGGTGGCGGCGCTGGGCGACCGAAGCGTGGCGGCGATCGCCTCGGCCATGGCGGCGAAGGTCTACGGTCTCGACATCCTGCAGGACTCGATCGAGGACGCGGCGCATAACACCACCCGGTTCCTGGTGATGGCACGCCAGGGGGTGATGCCGCCGGCTGCCAACGGCCCCTGCATCACCACCATGGTGTTCCAGGTGCGCAGCGTCCCGGCCGCTCTCTACAAGGCGCTCGGCGGCTTCGCGACCAACGGGATCAACCTGACCAAGCTGGAGAGCTACATCATCGACGGCTCGTTCTCGGCGGCGCAGTTCTACATCGACGCCGAGGGGCACGTTGACGAGACCGGTATGCAGCATGCCCTCGACGAATTGCGGTTCTTCTGCCCGGATGGTGCCGTCCGGATCCTGGGCACCTACCCGGCGTCGCCGTTCCGTCTGGGCGTTGCCGAGCCGAACGGCTAGGCCGGCTGTCAGCCGCTGATTTCGGCCAGGATCTCGTCGACCGTGGCGATGTCGGCCAGCAGCCGCATGGCGTTCAGGGCGGCCTCGTGCTGTTCACGGGTCGCGGTCGAGCAGGCGTCGGACGCCACCGTGACCTCATAGCCGATGTCGGCGGCGTGCCGGACCGTGCTCTCGACCGTGTAGGCGGTGGACACCCCGCAGCAGATCAACCGGCGCGGCCGGTAGGCGAACAGGATCTCGTCCAGGTTGGAGCCGTAGAACCCGTTGTTGCGGGTGTGGGTGACCACCTTCTCGCCGCCGACCGGGCCCAGTCCGTCGATGAACTCGACACCCCAGGTGCCCTCGGCCCAGGCACCCAGTTCGACCCACTGCCGGAAGATGAAGTTGTTCTGGATCACCGTGCCCATGTCGGCCGGGACGGCGAGGCGGATGTGCACGATCGGGACACCCGCCGGGCGGGCGCCGGCGAACAGCCGCTTGGCGTTCTCCAGTCGCTCCCACCGCCAGGCGCTGTCGGGGCCGATGCCGATCTTGATCTTGCCGTCCGGATGGCAGTTCTCGTTCTGGAAATGGCTGGCCAGGATCACGGTGTCGGTGGTCATGGGAGAGTTCCTCGTTACGGCACGATCTTGAGGCGGCGCAGTTCAGCAAGGCGGTCGACGATCACCGCCTCCGAATCCGCAAACGCCAGGAAGCCGGCGCGGCGGCATTTCAGCGTATCGGCCATGACGTCATGGCCGGTGTGGAAGACGTAGTCGGCGAACGGCCAGGAGACCAGGGTGTCGAGGCGGTTCGGCTCCAGGCCGTGCCGGGCGACCAGACCGTCCCATTCGGCGCCTGCATCGGCCATCGTCTCGGCAAGGCGGGTGGGCCGGGGGTCGGCGGATTCCAGGTCGAGGACTGACCCTATCGCCGGCCACAAGTGGCGCCAGCGGAAGAAATCGCCGTTGGTGATGTTGAAGATCTCGCCCGCCGCGCGTGGCTCCGAGCCGGCCCATTCGATCGCCCGGGCCAGCAGGCCGGCGTCGGTCGCCTGATACACCGAGTCGAACGCCGCTGGCGATCCGGGGAAGTACAGCGGCTGGCCGCGTGCCCGGCAGAACGCCGCGTGGACCGCCAGCACCGCCGCCAGATTGAGCGGAGACCGCCGCGCCGGCCCGATCACCACGTGCGGGCGCAATGCGGTCCAGGACCAGCCGCGCGACGCGGCCCGCGCGGTCAGGGCGTCTTCCTGATCGTAGTAGAAGTGCCGTTGCGGGATGCGCGGGTCGCTCTCCCGGGCCGGCGTCTTGAACGGCCCGAGATGGCTGCCATAGGCCTTCATGCCCTGCAGCAGGGTGACATGGCGCAACGACGGGCAATGCCGTTCCGCGAAGCCCAGCGCCGCCTCGAACAACCGCGCGTTGGGTTCGTTCTGAGCTTGCCAGCCGGGCGCATCGACATAGGCGCAGTAGACCAGATGGGTCACCCCCGTCAGTGTCTGGTCCGCGCTCGCAGCAGAGGGATCGTTCAGGTCGACCGGAACGGTGGTGACGTTCGGTGCTGATGTCGGTTCGGGCCGCCGTGCCGCCGCAATGACGCCTACGTTGTCACGTCCGGCTAGATGCCGGACCAGCGCACTCCCGATCACGCCGCTGGCGCCGATCACCAGGACCGTAGTACCGGCCGGATACCGGGCGATTTCAGGGTCGTCCATCGCCGATCCTCCGGTTGGACCGATCAGGTGGTGCGGACCGGATAGGCGCTGGCGACCCGGTCGACCGCTTCCGCCAGATCGGGGCGCACGCTCTCGACCCAGTCCTGGACCAGACGGCGCGCGATCGAATCGCGGCGTGGCAGGAAATTGCCCCGGCTCTCGAACGCCGCCAGATCCTCGGCGGTGTACCACTGGGCGTCTCCGAGTTCCTCGTCGTTGCGCACGATGTCGAACGACTTGGCCTCGGCGTGGAAGCCGAGCATCAGCGAGGACGGGAACGGCCACGGCTGTGAGGAATGGTACTGGACCTTGCGGACGTGGATGCCGCTCTCCTCCCAGACCTCGCGGGCGACGGCCTCTTCCAGGGTCTCGCCGGGTTCCACGAACCCCGCGAGGGTGGAGTACATGCCGTCGGGCCAGATCTTCTGGCGGCCGAGCAGGCAACGCTCGCCATCGTGTACCAGCATGATCACCGCCGGGTCGGTGCGCGGGAAATGCGGCGCACGGCAGGATTCGTTGGTGCAGCTGCGCTGGTGGCCGCCCTTCACGCTCTTGGTCGGATGCCCGCACACACCGCAGAACCGGTGGCGCTGGTGCCACCACAGCAGGCCGCGGGCATAGGCCAGCAGGGAGCCTTCGAAGCGCTCCAGCAGCGGGCCGATGCGGCGCAGATCGGTGAACGCGCCGGGTGTCTGGAGAATGCCCGGAATGTCGATTTCGTCGAGCGGCGACAGGTCGAGTGCCACGTGCGCGATCCCGCCCATCTCACCCAGAAACGCGATCGATTCGGCGTGCGTGACCAGATGCCGATGCTCGGCCGCCTGAAGGATTGCGGCGCGCGGTGCCGCGTCGGCAACCTCGATCACGAACGACCGGGTGCGCCACACCAGCACCAGCCGGGTGTCGGGCCGTGCCAGCAGTTCATCCAGCCAGCCCTCCCGCTCGCGGATATGGGCGGAGCGGTCAAGCCCTCCGAACCCGTAGAAGTTCGGGCGCTTCTCGATCAGGTCGGTCACGGGCGGCTCTGCTGGGTTCTTGCGGGGATCGGTCGATATGACGCAGCGAGTGTACACCGCCAAGCCCCGGGGGCAATTGGCGGCTGCCTTCAGGCGGTCGCTTTCCCGGCTACGCCGCCGCCGTCACCCCAAGCGACGCCGGGTCGGCGGCGCGTGCCCGGCTGATCAGCGTCTCGGTGTATTCCGCAGCCTCGCCGACCGGTACCACATAATCGAGGGCACGCCTGGTCTCGGCCTCGCCCACCAGTCTCAGCATGAGCCAGGTCGCGAGGTACTGGGCGGACAGGCAGCCGCCCGCCGTCGCCACGTTGCCGGTCACCAGCAGGGTTTCCTGGACGACCTTGAGTTCCAGCGCCTCGATCCACGGCCGGGTCTTGTTGTCGGTGCAGACCGGCAGGCCGGTCAGGATGCCAAGCTTCGCCAGGATCAGCGCGCCCGAGCATTGCGAGGCAACCAACTGGCGCATCGGATCGAGAGTAAGGCTGCCCAGGAACGCCGGATCGGCGGCGAACTCCCGGGTCTGCCGGCCGCTGCCGACCAGGACCGCGTCCGCCCGTGCCGCGTCGGCCAGCGTGCCCGATATGCCGGTCGCGACCCCGTTCAGGGAGACGGCCTGCGGGCTGGGTCCGGCCAAGAACGCCGTCACTCCGTCGGCTCGGTTCAGCAGGTGCAGGGCCAGGAAACTGTCGAGCTCGTTGAAGCCCGGCAGGGTCAGGATGGCGACAGCAGGCATGCACTTTCCTCCTCAAGCCGGAGCAAGCGACGGTTGCTGTTGCCGTTCTTAGGCGCCTTGACCGACTGTCGGCAAGGGTGACGTCAGGCCGCCCGGACCTTGCTCAGGAAGCCGGACATTTCCTGGCGCAGCCGCTCGGCGTGCCGGGTGAGGTCCTCGCTGGCACGCCGGACGTCGTCCGCGGCGTGGCCGCTTTCACGGGTATCCGATGCCACCTCGGAAATCGCCTCGGCGGCCTCGCCGCTGCTGGTGGCCAACTGCCGGACCTCGTCGGCGATCTGCCGGGTCACGCCGGTCTGCTGCTCGATCGCTTCGGCAATCGCCCGGGCCACATCGTCGATCTGGCCAATCGACTGGGCGATGTCGCGGATGGCGGCGACAGCGCCCTTCGACTCGTTCTGGATCGACTCGAGCTCCTCGGCGATCCGGTGGGTCGCCGTGGCGGTCTGGGTCGACAGGGATTTGACTTCGGAGGCCACGACCGCAAAGCCCTTGCCGGCATCGCCGGCGCGGGCCGCTTCGATGGTGGCGTTCAGCGCCAGCAGGTTGGTCTGCTCGGCGATGTTGCTGATGAGGGTCAGGACATCGCCGATCCGGTTGATCGCCTCGGCGAGGCCGGCGACGGTCGCGTCGGTCTTCTGGGCACGGTCCACCGCCTCGCGGGTGATTTCTCCGGACGCGGTCACCTGCTGGTTGATGTCCTCGATGGCGGTGCGAAGGCTTTCGACGGCGGTCTGGGTTCCCCGTGCCCGCTCGGTCGATTCGCGGGTGCTGGCCGCGACCGCCTCCGAACGGTCGCCGACCCGTCCGGTCGAGGCGGTCAGGTCGGTGGATGTGCGGCTGAGTTCCTCGGCGGCGTTGGCGACGGTCTCCGAGATGCTGCCGATCGAGGCTTCGAGCGCGGTCGCGGTGTCACGCAATGCCGCCTCGCGTTCCTCCGCGCCGCGGCGCTCCTGGTCCTGCTGGCGTGCCAGCATTGCCGATCGCTCGGCCTGGGCTGCCTCGGCTTCCATGCGGGCTTTCGCGGACTGCTCAAAGGCCGTCGCGACCTGGTAGGTCAGCCAGATCAGCACCGCGGCTTCGACGACCACGATCACGGCGTGCAGGATCACCCGGAACAGATCAGAGCCGTCCGGGAAGATCGCGGCCGGAAGCAGGAAGTTCAATGACAGGTGATGCACCGCCACCACGACGGTGCCGACGACGATCGCGCGCCAGTCGGTCAAGCCCGCCAGGATCGCCAGGCACGCGAAGTAGTACATGTGCATGTCGATCTGCCAGGGATGCCCGGCGAACTGGAATACGATCACGGACACGGCGCCCATCAGTCCGGCGGCGATCGACAGGCGGGTCGCCTCGTCGTCGCGGCGCCAAACCGCCGAGGCGCCGACACCCAGGGCGATGATCGTCACTGTGGACAAGGGAAGCACCATGTCGCGGTCCAGCAGCAGGGCGACAGCCATCACCACCGGCACCTGGGCTGCCAGGAACCAGGCCAGTGCCACGGTCGCGCGCCGACGCAGGGAGAGAAGCTCGTTCATGACAGGGCCCTCGGTGCTTGGGGCAGGATCGGCGCCGTAAGGCAGCCGCTCGCCGCGATGGGATTGACGATCAGAATGGCGCCATGCTCGCGCAACCGTTCGGCCAGCCGGGGGCCGGTTGGCCGAACCACGAGGATCGTGCCGTTGATGCCTTCGCGGATGATCAGGCCACCGGCGCTGGCGACGGCTGCCGCAGACTGTTCGCGTTGCCACCAAGGAGGGAACACCGCGGCGACCGCGGAATCCGGGGAGAGTGGGGCCGCCAGCACACCGGCCGCGGCGACCATCAAGGTCAACGCGGCGATCGCCGACGGCAAGCCGTATGTCGATAATCTGCTTCGGCTCGGGCCGCTGCCGGCGGGCATGCTGTTCCATCCAACGCTAGTCTGGATGGAACTCATACAGTGGTATTCTTAAGGGCCGGTTAAGCGCCCGCGCTCGGGTTGATGATCAGGCCGCGGTGCCGCCAACCGTGATCCCGGCCATCTTCAGGGTCGGCTGGCCGACACCGACCGGCACGCCCTGGCCGTCCTTGCCGCACGTGCCGATGCCGTCGTCGAGCTTCGAGTCGTTGCCGATCATGGTGATCTTGGTCATGGCGTCCGGGCCGTTGCCGATCAGGGTCGCTCCCTTCACGGCCGGGCCGATCTTGCCGTTCTCCACCAGATAGGCCTCGTTCATCGAGAACACGAACTTGCCCGACGTGATGTCGACCTGGCCGCCGGCGAAGTTGACGGCGTACAGCCCCTTCTTGACCGACTGCAGGATCTCCTGCGGATCGGCCGAGCCCGAGGCCATGAAGGTGTTGGTCATGCGCGGCATCGGATGGTGCGCATAGCTTTCCCGCCGGCCGTTGCCGGTTGGCGCCATGCCCATCAGCCGGGCGTTCTGGCGGTCCTGCATGTAGCCGACCAGGATGCCGTCCTCGATCAGCACGGTGCGCGAGGTCGGCGTGCCTTCGTCGTCGACCGTCAGGGAGCCGCGGCGGTCGGGCAGGGTGCCGTCGTCGATGACGGTGACACCGGGCGCCGACACCCGTTGTCCGATCATGTCGCTGAACGTCGATGTCTTCTTGCGGTTGAAGTCGCCTTCCAGGCCGTGGCCGACCGCCTCGTGCAGCATCACCCCGGGCCAGCCCGGGCCGAGCACGACCTCCATCTCGCCGGCTGGCGCCGGGACCGCGTCCAAATTGACGAAGGCCACACGGATCGCCTCGTCAGCGGCGTGCTGCCACATCTCCGGGTCGATGAAGCGGTCGAACATCAGCCGCCCGCCGCAACCGTAGGAGCCGGATTCCATGCGGTCGCCGTCGCCGACCACCACCGAGACATTCAGCCGCACCAACGGCCGGACATCGCCGACCCGCTGGCCGCCGGCCCGCAGGATCTGCACCGCCTGCCAGGAGCCCGCCAGTGAAGCGGACACCTGGCGTACGCGCGGATCCTTGGCGCGGGCGTAGGCGTCGATCTCGGTCAGGACCTTGATCTTGGCCTCAGTGGTGATGCCCTGAAGCGGGTTGGCGTCCGAGTAGAGCAGCCGGTTGGTGCCGACCGGCCCCTCCGCCATGGTCCCCGACTGGCCGGCGTGAACCGCCCGCACGGTGTCGGCGGCTCGGCGGATAGCGTCTTCCGACAGTTCGGACGCATGGGCAAAGCCCCGCGCCTCCCCGGAAATGGCGCGTAAACCAAAGCCCTGGGCGGTGTTGAACGATGCGGTCCGCAGCCGGCCGTCGTCGAACGCCAGGCTCTCGCTCTGCCGGTACTCCAAGTACAATTCGCCGTCGTCGGCACCGGCAAGGGCGTCGTCGACGATCGCCTGTGTGCGCGTCGGATCAAGGCCGGCACGGGTGAAGAACAGCTCGTCGGTGATGGCGCGGTCGGTCACGGGGCGACTCCTGGTGTCGGCAAACACATGCGGGCGATGTCAGCGTGACATAGGCACGCCGGCGCTGGAAGTCGACCATGCGACGGGAAATCCGGCGCCGTCGTCCTGCGCGGCGGCGCGACCGAATGCCGCGTGAAGGCTGCTTGTCCAGGCTGGATCAGCGTTCTAGCTTGCCCGGACCCATGCCGCCTCGCGTTGCACAGAGCGTGCGTTGGTGTCATAACCAAGCCCGCCGCGGGGGCGCGGCGAGAGCAACGACAACGGGAACGACCGACTGATGGATCGGATCCTCGGATTTGCTGCGTCTCTGGCGCGGCGCATCGGGTGGGCGGCAGCGACGCTGGCCGTGACGACGACGGTGGCTTGGGCGGATCGGCCCAGGGAATGGCAGCTTGGCTTTCAGGATGGGGTCACTCCGACGTTCCACCAGCTGAACGAGCTGCACAACTGGCTGCTGGTGATCATCACCCTGATCACGGTGTTCGTGCTCGGGCTGCTGGTCTACGTGTGCGTGAGGTTCCGGGCCAGCCGGAACCCGGTGCCGTCGAAGACCACGCATCACACCTGGCTGGAAGTGACCTGGACCGTTGTGCCGGTGCTGATTCTGGTACTGATCGCGATTCCGTCGTTCCAGTTGCTGTACTACGCCGACCGGGCGGTCGATCCGGACATGACCGTCAAGGTCCAGGCGCACCAGTGGTACTGGAGCTACGAGTATCTGGACCAGCAGGTGGCGTTCGACAGCAACATTATCCCCGAGGCCGACCTCAAGGACGGCCAGCTGCGTTTGCTGGAAGTGGACAACCGTCTGGTTGTTCCGGTCGGCAAGAAGGTTCAGGTGCTGATCACGTCGTCCGATGTGATGCATTCTTTCTTCATGCCGTCGTTCGGCGTGCAGCTGTACAGCACCCCTGGCCGGACCAACGAGACCTGGTTCCAGGTTGACAAGGCTGGCGTCTACTACGGCCAGTGCAACCAGATCTGTGGACTCAATCACGCCTACATGCCGATCGTGGTCGAGGCGATGGAGCCGGCGGCGTATGAAGCCTGGCTGGTCGAGGCCAAGACCAAGTTCGCGATGGATGACGGTGCCGCCAGCCCCCGGCTGGCCGCGCTGGCGTCCCGGTAATTCGAGGGGAGACTGACACGATGAGCAGCGCTGATCACGCCCACTGCCACGACGATCACTGCGCGCCGACCAGCTTCGTGCGCCGCTGGCTCTATTCCACGAACCACAAGGACATCGGTACGCTGTACCTGATCTTTGCGGTGATTGCCGGCCTGATCGGCGGTGCGATCTCGATCTTCATGCGCATGGAACTGCACAGCCCCGGCCTGCAGTTCATGACCGACGGCAACGTCTGGAACGTCTATGTGACGGCCCATGGCCTGATCATGGTGTTCTTCGTGGTCATGCCGGCGCTGATCGGCGGATTCGGCAACTGGTTCGTGCCGATCATGATCGGCGCGCCGGACATGGCGTTCCCGCGGATGAACAACATCTCGTTCTGGCTGCTGGTCCCGGCGTTCCTGTGCCTGCTGCTGTCGATGTTCGTCGAGGGCACGGGCGGCGCTAACGGCGCCGGGGTGGGTTGGACGATCTATCCGCCGCTGTCGGGCAAGCTCGGCACCCCCGGCATGGCGATGGACCTTGCGATCTTCTCGCTGCACCTCGCCGGTGCCGGCTCGATTCTCGGTGCCGCGAACTTCATCACGACCATCTTCAACATGCGCGCGCCGGGCATGACCCTGCACAAGATGCCGCTGTTCGTGTGGTCGATGCTTGTGACCGCGTTCCTGCTGCTGCTGGCGCTGCCGGTGCTGGCCGGTGCGATCACCATGCTGCTCACCGACCGCAATTTCGGCACGGCGTTCTTTGATCCGGCCGGCGGCGGCGATCCGATCCTGTTCCTGCACCTGTTCTGGTTCTTCGGGCATCCCGAGGTCTACATCATGATCCTGCCGGCGTTCGGGATCGTCAGCCAGGTGGTGAGCACGTTCTCGAAGAAGCCGGTGTTCGGCTATCTCGGGATGGCCTACGCCATGGTCGCGATCGGCGTGGTCGGCTTCGTGGTGTGGGCGCACCACATGTACACCGTGGGCATGGACGTCGACACGCGGGCCTACTTCACCGCGGCCACGATGGTCATCGCGGTGCCGACCGGCATCAAGATCTTCTCGTGGATCGCCACCATGTGGGGCGGTTCGATCGAGTTCCGCCTGCCGATGCTGTGGGCGATCGGCCTGATCTTCCTGTTCACGGTGGGCGGTGTGACTGGCGTCGTGCTGGCCAATGCCGGCGTGGATCTGGCGCTGCACAACACCTACTACGTGATCGCGCACTTCCACTACGTGCTGTCGCTCGGTGCGGTGTTCGGCATCTTCTGCGGGATCTACTACTGGTTCTCGAAGATGACCGGCTACGAGTACAACAGCCGCCTGGCCCGGTTGCATTTCTGGGTGACGTTCATCGGCGTCAACCTGACGTTCTTCCCGATGCACTTCCTCGGCCTGGCCGGCATGCCGCGGCGCTACATCGACTATCCCGATGCGCTTGCCGGGTGGAACGCGGTGGCCTCGATCGGCTCGTATATCGGCGGGATCGGCACCCTGATCTTCCTGGCGGTGGTGGTCGAAGCCTTCATGGCGAAGCGCAAGGCCGCGATGAACCCGTGGGGCGAGGGGGCGACGACGATGGAGTGGTCGGTTGCGTCGCCGCCGCCGTTCCATACCTTCGACGAGCTGCCCCGCGTCAAGTGATCCGTTGCTCGAGAGGCTAAGGTGACCGATACTTCCGCCGACATAGCGCGGATCGACGACACCGCCGAGGCCGCCCCGACCAGGGCGGCTTCGGTCGTCGATTACGTCGCGCTGCTGAAGCCGCGGGTGATGTCGCTGGTGGTGTTCACCGGTGCCGTCGGCCTGGCGGTGGCGCCGGGCCATCTCAACCCGGTGCTGGCGGTCATCGCGGTGCTGTGCATCGCGATCGGCGCCGGTGCGTCGGGTGCGATCAACATGTGGTACGACCGCGACATCGACGCGGTGATGGAACGGACCAGGGCGCGACCGATCCCGGCCGGGCGGATGAATCCCGACGAGGCCCTGTCCTTCGGTGTCGTGCTGGCCGGCTTCTCGGTCCTGGTCATGGGACTGGCGGTCAACTGGGCGGCCGCGATCCTGCTGGCCGTCACCATCGGCTTCTATGTGTTCATTTACACCATGTGGCTGAAGCGCCGTACGCCGCAGAACATCGTGATCGGCGGCGCTGCCGGCGCCTTTCCGCCGATGATCGGCTGGGCGGCGGTGACCGGCGACATCTCGGTCGCATCGATCGTGCTCTTCGCCATCATCTTCATGTGGACGCCTCCTCACTTCTGGGCGCTGGCGCTCTGGCGCTGCGGCGACTACGCCCGGGCCGGAGTTCCGATGCTGCCGGTGGTGGCCGGTGACCGCGAGACGCGGCGCCAGATCCTGATCTATGCCGTGCTGCTGGCACCGCTGGGCGTCGCGCCGTGGTTCCTGGGATTTGCCGGTCCCGGCTATGGCATTGCCGCAGCCGTGCTCGGCGCCCTGTTCGTCGTGTCGGCGGTGCGGGTTTGGCGCGGCGGCGAGGCCGACCACGGACCGGCCAAGCAGTTGTTCGGTTACTCGATCCTGTACCTGTTCGCCCTGTACGGCGCGCTTCTGATCGATTCATGGCTGGTGGGGTGAGAGCGATGGCCGACCCAGAACCGAAGCCGGACGCCAACGATCCCTGGGCATCGCGTCGCCGCAAGAATGTCGCCCTCCTGGCGGTGATCCTCTCGCTGGCCGCGCTGTTCTTCGTGATCACGATTCTGCGGATGGGGTCATGACCGATCGGCGCGACGAGGGGCTGGAGGTCCGGGTGCGGCGGACCCGCAATCTGCGCACCGTCGGCGTCCTGGCGAGTGTCGTCGTCGGCATGGTCGGGATGGCGTACGCGTCGGTCCCGCTGTACGAGATCTTCTGCCGGGTGACCGGGTTTGGCGGCACGACGCAGGTCGCAACCGGTGAGGCGGACCGGGTGCTCGACCGGGTGGTGACGGTGCGGTTCGACGCCAACGTCAATCCGGAGCTTCCCTGGACCTTCAGGCCGGTCCAGCAGACGATGCGGCTGAAGGTCGGCGAGACCAAGCTGGCGTTCTACGAGGCGATCAACAACAGCAACGAGACCGTGGTCGGCACGGCGGCGTTCAACGTCACGCCCGACAAGGCCGGCTTGTACTTCGACAAGATCGACTGTTTCTGCTTTACCGAGCAGGTGTTGCGGCCCGGTGAGTCGGTAGACATGCCGGTTTCGTTCTATCTGGATCCGGCGTTAGCCGATGATCGCAAAATGGACGGCGTGACCACCATCACCCTGTCCTATACATTTTTCCGTGCCCAGGATCAGTCCAAGGCGCGGCAGATTGCCGAGCTACCGGCGACCGCGGACAAGGCGGGCGCCGGCGGCGCGAAACAATGACGAACCACCAGGCAGACGCGGCTGGAGCCGCCCGCCGCTTGGGCAGCGCGTGAGACGAGGGGACCGATGGCACACGAACAGAAGCATCCTTACCACCTGGTCGAAGCGAGCCCATGGCCGTTCGTCGGCGCCGGCGCGGGTTTCCTGCTGGCGGCGGGTGGTGCGCTGTACATGCACGGCAAGCCGTTCGGTGGCGCGATGCTGATCGTCGGCCTCGGGCTCATGCTGATGACCATGTACTTCTGGTGGCGCGACGTGATCCGCGAGGCGCACTACCAGGGCCATCACACCCCGGTGGTGCAGATCGGTACCCGCTACGGGATGCTGCTGTTCATCACCTCGGAGGTGATGTTCTTTCTGGCGTTCTTCTGGGCGTTCTTCGACATGGCGCTGTACCCGCGCACCGGCGTGTGGCCGCCGGAGGGGATCGTACCGTTCGACGCCTTCGACCTGCCGCTGCTGAACACCCTGATCCTGCTGCTCTCCGGCACGACCGTAACCTGGGCGCACGCGGCGCTGCTGGAGAACGATCGCAAGAACCTGCTGCTGGGCCTGGGCATCACGATCCTGCTCGGCATCAGCTTCACCGCGCTGCAGGCGATCGAGTACAGCCATGCCGCCTTCGGGTTCACGGACGGCATTTATGCGTCGACCTTCTACATGGCGACCGGCTTTCACGGCTTCCATGTGATCGTCGGCACGATCTTCCTGATCGTGTGCTGGTGCCGTGCCTATACCGGCCACTTCACGCCGGAGCAGCATTTCGGCTTCGAGGCGGCGGCCTGGTACTGGCATTTCGTCGACGTGGTCTGGCTGTTCCTGTTCGTCTGCGTGTACTGGTGGGGAGCCTGATCGACCGTTCCATCCCTAGGGACGTTCGACCAGCGGCGGACCGATGAGCGACTCGTTCGGCCCGCCGTCACCCTTCATCACCGGTCTGCGCGGTCGCTGCCCACGGTGCGGGCTGGGGCGCTTGTTCGACGGCTACCTGTCGGTCCGCGAGACCTGCGAAGCCTGCGGCGCGACGCTGTTGGAACATGATACCGGCGACGGGCCCGCGGTGTTCGTCATCTTCATCTTGGGCGCGGTCATCGTCCCGCTCGCGCTGGCGGTGGAGGCGGCGTTCGGCCCGCCGATGTGGCTGCACGCGGTGCTGTGGAGCGTCGTGACCCTGGCAGGGACACTGGCGCTGCTGCGGCGCCTCAAGGGCGTGATGGTGGCGCTGCACTACCGCCACCGCGGCGCCGGCTCCTGACGGTCTTCGCGCCGGCCGCGACGATGCGGCGCTTGCCTTACACTGCCACACGGTCGATCTAGAGATCGCTTGTCCCCTTACCAGTCGAGGCACCATGCCGTTCCGCCCGCGACTTTGGCCGACCCTTTTCACCGTTCCAGCCGTGCTGATGATGCTTGGGCTGGGGACGTGGCAACTCGACCGGCTGGCCTGGAAGACCGCTCTGATCGACAGCTTCGAGAGCCGCGTCTCGGCACCACCGGTGCCGGCCCCGGCAGTCGTGGAGGATATGGAGGCGTGGCGCTTCCGGCACGTCCAGGCGACCGGGCGTTTCCTGAACGACAAGGAACTCCACCTCACCGGCCGTCCCTACGAGGGCACCGCCGGATTCCATGTCATCACGCCGTTCGTCACCGACGATGGCCTGACGGTCCTGGTGAACCGCGGCTGGGTGCCATCGGATCGCCGTCGTCCGGAGACCCGGCCGGGGTCGGTGCTCGATGGAACCGTGACGGTGAACGGGATCGTTCTCGAGGCCGGCCGCAAAGGCTACTTCGTGCCGGAGAACGAGCCGGGGCGGGAGATCTGGTTCACTGTCGAACCCGAGCAGATGGCCGCGCACCTGGGTATCGGCCCGGTTGCATCCTACTACATCGACGTGCTTCGGCCGCCGGGCCGCCCGACATCGCTGCCGATCGGCGCCATGGCGTCGATCCAGGTCCGCAACGAGCATCTGCAGTACGCCGTCACCTGGTTCCTGCTGGCCGGGACACTGCTGGTGATCTACGTCCTGTGGCACCGGCAGATGGACCGCAAGGAACCCGAGGACGCGGCATGAGCGTGTCGACGACGCCCGCCACCGATGCGCTCGAGGCATTGTCGCGCCGACTGTCGGCCGTCGAGGGCGCCATGGGCGTGCTGTCCTGGGACCGCATGGTGATGATGCCGCCGGGCGGCGGTGATGCCCGTGCCGAACAGGCGGCTACCCTCGGGGTGATCGCCCACGAATTGCTGACCGATCCGAAGGTCGAGGACCTGCTGGCCATTGCCGAAGGGGAATCGTCGACCGGTTGGCGGGCCGCCAATCTCCGCGAGCTGCGGCGCCGGCACGCCCACGCCACCGCCGTGCCGTCGTCGCTGGTCGAGGCGATGTCGCGGGCCAGCGCGAAGTCCGAGACGGCGTGGCGCGCCGCGCGTGCCGCTTCCGACTATGCCATGGTCCGCGAGCCGCTGGCCGAGGTCGTCCGCCTGACCCGGGAAACAGCCGCCGCCAAGGCCGCAGCTCTTGGCCTGGATCCATACGCGGCCCTGCTCGACCAGTACGAGCCCGGCGGTTCGGTGCCGCGGATCGAGGGGCTGTTCACCGAACTGGAGACGGCATTGCCGCCGATCCTCGAGGCCGTGCTGGAGCGCCAGGCGCGTGACGGCGATCCGGTGATGCCCGCCGGGCCGTTTCCGGTCACGCAGCAGCGGCTTCTCGCCCGCGAGATCATGACGACGCTGGGCTTCGACTTCGACCATGGCCGGCTGGACGAAACCCTCCACCCGTTCTGCGGTGGCGTGCCGGACGACGTGCGGGTCACCACCCGGTTCTCGGAGAACGGTTTCGTCTCCGGTGTGATGGGGGTGATCCACGAGACCGGCCATGCGCTGTACGAGCGCGGCCTGCCCGCCGAATGGCGCGGCCAGCCGGTCGGCGACGCCCGCGGCATGGTGCTGCATGAAAGCCAGTCGCTGCTGATGGAGATGCAGGCCTGCAGGTCACCGGCGTTCCTGGCGCATCTGTCCGGCAAGGCCAAGGCGGCCTTCGGCGGCGACGGTGCCGCGTGGGAGCCGGAGAACCTGCGGCGGATCTATACCAGGGTCGAGCGTGGGTTCATCCGGGTCGAGGCCGACGAGATCACCTATCCGTTGCATGTCATCCTGCGCACCCGGCTGGAACGGGCGCTGCTGTCAGGCGATCTGACGGTTGCCGAACTGCCCGCCGCCTGGAACGAGGGCATGCGGACGCTGCTGGGCGTGGCACCGCCCGACGATGCGCGTGGCTGCCTGCAAGACATCCACTGGTACGATGGCGCGATCGGCTACTTCCCGACCTACACCCTCGGCGCCCTGGCGGCGGCCCAATTGTTCGGCGCGGCAGTCGCAGCCGATCGCGGTATTCCCGAAGCGCTGGGCAGCGGCGACTTTACACGCCTGCTGGCCTGGCTGCGCCCGAATGTCCACGAACGTGCCAGTTCCGATACCACCGATGCGATCCTGGAAGCGGCGACCGGGGGTCCGCTGGGCACTGAGGCGTTCCTTGCGCACCTCAAGCGGCGGTATCTCGACGGGTAAGTTCGCGCGTGTGGTGATTCAGGCGTCCCACCGCCGGAAGATCAGCGTCGCGTTCACGCCGCCGAAGCCGAAGGCGTTGGACATCGCGTGGTCGACCCGGGCAGGCCGGCCAATCGGGCCGATCAGGTCGAGGCCGTCGGCCAGCGGGTCCGGCTCGGTCAGGTTCAGGGTCGGCGGCAGATTCCCGGTACGAAGCGCCTGGATCGAGAACACCGCCTCCAGCCCGCCGGCGGCCCCCAGCAAGTGTCCGGTTGCCGACTTGGTTGATGAAATCGCGACCGCCGCGCCGGTGCCGAACACTGTCCGGACCGCGGCGAGTTCCCCGGCGTCGCCGACCGGTGTCGACGTGGCGTGAGCGTTCAGGTAGCCGATAGCGGATGCGTCCAGCCCGGCGGCGTCTAGGGCGATCTGCATCGATCGCGCCGCACCTTCGCCATCGTCCGGGCCGGACGTCATGTGATAGGCGTCGGCGGTGGTGCCGTAGCCGACCAGTTCGGCGAGCGGCACCGCACCCCGGGCCAGCGCGTGTTCCAGTTCCTCGATGACGACGATCCCGGCACCTTCGCCCATGACGAAACCGTCACGCTGACGGTCGAACGGGCGCGAGGCTTCGGCCGGGCGATCGTTGAAGCCGCTGGACAAGGCTCGCGCGGCAGCGAAGCCGCCCAGGCTGACCGTGTCGATGCAGGCCTCCGCCCCGCCGCACACGGCAACGTCGACCTCGCCGGCGCGGATCATCCGGGCGCCATCGCCGATCGCCTGTGCGCTGGCGGCGCAGGCGGTGACCGGCGTGCCGAGCGGACCCTTGAAACCGTAAGCGATCGAGACCTGTCCGGCCGCAAGGTTGGCGAGGAACGACGGTACGATGAAGGGCGACAGGCGCTTGGTGCCGCGCTCGGCAACCACGCGGGCCGCCTCCATCATTGCCGGGAACCCTCCGACGCCGGAGGCGATCACGGTCGCGGTACGGTTCCGGCCGGCCGGGTCGTTCGGGAACCAGCCGGCCTGCTCGACCGCCTCCTTGGCGGCGACCATGGCGAACTGGATGAACCGGTCCATCTTCTTCAGGTCCTTGGGGACGATCGCGACCGTCGGATCGAATCCGGCAGGGTCATCGGTCTTGCCAGGCACCTGTCCGGCCACCCTTGCCGGCAGGTCGGCCGCGACCGCGTCGCTCAGGCGAGTCACGCCGGAGTGGCCCTGGACCAGACGTTTCCAGACCGGCTCGACCCCGACGCCGAGTGGCGCCACCACCCCGAGTCCGGTAACCACCACGCGTCGCATCATGCCTGCCTCCTGGTTGAGGATCGGTGTCAGGCACAAATATGTAGATACACAATTAAATGCAAGCGGCGGTGCTCACAGCACGGTCAGTCCTCGGCGGGCACAACCGTCCGAGCGGCGATCCGCAGCCGCTCGAGCGCGCCACGGGCGTCGTCCAGCCCATCGGGGCCGAGGGCGCTCACCAGCTGGCGATGCGCCGCCTGCCACAGTGGCTCGGCTGTCGCGATCAGCGCGTGTCCGGCGTCGGTGACGGCGAAGCGCTTGGTCCGGCTCCCGGCCGGCCGGCTGGATTCGATCAGCCCGTCGCGCTCCAGCAGCTTGAGGTTTCGAACCAGCGTGGAACGGTCGATCACCAGCATCTCGGACAGCGCGGCCATTCCGAAATCCGGATACAGGGTCAGGGTTCCGAGCAGGTGAAACTGCGTGGGGCCGACGCCCAGCGGGCGCATCGTCATCGCATAGACCCGGGCGATCGCCCGGGCGGTCTTTGCGGTCTGAAGGGCGAGACACTCCCGCTCCATCTGCTTCACGCAGGAACTCATGGCTCGGCTATAGCCGGTGGACGCCGGAGCCGCAATCGTTGCACGCCCATCGCCGGTCAGCCGCGCTCCCGGTTGCCGTGGGCCGGGCGGGGGTCCGGACCAGTGTAGCGCGCCCTCGGCCGGATCAGCGAACCGGACACCGACTGTTCGGCGGCATGGGCCAGCCAGCCCGCGCTGCGGCCGATTGCGAACACCCCGATCGCCTGATCGGCGCCGAGTCCCCACGTCGCGGCCAGGGTTGCCAGTGCGAAATCAACGTTGGGCGGCAGGCCGGTCGCTTCGTGGCCTGCCGTGGCGACCTGCTGGACGACGTCCAGCAAAGGCTGCGGCCCGGCTGCGGCCCGCACCGCCGCCAGGATCGCCCGGGCTCGCGGATCGCCGTCCGGATAAAGCTGGTGCCCGAAGCCGGGCAATGCCTCGCCGCGGTGCAGCCGCTCGGCGACCGCCGTCCAGCCGTCGCCCAGCCGCTCCGCCTCATGGATCAGGGCCAGGGTTTGCGGGGTCATGCCGCCGTGGCGCGGGCCCTGGAGGGTAGCGAGGCCGGCGATGACCGCGGCATACGGCGTTGTCCTGGTGGAGGCGGCGACCCGGACGGCAAAGGCCGAGGCGTTCAGCTCGTGATCGGCGCACAGCACCAGGGCGGTGCGGATCGCCTCGGCCGCCGCCGGCACGCCCCAGGCCTGGGCCAGCGCCTGGTGCGCCGGGGCGTCGGAGGTGTTGCCGCCCGACCACGCCGACACGAGATGCCGAACGATCCGGGCGCCGGTGCGCGCCAGCGCAGGCGCGGTGCGGGCGTAGGCCGCGACGTCGGCTTGTCCGGCCACCGCCAGCCGGGCGATGGCACCGGCGATCCCGGTGGCGGCCGGCGGAACGGCGTCGATGGTGATGCCGGCGAATGGATCGGAGTCGTCGGCCTGCCACAGCAGGCTCGCCACCGTCTCCAGGCTGGCGCCGGCGGCCAGGGCCACGGCGTCTCGGCCGCGGTAGTACAGGCGGCCGCCGTCGATCAGGGTTATGGCGCTGTCCAGGATCGGGATGCCGAAGTCGAGCGCTCGGTCCGGTGCGCTTCCGCCATTGCCGTCGCCGGCGGCGCGCAGGCGATGGATGTCGGCGGTCGCGTACAGCCGCTTGCGGGAACCCGGCTGGCCGCGCGACTCGACGAGGCCGCGGCTGACATAGGCGTACAGCGTCGCCCGGCTGACGTTCAGTTCGGTTGCCGCTTCGGCTGCGCTGATCCAGGGGCGGGGCGACGACATGGATTGCATATATCAATGTTGATCAAGGTTGACGACGCTCGCATTTCTGACCTTCGACGGCAAGCTAGGAGATCAGAGCGGCGCCTGGAACCAACGCGCCGGCGGCGCGGTTGTCTTCTGGGCGACAACGCTGCGGAAGAAACGGTGCAATGGCGGCGAACGCATCCAGGAAGAAGCCCGCATCGAAGCGTGCGGCCTCGTCGAAGACGCGGAATCGCCGAAGCAGCAAGCAGGCTTCCGCCTCCGCTCTCGGTAGCCGGCCGATGTGGAGCGGCAACATGCGGCTGGCCCTGGTGTCGGTGCCGGTGAAGCTGTTTGCGGCGACCCGCTCCGGCGCGCGGATCAGCTTCCACCAAGTGCACGAGCCATCGGGCAAGCGTGTGCGCTACGAGAAGGTGGTGCCCGGAATCGGTCCGGTCGACACCGACGAGATCGTCAAGGGCTTCGAGGTCGACGACGGCAGTTACGTGCTGATCGATCCGGCGGAGATCGACGAGCTGAAGCTCGAGGCCCGCAAGACACTGGATCTCGTTCAGTTCGTCGAGCATGGCGAGATCGACCCGATCTGGTTCGACCGCCCGTATTACGTGGTTCCGGACGGTGACTTGGCCGAGGAAGCGTACCGGGTCATGCGCGATGCGCTTAGGACCTCCAGCCGGGTCGGTCTCGGGCAGTTCGTCATGCGCGGTCGCGAGTACATCGCCGCGGTGAAGCCGTGCGGCGACGGCCTGCTGCTGGAAACCTTGCGGTTCGCCGACGAGGTGCGTGCCGCGGCACCGTTCTTCGCCAGCGTCGAGGACGACAAGCCGGACGCCGAACTGCTCGATCTCGCGGGGGAACTCATCGACCGCAAGAGCGCGCCGTTCGACCCCAAGCGCTTCGAAGACCAATACACGAAGGCGCTGCGTGAACTGATCGACGCCAAGGCCAAGCGCCGCAAGCCGGTCGAGATCGACGAGGAGGACCTTCCGTCCGGCGGAGCCCAGGTCATCGATCTGGTCGAGGCCCTGAAACGCTCGGTGAAGAGCGCCGAACGCCCGGCGGGCAAGGCGTCGAGCGGCGGGCGCAAGCGCAAGGCGGGTTGATATGGCGCGTGCCCGGTCTGACCGTGCCGACCCGCTGGCGGTCTATCGCGGCAAGCGGCGTTTCGACCGGACACCCGAGCCGCAGGGTAATCGCGGCTTCGGCGGCGGCAACCTCTACACCATTCAGAAGCACGCCGCCCGTCGCCTGCACTACGACCTGCGCCTCGAACTCGACGGGATGCTGCTAAGCTGGGCGGTCACCAAGGGGCCGAGCGTCGACCCGTCCGAAAAGCGGCTGGCGGTGCGCACCGAGGACCATCCGGTCGACTACGCCACCTTCGAAGGCAGGATCCCGGAGGGCAACTACGGCGCCGGTACGGTGCTGCTGTGGGATCGTGGGACCTGGCAGCCGCTGGACGACCCGCATGACGGCCTGGAGGCAGGCAAGCTGGTGTTCGAACTGAACGGCGACCGCCTTCGGGGCCGGTGGGCGCTGGTCCGGTTCCGCGGCAAGGAAAAGGCCAAGCGGGAGAACTGGCTGCTGATCAAGGAGCGCGACGAGAAGGTCGACCGCGCGCGCGACATCACCGAGCGGTACGACACCAGCGTCGCTTCCGGCCGGACTATGGATGAGGTCGCGGCCGCGCTGGAAGCGGTCTGGCGTTCCGACGACGCATCCGGACCGGGCAAGGCCAAGGCGACGGCAGTGTCGTCACCCGAAGCCAAGGGGAGACGCGACCGCGCCCTCCCGGAGTTCGTAAAGCCGGCGCTGGCGACCCTGGTCGATGATGTACCCAAAGGCGATGGCTGGCTGTTCGAGGTGAAGTTCGACGGCTACCGGGCGGTTGCATCGGTCTCCGGCGGCGAAGCCCGGATCCATACCCGCAGCGGTCTCGACTGGACCAGGCGATATCCCGCCATTGCCCAGGCCCTGCGCCGCCTAGACCTGGATGGCGCGGTTCTGGACGGCGAGATCGTGGCGATCGACCAGGAGGGCCGCTCCGACTTCTCGACCCTGCACCGGGTGCTGGAAGGCGGTGGTGCGTCCGGCCTGTCGTACTTCGTGTTCGACTTGCTGGCCGAAGGCGGCAGGAGCCTGACCGGCAAGCCGTTGCGGCAGCGCAAGGCGAGATTGCAGAAGCTGCTGGGCGTGGCCGGGCGCAAGGGGCCGGTGTTCTTCACCGATCACGTCGAGGGTGACGGTGCCGGAATGCTGGCGACCCTGTGTCGGTCCGGATACGAGGGGGTGATTGCCAAGCGCGCCGACGCGCCGTACCGCTCCGGCCGAGGCCGGTCGTGGCTCAAGGTGAAGTGCGGACGCGACCAGGAGTTCGTGATCGTAGGCTGGTCGCCGTCGAATGCCGGCCGGCCGTTTGCCTCGCTGCTGCTCGCCACCGGAGACGATGACGGCCTGCGCTATGCCGGCCGGGTCGGGTCAGGCTTCTCGGAACGCGACCTCGCCGCCATTGCCGGCCGCCTGCGCAAGCTCGATCGCAAGACCCCGTCGGTGGCCGGCGGGGTACCGCCTGCGGTGAGACGCGAAGCGCAGTGGGTGAAGCCCGAACTCGTCGCCCAGATCGCCTTCGCCGAATTCACGTCGGACGGGCTGGTGCGCCAGGGTCGGTTCCTCGGCCTGCGCGACGACAAACCGGCACGCAGCGTGCGGCGGGAGCGGGCCACGCCGGTCAAGGAGGCGGCGACCATGCCAAAGCGAAAGACGGACTCGCGGGACGAAGCGGTGATCGGCGGTGTCCGCCTGACCCATCCCGATCGCGTGCTGTATCCGCAGCAGGGCGTTACGAAGCAGGAACTGGCGGCCTACCTGCAGCGCGTATCCGGTCGCATGCTGCTGCATCTCTCGGGCCGGCTGCTGAGCCTTGTGCGCTGCCCGCAGGGCCGGGCGAGATCGTGCTTCTTCCAGCGGCACGGCGGCTCCGGCCTGCCGGACGTGTTCAAACGGCTGCCGGTCCGCCAGAAGGACGGCGGCGAGGAGCACTACCTTTACATCGATGAAGCCGAAGGATTGCTGAACGCCGCCCAGATCGGGGTTCTGGAACTCCACCTCTGGGGATCGCGGGTCGACGATATCGAACGGCCGGACCGTCTGGTCTTCGACCTGGACCCCGACCCCACGGTCGGTTTCGACGACGTCAAACGGGCGGCCACCCATCTGCGCGACGCCTTGGACGCGCTGGGATTGCAGAGCTTTCCGCTGCTCACCGGTGGCAAGGGCATCCACGTTGTAGCGCCGATGGTGCGCCGCCACGAGTGGCCGGTCGTGAAGGCGTTTGCGAAAGCCCTGGCGGAACGCTTCGCGCAGGATGACCCGGCGCGATACGTCGCCACCATGAGCAAGGCCAAGCGCAAGGGCCGGCTGTTCATCGACTATTTCCGCAACGACCGCGGGTCGACCGCGATCGCTCCGTATTCGCCGCGGGCCCGCGAGGGAGCGGCGGTCGCCTGGCCGGTGGCCTGGAAGCAACTGGACAAGATCCGCTCGGCCGACGCGTTCCGCCTCCGGGATGTCAGCGCCAGCGGGCCCGATCCCTGGCCCGGGTACGGGGAACTGCGTCAAAGCCTGAAAGCGGCGAGTCTTCGCGCCCTCGGCGTGTCGACCGACTGACGGCTGGCCAGCCCTACTCCTCGCGGCCGGTCGGCATGCCGGCTTCCAGGGCACTGGCGACGATCTCCGCGACCTCGTTGGCGGTCAGGCCGATCGAGCGTTCCTCGGGCGTTTCCTGGCCCAGCGCGGTGGCGGTGACCAGCCGGTAGATGTCGGCGGCACCCAGGAACAGCTTGGGGTCGAGGCCGACGTCGGCGACGGTGCGGGCCACCTCCTCCATCTCGCCGACCCAGCGATAGGCCTTCGGGGCCATGTCGGGCAAGGCACGCTCGAACCGGTCGCTCAGCATCCGCTGGCTGGCCGCCATCTCGGCCGCCAGTTCGCGGTCGACGCCGTAGGTCTTGGCGGCGGCGTACGACACCGTGCCGAGCGCCGTCACCCCCTTGGTGATCGCCGCATAGCACATCTTCAGCGCCGACGCGGCCCCGACGCCGCCCGGCACCACCCGGATATCCAGGCCGGCGTCGCGCAGGCCGAGCGCGAACTGCACCGCGTCGGCGGCACCGGAGACGTACAGCCGCGGGCCGAGGCTGCGCCCGGGCTTGGGCGGCGGGCCGATGATGCCGCCGTCGAGGAACGGGCCGCCGACCGAATCGATGATCTCGGCGGATTCCACCGCGGTCGCGGGCGCAACGGCGTTCAGGTCGATGTACAGCGGCTTGTGGCGCACCGCCGCGATCGCCGAGGCGAGCCGGGTGGCCAGCTCGACCGACTGGTCCGGGGGCAGGACCGACAGCACGACATCGGCGAACTCGATCGCCGCGACATCCTCGCCCTTGTCCTCGATGCCGGCCTGGGCCGCCAGCTTCTTGGTCCGCCGCGACCGGTCGGCGAGATTGGTGGTCACCCGTATCCCGTTGTCGACCAGGGTCCGGCCGATCGCGTGCCCCATGTCGCCGGGCGTGAAGATTGCTACCGTGTGGATCGCCATGCCGTGAGCCTCGATTTCCCCGCGTTTCGGCTGCGCCAATGGGGCGCGGCGTCCATGGTTGCACCCTGATGACACCGTCGATAGGTTACCGCGTCATCACGCAGGGATACACTGCTCCGTGCAATACATCAGCACTCGTGGCCGCGCTCCTGCGCTGCCGTTCGATGAGGTCCTGCTGTCCGGCCTCGCCCGCGACGGCGGACTGTACGTCCCGGCCGTCTGGCCGCTGTTCTCCCGCGACGACATTCGCGCGCTCAAGGGATTGCCCTATCCCGAGGTGGCGCTGCGGGTCATGCAGCCCTTCGTCGGCGATACCATCCCGACGGACGCGCTGAAACGCATCATCGACGAGACCTATGCCGGCTTCGGTCATCGCTGCGCCGCGCCGCTGAAGCAGCTGGCGCCGAACCTCTGGCTGATGGAGCTGTTCCACGGCCCCACCTTGGCGTTCAAGGACTACGCCATGCAGGTGCTGGCGCGCCTGTTCGACCGTGTGCTCGCCGCGCGCGGTGAACGGGTGACGATCGTCGGCGCCACCTCCGGTGACACCGGGGCAGCGGCGGTCGAGGCGTGCCGGGATCGCGGCAACATCGACTGCTTCATCCTGTTCCCCAAGGGGCGGGTGTCGCCGGTGCAGCAGCGCCAGATGACCACGGTCGACGCGGCCAACGTCCATGCCATCGCGGTCGAGGGTACCTTCGATGATTGCCAGGACCTGGTGAAGGCGGCGTTCAACGACACCGCGTTCCGCGACGGCTACAACCTGTCGGCGGTCAATTCGATCAACTGGGCGCGGATCATGCCCCAGATCGTCTACTACTTCTGGGCGGCGGTGAACCTGGGCGCGCCGGAGCGGCCGGTGTCGTTCGCGGTGCCGACCGGGAATTTCGGCAACGTCTACGCCGCCTATGCCGCGCTGCAGATGGGCCTGCCGATCGAGCGGCTGGTGATCGGCAGCAATTCCAACGACATCCTCACCCGCTTCCTGGCCGACGGTGTAATGGAGATGCGCGGCGTGGTGCCGACCCTGAGTCCGTCTATGGACATCCAGATCTCCAGCAATTTCGAACGGCTGCTGTTCGACCTGATGGACCGAGACGGCGCCGAGGTCGACGCGACTCTGACCGCATTCCGGCGCGACGGCCGTTTCGCCGTGGGGTCGAACCGCCTGACGCGCGCCACCAACCTCATCCTCGGCGGGCGCAGCGACGACGACGCGACGGTCGCGACCATCCGACGGGTGCGGGACGAGACCGGCGAACTGCTCGACCCGCATACCGCGGTCGGCGTCGGCGCGGCCGAGTTGACCAAGGCCGACCGCGACCCGGCTGTTCCATTGATCGCGCTGGCCTGCGCCCACCCGGCGAAGTTCGCCGAGGCGATCGAGCGGGCGGTCGGCACGCCGGCGCCGTTGCCGGAACGCATGGCCGATCTGATGACCCGCCCGGAGCGCAATCCGGTGATCCCGAACGATCTGGGCGCGTTGCAGGACTACATCCGCAACCGGGTTGATGCACGGGGAGCAGCGGCTTGAGCGACACAATCCCCGCGATGGGCATTCGCGTCACCAAGCTGGACAGCGGCCTGACCGTCGTCACCGATGCCATGCCGTCGGTGGAGTCCGCCTCGGTCGGGCTGTGGGTCGGGGTCGGCACCCGCCACGAGAACCCGGCCGAGAACGGCCTCGCCCACATGATCGAGCACATGGTGTTCAAGGGCACCCGGCGGCGGGACGCGGCGGCGATCGCCCGCGAGATCGAGGATGTCGGCGGGCATATGAACGCCTACACCTCGCGCGAGCAGACCGCCTACTACGCCAAGGTGCTGGCCGACGACATGCCGGTCGCGGTCGACCTGATCGCCGACATCATGCAGGATTCGGTGTTCGACCCGGACGAACTGGCGCGCGAGCGCTCGGTGATCATCCAGGAGATCGGCCAGGTCGCCGACACGCCGGACGACATCATCTACGACCACTTCCAGGAAGCGGCGTATCCGAACCAGGGCCTCGGCCGGCCGGTTCTGGGCCGCAGCGAGATCGTGCAGTCGCTGGGCCGCGACGCGTTGGTCGGCTATCTCGACACCAACTACGGCCCCGGGATCTCGATCCTGTCGGCGGCCGGCAAGGTCGACCACGACGCCTTCGTGGCGCTGGCGGCCGAACGCTTCGACCATCTGCCGGGCCGGGCGGTCGCGACAACGGACAAGGCGAACTACGTCGGCGGCGAGGTGCGGGTCGACCGCGAGCTGGAGCAGCTGCACGTGATCCTGGGCTTCCGGGGCGTTGCGTTCGACGACCCGGACTTTCACGCCATGCAGGTGTTTTCCACCCTGTACGGCGGCGGCATGTCGTCCCGGCTGTTCCAGGAGGTCCGCGAGAAGCGCGGCCTTGCCTACTCGGTCTACTCGTTCACCTCGTCCTATCTCGACGACGGCATGGTCGGTGTCTATGCCGGGACCGGGCCGGACGAGATCGACGAGGTCATGCCGCTGGTGGTCGAGCAGCTGCACGCCGTGGCGGACAAGCTGGAGGAGGGCGAACTGGCCCGCGCCCGCACCCAGCTCAAGGCATCGCTGCTGATGAGCCGCGAGAGCACCGGCACCCGCTGCGAGCAGTTGGCCAACTACATGCTGGTCTACGGCCGGCCGCCGGTGGTGGCGGAGACTGTCGCCAAGGTCGACGCGGTCGACGAGGCGGCGATCCGCCGGGTGGTCGCGCGTCTGCTGGCCTCGCCGCCGACCCTGGCGGCGATCGGCCCGACCGGCGCGCTGGAGAGCTACGACAAGGTCACGGCGCGGCTGGCCTGACGTCGAAGGTACCCTTCGCTCCTAGTCCGACGCGTTCCGCCGTGCGGCGTGACGGGCGGCGTGACGGGCGGCGATCCAGGCGAAGGTCATGGCCGGGCCGATGGTGATGCCGGGGCCCGGGTAGATCCCGGCCATCATGGAATCCATGTCATTGCCGCAGGCATACAGCCCGGGCACTGGCACGCCGTCGCCGTCCAGCACCCGGGCCTCGGCGTCGGTCACCAGGCCGACGCTGGCCCCGATGTCGCCGGGGTATATCCGGATCGCGTAGAACGGCGCGGATCCGATCGGGCCGAGGCACGGGTTCGGTCCATGCGTCGGGTCGCCGAGGTTGCGCTGGTAAGCGTCGCCACCCTTGCCGAACTCCGGATCGTTGCCGTCGGCGGCGTAGCGGTTGTTGCGCTCGACCGTCTCCTGCAGCGCTGACGGATCGAGCGCAAGTGCCTCGGCCAGGCCGGCCAGCGTGTCGGCTCGGGTGACGTAGCCGTCGGCGACCGCGCCGCGCAGGTTCAGGCCGCGCGGCCGGACCATGCCTAGGCCGTATTTCAGGATGAACGCCTGGTCGCAGACGAAGAAGCACGGGATGGTTGGCCGCTCGCGGTGAGCGGCGTACAGCGCCTGGCCGAACAGGTGGTAGGTCGTCGCCTCGTTGACGAACCGGCGACCGGAGTGGTCGATCGCGATCAGGCCCGGTTTGCCGCGGTCGAGCACGAAGTGCGGGAACACCGCCGTGCTGCCGTCGGCGCGCGGCCGGATCGACATCGGCGCCCAGAAGCTGGCCTGCGCGTGCCCCTCGCCGAGATGGCCGCCGGCGCCAATCCCATACGACACGCCGTCGCCGGTCACCGTCGGGACCAGCGGCGAATGCTCGGCGACCGGCTCCGGCAACAGCGTCCTGCGCAGTTCCGGGCGCCGCGAGAACCCGCCGGTGGCGAGCACCACGCCATGCCGGGCGCGCAGGCGCTGCGGTCCTTCGGACGTCGCGACCGTCACGCCGTCGATCCGGCCGTCGACCCTGAGAAGCTCGGTGACATCGGTGTTGGTCTGTATCGGCACACTGCGTTGCAGCAGCGCGTGCAGCAGGCGGCCGGCCAGGGCGTTGCCCATGACCAGCCGGGTGCCACGCCGGTGCCGCAGCCGGTCGGCGCCGTGCCGTGCCAGGATCGAGAGGGCGTGCCGCAGGGAGTTGCCGGCTCGGGTGGCGTTCAGCAGATGGTTGATGTCGGTGCGGTCGACCATCATGCCGCCGAACAGCGTGAACTCCGGCAACGGGTCGCGCAGCATCGTAAAGCTACGGCCGAGGAGCCGCCCGTCGAACGGCAGCGCCTCCAGCACCCGGCCGGACAGGGTGGCGCCGTCGGCGGTCGCCAGATAGTCAGGATGGTGCGGGTAGGCGCGGAACCGGACCGGGGTACTGTCCTCCAAAAACCGCACCATCTCCGGGCCGCGCGCCAGAAACGCCTCGCACAGCTCCGGCCGCACCCGGTCGCCCACGGTCGCCTGCAAATAGGTCCACGCCCGATCGATGCTGTCGCCCGGTGGGGCGTGGTGGGTGTTCGGGATCCATACCGAACCGGCGGAGATGGCGGTCGTACCGCCGACCACCGGCGCCTTCTCCAGCAGGACGACATCCAGCCCGAGCAATGACGCGGTCAGCGCCGCGGTCATGCCGCCGGCGCCGGCGCCGAGGACGACCAGATCGACTTCGCGGTCGGACCGGCTCACGCGGCGGCTCCCGGTGGCGGAGGGGCAGGGGGCATGACCGAACGATGGGTCGCGATCGCCTGTTTGACCGCCAGGGTGGCGGCCAAGGTCGCCAGACCTTCGCGGCCGGACACCCGGGGAGCCTCGGTGCCGGCGATGACATTGACGAAATGCTCAAGCTGGCGCGGCAGCGCCTCGTGGTTGGCCCAGGCGAGCGATGTGGCGGTCAGCGGGTCGCCCCACCCGGCCGGCTCGGCCCCGGCGCCGCGCCACAGGGTCAGGTTGGGGAAGTCCAGGGCGGCGTCGGTGCCGAGGAAGCGGTAGCAGTTCTGTCCGGACGCGGCGATGCCGGGGTTGTCGGCCGAACCGGCCTCCCACCCCCACGGCGACGGGGCGGCGTCGGTCAGGGTGACGGTGGCGAGCGCGCCGCTGGCGAAGCGCAGCGCCACCACGGCGGTGTCCTCGACCTCGAACCCACGGACCGCCGAACTTCCGAACGCCTGCACCTCGACGATCTCGCCGCAGAAATGCCGCAGGCAGTCGATGTCGTGGATCATGTTGATCAGAATCGGTCCGCCGCCAGCGGCCCGGCGCCAGGCCGCGTCGAAATACCCGTCCGGCTTGCGCACCGACCACATCGCGTTGACTGCGACCAGCCGACCCAGCGTGCCACGGGCCAGGATCTCGCGCGTTGCCTCGACCATCGGGTTGTAGCGCCGGTGGTGGCCAACCAGCAGTGGGACACCCTTAGCTTCGCCCGCCAGCACCAGTTCGGCGCCAGCGTCCAGGGTGTCGGCCAGCGGCTTCTCGATCAGCGCCGGGACTCCACGTTCGACGCAGGCGAGGCCGACAGCCAGATGCAACTGGTTCGGCGCCGCCACGATCACTCCCTCCGGGCGCTCGCGGTCCAGCATGTCCCGGTAGTCGGCGTAATGCGGCACGCCAAGGCGTTGCGCCTCTCGCGCACCCGCGTCGGACGGGTCGGCGACGCCGGCGAGTTCCGTCGTGGCGGTGGCGTGGATCAGCTCGGCGTGGCGGATTCCGATCAGGCCGATGCCGACGACGGCAAGGCGGGTCTTGGCCATGGCGGGGATCCTTTCCGGACGTCGCCCGATCGGTTGCTCTCGATTGATTGCATGGCCGGTTCCGGCGTTCAACAATCCGCCGGGCCTTTGCCAACCGATCGGATCGACGCCATGCCTGAACCCCATCTGCTGTCGGTCAACCAGGTGACCACGCGCGAGCGCTGGACGCTGGAACAGGCGATCGACGGGTATGCCCGGCTGGGCATCGCCGGCATCGGCACATGGAGCGAGTCGGTCCGCGACCTTGGGCTGGCGACCGCCGCACGGCGCATCCGTGACGCCGGCCTTGCCGTGACCGGCCATCTGGTCGGCGGGCTGCTGACCGATCGCGACCCGGCGGTCCGGCGTGCCCGGATCGATGACAACCGGCGGGTCATCGACGAGGCGGCCGAACTGGGCGCGCGCTGCGTCGTAACGATCGCCGGCGGCATGCCGGAAGGCGAGCGCGATCTGGCCGGCGCCCGCGCCCGTGCCCTGGACGGCCTGGCCGAGTTGTTGCCGATAGCGCGTGCCGCCGGGATCACGCTGGGCCTGGAGCCGCTGCACCCGATGATCTGCGCAGCCCGGTCGGTGCTGCCGACCCTGGAACTGGCCAACGACTGGTACGAGGCCCTGGCGACGGATGGCGGCGAAGGGCTCGGCATCGTGGTCGATGTCTACGCGGTGTGGTGGGATCCGAACCTGGCCCGCGAGATCAACCGGGCCGGCGGACGCATCTGCGCCTTTCACCTGTCGGACTGGCTGGCCGAGACCACCGACCTGCGGCTCGACCGCGGCATGATGGGCGACGGGGTCATCGACATTCCGGCCATCCGCCGGATGGTCGAGGCGGCCGGCTATGTCGGAATGCGCGAGGTCGAGATCTTCTCGGCCCGCGATTGGTGGCGGCGCGACCCCAAGGAAGTGATCGCCACGATCAAAGAGCGTTATCGGACGGTGGTGTAGCGTGGGCCGATGATGGCCGACGGAACATCCTTCGGAACACTGTCTCCGAGAAGCCGATGACCAGGAAGATCCGCACCACGTGGAACGCCGAGACGATCGGCACGCCGAGGTGCAGGACCTTGGCCGTAATGCTCATCTCGGCCATGCCGCCCGGCGAGACCGCCAGTGCCATGGTTGCGACGGGAATCCCGACGATCAGACCGATCAGCGCACCGGTCGCAACGTTCAGCCCGACCAGCACGACGGTGGACAGCACGGCCGACGGCAGGAAGCGGCGCAGCGCCAGCAGCCGGTCACGGCGGTAGCGCAGGCCCAGCGTAGCGCCGATCAGCACCTGCGACAGGTTCAGCAACGGCGTCGGCATCGAGGAGAGATGACTTTCGGATACGGTGATCAGCACGGCGACCGCCATCGGGCCGAGCAGCCAAGCGTTCGGCACCTTGCGCCACGCCAGCAGTCCACCGCCGGCGAGCGCCAGGGTCAGCAGCGCGCCGAAGCCCATCGGGTCGAATGTCAGGGTCGAGGGCTCGAACGGATCGACTCCGGTCAGGCCGAGCACCGTGATGACCGGCGGGATGGTGATGACCACGCACAGGATGCGCAGCGACTGGGCCAGCGACACCGGCGCAGTCTCGCCGCCGTTGCGCTCGGCCAGGATCGACATCTCTGCGACGCCACCCGGCACGCTGGCGAAGAACGCGGTGGCGTCGTCGACCTTGGCGGAGCGCCGCAGGGTGTAGGCGGCGACCACGCCGTAGGTGATCGACAGCAGGGCGGCCAGGATCATGACCGGCGCGTAGCCCGCCACCGCTTCGGCAACCGCGGCCGTGAAGGTCAGGCCGATCGCTGTGCCGAGCAGCAACTGGCCGACCTGCCGGCCACCGGGCGGCACCGACAGCTCGATCCCGCACAAGCCCGCCGCCGCGACCGCGCCGAGCGAGCCAAGCAGCCACGCCAGCGGCACGTGCAGCAGGTCGAGCGCAAAGCCTCCGGCGGCGCCGAGCGCCAGGGTGGCGGCCCATAGGATCACGGCAGGCGCGCGCAGCCGGCTCGGCATCAGGTTGTCCGATTCGCAAACGATGATTGGAGGCTCGCCATGACGGCGACGGTCGATCTGCCTTGCGCCACCGTGCGGCCCTCCCCACGCTCTGAAACGGGGCCATAATAGACACGCTGCCCGACGGGGTACAAAAGTCCGGAGGAACCGCACCGATGCCAGCGATGCACAACTCATCCGAGCCGGCCCTTCCGCCGGTTCCGGTGGTCGACCCGTCGGCTTGGCTGGCGACCGATCTGCAGGCGGATTCAGGCTGGATCCAGCGTCTCGACGACCACGAAATTCACGAACTCGACCGTGCCGTCGAATCGGTGGTCGAACGAGGGCTGAGGCCCGGCGGATTCGACCGTGACGGGTTTCCGTTGACCCATCTGGCCGATCGCATCGCCGGCTGGGTGCACGCGCTGGAGCACGGCCGCGGCTGCGTTCTGGTGAAAGGGCTGGACCCGGGCCGCTACGATGACGATGCGCTGGCAGCCCTGTACTGGGGGCTGGCGGTTCATCTCGGCGACCCGATCCCGCAGAACGCCAAGGGCGACCTGATCGGCCATGTCCGCGACACCGGCCGCGACTACACCTCCAAGAACGTGCGCGGCTACACCACCCGCGCCGAGTTGAAGGCGCATTGCGACGCCTCCGACATCGTCGGTCTGCTGTGCCGGCATCCGGCCAGGAGCGGCGGCGAAAGCCTGATCGCCAGCTCGACCGCGATCTACAACCACCTGGCGGCCGAGCGGCCTGAGCTTATTCCGCCGTTGCTGGAAGGCTTCCACTACGACCTGCGCGGCGAGGGCGTGACCGACGACCCGGACGAGACGACGTTCCACCGGGTGCCGGTGTTCTCCTGGTTCGAAGGACGGCTGTCGTGCCGGTTCAACGGCAAGTCGATCGAGGAGGGCATGATCAAGCGCGGTCAGCCGCTGTCGGGCCTGGCGCTGGAGGCGGTGCGCGAGGTTGGCCGCCTCGCGGTATCGGCGCCGTTCCGCTACGACATGACGTTCGAGAAGGGCGACCTGCAGCTGCTGTCCAACCACTCTATCCTGCATTCCAGAGCGGCGTTCGAGGACTGGCCGGAACGCGAGCGGCAGCGCGACCTGTGGCGGATCTGGTTCAACCTTCGCGACGGCAGGCCGCTGGCCCCAGAGTTCGCCGACCGCCTGAACACCGGGCCGCGCGGTGGCGTCCTGGTGCGCGGAGCTGGGTGACGATGCGCGGCGCGGCGATCGAAGTGTCGGCGGCAGGCACGCTGATTGCCGATGCTTTGGCCAACCCGATCAACGCCGCGATCCTGGAACGGCTGCCCAGGCTCGGGTTGGATCAGCCCTGGCTGGTGGCCGGCTGCGTCTATGGCCCGGCGTGGAACCGGCTTGCCGGTCGGCCGGTGGCCGAGAACATCAAGGACTACGACATCTTCTACTGGGACGAGGACACCAGTTGGGAGGCCGAGGACCGGGTCATCAGGCGCGCTGCCGGACTGTTCGCCGACCTCGGTGTGGTGATCGAGCTGAAGAACCAGAAGCGGGTGCCGTTGTGGTACCGGGGCAAGTTCGGCACGGCGTACCCGCCGGTGGCCGATGCCGCCCAGGCGATCGGGCTGTTCCAGATCGCCTGCACCTGCGTCGGCCTGGCGCCGAAGCTGGGCGGGGGCCTGGACCTCTGTGCGCCCCATGGGTTGACCGACCTGTACGACGGCATCCTGCGGCCAAACCCGTCGTGTCCCAGCACTGCGGAGCGAACCCGGGCCAAGGCCGAGAGCTATCGCGCCCGCTGGCCCTGGCTGCGGTTTGTGGAGTAGCCGGCTAAGACGTGACGTCCCGAGCCCGCCAGACGACCACGCTCGTCCGCCGCGCCGCCCCGCCTGCCGTCATCCCGGACCGGACCGCCGGTGGCGGGGCGGAGCCGGGGTCCAGCGGGCGACAGGCAGTGGCCCTACCCCTTGGCCGGCGCCACGTCCAGGCGGACCACCTTGCCCTCCAGGTCGGGCGACGGAGCCGGGTAGTATTTCATCACCAGCGGGTCGTGGCCGGGCACCACATGGTCGGTGGAATCGGCCAGCATCTCCAGGGTGTTGAAGCCGTTCATCATCTCGCCGAGGTTGAAGCAGATGATGAACGGGTTGCGCTCGCTGAGGTTGCGGTAGAAGTGCGCGCAGTCCGAGGCCAGCACCACCCAGCCGCGCTTGGTCCAGACCCGCACGCACATCAGCCCGGCCGAGTGGCCGCCGATCCGGTGGAGCGTGACACCCGGCGCCAACTCGGCGTCGCCGTCGTGAAACCTGACCCGGCCGCCATAAACATTGCGCACCATGTCGGTGACGTGCTCGACATCGAACGGCCGGCGGATCGCCTCGAAGCACATGCAGCGGCCGGTGGCGTAGGCCATCTCGCCGTCCTGCAGGTGGAAGGTCGCCTTCGGGAAGTGCTCCTGCCCGCCGGCGTGGTCGTAGTGCATGTGGGTGATGATCACGTCCTCGACCGCGGCGGCGTCGATGCCGAGCAGGCCGAGACCTTCCGCCGGTGTGCAGATCAGCGGGGTGCCGCGCTCCTTCGACTCGCGCTCGCCGAACCCGGTGTCGACGACATAGGTCCGGTTGGCGTTGCGGATCACCCACACGAAATAGTCGAGCGGCATCGGCGAGTCGTGGAGATCGTTGAAGATCAGGTTCTGCGACGCCTTGCGGGTCGCGTTGTGGGCGTACTTGACGGCGAAGACCTCGTACACCTCGCGCTCGGCCATGATCGTGCTCCCTCCCGAGTTCATCCGCTGTCGATCGGCGGTTCGGAGGTGAGGCTAGACGGCGGGCGGCCACGGGACAATGTGGAGCCGCGGAACGGGTGCGTGCGCGGCGGGGCTGTGCCTGAGGAGCGATCTAGCCGTTCAGCGTTGTCGGCATGAACTCTTCGCGCAGCAGCGCGAACAGCCGGTGGTCCTGCCACTTGCCGTTGATCTTGAGGTAGCGCCGCGCCAGTCCCTCCTCGCGGAAGCCGGCGTTCCGCAGCACGCCCTGGCTGGCCTCGTTGTGCGGCAGGGTGGCGGCTTCCACTCGGTGCAGGCGCAGATGCTCGAAGGCGAAGCCGCAGGCGCCGTACACCGCCTCGGTCATATAGCCCTGGCGGGCGTACGGCTTGCCCACCCAGTAGCCGAAGGTGCAGGATTGGGCGACCCCGCGGCGGACGTTGGCGAGCGTGATGCCGCCGATCAGCGCGTCGTCGTCGCGCCGCAGCATGAAGAAGGTGTAGCCCTGGTCGCGGCTCCAGTCCTCGGTGTAGCGGGCCAGACGGCGCCGGTAGGCCGCCCGGGTCAGCGCATCATCCGGCCAGGACGGTTCCCACGGCGTCAGGAAATCGCGCGATAGTGCCCGAAGCTCCGCCCACTCCTGCCAGTCGCCACGCTGCGGCGGCCGCAGGTAGAGGCGGGGTAGGACGATGCGCGGATCGGCGCGTGCCGACGGGAAAAGCGTGAGGACCACTGAGCCCACCCCTCACGGAAGCGTTGCAGTATTGTCCACCGCGACGGCGACGCTGGCAAGCATCGCCGGAACCGCAGCTCCGCCCATCCGTTTAGCGATGATAGTTTTCGCGTCATCGTGACCGGCTGGATGGAAGTCATTGCCACCCTGGCGTTGCAATTCGGAGGAGGGAACCATGCATTCACGATCCGTTCGTCATCTGGCGTTGGCGGCCATCGCGGTCGTCAGTCTCGGTGCAACCGATGCTGTCGCCAAGGGCAAGAATGACGCGAAGTACGAATACAAAGAAACCAAGCACGGCTACGAGTACAAGTACGACGACGGAAACTGCAAGGTTTCGAAGAAATACAAGAACGGCAAGTATGATGAGAAAGTGAAATGCAAGAACAAGCAGCGTTCAGCGCCGCAGTACATCGTCGTCGAGCGGCCGGTCTGGACGGCGGAACCGCCGCGTGACTACCGCCCGATCGACGTGTCCGGCGGATTCTGTAACCGGGAGCTGCTCGGGCAGGTGCTGGGCGGAGCGGCGGGTGCCGCGATCGGCTCCCAGTTCGGGGCCGGAACCGGCCGGTTGCTGGCGGTCGCCGGCGGCACTCTTGCCGGCTTCTTCGTCGGCGGCGAGATCGGCGGATCGCTGGACCGGGCCGACCAGTTGTGCGCCGACCAGGCGCTAGAATACGCGCCGAACGGCCGGGCCGTCGAATGGCGCAATCCGGACAGCAACGTGGCGTACCACATGGTCCCGACCGAGACCTTCCAGGCCGGTAACCGCTACTGCCGGACCTACACCACCACGGCGATCATCGGTGGCCGGCCGCAGGAAGCCTATGGTACCGCCTGCCGGCAGCCCGATGGCAGCTGGGAAGTCGTCAACAACTGATGGCGCGGACCCGTCCCGGCGATGCTGACGGTGCTAGGACGGGCCGTGGCGCTGCAGCAGAGTCTGCATGGCGGCAAAGACCTGGCCCGCGCGTTCCTCTGGTGGTCGCGACGTACCCATCGGGACCTCCAGAGACACCGCTGCATCGATCGGCAGTTCGGCCAGCAGCGCGCCTAGGGGCAGTACCCCCATCCCCGGGGGCAGGCGGCCGGAGCGGGCTTCGCGGATGATCTCCTCGGTCGTGGTAGGGGCCTCGGCCCGAGCGTCGCAGAGCTGGGCGCTGCGGATCAGGCCGGGCGGCACGATGCGCAGATCCTTCGGCGCGCTTCCGGTGCGCGTCAGGTGCAGGGCGTCGACCAGAACGGCGCCGTTCGGGTGGTCGGCGGCGGTGACCACCGCCAGCGCGTCGGCCAGGGTCCGCACCCGGCGCCACGCCATCCACTCCAGATCGACCCCGATGCCGAAGCCCGCGGCGAGGTCGCAGAGATCGACGAACTTTGCCGTCAGTCGAGCCGGGTCGGGGTCGTCGCCGCAGACGCTGAGCGTGCGGGCCCCGAACTCGGCGGCCGACTCCAGGACGCCGGTCAACTGGGCCGCTGAGAACGCTTCATCGATGGTCGCGATCTCCACGTCGTGAACCCGGATCCCGGTGTCGTCCAGGCGCCGCTTCAAGTCGCGCATCTCGGGGCTGCCCGCCGGGGTCGGGTAGTATGGCGTGCCCGGGGCGCCCCGGATAAGCCGCAGGCCGACGGTCGCGTAGCCGATGCGGGCGGCGAGACTGACCAGTTCCGGCGGGGGAACCTCCAGCACGGTAAAATGGGCGAGACCGAGTGGGCGGTGCGGCAATGGGCGTGTCCTCTTGGGTCGGTGGACGCAATGCGCTGTCCACCAGGGAAGACAGTGTTTTCCGGGTCGTTGCCCGGGTGACCGTACTGGCGCCCATCCGGGCCGTCCACTATGAGAGCGGCATGAAACCCACTCCGCGCGAGGACCGTCGATGACCCCGTTCCATGTCGCCGCGATCCTGGTGGTGCTGACCGCCGGCTTCGCGGCCCTCAACCATCACCTGCTGCGGCTGCCGACCACGATCGGGTTGGTGATCATTGCGCTGGCGGCCTCGGCAGCGACCATGGGGGTGGACGCGCTGTACCCGGCGTTCGGAATTGCCGACATCATCCGGGGTCAGATCGAGGCGATCGACTTCAACGAGACCCTGATGGATGGCATGCTCGGGTTCCTGCTGTTCGCCGGCGCCCTGCACGTCGATCTCGACGATCTGAAGCAGCAGCGCTGGATCGTCGCGCTGATGGCAAGCTTCGGGGTGGCGTTGTCGACCGTGGTGGTCGGTTACGGCTACGCCTGGATGGCCGGTGTCCCGATCCTGGTGGCCCTGGTGTTCGGCGCGCTGATCAGCCCGACCGACCCGGTCGCGGTCCTGGGCATTCTGAAATACGTCAAGGTCCCAAAGAGCCTGGAGATCAAGATCGCCGGCGAGTCGCTGTTCAACGACGGCATCGCGGTGGTGATGTTCGCGGTCCTGGTTGCGGTCGCCTTCCCGGGCGGCGAGCCGATGACCGCCGGCGGTGTCGCCATACTGTTCGTACAGGAGGCCGTAGGAGGTGTGGTCCTGGGCGGGGTGGTCGGCTGGCTGACCTATCAGGTGCTGAAGCGCACCGACGACTACGTGCTGGAAATCCTGCTCACTCTGGCGCTCGTCATGGGCGGCTACGGTCTCGCCCATGAACTTCACGTCAGCGGGCCTCTGGCCATGGTGGTTGCCGGCCTGTTCATCGGCAACCACGGCGTCACCTTTGGAATGAGCGAGCGGAGCGCGCGCCATGTCAGCGATTTCTGGCACCTGATTGACGAGATCCTGAACGCCGTTCTGTTCCTGCTGATCGGCGTCGAGGTGTTCGCCATCCCGTTCGGCGATCAGGCGTTGTGGCCGGCGCTGGCCACCATCCCGCTGGTGCTGCTGGCGCGGTTCCTGGCGGTGATCGTGCCGGTCAGCGCCATGCGGGTGCGGCGCGGGTTCACCCAGGGCGCGGTGGCGGTGATGACCTGGGGCGGGCTGCGCGGCGGCGTCTCGGTGGCGCTGGCCCTGTCACTGCCGGACAGCGAATGGAAGGCGACGATCCTGACCGCGACTTACGTGATCGTGGTGTTCTCGATCGTGGTTCAGGGCCTGACGGTCGGTCCGCTGGTCCGCAGGGTGGTACGGTAGGCGCCATGGCGCGGTGCCGGTCGGGCAGGACTCGGACGCTACAGCCGCGCCAACAGGTTGCCGACAATGTATGCCACAGCGGCGGCAGCCAAGCCGATCGTCGCGGTGTTGGCCCCGGCGCGCCACCAGGTCAGCGGCGACCATCGGCTGCGTACCGAGCCGATGACAAAGAAAGTGATGCCGGTCAGCGCGGTGGATGCTGCAATCGATGCCTCCAGTCCGAACACGTAGGGTATCAAGGGAACCGAGCCGCACAGGATGAACGCCGCGAATGTCGCGCCGGCGGCCTTCATCGGTGACCGCTGGACCGGCTGCAACCCGTGTTCCTCGGCCATCATGACGTCGATCCAGCGGTCGCGGTCGCCGGTGATCGTCTGAACCGCCTGCTTCAGGCCGCTGCCTTGAAAGCCTTTGGCATGGAGGATCTGCCGGACCTCTTCGCGTTCGCCGTCGGGAACCGCTTCGATGTGCCGCTCCTCCATGGCACGCAGATGCGCGTACTCGTCGACCTCGGTTCGCGTGCTCGAGTAGTTGGCCGCCGCCATCGAGAAGCCGTCGGCCAGCAGGTTCGCCACGCCAAGGATCAGCACGATCCGGGGCGACAGATCGGCGCCGACAACCCCGGCGACGATTGCGAAGGTGGTAACCGCACCGTCGATGCCGCCAAAGACCAAGTCACGGAGGTAGCTGACCTGAGGGCCGCGCGCCAGTCGGGCCCGGATCTGCTCCCGGCTGTGTCCGTGCTCGAGCGGTTGCTGCGGCATTGGCCCACCGATTACATCTTTGGAAGACTCGTGTGCTCTATCAGGATGGCATAAAGGCGGTGCGGGTCGACCGGCTTGCTGACGTGCTCGACCATCCCGGCCTCGCGGCTGCGCCGCCGATCCTCGTCGAAGGCGTTGGCGGTCATGGCGATGATCGGCAGATTCTGAAACGCCGGAACCTGCCGTATGGCGCGGGTGGCGGTCAGTCCGTCCATCTCCGGCATCTGCAGGTCCATCAGCACCGCGCTGAAGGCGTCGCGTGTCCCGGCGCGCAGGATATCCAATGCGCGTCGGCCATTTTCGGCGATCGTCACGCGGGCGCCGACCACCTCCAGCATCTCGCGGGCGACCAACTGGTTCACCTCGTTGTCTTCGGCCACCAGCACATGCAGGCCGCTCAACGCCTTGCGGATCTCCGGATCGAGCGACGGGGCGTCGATCGGGCGGCGTCCGAAGGCCCCCATCAGGGCGTCGCGCATCCGCGACGGCGTGGCGGCCTTGGGAACGGTGCCGTCGGCCAACTCCTCGGCGCCGGCGAAGCCCGGACCACCCGGCAGATGCCCCGTCATCAGAATCAACAGGCGCCCGACCGGATCGTCCCATCCTGGCGGCCGCTCCTGCAGGGCGGCCTGCAGACGGCCCACGATCGTCGAATCGGCGAGGCCATGGTCGAGCAGCACCACGTCGAAGGGGACCGTGCTGTCGCGAAGTGCCGCCAGCGCAGTCTCGGTGTCGGCCACCGAACTGACCGTCACGCCGAGTTGCGCGATCGACCGGCACAGCGCATCGCGCGCCGGCCCGTAGTCGTCGATCACCAAGG
This sequence comes from Thalassobaculum sp., assembly GCF_040219215.1. Taxonomy (GTDB): domain Bacteria; phylum Pseudomonadota; class Alphaproteobacteria; order Thalassobaculales; family Thalassobaculaceae; genus Thalassobaculum_A. The sequence goes on from NZ_JAVJSX010000008.1 coordinate 443,343, forward strand.
CGCGCAGCCACCCGACCCCGCGCGGTCGTGGAGGCTGGCTTCCGCGATCGTCGTTCGGCAACGCCAGCCTGATCGTCAGGTGGAACGTGCTGCCCCGATCCTTCGCGCTCTCGACACCAATCTGGCCATCCATGATCTCGGTCAGTGCCTTGGAAATCGCCAGGCCGAGGCCGCTGCCGCCATAACGCCGCGTCGTGGACGTATCGGCCTGCGTGAAAGCCTGGAACAGCCGGTCGGACTGCTCCTGGGTCATGCCGATGCCGGTGTCTTCGACTTCGAACCGGAGAGTGGCTGCATCCCGGCTCCGCTGGACCAGCCGGACGCGTAGATGGATCGTGCCCTGGTCGGTGAACTTTGCCGCATTGCTGCCGAGGTTCAGCAGGATCTGCGCAAGGCGCAGGGGGTCGCCGAGCAGTCGATGCGGTACTTCATCGTCGACGGACAGCAGCAGTTCGACATCCGATGACTTCAGCCGGTTTCCAGTGAGGTCAACGAGGTTGCCGAGTACGTCGTCGAGTTCGAACGGGACATGTTCGAGCTCCAGCATGCCGGCGTCGATGCGCGAGAAATCGAGGATGTCGTCGAGGATCCGCAGCAGCAGCTGTCCCGAGATCTCGACACGGGTCAGGTGATCGCGCTGCTTCTCGGTCAGGTTTCCCTGAAGGACCAGCTGGGTGAAGCCGATGACCGCGTTCAGCGGCGTGCGGATCTCGTGGCTCATGTTGGCCAGGAATTCAGACTTGGCGCGGGCCGCACTCTCGGCCTCTTCCTTCGCGCTGCGGATCTCTTCCTGGGCGTTCACCCAGTCGGTGATGTCGACCAGCACCGATACCCAGCCGCCCGATGCGGTGCGGCGGGTGCGGCGGTCGATGTGCTTGCCGCGCATCGGCCAGTACTGGATCGACTGGTTGAAGTCCTGGAACTTGTAGTAGTCGAGATACTGCTGGTAGACCGCTTCGAAGGTCTGGTCGCCGAACGATTTCAGTTCCTCGACCTCGTAGCGGATCAGCCCGGCCATGCCGCCGAATCCCTGCATCAGCTCCTCGGTGTAGCCCTGGATCCGGGTGAACTCCGTGTTCCAGGCGCGGAAGTTGAAGTCCTTGTCATAGATCACGACCGGGTGCGGGATCGCCTGCAGCGCGGCCTGCAGTTCCTCGTGCGCTTGGCGCGACTCGTCGCGAACCGCCGAGAGTTCGGAGTCCCGGTCCAGACAGGACAGCAGCACCACCGCCGACGTCGCGGCGACCGATCGAAGAAGTTGGCGGTCGGTGTCGGTGAACGCGTCCGTCCGGTCGGCCATCGCGGCAAGTGCGCCGACCGCCTTGCCGGCGACGACGAGCGGTGCCACCAGCGTCGAGGACGTGCCGTTCCCGCCATCCAGTTGTTTCAACGACACGATCTCGCGGTCCCGCAGGCAGCGAGCCAGCGCCAGATTGATTTCGCCGGGGGCGGCGCCGTGCAGTGCGTCGCCCGAACCGGAGCGCAACAAACCGGTTTCGGCATCGATCAGCGCCAGTTGGATCCGGTCGCAGCCAAGAAGTGTCGGAAGACGGTCGCCGAGAAGCGTGTTGACAGCCTCAGCCTCACTCGCTTCGACCAATGCGGTCAGCAGGTCGGCAAGACAGCCTAGGTTCGATGCGGATCCGCCAGGAGTTCCGCTGGAGGCCGATCTTGTCATGGGGACAACTCACGGCTGTAAACGAGCAGTGATTCTATGTGAATCACCTGCTCGCTGCTGTGGCAAGGGCCGTGCCGCGGTGGTGCGGCAAAACCTCAGCCTTTCATGAAGACGGCGGGCTTGTTGGCGAGGTTGGTGACGCGATGCTCGAATGGACCGGTTCGCGTGATGGTCGAGCCCGGCTGCAGCTCGTACACCTCGCTGCCCGTCGAACCGTCCGGGTTCCTAATCTCGCGCCGGAAATGAAAGTGCGACAGCGCGGTAACGGTGTAATCCTGGCCGCTTGGGTAGGTGTGCCAGTCAGTCGCGTCGTTCTGCTCCGGCAGCACGACAATTCGGCCCTGCAGGTTGGGCGAACCGATCGCCACCCCGTCGCCGGCCGTCGTGTCGTAATTCTGAACCGCCATTCTTCCCTCCACCCCGAATCAATACCAACACTTGATTGATAATCTCTACGGACGTGAAGAAAGGTCGTCAATAGGTTGAGTGTTAACGAATTTTGGAGCGCTGGCGTCAATAGCGCTGGTGCTGAAGACGTTTCCTGCCGGTAAACAGATACCGAGAGGGTTCGCGGTCTCGTCTCGGCGCCGAACCCGGCTGGCGCTCTCTCGGCGATTGTCGAACGGGGCAACTGTTCGACGAGCTAGTATATCGTGCCATCATGGTGCCGAGCCGTCGACGAGTCTCACAGGCGGCAATCAACGGGAGGGGCGGCCCGCGGCATGACCGACGCGGCAATCTCCGGCGCCGCGCCGCCGGTTGAGATGGGATTCGGCCGCCGGGCGTTGATTCTGGTGACGTTGACGTTCGTCACCATGCTTTACACGATGACGGTGATGATCGTGAACGTGGCTCTGCCGAAGATGCAGGGCACGTTTTCGGCGACTGCCGACCAGATTGCCCTGGTGGTCACGTTCAACATCGTCGCCACCGCCGTGGCGACGCCGATGTCCGGCTGGCTGGCCTCGCGGTTCAGCCGGCGCGCGCTGATGCTGTACTGCTCGATCGGCTTCACTGTCGCCTCGGTGCTGTGCGGGGTTGCGGGAAGCCTCGAGCAGCTGGTGGTCTTCCGGGTCTTCCAGGGCGCGTTTGGCGCCCCGTTGGTGCCACTGGCCACCGCCATGGTCCTCGACACGTTTCCGCGCCATCAGCAGGGGACCGCGACGGCGGTGTTCAGCATGGGCGTGGTGTTCGGCCCGATCATCGGACCCACCGTCGGCGGTTACCTCGCCGAGGCGCTCGGCTGGCGCTACGTCTTCTTTCTGCTGGTGCCGTTCGGCGTGCTTGCGATCGTCAGCATCCTGGCGGTGATCGACGATCGCCGGAAAGCACCGTCGATCCGGCTCGACTGGTTCGGGTTCGTGCTGCTGGCCATCGCTATAGCGGCGTTCCAGCTCATGCTCGATCGCGGCCAGCGGCTTGACTGGTTCGACTCGCCGGAGATCATCGCCGAGGCGGCGATCGCCGCACTGTGCTTCTATCTGTTCCTCGCCCACGTCACCACGTCGCAGGCACCGTTCTTCGACATTCGGATGCTGGCCGACCGGAACTATGCCATCGGCTTCGTGATCGCCTTCCTGTTCGGGATGATCCTGTGGACGCCGATGGTGCTGTTCCCGCCGATGATGGCCGGTATCCAGGGGTACCCCGAGGCCGAGATCGGCCTGTTCATTGCGCTGCGCGGGCTCGGCACGCTGGCCGGGTCGATCCTGATGGCGTTCATCAACCGGCTGTTCGACCCCCGCGTCCTGTTGGCCGTCGGCTTCCTGATCCAGGGGGTCGCCGGCTGGTACATGGCGGCGTTCGACATCAATCTTGCGCCGTTTGCGCTGGCGTGGACCAGTGTGCTGGCCGGATTCGGCGTCGGATTCGTATGGGTTCCGCTGACGCTCATCACCTATTCGACGCTGGACAAGCGGTACCTGAACGACGCCACCGCCTTCTTCCACCTGGTTCGCAACGTCGGCAGTTCGATCTCGATATCGGTGTCGGTCGCAGTGGTGATCCGCACCGCCTCGATCACCTACGTCGACCTGACGCCGTACGTGTCGATCTTCGCGGACGCCACTTCGCTGATGGGGCTTCGGGGCGACTGGCCGCTGGACGAGACCCGTCAATTGAAGGCACTCAGCGCCGAGATCGACCGCCAGGGCCTGATGCTGGGCTATATCAACGCGTTCTATTTCTACACGGTGACCGCGTTCGCGGTGCTGCCGTTGATCGCGCTGGTGCGCCTGAAGCCGCCCGAGCGGGACTGACCCGGCAGCCTCAGTACCGCAATTCCTCGAACACGGAATCGACCGAGCGGCCCCAGCGGGTCTCGTAGGCGTCGAGCAGCTCCTCGGCCGGAGTGCGTCCGGAGCCGGCGATCTCGTCGAGCACGCCGAGGAAGCCGGTCTCGTCGTTGCCGGAGCTGTCCAGCCGCTTGCGGCGGCGTAGGCCTTCGCGGGCCAGCGCCAGGACATCCTGACCCCAGGCGGCGAGACTGCGGCCGCGGAACTGGACCTTGAGGCCGTCGCGCGGCACCGCGTCACGCAACTCCTGGTGCTCGGCGACGGTCCAGTCCCTGCAGAGCTGCCAAGCCTGATCCTGGACGCCCTTGTCGTACAGCAGGCCGACCCACAGCGCCGGCAGGGCGCACAGGCGGCTCCACGGCCCGCCGTCGGCGCCGCGCATCTCGATGTACTTCTTCAGGCGGACTTCCTGGAACACCGTGGTGGTATGGTCCGACCAGTCGCCCATCGACGCGGTGTGGTTCTTCAGTTCCGGCAGCGTGCCGGCCATGAAGTCGCGGAAGCTCTTGCCGGCGACGTCGATGTAGGCGTTGTCCCGGTAGGCGAAGTACATCGGCACGTCGAGCAGGTAGTCGACGTACCGCTCGTAACCGAACCCGTCTTCAAACACGAACGGCAGCATTCCGCAGCGATCCGGATCGGTATCCGTCCACACGTTGCTGCGGAACGAGGTGAAACCCGACGGCTTGCCCTCGACGAACGGCGAGTTGGCGAACAGCGCTGTCGCCAGCGGCTGGAGCGCCAGGCTGATCCGGTATTTCTCGACCATGTCGGCTTCGGATTCGAAGTCCAGATTGACCTGGACGGTGCAGGTCCGCTTCATCATGTCGATGCCGAGATTGCCCTTGAGCGGCATGTAGCGCTTCATGATCTCGTAGCGGCCCTTCGGCATCCAGCCGATGTCCTCGCGCCGCCACTTCGGGTCGAAGCCCAGGCCGAGCATGCCGACGCCCAGTTCGTCGCAGACTTCCTTCACCTGGGCGAGGTGGCTGTGCACCTCGTCGCAGGTCTGGTGCAGGTTGTCGAGCGGCGCACCGGACAGCTCGAACTGGCCGCCGGGCTCCAGGGTGATCGCGCAGCCGCTGTGGGTCAGGGCGATGGTCTTGCCGTGCTCCTGGATGGGGGTCCAGCCGAAGCGGGTCAGCCCGTCCAGGATCGCGCCAATCCCGTCCGCTCCCTCATAGGGCAGGCGGCGCAGGTCGGACAGGCGGAAGGCGAATTTCTCGTGCTCGGTGCCGACGCGCCACGCCGATCTCGGCTTGGCGGCCGAAGAGAACCACTCCACGAGCTGCGCCTTGTCGGTGATGGGCGCGCCTTGGTCTTCGGGGGGACGGGACATGCGGGCTCCGCGATCAATCGTTTGATGTCGATGTCGTCCAATCGCCGGCGACCGCCTGCCAGACGGCGAGTGCGGCCAGCGCGGCGGTATCGGCCCGCAGGAGCCGAGGCCCCAGACCGACGGCCGTAACAAAGGGCAGCTTCCGTAGGCGGTCAAGTTCCTCCTGGGCAAAGCCGCCTTCGGGTCCGATCACGAATCCGGCACGCCGGCGCACCGCAGGCCCGGCGGCGGCCAGGACTTCTGCGATTCCGTGTCCAGTGCCGCTCTCGTCGCACAACAGTAGTGCCCGGTCTTCAGGCCACTCCGCGATCAGCTTGTCCAGGGTGGTCGGCTCGCGAACCGTCGGGACGGTCAGCCGGTCCGATTGCTCGGCGGCCTCGATGGCGTTCGCGGTCAGCCGATCGGTGTTCACGCGGTCGACCATCGTGTGCCGGGTCATGACGGGCCACAGCAGCGACGCGCCGAGCTCGGTCGCCTTCTGGGCGGTGAAGTCGATGCGGGCGCGCTTGATCGGAGCGAATGCCAGCCACAGGTCGGGTTCACCGCGCTGCGGACGGGTCTGGTGGCCGACCACCAGCGAGGCCCAGCCCTTGCCGATTCCGTCGATCCGCGCCAGCCACTCGCCATCGCGGCCGTTGAACAGCGCCACACCCTCTCCGGGACCGAGGCGCAGCACGCTGCGCAGATAGTGCGCCTGTCCCGATTCCAGGCCAACGACAGCGCCGTCGGCCAGCGGCGCCGTCACGTACAAGCGGGTCTCGATGCCATCCTTCATCGCGGGGATGTAGCGCTCGACCGCAGCGACGGCAAGTCAACCTGATCCGTACATGTCCCATGCCGCGGAAATGGCACATTTCCTGCTAATCATGGGGCATGCGCATTCCATTCCTGTCCCGACCCCAAACGTCCCCAACCGACCGTCGCCGCCAGCGCCGGCTGGCGCCGCACGGCGACAGCTACGTCAGGATCGACGGCCGAGACCATCCGCTGAAGAACTGGTCCGAGGATGGCGTTCTGGTGGCCCCCTATGTCGGAGGGTTGGTGCCGGGCCAACGGGCCGTGCTGTCAGTGGTCATCCGCGACTGGCATGATCGCGACGGTGTCCTGAGGCTGGACAAGCTGATGGTCACCGTGCTCCGTATCGACCGCTTCGGCCTTGCCGCCCGGTTTCGACAGGTGGAACGCTACAAGGCGGCCGCGCTGAAGGAACACTATGCCCGCAAGTGCCGGAAGGCGTCATGACGCAAGCCGATCGCCCGCCCGAAATTTACGTCGACGCCGACGCCTGTCCGGTGCGCGATGAGATCCTGAAAGTCGCCGATCGACACGGCCTCATCGTTCATCTGGTCAGCAACCGCGGCTTCCGGACCACCGACCGGCCGAACGTCCACAACGTGCTGGTGCCCGATACCTTCGACGCGGCCGACGACTGGATCGCCGAACGGATCGGACCGGGTGATGTGGCAATTACCGGTGACATTCCGCTGGCGGCCCGCTGTCTGGAAAACGGCGCGAAGGTGCTGGACACCAAGGGCAAGGCGTTCACCGAGCACGGCATCGGCATGGCGTTGGCAATGCGTGAGCTGATGAGCGACCTGCGGGCGATGGGCGAGGTGTCCGGCGGCGGCCCCGGCTTCACCAAGCAGGACCGGTCGCGCTTCCTCGGCGCCCTGGAGCAGGCGGTCCGACGCTGATCGGACCGGGCTTGGTCCGACACCGGATCGTTGCCATGATCGGCCGGTGACGAATTCAGCCAGGAACCTGCCATGCACGCCGACGACCTGATCCAGCACATCGACTCGATCGCTACCTACTCGCCGCCGCTGCACGACGGGACGGTGAACCGGCGATTGGTCGACCCGGCGGTCGGCGCCGGCATCGAAGTCATCCAGGGCCGCCTGGCACCGGGCGGCACCGCCAGCCGGCACAAGCACAAGGACGCCTGGCAGATCATCCTGGTACAGAGCGGGCGGGCGCGGGTATCGCTCGGCGACGATGTGGTTCAGGAGGTCGGTCCGGGCACGGTGATCCGGATTCCGCCGATGATGCCGCACCAGGTCGAGATCCTGGGCGAGGAGACGGCCGAACTGATCGTGATCTACAATCCGCCGGTTGGGCCGGACGGCTTCATCCCGGCCTGACGGGCGGCTACAGGCTCAACTCGATCTCGACCGGCAGGTCGGTCCAGTCCTCGTCGCGATCGCCGCCGTCGTTGAACATCACGGTGGCGAACACGGCGTCGCGGTCGAGCACGGTCATCGGGTGGTGCCAGACACCGGCGCGGTAGTTGATGCCGGTCTTGCCGTCGACCACGAACAGCCTGGCCCGGGCGAGGTCCGGCCCTCCGTCGGCATCGTTCGGGGCGACCATGACCACATAGCGCGAGACGTCGACCGGCAGGAACGATTGGCTGGAGAAGGCGTGCCGCTCCATCACCTTGGTCTTCAGCGGCAGTGCCGTCGGTGCGGTCAGGCTGGTACGGAAGCACAGCTCGGCGTTCCCGGGCCGCAGGTTCTCCGAGTGGGCTGAATAGTCCGCGCGACCCGGCTCGCTGGGCAGCGCCAGGATTTGACCGAAGGGCGCGAACGCGGCCTCGGTGATCGGTTCAGCGACGAGTTTCATGGATCAGCCCTCCGCTGCGGGTGCCAGGTCGGGATTCCGCACCAGGATGCCCTCGGCGCGCAGCCGCTCGCGGGTCTCCACCCAGATCGGCTCGGCCTGTTCCGGTGTCAGCCTGCCGAAGCACGCCATGTAGACCTTGGACAGCTTAAGGAAGCCGTCCTTGTGCCGCACCGCCCAACGGGCCAGGTCCCACGGTTCGTCAGAGGCCAGGACGCCGTCTTCGGCACCGCAGAACGTGGCTTCGACGGTCCTGCCGTCGGTCAGCACCGGCCGGCATGGCGCCATGTCGTAGTCGTAGTCTTCGAAGAACAGGATGCGTGCATCCTCCTCGGCGGAGGCGGTCGTGAACACCACGCCGTCGACGCTCGACCCGGAATCCTCCACCAGGATCGGGAAGCTGTCGCGCAGTATCCGGACCCGGCGGTAGCCGGCCAGCCGCGCCGGGGCCAGCGCCTCTGGGACCACCGGACGCTCCAGCACCAGTTCCAGAACGTCGCGGTCCATCAAGGTTCCGAAGAAGAAGTACCGCGTGCTCATGGGCGTGCGCTTTCTCATACCCGGGATCGGCGGCGGACCATACAGGCAGCGTTTGCCCGGCTCAACGGTCAGTTGGTGGCTGATGTCGGGGAAGGGTGGCGGGTCAGCGCTGCGGCTTCGGCGGTGGCGCGGTCGGCGGCACCCAGCCGACCGTGGGATCACCGCCCTCGCCCCCCTCGGTGCCGTCTTCGCCCTGCATGGTCAACTCAACGCTTCCGCCCTGCTGCTCGACCTGCTGGCCGGCCTCGTACAGTTGCCGGGCGGTCTGCTCGCTCCACGGCAGGCGGTAGGCGATCGGATCGCCTCCGGTCTTGGCGCGCAGCCACAGGAAGATCGCCTCGTCCTGCCGCAGGTGCTGAGCCAGCACTTCGGACCGTTCGAGCCGGCTGGACAGCAGTTCGATCTCCACCGGCTTAGGACGACCCAGGAGATCGGATGTCGCCGCATAGAACAGCGCGACCTGGATGATCGCCAGCGCCAGGGTACTGCGCCGTACCCCGGGGCTGGTCGCCGAGGTCGCGATCAGCCAGACCAGCCCGCCACCGACCAGGGCTGCCAACGCCACCAGGACGATGTGCAGGTCCATGGGGCTAGCCGGTACGCACGGATTTCAGCGAGATCGGGAAGTCATTGATGCTGCCGAGCATCAGCCGTCCGTCTTCGTCGAGCGCAAAGCGGACGACGGTAATCTCCTGCCCGGCGTGATTGAGGATCAGGCGTGTGTCGATGATCGTCACCGTGGTCTTGTCCGGTCCGGCCGAGAGCAGCACGCGGACGTTGACCGGTACGGACGGTGCGAGCGCGCGGTTCGAGTAGAAGTGGATGTTGACCGCGTACTCGCCGACCGGCGTACCGCGCGAGAACGCGAACTCGTAGTTCAACCCGGTGCCGTCGCGTTCGAAGCCGAGGTCGTCGCGCAGCAGGTCGAAGACCAGTCCGTTGTTGTGGGAGTAGCCGACCGGCCGGTCGTTCGGAGCCTTCACCCAGAGATCGACGTCGACATCGACATCGTCCGGCCAGCGGGCCTCGACGATCAGGTTTCCAGGCGCCTCGATGGTTTCCTCGCCCTGGGTCGGCGGCGCCAGGTGCGGGAGCATCAGCACGACCATGGTCACGAAGCCCAGCAGGGTCAGCATCACCAGGTCGCGAAAGACCGTGCCGTCGTCCTCGCCGTCGTCGTTCGGGTCAAGGCCGCGCATCGGCTTCTCCGATGGCGACCAGATCGGCGAGAAGCCGCACGGCGGTGGACGCTACCAGCCGGTAGTTGACGGTCAGCCAAAGATTGGCCACGGCGCCGGCCAGGGTGGTGTACAGCGCCACCGACATTCCCTGGATCAGGGTTGCAACCATCGGCGTCATGCTGCTCACGTCCGCTGCCTTGGCCGGGTCCACGCCGGACAGAGCGACGATGAACCCGACGACCGTGCCGATCAGGCCAAGCAGCACGAGGCTCGCGGCGATATGGCGGATGACGGCGATATAGTCGGTCACGCGTATCCGCAGGGTCGATGCCGCAAGGTTGCGGCTGCCGCTTGAGCGGTGGCGTACTTCCGCGCGGTAGCGCCGCGCCCATGAATCAGGATTGGGATTGTAGCTGTGGGCGCATTCGATCTCCTGGTCCAGGCGCCACAGCCGATGGCATGCCAGCACCATGCCGCCGACAAATACCGCGATGATCACAACCGTAAGCCTGGTCGGATCGGCTGAGATGATGGTGTCCAGCCAGCCTCGATGCCAGGCCATTGCCAGCAGGGCGAGGGCGGGGAGGTTCAGGGCTGCAAACTGATAGAGTGGGGCGTGCCGGGTGCCGGCGCGGGGGACCGAAGGATCCAACGCGGTGGTGGACAAGGCCGGGTCAAAAGCGGTCATGGACGCCTCCTGGCGAACCAATGGCCGGCCGATGACCGGCCTTCACGATTACATGGGGACAACTTGTCCCCGCTGCTACCCCAATCCCCATCCCCTTAACTATTCATGAATTACAACACCGTTGAGTCGGTGTGTGTTTTTCAGGACCGGCGTCTTGGACTTGTGGGAACAGGACGCTAACCTCTCGAGACCTGAACGACGAGGATGAGCAATGGTTCCAGCCTTTTGGGGGCGACGGCTGCCCAACTTCGTGGTGATCGACGCCGATGGTCGCCGCTTCGAGTATCACCGCGACGTGGTGAGCGGGCCGACCTTGTTGATCGCTGGCGGACGAGAGGCTGAGGTTGGACGCGTCGCGGTGGCGTTTCGCGACACTGCGAACATCCTGGCGTTCGGCGAAGCTCTGGAATGCGATGGAGTCCGCTCGATCCCGGACCCCGATGACAATATCCGGCGGGCCCTGTTCCAGGGAGAGATGACGGATCCCGAGGTGATGCTGGCGGATGCCAACCAGCGCGTGGTGGCGCGGGTGCCGCTGAACGGACCGGGGGTCGCCGAACTGCGCGCTGCGCTCGACGCGCTAAAGCGGCCGTCGGCGCAGGAACGCCGCGCCATGGCACCGGTGATGCTGTTGCCGAACCTGCTGGATCCGGGCCTTCGCGACCGTCTTATCCAGGCGTTCGAACAGGACAACCGCGAGGGAACGGTAGCGATCCTCGACGCCCAGGGGACTCCGGCGCTGGTCGAGATGCCCGACCGCAAGCGACGTCGGGACCTGACGCTCGACCGCCGCCGTCCGCTGTACGGCGATGTCCGTACGGCCATCGCCGAACGCCTGATGCCGGAACTGTGGAAGGCCTGGTGGGTCGACCGGCTCCGCCCCGAGGCCTTCTATGTCGCCAGCTACGAGGCGGGTCGAGGGGATTTCTTCGCCGCCCATCGCGACAACAGCCTGCCGGCGACGGCAAATCGGCGGATCGCCGTCAGCATCGAGCTGAACGACGACTACGAAGGTGGCGGGTTGGTGTTCCCGGAGTACTCCGACGACCGCTGGCGGGCCCCAGCCGGTGGCGGCCTGGCGTTCTCCTGCTCGCTTCTGCACGAAGCGGTGCCGGTGACCGCCGGCTGTCGGTACGTGCTGCTCGCTTTCCTGGCGACTCCTGACTGACGTTGCGCGGCCCGATTCGTGCACGGCAGCGCCAGGAGGTGTGCCATGCCGAATCCACTGCTCAGCCTGGGATTTGCTCTCGATCGCTACGATGCCGCCACCGGCCGTGCCGGCGCGGTTGCCTTCGATCACCGCCTCGACCGTGTTCTGGTAGAGAACGGTTCGTCGTTCGGCTTCAACCTGCCGGCCGGGACCCCGATCGCCGCACTTGGCGACCTTTACGTCCACGCGACGATCGCCAAGCCCGGATCGGCGGACTTCGAACTGCACCTGATCCCGACGGCGGCCCCCTCTGTGACGCTGCTGTTGGACCATCTCGGGACGGTGAGCGTCGCGCCCGGGCAGGCAGTTGCGGCGGGCGGCGAGATCGGCACGGCGACAGGGCGGAGCCTTGGCCTGTACCGCCCGTTCGAGATCGAGGTTCGCGACCTCGATCAGGGCGTGGCGGTCAATCCTTGGACCTACTTTGACACGTCGATATCGGGCGGGCTCAGGCAGTCGGTGCGCGATCTGGTGAGCGACTGGGAAGGGTGGCGCGGGAACGCAACCGTTCACGACGAGGGGGCCTGGATAGACGCCGGCATCACCGCATTGTCGACCCCGCTGCCGGCCGACCCGTGGTCACGGCATGGCGGCTCCGGTGACGACCACCTGGTCGGCTCGGCCGGCCTGGATACGTTGCTCGGCCACGACGGCAATGATGTGCAGTCAGGCGGTGCCGGCGCGGACTATCTGCTGGGCGGCGGCGGTGACGATGTGCTGTACGGAAACCAGGATCGCGATGCTGCGATCGGCGGTGACGGGGCGGATACCATCTTCGGCGGACAGGGCAACGACTTCGTGCATGGAGCCGATGGCGACGACCGGGTCTACGGCAATTTCGGCGACGATCTGGTTTACGGCGGTTCCGGGAACGACTGGCTGCACGGTGGGCGCGACAGCGACCGTCTCTTTGGTGACGCCGGTGACGACACGCTCGGCGGCGGGTTGGGGAATGACACACTGGTCGGCGGTGCCGGCGCTGACCGGTTCGTGATGGTAGCCAATGGCGGGTTCGACCGGATCGAGGATTTCAACGGGGCTGAGGGTGACCGTGTTGTGCTGTCGCCGGGTGTCTCCTACGCCGTGTCGGCTGACACCACGGGTAACGCCGTACTGGCCCTGGGGCCAGGCGCGTCGATCACTCTGGTCGGGGTTGTGCCGGCGGTAATTCAGAGCGAATGGATCCAGTTCGGTTGACGCGTGCGTATTGAACGCGCATTCGAGTTCGACAGGGTTGGAGATCACTGATCATGACGTTGCGCCGCATCGACGCCGTTCCCGGTACGCCCGGCCATCCGATCATTCGGCTGGGGCGGATCGGCGTGCTGCTGGTCAATCTCGGCACCCCGGATTCCACCAGCGTGCCGGACGTCCGCCGATATCTGGCGGAATTCCTGTCCGACCGTCGGGTGATCGAGGTCAACCCGCTGCTGTGGAAGCTGATCCTGCACGGCTTCATCCTGCGGGTCCGGCCGCCGAAGACCGCCGAGGCCTACAAGGCGATCTGGATGGCGGAGACCGACGAGTCGCCGCTGCGTTTCCACACCAGGGCCGCGGCGGAGGCGCTGCAGGAACGGCTCGATCCCGACGCCGAGACGGTGCGTGTCGACTGGGCGATGCGGTACGGGAATCCGGCGGTCCGCGACCGCATGGCAGCCCTTCAGGACGAAGGGTGCGACCGAATCCTGGTGCTGCCGCTGTACCCTCAGTACTCCGCGTCCACAACCGGCACGGTGGTTGACGAGGTCTCGCGGTTCCTGATGACGAAGCGCTGGCAGCCCGCTGTGCGCACCGTGCCGGCGTTCCACGATGACCCGGTCTATGTCGAGGCCATCGCGAACGGCATCCAGGCGCATCTCGCGACGCTGGACTGGGAGCCGGAAGTGATCCTGGCGTCGTTCCATGGCCTGCCGAAGCGCTACCTCACCCAGGGTGACCCGTATCACTGCCACTGCGCGAAGACCGCGCGGCTGGTGCGCGAACGGCTGGGGCTGGACGCGAACAAGCTGCGCCTGACCTTCCAGTCACGGTTCGGTCGGGAGGAGTGGCTGCGTCCGTACACCGACGAGACCATCGCCGAGCTTGCCGGTGCCGGGGTGAAGCGGCTGGCGGTGGTGATGCCCGGCTTCGTCGCCGACTGCGTGGAAACCTTGGAGGAGATCGGCATCCAGGCCCGCGAAACCTTCGAGCATGCCGGCGGAACCCACTTCAGCCTTGTCCCCTGCCTCAACTCCAGCGTCGATGCGACGTCGCTGTACGAGACGCTGGTCCACCGCGAACTGGCGGGCTGGTGGAAGCCGGAGACCGTGGGCTAGCAAGTGTCGGTCCCGGAGCCCTGCCTTCAGGTTTGGAGGGCGACCTCCGGTTTGTCACCGCCCGCGATTTCTATGGCGATGGGAGCGCTGCCCGGTTCGAGCACGGTGGTTGTGGTCGGGAAGGCAAAGGCAATGCCCTCTTCGCCGAAACGCTGCAGGATCCGCAGGTTGATCCGGTCGTGCGTGGCGCAGAACGCCCAGAAGTCAGGCGGGTGGTGCCATGTGTGAGCGACCAGGGTCAGGCTGTCCGGCGCGAGGTCCTCGAAGAAGACGCGCGGCGGCCTGTCGGCCCAGCGCTCGGCATGCTCGTGGAGGACCTCGCGGAACACAGTGAGCGCCCGGTCGATCATTTCCGGGGAGGTCTCGTAGGTCAGTCCAAGACGGATGTTGCGGCGGATGCCGGGCCGCTTGGAGATGTTGACGATCTCTACCGACGCCATCTTCTCGTTCGGTATGGTTGTCAGGCTGCCGTTGAGCTGGCGGATCCGGGTCGATCGCAATCCGATGTTCTCGACCACGCCTTCAACGCCGATCACGATGATCTGGTCCCCCGCGCGATAGGGCTGGTCGAAGAAGATCATCAGGCTGCCGAGAACGTTGCGCAGCGTGTCCTGAGCTGCCAGTGCGATAGCCAGGCCGCCGACGCCGACGCCGGCAATCAGGCCGACCAGCGGCAGGCCGATCTTCTCGCCGCCGATCAGGATCAGCGTCATGGCGAACACCATGCCCAGGATGCGCGAGCACAGCCGCAGCACCTGAGCATCCAGCGTGCCCTCGGCGACCCGCGGCGAGGCGATGATGATCTCGGCGACCGACACGCAGGCCACCCAGGCAATCCACGCCCCGACGAGATGCACGACGGTCTCGGCCGCGATGCGGATCGGCGAGCCCAACTCCTCGGTGACATGGATGACACCGTTCGCGACGACCACGGCGATCGGAATCAGGACGATGATCGCGGCCGGCATCAACAGCCGGATCAACGATGCGGCCACCGCCGAGCGCTCGCCGTCGATGGACCGCAGGCGCCCCGCTGCGGCCTGCGCCAGGACGATCAGCGCAGTGGTCGCGAGGGCCAGAAGCGCAAGGGCGAGCCATTTCCATGTCACCAGCCCGAGCACGTTCGACTTGAGCCAGCCCGGCAAGGTTTCGATCGCTTTCGGCGGGATCAAAACCCCGCCGACCAGTCGCCGGTTTGCTACCAGATCGTGGACCGGCACGGGCCGGCGGTAGGGCAGGTGGTGGACCAGGGCGTAGTTGTCTGCGGCAAGGTTGACCGTGTCGGCACTAAACAGGTAGTCGCCCTGGCGTTCTCCTTCGGTGGCGCGCACCAGCGTGATGTTGGTGCCCGGCACGATCCAACGCGTCGGCGGAGACGTGCCGGCGACTGCGTCCGGCCCGGGAATCTCGTTCGCGGGCGGCAACTCGATGCGGGACAGGATCTCGTACAGGTAGACGCTGGAATCGACGGCAACCTGGTTGCGGGTCGCCGGCGCGATGTAGCTCAAGTCCAGGACCCGGCGGGCCGTGCGCAGCCGTGCTTCGAAGATGGCCCGAAGGTTGGTGAACGTCGGCTGGTCGTAATAGACGTCCCGGTAGAAGCGGCTGATCGCGTCGCTGTTGTTGAGGAAGCCGATCAGGGTGGCGCGCGGGCTCGATGTGTCCAACGGTCGCAACGGATGCGCGGCTTCTTCCGGCGCCGCTGCCACCGGCTGCTGGGCTTCCACCGGCCCTGCGGCAAGCAGCAGGCAGATGAGGGCGACGACGATGCGTTGTATCATGCAACCCTCATTCGAGCGCCGACGCTCGAGCCTCCTTCGGGACGATGCCGACGTTTCGTATCACGTCGCACGACAAAAGCTATCCGGCACAGCCGCGTGGCTGTTGATCTAAAATTCTAAAAAATGGAATTGTGACTTTCAATCTGTGGACACTTTTCCGTGACGCGAAACGCACCAGATCCGACGCGATATTTCCCGCCGCCGGGGCCAGGGCCTATAGGCGCGACCTGCCGCAGGCCGAGCTTCATCCCCAGGCGATCGCCACATCGTCCGGATCGGCGACCCCGATCAGGGTGATCCGGGTCCCGGTAGACAGGCGCAGCACCGAGTCATCGCCGGTGCTGTAGCTGATCGAGATCGCGACGCCGCCGGCCAGCAGGATCTGGTCGGCGGCGATATCGAAGTCCTGGATGACGTCGCGGTCGTCATCGACGCTGCGGTAGACGAAGACATCGCCGCCCTGGCCGCCGAAGAGTGTATCGTCTCCCTCGCCGCCGGTCAGCCGGTCCGCGCCCTGGCCGCCGTACAGCAGGTCGTCGTCGGCACCACCATCGATCAGATCATCGCCCTGGTTGCCGTAGATCAGGTCGTTGCCGGCCCCGCCGGACAGGGTGTCACGGCCGTCCAGCAGGATCGCCACGCCGTCGCGCAGCACATACACCGGGTCGGAGTTCATCCCGCCGAACAGCACGTCGTTGCCGTCGCCGCCGCGCAGCAGGTCGTCGTCCTGGCCGCCGTACAGAATGTCCTCGTCGTCGCCGCCGTCGAGGGTGTCGAGGCCGGTGTTGCCGTAGAGGATATCGTCGTCGTCGAGGCCGGATATCAGATCCCATCCGTCACCGCCGAACATCCGATCCGACTTGACGCTGCCGGAAAGGGAGTCGTCGTTCAGGGTGCCGACCACCTCGGCATCGATGTTGATCACCAGGGTTGTCGACGACTGCAGCGCGCTTGCGCTGAGATAGCGGGTGCCGCTTGCGATAGGCATGGCGTTCTCCGAGAGACGGACGGTTCATTGCTCCAACGAACAGGCAAAAATCGGTCCAAGGGCAGCGTTCGGCCCTGCCAAACGTCAACGTGGCAGCGACGCCGATCCGTCGCGCGATACACTGCCGTGATCGCATCCAACCTCGGGGATCGTAATGCAGGGTGAGGCGGCCGTTCTGGCGCTTGGTGCCGCCGGGTTCTTCGGGCTGGCGCTGGTGCTGACCCAGTTCGGCCTGCGCCATGCGGCACCGGTGCCGGGGGCCGCGATCAGCGTGACGACCACCGCGGCGACGTTCGTGGCCGCATCGCCGCTGCTGGTCGACTGGACGGCGGCGGCCGTGCCGGCGGTGCTGGTGTTCGCCGCGGTCGGCAGCTTGTTCCCGGCGACCGTGACGATGCTGACATTTCGCGCCAACCAGCGACTCGGCCCGCATGTCGCCGGCGCCCTCGGCAACCTGGCGCCGCTGTTTGCGGTCCTGTTGGCAGCCATCTTGCTGGGCGAAGTACCGGGCCCTTGGCAGGCGGTCGGCATCGTGGTCGTCCTGGCGGGGGCAACCACCTTGGTGCTCGGGTCATCCGGAAGCCTTGGTGTCGCCGCCTGGACCGCGATGCTGCTGCCGCTCGCGGCGGCGCTGATCCGCGGAGCGGTGCAGCCGGTCGTCAAGATCGGCTTCGAGACCTGGGCGGATCCGTTCGCCGCCGCAACCATTGGGTATCTGGTATCGGCGGCGGTGATGCTGGTCACGGTGACCGCGCGCGGCGAGGTTGCGGTGATCCGCGCAAGCCGGTCGGGCTGCCTGTGGTTTGCCGCGGTCGGGCTGTGCAACGGCGCCGCCGTGGTGACGATGTACGCCGCGCTGGCGCGTGGACCGGTGGCGCTGGTGGCCCCGCTGGTCGCGAGCTATCCGCTGGCAACCCTGGCGTTCGGTGCGATCCTGCTGCGCTCGGCCCGGATCGGAGGACGCGTCGCGCTTGGCGTGGCGGTTACCGTTGCCGGTGTCGCCCTGCTGCTCGCGACGCGTTGACGCCGACCCTCAGTCGTCGCCCGCCGACCTCGCGGCACCGTTCCAGCCGTACACCGCCTTTGCCTGCTCGGCGCTGACGAAGCCGTCACGGACGTCGATGGCCAGTTGGGCGCGGTCGCGCGTCTTGGGGTCGCCGAGGCCGCCGCCGCCGGGCATCTCGATGGCGATGCGGTCGCCGGCCGGGATGGTCTGGCGACCCTTGCCCTTGAACGACGGGCCGGACCCCAGCGTCAGCTTGCCGACCATGCCGTCGCTTCCGCCATTGCGGCCGCGCGGCGCGTGGATCACCCGGTCGAACATGCAGTTCATGGCGAACGGCGCGCCGTCGGCATGGGCGATCTCCATGATCTGGCCGACGCCGCCGCGGTGGGCGCCGGGACCGCCGGAGTCGGTGCGGTATTCCTTCCGCCAGAAGATCAGCGGGGCGATCGTCTCGTTCACCTCGACCGGTGTGTTGCGCACCCCGGACGGGAAGGCGGTGGCGTTCAGCCCATCCTTGCCGGGCCGGGCGCCCGTCCCGCCGGCGTGGAAGGTGTTCATGGCGAACGGCCGGCTCTTGCCGTAGTCGCCGTCAGCGACGCCCTGGCCGCCCAGCAGCACTGGATTCCAAAGGCAGCTGGTGCCCTCGGCTGGCACCCGGTCGGGGATGATCTGGTTCAGGCAGCCCAGCACCACGTCGGGCAGCATCTGGCCGGTGACGTGACGGGCGGCGACCGCCGCGGGATGCAGGGCGTTCAGGACGCTGCCCTCGGGCGCGGTTACCCGCACCGCGCCCAGTGAGCCGGCGTTGTTCGGCACGGCACCGCCGATCACGCAGCGAACGCCGAAGCTGGCGTAGGCCTGGGTGTAGGTCAGCGGCACGTTGATGCCGTAGGACGACGCCCCGGAGGTGCCGGCGAAGTCGACCGCGATGCCGTCGTCGGTCACGGTCAGGGTGGCCACCAGGTCCAGCTCCTTCTCGAAGCCGTCGACCCGCATGGCGTTGGTCCAGCTGCCCTTCGGCAGCTTGCCGATCTCCTCCAGCATGCCGGCGCGGCTGCTGTCGATGATGTGCCGGCCGAGTTCGTCGAGGGTGCTGAGGCCGAACTCGCGCATCATGTCGACGAGGCGGCGCCCCCCGACCTCGTTGCAGGCCATCAGCGAGTAGATGTCGCCCTCGACCTCGACCGGGTTGCGGACGTTCACCGCCAGCACGTGCAGCAGGCTGCGGTCGACCGTGCCGGCGGTGGCGAGCCGCATGATCGGGATGTTGATGCCTTCCTCGTAAACCTGCCGGCCGTCCGGGCCGAAGCCGCGTCCACCGACATCGACCACGTGGGTGGTGCAGGCGAACAGTCCTACCGGCCTGCCGTCCAGGAAGGTCGGTGTGACGACCGTGAAGTCGTTGAGGTGGCCGGTGCCCTTCCAGGGGTCGTTGGTGATGAAGACGTCACCCTCGGCCATGGTCTCGATCGGGAAGGTCTCCAGGAAGAACCCGACGGAGGCCGCCATGGCGTTGACGTGGCCCGGCGTGCCGGTGACGGCCTGGGCCAGCATCCGGCCCTGGACGTCGAACACGCCGGCCGAGATGTCCCCGGCCTCGCGTGCCGAGGTCGAGAACGCGGTGCGGACCAGGGTCTGAGCCTGCTCCTCGACGACCGAGAGCAACCGGTTCCACTGGATCTGCATGTGGATCTGGTCGAGGGCGGTGCGGTTGGTGGTCATGTCGATCTCCTCAGGCGCCGGTGCCGCGCTTGGCGGTCAGCATCAGG
Source organism: Thalassobaculum sp. (assembly GCF_040219215.1). Taxonomy (GTDB): domain Bacteria; phylum Pseudomonadota; class Alphaproteobacteria; order Thalassobaculales; family Thalassobaculaceae; genus Thalassobaculum_A. The sequence continues at coordinate 462,751 of NZ_JAVJSX010000008.1, forward strand.
TAGCCGAGCGGGTTCACCGAGACGTCGAAGGTCGAGGTGACGACGGTGGTGGTCTGGTCCTCGACGATCAGCGCGGGGCCGTGCAGCACAGCACCCGGCGCCAGGTCGTCGCGGGCGTAGATCGCGTAGTCGAGGCTCTCCTCGCGCTCCGGATCGAAAACGCTGCGGGTGTCGATCGGCTTGGGTGCCGCTGCGCTGCCGGTGACCGCGGCTGGCGCCGTTCCGGCGGCGATCGGTGCCGACACCGTGACGGTCCAGCTCAGGATCTCGGGCTCCTGACCCGGGATGATCCGGCCGTACAGATGAATGTACTCGGCCTCGAAGGCTTGCCGGATGCGCGCGGCGTCGGCGGGGGTCAGTTTTCCGTTCGGCAGCGGCACGCTGATCTCATGCCCCTGGCCGACATAGCGCATGAACGCGACGCGGCTCTCGCTCAACCCCTCGGATCCGGCGCCGGCGACCACGATGGTACGGGCCTCGTCACCCATCTCGGCCAGCAGCGTGTTGACCTCCTCCGCGTCGAATGCCGACAGCGGCAGGTAGCGGCTGCGCACAACCTCATAGGAGATCGGCGCCCGCAGGAAGCCGATGGCCGAGCCGACGCCGGCGCCGGTCGGGACGACGACGGTGTCGATTCCCAGCTTCTCGGCAAGACGGGCGGCGTGCAGCGGTGCGGCACCCCCGAACGCGATCATCGACCGGGCGGTGATGTCCTTGCCCCATTCGATGGCGTGCACGCGGGCGGCGTTGGCCATGTTCTCGTCGACGATCTCGGCGAGCGCGAAGGCGGTCAGCCGTCCTTCCAGACCCATCGGCTTGCCGACCTTGGCGTCGAGCGCCCGGGTGGCGGCCTCGACGTCCAGTTTCACGTCTCCGCCGGCAAAGCGCGCGGGGTCGATCTTGCCCAGGACCACGTCGCCGTCAGTGACGGTCGGCTCCTCGCCGCCGCGGCCGTAGCAGGCGGGACCCGGTTCGGACGAGGCGCTCTCCGGCCCGACCATCAGGCGGCCCATGGCGTCGACATGGGCGATCGAGCCGCCGCCGGCGCCGATCTCGACCATCTCGATTGCCGGAATGCGAACCGGCAGGCCGCTGCCCTTCAGGTTGCGGTAGACCCGGGCCACCTCGAAAGTGCGGGTCGACAGGGGCGCGAAGTCGTCGATGAGGCAGATCTTCGCGGTCGTGCCGCCCATGTCGTAGGACAGCACGTCCTTCAGGTCGCATTCCTTGGCGATTTCGGATGCCAGGATGGCGCCGCCCGCCGGACCGGATTCGACGAGACGGATCGGGAACCGGATCGCCGTCTCCAGGGTGGTCAGTCCACCCCCCGAGGTCATCAGCAGGAACGGGCAGCCGTAGCCCTTGGCCCGCATCCGCTCGCCCAGTTCGGTCAGGTAGCGGGCCATCTTCGGCTGGACGTAGGCGTTGGCGCAGGCGGTCGACTGCCGTTCGTACTCGCGGATCTCCGGGCATGCCTCGCTGGACAGGGTGATCGCCAGATCCGGGCGGGCCTCCGCCAGGATCTCGGCGACACGCCGCTCGTGCGCGCCGTTGGCGTAGGAGTGCAGCAGGCCGATCGCGACCGCCTCGACCTTGTCCGCGGCGATCTGGTCGACCAGCGCGCGCACTGAGTCCTCGTCGAGCGGGATCAATACCTCGCCCTTGTAGTTCAGCCGCTCTTTCACCGACCAGCGCAGGTAGCGCGGCACCAGCGGCGGCGGGCGGTCGATGCCGATGTCGTACTGCTCGAACCGGTTCTCCTGGGCCATCTCCACGCTGTCGCGGTGCCCGGCGGTGGTGATCAGCGCGGTCTTCGCACCCTTGCGCTCGATCAGCGCGTTGGTCGCCAGGGTGGTGCCGTGGATGATCAGCCCGACGCTCTTCGGGTCGACCCCGGCTTCCGCCACAGCCTTGTCGACACCGGCGAGCACGCCGTCCTCGGGTGCCTGGGGCGTCGTCAGGACCTTCGCGGTGACCCGTCGGCTCCCGATTTCCAGGGCGACATCGGTAAAGGTGCCTCCGACGTCGACGGCGAGTCGCGGGGCGGTGCTGGAGAAGGTCATCGGGAAGCCGTTGTTGCGGTGCGGGAGAGGCAGGAAGCCGGGTGCAGGGTTCTCGATCCGGGGCCGCTTAGTCAATGGGGCATCTCGACGCTTGACGGTATTGAGGTGCCTCGCGGGTCACCTGTGACCGGCTGTGGAACCGCTGTGTGTTTGCGCCGTTGATGCCATGACCCGGACGGGGGGCGAACCGCCCGACCGTGGTCGGCAAGACTTCCAGGGGAGAACAGGATGAACCCCCAACAACTTGTCGGAATCGCTCTCGTCGCGGCCGGGGCCGTCCTTGTCGGTTTCGGGCTGAACGCAACGGAGGCGCCCCTTGGGCAGATCTCTGAGGCGCTCACCGGCAGCTATCCGGATCGCACGATCTGGCAACTGGCCGGCGGTGCGGCGGCCCTGTGTGTCGGCGTCGTGCTGACAGCCAGGAGCCGTGCGCGTTGAGCGCCTGGACTCGGCCCCGACGATCGACACATTCGAAAGGACTGACGATGCGCAAGACTCTTTTGTATGCCCTGCCTGTAACCCTGGCTATCGGCGCTTTCGCCGGCGGTGCCCAGGCCGCTACCCTGCTCCCGCTGTTCCCGGATGTTGAGCGGGTGCGGGCGACCAGCCCATCCGGTGACAGCTTCGAGCAGACGTTGGCGCGCGAATACCGGGACCTGTCCCTGTTCGAGGCCGACGAGATGGAGGACTGGCCTGACGCCGAGTTCTTTGCCTCGAAGAGCCTGCGCGCCGGCTCCGGTGACGTTCCGATGCCGGTCGAGCTGGCCAATCGGAGCATCGCCAATCCGGCCAAGCTTGCCGAACTGGAAACCGCACGCGCCGATCTGGTGAGCACGCTGCAGACTGGCCGGACGATCGCTCCGGTCGAGGCGGGCGTTGCCCAGGCCAAGTTCGATTGCTGGGCCGAGCAGGAGGAAGAGGGTCACCAGTTCGACCACATCGCTGCCTGCCAGACCGCCTACCTGATGGCGATGGAAGCCCTGAAGGCCGCCATGCAGCCGTCGAACGTGACCTATGAGACGGTGCAGGAAGAGATCGCCCGCGACACCGTGTACTTCGACTGGGACAAGGACAACATCCGTCCGGACCAGAAGCGCGAGCTGGATGTGTTCCTGTCCGAGATGCGGAAGATCGAGCCGGTCGTGCTGTACATCGAGGGTCATGCCGACACCTCGGGTCCCGCGGACTACAACGCCAAGCTGTCGGAGCGCCGCGCCGAGAACGTCCGTGCCGAGCTGGTGAAGCAGGGCATGACGGTCGGCGAGGTCAAGGACCTGAAGCTTCAGGCCAAGGGCGAGAACGACCCGGCGGTCCAGACCGGCGACGGCGTCAAGGAGGAGCAGAACCGCCGCGTGGTGGTCGTTGCGACCGGACAGACCAAGAAAGAGGTCACCGTCAAGCAGACCTCTTCCGTGGTGAAGCAGTAACCAACTCCTGAAACTGGTAATCGTGGGGCTCGCCGAGGTTCGGCGGGCCCCTTTTCATTTTTAAAATTCTGATTCTTTACGGATTTTATTAGAACAAGAGAGTTTTACGATCCAGGGAACGAACCCCGCGCGAATCCGTTGATAGATCATAGGGGGCGGCGAAATGATCAATCCTTGGAGGGATGAATGCGCAATCTACTTGCAACAACGGCGCTGGCCGCACTGATGGCAGGCCCGATGGTCGTCGCAGCGAACCACGCTTCGGCTGCGGGCGCCTCGGTAGGCGTGACCAACGTGACGACGATCGACAATGCCAGCGCCACCGGCTACCTGGCGTCGAATCTCATGGGCAAGACCGTCTACACGTCCGCGGCCGCCGACGCTCAGGCAATCGGCAACGTCAATGATGTGGTGATCGGCGAGGACGGTTCGGTCCGGGCCGTGATCGTCGGGGCCGGTGGTTTCATCGGGATCGGCGAGAAGGAAGTGGCGATCGATTTCAAGCGCCTGACCATGCAGAAGACCGGTGACGGTGTCAGGCTGGTCTCCGCGCTGACCAAGCAGGAGCTCGAAGTAGCCCCGACGTATGACGGCAAGTCGGCGAGCGCCAGCCTCGGCGCCCAGGCCGGTGCCGGCGCGGCTGCGGTTGGGTCGGCGATCAGTTCGACCACCAAGGATCTGACGGATAAGGCAACCGACTTGGTGAACGGCAAGAAGCCGGCCGACCGGGCGGCGTTCCTCGCCGACAAGACCAAGGTGGCGGTCGGATCGATCAGCGCCGAGCAGATGGCCGGGGCCAAGGTTTATGACCGGTCGTGGAACGAGGTCGGCGTGGTCGGGGAGACCGTGGCGGCAGCCGACGGCCGGCTGGACGCGGCGATCGTCGATGTCGGCGGTTTTCTCGGGCTTGGCGCGAAGCCGGTGGCCATCGGCCTCGACCGGCTCGACGTGTACCAGGATACTTCCGGCAAGCTCTACGTTGCGACGCCCTACACGCAACAGCAGCTCGAGGCGGCGATCGCCTACGACGCGTCGGTGTATGAGACCAAGCGTGATGTCATGCGTCTGACCCCCGGCGGCTGAGCCCGCTAAACACCTGTAACGATGGGCCCGCTCGCCGATGTCCGGCGAGCGGGCCTTTCGCGTTTTGCAGGGGTGCGGCAACTCCTTGCGCGTATCGACCTCTTCGATAGGCGCTGGATTGGTAGGCGCCTCACACAGGTCGATGCGCTGCCCGATTGCGACCGGCTCTGGTGTCTCGACGGAACCGAGATCGCAGAGTTCTTCCGAACCGAGATGACGGGCCGAACGCCGCTGGACGATCCGCGGTCGGACATGTCCAGGTTTGATAGCCGATGGATTGCCGGCTGGGCTCGGGCGGACTCAACAGCAAAAAAGGAGCCCGCCGGTTGGCGGGCTGAGGATGGGAGGTTCGGAGAATGAAGAAGGAAGCGAACGGCTATTTCTTCGTCTGGTCGTAGATGTAGCCGCCGGCAGCACCAGCCGCGCCGCCGATCACCGCGCCACAGGAGATACAGCCGCCGGTGAGGGCGCCGGCCACGCCGCCGATACCGGCGCCGATGGCGCCGCCCGACAGGGTGCGCTGCTGGGTATCGTTCATGCCCGAGCAAGCGCCAAGCGTCAGTACGCCGGCCAGGGCCACAGGGATCATCACTCGTTTCACGGTTCGCCTCCTGAGAACGTTGGGGCCCAGTTCACGCTTCCGCAATCGGGCCTGCACACACAAAACGCGGTAACCGGTCACCGGTTCCCGACGACGGTCGTGCCGCGTGCTTCGCCGCGCAAACAGTGCCGAAGAGCGCATTGGGCTTGCCCCTGCCGTCCGGTCGCACGTAGACAGACGGCGCAGGTCGGGCTTCGGGTCTGGCTTCGGAGGACTGGATGATTCGGAACCTGAATGCAGAGTGGCGGGCGATCGGGGCGCTGCCGGTGTTTTTCGTCGGTGGACTCCCGCGGTCCGGGACGACCTGGGTACAGCAACTCCTCAACGCCCATCCCCGGGTCATGTGCATGGGCGAGTCGCATTTCATGAACGACATGGTGCCGGCGCTGGTGTCGGCCGCCGCCGGATACCGCAAGCGCCGGGCCGAGGGCCGCGATACCTGGGCACCGACGGTGCGCGGACCTCGTGGACCGCAACTTGGCCCGATGGTCCAGATGGCATTCGCGGCACTTGTCCGCGAGAACCTGGACGGCCGTTCTGCCACCGAACTGGCGGCCGTCGGCGAAAAGACGCCGGACAACATCATGCACATGAAGGAGATCTGGGCGGTCTTTCCGGCAGCGCGGTTCGTCAATGTCATCCGCGACGGGCGGGATGGCGGTTTGTCGGCCTTCATCCGGTTCCGCTCGAAGCTGCCGAACGACATGACCCGGGCCGACTACATGCGAGCGTATGCCGAGGGGTGGACCAACCGGATCCGTGCGGCGAGAGCACTGGGCCAGGACAAGGCATATCACGAGGTGCGCTATGAGACGATGCACGCCGATCCGGAGACCGAAGCGGCGCGGCTGTTCGCGTTCGTCGGAGCCGACAGTGAACCGGAGACGGTGCGGGCCGCGCTCGACGCCGCCAGTTTCGAGGCGCTGTCGGGCGGCCGCCAGCGTGGTCAGGTGGACGCGGCCTCGCACTATCGGCGCGGCGAGGTGGGCGGTTGGGCCGATACATTGAGCGAGGCTGAAGTGGAAGCATTCGAGACGATCGCCGGACCGCTGATGGACGAACTGGGGTATGCCCGCGCTGCTAGCAGGGCGGGTGCGGCGTGACGGATTTTCGCGACGATCCACGCAAGGTAGCGGCGTACAAGCGGGCGCAGAGCTACGAGAAAGCGCTCCCCGTACTGAAGATCCACAACGGCCCGAACACGGTCAGACTGGTCACGCCGTCGCAGTTCTGTGTCTGGCGGGCATTCACCTATTTCGACAAGGAGCCCGAGACAATCAACTGGATTGCGGGCATTCCGGAAAACGGCGTGCTGTTTGACGTCGGGGCGAACATTGGCTTGTACACCCTCTGGGCGGGCCTGACGCGCAATGCCAATGTCTTTGCGTTCGAGCCGGAGTCGAGCAACTACGCGACCCTCAACTCGAATCTGCGGGCGAACGAACTGACAGACCGATGCCGGGCGTTCTGCACCGGCGTTTCAGACAAGTGCGGCTTCGATACACTGCGCGTCGGCAGGGTCGCGATCGGTGCCAGCGGACATCAGGTCGGTACCCGGCACACCGGGGGTACCGCGCAGGGCATCGTGACCACGACGCTCGACCATCTGGTCTACGAGGCGGGCCTGCCTTGCCCATCGCATGTGAAGATCGACGTCGACGGGATCGAGCCGGCAATCGTTCGCGGCGCGGCCCGGCTCCTGTCCGACGAGCGCCTGAAGAGCGTCCTGATCGAGCTGTCGATCATGGAGCCGGATCACAGAGCGGTAGTCGATCAGCTGGTCGACTACGGATTCACCAAGGACGAGGCCCTGGAGAAGGCGGTGTATGCCAAGACCACCGGGGTCAAGCACACCGGCAACATCATCTTTACCCGGCCCTGATCGTCCGCGGCGTCACGCGAGGAAGATCGAGTACTGGACCAGTCGTCGCGGCCGGTCCGAGGTCGTCGCCTCGACGCCGTGGAACGACTGGTCAGAGCGCCCGAAGCACAGGAACAGGTTCGGTTCGTAGGGCGCACGCGTCACCGGTTGAAGCAGATCCTTCGCAATCGGGGCCTGCCCGTTGCTGATCATGCCCGGCTGGCGGGGAGCGTAGAGTTGGGTGCCAAGGGTGGCTGGATCGTCGGGATCGGCAACGTAGAGCAGGCCGGTCACCAGTTTTCGTGCGCCATCGGTGTGCGGGACCAGTTCGAAGCCTGAGCGGTCATAGATCAGTTCCACCGCCATCCCGATGCCAATGCGCGGTTGCGCGGTGCGCTTGTACTGACGCGCCAGGCTGGGGTTCACGGTGCCGGCGAACGCCCGCAGCAGCGCCGCAACGATGCGCTCGGAACACAACAGGCGCTGCAGCCTGACGATCGGTTCGGCCAGTGTCGTGGCATTGTGATCGAACGGCATCGGCAACGTGTACGAGAACCGGGAGTCCGAGTACTGGTCGCCGCCGCGGCGCTGCTTCACCGACTGCAAGCTGTCGACCGAGACGGGAAACGTTGCGCGCAGCGCTGCGAACAATCGATCCGGCAGGAAGTCCCTGACCAGCGCGTGCGGGAACGGCGTGCCTTCGATGGACATGGCGCCGAGGCGCAACGCCACGTGGTCCGAGTCTTCCGGTGCGGGCGGCGAACTTCCGTAGGGATCGGCAATGCGGGCGGTGGGCATCGTCACTCTGTCGGTCGATTGGGACGGGCACTGGGCGTTGAACACACCTGATTCTGGCCGATCGGGCAAGCACGGCGCGCCGCCGGCCACACCGGTCCTGCAGGGGCTACCCGTGGTCGAACAGGGTCTGCAGGCGTTCCTGTGCCACCGCCGCGGCCCGGTCCCAGGAGAAGTTGCGCCGGACATGCTCGGACCCGGCACGACCACGCTCGCGGGCGCGGCCACGGTGTTCGAAAACCTCACGCATCAGGGACCGCAGATGCGCCCAGTCCGGCTCCGCCCAGAGCCCGAGATCGCCGTCGGCGCGCTCGAAGAACGGCTCGTCGACCGGAACCAAGCGATGGTCGATCCGCCAGGCGTGTTCGCCGATGAACTCGGTCGGTCCGCTGTATCCGGTAACGATGGTCGGAAGCCCGCAGGCCATCGCCTCGATGACTGGCAGGCCCCAGCCTTCGGCCCGGGCGGGGGCCACGAAGGCGTCGCACGCCGTGTAGATGCCGGCAAAGGTTCTGTGGGTATCGACGGGCGGCACGATCTTCAGCCGGTCCGGCCGGCGCAGGCGCAACGCACGCAGTTCGTTCCCGAGATCGAGATCCTGCCGTCCGGCGTACAGACCGGCGAGAACCAGGATCACGTCGTCGCGGTCGCCGAACTCCCGGTCGAAGGCCTGAACCAGTTCGGCCATGCCCTTGCGGCGCTCCCAGCGTCCGATCGCCAGAAACTTGAAGGGCTTGGCCGCAAACGCACCGGTCGGCACGACGTCCGGGTGGAACAGCGTGGGGTCGACGCCCTCCGGCACCACGTCGATGCGATCGGGGTCGAAGCCGTTGGCCGCGAACACTCGCTTGCCCCAGGCCGTTGCGGTCCAGATCCGGTCGGCGGCGGCGAGAGGAACGAACCAGTCATCGGGCAACCGGGTCGACTCCCAGACGGTGTAGGCGATTTTCGCCCCGACCGCTCCGTCGAGCACACCCATCAGGCTGCCATACATCAAGGCGATCGTCGCGACCGGGCGGTCGGCGAAGTGAGATGCGACCGCTGCCTTGTCCTCGGCGACTGGGCCGGACTTCATGTGGATCGGGGTCGCGACCACCGGAAGGCGTCGCGAGAGGGCGTCGAACACTCCCCGGGTGTGGACGTTGTAGCCGTATCGGCCGTCGAACCATCCGATGGCGTGCACCAGCGTCGGGTGATGCGGGGTCTGCACGGCCGTGTCAGGAACGACCCGTGTCGCGGTCCAGCCAAAGATTGAAGGCGACTGAAACACGCGGCGCCGTCCCCCGGTAGGGATGAACGTAATGCAGCAGCCAGCCGGGAAACACCAGCATCATGCCGGGCTCAGGATCGACGATCAGCGGGGCGTTGAACGCGTGGGTCGGCAACGTTCCGCCGTGCGGGCCCGGGCGCGGATCGATGAACTCGATCAGCCCCTCGCGGCTGTCTTTCGGCGCCGGCTCGCCGGTGCTGACGTAGTAGACGCCGGAGAACACCGCGGGCGTGTGATTGTGGACGGCGTTGTACGCGCCGTCGCGAGCCACGTTCGCCCAGGCGGAGATGTGCATCGACCGCTCGAGCGCAAGCGCCGAGAACCGGTTGTTGAGGACGATTTTCCGGATGCAGTTGGCGACACGCTTGCGCAGCTCATGGATCGCCGGATCGGAGGACCCGAGCAGGTCGGCCGGCGAATGCCAGCCACCGACATTGCTCATCCCCCGGGTCGCCTCCTTGGCCTCCCGGGCGAGGATGTGCTCCAGCAGCTTCGCGTTCAGGCCGTCGTCATCGCCGTAGCGCTTGACCAGAAGTGGTGTGGAGAAGGCGGCGTGCACGCCGTCACGGACGGCGGTGCCGCGCTGGCCGTCGGTCTGCTTCATGGCTTGCCGTGCGCCGCGAACCATTCCAGGGCCTTCTCCGCCAGATAGAAGTCGAAAGCGTCGTGTATGTCGATTCCGGACGCCGTGTCGTTGATCTCGATGACCTCGGCGTTGTCGCCGGTGCGTCGGCCCTGACGGATCAGGTCGGCACGCAGGGCGGAGGCGATGCCGGTGTCCTCGCGGAACAGCGGGGTGCGGGTCTGGCGCGGGCCGTACACCGCCATCCAGTCGAACACCCGCTTCCAGGTACCGTCCTCGGCCTGGTGCCAGAAGTTCTTGTGGGTCTTGTTGGCAACGAACGCGCAGTCGATCTCCGGCCGCGCCTTCAGGATGCCGACGGCATCAGCGATCCATTGCGGCTTTCGGAAGATGTCGGTCGGCTGCAGGAACACCACGATGCCGAAGCCGCCGTCGATCGCCTCGGCGCGTTCCAGTGCGTCCTTCAGCACCGGCTCGGTCGGCGTCAGGTCCTCGGCCAGGCCGGAATCGCGCATGAACGGTGTCCAGGCGCCAGCCGCCTCGGCGGCCGCGCGGATCTCTTCGTCGTCGGTCGTGACCAGCACCCGGTCGCAGGCACCCGACTCGATCGCATGATGCACCGAGTGCGCGATCAGCGGCTTGCCGCCGATCATCCGGACGTTCTTGCCCGGCAGCCCCTTGGAGCCGCCGCGTGCCGGGATGATGGCGATCACCCGATTTGCGGCATCCGGACTCTGCGTGGTCATGCGCTTGCTTCCTCCAGTTGCGGCAGGCGGTCGGCCAGCGCCTCGGCGACCGCGAAGCCCGTATCGTCGCGCACGTCGACCAGCGCCCAGGTCTGGTCGACGACTTCGAAGCCGACGGCGTCGCCCAGACGACGGCCGCTTTCGAACAGGCCCGGCCGCGCCGCCAGGGCAAGGCCGACCATCTCCTGGAAATACACGCCGTCCCGGGCGTCACCGCCTTCCGACAGCGCCAGGATCTCGCCGTCCGGGGTATGGCGCCACAGATTGGCGGTGAAGCGGCGAACGCAGACCACGCTGTCGAGATGGTCGCGGGCCGCCAGATTGTCGGCGGTGCGCCGAACCAGGCCTTGCGGACGGAAGGGGTGGGTCGGCTCGAGCACCACGACGATCTCGGCGCTGTACCCGCGGGTGACCTCCGCCAGGGCGGCGACATAGCTCTCGGCAGTGCGGGCGTGTGCGACGACATTGCCGCCGAAACCCTCGACGACGGCACGGATGCCGGCGTCGTCGGTGGTGACGACGATCGGCGAGTCCGGCAGGTCGACCGAGGCGGAGTCCAGCGTGCGCTGAAGGCTGGAGCGGCCACGGATCGGAGCCATCAGCCGTGGTGTGCTGCGGGCGGCCGACAGGACCGGGATGATGACCAGCGGTGCGCTCACAGCGGACCTCCCGACCGGATGATCTCGATCACTTCCGCGACGCGCTTGGCACGGCCCTCGTCACGGCCCTGATGGATGCCGTGCTGGTGGTAGGCGCGCATCCCGGGCTCGTAGACGATGTCATAGCCAGCTGCGATCATGCGCTTGCCCCACTCGCGATCCTCGACGCCCCGGATCTTCTCGTCGAACGGCTCGTCCCGCCAGATCGACTTTCGGATCGCCGAGTTGGCGTTGTGGAAGAAATAGTCGACGCGCTGGCGGACCCGTTCGTCGCGGAAGGTCGTCCACAGGTCGCGGCGATCGATCGCGCTGGTATCGGGCATCGGCTCCTGGCGGCCGTAGACGCCGCACACTCGTTCATCCCCCTCCGGACCGAGATGGGCATAGGCGTAATCCGCCCACAACTCGTCGACCGGGACGCAGTGCGAGGACAGAAGCACCACGACGTCGTGCTTCGCCGCATCGATCCCGATGTTCAGCGCGCGGCCGTAGGAGAACTCCTCCCGGGTGATGTTGGTCAGGGTCGCGCCGTAGGCGGCTGCGACTTCGACCGTGCCGTCGGTGGAGTCGTTGTCGACCAGCACCACGTCGATGTCCGGCAGACGCTGGCGCCGGATCGCGGTCAGGCAGCGACCGATCCAGGCACGCTCGTTCTTGGCCCTGAGCACCACACTGATCATGACCGGTTCTCCTCAGCGGAACCCGCGTCGACGGGGTCTTCCGAGATCATGCCGAAGTCGATCGCCGTACCCTCGGCCAGGGCGTACAGCGTCCGCCGGCCCAGAATGGACAGGCGATGGTCTGCGCCGAGACCGGTGCCGCCGATAACCTCGGCAAGGTCCGCCTGTTCCAAAAGGCTGCCCGCCGTGATCGGGCGGGCGGCGACCAGAGTCCGCCGTCCCCGCCGCAGCAGGTCGAGACGCGCGACCGGCGACGGCTTGAACAGCAGGTCGCCCGGCAGGGCCATGCGGCGCAACCGGTCGAAGGCATCCAGGTCCTTGCACAGGAAAGCGGCGCGGATGCCTTCGGACAGCATTGGCGGTTCGGTCAGGTGGTCGGCCGGGATCACCACGTGGTAGCGGGCTGCGACTTCGGCGAGCGGGGCGCGGGTCGCCTCGTCGACGGTCTCGACGGTCAGTTCCGGCGCGTCGGCCGTCAGAAGAATGCGGCGCATGGTATGTTGTCTCGTCAAGCCGCCCGCATCGCCGCCCGTACGGCGTCCATGCCAAGCGCGCCGGGCACAGCCTTGCCGAACGCAATCACCGCCTGATCCAGGTTCATGCCGAGACCGTTGCGGGTCTGCAGGCCGCGGGCGGCCGCCATCGTCAGCAGCGGGGTCGCATCGGGTTGATAGATCGCATCGTACACCGCCGCCGACGCCGGCAGGACCGCGAGGTCGGCCTCGGCAATCGGCGATCCGGCCGGTCCGTCCTTGTGCCCGATGGTGGTCGCGTTCACGACCAGATCGATCTTGCTGAGGACGTCGGCGCCGACCGGGAAATCGGCGGCCATGGCCCCCAGCTTGGCTGCGACCGCGTCCGCGGTTGCCCGGGTCCGGTTCGCCACGGTCAGTTCGGTGACCCGGCCGGCAAGGAACGCGGCCATCGCGAGCCCCGCACCGCCCAGGCCGACCACCAGAGCCCGCCGGGTCTGCAGGGCGTGCGCGCCGCCGACCAGTTCCTCGATCTGCGACAAGGCGCCGGCCCCATCGGTGTTGGCGCCGACCAGGGCGTCCCCGTCCCGGTAGATCGCGTTGACGGCGCCGATCCGCTGCGCCTCCGGTTCGATCCGGTCCAGCAGACCAACCAGCGCCTGCTTGTGCGGCACGGCGACGGCACCGCCGACGAAGCGGGGATCAGCCTTCAGCGCCGCGACCACCGCCGGCAGGTCGGCGGCGGTGACATCCATCGGATGCATGACGGCGTCGATCCCGGCCGCTTTGAACGCGGCGTTCCACAACGTCGGCGAGCGGGCGCCCTTCGACGGCGTCGCTCCGAGAATCGCGGCATAGCGTTCGGTCGCAATCGTGACCGGATTGCCGATCGGGCCGGGGAAGGCGGCTGCACCCGCCATGATCAGGCGTCGACCGTCCGGTCGATGGCCTGCGCCACCTTGCGGCACGCCTTCATGATGTCGTCGAACTGCTCGAAGCTGGAGCACTGCAGCGGATCGACCGCCGCGTTCACCGGATCCGGGTGAACCTCCAGCATCAGTGCGTCGGCGCCGGCCGCGATCGAAGCCAGCATCATCGACTTGACCCAGGGCTGCCAGAATGTGGCGTGGCTGGGGTCCGACATGATCGGCAGGTGGGTGAGTTCCTGGGCGGCGGGGATGACCTGCAGGTCGAGCATGAAGCGCGAGGTCGCCCGGTGGGTATGCGGTGCCACCACGCCGCGCTCGCACAGCACGATCTGCACCGGCTGGTTCAACCGGTCATGCTCCAGCGCGATGTACTCGGCCGCCATCAGCCAGTCGCGCAGGGACGCACCGTAGCCGCGCTTCAGCATGACCGGCATGCCGGTCTTCCCGACCTCGGTCAGCAGCGGGTAGTTCTGCATGTTGCGGGTGCCGATCTGCAGCATGTCGCAGTTCTGCGCCACCACGTCGATCTTCGAGATCTCCATGACCTCGGTGACGATCGGCAGGCCGCTTTCCTTCTTGGCGACCTGGAGCCACGCCAGTCCCTGCTCGCGGGTCTCGAAGAACTTCGCCGAGCGGTACGGGAACGACAACGGCTTGAAGGCGCCGGCCCGCAGGAAGTGCGCACCGGACTTCTTGATGGCCAGCGCCGTGCGGACGATCATCTCCTCGTTCTCGCAGGTGTTCGGCCCGGCCATGACCGGGACCAGCTTGCCGCCGAACTCGACACCGCCGCAGGTGAAGGTCGTGCGGTGGTCCGGGCGTTTCTTGGCGACCAGCGGAATCTTGTTCTGGAGGTCGTCCTCGGTCAGATCCTTGCCGGGAAACTTGTTGTCGACGCCCATGTTCGTGCCGCTCATCGCCGCGCCCTCTTACCGCTGTTCACGTCTGGTTCACTTCTGGAAGGTCCGCACTCTTATCGCGGCGGCGGCGGGGTCGCAATGCGTAACGCCGCTTCCCTGCCGAATCGGGCCAGGACCTCGGCTGTGTCGTCGGGCCGGAAGCCAAGCGATTCGGCGCCGGACGGGTCGATGACCGGCGAGCGATGCTCGGCCGCCCGAATGTCCAGCCGGACCGGTGTTCCGAAGCCGGCGGCAAGGGCTTCGACCGCGTCGCGGATCGGGATCGGCGGGCGCGAGGCCAGGGAGACGACGTGCACGCCGGACGGCGGGTTCAGCAGGATGTGCAGGACGAAGGCCGCGACGGTGTCGGCATGGACCACGGCGTTGTAGAGCCCGTCGGGATTGAAGACCGTGATCGTCTCGCCTGTCGCCAATCGGGCGGCGACCATGGCCGGGAAATTGTCGTGGCAGCCCGGCCCGATGACCGCCGGCAGGCGCAGCGCTACGACAGCCGCACGATCGCCGACATCGGCCAGCAGGTGTTCGGCAGCCAGTTTCGATCGCCCGTATGGGGTGTCCGGCGCCGCCGGCGTGGTGTCATCGATCACGTCGGTGTCGGGTCGGCCGATTGCCGACTGCGACGACATGTAGATGATCGGTGCGGCGGAGCGCTCTGCCAGGCGGATCGCGCCGCGGGCCAGGGCCAAGTTGGTGTCGACCAGCCGGTCGGGATTGGTTTCGCGCGCGGGAATGACGGCTGCGCAGTCGATCACGGCGTCGACCCGCAGGTCGGCCGGCGGCGGTCGCCGGCCGTCCCAGGCGCGAGCCGTCACGCCATCGGCGAGCCCGCGCGGAGATGATCGGCCGAGCCCGGTGACCTGCAAGCCGGCGCTCGCGAGCGCCGACGCGATCCTGCCGCCCAGGAAACCGCCGGCGCCGGTGACCGCGACATGGAGATTCTGCGTGGGGGTTCCGGCGCTTTGCATGGGATTGCCTTGATCGGAGGCGGCTTCCTCCCCTATAGCACGGGCGCCGCTGGATGGACTGGCGGAAGGAGCGTGCCGCCCGATGACCGACACGACCACCGATGTCTGCCCCTTGTGCGAGGCTGCCGGGGCCCGCGTAGTTTACGAAACCCAGGCCCAGATGTTCTGGGTCGTCGCGGATCCGACGCTGACCGACCGGTTCGCGCCGGTTCGGCTGCGGCAGTGCGAGGCCTGCGGGCACGTCTTCAATCGGGAGCTGGCTCCGGAGACGATTTCCGAGATCTACCGGCGGCAGACCGCTACGAACCGGCCGGTCTCGGCCGACATGCACAAGCGCTACGACACGTTGCTGGAATTTCTCGGGCGCGATCGACTGGTCGGCAAACGCATCCTGGAGGTCGGCGGTGGTACCGGCAGCCTGGCGCGGTTGCTTGCCGATCTCGGCGCCGACGTCACGGTGGTCGAGCCGAACGACGAACTGCAGTCCCTGCTCGGCGATCAGGCCGACCGCATCCGCGTGGTCAATGACTTCTTCGGGCCCGGCACGCTCGACGAGACGTTCGACGGGGTGATCTGCCGGCAGGTGGTCGAGCACATCGCCGATGTGCGGCCCTTCGTGCGGGCGTTGGGAGCGGCGGTCAACCAGGATGGCTTCGCCTATATCGAAGTCCCGACCCTGGAATTCATCGCGCGAACCGGCGCCTACATGGAGGTGCACGTACAGCACCTGCACTATCTTGATGACGCGACCCGACGACGGCTGCTGGCCGACGCCGGATTGGCGGTAACGGGAACCCACGACATCCTGCAGGGCCACGACGTCGGCATCCTGGCCCAGCCCGGTCGGCCGGATCTGCCGGATCGCAACCCGGAACCCAGCCGGATCGCCGGCGTCGTCACCCGGCGCGGGGTGCACGAGGCGTTCCTGGCCGGGTTCGACGGCGATCCCGGCCGGACCGCGATCTATGGGGCGACCTCGCAGGGCGTGACGTTCTTCAACCTGTTCGCGCCCGGTGCCGCGCCGGCCCGGTTCGTCGATGACAACCCGGACTACGCTGGCCGCCTGGCCTACGGGCAGGGCGGGACCGCGACCATTCACCCGCGCAGTGACGAACTGCTCGCCGGTCTCGACCACGTCTTCGTCGGTGCCTATCACCATCAGGCGGCCATTACCGCCAAATTGGCGGAGGACGGGTTCAAGGGGACGGTGTGGTCCACGGACCCCCGCCATCCGACCATCGAGCGCGTGCGCTGACGTTTTCCGCTGCGGAGCCGAGGAACCCATCATGACCAAGACCGACGTACCGGCGGCGCCTGACCTCTGGACCACCGTGGTACTGGACGCCGGCGGCCGGTACGGACTGCATCCGTCCTGGCGTGGGTATGAGGCACCGCTCGACTACCGGATGTTCGAGCCGGAGCCGGTCGAGGCGGCTCGCCTGACGACGAAGTACGCCGCCCGCAAGGACGTCGTGGTGCTGGCCGAAGCGCTTGGCGCGGTGCCCGACAGCAGCCTCGAGTTGTTCATCACGGCCCATCGCGGCTATGTCGGCGCGACCAAGCCGAACCCGGACAGTCTTTGGTTCGGAGACGTGCGGCCCGACGAGGGAACGGTGGAGGGCACGATCACCGTACCGGCCACCACGATCGACGCGCATCTGGCGGCCTCGCGGTCCCGCGCCGACTTCCTGAAGATCGATGTCGAGGGGCACGAGCTGGCGGTGATGCAGGGTGCGGTCCAGGCGCTGGACCGGGTCCTGGCGTTGCGGGTCGAGGTGCAGTTCGACGATTCCTTCGAAACCCAGACCGCGTCGGCGATCTTCTCCCATCTGATCGATAGCCTCGGTTTCCGGCTGATGCGCCTCGACTATGACGGCCGCGGCCAACCGCTGAGCTACCTGACCGTCGACGGAAACTTCGGCGCGCTCTGCGGTTGCGATGCGGTGTTCGTGCGCAAGGTTCCGTCAGTCGAGGCTTGGGGCGGCGAAGACGCGGCGGCCGGGCTGCTCAAGCTGGCGGTGTTCGCGCTGCGCAACGGCATGCCCGACTACGCGGTGGTCTGTCTGGAGCGACTTCACGCATCCGGCTGGCGCCCGACCGGCGACGAGCCGGCGGTGCGGCGCTATCTGCGCAAGCTGTTCATTCTGGCCGCCGGCCGTCTGAGGGCGCAGTCGGGCGAGCTTTACGAGCGCGCGGCCCGAGACTATCAACGCTTCTTCGAGTCCGAGATGCCGGCCAGGAACGAGATCTTCGAAAGCGAATGGCTGAACCCGAACTGACCCTGGCGGCCTGATCCTGACCATGACCAACGCGGACCCGAATCGACCGAGCCTGTACGCGATCTACGATCTCGGACGCTCGCCTATCACCTTCGACGTGATGAACTTTTTCGTTTTCGCACACATCTGGGCGCTGCGTTCGGGATTCGCCGGATATCACGTCATCCTCGTGCTCGGCGACGGCACCGGCTTCCGCGATCAGACACCGAAGGACAAGGCGCTCGACCGCGACGAGAAGATGTGGCGGGTGCGTCATGTTCTGATGCCGCACGCCGCGATTGCCAAGAACTGCGTCGGCATCAGTTTCGTCGAGCGCCGGGTGGACCTGGCACGGCTGATGACGTCGCTGCATCCGCAGCAGATCTTTCCACCGAACTACAAGGTCGAGGCGCCGAATCACGCCTTCATGCTGTACCAGCTGTTCAGCCTGAAGCCGACCGGTGTCGAACTGGATGTGTTTCACGCGCCAACTGCGGCGCTGCGCAAGGTCGACGAATGGCTGGGGCGCCGCGCGCCGGGTGGCCGGCCGGTGGTGTTCACCCTTCGGTCGTCGCAAACCGAGGCGACCCGGAACTCCCGAATCGACGAGTGGCTGACGGCGGCCCGTGAGGTTCGGGCCCGCGGCTACGACCCGGTGATCGTCCCGGATACCGACCTGGTGACGGCCGGGCTCGAGACGACGATGTTCGAGGACCTGCCGGTGTTCGGGATCGGCGCGGTCGATCTCGAACTTCGGGTCGCGCTGTTCCGGCGCGCCTACCTGAACTTTGCCGACAATGGCGGGCCGGCATTCCTGAACTACTTCATGACGGGCTCGCGCCTGCTGTGCTTCCTGCCCGTGGACAAGCTGCCGAGCGTGGTCGGACAGGGCGGCGTGCAACGGATGGCGCAGCTGCTCGCGGTCGAACCGAACGGCGACTTCCCGCATGCGACCCCGCTGTGCCGGTTTGTCTGGCGGCCGGATCGCACGGACGCCATCCTCGACGAGTTCGACAAGGCGGTGGCGCTGCTCGATGCCGCGACAACGCAAGGGTCCTCGTCGTGAGCCCCGGCAGCAACGCCGCGATCATGTTCGAACCGGCCTCCTACAACGCAGACCAGAAACAGGTCATGGGCCGGCACATTGCCGGCGCCAGCTTCCTGGAGGGCTTCGTCCGGTACGCGGACGTGGACCGCTACGTTGGTGTCGGTTTTCGCGACTCCGACGCGCCCGCGTTCCAGCGTCAGATCGAGGACATCGTCGCCCGGCATCCAATCCCGACGCGACGCAAGGTCGAGGTTCTGACCACGCGGGCTTTGCGACGCATCGCCTCGGTCGGGACCCTGTTCATTCCGGATCCCCGTCTGTCGAGGTTCGCCGAGGCCCGCCGGACCTCCGATCAGCGCGCCTACAGCCTGTGTGGCATCACGCATACGATCTCCAGCATTCAGGTGATGAACGCGTTATGCGAACTGCTGATCGGTCCGGTGCAGTCCTGGGATGCGCTGATCTGCACGTCACAGGCCGCGCGCAAGGCGGTGTTGCGGCAACAGGAACACTACGCTGACTACATGCTGGCGCGAGTTGGTGCGCGCCCGTCCAGCCCGGTTCAGACGCCGGTGATTCCGCTGGGCGTTGACACCGACAGGTTCGGCAGACTTGGCCGTGACCAGGCGGCGCGGGCCGAACTGCGCGGCCGTATCGGCGCCGGCGATGCCGATACCGTTCTCCTGTTCTTCGGTCGACTCGCCTACCACGCGAAAGCCCACCCCGTTCCGATGTACCTTGGGGCACAAAGGGCCGCCCGACGCCTGGGTTCCGGGCATGGCCGTATCCATCTGGTGCAGACCGGCCAGTTTCCCGGTCAGGCTGCGGAAGAGGGCTACCGGGACGGAGCCGCCCGCTTTTGTCCGGATGTTTCGGTGCATTTCCTGGACGGTTCCGACCGCAAATTGGCCAACGCAAGCTGGGCGGCGGCGGATGTATTCGTGTCGTTGTCGGACAATATCCAGGAGAGCTTCGGGATCACCCCGGTTGAAGCAATGGCCGCGGGGCTGCCCTGTCTGGTCAGCGACTGGGACGGCTACCGGGATACCGTCATCGACGGTGAAACAGGGATTCGCATCCCCACATGGATGCCGCCGGGCGGGATCGGCGCGGCGATTGCCGACGCGTACACATTGGAGAACATCAACTACGACCTCTACATCGGCTACGCCAGCCAGATGACCGCAGTTGATGTTCCGGCGTTTGCGGACGCTCTGGAGACCCTGGTGCGGGACCCCGAGCGACGGCGGCGTATGGGGGAGGCCGGTCGCAAGCGGGCGCAGTCGGTGTACGACTGGTCGGTGATTGTGCCCGCCTATCAGGAACTCTGGTCGGAACTGGCCGAACGCCGGCGAACCGACACGGAAGTCGCGCCGCCACGGTGGCAGGCGCGGACGCCTCGGCTCACCGATCCGTTTGACGTATTCGGGGGGCACGTCGGGGCCGGCTTGTCCAACGACGTGACCGTGCGCATGGACCCGCTGGGACCGGGCCTGGAAGACATCATGGCCATGCCAGCCAACGTGTACGCCGCGAACGCACTCCTCAACGACGATGAGATCGGGTCGTTGGTCGAAATGATCCGCGATGGCGGTCGGACGGTGAAAGCGTGTGCGCTGGCGTTCGAGATGAGCCGGCGTGTCCGGGTCGTCCGCAGCATTGGCTGGTTGGCGAAGTATGGTGTCGTGACAGTGGGAATCGACAAGGGGGCGTCGGAATGATCGCAACAGCTCCGACGATACGTTTTGACCCGCGAAAGCCGCCCAGCCTCGAACAGATCGAGCAGGCGTTGAGTCGGACCCCCGGTGATCCGGTTCTGTTGCGTCACCGCGCGTCGGCGAGGCTCGACAGTGGCAACCTGAAGGGAGCCGCCGAGGACGTTCGCCAAGCCATGGCAAAGGCTGGTGCCAACGCCGATTCGGCGCTGCTCGCCGTGGCGGCCCGGCTTGCGCTTCGGTTGGGCCGGGGTCGCGAATGCGAACAACTGGCGACGCGCGGCCTAGCGCGCGCGCCGGGGAATGACGATCTCTATGGACTTCTGGGCGCGGCCCAGGAGCAGCAGGGCAATACGGACCGGGCCATTGAGGCCTATGACGCGGCGGTCAACCTGAACCCGTTTCGTCGCACCTACCGCATCGCGCTTGCCAAGGCCCTGGAGGCGAAGGGCAATCGCGACCGGGCCGAACGGGTGTATCGGCAGGCGCTGTTCACCGACCCCACATTCGGCGACGCCGCCCTGAACCTTGCAAATCTTTTGCAATCGAACGAGCGGTTCGACGAATCCCTGCAACTGTACCAGCGTTCGCTCGAGCTTCTCGGCTACAAGCCCTATGTTCTGTCGAACCAGGGCGCCTTGCTGCGCAAGATGGGCCGGTACGATGATGCCCGGATGGCTTATCGGCGATCCATGTGCCTCGCGCCAGAGGATGGCGGCGTCTACTACAACTACGGCAATCTCTATCGGGCGGAGGAACTGTTGACGCCCGCGATCAAGAGCTACCGCCGGGCCATTGCCTGCCGGCCAGCCAATGCCGAACTGCACTGGAACCTGTCCCTGGCTTTGCTGTGCGACGGTCAGCTCAAGGCCGGCTTCGACGAGTACGAATGGCGCTGGCAGTACGAGCATTTCCCATCGAAGCGTCGATCGTTCCCCCAGCCCCTCTGGAATGGCGAGCCGTTCGACGGCCGCACGCTGCTGCTGCATACGGAGCAGGGCATCGGAGATGTGCTGCAGTTCCTGCGGTTCGTGCCGATGATCGCCGAACGAAAGGGAAAGACCGGTCGGATCGTATTGGAATGTCACGATAATCTACTGTCGCTGCTCGACGGATTTCCCGGAATCGACGAGATGATCCCGCGGTTCGCACCGCCACCGCCGGCGGATTTCCATCTGCCGTTGCTCTCGGCGACCCGGGCGCTTGGGATCGATGCGCTGGAGCGTCTCCCGAACGCGGTGCCCTACCTCGCCGTTCCGCCGGGCGATGACTTTCCGATCCCCGAGGCGGATCCGCAGCGCCTGAAGGTCGGCTTCGTGTTCGGCGGTAACCCTCAGTTCCCGAACGATCGAACGCGCTCGACCAAGCTGGACTCCTGGATGCCGCTGTTCGATCAGGACGGCATCCAGTTCTTTTCTCTTCAGAAGGGCGACCGCGAACCGGAAGTGGCGAACGCGCCCGAGTCGGTTGTCCGACTGAATGAGCGGTTGTCGAGCTTTCGCGATACCGCGCTCGCCATGGAGCAGTTGGACCTGGTGATCACCACCTGCACCTCTGTGGCGCATCTTGCCGGTGCTCTCGGCAGGCCGGTCTGGGTGGTGCTTTCCCGGAACGCCGATTGGCGTTGGCTGGTCGGGCGAGAGGACAGTCCCTGGTATCCGACCGCCCGTCTGTTCCGGCAGACCACCCTTGGTGATTGGGACGGTGTGTTCGAGAGAGTCGGTGCCGCGTTGAGAGAAACCGTCGCGGCCCGACGGACCGCCGATGCCGGTAAGACGCGTTGACCCGTACCGTCCTTCTTGCGTGGGAGTTGGGTGACGGGCTTGGCCATGTTTCGCGGCTGATCAGGATCGCCGAGCGGCTGCGAGATGAGGGCGTGCGCTGCCGATTCGCCGTGCGGCAGCTTGAACTGGCCGGGCGCGCTGTCCAGTCGGCGGGGTTCGAGGTCCTGCAGGCACCTCTGGCTCGGGTCGAGCCGATCCGGGGGCCGGACGGAACCCAGCCGGTAACCGTGGGTGACATCCTCGGTGCCGTCGGTTTCTCGGGCGTCGAGCGTCTGGCGCCGCTTGTCGCGGGGTGGCAGGCGTTGATCGAACTGGCGGCACCAGATCTGGTGGTGACCGACTATGCTCCGACAGCCAACCTGGCGTTGTTCGGCGGGCCAGTCCCTTGGATCCCGATTGGCGACGGCTTCACGCTGCCGCCGTTCGAGACCGAGCGGTTCCTGCCCTTCCGCAAGGCCCGGCCGGCGTTCGAGGAAGCCCAACTGCTGGAGGTGGTGGGCGAGGTGCAGTCGGCGCGTGGCCGGCCGATTCCAAGCCGGCTCCCCCTGCTGTTCGAGGGCACCCGGCGCTACGTGATCACGTTGCCTGAACTCGATCCCTGGCGAACGGTGCGCTCGGCGCCGGCAATTGGCCCGATCGCGCCGCCGCCCCGTCCCGTGGTCGGGGTCCCGCAGGACAGCTATTTCGCATATCTGTCCGCCGGGTTCGCCCATACCGGCCGCGTCCTGGAGGGCTTGGTTGCGGCTGGTCGGCCGGGGTCGGTTTTCCTGCGCGACTCGACCGTGCACCAGCGCGGAGCGTGGCGGGAGCGGGGCCTGAAGGTCTGGGATCGGCCACAGGATATGCGCGCAATGGCTGAGCAATCATCGATCATCATCCACCATGCCGGTGTGGGAACGGCCGAGACGATCCTTGGGCTCGGGCGGCCGCAACTGCTTGTTCCCCGGCATTTCGAACAATTCGCGAACGCGGATGCCCTCGGCCGCCTGGGTGTCGCGGCGGCACTCCGGGGCGCCGGGCGCTTCTCGGCGGAAGACGTCGGCCGGGCGCTGGCGACCATGGCGGATAACCCGCAGTTTGCCGAGCGCGCGAAACACTGCGCCCGGCAGCTGTCCGCTCGGCCGGCGACCGCCATGGAGACCGTGGTGGCAGCCTGCCTCGGCAAATCGCACCCGTGAACGGAGTGCGGCTTGGTGCCGCTTCCAGCGTTCGATGTTCTTGTGGCAAATTTGTCACAAGGAATTCACCCGTTGCCGCTAACGTCTAATGACTAGGTGATTTTCCCCTCACGCCGCTTGCATCAGCCGGATTACCTGCTGTAAAACCCAAACGTCCTCCCTGGTAGCTGCTGGCGCTGTTGCGTGAGAACGCGGTCTGACAGGGGAGGGTGGTGATCGTCTTCGGGCGATCAGCATCGTTCTGACGCACACACGCTCTGTAGGGAGTCTAGGAGTTACAACGATGGCGAACATTACTGGCACGACCTCTAGCGAGCTGCTCACGGGCACCGCCAGCGCCGACGTGATCTCCGCGCTTGCCGGCTCGGATACGGTAAGTGCGCTTGATGGCGCGGATCTGATCTATGGTAACCAGGGCAGTGACGTGATCTCTGCGGCTGGCGGTTCGGACACCGTTTTCGGTGGACAGGACTCAGACACGATTTCGGGCGATACCGGCCTGGATCTGATTTACGGAAACAAAGGCAACGACGTCCTGTCCGGCGGCGCCGATGGTGACACGCTGTACGGCGGTCAGGGCAATGATGTCATTGATGGCGGTGCTGGCACCGACGTCATGTTCGGTAACCTTGGCAACGACACGTTCACCAACGTCACGGGCGCGACTACCATTTACGGTGGCTCGGGCAACGACACCGTGGCAATCGTCACGTCCAACTCGTCGAACGCGCTGGTGTTCGGCAACCAGGGCAACGACGTGATTTCGACGGCCGGCGGTGCGGACAGCATCTTCGGTGGCCAGGACAACGATATCGTGTCGGCTGGCGCGAACGCTGACTTGGTGTATGGCAACCTCGGCAATGACACGCTGTCGGGCGGCGCCGGAAACGACATAGCGTATGGCGGTCAGGGCAACGACATCCTGTCCGGCGGCGAAGGTGCCGACGTCCTCTGGGGCAACCTGGGTGCGGACATCCTGATCGGTGGTACCAACGGCGACGTCCTGTACGGCGGCGACGGCAACGACAGCATCACCGGTGGTGAGGGTGCCGACTCGATCATGGGTGCCACGGGCAACGACTTGATCCTGGCGGGCAATGGCGCTGACACCGTTTATGGTGGTGACGGCAACGACACCATCCTGTCCTCCACTGGCCTGTCGGGCAACGTGCTGCTCTACGGCGGCGCCGGCAACGACCTGATCAGCTTCTCGGGCGCATCGATCGCGTTCGCTGGTCTGCAGGTTGTGTACGGCGGTGACGGCGACGACACCCTGCAGGGTGCGCTGGGTGACTTCACCTTCGCGTTCTTTGGCGGTGGCGGCAATGATCTGATGCTCGGTGGTACCGGCAACGATCTCCTGTCGGGCGGTGACGGCAACGACACCCTGAGCGGCTCCGAGGGTGCTGACACCCTTGTTGGCGGTAGCGGGAACGACTTGCTGATCGGCCTTTCGGGCGCGTCCATCATGTACGGCGGAGAGGGCAACGACACCCTGTCCGGCGGCGATGGCACCGACGTGCTGTATGGTGGTGCCGGGAACGATGTGCTGTTCAGCGGCAGCGGCAACGAAGTGATGTCCGGTGGCGATGGCGACGACTCGCTGATTGCGGGTGGCAGCACGTTCCAGTCCGACACCCTGATCGGGGGCGATGGCGCGGATCGGTTCATCTTCGGTACGACCGTGGTTTCTGGGGCGATCAGTGGCTTCACCGCGGCGAACGCCTCGGTCCACCTGATCTCCGGGTTCGCACGCGGCACCGATAAGATCCAGCTGCTGACAGGCATCGTGAGCACGGCCGGTACTCCGGGCGTGACTGGCAGTGCGGTTACTTTCGGCGGTGTCAACACGATTGCCTACGTCTCCTCGGGTTCCGATCTGGTCGTCATGATCCATGGCAACGCGAGCAACTACCTGATGATCAAGCTGACCGGTATCTCGGTCGTCGACATCAACGACTTCGAGTTCCTCTGATCTCAAAAGTCGACTAAATATCGGGGAGGGGCGCTCATCGAGCGCCCCTCTTTCGTTTGTACTTCGTGCTGATCAATTCACGTTCGAGACTCAATGGACCCGACCAAGCAGCGAGCGGAGACTGACCCGCTCAAGCGCGCGCACTGGCTGCTCCAGGGCGGGGAGTTCACCCGCGCCCGCCATTGCGTTCGGCGAGCTCTGATGGAGCAACCCTCGTCGGCACCGGCGCTGACCCTGGCTGGACAGATCTCGGTGCGGACCCAGGATGTTTGCGGCGCTGTCCGATACTTCATGCGCGCGAGCCGGGTCGAGCATCACGCCGATCCCCGCGCCTATCTGAACCTAGCGCGTATCCAGGAAATGGCGGGAAATGCCGATGCGGCCCTCGCCACCGCCCAGCAAGCCGCCGATCTGTTCTCGCAGGATGTTCGTCCGCGCGCGCTGCTCGCACTCCTGCATCTTTCGGCAGGCTCGCCCGATGCGGCGATCGCAACGCTCCGCGACGATGATGTCGGGCGGATCGACCCGGACACCGCCTACAAGATCGGCAGCCGCCTGTCGGAACTCCCGCCGGCCCAGGCCGGTAAGCGAGCTGTGGCGTACCTGGCCCGCGCGGCAGCCGCGCCCGGACGCTTCCTCGAGCAGGCCTTGCAGGACCTGATTGAGACGGCGCCGCCGGATGACCCCCGCCGGTACAACGCCGCGCGCCGGCTCTTGGCTCTGAACCCGGCAGCGCTTGACGCCATAGATGCGCTCGACAGCGACCTCGGCCGGGGTCGTCAGCCGATAAGGCATGCAGCCTGGGTGTGGCAGGCGTGCTGTCTGGTTCCGGGAGACCTTCGCCGCCTGGCCCGAGCGGGTGAACTTACCCACAGGGTCAAATGGCCAAACCATGGGATTGCCGCCAACACCCTTCTCCTTCGGGAAGCCCCGAATCACCTTGGGTTGATAAACCGCACCTGTGAGTTGTTCTGCCGACTCAAGGAGCTCGAACCGAACAAGGACGTGGCGGTCCAGCGAGCCCGCCATTGGGTGGAGTCGGTCGTTGCCACAAAGCCCGCCGACCCAAGGGTCTGGGACTCGCTCGCCGGCCTGTACAAGAATATAGAAGCATACGACCTGGCGACGAAGCTGTGGCCCGAGATCGTCAAGCAGTTTCCCGTCTATCACGCCCTTCACTACAACTACGGGCTGTTCCTGGATGAGCAGGAGCGTACCGCGGAAGCGTTCCGGGAACTGAAACGCGCTCTCGTGCTGAAGCCGGACTATCAGCGGGCGAGCAACCTGATGAGCATGGTCCATACCCACGTCGACGACATTCACGCCGCAGTTCACTACGTCAAATGGGCTATTGCGACACGTCCGAAGCGCGCGACGTGCTGGGTGAACTACGGCACGTATGTGCGAACCCTTGGAGACTATGGCGAGGCAGTCAACGCGTTCCAGTACGCCGAAATTCTTGCCAAGGACGACAACGACAAGGACATGGAGGCGTCCGCACGGTTCAATACCGGCATGTCGATGCTGATGATCGGCGAGTTGGAGACCGGCTTCAATCGTATTGAGGCACGCTGGGCCACTCCCGGATTCCCGTCCCCGAAACGCAACATCAGGCTGCCGATCTGGCGCGGTCCGAACGCCAACCCGGACTCCAAGCTCCTTACCTTCATGGAGCAGGGCATGGGTGACGAGATCATGCTGTCCTGGTACCTGCCGCTGCTGCGGCGGGACACCCGGCGTCTCGTCGTCGATTGCGACCCGCGCCTGGTCGACCTGCTGGCTCGAACCTACGAAGGGATCGAGTTCATTCCGCGCTCGTTGAAGGGCCATCCGACAATCCGTGATCCCGGACTGCGCTTCAAGGTTCCGATGCTGCACGTTCCTCAGCACTACGTCGCGGAGCTGAAGTTCCTGATCCGCGACAACTGGGATTGGACCGACCGGCGCGGTGAACGGTTTCCCGCCCGGTTGACGCTTGAACCTGCGCGGCTCGAGCGATGGCACCGATGGTTGAACGAGCGTTACCCGGGCCGCCCGCGTCTCGCCTTGTCCTGGCGCAGCAAGCTGAGAAATCGAAATCGAAACCAGCAGTACTTGTCCGTTGAAGAACTTGCGGCGGCGATTCCAGCCGGGACGGTCGCGGTCAATCTCCAGTACTCGTCGACGGATGAAGAGAAAGAGCGTCTCTATGAACTCGGCCAGCAACTCGGGTTCGAGTTCGTCACACCCGAGGGTGTCGACCTGACCAATGACCTGGAAGATGTGCTGGCACTGCTTCAGGTCAGCGATGCCGCCGTTACGCCAATGATTTCTTTGGCTTGGATGGCTGGGGCCGTCGGATGTCCCGCCTATGTGTTCCGGTCGTCGCGCGAACGCGTGATCTGGCAACAGTTTGGAACGCCGTTTGTGCCATGGGCTCCCAGCATGCGTCTGTTCTTCCGGGATCCTTCTGAACGCTGGGATGCCGTAGTGACTGATTTGCGGACGCGGCTGTCATCGTTCCTGGTAACGCAGCCGGGGCCATCGCTGAACTAGCTGGCATACGGCGGTGTTGACGAACGTGCTGTCAGGCTTATCAAGGCACGGACCTAAGCAAGGGAGCATTCTATGACCGTGTCGCGGCACAAATGGCGGATCGGAGTCCTCGGCTGTGGACGAGTGTCCGCCCGGTATCGTGAGGTTCTGGGTACGGAACTGTCCGATCGGGTTGAGGTAATCGCCGCCGCCGATCTCGACGCCGGCAAGGCGCAGGCCTTCACCGATGCGGTCGGCGGAAAGCCGGTTCACAGCATTCCGGCGCTTATCGCGGAGCGACCGGACCTGGTCTGCATCCTCACCGAATCGGGTCATCACGCCCGGCATGCCCTCGAGCTGATCGAAGCCGGCATCAATGTGGTTGTTGAAAAGCCCGTTGCGTTGCGGCCGGAGGACGCCGAGAGGGTTCGCGACGCTGCGAAGGCCAAGGGTGTCATGTGCGCCGTCATCAAGCAGAACCGCTACAATCCGGCAATGCGGTTTGTCCGGGAGATGGTCAGCGAGGGCCGGATCGGACGGCTGGTGACCGCCGGTGTCCGCGTGCACTGGTCCCGCCATCAGGACTACTACGACGACCCCTGGCATGGTCGATGGTCGATGGACGGCGGCGTGCTGGCGCAGCAGGCGATCCATCATCTCGATGCTCTCCAGTGGCTGGGGGGCCCGATCGACTCGGTATGCGCCGCCGGCGCGGCCGTCCTGAACCGCCTGGAGGCCGAAGACACCGCGATCGGCCTGGTTCGTTTCAAGTCGGGCGCACTGGGCACCATCGAAGCGACGACGTCCGCTCGGGACGACGATTTTGAGGCATCGCTGCATCTCGTTGGTGAGCAGGCCATGGCCAAGATCGGCGGTCGGGCGCTGAACCGAGTCGAGCTTTGGCACCCAGTCGAGCCCCGGCAGGGAGACGAGCGGGCGGCCGAGACATTCAGCCAGGACGTCCCGACCAGCTACGGCCTGGGCCACGGACCGCTGCTCGGAGAGGTTCTGGACGCCCTGGAGAATGGGACGCCTCCGCCGATCGACGTCGATGAAGCGCTCACCTCGCTCCGGCTTGTCCACGCGCTCTATGCCAGCATGGAGACTGGTGGGTGGGTCCGGCTGGATGACCATCCGACCTCCAGCAAGCTGGGCATCCCGAACGAGGACGCAACGTCGGGGAAATGACCGGTACGGTGACCCTGACCGACCAAGTACCGAGTGCCGACACGCTGCTTGCACGTGCACGGGCAGCTTGGGGTGCTGGCAGGACCGAAGACGCGATCCATGGATGGCGGCAAGCAATCGTCACGGCTCCCGGTACCGCCGCCCCCTACGTCAACCTGGCTGCGGCGTCGAAGGGAAGGCATGCTCGACGTCCGTGGATCGAACAGGCGGCCGCAGCAGCGGCCGTTGGGGATCCCGCCATCGCCCGGAATCTCGGTGTGCTCGCGAAGGATCGTGGGGAAACCGAGAATGCGATGTGGCGGTTGCGCCAGTCATTGCTGATCTCCCCGGAAAACGCCTCGACGATCTCGGTATTTGCGAAGCTTTGCTCGCATGGTGCTGCCAGCGATGATGCCCTGCGCTGGTATGCCTACGCTGCGGTGTCCAATCCATACTCCAATGAGATATGGGTCGAGTATCTGACGCGTCTCTCGGGGGCGGGCCGCACGCACGAAGCCGTGGCCGCCGTCGAACGGCTTCCGATTCCCGACGGTGTCCGGTCGCCGGAACTGCTGCTCGCGATCGCTCATGTCTACAGCAGCACGCTTCGCAATGCTGAAGCCATGGTCGTCCTGAAGTCGCTTGCGGCGCTCCAGCCGCTGGCGGCCATGGTTCGCACGATGTTGGCGATCCAGTATCGCCGGTCAGGCGACCACAAGGCGTCGGTTCGAGAGGGCCGCCGTGCCGTGCTGCTGACCCCTGATTCGTTTCACTGCCTGGGAGCCCTGGGCTCGGAACTCGTCAGGGCGGAACGGTTCGGGGAATCGGTCCGTGCGCACCGTCGAGGCCTGATCGTCGATCCGAGCCGACGAGCGGAATGCCTGGCGAATTTCGGTGCGGGCCTCGTGAAGGTCAATGCCTTGGACGAAGCCAGGTCGGTCCTGCGCGAAGCAATGGTGCGGCAGCCGGAAGTCGGATCCGGGTATATGAACCTCAGCACCCTGGCATTTCAGGCCTGCGACCTGCCGTCGGCCAGCCGACTGGGACGGTTCTCGCTGCTGGCCGCGCCGTCGGTCGCCGATGCCTACTACAACCTTGCGGTCATTCGCCGCCACCAGAGCCGGTTGCAGGAATCCCGAACGCTGTTTGACCAGGCGGTCGACCTCGATGACCGCCCGATGTTCCGGTTTTCCCGCGCCATGCTTGAGCTCGGCGATGGCGATCCGGCCGACGGTGTGCGCCGTTATGAGGTCCGATGGCAGGTGCCCAGTTTCTCGTCGTCGCGCCGGTTGGGAAGCGAACCGACCCTGGCGATGCCTGTATGGCAGGGCGAGCATCGGCCGGATGCGAGGCTTGCGGTGTGGGGAGAGCAGGGGATTGGTGATGAACTCTGGTTCGCCAGTTATCTGTCGTGGGCCGCGGGCCGGGTCGGGCATGTCGTGCTCGAACTGGCGGGCAGCTTGGTAAGAACGATGGCGCGCTCGTTTCCGAACATCGAGGTTCGAGGCCGGGGCGAGTCCGGAACCGAGGAGGCGGTCGCTGCGTGCGATCTGCAGGCGTCGCTTGGCGGGCTCATGCTGCCCTTTGGCGCGGGAACCAAGCCGGTGCCGACCGGATACCTGCGCCCTGATGCCGAACAGACCGCCCGACTGCGGAAACGGTACGCCGCGGGCAGGCCAGGCAAGCGGATCGTCGGGGTGTCGTGGCGCAGCATCAAGCCGGTCCAGGTTCGGTCGTTCGAAGTACCGCTGGACGCCTGGGAGGCAGTCTTTGCACTGGAGGACACCATCTTCGTGTCGCTCCAGTATGGCGACGTCAGTGACGATGTCCGCCTGGTGCGCGAGCGTTTTGGCGTGGAACTGATCACCGATCCGGAGATCAACGCCTATGAGAATATCGACGGGTGGGGCGCCCAGGTCGCCGCCATGGACACTGTCGTGTCGGTCGCCAACTCCACGGTCGCCATGGCGCACGGGCTCGGCAAGCCGGTCCACGTGGTGACGCGGATCGTCCAGGATGATTGGCGGTACGCGCGGGGCTCGGAGACGACCCGCTGGCTGCCCACCGCCCGTTGCGCCTGGCAGACCCAGCCGGATGACTGGGTGTCGCCGATGAGTCTCGTGGCGAACCGGGTGCGGCGCGGTCAGTAGCGACCGGCGCCGCAACCAGATTACCGGGTGCCGGTTTCGGGTCCGCCGGGCACAATGTTCGCGTCGACCATCTTCTGGGTCAGGAGGTTCGGTGCCGCCTGGTCGGCCCCATAGACCGGCACCGGGTGCGAGAACCCGCCCTGCTTGAGTTCCTCAGCCATCTTCATCGCCTGCCAGACGATGTCGTCGATGTCGATGTACTTGTAGCTGCCGGCGCGCCCCATGGAGACCACCCCGTCTGGCATGGCGTCGAAGTACTGGTATGCCCGTGCGATCTCTTTCTTGATCGGCATCGGGTACAGCTTGTTCTTGTGGCTCGAAATCTCGATTCCAAGCAGGGTCGAAGGGGATTTGTGCTGGGTGAACTTCTTGTACTCGACGATCCGGGTGTAAGGCTCGTCGCCAGCGTAGTAAGTGAAGTAGACCTTCTCCGGAAAGGCGTGCTCCACCGGCAGGATGATCGTGATGAATTCACGGCCGACATACGGCAGCTCGCCGTACGCGTAGTTCAACAGCATGTCGGGTGAGACGGTGTTCACGATAACGTCGTAGGCATGCCATTCGCCGGCGATCTGCACCCGCTTGTTCGGGATGTCGAATGCCTCGATCTCGGTTCCCAGCTTGACCGTCGCCCCCGCTGTCGCGACGTCGAAGTACCGGTCGTATCCATCGGGCGCCAGCGGGTAGGCCGAGATTGCTGTGTCCCAGCCTTCGCGCGGGCCTTCCTTGATGGCGACGCCCTTCGGCGACCAGCCGAAATCGTCGAGCATGGTGTTGCTGGCGACCTGCCACATCTTGCGGGAGTACTTGTCGACCATTTTGCCGTAGAGCGTCGGGCCGACCGACGCGATCCAGTACTCCTCGAAGTTCTTCGCCGCAGTCCAGCCACGGATCTCCTGCGATTCAGCGAGCTCACGCTCGATCGCCTCGCGATCCGGCATGCGCGGGATGTCGTCCTTGTGAATCGGGAACGTGTAGAAATTGCGATCCGGTTCGACATGGGTGATGAACTCGTGGTCCAGCTTGCGCATCGGCACGATCGCGTTCAGGTAGTCGAACAATTCCGGCATCGGCGTCAGGAAGTGGCGGGGCCCGAAAGTGAACGGGTGCCCTCCGCGCCAATGCGTCTTCACGCCGCCGCCCAGGAACGGCGCCCGTTCCACCAGCGTCACGTCCCAGCCACCAATCAGCTCGATCTGGTGTGCCGCCGCGCAGCCAGCGAACCCGCCGCCGATGATCAATGCCTTCTTCATCCTGTATCTCTCCCTGTCGTCCCGACAGATCATTGCCAGTGGCGTCGTTGATCAATCGTGGACGGCTGTCATTGGGTTCTGCAATTTCGCTTGTTCGGCCCGCCAGAGTTCGCCGTAGTCGACATCCTGCCAATCGTCGAACCACGGCCCACCGCGCGTGTAGTGGATCGCGTCGGGCGTACCGGATTCCGGTCTGGCCATACTACCCTCAAGCCAATTCCAGGACGATGGCAGCGCGCCGATCTGTGAATCCGCAGCCCACTGCATCCGGTGCAGATAGGCCCCGGTCTGGGTGTTGACGACTTCGGGCGTCAGGCTGCGGGTCATCGGATGTCCGCAGTTGAACAGCATCAGGCTGGACCAGTTCTTCCGTGGATAGGTCGTCTGGACGGCGCCATCCATCTTGGTCGCCTCTGTCGGGTGGTGGTCGTGGTGAACACACATCACCGCGGCATCGCGATCGGCCTTTGCCACGAGTTCGGCAATGTCGGACAGCCAAAGGAAGTCGCAGTCGCAGAACAGCGCCCACCCTTGATAGCCTGCAAGGTAGGGTGTAAGAAACCGCGAGTATGTGAACTCCGTGGACGCAAGCGGATCCTTTGAACGCCAGTACAGGCCTCGGGACCGCATCTCCGTCTGTACGATCGGCCGGATGTCCAGCGCGATCGAGGATCGATGACGCAACGACAATTCGCAGACGCGAAAGGCTACATCTTCCCGGCTGTCGTAGCCGACGAACACACGAAACGGCGATCCGATCGGTTCAGCATTCATCATGACAGATACTCGTAATGCGGCGGCGCGGCGCGCGCCCGCTTTAGCGGATCGCCGCTGTGCGGTCAAATGCCGCCGGACGCGTGCGTGCGTGCCCACTCCGGGCAAGGTAGTATGGCAAAATGGCGCCGGAAACACAGGCGCCAACTCTGCAGGACAGGTGCTTCAATGACCGACTCTGACCGCCGCGTCGATGCCAAGGATGCGCTGAAGGACGCGTTCAAGCGCTGCCGGACCGCGTTCGGGGCGGTCGCTGTGTTCAGCTTCGCGGTCAACCTGTTCATCTTGACCTTACCGATCTACATGTTCGCGGTCTTCGACAAGGTGCTCAGCAGCTACAGCGTGGCGACGCTTGGCATGCTGTTTGCCATGGCGCTGTTTGCATTGGCGATTCAAGGCGCCGTCGACGTCGCCCGGTCGGCTGTTCTGATCGAGATCGGGAATTATCTCGATCGGAACCTGACGGCCCGGCTGTTGCACGCGTCGCTGGCTCATTCGGTGAAGCGCGGCAACACGCGCGGCGCGACGATCCTGCAGCAGTTCAACCAGCTCAAGGCCTTTCTGACGAGCAACTCGATCTACGCCATCATGGATATTCCTTGGATTCCGGTGTTCATGGGGGTCCTGTTCATCATGAATCCGACGGTCGGCTTGGTCTCGATCGTCGGTGCGATTGCTCTGTTCATGTTCGCCTATCTGAATGATCGCGCGTCACGCGGGGCGTTGATGCGGGCTCAAAAGGCGATGGCGCCATCCTACAAGCGAGCCTCTGCCGCTGCGCGCAACGCCGACGTGGTTGAGGCCATGGGCATGACGCCGACCATCGTCCGGACCTGGTCTGAGGGTTCCGAGGCATCGATCTATCACCAGTCGATCGCTTCTCGCCGGTCGGCGCTTATCAACGCAGCATCCAAATGGACGCGAATGGTGATCCAGATCACCATCATGACGTCGGCGGCCTACCAGATGATCCAGCCGGGCAGTACAATGAGCCCGGGCGTGATGATGGCATCGGTCATCCTGGTCGGGCGGGCTCTTATGCCGCTCGAGTCCATGATCGGCAGTTACCGCAGCATGCTGGAAGCTTTGAGTTCCTACAAAGAAATGGACGAAATCCTGGCGTCGATGATCGAACGGCCCAGGTTGAGCGTCGTGCCGCCGAAGCCCAAGGGGCACATCTCGATCGAGAACGTCACGTACACGGTGCCGGGCGTCGATCGCCCGATCCTGTCCAACGTCAGCCTGGAAATCGAGGCTGGCGAGATCATCGGGGTGATCGGCCCATCGGGTGCGGGGAAGACCACATTGGCAACCCTGATGGTTGGCATCGACGCGCCGACCCATGGTCACGTTCGGCTCGATGGCACGGACGTCTATGCCTGGCCATCTGAAGACCTGGGCCGCTATCTTGGTTATCTGCCCCAGGCGGTCGCGCTGTTTGACGGAACCGTGCGCGAAAACATCTGCCGGCTGGAACCGAACGCCAGCCCGCAGGCCATCATCAAGGCGGCCGAACTCGCTGGGCTGCACGAGATCATCCAGCGTCTTCCAAGGGAGTACGACACGCCCGTTGGCGATGCCGGTGCGATCATGTCCGGTGGTCAGCGTCAGCGGATCGGATTGGCCCGCGCGCTCTACGGCGATCCGCTGTTCGTGGTTCTGGATGAACCGAACTCCAACCTGGACAGCCAGGGCGAGGAGGCGTTGAAGGACACGTTGCATGCCCTCAAGGCCCGGGGGTGCACCGTGGTTCTGATTGCCCACCGGATCAACGTACTGCAGCACGTGGACAAGGTGCTGATCCTGCGCGACGGCGTGGTTCACAAGTTCGCCGCCCGGGACGAGGTCGTTGGCCCTGTGCCGGCCCAGACCAAACCGCAGATTGCGGCCAGTCAGGACTCTCCATCCATCGCCAGTCGAGCGTCGTCATGACCATCGTCGAACGGGATACCGCCCCCACTCCTGCCCTGGTCAACGTCTTTGATCCGTACCAGGAGATCTCAAAGAACGCCCGCCCCCAATGGACGTCGGCCATTTCGATTGGTTATTTGATTGTCCTGGCGTTTTTCGGCGGCTTCGGCGGCTTCGCAGCGTTCGCTCCGCTGCAAAGCTCGGTGATGGCAACGGGCGAACTGCGGGTCGAGAACAACCGCAAGATCGTTCAACATCCGGAAGGTGGAATCGTCGCGGAAATCTACGTTCGGGAGGGGCAGCGCGTCGAGCAGGGCGACGTCCTGCTGCGCCTTGATCCCACCCGGGATCGGGCTCAGTCCAATACGCTGCGGCGGCGGTATCTGGGAGCGCTGGCGGAGCAGGCCCGATTGCTGGCCGAACGGGACGCGCTCGAGAGCATCGACTTTCCGAAGGAGGTGCTCGACGAGTTGGGAGACCCCGAAATTGCGGAACTCGTGGCGGGGCAGCGCGCTGTGTTCCGGTCGCGCCAGCAGTCACGCGACGGCCTAGTCAAGCTGATGCTCGGTCAGGTCGATCAGGCAAACGTCCAGATCGACGCGACCAGGGTCGAGCTGGCGGCCCTACAGACCCAGGCCGAACTGATCGAGCGAGAGCTCGGTTCGGTGCGTGAGCTCTATGAGAAGGGTTTGGAGCGCTTGCCGCGGCTGCTGGCGTTGCAGCGCAACCAGGCGGCAATTCGAGGCCAAACCGGGCGGTTGAACGGTTCGATCGCGCAGTACGAGAAGCAGATATCGGAGTTCGAGCAGCGCGTGGTCCAGATGGAGCGGGACCTGCAGCGCGAGGTGGCGGCGCAGCTCGATGCGGTGGGATCCAGACTCCAGGATCTGAACGAACAGCGGCCAGTGATATCGGCGTCGGTCCGGAGGCTGGATATCCGGGCGCCCCGGACCGGGCGGGTCATAGACCTGACCGTTTTCACGATCGGGCAGGTCATCGGCAGCCGCGAGCCGCTCATGCAGATCGTACCGGAGGACGAAGATCTGGTCGTCTACGTGAAGGTCAAGCCGCGCGACATCGATTCGCTTAACAATGGGGTCACCAAGGTTCAGGTTCGAATGACTTCGTTCAGCCAGCGGTTTACGCACCCAATCGAAGGGTATCTCGAGTCCATCTCCTCCGATGCTGTCCAGGATCCGGATGGTTCCCCGCCGTATTATCGGGCGATCATCAAGCTGGATGCGGTGTCGCGGGAGCACATTCTGCATGACACCGAACTGACCGCAGGCATGCCGGCCACCGCGATGATCGGTGTCGGCGAGAAGACCCTGCTGACGTACCTGATCGAACCGATTTCCCGCAGCATTTCGGATTCTTTGCGGGAACCATGACGGAACACGGCCGAGTGGATGGCCGCACGATGGTGCGGAGCACCCGCCGTATACTTTATCTCTCGAAGCACTTTGGCTATCCGCTCGGGGGAGTGCGGATAGCGCATCACCATGTCGCGATGCTGGTTCGGAACGGTTTCGACGCCCGGATCCTGTTGATCGACGAGCAGCGCGACTCGCATTTCTCCGAGATTGTGCCGACCGAATCGCTGGTCCCCGAGTTCCGTATCCACCCGGACGATCTCTTCGTCATCCCCGAGCCGTGGGACGTCTACGTCCGGCAACTCAGCAAGCACCCCATCCGTCGCTACGTGTTCTGCCAGAACCACTTCTACATCTATCACGGTCTGCAGCATGCCCGGAGCTATGCGGAGGCCGGTATCGACACCGTGTTCTGCTGCAGCGAGGTGATTTCCGACTATCTGACCGGCGTGATGGGCCTGGATCGCGCCCCGATCATTCACAACGCGATCAACCACGAGCTGTTCAAGCCGGCGGAGAAACGGCGGCAGATCGCCGTCATGCCGAGAAAGATGAAGATCGAAGCCCGCTTCATCGAGGGCACCTTTCGCCAGCGATACCCGGAACTGGCCGACGTGCCCTGGGTTGAGATTTCGAACAGGCCGGAAACCGAGGTTGCAAAGATCCTTGGCGAGAGCGCGGTGTTCCTCGCGCTCGGGCGTATCGAGGGTTTTGGATTGCCGCCCATCGAAGCCATGGCCAGCGGTTGCCTGGTGGTGGGCTTCACGGGCGATGGTGGGCGGTCGTTCGCGACGCCGGACAACGGGCATTGGTGCGAACCGGAAGACTGGTTGGGCTGCACCGATCGATTGGCCGAGGCAATGCGCGAGATCGATACGGACGCGGGACGCCGACGGATAGCATCGGCGCGCGAGACCGCGTCGGAGTACACCCTGGAGCGTATGGAACGCGAACTGATTACGTTCTGGCAGGCGGAGGTCGAACGGTGACTTCCGAGCCCGGAGAGATCGACTACGAGGACGGCCTGCAGCTCGTGCCGCGCCTGATCGTCAAGGGGCAGATGTCGAACGCTGTCCGATGGGCTGATGAACTGTGCCGACACCGGCCCGACGACCCTCGGCCACACAACCAGGCGGGTCTGGTCCGGCAGCGGTTGAGCAACCCGAGCGCAGCGGCTGTTCACTTCTGCCGAGCTCTCATGCTTCAACCCGATGCTGGCGAGGTCTGGGCCAATCTGGGAACCGCCCGCCGACACGCGGCCGAGTTTGATGCGGCGTTCGTCTGCCGTCAGCGGGCGGTGCGATGCCGCCCTGGACTGCCGGATGCGAGGTCGGCTCTGGGATTGAGTCTGTTGGCTTCGGGCGACTATCGAGAGGGTTTTGCCGAGTACGAGCACCGCCCCGAGCGACGCATTGCGCTGAAGGGCTACGGCACGCTGGGGCTTCGCGCCTGGGATGGTCGATATTCGGATCGGGTCCGGCACCTGTTGGTCGTAACCGAGCAGGGGGCCGGGGATACGGTTCAGTTTCTGCGCTTCATACGGCCGCTGGCAGATCAGGGGCTGGAGGTGACCGTCGCCTGTCCGGAAAACCTTGAACGCCTGGTTCGCACGGCTTCCGGCGTGGCGTCGACTGCGCCGTTGTGGCCGACCGGATCGCTGGCCGGCTACGACGGTGTCGAGATGCTGATGAGCCTGCCGGCTCGCCTCGGCGTCGACAGGGACACGCTGCCCGCTCCGACGCGCTACCTGACGCCTGCGGAGCCGAGGCATCGTCCGGCGGACAACGGTGTGTTTCGGGTCGGACTGTGCTGGACGGGGCGCTCGGAGCATTCACTGAACGCGCTGCGGCAGACCTCATTCGAGGAACTCATCCCCCTCCTTACCATTCCGCAGATCGAATTCTTCAGCCTGCAGGTGTCAGATGACCGGCGGGCGGTTCCGAGCGACCGCCGGGTGTCGGACCTTGCGCCATACATCGACGACTTCGCTGACACGGCCGCCATGGTCGACCAGATGGATCTGGTCATCACCGTCGACACCTCGGTGGCCCACATCGCCGGCGCGCTCGGGGTGCCGGTATGGACGATGCTGGCGCAGGTTGCGGATTGGCGATGGGGCTACGACAGCGAGTGGACGCCCTGGTACCGATCCATGCGTCTGTTCCGACAGACGCAGGCCGGTGTCTGGAACGACGTGATCGACCGGATTGCGTCGGAGCTGCGCGAGGCCGCGATCTCGTGGCCCGGCCGTTCGAGGTGGCGACCGTTTGCATCGTCCGACCCGAGCGGATAAACAGATCGCCGCCGAATAATCGCCCGATCGGATATCCCCGTGCGTATCCTGTTCGTCCACCAGAACATGCCGGCGCAATACGCGCACCTGGCATCCCACTACGCTCGCGATCCGAAGAACGAGGTCGTCTTTCTGACCCGGCGCAAGGACGTGGAGATGCCGGGTGTCCGCAAGATCCGGTATGACCTGAGTCGCGAGCCCAAGATCGACGGGCACCACTACGTCAGATTCCTGGACGAGCACCTGCTGTACGGCCAGGCGGTGGCCCGTGAGGCGATAGCGCTGAAGGCTTCCGGTTTCACCCCCGACGTGATGTGCGTGCATTCCGGTTGGGGCGAGGCGTTGTTCCTTAAGGATGTGTTCCCCAACGTGCCGTTGCTGGTCTATGCGGAGTACTACTACCGCGGGCGCGGTTCCGACGTCGGCTTCGACATGGCGAAGGAGCCGGAATTCGACATTATTTGCCGATCCCGTGCCCGCAACGTTCATCTGCTGCTGAGTCTTGAAGCGGCCGACTGGTCGGTTACGCCGACCCAGTGGCAGTGGCAGCAGCAACCCGCCGCCTACCGATCGCGGATGTCGGTGATCCATGATGGCATTCGCACTACGCTGTGCACGCCGGACGCAACGGCGCGCCTGCCGTTGCCGAACGGTACCGTTCTGTCGCGCGACGACGAGGTGATCACGTATATCGCGCGCAACCTGGAACCCTACCGCGGCTTCGATCGATTCATGCGGGCGCTGCCGGCGCTGCTGAAGCGGCGCCCCAATGCCCACGTCGTGCTGGTCGGTGGCGATGACGCCAGCTATGGGGGACTGCCCGGCGATGCCAGAAGCTGGCGCGAGAAGATGCTGGCCGAGGTGCGGATCGATCCGCGGCGCGTGCATTTCGTCGGCCGTGTACCCTACGAGTATTATCTGCGGGTGCTTCGGGTTTCCCGCGTTCACACCTATCTGACATATCCGTTCGTGCTGTCCTGGTCGATGCTGGAGTCGATGTCGACCGGATGCTGCATGGTGGCGTCGTCCACGCCGCCGGTCTGCGAGGTCTTGCGCGATGGTGAGACCGGGGCCCTGGTCGACTACTTCGACGGCGAGGCGATGGTGAATCGTATATGTACCTTGCTGGACGATCCGGAAACGCGATCCCGATATTCCGCGGCTGCGCGCGACTACGCGGTGCGGAACTACGACCTTGAGACGGTTTGCCTGCCTCAGCAGATCGCCTTGATCGAGCAGGTTGCGACCGGGAACCTGCCGCGCATCACATCGAACGCGGTTGCCGACGGATTTCCCGGCGCAATGCCGGATCCGGCGTGACCGAGGGGCTCGACGGGCTCGATCGTGCGGCTCGGGCCGCGATAGCCGCATCCGACTGGAACGCGGCCGGCGACGCGTTTGAAGCGATCGCCGGACAGGTGCCCGGGAATTCACGCCCTTGGTATAGCCTTGGTCTGGCCCGAAGCCGTAGCGAAGACACCGCACGCGCCGTCCCCGCATTGCGCCGCTGCTTGCTGCTGCATCCGACCCATGCCGGTGCATGGGGCCTGCTGGGCACGGTTTCGGAGCATCAGGCTGGATACCTGCGCGGCGCGGTCCTGCCGGACGCAAGCGTGGGCACACTGAAGATCGCGGCGGCGCTTCGGCAGGAAGCCGGTGACGCTCGGGGCGCGGTGGTCCTGCTGGACCGGGTGCTTGCGCAGGAACCCGATGACATCGAGTGCCTGATCAACCGGGCCATGGCGTTGATCGAGGTCGGCCGGAAGTCGGTCGCCCTGGACGATCTGGACCGGGCGCTGCGGCTCGATCCGAGCGACACCCGAGCGCGCTGGTCGCGGGGCTGGATTCGCCTGGGCCGGCGGGATTGGAGCGGCGGTGACGACTATGCTGCCCGTTGGCTC
Organism: Thalassobaculum sp.; assembly: GCF_040219215.1. Classification (GTDB taxonomy): domain Bacteria; phylum Pseudomonadota; class Alphaproteobacteria; order Thalassobaculales; family Thalassobaculaceae; genus Thalassobaculum_A. Next base: position 503,100 of record NZ_JAVJSX010000008.1, read on the forward strand.
GATCCGGAGCCAGACTCTCGGCAGCGGTTGTTCAGTCCGCCACTTTGGACCGGGACACCGGTTTCGGGCGGGCCGTTGTTGCTGTGGGGGCAGTTCGGGGTCGGTGACGAGATCCTGTTCGCGACCTTGGTTGCAGAGGCTCGGCACCGGGCCAATGCGCCGGTCGTACTGGAAGCGGACCCACGCCTGGTCGGGCTGTTCGGGCGTTCCCTGACCGGCGTGACGGTGGTCCCGCGGATGGATCCCGCGGACAGCCGAATCGCCGCAGCGGCCCCAACCGCGCAATCATCGACCGCCCGCCTGCCGGGGGTGCTGCCGCGCGATGCCGTATTGGCGCCGGGGGCGCCGGCAATGCTCGTCGCCGATCCGGCGAGGGTGGCGCATTGGCGCGAACAGTTCGCTGCTCTTGGCCCTGGTCCCCATATCGGGCTGGCGTGGCGCAGCGGCAACCGGCGTACCGCCAGTCGCAAGTCGATTGCGTTGGCAGCGTTGGCGCCGGTACTGCGCGCATCGCAGGGAACCTGGATCAGCCTGCAGTATGATCCGGATCCGGAAGAAACCGCGGAAGTCGCCGCGTCCCGGCGACCGGTGCCGTTCGACAACCCTGCGGCGGACATCCGCGACGATCTCGACGAACTGGCGGCGCAGATTGCCGCCCTCGACGCCGTCGTCACAATCTCCGGCACCAACGCCCATCTGGCCGGCGCGCTCGGCGTGCCGGGCTTGGTGTTGATGCAGCGCGACCCGCTGTGGTTCTGGTTCGAGGATGGCGAGACGGTGCCGTGGTACCCCAGCTTGACCGTGCTGCGTCAGCGCGGCACCGCCTGGGATGCCGTTATCGCCGAGGCCGCCCGGCGTATCGCGACACTATGATGCATCCGCGCGACGGCCGGGGGCGCAAGTGGCTCTTGGCCGATGCCGCCGTCCGCGCTAGAGACGGTGGGCGATCTGGCGAAACCGCTGACGGACGAGTCGTTCCATGGGCCTGACCGACCGCTTCACCGATCCTGGCGAGGATGCGCTTGCAGCCGACTTCATGGCCAACGGCTATGTGGTGCGTGACGTCGACGACCGTGCGGCGCTGGATGCGTTCCGCCACGAGATCGTGCGATTGGCCTGCGAGCATCTGAAATGCGATCCACCGGCCGATGACGGCGCGTTCCTGAACGGCATTCACGAGCGGGTTACGGTCGCAGAGATCAACGCGCTGCGCCTGCATGTGTTCAATGGCCTGAACAAGCACTCCTGGTGCCGGCCGACCTATCTGTCGCTGGCGCGCAAGGCGATTGACGCTCTGGTCGGCAACGAACTGGCAATGCAGAACCGGGTCAACCTGTCGATCCAGATGCCGAACGACGAGACCTCGACCCTGGCGGTACACGCCGACGTCTGGTCGGCCGAGACGCCGTACGAGGTCGTCGAGTGGACGCCGCTGGTCGATGTTTATGACACCAAGGCGATGTACATCCTGCGGCCGGAGATCAACCGCACGGTTCGCGAGCGGATGAGCACGCTGAAGGACGGTGGCAAGGAGTTCGACCTGTTCGAGGCCTACCGCAACGAATTCCACTGGATCCCGGTGAAATACGGCCAGACCCTGGTGTTCTCGCCGATCCTGCTGCACGGCAACGTGCGCAACGACACGGCGGAGAGCCGGTGGTCGGTCAACTGCCGGCTGACCGGCCTGTTCACGCCCTACGCCAGCGACGAGAAGTGCCTGGGCCGGTTCTACACCCCGATCACCCCGAAGATGACCAGCCGGATCGGCATGAACTTCAAGGCGCCGGAGGGGTTCAATGGCTGAGGGCGCCAATCGCACCCGCTCGGGCCTCCAGGGCTACGTCACCCACCAGTCGTTCAAGGGCATGCGCATGCCCGCGACCGTTCAGAATCTGGTGATGCGCGACTACATCACCCGCAAAGGCGCGCAGATCCGCCTGTCGGTTGGTGAGTACTTCTTCGACAACTGCTTCGTGCAGCTCTACTCGATGCTCCGCAAGCTCGACGAGATCGAAGGCATCGTGATGTGCAGCCTGTTCATGATGCCGACCGACCCCGACAAGCGACGCTGGATTTACGATCGGTTCCTGGAGAGCGGTGCCGCACTGCATTTCGTGTTCGAGGACATCGTGGTCGAGGACGAAGAGGGTGTGCGGCGGGCCGAGGAATTGCTGCAGATGAACGCGGCACTCGACGTGGCGCCGACCCAGATCGACCCGGCGCTGCTGCCGGCGATCGAGGGCGTCGATACCTTCAGCTGACGCCGTCGGGACCCGGAGCCGGCGAGGCGTCGCGCGCCTTGCCGCGCTGAGGCAAAACCGCTATACGACCGCCACTGCGGCAGCCCTTGCGGGCTGCGCAAACCTGTTGATTTCCGGGATCCCGTCATGACCGATCAGTCCATCAAGCGCGTCCTCGTCACCGGCGGCGCCGGGTATGTCGGCTCCGTGCTGACGCCGAAGCTGCTCGACGCCGGTTACGAAGTCGTGGTGTTCGACATCCAGTACTTCGGCGACGACACCCTGCCGAAGCAGAACCCGAAGCTGACCTCGATCAAGGGCGACCTGCGGGACAGCGCGGCGTTCGCCAAGGCGGTGGCCGGTTGCGACGCGGTGATCCACCTGGCCTGCATTTCCAACGACCCCAGCTTCATCCTCGACCCCAACTTGTCGAAGTCGATCAACTACGACTGCTTCGAGCCAATGGTGGTCAACGCCAAGCAGGCCGGCGTGAAGCGGTTCGTCTATGCCTCGACCAGCTCGGTCTACGGCGTGTCGGAGGCTCCGGACGTGACCGAGGACCATCCGCTGGTCCCGCTGACCGACTACAACAAGTTCAAGGGCATGTGCGAGCCGCTGCTGTGGAAACACATTTCCGACGACTTCATCGGCGTCACCATCCGCCCAGCGACGGTGTGCGGCTACGGCCCGCGCATGCGCCTGGACCTGTCGGTGAACATCCTGACCAACCACGCGGTCAACAACGGCAAGATCACGGTGTTCGGCGGCAGCCAGCTGCGGCCGAACATCCATGTCGAGGACGTCTCCGACCTGTACGTCATGCTGCTCGGTCTGCCGGGCGAGAAGATCCAGGGCGAGACCTTCAACGCCGGCTACCAGAACATGTCGATCTCCGACATCGCGCTGGCGGTCAAGTCGGTGGTCGAGGAGGAATTCCCGGGCCGCCCGCCGATCGACATCGTCACCACGCCGACCGACGACATCCGCTCCTACCACGTCAACTCCGACAAGATCCGCAACAAGATCGGCTTCCAGCCGAAGCGGACGGTCGAGGACGCGGTGCGCGGCCTGTGTCAGGCGTTCCGTGACGGCAAGCTGCCGAACTCGCTGACCGACGACAAGTACTTCAACGTCAAGACCATGCAGAAGCTCACCGCCGCCTGATCACGGTGGCGGTGCGAGCCGGAGGCCCCATGGCATCGCACGCTGAGACCTATCTGACCCAGGCGGCCGAGATCTGCCGCACCATCGACCCGGCCGAGATCGAGGCGATGGTGGCTGCCTTGGTGGCCCTGCGCGCCCGGGGCGGCCGGCTGTTCATCCTCGGCGTCGGGGGGTCGGCAGCCAATTGCGGGCATGCGGTCAACGACTTCCGCAAGCTGTGTGCGATCGAAGCCTACGCGCCGACCGACAACGTTGCCGAACTGACTGCCCGCACCAACGACGAGGGTTGGGAAAGCGTGTTCGCCGGCTGGCTCGAGGTGAGCCGGGCGCGCAACAAGGACGCGGTCCTGATCTTCTCGGTCGGCGGCGGCTCGCGCGAGCGCAACGTCAGCCCGAACCTGGTGTTGGCGCTGGAGTATGCCAAGCAGCACGGCCTGACCATCCTCGGGATTGTCGGGCGCGACGGCGGCTACACCAAGCAGGTCGGCGACCATGTCCTGGTCATTCCGACCGTCGACCCGAACCACATCACCCCTCACTCCGAGGCGTTCCAGGCGGTCGTCTGGCATGGCCTGGTCTGCCACCCCGACCTGATGGCGCGGGCCAACCGGTGGGAGGGTCTGGCCCGGTCGTGAGCGTCAGACGGCCAGCGGTGTTCCTGGACCGAGACGGTGTCCTGGTCGCGACCGAGGTGCGTAACGGCAAGCCGATCGCGGCCCTGACCCTGGACGGTTTCACGATCCTGCCCGAGGCACCGGCTGCGGTCGGGGCGCTCAAGGCCGCCGGTTTCGTGACGGTGGTGGTCACCAACCAGCCGGAACTGGCGCGCGGCAATGTCGATTCGGTGACGATGGATGCAATGCACGGCCGACTGGCGGCGGCGATGCCGATCGATGCGGTCTATGTCTGTCCGCACGACTCGGGAGAAGGCTGCGATTGCCGAAAGCCGGCGCCCGGCATGCTGCTGCGAGCCGCCGACGATCTCGACCTTGACCTCGCCGCCAGCTACATGGTGGGGGATCGCTGGCGCGATGTCGGGGCTGGATTGGCGGCGGGCTGCACGACGGTTCTAATCGAGTGCGGCTATACTGAACCTGAACGCGTGGAGCCGGACCTGACGGCGCGCGATGTCGCGGAGGCCGCGACACTGATTCTCGACCGCGAGAAGGCGGTCCGACGACCTGGAGGACGAGCATGACGGCGACTTCGATCGACGACCTCAAGATCAAGATCTTCGCCGACGGGGCCGACCTCGACGGCATGAAGGCGATGGCGGCGAAGCCTTGGATCAAGGGCCTGACCACCAACCCGACCCTGATGCGCAAGGCCGGCGTGACCGACTACCCGGCGTTCGCCCGCAAGGTTCTGGACACGATTACCGACAAGCCGATTTCGTTCGAGGTGTTCGCCGACGATGCCGACGCCATGACGGCGCAGGGCCGGGTGATCGGGTCGTGGGCACCGAACGTCAACGTCAAGATCCCGGTGACCAATACCACCGGCACCTTCATGGGGGCGCCGATCTCCGCACTGTCGAAGGCCGGGGTCGTGGTGAACGTGACCGCGATCATGACTCCGGGTCAGGTCAAGGCAGTGGCCGACGCGCTCGATCCCGCGACCCCGGCGATCGTGTCGGTGTTCGCCGGGCGGGTCGCCGACACCGGTCGCGATCCGATCCAGCTGATGACCGAGTGCCGGGAGATCCTGAAGTCGCGACCGAAGGCCGAGCTGCTGTGGGCCAGTCCGCGGGAGTTGCTGAACATCATCCAGGCCGATTCCATGGGCTGCCACATCATCACGGTGACCAACGATCTGCTGGCCAAGCTCTCCGGTCTCGGCAAGGACCTGGATCAGTTCAGCCTGGAAACGGTGAAGATGTTCGAAGGCGACGCCAAGGCGGCGGGCTACACCATCGCCACCTGACGCATCGGGGATATCAGTCATGGCGGACAAGCCTTACGCGGTGGTCACCGGTGGTGCCGGTTTCATCGGCGGCCACATGGTGGACCTGCTCTTGGAACGTGGCTATCGCGTCCGGGCGATCGACAACCTGACCGGCGGGCGTGAGCTGAACCTCGCCCATCACGGCGACAACCAGGACCTTGTCCGCGATTTCCGCGACATCCGGTCCCTGGCGCCGGACGATGATGCCTTCACCGGCGCGCGCTACGTGTTCCACTTCGCCGGCATCGGCGACATCGTGCCATCGATCGAGCGGCCGATCGAGTACATGGACGTCAACGTCCAGGGCACGGTGCGGGTGCTGGAAGCGGCCCGGCACGCCGGGGTGGCGAAGTTCGTCTATGCGGCCTCGTCGTCCTGCTACGGCCTGGCCGACACGCCAACCCGGGAAGACCACCCGATCGGACCGGAGCATCCCTACGCCCTGTCGAAATACCAGGGCGAACAGGCGGCGTTCCAGTGGCGGCACATCTACGGCCTGCCGGTGAACTCGGTTCGGATCTTCAACGCCTACGGCACCCGCTCACGGACTTCCGGCGCTTATGGTGCCGTGTTCGGGGTGTTCCTGCGGCAGAAGATCGCCGGCCAGCCGTTCACGGTGGTCGGCGACGGTACCCAGTCGCGCGACTTCCTGTTCGTGACCGACGTGGCGCGGGCGTTCCTGGCCGCGGCCGAGACCGACAAGACCGGCGAGATCTGGAACCTGGGGGCGGGCAACCCGCAATCGGTCAACCGGCTGGTTGAGCTGCTGGGCGGCGAGGTCACCTACATCCCCAAGCGGCCGGGCGAGCCCGACTGTACATGGGCGGACACCGCGAAGATAATGCGCGACCTCGACTGGCGGCAGGAAGTCAGCTTCGAGGAGGGCGTGGGCCGCATGCTGGCGCAGCTCGACTACTGGCGTGACGCGCCGCTGTGGACGCCGGACAGCATCGCCCAGGCGACGAAAACATGGTTCGACTATTTGGGTAAGGAAGGGGGCGACGCGCGGTGATCGACGACGCCTATAAGCACAAGATCAAGACCGCCGCCGAGATCGCGGCGATCATCGGCGCTCCCGGCCGCAAGAAGAAGATCGTGATGTGCCACGGCACCTTCGATCTGGTGCACCCGGGCCACATCCGCCATCTGGTCTACGCCCGCTCCAAGGGCGCCAAGCTGATTGTCGGCGTCACCGCCGATCATCACGTCAAGAAAGCCGATCACCGACCGTTCGTGCCCGAGGGCTTGCGCGCGTTGAATCTGGCGGCGCTGGAGACGGTCGACTACGTCACGATCGACCCGCACGCCACACCGATCGAGAACATCCTGACGATCAAGCCCGACTATTTCGTGAAGGGCTACGAATACCAGAAGGGCGGTCTGCACCCGCGAACCGCCGAGGAGAAGCAAGCCGTCGAGAGCTATGGCGGCGAGGTGATCTTCACGCCGGGCGATATCGTCTATTCGTCGTCGGCGATCATCGAGTCCGGCCCTCCGGACCTGGCGGTCGAGAAGCTGATCAACCTGCTGGATGGCGAGAACCGCACGTTCGACGATCTGAAGAAGGCGCTGGCCGGGCTGTCCGGCGCCAAGGCTCACGTGGTCGGCGATACCATCGTCGACTCGCTGACGGTGACCTCGATGATCGGAGCCAGCGGCAAGACTCCGACCCTCAGCGTCCGCTATGAAGGCAAGCGCGACTATGTCGGCGGTGCCGGCATCGTCGCCAAGCACCTGAAGGCGGCCGGTGCCGACGTCACGTTCTCCACCGTGCTCGGTGACGATGCCCTGGCCGAGTTCGTGCGCAACGATCTGGCCGAGGCCGGCGTTACCCTGAACGACGTGGTCGATTTGACCCGGCCGACGATCAACAAGAACGCGATCGTCGCCGACGGCTACCGCATGCTGAAGATCGATACGCTCGACAACCGGGCGATCTCGGAACAGATCTGCAAGCAACTGTGCCGCTCGATCCGTGACGTGCCCGCCGACGCGGTGATGTTCTGCGATTTCCGGCACGGCATCTTCAACGGCGAGTCGATCCCGCTGCTGACCGCGGCCATTCCGGAAGGCCGCTTCAAGGTGGCCGACAGCCAGGTCGCCAGCCGATGGGGCAACATCCTTCAGTTCAAGGGATTCGACCTGATCACCCCCAACGAGAAGGAGGCCCGCTTCTCGCTTGGCGACCAGGACACGGTCATTCGTCCGCTCGGCACCCGGTTGTACGAGGAAGCACTGTGCAAGGTGCTGATCCTTAAGCTCGGCGCCCGTGGCTCGATGACGTTCCGACAGGCGGGCGGCGAACTGCGAACCTTCTTCGGCGTCGACAGCTTCGCTGACCACGTGGTCGACGCGGTCGGCTCCGGTGATGCGTTGCTGGCCTATGCCACCCTCGCGCTCAAGACCACAGGCGACGAGGTGATCGCGACGATCCTGGGGGCGATGGCGGCGGCGGCGGAGTGCGAACTCGACGGCAACATTCCGGTCGAGCCGGCGATGGTGATGAAGAAGATCGAGACCTACGAACGCCGCGCCAACTTCAGCGCGTGAGTGAGGCGGCATGCGGGTCGTGATCGTTGGATACGGCGTCCAGGGACGTAAGCGCCGGGCCGTCGCCGGTGACGAGGTGGTGGCGGTGATCGATCCGGTGGCGCCGGAAGCGACCGCCAAGCAGCTCTCGGACGTACCGTTCCATGACTTTGACGCAGCGGTGGTCTGTACCCCCGATGACCCCAAGCCGGCGTTGCTGAAGACCCTGCTGGGCGCCGGCAAGCATGTGCTGGTCGAGAAGCCGCTGGTCGCCGAGGACGATGCCGTCCTTGAGGAATTGGCGGAGATCGCGGCCTCCACCGGTGCTGTTTGTGTAACCGCCTACAACCACCGATTCGAGCCGCACTACGTGCGAATGCGTGAGTTGATCCACTCGGGGGCGCTCGGCCGGATCTACAGCGTGCGGATGTTCTATGGCAACGGCACCGCACGGCTGGTGCGCGAAAGCGCCTGGCGCGACCAGGGAGCGGGCGTGCTGCCCGATCTCGGCTCGCACCTGCTGGACATTCTCAAGGTCTGGTTCCCGGTCGCCGAGGCCTGGGATTTCGACGTGCGTCTGGCGCGTCGGCACGAGAACCGGTCGTTCGATCAGGTCGTGGTGGCCGCCGATCCGGCCGACGGGCCGGCGGTCCAGCTCGAGATGACGATGCTGTCCTGGCGCAATCATTTCACCTGCGATGTGTTTGCCGAGAACGGCAGCGCGCACATCGAGTCGTTGTGCAAGTGGGGACCGACCACCTTCACCCACCGAACCCGCGTGCTGCCTTCGGGCCGCCCGCCGGAAGAAGCGGTGACCCTGGTCCAGTCCGATCCGACGTGGGAAGCCGAGTACGCCCACTTCAAGGAGCTGTGCGCCGCCGGGCGCGGCTCGGAGATCGGCAACGACATCTGGCTGAACCGCACACTGCGCCGTCTTGCCGACGCGGCATTCGACCGGTTCGGGGCGCCGGCATGACCGATGCGCGTCCGACCATCGCCTATTGCGGCATGACCCATCTCGGTCTGGTGTCCGGTACCGCCGCCGCCGCCAAGGGCTTTCCGACCATCCTGTTCGATCCGGACACTGCGCTCATCGACCGGCTGAATCGGGGCGAGTTGCCGGTGTCTGAGCCGGACCTGGATGCGACTTTCTCCGGGAACCGCGACAGGCTGACGATTACGGGCAATGCCGGCGACCTGGCGCACGCCGACGTGGTGTACCTCGCACCCGACGTGCCGACCGACGATGCCGGCGCCAGCGATCTGTCGGCGGTGCATCGGTTGCTGGAGGTGGTGCGCCCGGCGCTGCGCGACGACGCCACCCTGGTGATCCTGAGCCAGGTGCCGCCCGGCTTCACGCGCGGGATCGCTGGCATTCGCGGGCCGCTGCACTATCAGGTGGAAACCCTGGTGTTCGGCATCGCCCTGCAGCGCGCGCTGGAACCGGAGCGCTACATCGTCGGGTGCGGCGATCCGGCGGCCCCGCTTCCGACAGCCTTCCGGGCCTATCTCGAGGCGTTCGGCTGCCCGATCCTGCCGATGCGCTACGAAAGCGCGGAACTGGCCAAGATCTCGATCAACATGTGCCTGGTCGCATCGGTCGGGGTCGCCAACACCATGGCCGAGATCTGCGAGCATGTCGGCGCCGACTGGGCCGAGATCGCGCCTTCGCTGAAGCTGGACCGGCGGATCGGCGCATACAGCTATCTCGCCCCCGGCCTGGGCCTTGCCGGCGGCAACCTGGAGCGCGACCTGGCGACTGTGATGCGGCTCGGCGCCGGGCACGGCACCGACACCGGCATCGTCAAGGCCTGGATCGAGAACTCGGCCTGGCGCAAGGGTTGGGCGGCGCGCACCCTGAAGGCCCGGGTGCTGGACGCCAACCCGTCCGCCCGCATTGCTGTGCTTGGCCTCGCCTACAAGCAGGACACCCACTCGACCAAGAATTCACCGTCGCTGGCCCTGCTCTCCGAACTGTCCGGTGTCGACGTCTGCGTTCACGATCCGGTGGTTCCTGCGCGCGCGGCGCCGATCGCTGTGACCGCCGGTGCCGATCCGATCGCAACGGTTCGCGGCGCCGATGCGTTGTGCATCATGACGCCTTGGCCGGCCTACAGGACCATCGACCCGGCCGAGCTTGCGGCGGCGATGCGCGGCCGCATCGTCATCGACCCGTACCGGGTGCTTGATCCGGAGCGTGCCCGCACGGCCGGGCTCGACTGGATCACCCTCGGTGTTGCCGACCAACCCCAGGAGACACGCTGATGCTGACCCACGGTTCCGAAAGCCCGAAGGACGCGGCGCGCGTGGTGGTGCTGGGCGCCGGCTTCATCGGCGGTGCCGCGGCGGACGCCCTGGCCGGCGACGGCGTCGACGTGGAGCGGCTGGGCCGCAAGGCGGTCGACCTGCTGACCGACGGTGCCGGGGATGCGCTGGCGGCGCGGCTGCGGCCCGACGACGTGCTGATGGTGGTGGCCGCCGAGGCGCCCTGCAAGAACGGCGCGATGCTCGAGCGCAACATCAGGATGATGAACGCAGTCGTGGCGGCATTGAAGGTTCAGGCGGTCGAGCACGTGATCTACGTGTCGTCCGATGCGGTGTACAAGGATTCCGACGGACCGCTGACCGAGGAGAGCCCGGCCGAACCGGGTTCGCTGCATGGTGTCATGCATCTGTCGCGCGAGCGCATGCTACTGGACGAAGGCGGGGTGCCGGTCGGTATCCTGCGCCCGACCCTGGTCTACGGCGCCAATGATCCACACAACGGTTACGGGCCGAATCGCTTCCGGCGGCTGGCGGTGGAGGGCAAGGAGATCGTGCTGTTCGGCGAAGGCGAGGAACGGCGCGATCATGTCCTGGTCGACGATCTCGGTGACCTGCTGCGCCGCATGGTCACCCACCGGTCGACCGGCGTGCTGAACGGCGCGACCGGCGACGTGCACAGTTTCCGCGAGATCGCCGAGATGGCGGCCGCGCAGGTGGCGAATCCGCCGTCAATCAAGGGCAGCCCTCGCTCGGGTCCGATGCCGCACAACGGTTACCGGCCCTTCGATCCGGCAGCGACCTTTCGCGCCTTCCCCGATTTCCGCTATACCCGGCTGGCGGACGGTCTGGCGTTGACTCACAAGCGCGCCACCGCCACCGCCTGATCGACCCGAGGAGCGTTCCCATGGCCGAGGTCAACCTGCTGGCCCGCCTGCCCAAGAGCAAGCGCAACGTCAAGGCGCGCGAGCACGCCAAGACCGACGAGCACATCCGCATCAGCCGAGAATACGGCGAGACCTATTTCGACGGTCCGCGCGAGTACGGCTATGGCGGCTACCGCTATGACGGCCGCTGGGTGCCGATCGCCGAGGACATGGTCGCGCATTTCGGCCTGAAGCCGGGCATGCGGGTGCTGGACATCGGCGCCGCCAAGGGATTCCTGGTCAAGGACTTCATGATCGCCTGCCCGGGGCTGGAGGCATTCGGCCTCGACGTGTCGGAATACGCCCTGAAGCATTGCGAGCCGGAAGCGATCGGCCGCCTGCACCTAGGCAACGCCGTCTCGCTGCCGTTCCCGGACCACAGCTTCGATGCGGTGATCTCGCTGAACACGCTGCACAACCTTGAGCGTCCCGACCTGATCACCGCGTTGCGCGAGATCATGCGGGTGACCAAGGACGGCAAGGCCTTCGTGCAGGTCGACAGCTACCGCACCGAAGAGGAGCGGGCGATCTTCGTGGACTGGGTGCTGACCGCCCACACCCACGACTATCCGGAAGGCTGGAAGAAGATCTTCGACGAAGCCGGCTATACCGGCGACTACAACTGGACCCTGATTTCCTGACGGGAGAGGCTCGATGACCGCGCATCCGATTGCGCAGCCCGGACACAACCGGTTCGACGTCGCGGAATCGCGGCGGCGCTGCAAGAGCTACCGTCGCCGCATTCTCGACATCTCGCAGAAGGTCGGCGCCCTGCACATCGCCCCGGCGTTCTCCTGCCTCGAGGTGGTCGACGCCTGCTACCACGGCCTGATGCGCCCGGCACCGGCCGGCGGCACAAAATCGCCGGACACCTTCCTGATGTCCAAGGGCCACGGCTGCATGGCGCAGTATGTGGTGCTGGAGGACATCGGCGTGCTGCCGACCTCGGACCTGGACGCCTACTGCACGGCCGACGGCATCCTGGGCGCCCACCCGGACTACGGCAATCCGGGGATCGAGGCGTCGACCGGGTCGCTGGGCCACGGCCTGTCCATGGCCGTCGGCATGGCGGTCGCGGAGCGCAACATCGCCGGCAAGGGCAACGTGCCGGGTGCGGTGTATTGCGTGCTGTCGGACGGCGAGTTGCAGGAGGGCTCGACCTGGGAAGCCATCCTGATGGCCTCGACCCTCGGCCTGACCAACCTGGTCGCGGTGGTCGACAACAACGACTTCCAGTCGCTGGGCCGTACGTCGGAGACCCATCCGAGCTTCTACCCGCTGCTCGAGAAGCTGGAGGCGTTCGGCTGGGAGGCGGTCGAGGTCAACGGCCACGATTCCGGCGCTGTGTACGACGCGGTCGCCGCCCGCAAGGGCGACAAGCCGTTCTTCGTGATCGCCAAGACCATCAAGGGCCGCGGCGTCAGCTACATGGAGAGCGTGCCGATCTGGCATTACCGCGCGCCGAACCCGACCGAGTACCAGCAGGCCATCGACGAGTTGAAGGAGATCGCGTCGTGAGGAACACCTTCGGAGAGGTCCTGTACGGGCTCGCCAAGGACGACCCGCGCGTCCACATCGTGGTCTCGGACATCTCGCCGGTCGGCTCGATGGCCAAGTTCCGCGAGGAGTTTCCCGAGCGTTTCATCAACGTCGGCGTCGCCGAGCAGTCGATGATCGGCATCTGCGCCGGGCTGGCGCTGAAGGGCATGCTGCCGTTCGCCTACACCATCGCGACGTTCTCGCTGTACCGGCCGTACGAGATGGTGCGCGACGACCTCGGCTACCAGAACCTGCCGGTGACCGTGGTCGGCATCGGTGGCGGCGTCATCTACTCGACGCTCGGCGGCACCCACTACGCCCAGGAAGACATCGCGATCGCCGGGTCGATCCCCAACATGTCGATCATCGCCCCGTGCGATCCGGTGGAGGCGACCGAGGCCACCAAGTGGCTGGTGCAGCGCGAGCGCGGCGGGCCGGTGTATTTCCGCTTCGGCAAGGCCGGCGAGCCGACGCTGACCGGGCCGGACAGCGACCCGTGGGTATTCGGCAAGTTGCGCTATCTGCGCAAGGGTACCGACGTGGCGGTGCTGTCCTATGGCGTGATCACCAAGATGGCCGGGCAGGTGGCCGATGCGCTTGCCGCCGACGGCAAGTCGGTCTCGCTGGCGGTCTGCCACACCATGAAGCCGCTCGACCGCGACGGAATCGCCGACCTGCTGCGCCGCCACAGCCAAGTGATCGTGATCGAGGAGCATGTGCCGCAGGGCGGACTGGCACCGCAGACCAAGCAGATCGCCTGGGACATCCGCGCCGAATGCCGGCTCGACACCTTCACCCTGAAGGACGAGTTCGTGCACTGCTACGGCAGCCACGAGGACATCCTGGCGGCCCACGGCCTGTCACCTGACCGCATCCTGGCGGCGGTTCGCACCTAGGCGAACACGACATGCGCGTCCTCGTCACCGGTGCTGCGGGGTTTTCCGGGCGGACCATCGCCCGGCACCTCGTTGCCGCCGGATGCGAGGTGGTCGCCCATCGCCGGTCCAGCCCGTTGCCGGACGATCTCCTGGCGTCGAGCGCGGTGACCGACTGGCCGGGCGACCTGAATGCGGTCGAGACCCTGCCCGACGGCATCGACGCGGTGGTCCATGCCGCCGCGACGTCGCCGCCGACCGGCCGTGCCGACGCGGTGCCCGCCGAAGCGCTGATCCGCGATAACGCTCTGGCGACCGCCCGGCTGGTCGCGGCGTCCAAGTTGGCCGGTGTCGGTCGGTTCATCTACCTGTCCAGCGTGTCGATCCACGGTACCGTGGCCGAGCGCAGCCTGGACGCGACGACCCCGGTGCGTGATCCCGACCCCTATGGCGTCTCCAAACTGATCGGCGAAAGCGTTCTGGCGGCGTCCGGACTCAACGGTCTCGCGATCCGGCTGCCGGCGGTGATCGGAAGTGGGGCCGATCGCAACTGGCCGGTCCAGGTGGTCGGCCGGATCCGTCGCAGAGAGACGGTGCGCATCTACAACGCGGACGGCCCGTTCAACAACGTGGTGCATGTGGACGACCTGGCGCGCTGGATCGTTGCTGTCGTGACATCCGGCAAGGCGGCGTCCGGCTTCAACGCGATGCCGGTCGCCAGCAGCGAGCCAATAGCGGTCCGGGTGGCTGTCGCCACACTCGCCGCCGGCCTCGGCCTCAATGCGCGGCTGGAGGAAGTGGTGGCTCCACGGGCGGCGTTCCTGATCGAGACGACGGCGGCCGAGGGACTGGGGTTCCGTCCGTCGTCCACCGTCGACGCGTTGGACCGTTACGCCCGGGCACCCGACTGATGCCGGCGCTCTCCGACACCAACGTCGCCATCATCGGCCTCGGCTATGTCGGGCTGCCGCTGGCCGTGGCCTTCGCAAGGGCCGGCCGGCGGGTGCTCGGCTTCGACGTCGATGCCCGTCGCGTCGCGGACCTGACAGGCGGCCTCGACCGAAACGATCCGGATCATCCCGCGATAGCCATCCCGGACGGACTGACGTTTACCGCCGACCCCGTCGAACTCGCCGGCTGCCACGTCTTCGTCATCGCCGTGCCAACGCCGATCGACGGTGATCGCCGCCCGGACCTTGATCCGTTGCTGGCGGCGTCCGACCTGATCGGCCCGGCGCTTCGGCCCGGAGCATTGGTGATCGTGGAGTCCACGGTGCATCCGGGGGCGACGGAAGAGGTGGTCGGTCCCCGCCTCGCGTCGGCGTCCGGCCTGACCCAGGGCAGCGGCTTTGCCCTCGGCTACTCGCCGGAACGGATCAACCCGGGTGATGCCGGGCACGGCCTGTCCGACGTGGTGAAGGTGGTGTCCGGCCAGGATGCGGCGACGCTGCAGCGAGTAGCGGCGTTGTACGCGCCGATCGTACCGGCGGGTCTGCATCTGGCGCCGTCCATCCGGGTCGCCGAGGCGTCGAAGATCACCGAGAACGTCCAGCGCGACGTCAACATCGCACTGATGAACGAGTTGGCCCTGATCTATGACCGGCTGGGCCTGCGCACCGAGGACGTGCTGGCGGCAGCCCGGACCAAGTGGAACTTCGCGCCCTATCGGCCAGGGTTGGTTGGCGGCCACTGCATCGGCGTCGACCCCTACTACCTGATCGCCAAGGCCGAGGCGCACGGCTACTACCCGGAACTGATCCGGTCGGCGCGCCGGCTTAACGACGGCATGGCCGACCGGGTGGCCCAGAAGATCGTGGTCCGGTTGTCGTCGCTGGGCATTGCGATTGCGGGCGCGCGGGTCGGCCTGATGGGCCTTGCGTTCAAGGAGAATGTCTCGGACGCCCGCAACAGCCAGGCTCCGACCATCGCCCGGGCGCTGCAGGATCTCGGGGCGGTCGTGCTCGCCACCGATCCGCTGGTTGACCCGGCGTTGGCGCGCCGGGATCTCGGCCTGGAGATGGTCGAGCAATCGACGCTGGTCGGCCTGGATGCCCTGGTGCTGGCTAGTCCGCACCGGGTGTTCCTCGCCGAGAAGGCCGAGGGACTGGCCGCCCGTGTGCGCGCGGGCGGGCTTCTGGTCGACGTCACCTCGGCGCTCGATCCGTCGGGCATTCCAGGGGATCGCTCCTACTGGAGCCTGTAGCGAAGGGCTGCCCGAGTCGCGTCTGGCCGCAGGGTTCGGTATGATCCCGGCAGGGATGGACGCGGTGACGGGGAGGAAACCATGGCCTCGATCGGTGGGACCGACAACAGCGAAGACCTGAACGGCACGATTTCTCCTGATCTGATCTGGGGGTTCGGCGGCAATGACACGATCGTCGGCGACGATGGCGCCGACACGATGTATGGCGGGGACGGCAACGACCTGATCTTCGGCGGTGGCGACGGCGATCTGATCTACGGGAACCTTGGCAACGACCAGCTGCGGGCCGGCAATGGTGACGACCGACTCTACGGCGGGCAGGGGAACGACACCCTGACCGGTGCTCAAGGCGCCGATACCCTGATCGGCAACAAGGGTGACGACGTTGTCAGCGCGGGCGCCGATGACGATCTGATCTACGGCAATCAGGGCGCAGATTCGATGTGGGGCGACGCCGGAAACGACACGATGTTCGGAGGCCAAGGCGCCGACGTGCTGAGCGGCGGCATCGGCAATGACATGATCTTCGGGAACATCGGCGCCGATACGCTCGACGGTGGCGCCGGCAACGATCTCCTGAACGGCGGGACCGGAGCGGACCGCTACCAGTTCGGCAACAGCAGCGGAATCGATACGATCAGCGGTTTCAGCGCCAGCGAAGACATCATCCGCATCCAGAACGCGGTGAACGGCGGATCGATCAGCAGCGCGACGGCGGCGCTGGCGGCGGCGTCGAACGTCAATGGGAACGCCGTGATCAACTTCGGCAGCTCCAACACCGTCGAGTTGGTTGGCGTGTCGACCAGCAGTCTCAGTACCGCAAATTTCGAGATCTTCTGACGTACACTGCGACCGCGTAGTCGGCTCGCAGGAGATTGCCGTGAAGGGCACCGCATATGCCAAGGCGCTGGCCAAGCGCCAACATCAGTTGTCACTGTTGCAGCACGCCTACGCCCGTCAGGGCCGGTCCGCGGTTATCGTGCTGGAAGGCTGGGATGCCGCCGGCAAGGGCGGGGTGATCCGGCGGATCGCCTGGGCCCTCGACCCTCGAACCCTGCGCGTCTGGTCGATCGGCGCTCCGAGCGTCGAGGAGCAACGCGAACATTGGATCCAGCGGTTCTGGCGTCGGGTTCCGCGCGGCGGCGAGATCGCCGTCTTCGATCGCTCCTGGTATGGCCGTGTGCTGGTGGAGAGGGTCGAGGGGTTCGCCGAGGAAGCAGCCTGGCGCCGCGCTTACGACGAGATCAACCAGTTCGAACAGATGCTCGTCGACGAGGGCATCCGTCTGGTGAAGGTGTTTCTGGACATCAAGCCCGAGACCCAGCTGGAGCGCTTCAGGGCTCGATACGAGGATCCTGCGAAACGCTGGAAGATCACCGAGGAAGACCTGCGGAACCGTGCGCGCTGGGATGACTATGTTGTCGCATACCATGATATGCGAGAGCTGTGCTCCCCGCCGCGCGCGCCGTGGACCAGGATCGCGGCGGACGACAAGCAGGAGGCACGGATCGCGACCTTCGACGCGATCCTGGAAGCGGTCGGCCACGATGTCGACGTGGCGCCACCGGAAGTGCCGGCGCTGGTCAAAGCGTTCTTCGACCTGCGCTGACGGCCACCGTGCCGCCCGAGGGTTCTGAATACGTGGCGTCGGTGCGGCAGCGTGCCTACACTCACGGCAATCGACACCATGCAATCAAGAAAAGGACGGGGAGAAACGATGCTTGGGAAGCTCAAATCGGTCGTGCTGGCCGCAACATGTGCAACAGCGCTCTGCGGGCCGGCGGTTGCGGCGGAGAAGGTCGTGATCTGCGCGCTGACATTCGTCTCGTCGGCTCCGTTGTTCATCGCGGCGGACAAGGGCTACTACGCGGCCGAGGGACTCGACGCCGAGCTGAAGTTTTTCCGGGCCGCGCAGCCGGTGGCAGTCGGAATTGCCTCCGGCGACTGCGACTTCGGTGTCACCGGATTCACGGCCGGGTTCTTCAATCTTGCCGGCAAGGGCGCACTGAAGGTGATCGGTGCCCAAAGCCGCGAGGAGTCCGGATTCGACTTCGTCGGCTTCATTGCCTCCAACAATGCCTACGATGCAGGCCTGAAATCTGTGACGGACCTGCCCGGCCACAGCGTCGGCACTACGCAGGTCGGATCCACGATGCATTACATGGTCGGAATGCTGCGCGACAAGTATGGCTGGGCCAATGATGCGGTGTCGTTGAAGCCGCTCCAGTCGGTGCCGAACATGATCGCGGCGATCAAGGGCGGTCAGGTGGACGCGGTTCCGCTGCCGGCCCACATTGTCGCCAAGCTGGTCGACAGCGGGGAGGCCAAGCTGATCGGCTGGGTGCATGAACACACGCCGTGGCAGCTTGGCGGGCTGTTCACGTCGTCGCGGAACGTCGCCGAGCGGCGCCCGATGGTGGAGGCGTTCGTGCGCGCATACCAGAAGGCGGCCCGTGACTACCACGCGGCTTTCAACGCGGTCGACGAGACCGGCCAACGGGTGTTTGGTCCGGCAGCCGAGGCGCTGCTGCCGACTCTGGAGAGCTACACCAAGTCGACGCCGGATGCGATCTACAAGGGAGCGCCGTTCATCGATCCTGACGGACGCCTCAAGGTCGATCAGCTGCTGGGGCAGGTCGCCTGGATGAAGAAGGAGGGGTTGGTGGAAGCCGATCTGGATCCGATGAGTTTCATCGACCTCAGCTTTGTGCAGGGGCACTACGGCGTTCCGGGTAATTGACCGGTAAGCGGGTTCGACCTTCGTCATCCTGGACGGTAGACTGCGGGTGGCGAAGAGCGGAGGAACCGTCATGGCTTCGTTGATACGAAGCGATGTCGCTGGGCAATCGGGTGTGGACGTCGGAAGCCTTGTCGATGCGATTGACGATGCCGTCATCGCCTTTGACCCGGCCGGGACCATTGTAGCCTGGAATCCGGCGGCGGAGCGGTTGTTCGGCGTTGCGGCGAAGGATGCGTTGGGGGCTCCTCGCTCACTGATCGAACCCGACGACGACCCGGTGGGATGGCTGGACGGAGTGCTGGGCGGTCGACCCCTCCGGTTTCGCGGCCAGCGTACCGACGCCCAGCAGAACCGGTTTGCGGTCGATATCACCGCCAGCCCGATCGTCGATTCCAGCGGGGCGGTGCAGGGTGTCGTTCAGACGCTCCGCCGGGCGCCACAGGAAGAGAGCCGACCGCTGATTGAGTTGGCGGAGGATATGGCGTGGATCGGCCATTGGCGGATCGAGATTCCCAGCGATCGGCATGTCTGGTCCGCCCAGACGTACCGGATCCACGGGATCGAACCAGGAACGCCGATGAGTTCGGCCGATGCGTCGGCCCTCTATCATCCGGACGATCGCGAGCGCGTTGCGGCAGCGGTGAACCAGGCAATCCGGTTCGGCGTCGATATCGCGTTCGAGGCCAAGATCGTCTGGCCGGATGGCTCCGTGCGGAAAGTGGCGTGCCGTGGAACCACCGAGCGCGGGCGCGACGGCAAGGCGACGGCCGTGGTCGGCGTGTTGCAGGATCTGACCGACCAGATCGCGGCGCGAGAGACCCTGGCGGAGCGCAACCGCGCGATGACGATTCTGCGGGAAACGGTCGAGATCGTGCCGTACTCGATCTCCGTCTACGACGAGCACGACCGGTTCGTTCTCGCCAATCGTAAGTACTTCGAACTGTATCCGTATCTGGAGAACGAGACGAAGCTGCTCGGCAAGACGTTCGAGGACGTGTTGCGGATCAGCTTGCAGCACAAGGTGGTCTTGGACCGGACCGCGCTGGAGGAACCGGAGAAATACATCGCCGCACGGATGGCCGACCGCCGGGGAGGGCTCCCGATGGCGGAGCGTCGCCTTGCCAACGGTCACTGGTACCTGATTCGCGAGAATCGAACGGCAAGCGGGCACACGATCAGCACCCGGATCGACATCACCGAACAGAAACAGGCGCAGCTCGAACTCGGGCAGACCATGGAGGTGTTGCAGGCGACGCTCGACACCATGCCCAACGCGCTGATCGCGTTCGACTCCGACAACCGGTTGATGGCATGGAACAGTGCCTTCGTCTCGCTCGTCGGCGTCGATCCGGATCGCTTTGAGCGTGGCCGTCCGTTGCGTGGCCTGACCAAGGATGTCCTGGCGAAACTGCCGTCGACCGAGACTGGCATTCGCCCGATGTTCCTTCACATCGCCCGCCGCAGTTCGGCAGATTTCGAATGGCGACGAAACGACGGCGAGATCTATGCGGTCCTGGGACGCCCGATGCCGAACGGCGGCTACGTCACCTTGTTCCGGAACGTCACGGCGGAGCGGCGTGCGCAGGTTCGCGCCGCGCAGTTCGAGCATCGGCTGAGCAACGCGCTGGAATCGATGTCGGAGGGGTTTGCGCTGTTCGACGCCAACGACATTCTGATCCTGTGCAACGAGACCTATCGTCGGATGTACGGCAAGAGCACGGCGTACATTCGTCCGGGCCGGAAGTTTGTCGACATCGTGCGCGACGCGGCGGCGACGGGGCAGTTCCCGGCGGCGGTCGGCCGGGAAGAAGAATGGATTGCCGAGCGCCTGGAACTCCACCGCAATCCGCCGGACCAGCCCACGCTGCAGGCGTTGGCGGACGGGCGGGTGCTGCTGGTTGCGGAGAATCGGACCAGCGACGGCGGTTCGGTCGGGATCCGGTCGGACATCACCGAACGGGTCCGTACCGAGAACGAGTTGCGCGCAGCACGGGACGAGTTGGAGGAGCAGGCGCAGTCGCTTCGTGATCTGGCCGAGCAGATTGACGCCGCACGTCTCCGCGCGGAGGAAGCCGGAGCCGCGAAGTCACGTTTCCTGGCCGTCATGAGTCATGAGTTGCGGACGCCCATGACCGGTCTGCTCGGGATGATCGAATTGGCGTCACGCACAAACCTGAGCAAGGAGCAGCAGGGCTACGTGCGCGTCATGCGGGACTCGGCCGAGACGCTGTTGGCCCTGCTCAACGATATTCTCGATTTCTCGAAGCTGGAGGCCGGAAAGGTTCAGCTGGAAGAGATTGCATTCGCTCCGGAGCAGGTCGTCAGCGATGTCTTCGGCCTGTTCCAGGCGCAGGCGTCTGCGAAGGGGCTGGTGCTCGAAGCCGATCTGCAGCCGTCGGTTCCGGCCTGGGTCCGCGGCGACCCGCTCCGCGTCAAGCAGATCCTGTCCAACCTGATCTCCAACGCGATCAAGTTCACATCGAAAGGCCGGATTACGGTGCGCCTGACGGCGACCGAAGGCCCGAGCGGACTGATCCGTCTGCAGGGCGAAGTGATCGACACTGGCCAGGGCATTGCTCCGGGCGTCCTGGAGCAATTGTTTCAGGCGTTCGAGCAGGGTGATTCCAGCACTACGCGGCAGTTCGGCGGCACCGGGCTCGGGCTCGCGATCTCTCGTCGTCTGGCTGAAGGAATGGGCGGATCCATCACGGTTGAAAGCGAAGTGGGCCGAGGATCGGTCTTCCGATTTGCGGTGCTGGTACGCGTCGCAGAGGTCCCTGGGGTGGAGGAACAAGGCAGCCCCGAACTGGAGGATCTGCCGACACTGCCGAGGCGGATTCTGTTGGCCGAAGACAACGATGTGAACCGGATGTTGGTCTCCAAGGTGCTGGCGCAATCCGGGCATCAGGTCGATGAAGTGGCGGACGGGCAGCAAGCGCTGCAGGCTGCCACGCGCATACGCTACGACCTGATCCTGATGGACATGCAGATGCCGGTCATGGACGGCGTCGAGGCGACCCGCGCCATCCGGCAACTGCCCGGCGAGTCGGCAGCCGTGCCGATTGTGGCGCTGACCGCCGACGCCCTGCCGGAGCATCGCCACATCTACTTCGATGCGGGAATTGACGAGCTGCTGACCAAGCCGGTGGATTGGCGCCTGTTGGACCGGACGATCGCGCGTCTGGGGCGCGGGGACGGGGCCGGAGCCGGGACCGCCGACGAGGCGGCGGTGGCGACCCCATCCGCGGAGACGCTTCCGGAGTCAGCGCCGGCAGACGAGGACGAGCCGGTTTTCGATCTCGTCCGGGTCGAGCAGGTGCTTGGCGTGCTTCCGCCGAAGCGGGTGGCCGGGATGCTGTCGATGCTGCCGTCAGAGATCGAGATGCGGCTGGCCGAGCTTCGGTCGGCTCTTGACGACGAGGACCTTGTACGGGCACGACGTGCGGCGCACACGCTGAAGGGTCTTGCGGCGAACTTCGGGGCGACCCAATTGGTATCGGCATCGCGAGCGGCCGAGATGGCGTGCGATACACTGGACGCCGGTCAGGCCGCTCTGTCGGGTATGGCGGATGTCGTGAAGCGTACCGCCGAGGCGGCGGTTGAACTGAGCGCGACCTTCCGGGCGCGCCAATAGATACCGGATACGGCTGGGATCGGAGCGAAGCATGAAGGATATCGATTTCAGTCGGATCAAGGCCCTGGTCGTCGAGGACGATCGGATGTCACGGGATCTGGTCGTTTCGATTCTTGAGAGCGTTGGCATCCAGCAGATCGAGCGCGCAGCGAACGGCGAGGAAGCGTTCGGTCACCTGGGCACCTTCCATCCCGACGTGATCGTGTCGGACATGATGATGGAGCCGATGGACGGCATTACCTTCACCAGACGGGTCCGGACCCACCGCGAATCTCCCAGGCCGCACACCCCGGTGATCCTGCTGACCGCCCATACCGACCGCACGACCGTGATCGAGGCGCGCGATGCCGGGGTCAACGCCTTCGTCGCCAAGCCGGTGTCGATCGACGAGATGCGGCGCAAGCTGATCCTGGTACTGAACGACCCGCGCCAGTTCGTGCGGTCCGACGACTATGCCGGGCCGGACCGGCGTCGAAAGGAAATTCCTTTGGGCGGCCGTCCGGATCGTCGCAAGCAGACCTAGCCGCGCGGATTACATCCCGATCGGCGCGGTCGCCGCTGCCAGCCAGTCTTTGTCCGCGTCGTCGAGCATGGGGCCGACCCGCTGCCGGACGGCGGCGTGGTAGGCGTCGATCCAGGCCTGTTCCTCGAACGTCAGAAGCGCCGGCTCGATCAACCGCCGGTCGATCGGGGCAAACGTGATGGTCTCGAATGCCAGCATCGGCCGGCCGGTATCCTGGGCGGGGTCGGTCTCGACCGTCAGCAGCAGGTTCTCGATCCGGATGCCGTATCCGCCGGGCTTGTAGTAGCCGGGTTCGTTCGAGACGATCATGCCGGCCTCGAATGGAGCGCGTCCGGTTGCGGAGATGCGCTGCGGGCCTTCGTGAACGCCGAGGAAGCACCCGACCCCGTGGCCGGTGCCGTGGTCGAAGTCCAGCCCTTCCTTCCACAGATACTGCCGGGCCAGCGCATCGAGCTGCCCGCCGTGGGTGCCGACGGGAAACCGCGCGGTCGCGATGGCGATATGGCCCTTCAGAACCAGGGTGAAGCGTTCCCGCATTTCCTGGGTCGGCGTGCCGACCGACACGGTGCGGGTGATGTCGGTGGTTCCGTCGAGATACTGGGCACCGGAGTCCACCAGGTAGAGGGTACCGGACTCCAGCGGCCGGTCGGTCTCGGGGGTCACGCGGTAGTGCACGATGGCGCCGTTCGATCCAGCACCGGAGATGGTCGCGAAGCTCGGGCCGCGCCACGAGGCGCCATCGGCGCGGAACCGTTCGAGCTGATCGGCGGCGGCGGCCTCGGTGACCGTGCCGCCGGGGGCGTGGTCGTCGATCCATTTCAGGAATCGTGCGACGGCGACCGCGTCGCGGGCGTGCGCCGCACGGATGCCGGCGATCTCGACGGCGTTCTTCAGCGCACGCGGCCGGATGCAGGGGTCCTCGGCCGTCGTGACCGTCGCGCCCGCCGCGATCAGCCGCTGCTGCAGCCAGTCTGACGCGCTGTCCGGGTCGAGCGATACAGTGGCACCGGCCTTGCCGAGCGCATCGACGGCGTCGCCGATCTCCTCGAACGGACGCAGGCTGACTTCGTTCCCGAGTGCCGCGCGCGTTTCGGGGTCGCATTTCGCGGGATCGAGAAACAGCTCCACCGCACCGCTCGCCGCCACGGTCGCATAGCACAGCGGCAGGGGGGTGTAGGGTACGTCCCGGCCGCGAACATTGAGCAGCCAGGCGATCGACTCCGGCTGGTTGAGGATCGTGACATCGGCCTTGGACGTGCCGAGCGAGGCGGCGACCAGTTGACGCTTGTCGGCGGCGCGAACCCCGGTGAACGACGGGTCAAGCACTTCGACCCGGCCAAGCGGTACCGGCGGGCGATCGGTCCAGATGCCGTCGAGCGGATTCGGGTCGAGCGCGACCAGCGTGCCGCCGGCGCGCTGCACGGCGTCGCGGATCCGGGTGATGCCGTTGACCGAATGGAGCTTTGGGTCATAGCCGAGCCGGCGCCCAGACAGGTGGTCGGCCACGAAGCTGGCCGGCGGGGTTCGGACCAGATGCTGGATCTCCCAGCGCCCGGTATCGACCTGCTGGCCGGCCTGCAGCGTGTATCGGCCGTCCACGAACAGTGCGGCCCGGTCGGGTAGCACGACCGCAACGCCGGCCGAGCCGGTGAACCCGGTAAGCCAGGCCAAGCGCTCGGCCCCAAGCGGTATGTGCTCGCCTTGATGCTCGTCGGCGCGCGGCATGATGAATCCGTCGACCTCCGCCGAACGCAGCGCGTCCCGCAGCCGGTCCAGCCGCGCCGGATCGGCTGCGGAAGCGGCGGGACGCAGGGCGTCGCGAAGCGCCGTCAGCGCGTCGGTCGTTGCCGGATCGGCATTCGGCGCGATCAGCCCGATCCAGGAGCCTGCCGGGTAGGGCTCCGGCGATGCAGCGGCTCTCGACAGCGTTTCACGCAACCAGGAGGGGGTGCCGGCGATGCCGGTATCGGCCATCCACCGGGCCAGGGCGCTGTCGGACAGATCGGGAACCGCGTCGATGGTCATGAATGCTCTCCGTGAGGGACCAGGGGATTCGACCCGCCTTTGATGTCGAGTCAAGCCTAGGGACCGTCGATTTCCGGCTCGACGGCGTTGGAAACGCGGGCGCACAGTCCCAGGGGCTCGAACACCGCGACCAGGGGAGCGCACGACATGTCGATGGATGTCCCGTCGGAATCCGAAGCCGAAGGCCGTGGTGGACGGCGGGGAGCCCGGCGCGGCCGTCGCGAAGGCCCGGCGCAGATCGAGCAGCCGGCGTTCCGGCGGATCTTCAACCCCTACGCCCCGATACGGGCGATCAGCGATGACGAACTGGAGTCGATCCACACCGCATCGCTGCAGGTCCTGGAAGAGATCGGGATCGACTTCCTGTTGCCGGAGGCGTGCGAGCGGCTGAAGGCGGCGGGCGCGTCGGTGAACGGGCAGCGCGTGCGGTTCGACCGCGCCTTGATCGAGGAGCGGATCAAGACCATTCCGAGTTCGTTCACGCTGCACGCCCGCAATCTGGAGCGCAACGTCGGCGTCGGCGGTACCGAGATCGTGGTCTGCCAGGTCGCCAGCACACCGAACGTCTCCGACCTCGCCGGTGGACGTCGGGTCGGCAACCGGGCGGATTTCCGGAATCTGGTCAAGCTCGGCCACTCCCTGAACGCGATCCACGCCTTCGGCGGTTATCCGGTCGAGCCGGTGGACATCCACGCATCGATCCGCCACCTGGAAGCGCTGCGCGATATCCTGACGATGTCCGACAAGGCGCTGCACGCCTACTCGCTGGGCCGCGAGCGGATCGAGGACGGCATCGAGATGATCCGAATTGCCCGCGGGGTCAGCCGCGAGCAGCTGGAGCGCGAGCCCAGCCTGTTCTCGATCATCAACTCCTCGTCGCCGCTGCGCCTCGACTACCCGATGCTGCAGGGTGTCATCACCATGGCAGAGGCCGGCCAGCCGACGGTGATCACACCGTTCACTCTGGCGGGGGCGATGGCGCCGGTAACGATTGCCGGTGCCCTGGTGGAGCAGAACGCCGAGGCGCTGGCCGGTCTGGCGTTCAGCCAGATCGTCCGCCCGGGTGCGCCGGTCGCCTATGGCGGCTTCACCTCGAATGTCGACATGAAATCCGGCGCCCCGGCGTTCGGCACTCCGGAGTACATGAAGGCGGCGCTGGTCGGTGGCCAGTTGGCGCGCCGCTACAACATTCCCTACCGGTCGTCGAACGCCAATGCCGCCAACGTCCCGGATGCCCAGGCGGCATGGGAGAGCGTCTTCTCGCTGTGGGGCGCGGTGATGGGCGGGGTGCACATCCTCAAGCATGCCTGCGGCTGGATGGAGGGCGGGCTGTGCGCGTCCTACGAGAAGATGGTGATGGACGCCGACACCATCGGCATGCTCGCCGAGTTCCTGACGCCGCTGGTGGTCGACGACAGCACCCTGGCATTGGATGCCATCCGCGACGTCGGACCGGGCGGCCACTTCTTCGGTACCGCCCACACCCAGGAGCGGTTCAAGACCGCGTTCTTCTCGCCGATGGTCTCGGACTGGCGCAATTTCGAGAGCTGGCAGGAAGCCGGTTCGCCCGACGCCCTGACCCGCTCCGACATTCTGGCCCGCCGCCTGCTGGCGGAATACGAGGCCCCACCGATGGACCCGGCGATCCGCGAGGAACTGAACGCGTTCGTGGCGAAGCGGATCGAAGAGGGCGGGGCGCCGACGGACTTCTGAGTTCATTGCAGCACCTGCGCTCGACCGGCACTTCCGTCGCAAACCGGACGCCGAGTGACGCCCGGTGAGCATTCCTTCCCGCGCAGCGATGCAAGGCTCGCCGCGTAGTCCTCGGGAGAACCTCTGATGAAGACACAGGCGCGGGTGGTGGTGATCGGCGGCGGGGTGGTCGGGTGCTCGGTTCTGTACCACCTGACCAAGCTCGGCTGGACCGACGTGATGCTGATCGAGCGATCCGAGCTGACATCCGGGTCGACATGGCACGCCGCCGGCGGCATGCACACCCTGAACAGCGACCCGAACGTCGCCAAGCTGCAGGACTACACGATCCGGTTGTACAAGGAGATCGAGGAGATCTCCGGTCAGTCCTGCGGTGTGCACATGACCGGTGGCTTCATGCTGGCGGCCACGCCGGAGCGGCTCGACTACCTGAAGACCGCGCGGGCCAAGGCCCGGGTGCTGGGCATGGACACCGAGCTTGTCGGCATGGAGGAGGTCGGCCGCCAGCACCCGCTGATCGACACAAGCCATTTCCTGGGCGCGCTGTGGGACCCGAACGAGGGCCATGTTGACCCGTCCGGCGTCACCCATGCCTACGCCAAGGCGGCGCGGCTGAAGGGGGCGGAGATCGTGCTGCGCAACCCGGTCAAGGAACTGGTCGCGACCAGCGACGGGCATTGGCAGGTGGTGACCGAGCAGGGGACCGTCACCGCCGAGATCGTGATCAACGCCGGCGGGCTGTGGGCGCGCGAGGTCGGCCGGATGGTCGGCATCGAGCTGCCGGTGCTGGCGATGGAACACCACTACCTGATCACCGAGGAAATCCCCGAGATCGTCGCCTACAACACGGAGCGCGGCCGCGAGATGCCGCATGCCATCGACTTCGAGGCCGAGCTGTACAGCCGTCAGGAAGGCAAGGGCATGGTGATCGGCACCTACGAAAAGGCATGCGTGCCGTGGTCGCCGAAGGACACGCCGTGGGATTTCGGCCATGAACTGCTGCAGCCGGATTTCGACCGCATCGCGCCGTCCCTCGACCTCGCGTTCCGGCACTTCCCGCCGCTGGCCAAGGCCGGCATCAAGCAGGCGATCAACGGTCCGTTCACCTTCGCGCCGGACGGCAACCCGCTGGTTGGCCCGGTACCGGGCCTGCGCAACTTCTGGTGCGCCTGCGGGGTGATGGCCGGGTTCAGCCAAGGTGGAGGTGTCGGGTTGATGCTGGCGCAATGGCTGATCGAGGGCGAGCCGGAGATGGACATCTTCGCGATGGACGTCGGGCGCTTCGGCGACATCGCCAGCCGGGCCTTCACCCGCGCCAAGGTGCAGGAGAACTCCAGCCGCCGGTTCAGCATCACCTTCCCGAACGAGGAGTTGCCGGTGGCGCGCCCGCTGCGCACCACGCCGGCATACGATCTGCTGAAATCGAAGGGCGCCGTGTTCGGTGCGGCGGTCGGCCTCGAGCACGCCCTGTGGTTCGCCCCGGACGGCGAGCCGGCGGTGGAGGCCACCAGCTTCCGGCGCTCCAACGCATTCGGCCCGACCGGCGTGGAAGCCAAGGCCGTCCGCGAGACGGTCGGGGTGCTGGAGATCGCGAATTTCGCCAAGCACGAGATCTCGGGATCCGGGGCAGAGGCGTTCCTGGACCGAATCCTGGCGGGACGGCTGCCAAGGCCCGGCCGCATGGCGCTGTCGCCGATGCTGAGCCCGAAGGGCCGGCTGCTGGGTGACCTGACGGTATCGCGACTGTCGGACGACCGCTTCCTGATCGTCGGCTCGGCGGCGGCGCAGGAGGTGCACCAGCGGTGGTTTGCCGACCATGCACCGGCGAGCGGGGTGTCGCTGCGCAACCGCACGCGGGAACTGGCGGGTTTCGCGATTGCCGGTCCGAACAGCCGTGCGCTGTTGGCCAGACTGACCGACGAAGACATCTCGAACGGCGCTTTCCCGTTCCGTTCGATCCGCAGGCTCGATATCGGTCACACCAGCGCCTGGGTGGCGCGCATTTCCTACACCGGCGAACTCGGCTACGAGATCTATGCGCCGTTCGATCACCAGCGCGGCTTGTTGCTGGCGCTGCTGGCTGCGGGCGAGGGGCTGGGCGTGAGGCTGTTCGGTGGCCGGGCGCTGAACGCGCTGCGCCTGGAGAAGGGGTTCGGCGCGTGGTTGCGGGAATTCACGCCGGGGCTGGGGCCGGTGGAGTCCGGCCTCGACCGGTTCATCGCCGACAAGCCCGGATACATCGGCCGGGACGCGTACCTGGCGGCGCGCGATGCGGGCTCGACGCAGACGCTCGCGCTGCTGGAGATCGACGCGACCGATGCCGACGCATGGCGTGACGAGCCGATCGACGTGGGGGACCGCACCGTCGGCTTCGTCACGTCCGGCGGCTACGGCTATGCTGCCGGACGCAGTCTGGCGCTGGCCTACATCGATACCGGCTTCCTGAACGAACCTCTGGAAGTCGAGATCCTGGGAGAGCGCAAGGCGGCACGGGTCCTGGCCGAACCGCCGATCGACCCCACCGGATCACGCATGCGCGGATAGCGCAGGGCGGGGTGTCAGGCGATCGCGCCAGAGGCCCGGAGTGCCTTCAGGTGCAGCGCGATCAGCCGCTTCTCGTCGTCGTCCATATCGGCGAACTTGCCGATCACTTCCTTCTCGGAGGCGGCCACGGCAAAGGCGTTCACCTTGAACGAGACCGCGGTGTCGCCTTCGCCCAACCGCATGGTGAAGAAGAACTTCTGACCGTTGATGATGTTGCCGTCGCCGGGATTGGGAATCCGCACGCCCTTCAGGTGGAGCTCGCGAATCTCAAGCTCGTCCTCGCCGAAGATGGCCGATCCGTACTTGATGGGCTTCTGGGCCGACGCTCCTGCCGCACCCTTGGTCTTGGTTTTTCCGAACATGCCGTCCTGCCGCACCAAAATCGAGCGCCACGTCCCGGATCCGGGTGGCTCTCACGATTGCGCCGGTTTCACTAATATTTTCTAAAGAGAACGATGGGTTCCGGCAAGCGGCTTGCTGAAGTCCCCGTCATGCCCGGAACAGATCCCGCATTCTGGCAAGATTCTTGATGTCTATTCGGTACGGATCGGCATCGGCGTCGAACTCCGTCAGCGCGTCGGTGCCGAGTCCGATGGTCAACGTGCTGTCCGAATCGAACCGGGCCTGCAGCACGACATTGAAGGCCGGATGGGCGAAACCGTGCTTGTCCTTGATGGTGTATTGATTGACGGACTGTCGGCCACTCGCCAGATCGGTGCCGGTGATGAACGAGTGCACCGACCGTATCGGTTCCCTGCCGAACTCCAATCCCTCCATTGCCGCAGACTCCGAAACGGCCCGCGCCAGGAACAGCGGTGCATCCAGCACCGTCCCTTTGGCGCGGTCCACCGGTCGCTCGAAGTTTCCAATCAGCAACTGGTGCGCTTCGGCCTTGCTGATCAACCGGGCCAGAGAGATCGTGATGTCGCCGACGATGTACTCAAAGCCGCGCGGGCTTTGTCCTTCCACCTGGTGGTACGAGTAGTGGCTGCCGATCGAGAACACGGTCCGCAGCACCGGCACGAACCGGGTGCCGCCCTTTCGCTGGGCGCGCTTGTTGTCCAGCAGGATCAACTGCAGTGCCAGATAGGTCCGCAACTCGGCCTCCAGCCCCTGCCGCCGGTTCCAGACATAGAATCCGTCCCCGACGGTGGATCGCGCGAGTTCAACATCCAGGCCGAGCGCCTGGAGGCGCTTCTCGGCGCTGTTGATGGAGTATTCGAGGGAGTTGAGTTGGGCGACCTGCTCGATCGGCGAGGCCTTGGAGAAGCCGACGATATCGAACAGCATGACCGCCCGATGCGGCGTATGCGTGACCGAGTAGCGGCGAAGCATCCGCTCGATGGTCGATGGCGGGACTTCGCCCTTGCCTTTGCCGATGGGCGCATCGAGTTCGATCCGGGTCGGACGGGCGCCGAATCCCTTGCACAGATCGAGGAAGGTCTCCTCGTCGCGCAGCCGTCCTTTGTCGAACGTGTAGTTGATCTCCTCGCTGGTCTCGAACACGACGTAGGTCGGCACGACACAGAGGTAAACGGTCGAGCCGGAGTAGCTCCAGGCCACGACCATGTTGCGCCCGAGCCGCCAAACGGCGTTGACTGCCACATGCAGTTCGCGCAGGGCGCCTGCGTGGCGTGACTCAACACTCATCGCGGGTACGCTCAGGCCTTGGACGAGGCGATCTTGGCGCCGGTCAGATCGCAGTCGTCGAGGTTGGTCTTGAACAGCACGGCGTCGGTCAGGTCGGCGGCAGTCAACTGGGCGTTGCGCAGATCGGCGCCGCGCAGATCGGTCCGTCGCAGCAGCGCGTCGCGCAGGTTGGTCGAGAACGAGCGGTCGCCGGACATCAGCGGGCCGAGTTTGGCGTCTCTGAGGTCGGCACCGTTGAGGCGGGCCTTTTCCAGGTTGGCACCACGCAGGTCGGCGCCCTTGAGCGTGCAGTTCCGCAGGTCGGCGCCTTTGAGGCGGGCACCCACCAGGCTTGCACGGGTCAGGTCCAGGCCGATGAAGATGGCCCCCTCGGCGGACAGTCCCGGCAACTCCACCTCCCGCAAGCTGGGACCGCCTCTGAGGTCGATATTGTCGAGAGTCAGGACGGCACCTTCGGCCCCGTTCGTGGAGACCCAGCGCAGATGACCGACAATCCCGTCTTTGAGCGGTGGATCCAATTCCCTGTAGCTGCGTCCGCGCGGCTTATCGGTCAACACGGTCGAGAGATCGCAGCCGTCGAGGGCCACGGTCTCGATCGAGGCGCTGCCGAACACGGCGAACGCAAGGTTGGCGCCCGTGAAGTCCGCGTGGTCCAGGCGAGCGCCGTCAAGCCGGGCGCCTGCCAGGGTTGCGCCCCGAAGATTGGCCTTGGTCAGAATTGCGCCCTGCAGGTCGGCGTCGGTGAAATCGGTGTGGGTCGCGACCACGGCGGTCATGTCGGCTTCGCGCAGATCGGCACCGGCAAGATCCGCCTTCTCCATATGGGTGGCGCCGAGCTTCATGGTGATCGCAGTAAGGTTGCCGCCCTTGCCACGCTTGGTGATCGAGCCGTCGCGGAAGTCGGCCTTGTGCAGGTTGGCGTTGCGCAGCCGCGCACCGCGCAACGTGGCACCGCGCAGGTCGGCGCCGACCATGCGCGCACCCTCAAGATTGGCTTCGGACAGGTTGGCACCGAACAGCAACGCACCGTCCAGCACGCAATCCGACAGATCGGCCTCGGTGAGATTGGCGCCTGTCAGGTCGGCGTCCTTGAGATTGCTGCCGGTCAGCAGCATGCCCGAGAGGTCGTGGTGAACGAGCTGCGCGCGCAGGCCCCCCGGACGCCCCAGAAGGAAGTTCTGGTGCGTTTTGACGACCTCGGCCAATTCGATGTGCGAGAGTCGGCGCTGTTTGTTTGGTGTCTTGCCGGACACGGCCGCCCACTTTTCCCGATCCACTAAGGTGCAATACTACCGCTGATCGGAGGGCAGGGCCAACGGGATCGTGTCCTTGTCCGACAGCGAATCCCGGAGTGACGAGTGGGAGGCGGTGTTGGATGGCGGTATCCGGCACGCTCTGCGCATCCCCTGTCGACATCCCTGAATTCGTTTATGATGCTTATCAGAACGCCCGCGAGATGAGGAGATCGACGATGAAGCACGTCTTCCTGCCCTTTGGCCTCGACGGCGTAGAACGAGCACCGCTCGAGGTTGCGGCGCATCTGGCAGAGCGTTTCGATGGTCGAGCGGTCGCCATGTTCTACCCGCGCCCAGTCGAGAGCCCTCTGGTCGATCCGATGGGTGTGGGGATCATCGACTACGCGGACCAGGGTCCCGACCTCGCTCGGGAAGCCGACACGGCCTTGACGGCCATGCGCGGTCGGATCTCCGGTCTCGGGGCTACGGCAGGACGTGTCGTGCTGAATGACCAACCGCTCAAGGCAAGGTTTGGAATCGGCGAGCATGCCCGGCTGTTCGATTTGACGGTCGTCGGCAAGGCCGAGGAGACCGACTGGCGCGCGGTGTTCGAGACTGCGCTGTTCGAAGGTGGCCGGTCGGTGATGTTGACGCCGATCGGCTGGACCCGGCCGTCCGGTGATACGGTGGGCGTGGCGTGGAACCGAAGCACTGAGACCGCGCGGCTGATCGGCCAGTCCATGCCGTTGCTGCGGGCCGCCAAGAAGGTGGTGGTGATCGAGATCGAGGGGTGGTCCGTGCCGGGGCCCGACGGAGCGGCGCTGGTTGACTACCTCAAGCTGCACGGCGTCGCTGCCGAGGTCGCCATGGGCTCGCGTTCGGCGCGGGGGCCTGGCCTGGACGTGCTGGATCAGGCGGAAGCCGCCGGCGTCGACCTGCTGGTCAAGGGTGCCTATACCCAGAGCCGCCTGCGACAGATGATTTTCGGCGGTGCCACCAGTGACATCATCGCCGATGCCACCATGCCGGTGGTCTTTGCGCACTGACCGAGGGGAGAGAGACATGAGTGACGTGGTGTTCGGTACCGACGGGTCGGAGGCGCCGCAAACTGGCTCCAAGCGGTCGTCGGGACGCAAAACGGCAGCGGCCGCGGAGTCGAAGAAGCCGGCGGAGAAGGCTCCCTCGTCGGCGGCCCCTGCCCAGCCGGCAACTGAATCGCCCCGTGATGACATGACCCGGTTGCTCGGTCAGGTCGTTACGTTGTTCGGGCAGTCGCCGGGGCATCGCCACGTGTTCGTCTCGGATCTCGAGTGGCTGGTTTTGCCGGCCATGATGGCGCGCCAAGCCAGGGTCTGGCGCCGGCAGACCGACAGCGGGTCGGTTCCGGTGATCTATGCTTCGTGGGCATTGGTCAACGAGGAGGTCGAGGCCCGACTGAAGCAGGGGCAGATGCGTCTGAAACCCAACGAATGGCGATGCGGCGATCGCGCCTGGCTGATCGACGTGGTGGCGCCGTTCGGCGGCACCGATACGGCACTGGCCGAGCTGGCTGATCAGGTTTTTCCGGGGAAAACGCTCCACGCGCTGGCGTCCAGTGCCACCGGCGGCTTTTCGGTGCGGGAGATTGTCGGGAAGCCGAAAGCGGATTAGTCGTATAAGCTGATGAGCATACGTCTGTGTGGGGTTTTCCGGCTGGCGCAATTGACAAACGCTGGCCGGGGCACGGATGATCGCGGCTCGGAAAACGAAAATAACTCTCCTGGGAGGAGGCTCATGCGTAAAACAATCGCCATCGCGGTGGCGGCGCTCGCACTCGGTCTGACCGGTGCGGCCGATGCAAAGACACTGAAGGTGCAGGCGAGTTCGGCGCCGGGTGACTGGGCACACCGGTTCATGACCGAAGGCTGGCAGCAGAAGATCGAGGAGATGAGCGGTGGTTCGCTCAAACTCGAAGTGCTGCCGACCAAGGCTGTCGTGCCGCACAAGGAGACCATCGACGCGGTCGCGAACGGGATCCTCGACGGCGACCTCAACGCGGTGGCTTACTTCTCCGGTCGCGATCCGGCGTTTGCGCTGATGGGCGATCTGATCGCCGGCTACGACACGCCGGAAGAAGTCCAGACCTTCTGCATGGAAGGCGGCGGCAAGGAGATCCTCCAGAAGCTCTATGACAAGTACGGCAACGGCAAGATTCACGTCGTCGGCTGCGGCCCGTACGCCAAGGAAGCGCTTGTTTCCAAGGTGCCGATCAACACGGTGGAAGATTTCAAGGGTGTGAAGATCCGGTCGCCTGAAGGGCTCGCGGCCGAGGTCTTCAAGCGCGCCGGCGCCTCGCCGGTCTCGCTGCCGTTCTCTGAGGTCTACACCTCGCTCGAGAAGGGCATCGTCGATGCCGCCGACGCTTCGGCTTACGTCAACAACGATGCGTCCGGCATGCACAAGGTGGCGTTCTATCCGCTGTACCCGGGCATCCATTCCATGGCGATCCTGCAGTTCGTCGTGAACAAGGATGTTTGGAACAAGCTGACCCCGGGCGAGCGTACGATCCTGGAAGTCTGGTACGTCGCGGCCTACGCCACAATACGCCGGCAGGCCGACCTGCAGGATCGTGATCTGGCTGCGCGCGACAAGGCCGGCGGGAAGATGACCGTCATCGACTGGTCCAAGGAAGAGCGCGCCAAGTTCCGCAAGATCGCGGTCGGCGCGTGGGAGGACTTCGGCGAGAAGTCGCCGCTGGCCAAGGAAGCTCTTGATGCGCACATCAGCTTCATGAAGCGCACCGGTCTCCTCGACTGAGGTTCGCGCTCGATTAGACGGCGGGGGGTCGGTATCCGGCTCCTCGCCGATTTTTTTGTAACTCGGTCGATCTTTCGGAGACTGCAATGTCCCGCTCCGTCGCCTCGTCCATCGATACCTTCAGCCGATTCTCGGGGCTGGCGATCGGACAACTCTATTTGCTGTGTGCCGTGGCCACGCTTTACGAAGTGATCGCCCGGTACTTCTTTCACGCGCCGACGCAATGGGCGTTCGAAATCGTCATGGTGCTGTGCGCCACGGCCTGGATGCTCTCGGTCGGGTACGTCACCCAGCGCAACCGGCACATCGGCATAACGGTCTTCTATTTGATGGCCAGCGATCGTACCCGTTGGCGGCTTGACCTGTTTGCGCTGGTCATCGGCGTGATTGCGTTGTTCCTGCTGGCCGGCGACGCCATGACCCGCGCGCTGGAATCGATCGATCTGGTCGAGCGGGCCGGCAGTGCCTTCAATTCGCCCGAACCGATGATGCTGAAATCCGCGCTGATGGTCGGCGCGGTGATCTACCTGATCCAGCTTCTGGTCAACCTGCACCGGCACGTCGAGGCCGCGATTCCCCGATTGCTGATCGTTGTCGTTGGGGCGCTTCTGGTTGGACGCTTGGCTCTCCTGGCGATCGGGCACTACAGCGGCGACGTCGGGATCATCGGCTGGGGCAACGAATTGGTCGGATGGCTGGGCGAGGCGCTGAACCCGACCCAGGTCCTCAGCCTTCGCGACTATGACATCGGGACGGTCAGCGTCGGCATCGTGATCGCCCTGGTCCTGCTGATGATGACCGGCATGCCGCTCGGCGTGGTGACGCTGATCGTGTCGATCCTCTGCGCTCTGCTGTTCTTCGGTCCGCGCGGGCTGTACCTGGTTTCGACCAATGCCTACGGCCTGCTGGAGAACTACCCGCTGGTCGCTGTGCCGCTGTTCGTCCTGATGGCGTCATTGCTCGAGAAGGCCGGGATCGCCGAAGACCTGTTCGACGCCATGGCCGTGTTCTCCGGCAACCTGCGCGGCGGTGTTGCGGTTCAGACCGTGGTTGTGGCGGTCATCATGGCGGCGATGTCGGGCATCATGGGCGGCGAGATCGTCATGCTCGGTCTGGTGGCGCTGCCGCAGATGCTGCGTCTGGGGTACGACCGCAAGCTCTCGATCGGAGTCATCTGTGCCGCCGGTTCGCTGGCGACCCTGATCCCACCCAGCGTGGTGATGATCGTCTATGCGTTGTCGGCGCAGGTGGCGATCGGCGACCTGTTCATGGCAGGCGTGTTCCCGGGCTTGCTGCTGGCGGCGTTCTACATCGTGTTCGTGCTGATCCGCTGTGCGATAAACCCGACCCTGGCACCGACCGCGGAAGAGGTGGCGGCCCGCGGTGCCGGTACCACCAGCCTGTCCTCGGATCGTCGGTTTGCGGTGATCCTGTCGATCATGCTGATCGTGTTCGTCATGGGCTCGATCTATGCCGGCATTGCGTCGGTTACCGAAGCGGCGGGCGTCGGCGTGTTCGGTGCGATCATCGTCGGTGCTGTGCGCGGCCGGCTGACCTGGTCGATGATGCAGGTGGCGATCACCCAGACCATGTCGACGGTCGGCACGATCATCTGGCTGATCCTCGGCGCCGTCAGCTTCGTCGGGATCTACAATCTGGTCGGCGGCGGCGACTTCATGCGTAGCCTGTTCAGCGGCCTGGATCTGTCGCCGATGGGCGTCATCCTGGTGATGATGGGGATCCTGGTGATCCTCGGCACCTTCATGGAGTGGATCGCCATCCTGTTCATCACGGTGCCGATCTTCGCGCCGGTGGTGGTCCAGATGGCGCCCGAACTCGGGTTGGATCCGGACTCCGCCAAGCTTTGGTTCGGCGTGCTGTTCGTGATGAACATCCAGATCTACTTCCTGTCACCGCCGTTCGGCCCGGCGTGCTTCTGGCTCAAGTCGGTGGCGCCGGACTACATCACGCTGCAGGAAATCTTCATGGCGGTGCTGCCGTTCATTGCACTGCAGATCATCGGCCTCGGCCTTGTCATGGCGTTCCCAGAGATCGCACTTTGGCTGCCGAATGCCTTGGCGAATTAGCGGGAGGAACGTCAATGTCACCTGATTCATCGGACGACAGCGCAAGCTTCGGGGTGTGGCCTTCCCTGATCGGGATCGCCTTCGGGCTGCTGATCGTAGCTGTCATGTTCACGCTGGCGGAAGGCTTCCGCTAGACATCTGCAAGTCGTCCGGACGAGACTTGTAGCGGATCGGCCGAGCGGGAACGCTCGGCCGATCTCGTTGTGCGACGAAGCTGCTGCCGGCGGTGGCTCGGCGGGGGCGCCGGCCCTATCTGCCGCGTTGCTTGGACCAATCGATCAGGAACAGCACCAGCCAGATCGGGACCACGACCATGGCGCCGATCAGTACGTAGGACACGATCGACCCGAACGACCGTCCGATCCAGTCGAGGATCTGGTCGAAGCGGTTGAACATGCTGCGCAGAAGTTCCATCGGCGTCAGGTCGAGGACCGAAAGGCCCCAGCCGACGAAGAATGAGATGATCAGCAGCTTGATGATCGTGCCTGGGGTGATCTTCGGCATGGGACGATCCGCGGTCATGAGATTTCCTTCGACGTCATAGCAGGCAGCAGCGCGGTCTGTCTGCACCGGCTGTCTTAGCGCGCGCTGCCCGGTGAACCGGGTCCTCGATCGCTCCGGCATGATGCGGTGTTCCCGATGGATTGGCACTGGCCTGTCCCGGAACTGGAGGTCGGGTCGTTCTGTTGCGGAAAACAGATGACGGATCGCTCGGTAAAATGAAGCCGGCGCTGCCGATTGCGACTTCTCCTATTGCCTATCGGCTACGTATTTACCAATAGCGCCTGTGTCCTAGTTGGACATTTCCAACAATTGGGGCATATTGCGGGTCGTGTCCGAGAGCGGTTTTCCGATCGACACGACGGGAGGCGGGTATGCGGTCCTGGTCGAATGTCGGGGGCTTGCCGTCTCAAAACGAGGCGCATGAGATTACGAGAAGGAGACGCGCATGTTCACGAAAATGATAGGCGCCACCAAGCTGGCGGTGGCGGCCACCGCAATGCTCGGGCTGAGCGCCTGTGCGGGCTTCCAGCTCGATAACGCCAAGGGGCTGACGCCGTCTGGCGACGCATTCAGTGCGGGGCTGTACAAGGAATATCTGGTTCTGGCCGAGATGGAGTTCGCCGAGGGCGACTACATGGATTCCGACACGTTCGCCGCTCGGGCGATCGCGTCCGCCAACGGCAAGCCGCCGGCACCGGAAGAGCTTGCTTCCCGGGATATCCCGGCCGCCGCCCAGGGTGGGCTGGCGGAGGCTCGCCGCAAGCTGATGGAAGCGCTGGATGGCGGTGCCCGCTCAGCGAAGCCCGATGCAGCTGCCCGTGCGCAGGCCAGCTTCGACTGCTGGATGCAGGAGCAGGAAGAGAACTTCCAGCCGGCCGACATCAAGTGGTGCAAGGATCGGTTTGATGCCGCGATGGCGCAGCTTGGCACGCCGGCACCGGCCGCCGCGCCGAAGCCGTCCATCACCTTCGCGAACTTCACGGTCTAC
The DNA here is from genome assembly GCF_040219215.1 of Thalassobaculum sp. Classification (GTDB taxonomy): domain Bacteria; phylum Pseudomonadota; class Alphaproteobacteria; order Thalassobaculales; family Thalassobaculaceae; genus Thalassobaculum_A. The sequence goes on from NZ_JAVJSX010000008.1 coordinate 541,221, forward strand.
TTCGATTTCGACAAGTCGACCTTGACGGCGCAGACCCAGTCCACGCTGATCGACGCTGCGAATGCGGCGGACGACATGGCTGCGACCAACATCGAGGTTTCGGGCTATGCCGACCGTTCCGGCTCCGAAGCGTACAACATGGCGTTGTCGCAGCGCCGTGCCGATGCGGTGGCCAAGGAACTGGCCACGTTGATCGGGTCGAATGCGCCGGCCATGAAGCTGATGGCTTATGGCGAGACCCAGAACAAGGTCGTCACGCCGGATGGTGTGAAGGAAGCCAAGAACCGTCGGGTGAAGATCGAGATCCGCAAGTAATCTCGGTCGGACAACGGTCCACGGATCGGCGGGGCGGATGGGCAACCATCCGCCCCGTCGCCGTTTCGGGGGCTGGAATGCGTCGAGGAGTGGATGGGCGGATCCCTCTCGACGTCGGTCGAGGGTGCTACTGCAGGCGGGTGCGTCGCGGCGTGGGTTCGTCGAATTGCGGCTTCTCGGCAACCGGTGACGCCTGATGGTGAACCAGGATCCAGGCTTGGCCGTGCCGAGCAAACAGGTTGCAGGCGACCAGCGTTCCCTCTTCCATGACCTCGTAGCAGCAGACCTGTGCCAGGTCGCCATACAGGAACACCCGAGGCTGACGGCATTCGATGGCCGGCGAGCCGGGGTTCCCGAATATGCCGATCCAACTGTCCATGACGGCCTCGCGGCCGATCAAGGGCTGCCAGCCAGGATGCACGCAGGTCACCGGCAGATGGCGTGACCACAACTCGTCCATCCCTTTGATGTCCTTGAGCGAAAAGGCGAGATAGAATGCCTCGTTGGCGAACAGGACAGCAGCTTCCTGGCTCATGGGTCTCTTTCGCTCGTTGACCGCCACACCTCACATCATCGCGGCGGAACGCTAGCACGTTCTCGGAACCGGTGTCAGATCGAGGAGGCAGGCGAGCCGTAGCCGAGATTCTGAGTTCCTGTCCTCAAGGTGCGACGGCCTTGTCCAAATCTCGGTATCGATCTGGAGTGGACATGACGTCTGAGTGGACGATGCGCTCAAGTCATAGCCATAAGCACACGTCGGCTGATTGCCCGGAGCTACGCCGCAACCGGTGGTGGGCACCACCCTCTCACCCCAGGATCGACGCTGAACAAATGCCCGGCCGTCGGGTGGGCGATGCGGTCGAGGCCGATCGCCGCCGTGGTCACGACCAGCCGGTCGAGGTCCGGTCCGGCGAAGGCACACTTGGTCACCTGGGGAGCCGGCAGTCGGATGGCCCGGTCAAATCGCCCATTGGGGTGAAACCGGCTGATCCGGCCGCCGCCCCAATGGCACACCCACAGCCCGCCATCGGCATCGGTGGCCATTCCGTCCGGGTAGCCGTCGGACTCCGTGAACCGGGCGAACAGGTGCCGGTTGGCGAGTGTACCGTCGGCCGCCAGGTCGAACGCCCAGACTTGGCGCCCCACGCTGTCGGCGTGGTACAGCGTCCGTCCGTCCGGAGAGACCGCCGGTCCGTTTGTCACCACGTAGGGCCCGTCATGCGCGCTGACCGACGGCGCCGCGGGGGCGAGGCGCCACAGCCGGCCGGTCGGCTCAACCTCGGCATCGTCCATGCTGCCGAACCACAGTCGTCCCGCTGCATCGACGGTGGCATCGTTCAGGCGGTTTCCGGGCCGGTCGGCGTCGACCGACAGCCAGGGGACCGGATCGGCGCCGGGTGTCCACAGCGCGAGGCCGGATTTCAGGCCGAGGATGAAGCCGCCGGATGCGCGCGGCACCGCAAACCCGACCCGTTCGGGCATCGGCCAGCTGGCGGTTGCGCCGTCGGACCAGCGCCAGCGGTGGATCGTTGGCTTCTTGATGTCGACGAACCACACGCAGCCATCGTCCGGGTTCCACCAGGCGCCTTCCCCGAGCGTGGCGCCGAGCGGCCAGAGGGTCTCGACGGGGCCGGGCATCGGCTCAGTAGGTGGCGCGGCCGCCGGAGCAGTCGAACACCGCTCCCGTGGAGAACGACGCGTCTTCCGATGCCAACCAGGTCACCAGCGACGCGATCTCCTCGACCAGGCCGAACCGGCCCATTGGGATCTTGGTCAACATGAAGTCGATGAATTCCTGGCTCATCTGGTCGAAGATCTCGGTCTTCACCGCGGCCGGGGTCACGCAGTTCACCGTGATCGGGGTATCCGCCAGTTCCTTGCCGAGCGACTTGGTCAGACCGATCACACCGGCCTTGGCGGCGGAGTAGGCCGGCGCGTTCGGATTGCCTTCCTTGCCGGCGATCGAGGCGATGTTGATGATCCGGCCGTAGTTGCGCGCCCGCATATACGGCACCACCGCCCGACAGCACAGGAATACCCCGGTAAGGTCGATGTCGATCACCCGGCGCCACGCATCGACCGGATAGTCCCAGGTCTTGGTGTTGGGTCCGGTGATGCCGGCGGAGGCCACCATCACGTCGATGCGGCCGAACTCCCGCTCGACCTCGGCGGCGGCACGGTCGACCGCCGCGTCGTCGGTGACATCGACCGCGGCGGTGTGCACCCGTTCCTCCGGCAGGCCGAGCGCGCTCTTGCACTCCGCCAGCTTGGCCGCATCGGCATCCCACAGGCTGACCGAGGCGCCACTGGCGGTAAGTCGCTGGGCGATGGCAAAGCCGATGCCGCGCGCGCCGCCGGTGATGATGGCGCTGCGTCCGGTAAAGTCATAGGCAACCATGCAGATGTCCCCTCAGATCAGGCCGCGTGCCGACAGGTTCCGCATCAGGGCGCCGGCGCCGAAGGTCCACGGCGGGATGGCGTCGCTGCGGTCGACCCGGTTGACCAGCGCGCCCAGGCGCGCGGAATGGATGGTAACCACGTCGCCCATCTTGTGGGTGAAGCCCTCGCCCGGCGCGCCCCGGTCTTCGGTCGGGGCGAACAGGGTGCCGGTCATCAGGACGAGGCCGTCAGGATACTGGTGATGCGGTCCGATCGCGTGGGCCGCAAGGTCGGCGACGTCGCGGCTGATCCGGCTCATCGACGACCGGCCCTTCAGGACGAAGCCGTCCTGTCCGGCCACCGTCAAATCCAGTTCGGCGAGCCGCACATCGTCGATTCCAAAGTGGTCGTCGAACAGCCGCAGGAACGGTCCCAGTGCGGCCGATCCATTGTTGTCCTTCGCCTTGCCGAGCAGCAGGGCGCTGCGGCCCTCAACGTCGCGCAGGTTGACGTCGTTGCCCAGCGTAGCGCCGACGATCCGCCCGTCGGGGGCGATCACCAGCACGATCTCCGGCTCAGGGTTGTTCCAGTCCGAGATCGCGTGCAACCCGACCTCGGCGCCGATGCCGACGCCGGCCATCGGCGGGGCCTTGGTGAACACCTCGGCGTCCGGCCCGATCCCGACCTCAAGGTACTGCGACCACATTCCGCGCTCGACCAGCGCTTTCTTCAGCTGCATCGCCTCGTCGGAGCCGGGCACGATCTTCGACAGATCGAGGCCGATCTGGCCGACGATCTCGCGACGGATCGCGTCGGCCGCAGACGGGTCGCCCTTGGCCTTCTCCTCGATCACCCGTTCCAGCATGCTCTCGGCGAAAGTGACGCCGCAGGCCTTGATCGCCTGCAGGTCGACCGGCACGAGGAACCAGGGAAGCTTGGGATCCCGCCGGTCATGCGCCGAGTTGGCGAGGATCTCAGCCAGAGCGCCAACGGTCTCGCCCGGCGCATCCCGGACAACGGCAACCGCGTCGTTGCGGGCCATCAACTCGGACACGGTCGGAACCACCGCCGTGATGTCGACCACGCTGTCACCACGGACCGCGACGACCGACGGGCCGTCGACGTCCGGGCGCCAGATCCGGCCGACCAGGGTCGCCTGCTGCCGGTCATCCGGCAGGCAGGCTTCCACGGTTAGGTTCATCTCGGCCATGGCGATCAGTCTGCGACCAGCTTCTGGGTCTGCTCGCCAAGCCCGCTGATGCCGAGCTTCATGGTGTCGCCGGCCTTCAGGAACACCGGCTGCGGCTTGATGCCGAGGCCGACGCCCGGCGGCGTGCCGGTCATGATCACATCGCCGGGGTGCAGCGACATCATCTGGCTGAGGTAGTGGATGATGTGCTTCACGGGGAAGATCATGGTCTTGGTGTTGCCGTTCTGCATGCGCTTGCCGTTCACGTCGCAGAACATGTCCAGGTTCTGAGGGTCGGCGACGTCGTCGGCCGTCACGAACCACGGGCCGATCGGGCCGAAGGTGTCGCAGGACTTGCCCTTGGTCCACTGGCCGCCGCGCTCCGCCTGGAACTCGCGCTCGGAAACGTCGTTGGCGACGCAGTAACCTGCGACGTAGCTCAGTGCGTCGGCCTCGGAGACGTATTTGGCGGTCTTCCCGATGATGACCCCAAGCTCGACTTCCCAGTCGGTCTTCTTGGAGGTGCGAGGAATGTGGACGTCGTCGTCCGGGCCCTGCACGGCACTGGTCGCCTTCATGAAGACGATAGGCTCCTTCGGGATCGCGGCACCGGTTTCGGCCGCGTGGTCCGAGTAGTTCAGGCCGATGCAGATCACCTTGCCGATTCCGCCGACGCAGGCGCCGATGCGCGGGCTGCCGCCGACCTTCGGCAGGCTGGCCGGGTCGACGCCCTTCAGTTTGGCGAGGCCGCCGGCTGCCAGGGTCGCGGAATCAATGTCGGAAACCACGCCCGACAGGTCACGGATCGCGCCCGAGGCGTCGAGGACGCCCGGCTTCTCCTGGCCGCGCGGGCCATAGCGCAGCAGCTTCATGGTGTTTCCCCCTGAGTGCAGTCTGTTTCATAGGACGCCGGGGCCGCGGGCGCGGGCCGACAGGTCGCCGCGAGCGTCGCAAGGGGGGCGGAGGGTGTCAAGTTGGCTGAGGCGAAGCGCATCGGTCGCCTTTCGGCAACGCAACCGGCGTGTCACGGGCTTTCGCAGGCTGGATGCGGGGGCTGGCCTCGCAGGCGGTGGTGGTTATGATCCTGGCGGTGAGCGTGACCAGGGGGCGGTACAGTGGATGACAATCTTGAGGTGCTGCTGCGAGGCCGACCGGCTCCGTCGGTGACGGCCGAGCTGTTCGAGCCGGTGCCGGCGCCAATGCCGACCGTCGGCTCGGGGCAATTCCTGATTCGTGTGATCTGGCTGTCGCTGGAGCCGGCGATGCGCGGGTGGATCGCCGAGGCCGCCAACTACTCCACGCCAGTACCGTTGGGCGCGCCGATGACCGGATTCACGGTCGGTGAAGTCATCGAGTCGCGTCATGCCGGGTACCCGGTCGGCACCATCGTGCAGGGCCGGCAGGGCTGGCGGCGTTTTGCGGTGTCCGACGGATCGGACATCGACCGCGTGGTCGACCCGGCGCTGGCGCCGATCTCCACGGCCCTGTCGGTCCTGGGGATCAACGGCGCCACCGCCTATGTCGGGCTGGTTGAGCTCTGTAACCCGAAGGCGGGTGAGACCGTGGTGGTGACGACCGCGGCGGGCGCGGTCGGCTCGATGGTCGGGCAGATCGCGAAGGCGCTGGGCTGTCGCGCCGTCGGGGTCGCCGGCGGTCCGGACAAGGTGCACGCGTGCCTTGAGGAATTCGGTTTCGACGCGGCGATAGACTACAAGGCGACTCCGGACCTAGGATCGGCGCTGGACACCGCCTGTCCCGACGGTGTCGACTGCTTTTTCGACAATGTCGGCGCGGAACAGTTCGACTGTGTGATGAATCGGATCAACATTGGCGCACGGATCGCGATATGCGGTACCATCGGAATGCCATCGTTTCCGCTTCCGGTCGGGCCGCGCCCAAACCGGCAACTGCTGATCAAGCGAGCTCGGATGCAGGGTTTTCTGATCCTCGATCATTTCGACCGCTACGCTGGCATTATCGAACACTTGGCCGAGTGGTATCGTGCCGGCCGGTTCCGCTGGCGCGAGGACGTGACCGACGGGCTTGAGAACGCCGGCGGCGCGCTGGTCCGTTTGCTCGCCGGCCGCAACACCGGCAAGGCGCTGGTCCGTGTGGGAGTCGATCCGTGAGTGTGCTGCCTGTCCTTTACGAACGAGCCGGCATGGACGGCCTCTGCCCAAGTCCGGTGTGCTGGCGTGCCCGTATCGCCCTGGCTCTCAAGGGCATAACGGTGGAGCGTCGGCCGATGCGGTTCGCCGACGTCGATCAACTGGCCGAGATCACCGGCAGCCGCACCGTGCCGGTGCTGGCCATCGACGGGGCGATGTTCGCCACGTCCGACGCAATCGCCGCGCACCTCGACACGATGAGTTCGACCGGCCCTCGATTGATGGGCGATGGCGGCGCCAAGGGAGGCGCCGACCTGGAGCGCGAGTTGGGCAGCCGGATCGGTCCACTGGTCGCGGCCGACTTCCTGCGCCGACTTATGCCCGACGACCGGGCGTATTTTCAGGAGAGTCGGGAAGCACGGTACGGCAAGAGCTTCGACGAGCTCGAGTCGTTGCGGGGTGCCCTTGAACTGGACCTCGCCTTCTCGATCGGCCGGCTGGAGCCGACGCTCGACCAGCACCGCTATCTGGCTGGAGACGAGCCCGGCTGGGTCGACATCGTGGCCTACACCTACCTCCTGTGGATCGGCTTCGCGTCGCCTCGGTCGAAGCCCGAACTGGTCAATCCCGTCAGGACCTGGTTCGAGCGGCATGACGCGGATTGGCGGGCGTTGTGCATGGAGCCGTCGATCCCGGAACCCAATTCGTGACCATTGTCGCGGCCCTCGGTGTCGACTGGGGAACGTCATCATTTCGAGCCTACCGTCTGGATGCCGAAGGCCGTATCCTCGATGGTCGCCGCGCCGATGCCGGCATTCGGACCATTGACGACGGCGACTTTGACGGCGCATTCGAACAGCTGGTCGGCGACTGGTTGGATGCTGCCGCGGAGGTGCCGGTGGTGTTGTCCGGCATGATCGGCAGCCGGCAGGGTTGGCTGGAGGCGCCATATCTGGGGTGCCCGGCGGCGGTTGGCGATCTGGCTGGCGCGATGGTGCCGCTGGATCTGGCGCGAGGGCGCCGGGTGTACCTGGCACCGGGGCTGTCGACCCGTGGTGCCTCCGGGGTGCCCGACGTGATGCGCGGCGAGGAAGTGCAGATCCTGGGAGCGGTCGACCGACTTGGTGTCGAGCGGGCGACGGTCTGTCTGCCGGGCAGCCACTCGAAATGGGCACAGGTCGCCGATGCCCGGGTCATCGGCTTTGCAACCTACATGACCGGCGAAGCGTTCGAGGTTCTGCGCCGCCACACGATCCTGGGGCGGACCATCGACCACGCGGCCTGGGATGACGTGGCGTTTCTGGACGGTGTCGATCGATCCGGCGACCAGGGCGGGTTGTTGCAGCATCTGTTCGGCGTGCGGGCGGCGGGACTGTTCGGCGAGTTGGAACCGACGACGGCAGGCGCCTTCCTGTCCGGGCTGATCATCGGCCACGAGTTGCGTTCGGCCACCGCTTCGCACGATGGCAGCGTCGTTCACCTGATTGGTGAAGGCGGGCTGGTCGCGCTGTATGGGCAGGCGTTGCAGCGCATCGGCGTCGCGTCGCGTGAAGGTCCGACGGACGCTGCAGCGCGCGGCTTGCACCTGCTGGCGGCGCGCCTGAGGGAGCACCATCGACCATGACCACGTTGACACCCTGGATGGACCGGCTGCCCCTGGTGGCGATCCTGCGTGGCATCAACCCGGACGCCGCCGTGGCGGTTGGAGAAGCGCTGGTCGCGGCGGGGTTCGCGATCATCGAGGTGCCGTTGAACTCGCCGTCCCCGTTCGACAGCATCGAGCGGCTGGCCAAGGCACTGGGCGAACGGGCGCTGGTCGGTGCCGGTACCGTCATGTCCGGCGAGGCGGTCGAGCAGGTCGCGGCGGCCGGCGGCCGCCTGATCGTCATGCCGCACGCGGACACCGCGGTGATCCGTGCGACCAAGGCCGCGGGGCTGTTGTCGGTGCCGGGGTTTGCGACGGCGACCGAGGCGTTCGCGGCGCTTGATGCCGGCGCTGACGCGCTGAAGCTGTTTCCGGCCGAAGCCGCACCACCGCCGGTCCTCAAGGCGTTGCGCGCAGTGCTGCCGAAAGCGGTCCCGGTCCTGCCGGTCGGCGGTATCGTGCCGGAGAGCATGGCTGCGTACTGGGCGGCAGGGGCATCGGGGTTCGGACTCGGCTCGGCACTGTATAAGCCTGGAGATGCGCCTGATGCGGTGCTCCACAAGGCGACGGCATTCCGTCAGGCCTTTGAAGCCTTGCAGGGAACTGTGGCGGTTTGAACAGATGATCGGTCGGAGAACGGAATGCCGTCACCCCGCGTAGCCTTCCTCGGCATCGGCCTGATGGGTGCATCAATGGCATCCAACATTGCCCGGGCCGATCTGCCGACCACCGTGTGGAACCGCACACCCGAGAAGGCACAGCAGATGGCGGAGGCGGGCGTTCTGGTGGCAAACACAGCCGCAGAGGCGGTGGCGGACGCCGACGTGGTCTGCACCATGGTCACCAACGCCGAGGCGGTCGAGGAGATCCTGTTCGCGCGCCGGGTCGCCGAAGCGATGAAACCTCGTGCGATCTTCGTCGACATGAGTTCGATCCCACCAAAGGTCGAGAAGGTTCACGCCCAGCGCCTGGCGGGCATGGGTTTGCGCCACCTCGATGCGCCGGTGTCCGGCGGCACGCGGGGTGCCGCAGAGGCGAACCTTGCGATCATGGTCGGTGGCGACAAAGACACTTTCGTCGATGCCACACCGGTCCTGGCGGCCATGGGCCGTCCGACCCGGGTTGGACCTGACGGGGCCGGGCAACTGGCGAAGCTGTGCAACCAGGCGATCGTGGCGATCGGGGTCGGCGGCCTGTCCGAGGCCATGCTGCTGGCCGCCGCTGGTGGCGCCGACCCGACGTCGGTCCGCGAGGCGTTGCGCGGCGGGTTCTCCGAGAGCCGCATCCTGCACGAGCATGGCCAGCGGATCCTGGACCGCAACTGGATGCCGGGCGGTCAGGTCCGCAATATCCTGAAGGACCTGAACGCGCTGGTGGAAGCGGCGACGGATTGCGGGCTGGAACTGCCGTTCGTGAATCTCGCCCGATCGCTGTTCCAGTCGCTGCACGACCGTGGCGTCACCGGCTACGACCACACAGCGCTGCTGCTGGAGATCGAGCACCGCAACCCGCCGCACCGGGTTGGCGACAAGCCGGACATTGCGCCGCACTGAGCCAATCGCCGTGAGGAGAATTGATGGGTAATTGGTCTGAAGCCTCCAGGTTCGCGATCGAGCTGTTCACCATCACGGCACCGTTCGCATGCCTTCCGATGTTCATCGGCATGACCGAGCGGATGAGCATGCGTGGCCGCATCACGACAGCAACCGCCTCCGTGCTGACGATGATCGTCATTCTGTTGATCACTCAGTACGTCGGCACGGTTGTGATCACCGCGCTGGGGACCACGTTGCCGTCTTTCCAGATTGCCGGCGGACTGATCATTGCGATGGCCGGATTTGGCATGCTCCGTGGCGGTGCGGGCGACGCTGCCGATACCGAGGAGCATGGCGACACAGAGGCGGTGAAGGTCGGGGTGGTGCCGCTCGGAATTCCGCTGATGGCCGGACCCGGGACCATCACCGCAGTGGTTCTGGAGTCACAGCACGACCATGGGGACAATGGTTTCCTGACTGTCTCCATCATCATCATCGGCGTCGCCGCGTTGATGTGGGTGATCTACATGCTGGCGGTCCCGATTCGCCGTTGCTTGGGACGGATCGGGCTGAATGTCGTGACACAGGTCTTCGGTCTGGTCCTGACCGCCATCGGCGTCGAGATCATCGTCCGAGGGGATTCAGACGCACGTCACAAGCTTCATGAGCCTGAACTGACGGCTGCGATCAGCGGCGCGGCAGACGGTCCTCCACCAGCCGGGCCCAGAAACTGGCGCCGTGCGGCAGCAGGTCGTCGTTGAAGTCGTAGTCCGGATGGTGGACGCCGGCGGTGTCGCCGTTGCCGGCCCAGACATAGGCACCGGGCCGGACGTTCAGCATGTAGGAGAAATCCTCCGCGCCCATCATCGGCTTCGGCGCCCGGTCGACCCGATCCGGCCCGGCCAGGGCATCGGCTACCTTGGCGGCGACTTCGGCTTGTGCAGGGTCGTTGATGGTGGCCGGATAACCCTTCAGGTACTCCAGTTTTCCGGTGGCGCCGAAGGTGGCGCACACGCCATTGACGATCCGCTCGATCCGTTCCGGCAGGCTGGCCTGCACCGCCGGGTCGAACACCCGGCAGGTGCCGCGCAACTCGATGGTGTCGGGTACCACGTTGAAGGCATGGCCGGCGTTGAACTGGGTCACCGAGATCACCAGGGCGTCCTGGGCCTCGATGTTGCGCGAGGTGATGGTCTGCAACGCCATCACCAGATGCGCGCCAACCACCACCGGGTCGATGCCCTGGTCCGGCATGGCGGCGTGGCTGCCGCGGCCCTGGACGGTGATGATGAAGTTGTCGCGCGCCGCCATCATCGGCCCCGGCGAGACCGCGAAGCTGCCGACCGGGATGCCGGGGATGTTGTGCATGCCCCAGACCGTCTCGCACGGGAACCGGTCGAACATGCCTTCCTTCACCATCTGGTCGCCGCCCCCGAGGCCCTCCTCGGCGGGCGGGAAGATGAAATGCACGGTGCCGTCGAAGTTCCTGGTCTCCGCCAGGTACTTGGCGGCTCCCAGCAGCATGGTGGTGTGGCCGTCATGGCCGCAGGCGTGCATCACGCCGTCATTGGTCGAGCGGTGATCACGCGGACCTTCGCCGCGCTCCAGGATCGGCAGCGCGTCCATGTCGGCGCGCAGGCCGATGGTGCCGCCGCCGTTGCCGGATTTCAGCACGCCGACCAGCCCGGTGTCGGCGATTCCGCGGTGCACCTCGATGCCCCATTCCGCCAGCTTGGCCGCGACCACGTCGCTGGTACGGTTCTCCTTGAAGCCAAGTTCCGGGTGGGCGTGCAGGTCGCGCCGCCACTCGGTCATCTCGTCGGCGAATTCGGCGATGCGGTTGACGATCGGCATGATGCTCTCCTTTCGGGCGTGTGCAGGCCGGCCGGTGTCAGGCGCGCTTCAGTTCGCGCTCGACCAGGGTCGACCAGTAGCTGGCGCCGTGGGTCAGCAAGTCGTCGTTGAAATCGTACTCGGGGTGGTGGACCGCCGCGGTGTCGCCATTGCCGGCGAACACGTAGCAGCCGGGCACCGCGTTCAGCATGTAGGCGAAATCCTCCGAGCCCATCAGCGGCCGGCGGTCGCGCTGCACCCGCTCCTGCCCGGCCACCGATGTTGCCGCCTCGGCCGCCACCTTGGTCGGCTCGGCGGCGTTCATGGTGACGGGGAATACCTGATGGTAGTCGATCTCGGACGTCGCACCGTAGGTCGCGCACACCCCGTCGATGACCCGTTTGAATCGGTCCGGCAGCGAGGCATGGATCTCCGGGTCCAGGGTCCGGCACGTGCCGCGCAGGGTCACGCTGTCGGGAATGACGTTGAACGCCTCGCCGGCGTGGAACTCGGTGACCGACACGACCAGGGCGTCCTGGGCCTTGATGTTGCGGCTGACGATGGTCTGCAGCGCGATCACGACGCTGGAGCCGACCACCACCGGGTCGATGCCCTGGTGCGGCATGGCGGCGTGGCTGCCGCGGCCCTGGATGCGGATCTCAAAGGTGTCGCCGGCGGCCATCACCGGGCCCTCGACCACCGCGAACTCGCCGACCGGAATGCCCGGCATGTTGTGCATGCCGTAGACCCGCTCGCACGGGAACTGCTGGAACAGCCCTTCATCGACCATTCGCTTGGCGCCTCCCAGACCTTCCTCGGCCGGTTGGAAGATGAAGCGGATGGTGCCGTCGAAGTTCCGGGTCTCGGCCAGGTACTTGGCGGCACCCAGCAGCATGGTGGTGTGCCCGTCATGGCCGCAGGCGTGCATCACACCGTCATTGGTGGAGGCGTGCGGCTTGCCGGTGCGCTCCCTGATCGGCAGTGCGTCCATGTCGGCACGCAGGCCGACCGTCCGGCCGCCGGTGCCGGCCGTCAGCACCCCGACGACGCCGGTGCCGCCGAGGCCGCGGTGCACCTCGATCCCCCATTCCGCGAGCTTGGCCGCAACCACGTCGCTGGTACGGCTTTCCTGGAAGCCGAGTTCCGGATGGGCGTGCAGGTCGCGCCGCCATTCGGTCATCTCCGGGGCGAACTCGGCGATGCGATTGACGATGGGCATTGGGGGACTCCGGGTTGCAGACGGACAGGCAGCGGAGTATCGAGCGGGTGAAGCCCGACCGCAACCCGTGACCCCGCATGGCTGATGCGTGAGTCCCGGATACCGAGCATCGTAACCGACAGACTGACGCTGCGCGGCTTTTCGCCGACCGATCGCGATGCCTACGCGGCGATGCGCGGCGACCCGGATGTCGTGCGCTACCTGCCCGGCGGCGAGGCGCTGGTCGCGTTCGCCGAGCAGATCGCCGACTCGCGGATCGCGGCGTTCCGCGAGGCCTGGAGGCGCGGCTTTGGGGTCTGGGCGATCGAGGAGGCGGCGACCGGTGCCTTCGTCGGCCAGGCTGGCCTGGCGTCCATGGAGCGTTCGGCGGACGTCGAGGTGCTGTACGCCCTGGCCCGCCCGCACTGGGGGAAGGGCTTTGCACGGGAGGCGGCTGCGGCCGCCCTGCGGTTCGGCTTTGAGCGTGTCGGGCTCGATCGGATCGTCGCCTTCGTGGTGCCGGAGAACGGTGCGTCCGCGCGGGTGCTGGAGGCGGTGGGCCTGCGATCGACCGGGGAGACTGACTACAACGGCTTCACGGTCCAGGGATTTGCGATCGAGGCAGACGAATGGCGGGCGCGCAGCGGTAGCTAATCATAGAGATGACAACCTGACAGTCCGGCCCAAGCGACGCGAAGCGTCCGCTCAGGCAAATTGACGTTCTGTTCCCGTCGTGATCACGGGTTCGTGATACTGGTTAATTTTCCCCTTTTGTTCCTGACCCCCCGCTCACGTCCGGTCGATCAGGTGCAGATAGGATCCTAAGACGCGCCCGCGCTGCAGGCCTTGGAAGCCGAGGACTGTTCCGGCCGCATCTTCGACCTCGAACGGGCGATCGGCGGCGCCCTCGGTTCCGACGGTCGAATAGTGGAACTCATGACCGCGCAGGCATGTTCCGACCGGACCGAACGGGGTCTCGGTCCGTGTCGTGATCAGCCGGTAGCCGAGGTGCAGGCGGCGCGCGTCGAACCGGGTGGTGAGCGGCAGCAGGCCGGCCATCCGGTGGCTGGTACCGTCGGCATCCACCAGGACGTCGCCGAGCGCCATGAAGCCGCCGCACTCGCCGTGGACCCAGGCGCCGCGCCCGGCGGCGGCGCGGAGGCCGGCGCGGAACCGGTCGGCGGCGGCGAGCCTGCCAGCGTGCAGTTCAGGGTACCCGCCGGGCAGGAACACCGCGTCCGCATCCGGGGCGGGCGGTTCGTCCGCGAGCGGGGAGAAGAACGTCAACGTGGCGCCTGCGTTTCGCCACCCGTCCAGCAGATGCGGATACAGGAACGCGAACGCTTCGTCGCGCGCCACCGCGATCCGATTGCCGAGCGGCGGCAGGGGAGGCGCGCACGCGCCGCCGACCTGTGCGGGGCGGGCGATAGCCCGCACCCCGTCGAGATCGACATGCGTTTCGGCCAGGGCGACGATCCGGTGGAGCCAGTCCGCCAGGGCCGGGTCTTCGCCGGCCTGCACGAGGCCGAGATGGCGCGACGGCCGGTCGGTCGCCGCATCCCGTGGGACGGCGCCGACCACCGGCAGGCCCAGCGGGGCGAGGGCATGGCGCAGCAGGCCGGTGTGCCGGTCGCTGCCGACCCGGTTCAGGATCACGCCGGCCACCGGCACCGCCGGATCGAAGCTGCGGAAGCCGTGCACCAGGGCGGCGACCGACCCGGCCTGCCGGGCCGCATCGACCACCAGCAGGACCGGCCAGCCGGTGCGCCGCGCCAGCGCGGCCGTCGATCCGTCGTCAACCGCACCCGCCGTGGGCGCGCCGTCGAACAGGCCCATCACGCCCTCGACCACCACCAGGTCGGCATCGCCGCCGCGGTCGGCAACCAGCCCGTCCAGGCAGTCCGGTCGCATTGCCCAGCCGTCAAGGTTGATGGAGGAGCGTCCGGTGGCCGCTTCGTGGAAGCGGGGGTCGATGTAGTCCGGACCGACCTTGGCCGGAGCCACCTGAAGGCCGCGCCGGGTGAACGCCGCCATCAGCGCGGTGGCGACCGTGGTCTTGCCGGCGCCCGAGGATGGCGCCGCGACGATGAGGCCGGGCGCGGGCCTTGGGTACTGCGAGGTCACCCGGTTCGCCGCTCCCGACCGAGGCCGAGCGGGTCGGCCTCCAGCACGCGGCCCTCGGTCAACGCGCCCAGCCAGTCGAGGCCGGCACGCAGGCGGGCGACCGCGCCGACCACCACCACGCAGGGCGGCGCCATTCCGGCGGCCTCCGCATCGGCACTGGCCCCGGCCAGGGTGGTCTCCAGCACCCGCTGGTCCGGCAGGGCGGCGTTGGAGACGATGGCGACCGGGGTATCGGCCGCCTTGCCGCCGTCGATCAGCCGGTCGGCGATGGTCCCGAGGTGCTTCATTGCCATGTAGATCACCAGCACCGGCGCGCCCTTGGCCAGGGCGGCCCAGTCGACCCCGGCAACGTCGCCGGTTGCGTCATGGCCGGTGATGAAGGTGACGGCGTGGTTGGTGTCGCGGTGGGTGACCGGAATGCCGGCGTAGGCGAGGCCGCCGATCCCGGCGGTCACGCCCGGCACGATGCGGAACGGCACCTCGGCGGCCACCAGGCTCAACGCCTCCTCGCCGCCGCGGCCGAACACGAACGGGTCGCCGCCCTTCAGTCGCAGTACTCGCAGCCCCTGGCGCGCCAGTTGAACCAGCCGCAGCGAGATGTCGGCCTGCTTGGGCGACGGCTTGCCGCCGCGCTTGCCGGCGTATTCCAGGGTCGCCTCGGCCCGGGCGAGGCCCAGAACGCCGTCGCTGACCAGCGCGTCATAGACCACGACATCGGCGTTCTGCAGGGCGTGGAGCGCGTGCAGGGTCAGCAGGCCGGGGTCGCCGGGCCCGGCGCCGCACAGCCAGACATGGCCGGTCTGGAAGTCCGGCGGAGAATAGGGAGCGCGATTCATGGCGCTACCGTACCCGAGTGCGGCGTCGCGGGCCTAGTCCCGGGACGACCGGACGGGGTAGAAAACCGTCATGGCCCGTAAACCGGAAGGTCCGCTTCGGCGCGGTTGGACGACTGGCGCTTGTGCAACCGCCGCGACCAAGGCGGCGTACACCGCGTTGTTGACCGGCGCCTTCCCCGATCCGGTGTCGATCCGGCTGCCGAAGGGCGAGGCGCCGGCGTTCGTCCTGGCGCGCGAGCAACTGGCCGACGGCTGGGCAATGGCCGGCATCGTCAAGGACGCCGGCGACGATCCGGACGTCACCCACGGTGCGACCGTCATCGCCACGGTGCGGCGCGGCGTAGCCGGGTCAGGGGTGACATTCCGGGCCGGCGCGGGCGTCGGGACGGTCACGCTGCCCGGCCTGCCGATCCCGCCGGACCAGCCTGCGATCAACCCGGTGCCGCGCCGGATGATGACCGAGATCGTCGCCGAGGTGGCGGTGGCGCACGGCGATTTGGGCGATGTCGAGATCGAGGTGTCGATTCCCGGCGGCGAAGCGCTGGCGGCCAAGACCTGGAACCCCCGCCTCGGCATCGTCGGCGGGCTGTCGATTCTCGGCACCACCGGCGTCGTGGTGCCGTTCTCCTGCGCGTCGTGGATCCACTCGATCCACCGCGGCATCGACGTGGCGCGCGCCGCCGGGCTCGACCGGGTGGTCGGCTGCACCGGCTCAACCACCGAAGCGCTGGTGATGCAGCGCTATTCCCTGCCGGACATCGCCTATCTCGACATGGGCGATTTCGCCGGCGGGCTGCTGAAATACCTGCGTGCGCATCCGGTGCCGAACCTGACCCTGGCCGGCGGGTTCGGCAAGTTCTCCAAGCTGGCGCAGGGCCATCTCGACCTGCATTCCGGGCGCAGTCAGGTGGATCTTGACTGGCTGGCCGACCAACTCGTCGATCTCGGCGGCGATGCCGGTCTGGCGGCGGCGACCCGCAGCGCCAACACCGCCGCCGAGGTGCTGTCGCGCGCGGCCGATGCCGGCCTGCCGCTGGCCGGCCGGGTGGCAGCGCTGGCCCGGGCGACGGCGCTGGAGGCGCTGCGCGGCGCCCCGGTGGCCGTCGAGGTGCTGGTGGTCGACCGGCAGGGCGTGGTGGTCGGAGAAGCCGGTGGCTGAGCGCGTGCTGATCCTGGGCGGCACCGAGGAGGCGCGGCGGCTGGCGGCCGCGCTGGCGGAGGGTGGCATGTTCGAGCCGGTCACCGCCCTGGCGGGCCGCACGGTCGATCCGGCACCGGTCGCAGGCTCCGTGCGGGTCGGTGGGTTCGGCGGGCCGGAGGGGCTGGCCGAACACCTGCGCGCCGAAGGCTATGCGGCCCTGGTCGACGTCACCCACCCGTTCGCCCGGCAGATCTCGGCGCACGCCGCCGAGGCGGCGCGGGCGACTGGGGTGGCGCGCCTGGCGCTGGTCCGTCCGGGCTGGGTGGCCGGGGCCGGCGACCGCTGGCTCGAGGTTGGAGACGAGGCCGAGGCGGCTGCCGCCTTGGCGGGACTGGGGCTGCTCGATGGAACGTCGGTTTTCCTGGCGCTCGGCCGCCAGCGGATCATGGATTTCGCATCGGTCGCGGGCGTGCGCTTCCTGGTTCGCACCGTCGACCCGTTCGGGCCGCCTTGGCCCGGCTGCCGGGTGCTGGTCGGACGCGGCCCGTTCGACGCGGCGTCGGAGCGGGCGTTGCTGGAGCGCGAGGGTGTCGCTGCGATGGTCTGCCGAAACAGCGGCGGCGTCTCCGGTGCCGCGAAGCTGGTGGCGGCCCGTGCGCTCGAGGTGCCCGTCGTCATGATCCGTCGCCCCGCTCCACCGGACCTGCCGGTGGCGGCGAGCGTGGCCGAGGCTCTGGACTGGCTGGCTGTGACCGTGGGCAAGACGGGCCCGGCAGCGTTGGAGGAGAGACGATCATGAACGACCGGGATCAGAAAGCCGGCTCGGCATTCCGGGCCATCGGGGCGATCGACTACACGGTGATATTCGTGCGCGACATGGCGGCGATGCGCCGCTTCTACGAGGGCGTCCTCGGCTTCGCCCTGCTGCGCGAGCTGTCGGCGGGGTGGATCGAGTACCGGGTCGGCGCCAACACCCTGGCCCTGGCCACGCCGAGCCGCACCGCGGCCGACGCGCCGGTCCCGGCCGGCAGCGCCGCCCTTCAGCTGGCGTTCAAGGTGCCGGTCGCCGACGTCGACCGCTGCGCCAACGAACTGGCGCAGCATGGCATCACCCTGCTGTCACCGCCGACCGACCAGGCGTTCGGCCACCGCACCCTGTTCTTCCGCGACCCGGACGGCAATCTGCTGGAGATCTTTGCCGACATCTAGCGGGCGACGTCCGGCGGTGTGGGAGTGGGTAGCAGGACTGAAGGTGACCCCGAGCGGGCTTCTTCCTTAGCTGCCGTTCCATTCCAAGCGCGTCAACTCGTACCAGACCTCCCCGTGCTCGCTGCCTGGGAACGGGGCGGAGTTGAAGGAGACCGTGCGGGTGTATCTCATGCCGATCTTCTCCATCACGCGGCGCGAGCCCTGGTTCACCGCCATGGTGCATGCCACGATCTTGTCATAGCCTGCGGCGCTGAATCCCCAGTTTACGAGAGCCAGCCCCCCTTCCGT
This sequence comes from Thalassobaculum sp., assembly GCF_040219215.1. Lineage (GTDB taxonomy): Bacteria > Pseudomonadota > Alphaproteobacteria > Thalassobaculales > Thalassobaculaceae > Thalassobaculum_A. The sequence continues at coordinate 559,021 of NZ_JAVJSX010000008.1, forward strand.
TCCGAACCCCCGACCCCATTCCTTCCGGCGTAGGCGATATCCGATCTCGGCTAGCGTCTGGCTCTCTGGAAACAAACAGAACCACCCGACGAACTCATCATTGATGGTTCGACGCGCCGTCCAAACGTGCTGCTCTGTTCCTCTCGGCATGAGAAACGTCACGTGCTTCGGGTCGGTCTTCTCATGGTCAACGGCGCCGCCGTTAAGAAAACGCATGACCTCTGGATCAAGCTCAAGGTCGATGAAGTCGGCGCGGTCTTCTGGGGAGCAAGGACTGAGCGTCAAATTCATCGTCTGCAACACGGCCATGTTCGAATTTCCACTGAAGCATTCGCAAGTGCCACTGAAAGTATCGAACAAATGAGATCGTGCGGTATCGAGAGTTCCGCGGCACGGCAGTGGCGGTCACAGTGAGCGCGCCCCGCTCCTGCTTCTAGCCCAGCAGATCGCGCAGGGTCCGCATGAACACCCGGGCGCCGATGCCGATCAGGTGGTCCGGGAAATCGTAGTCGGGGTTGTGCAGGCTGGGGTGGGTCTCGCCGGCGCCCAGGAAGAACATCGCCGACGGCGCGTGATCGCCGAAGCGGCCGAAATCCTCCGACGCCCGCAGCGGCGGAAAGCCGCGGTCGCACGGCACACCCTCGGCTTCGAGCGCGCGGTGCAGGTGACCGACCGCCGCCGGGGCGTTCTCGCAGTGCCTGAACACGTCGTGATAGTCGATCTCGACGCCCAGCCCGCAGTCACCGGCGGCCGATTCGGCCAGCTGCTCGGCCCTGGCGCGCAGGGCGTCCATGCGGGCGTCGGTCAGGGTCCGCAGCGTCGCCCAGACCTCGGCGTGCGCCGGGGCGATCCCGAACGCTGGCTCGCCCATCCGGGCGTGGGTCACGGTCACCATCGCGAAGGTGTCGTCGATCGGGCCGCCGCTGCCGAGCGCGGTCAGCGCCGGCATCAGGCCCGCCACCGCGTTCATCGGCGAGACACCGGTCTCCGGCATGGAGGCGTGGGCGGTCTTGCCGGCGAAGGTGACGCGCATGCCGCGCGACGCGCAGTTCACCGGCCCGTCGACCAGGGCGGCGTGGCCAAGCGGGATGCCGGGCAGGTTGTGCAGCGCGAACGCGAAGTCCGGCGCGATCTCGCGGAACTTCGGGTCGGCGGTGACCGCCGCCGCTCCGGAGCCGTCCTCCTCGGCCGGCTGGAACAGCAGCACCGCGCGGCCGCGCTGCGGACGCCGGCGCCCCAGGCCACGGGCCAGGGCGGCCAGGGTCGCCATGTGCCCGTCATGCCCGCACATGTGGCCCCGGCCGGCGATGGTGGAGCGGTGGGGGATGTCGGAGATCTCGGCGATCGGCAGGCCGTCGAGCTCGGCGCGGAATAGGACGGTCGGGCCGGGTTCCTCGCCTTCGTAGATCGCGGCGACCCCGTTGCCGCCGATCCCGGTGACGATCCGGTCGGCGCCGGTGGCCGCCACGAACGCCTGGACCGCTCGGGCGGTCTCCACTTCCGCGCCCGACAGCTCCGGCATCCGGTGCAGCTGCTGGCGCCACTCGGCCAGTTCGACCATGTCCTGGTTGGTCAGAAACATCGGGAACTCCGCGAAATGGTGTGGCGGCATTCTAGCAAATCCGGGCGGGTCGGGGTCACGCAATCAGCCGCTTGCGCAGCCGGACCGCGCCGCTCGGCTCCAGGCCGGCCTCCTGCCAGCCGTTGTCGCGATAGATCCGCTCGGCTCGGGTACCGGGCGAGGTGAGCAGCCAGGCGTGGCGGTGGCCGCGGCGCAGCAGGTCGTCGCAGCACTTGCGTAGCAGCGCCCGGCCGATGCCGCGGCCCTGGGCGTCGGGGTGGACGTAGACCGCCTCGACTTCGCCGCTCGATGGGTCGGCGGCGCCGAAGCCGTGCACGTCCCGGCCGTCCGACCACACCCAGACCCGGCCGTGCGCCAGGAATCGCGCCGCGGTCGCGGTGAACTGGGCCCAGTCGTCGCGGAAGCGGTGCTCGGAGACGGTCGTCCAGATCTCGAACAGCCGGGTCAGGTCGGCATGGGTCGCCCGGCGCAGCAGGCCCCTGCGTATCGGCATGGCGTGTCCAGGGTTGTCAGCCGGCGGTGCGCCGGACCGGCCGCAGGATATGGGCGTGGGCGCCGTCGTAAAGCGCGGAATCGCGAAATCCGTGGGCGTCGAGTGCGGGGCCGATCAGGATCAGCGCGGTTCGGGTGATCTTGGCGTCGCGGACCTGGGCAGAAATGCCTGACAGGGTGCCGCGCAGGATCTTCTGGTCCGGCCAGCCGACCCGGTAGGCGACGGCGACCGGGCAGTCGGCGCCGTAGTGCGGCTCCAGCACCCGGCGGACCTCGCGCAGGTTGCGGATCGACAGGTGGATGGCGAGCGTCGCTCTGGTGCGCGCCAGGTTCTCTAACTCCTCGCCCTGGGGCATCGGCGACGACTTCATCGCGGTGCGGGTCAGGATGATGGTCTGCGCCACCTCGGGTACCGTCAGTTCGGTGCCCAGCGCCGCGGCGGCGGCGGCGAAGGCCGGCACGCCCGGGGTGATGTCGTAGGGAATGCCGAGATCGCGCAGCCGACGGATCTGTTCGGCGATCGCACCGTAGATCGAGGGGTCGCCGGAGTGCACTCGGGCCACGTCCTGGCCGGCGGCGTGAGCATCGGCGATCAGCGCGATGATGTCGTCCAGCGTCAGCGGCGCGGTGTCGACCACGACGGCGTCGGCCGGGGCGTGGGCCACCACCGCCGCCGGCACCAGCGACCCGGCGTACAGGCACACCGGGCAGCGCGCGATCAGATCGCGGCCGCGAATGGTCAGCAGGTCCGGGTCGCCCGGCCCGGCGCCGATGAAATGCACGGTCATGATGCGTCCTTCTCGAGCAGGGCCGAACCCGGCTTTCCGGCATAGCCGCGCGGCGTGTAGACCCAGCAGCCGCCGTCGCTGCGCGGCACCGCCCGGGTGGTGGAGGATCCGACCAGCACCACCGTCAGCATGTCGACGGTTTCCGGATCGAGATCGGCGAGGGTGGTCACCGCGACCGTCTCCTCTGGCCGGCCCAGAGAGCGGGCCAGCACCACCGGCGTGTCGGCAGGGCGGTGGGCGGAAAGCGCAGCCTTGGCGGCGTGCAGTTGGGTGCGGCGGCGGCGCGACACCGGGTTGTAGAACGCGACGACGAAGTCGCCTTCGGCGGCGGCCTTGATGCGGCCCTCGATCGCGGCCCACGGGGTCAGCAGGTCGGACAGCGAGATCGTGCAGAAATCGTGGCCGAGGGGTGCGCCGATCCGGGCGGCGGCGGCCTGCAGCGCGGAAACACCGGGCGAGACCTGCACCGCCACCCGGCCCCAGTCGGCACGGTCGGTACGATCCAGAAGCTCGAACACCAGGGTCGCCATGGCGTAGATGCCGGGGTCACCGGACGACACCAGGGCGACCTTGCGGCCGGCCGCAGCCAGGTCTAGGGCGGCGCGGGCGCGGTCCTCTTCGGCACCCAGCGGGAACGGGTGGCGCGTCTTGTGGTGGGCGATCGGGCCGAGCAGGTCGAGGTACAGATCGTAGCCGACCAGATCGTCGGCGGCGGCCACCAGGGCGTCGACCTCCGGCGTGCGCCAGTCGGGCGTGCCCGGCCCGGTGCCGACAATGGCCAGCGAACCGCGCGGGTGGCCTGTGACGGTCGGGTCGATCGGGGCCGGCGCCTCGGCGACCGCGCAGGTGGCACGCGCGGATCGATGCTTCGGCACGACCAGGACGGCGTCCGATCCGGCGGCGGCCAGGGCCGCACCTTCCGACACGCCGTGGCAGCCGACTTCGCGGAACACCACGTCCGACGGGGTGGCGAGGCGCGGCGCCTCCGCCTCCAGCCGGGCGGCGTCGAAGAACCGGGCCGGTACGCCCAGCCGGGCGGCGGCCGTGTGGACGGCGGCCTCGTCGGACTTCAGGTCGAGGGAGACGACGCAGGCGATTGCTCCGGGTGCCAGATCGGCGTCGGCGAGGGTGGTCTGCACCAGGTTCCACAGCTCATCCGGATCGCAGCCGCGCTCGCAGCCGACGCCGAGGGCGAGGGTTGCCGGGTGGTAGACGAGGCGGCCGGGCTGATCCTCCGTGCGCCGGATCGTGGCGGCCAGGGTCACGGTGCCGTCCTCGGCGCGCGGGAAGGTGGCGTGGTCGAGCCAGGGCAGGCTGCCCTCGACCCGCGCCGAAGCACCGGCCAGCAGGGCGGCGGCGACCTCCTTGTGGCGCGCCGGGTTGACGAGCGTCCAGCCGGCCGGCGGCGCGTCCAGGGCGACCCCGAAACGCACGTCGCTGGCGGTGGTGATGGCGGCGGTGCCGCCCAGCGCGTCGGCGATCCGGCGGGCGAGGTCGTTGGCGCCGCGATGGCCACCCAGCAGCGGCACCACCGAGGATCCGTCCTCCGCCACCGCCAGCACCGGCGGCTCTTCCGCCTTGTCGGCGATCAGCGGGGCCAGCGCCCGGATGGCGATGCCCGACGCACCGACCAGCACGATCGGCCGTCCGGCCCGGAACGCCGCCCGCAGGGTCTCGGCAATCCCGAGTACCGGGTCGATGACGCGACCGCCGGTGGCTGCGGCGACGCTGGCTGCGGTGGCGTGGCCGGATGCGGTGACGGCGATCACATCGGCGCGCGTGGTGGGAAGGGTCACGACCAGGCCTCGCCGCGTCGGTGGATCAGGATGGTGGAAAAGTAAGGCGCGCCATCGGCCTCGACCGCGGCGAGCGGCAGGATGCGTTCGGTTCCCATGGTCGCGCGCTCCACGTACCGGGCACGGTCGGTCAGTCCCAGACGCTCGATCAGCGCGCGGACCCGCGGGAAGTGCCGGCCGACCTTGATGATCGCCGCCGCGTCGACGCCGTCGAGCCGAGCCGCCAGCACCGTGTCGTCGAGCGGGGCCGGCAGCACCACCAGCGTGTCGTTGCGGGCCGCCAGCGGGCTCCCCAGCCGGGCGGCGCACGCGGTCAGGGACGATACGCCCGGCACCACCACGATCCGGTGGCGCTCGGCCAGCCGCCCGAACAGGTACATGAACGAGCCGTAGAAGAACGGGTCGCCCTCGCAGAGCACGGCAACCGAACGGCCGGCGTCCAGCACGGCCCCAAGGCGCTCGGCGGCGGCGTCGTAGACCTCCTGCGCCGGGAACCGCTCGACCAGCATCGGCACGCGGATCGCGTACTCCTCGACGCCCGCCGGCAGGTGTTCGGCGACGATGGCGCGGGCCAGGCTGTCGCCATGCTCCAGCGCCGGGTAGGCGACCAGGTCGACGCTTCGCAGCAGCCGCAGCGCCTTCAGGGTGATCAGCTCCGGATCGCCGGGACCGACGCCGAGGCCATAGAGCGTGCCGGCCATCAGCCGTCTCCGTAGGGTTTGGCGAGGCGCCACTGGGTGACCGGCATCAGCGGCCGCCAGCCGTGGTAGGGGCCGACCGGCTCGGCACGTTCGACCGAGATCCGCACCAGCTCGCCACCGAGTTCGGCGTGCTTGGCCAGCAGCACCGCCTCGCTCTCCAGGGTCACGGTGTTGGCGACCAGCCGCCCGCCGGGACGCAGGGCCGTCCAGCATGCCTCGATCACGCCGGGGGTCGATGCGCCTCCGCCGACGAACACGGCATCGGGTGCTTCCAGTCCGGCCAGGGCATCCGGGGCTGTGCCGTCGACGATTGCCAGGGTGGGCGTGCCCAGACGCTCGGCGTTGGCGGCGATCAGCGCGCGGCGCTGCGGTTTCGGTTCGATGGCGATGGCCCGGTTCAGCGGGTCGGCGCGCATCCACTCGATGGCAATCGATCCGCAGCCGGCACCGACGTCCCACAGCAACTCGCCCGGGTGCGGCGCCAACGCCGCCAGGGTGATCGCCCGCACTTCGCGCTTGGTCATCTGACCGTCGTGGCGGAAGGCGTCGTCCGGCAGTCCGGGAATGGTGGCGAGCGGCCGGGCATCGGCACCGGCCCGGACCGTGACGGCAACGGTGTTCAGGTCGGCGCCGGCCGGGTGAGCCCAGGAACCGGCGATGCCGTCGATCCGGCGCTCGTCGGATCCGGCCATGTGTTCCAGTACGGTGATGGCGCTCGCGCCGAAACCACGCTCGGCCAGGCGAGCGGCGACGGTGGCCGGCGTCGCGGCGTTCTCCGACAGCAGGATCAGACGGGCGCCGGGCTGCAGGTGGGGTTCCAGCAGCGCCAACGGCCGGCCGTGCAGGGTCAGCAGCCTGGTTGTGTGCTCCGGCCAGCCCAGCCGGGCGCACACCAGGGTGCGGGCCGACGCCGCCGGCACCACCACCATCTCCTCGAACGACAGGCGCCGGGCCAGGGTGGTGCCGATGCCGAAGCAGAACGGGTCGCCGGTCGCCAGTACGCACACCCGGCTCGGCTTGAGGTTTTCGATGGTCTCGACCAGGGCCCTGAGGGGCGTGGGCCAGGGAATCCGTCGCCGCGTGTCGCCGGGCGGCAGCATCGCCAGGTGACGGTCGCCGCCGACCAGCACTTCCGCCTGGTCGAGAAGCGCGCGGGCGCTCGGCGACAAGACCACAAACCCATCCTCACCAACACCAATCACCGAAAGCCACGGGGATGTCTGGGTGTTCATCGTCACACTCCCTCGCGGGCCAGCGCGTTGACGGCGGCTGACGCCATGGCGCTGCCTCCGCGCCGGCCGAGCAGGGTCAGGTACGGCAGGTCGGTTGCGGCCAGCGCCGCCTTGGACTCCGCCGCGCCGACGAACCCGACCGGGAAGCCCAGGATCACCGCCGGACGCGGAGCGCCGTCGGCCAGCAGTTCCAGCAGCCGGAACAGCGCGGTCGGGGCATTGCCGATCGCCACCACGGCACCGTCCAGATGCGGGACCCACAGATCGACGGCGACCGCCGACCGGGTCAGTCCGGCCTCGATCGCCATGCCCGGCACACGGGGATCGTTGAGGGTGCAGACCACCTGGTTGTCGGCCGGCAGTCGAGCCCGGGTGACGCCGGCTTCCACCATGCGGGCGTCGACCAGGACCGGCGCGCCCGCAGCCAGGGCGGTCTGCCCGGCGGTTACCGCACCCGCGGCGAAGCGCAGATCGGGCGCGATCTCGACCATCCCGCAGGCGTGGATCAGCCGGGTCGCGACCCCCCGTTCGGCGGCATCGAAACGACCGAGCCCGGCTTCCGCCTGGACGATCTCGAAAGACCGCCGGGTGATCTCGGCCGGGTCGGTGATCCAGTCTCGGACGGTCATGCCGCCGCTCACTTGCCGGTCTTGTCGAGCCGGTAACCGGTTTTCAGGGTGCTCGGCCCGAGCTTGTGGTTGGCGTGCGGATAGGGGTGGTGGTGATGCCCGTGGTCATGTCCATGCGAGTGATCGTGGTCATGGTCGTGGCTATGCGAGTGTTCGTGACTGTGCCCATGACCGTGCGAGTGATCATGGTCGTGGTGGTGATGGTGCCCGCCGCCGCCGATGCCCTCGACGTGGTGGTGGTGGCTCTCCTGGGGCAGGCCGACCTCGGCCTCGAAGCCCAGCACCTGCTCGCGGTACTTGCACATCTGGCAGTTCATGTTGCCGGTGCCCTCCAGCGCCTCCTCGATCCGCGCCTCGAAGGTCCGCAGCACCATCTCGTGGTCGTTCAGGTAGGGCGCCTTCACGAACTCGATGTCGGGATGGCGCGCCGCCACCGTGTCGGTCAGGTCGTAGATCCGCTGCACCAGCACGCCGGTGAACAGGAAGTACGGGAACACCACGATGCGCTTGAAGCCAAGGCGGGTGGCGTGCTCAAGCCCCGGTTCGACCAGTGGGAAGGTGACGCCGGAATAGCAGGTCTCGCCCCAACCGAAGCCCTTGCCCTCCCACAACAACCGCATGACCTTGGCGACGTTGGAGTTGGCGTCGGGGTCGCTGGCACCGCGGCCGACCACCATCAGCAGGGTGTCTTCGCGCGAAATGTGATCGCCGGCGGCGGCCACCGCCTCGTCGATCCGGTCGCCGGCGGCCTGCAGCATCCTGGTGTCGATGCCGAGTTCGCGTCCGTAGCGGATCGACATGCCCGGGTTCTGGGCGGCGTAGGTGTTGAGTACCGACGGAATGTCGTTCTTGGCGTGGCCGGCGGCGAACAGCATGCCGGGCACCGCGAGCACGTCCGTCACTCCCTCGGCGCGCAGCGCGTCCAGGCCGTTGCGGATGATCGGGGTGGCGAACTCCAGGTAGCCGTAGTCGACCGGGTAGCGGCCGGCCAGCCGTTCCTTCAGGCGCTGGGCGATCGCCCCGAACTGGTCGACTGCGTCCTGGTCGCGGCTGCCATGGCCACAGATCATCACACCGAGCTTGCTCATTTCCATCCCTCCGACCGCGGACAACGCGCCGGCGGGATGCAGTTCGGGACTTCCGACGGCATCACCCGGTACTGGTTGTCGCGGATATCGCTTGCGATCTATCCGGCCCCTCGACATCTCTCGGGGCGCCCGTCACGACTAACGTGTCCCGGGCCGTTACCGTGTTTCTAGACCCCGAGGCTGGAGGACCGCAACCATGCCCGCTTTGCCGGAACCGACCATCCCTGCCGGTCATGTGTTCTTCTTCGGCCTCGGCTACACTGCGCTGCGGCTGGCCCGGCGGCTGAAATCCGCGGGTTGGCGGGTGTCCGGGACCGTGCGCGATGCCGGAAAGGCGGTCGATCTCGCGGCTGCCGAAGGGATGGACGTTCACGTCTTCGACGGTGCCGGCCCGATCGCCAGAGAGCCGTTCGGCGGGGTCACCCACGTGGTCGATTCGATCCCGCCGACCGAGGCCGGAGCGCCGCCGCTGGTGCATCATCGGGCCGATCTGAGCATCTGTCCGACGTTGCGGTGGGTCGGCTACCTGTCCACTCCGGCGGTGTACGGCGACCGTCAGGGCGGCTGGGCGCGGGAGGACGACGCACCGACCCCCGGCTCGGTCCGGGGTGAGCGGCGGGCGGCGGCGGAGCGGGCGTGGATCGCCACGTTCGACGGCACGAATGTGGCGGTGCAGGTGTTCCGGATCGCCGGGATCTACGGCCCGGGCCCCGGCCGCAACCCGGTCGAGGCACTGCGGGCCGGCACCGCGCGGATCATCGACAAGCCGGGTCAGGTGTTCAACCGGATCCACGTGGACGACATCGGCAGCGTGCTGCTGTCGGGAATGGCCCATGCGCGCCACGGGGGAACCTACAACGTCGCCGATGACGAGGCGTGCGCGTCAGCGGACCCGATCCGGTTCGCGGCGGGCCTGCTCGGTGTCGCCCCACCCGAGCCGATCGCGTTCGACTCGGCCGATCTGTCGCCGATGGCCCGCAGCTTCTACGCCGAGTGCAAGCGGCTCGACACGACGCGGATCAAGGAGGAGTTGGGCGTGGTCCTGACTTTCCCGACCTATCGCGAGGGGCTTGCGGACGTGATGGCACGGCGCGATCGTTCCTCGGACACATAAGGCCGACAGACCAGGGTGCGACCCGGCCGGTCGGCCGGCATCCCTGGAGGACCCATGAACGCGCTCGCCGACATTGATACGCCCGCCGTCCTGGTCGACCTCGACGTCGCCGAGGCGAACATCGATCGGTTCCAGGACTACTGCAATCTGCACGGTTTCCGGAACCGGCCGCACATCAAGACCCACAAGCTTCCGGTGCTGGCGCGGCGGCAGATCAAGGCGGGGGCGGTCGGCATCACCTGCCAGAAGATCTCCGAGGCCGAGGCGATGATCGCCGAGGGCGGGGTCGACGATGTGCTGCTGACCTACAACGTGGTCGGCATGGCCAAGCTGCAGCGTCTGCGCGCGCTCGCCGGCCGGGTGACGCTGTCGGTTGTGGCCGACAGCGCGGCTGTGGTTGCCGGACTGGGCGCGGCGTTCGCCGATGCGTCGGAGCCATTGACCGTGCTGGTCGAGTGCGACACCGGGGCCCATCGCTGCGGGGTGGCAACGCCAGCCGCCGCCCGGGATCTAGCCGGCGTCATCGACCGGACTGCGGGTGCGCGCTTCGGCGGGCTGATGACGTACCCGCCGGTTGGCGGGACGGGTGCGGTGCAAGAGTTCATGAGCGAGGCGATTGAACTCTGCGAGGCGGCTGGCCTCGCCGTCGAGCGGATCACCAGCGGCGGCGCGCCGGACATGTGGCGGGCGCACGAGGCGCCGCTGGTCACCGAGTACCGCACCGGAACCTACGTCTACAACGACCGCTCGCTGGTCGAGCGCGGGGTCTGCACCTGGGACGACTGCGCCCTGACCGTGCTGGCCACCGTGGTCTCGGTGCCGGACGGCGGGCGCGCGATCATCGACGCCGGCACCAAGGTCCTGACGTCCGACCTGCTGGGGCTGGACGGGCACGGTCATGTCCTCGGGCGGCCCGACATCCGGATCGACCAGTTGTCGGAGGAGCACGGCCGGTTGGTCTGCGACGGATCGATCGCGCTTTCGGTCGGGGATCGGGTGCGGATCGTGCCGAACCACTGCTGCGTGGTGTCGAACATGATGGACGCCGTGGTTGGGGTTCGAGGCTCTCGGATCGAAGGCGATCTGACCATCGCGGCGCGCGGGCTGGTCTGGTGATCGAATGCAGTGCACCGACCCAACAAAATAGTGGGCTAGGTTAATTTCGCCGTAGACCCCTCGGGCGCAAGTATCTAACATATCAGCGGCCATAACGTGAAAAGCCCACCGATTTCAGCCTCATAGGGGGTGTTTTCGGCCAAGGGCATGGTCCAGCGCCGTACACAGCGGCGTCGCTCAGAGGAGGAAACACCGCATGACGAAACGTACGTACAGCCGTCGCCAGGTGCTTGCGACGACGGCCGCGACCACCGCCGCGCTGGCCATGCCATATGTTCGCGGCGCCCATGCCGCGGGCAAGGTTTCCGTCGGTTTCTGGGATCACTGGGTCCCCGGCTCGAACGGAACGATGACCGCCCTGTGCCAGGAATGGGGCGAGAAGAACAAGGTCGAAGTCCAGATCGACTACATCACTTCGCAGGGCCAGAAGAACCTGCTGACTGCCGCTGCCGAGATGCAGGCCCGCTCCGGCCATGACATCCTTGCGCTGCCGACCTGGCAGCCGAACGACAAGGCCAAGGCGCTTGAGCCCGTCGACGACATCATGGGCGAACTGATCAAGCAGAACGGTGACGTCAACGACACGGTCAAGTATCTCGGCCGCAAGGACGGCCACTGGATTGCCGTACCGGCAACGACCGGCAGCCAGTTCAAGGGGCCGTGCTCGCGTATCGACCTTCTGAAGAAGTTCGCCGGAATCGATGTCCAGGCGATGTACCCGGCCGGCGCCGAGCCGAAGTCGGAGTCCTGGGACATGGACATGTTCATTACCGCTGCCGAGAAGTGCCACGCTGGCGGGCATCCGTTCGGCATCGGGCTTGGTGTCACGTCGGATTCCGTGGACTCGGTCGGTGCGTTCTTCAGTTCGTTCGGCGCGGTGCTGGTCGACGAGAAGGGCGATGTGCACGTCAAGACCGACGAAGTCCGCAAGTGCATGGAGTTCATGAAGCGGCTCGGCAAGGTTCTGCCGCCGGAGTCGGCCGCCTGGGACGATGCCTCGAACAACAAGTACCTGGTGTCCGGCCAAGGCTCGATGATCTTCAATCCGCCGAGTGCCTGGGCGGTTGCCAAGCGCGACGTCCCCGAGATCGCCGCGCAGTGCTGGACCCACGGCATGCCGAAAGGTCCTGCCGGGCGGTTCGGGCCGTTCCTGCCGTACTTCTGGGGCATCTGGGAGTTCGGAACCAACAAGGCGGCGGCGAAGAGCCTGCTGGTGCACCTGTCGCAGCCGGATGCGGTCGGCAAGCTGGTGGCGGCAAGCGGCGGTTACGACCTGCCGTCCTTCGCCAACCTGACGAAGTTCGACACCTGGGCCAATGAAGCGCCGCCGAAGGGCACGCTGTTCCACTACCCGGATCCGTACCTGCAGCAGACCAAGTCGATTGCGGGGGCTCCGGCGCCGGCGAACATCGCGTTCCAGATCTACAACCAGGCGCTCCAGACCAAGATGGTGGTCCGGTACAACCAGGGCGAAGCCCTGGAGTCGGTGCTGACCTGGGCCGAGGACGAGATCGAGGGCTACAGCCGGACCTGATGTGCCGCTGCTGTTCGGAAATCGGGGTGGCGCCGTCCTTGGCGGCGGCGCCACCCAAACGAGCCGGGACCCTGAGCGAGGAATCCTAGGATGGTCGATACCGTGACAAAGTCCGGCGCCGCCGATGCGTCGTCGGTCAATCCGCACCACCGATCCAGCCTGAAGAAGCTCATGCAGCGGAAGTCGACGATCGCCTTCCTGCTGACATTGCCATTGATCCTGATCGTCGCGTCGCTGGTGATCTACCCGGCGTTCTATGCCATCCACCTGGCGACGCTGAGCAAATCGATGGAGCGGTTCGTCGGCTTCGGGAACTTCACGTTCCTGTTCAAGCGCGAGGTCTTCTGGATGGTGGTGATGCAGTCCTGCATCTTCGCCATCAGTGCCGTGTTCTTCAAAGCCCTCATAGGGTTCTTCGTCGCGCACTTCGTCCACGCCATCCCGACCAAGGGCCAGCGCAAGTGGCGCGGCATGCTGCTGGTGCCGTGGGTGATCCCGCCGGCGATGTCGACTCTCGCCTGGTTCTGGCTGTTCGACCCTTCCTACAGCGCCGTCAACTGGCTGCTGGTTGGGATCGGGATCGATCCGATCCCGTTCCTGGGCAACCCCTATTGGGCCCGTTTCAGCGTGATCCTGGTCCACGTCTGGTTCGGGGCGCCGTTCTTCATGATCATGTATCTGGCGGCGCTGAAATCGGTCCCGGACCAGCTCTACGAGGCGGCCGCGATCGACGGCGCCAACTGGTGGCAGCGGCTCTGGTACATCACCCTGCCGATGATGCGGAACATCATCTCGATCACGGTGATGTTCTCGCTGATCGTCACCTTCGCCAATTTCGACATCGTGCGGGTGCTGACGGCCGGTGGCCCGATCGACTCCACGCACGTTTTCGCGACCTACTCCTTCCTCCTGGGCATCCAGGGCGGCGACATTCCACTGGGTGCGGCGGTGTCGCTGTTCATGGTGCCGATCCTCGGCGTCGCGGCGGTGATCATCCTGCGCGACATCACCAAGCGCGGAGGCGAGGCATAATGGCGACCGCGACGACAATCGATAAGAGCGGGCCGAGCCGGCCCATCCATCACGGCAGCATGAGCCGTGACCGGCGGCGTGCCCTGCTGTGGTCGTACTTCTTCCTGGTGGTGTTCGTGATCTTCTTCCTGACGCCGCCGGTCTACATGCTGATCACGTCGCTCAAGTCGAGCACTGAGATCGCCGGTGCCCGCAACCCGTGGTGGGTGTTCGAACCAACCCTGATGAACTACGAGGCGTTGCTGACCTCGACCGAGTTCCTGACCTTCATCCTGAACTCGGCAATGGTGTCGATCATCGTGGTGAGCGTGACGATGGTCGTCAGCGTGCTGGCCGCGTTCGCGCTGTCGCGCATGCGGTTCTGGGGGTCGGCCACGCTGGCGACCGGGATCTTCCTCTGCTACCTGATCCCGGAGACCCTGCTGTTCATCCCGCTGTTCAAGATGTTCGCGGTGGTCAATGAGTTCACCGGCATCCAACTGCTGAACAAGTGGTACGTGCTGGTCCTGGTCTACCCGACCCTGACCGTGCCGTTCTGCACCTGGATCATGATCGGCTACTTCGCCAGCATTCCGAAGGAACTGGACGAAGCGGCCCTGATCGACGGTGCCACCTACATGCAGACCCTAACCAAGATCTTCATCCCGGTGGCGCTGCCCGGCATCATCGCGGCGACGATCTTCGCGTTCACGGTGTCCAGGGCGCAGTTCCTGTATCCGCTGGCGTTCACGACCTCATCGGACCAGCTCGTGCTGCCGGTCGGGATCGTGACCTCGCTGATCAAGGGCGACGTGTACAACTGGGGGCAGATCATGACCGGCGCGCTGATCGCCGCCGCGCCGCCGCTCGTCATCTACGCCTTCCTGATGGACTACTACATTGCCGGCCTGACTGCCGGTGCCACCAAGGGCTGACCGTGTCCTCGGTCCGCCGTCCACATCCCGTTCGACTTTCCGGAGACCGGCCATGGCTCAGGTAACGCTGCGCAAGCTCGTCAAGAACTACGACGAGACCCCCGCGGTGCGTGGGATCGACCTCGACATCGTCGACAAGGAGTTTGTCGTTCTGGTCGGACCTTCCGGGTGCGGCAAGAGCACCACGCTGCGCATGATCGCCGGCCTGGAAGACATCACCGACGGTGAGATATCGATCGGCGGGCACGTCGTCAACGACGTGCCGCCAAAGGACCGGGACATCGCCATGGTGTTCCAGAACTACGCGCTCTACCCGCACATGACGGTGTTCGAGAACATGTCGTTCGGGCTGCGGCTCAAGAAGGTGCCGAAGGACGAGATCCGCAAGCAGGTTGAGCACGCGGCACGTATCCTGGACATCTCCGAGCTCCTTGACCGCAAGCCGAAGCAGCTGTCCGGCGGCCAGCGGCAGCGCGTCGCGATGGGCCGTGCGATCGTGCGCGACCCCAAGGTCTTCCTGTTCGACGAGCCGCTGTCCAATCTGGACGCCAAGCTGCGTGTGCAGATGCGCACCGAGATCAAGAAGGTGCATCAGAAGGTGCGCACGACCACTGTCTATGTCACCCACGACCAGGTCGAGGCGATGACGCTGGCCGACCGGGTCGTGGTGATGAACGCCGGCCGCATCGAGCAGGTCGGCACGCCGAACGATCTGTACCACCATCCCCGGACCGTTTTCGTTGCCGGCTTCATCGGCTCGCCCGCCATGAACTTCATACCGTGCGGACTGGAGCAGGCGGCCGGCGCGTTGCGGGTGGTGCTGCCGGACGGTCTGGCATTCCCGGTCCCGGCGGACCGCGCCGATCGCTATGCCAAGCATGTCGGCAAGGGCAACCTGGTGTTCGGCCTGCGCCCCGAGCACATCACCGAGACCCACCGCAACATCGAGCCGAACCAGGAACGCTTTCAGATGACGCTGGAGGTGACCGAGCCGATGGGCATGGAGACCTTGATCTACTTCCAGGTCGGCGGAGTGGAGGTTTGCGGCCGGGTCAACCCGGCGGCCGGCGCCGAGCCCAGCCAGCCGATCGACCTGCTGGCCGACCTGAACCACATGCACCTGATCGACGCGCAGAGCGGGCTGGTCCTGTAACGCCCGGGTTCGATCAGCGGTTGTATGCCCTGCCGCCCCCCGCTAAAATTTGACGATTGGAAGTCGGGGGAGTGGGGAACGTGAGACGACTGAGCGCACTGGCGTGCGCCTGCCTGACGGTGGCGGGCTGCGCCGGGCGGGATCCGATTCCGGTGTCCGCCTACATGCCGAACGACGCTGGCCTCAAGTGCTCGGAGATTGATGCCGAGATCGTCAGCAATAACGCCGGGCTGAAAGCCCGGGTCAATGAGTCGGTCGATACGCGGGACAAGAACATTCTCATCGGGGCGGCGGCTGTCCTTCTGTTCTTGCCGGCGGCGTTCGCGATGGACCTGAAGGGTGCGGCTTCCACCGAAGCAACGGCCCTGGAAGCGCGCAACCGGACCCTGACGATGCTCGGTGCCAAGCAGCGGTGCCGCACGACCCGCGCCATGACGGTGGCCGAGGCGGAGGCCGAACGCGTGACATCCATCCAATCCGCCGAGGCAAGCCAGCCGGCCGACGTCCCGGGGGTGCGCACTCCGACCGACCAGCGCCTGCATCCGGCGCCGTCGGCGACGCAGATGTCGGCGGCTCCGGCGGGAGTCGATCGTGCGCAACTCCAGACCTTGATGGACCGCTTCCTGCGCGGCGAGATCACAAAGGCTGAATACGACCAACTGCGCGCCGGATAGTCACCGGCCGAGTGCATTCTTGTCGAAACCGACGCCGCCCATGACCGCATGGGCGGCGTTTCGCGTTTCGCATTTCGTTCTCCATCCGACGTCGTTCAGGCGATAGAAAGCGTCGACTTCCACGTCGATCGCCCCTTGCATTGATAAAGACATAAAGATATCTTTATATCGTGATTGCACGAGGAGCCATCATGGAAGCCTTGCTCTCGGGATTGCGCGCGGTGGCCGAACCGACACGGTTGCGGATCCTGGCGCTGTGCGCCCACGCCGAGCTGTCGGTGTCGGAACTGGTGACCATCCTGGGGCAAAGCCAGCCGCGGGTGTCGCGCCATCTCAAGCTGATGGTCGAGGCCGGGGTGCTGGAGCGCAACCGCGAGGGAGCCCGCGCCTTTTATCGTCCGGCCGAACGCGGCGCGCTGGCTGAGATGGTGCAGGCGCTGGTGCCGCTGGTTCCGGCCGAGGACCGGGCCACGGTCGACGATCTTGACCGCCTCGACCGCATTCGCGAGGAGCGGGCGGAGCGAGCCAGCCAGTATTTTGAAGCCAACGCGGCCCGCTGGGAGGAATTGCGCGGCCTGTACGTCGACGACGAAGTGGTCGATGCGCGGCTGCTCGCGGCGCTGCAGGAGGAGCCGGGTGGCGACCTGCTCGACATCGGCACCGGAACCGGCCGGGTTCTGGAAATGGCGGCCGATCATGTCCGCAGCGCGGTCGGGGTCGACAACGCCCGGCAGATGCTGGAGATCGCGCGCGCCAATCTTGACAAGGCCGGCATGCGCCATTGCCAGGTCCGGCTGGCCGACATGTACCGGCTGCCGTTCCCGGCGGAACGGTTCGATGCGGTGACCATCAACATGGTCCTGCACTACGCCGAGGCGCCGGGCACCGTGCTGGCGGAGGCCGCCCGCGTGCTGAAGCCCGGCGGCCGGCTGATCGTCGTCGATTTCGCGCCGCATGAACTGGTCGAGCTGCGCGACGAGCACGAACACCGTTGGCTGGGCTTTGAGGAGGCCGAGATGGCTCGGATCTCCGCCCACGCCGGCCTGATTCTGGAACCAACCGTTTCGGTCGAGGGCGAACCCCTGACCGTGTGTCTGTGGCAGGCGCGCCGGGCCCCGGCGGCCCGCATCGCGGCCGCGTCGTAAGGAGAGGAAGATGACCAAAGTACCCTCGATCAGCTTCGAGTTCTTCCCGCCCAAGGACGAGGCCGGCGAGATTAAGCTGTGGGAGACCCTGGGCCGCCTGGCACCGTACGGACCGCGCTTCGTGTCGGTGACCTATGGCGCCGGCGGCAGCACGCGGGAGCGGACCAGCCGGATCGTCACCCGCATCAAGCGGGAAACCGGCCTGGAACCGGCCGCGCATCTGACGTGCGTCGGCGCGACCTGTGACGAGGTCGACGAGGTGGCGCGCGGCTGGTGGAATGCCGGCATCCGGCATGTGGTGGCGCTGCGCGGCGACGCGCCGGCCGGCTCCGGCGGCTACAAGCCGCATGAAGGCGGCTACGCCAACGGGGCCGAGCTGACGGCCGGGCTGCGCCGGATCGGCGACTTCGAGATCTCGGTCGGCGCCTATCCGGAATCGCACCCGGACTCGGCCTCGGCCGAAGCCGACCTGGACAACCTGAAGCGCAAGCTGGACGCCGGAGCCAACCGGGCGATCACCCAGTACTTCTTCGAGGCCGATACCTTCCTGCGGTTCCGCGATCGCTGCGCCGCTGCCGGGATCACCACGCCCATCGTTCCCGGCATCCTGCCGGTTACCAATTTCCAGAAGGTCGTGGAATTCTCCAAGGCATGCGGTGCGGCCGTGCCGGCCTGGATGGCCGATCTGTTCGCCGGCCTTGACGATGATCCGGAGACCCGCCAGCTGGTCGCTGCGTCGACCGCGTCCGAGCTGTGCATGGCGCTTATGGCCGAGGGCGTGGAGGATTTCCACTTCTACACCCTGAATCGCCCGCAACTGGCCGCCGCGATCTGCCGGCGCCTGGGCGTGCGGCCCGAGCTGGAAGCCGCCGCGTGACGCGAGCCGACCTCATCGCGGCTGCACGTGGTGCGCCGCTGTTGGTTTCCGGTGGCTTGGCCGAGCCGCTGGCAGGGCATGGCGCGGCCTGTCTTGAGGTGCTGAACCTCGAGCAGCCGCGCGACGTCCGGGCGGCGCACGCCGACTATCTCGCCGCCGGTGCCCGGGTGATCCGCACCAACACCGCGGGCGCGTCGCCCGAGCGCCTGGACCGCTACAGGATGCACGACGAGGCGTTCATCGTCTCCTACATGGCGGCCGAGCACGCGGTGCAGAGCGCGCGGATTTCGACCGAAGAGACCGGCGTTACCCGTTGGGTGTTGGGCGTCGCTCGAATCGAATCGCGGGTTCGCCAGCTTGGCTTCCTGCCGCTCGAGCGGGTGGAAGCCGCGGCCCGGACCATGGCGTCCGGCCTCGCCGGCGGTGGTGTCGACGCGATCGTGGTGGAGACCAACCAGGACGGGGCCCGGCTCACGGCCGCCTTCGACGGCGTGCGGCGGGGCATGTCGGACGCCGGCCGGTCGGTGCCGGTCCTGCTGACGCTGCGCTATGACGCCTTGTTCGCCACGCCGCACCGTGATCGTGTCACCGAGGAGTTGGCACGGGCCGCCGCCGCGGCCGCCGGGCTCGGAGTCGCGGCGCTGGGGGTGGCAAACACCGATCTGGCGGATGGCTGGACGGCGACCCTGCGGGCGGTTGCACGGGCGTTTCCGGGACCGCTGATGGTCGAGGCCGCCCCGACATCGCGCGATCTGGCTGCGATCCTGAACGATCCGATCCTGTGGTGTCGTCTGGCGCTGGTCGGCGGCGGGGCTTCGCCGCAGGACACCAAGTTGCTGAACGAGCGCCTCGGCGTGCTCAAGGGCGGGGACGAGGTTGGCGACCTCCGTACCACCGCCGCCAACGATCCCGCTGCCGCGCCTGCCCGCCGGCCGAAAGGAAAGCTATGACCCGATCCGACCGTTTGGATGCCCTGGATAAACTCGCCAAGCAGCGGGTGGTGGTGCTCGACGGCGCCATGGGCACGATGATTCAAAACCTGAAGCTCAGCGAGGCCGAGTTCCGCGGCGAGCGCTTCAAGGACCACGGGACCGAGTTGCAGGGCGACAACGATATCCTCAACCTGTCGAAGCCGGAGGCGATCGAGGAGATCCACCACGCCTATCTCGATGCCGGCGCCGACATCATCCAGACCAACACCTTCAACGCGACCTCGATCAGCCAGGCCGACTACGCCCTGCAGGATCTGGCGCGCGAGATCAACCGGGCGGGTGCCGAGATCGCGCGGCGGGCCGCCGATGCCCACACTGCCAGGACCGGCGAGCCGGCCTTCGTTGGAGGCGGGCTGGGTCCGACCAACCGGACCGCCTCGATCTCGCCGGACGTGAACAATCCGGGCGCCCGCAACGTCCGGTTCGACGAACTGCGCGAGGCTTATCACGAGGCGACGCTGGGCCTGATCGAGGGCGGAGCCGACCTGATCATGGTCGAGACCATCTTCGATACGCTGAACGCCAAGGCTGCCCTGGTGGCGGTGCGCGAAGCGTTCGACGAGGCCAAGGTCGAGCTGCCGATCATCATCAGCGGCACCATTACCGACCGGTCCGGGCGCACGCTGTCGGGCCAGACACCGGAAGCGTTCTGGAACTCGGTGCGGCACGCCCGGCCGTTCGCGGTCGGCTTCAACTGCGCACTCGGGGCCAAGGAACTGCGGGCGCATGTCGCGGAACTGTCGCGGGTCGCCGACGTGAAGGTTTCAGCCTATCCGAACGCCGGCCTGCCGAACGAGTTCGGCGGCTACGACGAGACCCCGGACCAGACCGCCGGCCATCTCGGACGGTGGGCGGCTGACGGGCTGATCAATCTGGTCGGCGGCTGTTGCGGCACTACGCCCGACCACATCCGCGCCATCGCCGAAGCCGTGAAGGGCAGCGGGCCCAGGGTGGTACCGTCGGTACCGCGCCGCCTGCGCCTGTCCGGCCTCGAGCCCTTTGAAATCCAAGCTGCCTGAGGCGACATGAAGCGACAGGGTATATTCGTCAACATCGGCGAGCGGACCAACGTCACCGGCTCCGCCCGCTTCCGCAAGCTGATCGCCGCCAACGACTATGAGGCGGCGCTTCAGGTCGCGCGCCAGCAGGTCGAGAACGGTGCTGCCATCCTCGACGTCAACATGGACGAGGGGCTGCTCGATTCCGAAGCGGCGATGCAGACCTACCTCAACCTGATCGCGTCCGAACCGGACATCTCGCGCGTGCCGATCATGGTCGACAGCTCGAAGTGGACGGTGATCGAGGCCGGGCTGAAATGCCTGCAGGGCAAGGGGATCGTGAACTCGATCAGCCTGAAGGAGGGCGAGGAGCCGTTCCTTGAACAGGCCCGCAAGGTGCTACGCTACGGAGCGGCCGTCGTGGTCATGGCGTTCGACGAGCAGGGCCAAGCCGAGACCGCCGAGCGCAAGGCCGACATCTGCGAGCGGGCCTACAGGCTGCTGGTGGACACCGTCGGGTTTCCGCCCGAGGACATCATCTTCGACCCGAACATCTTCGCGGTCGCCACCGGCATCGAGGAACACAACGACTACGCCCGCGCGTTCTTCGAGGGCACCCGGCTGATCCAGCAGCGCTGCCCGCACGCCCACGTGTCCGGCGGCGTGTCGAACGTGTCGTTCTCGTTCCGCGGCAACAACCTGGTCCGCGAGGCGATGCACGCCTGCTTCCTGTACCACGCCATCGAGGCCGGGCTGGACAAGGCGATCGTCAACGCCGGCGCGTTGCCGGTGTACCAGGACATACCCGAAGAGCTGCGCGAGCGGATCGAGGACGTGCTGCTGAACCGGCGGGCCGACGCCACCGACCGGATGCTGGAGATCGCCGAGCGCTACCGCGGCGACGGCGCCAAGGCCAAGGTGGTCGACGACTCCTGGCGCGAGTTGCCGGTGACGAAACGTCTCGAGCATGCCCTGGTCCATGGCATTACCGACCACGTCGAGGTCGACGTCGAGGAAGCGCGTCTGGCCGCCGACCGGCCGCTGGCGGTGATCGAAGGTCCGTTGATGGACGGCATGAACGTGGTCGGCGACCTGTTCGGCGCCGGCAAGATGTTCCTGCCGCAGGTGGTGAAGTCGGCGCGCGTGATGAAGAAGGCGGTGGCCTATCTTCTGCCTTACATCGAGGCCGAGAAGGGCGATGGTCCGCCGGAGGCCAAGGGCAAGATCGTCATGGCGACGGTCAAGGGCGATGTCCACGATATCGGCAAGAACATCGTCGGCGTGGTCCTGCAGTGCAACAACTACGACGTCGTCGACCTCGGCGTGATGGTGCCGTGCGCCAAGATCATCGAGACGGCGATTGCCGAGAAGGCCGACATCATCGGCCTCAGCGGCCTGATCACGCCGAGCCTGGACGAGATGGTCTACGTCGCCTCCGAAATGCAGCGCGAAGGTCTCGACCTGCCGCTGCTGATCGGTGGGGCGACCACCTCGAAGATGCACACAGCGGTGAAGATCGACCCGGCCTATTCGGCCGGCCCGGTGGTGTACGTCACCGACGCCTCGCGCGCGGTCGGCGTCGTGCAGAACCTGCTGTCGGGCAATGCCAAGGCGCATTTCGCCAGCGAAGTCCGGGCCGACTACCGGCAGATGGCCGAAGGCCGTCGCCGCGGCCGCACCGACCGGCAGCGCATCACCATCGGCGAGGCCCGGGCCAACAAGGCCGACATCGACTGGGGGCGCTACGATCCGCCGCGGCCGGTGAAGCCCGGCATCACGGTGTTCGAGGATTACCCCCTGGACAAACTGGTCGAACGGATCGACTGGCAGCCGTTCTTCACGACCTGGGAATTGCGCGGCCGGTTCCCGGACATCCTGGACGATCCGAAGTACGGCGAGGCGGCGCGGCCGCTGTGGAATGACGCCCAGGCCATGCTGAAGCGCATCGTCGAGGGGAATTGGGCGCGACCGCGCGCCGTGATCGGGTTCTGGCCGGCGGCGGCCGAGAGCGACGACCTGCGGCTGTTCACCGGCGAGGACCGCAAGGAGACCCTGTCGATCATCCACACCTTGCGCCAGCAGATGCCGCGCGAGGGCGACAAGGCCAATCTCGCGCTGGCCGATTACATCGCGCCGGCCGGCAGCGGCCGGGCCGACTGGCTGGGCGGGTTCGTGGTTACCGCCGGACCGGAGCTGGAAGCCAAGGCCCGCGAGTTCGACGCTGACAACGACACCTACTCGTCGATCCTGATCAAGGCGCTGGCCGACCGGCTGGCCGAGGCGTTCGCCGAGCACATGCACGAGCGGGTCCGCAAGGAGTTCTGGGGCTATGCGCCGGATGAGGCGCTGAGCAACGACGCCCTGATCAACGAAGGATATCAGGGCATCCGGCCGGCGCCGGGCTATCCGGCCTGTCCGGACCACACCGAGAAGCGCACCCTGTTCGAGTTGCTCGACGCCGAGGCCAAGGCGGGCGTGAAGCTGACGGAATCCTGCGCGATGTGGCCGGCATCGTCGGTGTCGGGGTTCTACTTCGCGCATCCGGATGCGCGGTATTTCGGACTTGGCCGGATCGAGCGCGACCAAGTCGAGGACTATGCCCGGCGCAAGGGCGAGACGGTGGCCTGGGTTGAGAAATGGATGGCGCCGTCGCTGGCCTATGATCCGGAAGAGGAACGGGCACGACGCGACGCGGCATGACCCGACGCTGGCAGCGGCGCTGGACCGCAGCGTGATCGAGATGGCGGAGCCACTGACGACTTCTGGTCCCCGCTCACTGGCTGTTTGAGCAGATCGTTGTTATGCTGAAATCGATCCCAGATTCGATCGAGCATCGGCGTGATGGACGATTTCTCGAGAAACTCTGCCTGGCGGGAACTGGATGTAAGCCTTTCATTCGAAGACAAAAACCTTGAGTCGCTTCTGAGTTTCTGGAACTCGATCTACCGGTTCCACAGCCTGCCGCGCCGAGCCGACTTTACGCCGACCGACATCCAGCAGAATCTGGGCTGGGTGGTGCTGATCGACGTCGAGCTGGCTCCGCTCAGGTTCCGCTTCCGGCTGGTCGGGTCCGGCGTTACCGGGGCCCTGTCGCGGGATGCGACCCACCGCTACATGGATGAGCTCTACGACCCCGATATCTATGACGAAGTGGTTTCGCCATACGTCTACGTCGTCAAGCACCGTCGACCGGTGCGCTCGGTCGGACGAATGGTGCACGCCAACAAGGGCCACATTCGGTACGAGGCGGTCTATCTGCCATATTCGGACGATGGAGAGCGCGTTGATATGATCATGGAGGGCGTTCGTTACGAAGGCATCTCCTGATCGCTGAGGCACGTTCTGGCGAGGCTTGTCAGGTTTCGACGCACGTGTACGGGTGGCCGGCCGGCCGGGAGCGGCGGTTGAGTCTGAAGCGGCCGAACCCGACGTCGATCCATTCGCATGCTTGACCCCTTGCATGCCTGCCGCCATACGTCCGCGGCTATGACCAACGCCGTTCACACCGACACCAGACCGCGCCGTCTGGCTATCGGGCTCGACAGGCTGCTCGACCTGCTGGCGACACCGCTCGGCTTTGCCGTGGCGGCGGTCGCCTACTATTCGGTCGCGTTCCTGATCCGCAGCTTCGCGCTCACCGGCTCGTCCGGCGATGAAGCCCAGCTCATGCTGTACGGCCAGGGCTTCGCCTGGATCTATGATTTCGGCAACCCGCCGATGGCTGGCTGGCTTGCGGCGTTGGTTGAATCCATCATCGGGCCGTCGCTCGCCGTCGCGCTGTTGATCCGCTACGGCCTGCTGGCGCTGTTCGCGGTGCTGATGCATGCCGCGGCCCGCGAGGTGTTCGAGGACCGCCGGACCTCGGTTGCCGTCGCTTTCTCGGCCTTCGGGTTCTGGTTCTATGGCTGGGAAGCGCTTCGCAACTACATGGATTCGCTGGTGCTGATCACGGCGCTGGCGGGAACGGTCTGGTTGATGCTGCGGTTGGCGCGGGTACCCAGCGTCGCGGGGTACGCCGGGCTGGTCGTCGCGGTGGCGTTCGGGTCGCTTGGCAAGTTCAGCTATCCGCCGGTGTTGCTGTGCCTGTTGATCGCCGCGGGCGTCGATCCGGCGTTGCGCGCCGCTCTCTGGAGCCGTCGCGGTCTGATTGCAGTCGCGGCCGGGCTGGCGCTCGCCGCTCCGCCCTACATCTGGATCGGTTGGCATTTCGAGCGCTGGATGGCGGTTGCCGACAACCGGCTGGTGTCGGGCGTGGTCCCGGAGTACGCGGTGACCGGGCTCGTGGATCGGCTGCTGTTGGTTCTGGATTCGGCGGGCGGCTTTGCCTTGCCGTTGCTGCCGCTGTTCACCCTGGTGTTCCTGATGGATTTGGCGCGCCGCAATCGGCCGGCGGCATCTCCGGCACGACGGCGAGTGCGGCGCTGGCTTGGGCTGTGGCTGCTACTGCTGTGGGCCGCTGCAACCGCCTTGGTGCTGGCTGCCGGCATGGAGAAGCTGCGCGAGCACTACATGTTCGTGCTGATGCCGTTGCCGTTGCTGCTGTTCGCCTGGCTGCCCGAAGCACCGCTGCACCGCTGGCGTGCCGTGACGTACACCGGGATTCTCGGATTCTTGGCGATCGTTGCCCTGGTGGTGCTGACCGGCCAGCGGGCGGTCGAACTGGTCGACTGCTCGAAATGCCGGTTGGTCATGCCATGGCATCTCTACGCCGACGGGTTGCGCGAGGCCGGGTTCGAGCGGGGCACGATCCTCAGCTTCGACTCTCCCTACACTGATGCCGGGGCCAATCTGCGGCGCTTCCTGCCGGAGACCAGGGTGGTATCCAACAAGCGGCCCCATTTCAGCCCCCCGGCACTGGAACGCTCAGGCGCCTGTCTGGTGATATGGAACGACACGCGCTACCCGCAGACAGCCGAGCATGTCCGAGTGGCCACCCTGGCGGAGATCGGAGGTCCGGTGCCTGCCGAGGCCCGGTTCGGGCGGATCGAGTCGCCGTTGGCCGGATCCGGCAACCCGGCGCCTGCGCTGGGTTATGCGTTGATCGAGGCCGGCTCGGGCACCTGCCGCTGAGGCACGGCCGCCGCGGCCGCGACCAGGGCCCGGAACAGCTGGCGGTGCCGGGTGCTCCACAACAGCAGTTCCGGATGCCATTGAACGCCGACCCGGAAGCGGTGGCCGGTTTGTTCGATTGCCTGGACGATGCCGCCACTGTCGACCGCTGCGATTGCCAGATCCTGCCCGATCTTCTCGACGGCCTGATGGTGTAGCGCGTTGATCCCCAGGGTTCCTGGTCCGAGCATGGCGGCCAGGCTCGATGACGGAAGCAGATGGGCAGTCTTGCAAGGGAAGATCGAACGTGGATTCCGCAGGTCGGGACGGGCACGGTCCAAGTCGAGTATGAGGGTGCCGCCGCGGTGGACGTTGAGCAGCTGCGCGCCCCGACAGATGCCGAGAACCGGCTTGTCGTGCTGCTCGGCCCAGTCCAGCGCCCTGATCTCAAGGGCATCCCGGTCCGGGTCGTAAGGCCACTCGTCGGTGGTGTCGACACCGTACAGTCTGGACTCGATGTCGACCCCGCCGCCGACGATCAGGCCGTCCAGATCGGTAAGATCTGTGCGAAGGCCGGGTCCGATCGTGACTGGCGTACCGCCCCCCAGCAGCACGCCGAGCGAGTTCGCCAGACGCATCGCCCGGCCCTTGAAACGGCCGGTGGTCACCCCGATGCGCGGTCGCGGATGACGTGAGAGTCTCAAAACAGCGAGGCCCACAAACTCTCGCGGCCTTCAAGCACACCGACGCGTTCGACCAGCCGTTCGTTCAGTGCGGCTGAGTCGCAGGCTATTTCCTCGATCCGCAGCCAGCGTGTCCATTGTCCTGCGACGGTCCAGTTCGGTTCCTCTATGTCGGCGTTCGGCAGGCGCCAATGGAAGGTCGGGCGTGCGGAAATGCGAGGGTCCGGCAGCGCGCGACGGACGCGTTCCTCGTCGACCTGCGCGAACAGGGGCAGCAGGTCGAGTTCGCGGTTCCGTGTCGGGTTGAACCGGAGATAGTCGTCAATCAACTGCCCCAGCGACGGCGCGTAGTCCGGATGGAGAACGTGGTCGATATAGGGCTGCGGAAACGGTTCGACGAATGGCAGCAGGCTGCGCATCGGGTCGACATCGATCGCGATACGCAGGGCCGGGGATTCCAGCAGATACGCCTGCAGAACCCGGCGGATCGGGTCGGTCGCCAGATCGTCAGGGCCAAGAGATGGATTCAGATGAAGGCCGAACCCGTTGAACAATCCCGAACGGGTGCCTTCAGCGCCGAGATCGACCAGATCCATGACCAGAGAGTCGATCTCCGGCAGGCGTCCCGCGGGCATCGGCGGCGTTACAAGTTCGGTCGGGACGACTTCCCGGCCAAGCTCTCCCAGGAGCGTCTTGGCCTTGTCGACGACACCGCCCTGGTCGGCGACCCCATGGACCCATCCCCAATCAAGCTCCACCCGAAAGTCACCCAGTTCGGTGTTCCGGACGGCGACCCGGTGCGGGCCGTCGGGCTCGATCGCACCGCCAAAGCGGCGCTGCACGGCTGCGGCGGCCCGATTGGAGTCCAACCTTCCGAACTCGATCTCCACGCCGACGCGCCGCCGCCCGCCGCGGCCGATCATGATCCTGTCGCTTGCCTGATCCACCCAGGTCCATGTAGGGGCAGCACACATCGTATCAAGTCGCGCGCCTCTCAGGCGGTTTGACACCGCGACGGCCGCAGGGTACCGCAGCCGCGCCATGGTTGACGCCCTCCCATCTTCTGTAGCCGACGCTGGCGGGCAGCCGTCCGCGGCGGTGCGCCGTGCCGAGGACCGCCGCCGTCAGCGCTGGCTGAAGCAGCAGGCGGCCGGGGCGCGAGCACCCCTGGTGATCGCGATGTCGACGGGATTTGTCGGCGGAATGCTGGCGGTGCTCCAGGCGTTCCTGCTGGCACGGCTGATCGCCGGCGCAATCGGCGGCTTGGCGCTTGAGGCAATGCTCCCGACCGCCGGGCTGGCGGTCCTGGCGTTCGCCTTCCGGGCTGCATTGAACGCCGTCTCCGAGATCGCCGCCGCGACGGCCGCCTCGCGGGTGAAACAGGCGGTGCGCGCCGATCTCGTCGCCGCCCTGGCGCGGCTTGGCCCGTCCTGGCTGAAGTCCCGGCGGAGCGGCGCGGTCACCGCTACACTGATGGAGCAGGTCGAGACCCTGGACGGGTTCGTCGCACGCTACCTGCCGGTGCAGGCCCTGGCCGTGGCCATTCCGGTGGCGTTACTGGTGCCGGCATTCCTGGTCGACCCCGGAACCGGATGGATCCTGCTGGCGGCGGGCCTGCTGGTGCCCCTGACGATGGGATTGGTCGGCTGGCGCACCGGCACCACCGCGCGTCGGCAAATGATCGTTCTGCAGCGGATGAGCGGCGTGTTTCTCGACCGGTTGCAGGGCTTGACCACGCTCAAGCTGTTCGGTGCCGCCGAGCGTGAACTGGCACGGGTCCGCGACGTGGCGGACGCCTACCGGGCCTCGACCATGGCGGTGCTGCGGGTCGCCTTCCTGTCGTCGACGGTCCTGGAACTGCTGGCAGTCGGGTCGCTCGCCCTGGTTGCCGGGCGGATCGGATCAGCCCTGCTCGACGGCGGCAGCGGGCTGGATCTGGAGGCCAGCCTGTTTCTGCTGATCCTGGTGCCGGAAGTGTTCCACCCGCTGCGTCGACTCGGCCAGCATTATCACGACCGGGCAGCGGCGGTCGGTGCCGCCGAGGGCATGCTGGAGATCATCGACGCGGCGGCGGCGCTGCCGTCGGGCGGCGCATTGGCCCGGTTGGAACGGGCGCCCGAGGTGGTGTTCAAGTCCGTCGACCTGTCCTACCCCGGCGGCCGTCGTCCCGCTCTGGATGGGTGCAGCTTCCGGATCGCGGCCGGGGAAATGGTGGCACTGGCCGGGGAAAGCGGTGCCGGTAAGTCGTCGGTCCTGGCCTTGCTGCTGGGGCACGAGCGCCCGACCGGCGGTGCCGTCATGGTCGACGGCCGTTCGATCTCCGGACCGGAGTTGCGGGCCTCGATCGCGTGGGCCGGACAGACGCCGCGGATTGTCGCCGGCACGCTGGCCGACAATCTGCGGCTGGGTCGGCCGCAGGCATCCGACGACGCGGTTCGCCAGGCGGCCGACGCGTGCGGGGTCTCCGGGTTCGCCGACCGACTGCCTGACGGGTTGGCGACCCTGGTGGGCGAGGGCGGGCGGGGCCTGTCCGGCGGCGAGGCACGACGCGTGGCGCTGGCCCGGGCCTTCCTGCGTGACGCCCCTCTGGTGTTGCTGGACGAGCCGACGGCCAATCTTGACCGCGACAGCGAGGCCGCGGTGCTGGAGGCGATCGACCGCCTGCGTACCGACCGCACTGTGCTGATCGCCACTCACTCCCCCCAGGTGGTTGCCCGCGCCGACCGGGTGATCCGGATCGATGCCGGGCGGGTGGCGGAGCCCGACGGCGGAGGGGGGCGGATTGTTTGACCTTGTCGCCCTGCTGGCGCTGGCACGCCGACGCGCCGGATGGCTGGCGGTGGGAGCGGCGTTCGCGGTCACGGCCACGGTAAGCGGGATCGTGCTGATGGGGCTGGCCGGCGGCCTGGTGGCCGGAGCGGCTGCCGGCGGGGCTCTCACCGCGATCGTCTGGCTGAGGGTGCTGGCCATCGGGCGCACCTCAGCCCGCTATCTGGAGCGACTGACCACGCACGAGGCGACGTTCCGGGTGCTGGCCGACCTGCGGCTGTGGTTTTTCGAGCGGGCGATCCCGCTGGCGCCTGCGCGTCTCGGCGGCTGGCGCGGCGGCGACCTGATGGCGCGGCTGGTCTCCGATATCGACGCGCTGGACGGACTGTACCTGCGGTTGGTGACGCCGACCGTGGTGGCGCTGCTGACGGCACTCGGTCTGGCAGTGGTGCTTGGATCGATTTCGCCCATGGTCGCGGTCGTCGTGATCGCGTTGATGGCGTTCGCCGGCATCGGTGTGCCGGCACTCGCGGAACGCGCCGGGCGTCGGATCGGGAGCGAGCAGATCGAAGCCTCGGCACGGCTTCGGGTCGCGCTGGTCGATCTGGTTCAGGGCATGGCCGATCTCAGCGCCAATCAGGCGCTCGACCGGCAGGCGATGGCGATCGCCGAAGCCGAGGCCAATCACGAAGCAGCGCTGCGACGCCAGGCGACGATAGCGGCGTTCAGCGGAGCCGCCAGCCAGATCATCGTGCAACTGGCCCTGGTGGCGGTCGTGCTTGGCGGTGCGGCGTTGAGTGCGGCGGCATCCGGTCACGGTGCGCTGATTGCGGTGGCGGTGTTGGTCACCCTGGCGGCGTTCGAAGCGGTCGCCCCCCTGCCTCTGGCGTGGCAGCTTCTCGGCCGGACCAAGGCAGCCGCCCGCCGGGTCCGCGAGATCGCCGACGCGACACCGGCGGTGCTCGATCCGCCGGAAGGACGCCGCCGCAAGGCGCCGAGTTCGACCGCGTTGGCGCTGGAAGGGGTGAGCTTTCGCTATCCCGGCAGCGGTGCGGTGGCGCTTTCCGGCATCGACATCTCCGTTCCGGACGGTGGGAAACTCGGCATCGCCGGACCGAGCGGGGCCGGCAAGTCGACCCTGCTGTCATTGCTGTTGCGGTTCCACGATCCCGATGCCGGACGGCTGACGCTCGGCGGGGTCGATCTGCGCGATCTGACGGTCGCCGACCTGCATGGCTGCATTGGTGTGCTGTCGCAGGCGACCTCGATCCTGGCAGGCAGCCTGCGCGACAATCTGGCGATCGCCGCACCGGGCGCCGGCGATGCTGCGTTGCGGCAGGCGTTGGAGCAGGCCGGCCTCGGTGGGTTCGCTGCGGCGCTGCCCGAAGGGCTGGATACCTGGCTCGGCGAGGCCGGCGTGGCGGTGTCGGGCGGCGAGGCTCGCCGTATCGCGTTGGCCCGGGTCCTGCTGAAGGACGCGCCGATCCTGCTGCTGGACGAGCCGACCGAAGGCTTGGACGCCGAGACCGAGCGGGCGGTGCTGGACGTCCTGCTACCGTTGATGGCCGGCCGTACCGTGATCACCATCAGCCATCGCCCGGCGGCGCTTTCTGCGATGGATCGGGTCGTGCATCTGGAATCCGGGCGGATCGTGGAGGTCGCATCGACCGTGGCCCGTTGAGGGGTTACTCGGCCGGTCGTTTCGAAGGCATCAGCCGGCCCCATTGTTCCTGGAGAAGAGGTACTTGGCCAATGCCGCAATCACGAGGATGATCAACAGGGTGAAGAGCAGATGTCCCCACTCCATGCCCCACATGATCGAATCACCGTGATCCAGGAATCCGCCCATCGGTGCCTCCAGCGCTAAGCTTTGAAAATGGGGTGAGGTCGTCGGCTGTTACTTGGCCGGTTTCATCATGAGGTCTTGCTGATCAAGCATCTGCTTCATCATGTCCTGCATCATGTCCATGCGCTGCTGCATCATCTTCATCTGCGGCGCCGACTTCGGATCCGTCATCGCGCCGTCGGCGCCGTGACCTTTCATGCCATGCATGGCCGCCATCTGGCCCTGCATCATGGCCATATGTTCGCCCATCAGCGCCTGACGCTCGGCCGGTGTTTTCGCTTGCCGGGCCTTGGCCATCATCTCCTGCATGCTCGTCATGCATCCCTGCATCGCGGCGTGGTCGGACGCCGGGTCGGGGCGAGCGCATTCCTGCATTGAGACTGGTTTCGAGGTTTGCGCGAAGGAGATGGCCGGCAGTGCCAAGGTGGCGATCGCGGCTGCGGCGAGAGCTTTGTAGTTGACCATGTCCGGTTCCCCTTTCGGAGGGTGCGAGCGTCGGTTGCCCGCAATATCCGGATTATTCGCGACCCGATCATTGACGTGCGTCAACTCATGGCAGATATCGCCCTGCACCGCCCGACCACTGCATCGAACCTAAGCCTCATACCCGAAGGGATCGTCGACCGTGTGCGCCGGCTCGGTGAACCAGCGCGGGCCGTCGGCGGTCATGTAGATGTGGTCTTCCAGGCGCACCCCGAACTCGCCGTACACGCAGATCGTCGGTTCGTTGGAGAAGGTCATGCCGGGTACCAGAACGGTGGTGTCGCCCTTCACGATGTACGGCCACTCGTGCACGTCCAGGCCGATGCCGTGGCCGGTGCGATGCGGCAGGCCGGGAGTGGCATAGCCGGGACCGAACCCGCCGGCCTCGATCACCCGGCGGGCGGCCGCGTCGAGATCCTCGCAGCGCGCACCGAGTTGCGCCGCCTCGAACACCGCCAATTCCGCGGCCTGCTCCAGGTTCCAGATCTGGCGTTGCCGGGAACTAGGCTCGCCGAACACGTAGGAGCGGGTGATGTCGGACAGGTAGCTGTCGACCGGCGCGCCGATGTCGACCAGCACCATGTCGCCGTCCTTCAGGGTCTGCGGGTATGGCACGCCGTGCGGATAGGCGGTGGCCTCGCCGAACAGCACGATGTTGAACGGCGGCGGCCCCTCCGAGCCGAGCCGGCGGTGCGCCTCGACGATGAAGGCCTGGACCTCGGTGGTGGTGATGCCGACGTGCAGCATCCGGGCGGTCGCCTTGTGGACCTCCAGCGTGATGTTCTTGGCGGTCTGCATCAGCGCGATCTCGGCATCCGACTTGATCGACCGGCAGCCGGCGGTGATCCGGCTGGCGTTGACGAAGTCATAGGCGTTGCCGGCCCGGCGGAGCCCATCGAAGGTGAAGAACGGCGTGGCTTCGTCGACCCCGACGGTGCCGACGGCGATGCCCTTGGCACGCAGTGTGTCGGTGACCAGGGCGGTCGGGTCCTCATGCTCCTCCCACACCGCGACGTCGTCGCCGAGGGTCAGCATGGTGCGCAGCTTCTCTTCCTCGAACGCCGGGCAGACATAGGTGAGGTCGCCGCGTGCCGGCAGGACGGCGCCGTGCAGCCGCTCGCTGCGGCCGAGACGCAGGCCGGTGAAGTAGGTCAGGCTGGTCGACACGTCGAGCCACAGCGCATCGACGCCCGCCTCGCGCATCAGCGCCTGGGCCCGTGCGATCCGCTGTGTCCGTTCGGCGTCCCCGATCGCCGGCGTATCGCCGCGCAGCGACGTCATGGCCGCCAGTTCCGCTTCCGCCGTCGATCCGCCGACACCGATGGTCATCGTCCTGCTCCGCGCTGAGAATCCTAATGCCCGCGATAACCTGAAAGCCGCCAGATCGACAATCGCTTGGTGCGGCCGAAACTGGTGACCGAAAGCGCCGAAATCGATTCGGTGTGTTCGAACTTCTCCACGATCGGACGCGGGTCCGGCCAGTCGGTGATCAGCAGCACCGGGTCGCCGCTCGTCGCACCATAGGCGTCGAGCAGTTCGTAGTGGTTCTCGGGCCGGTGGTTCCAGTCCCAGTTCCAAACCGGCATGCGGGCATCGCCTTCGTCCCGGCCGTTCGCCTCGGTCAGTCGGTCGCGCAGGTAGTACAGCAGCGACGCCATGGTCATGCGATCGCTCATCAGCACCGGCAGCGTGAGGTTGCGGTCGAGGATCGGACGGATCTGCTGGGACATGGCCTGCCAGCCGGACAGGCGAGCGAAGCCTTTCGAGACATAGGGCAGCGCCAGGGTCGGCCATACCGCAACCAGCAGGAGGAATGAGAGGCTGGCCACCAGGTGCGGGCCGACTGTCCACAGCCGCCACGCACGGGCGCGACCGGCCTCGGTCAGCCAGAGGGCGACGAGCACGGCGGCCGACGGGTAGGCGGTCACCGCCCAGTTGGCGTTGGCGCGCGACAGGAACGCCTGGACGACCACCACCGCCAGCGGCGGCAGTGCGAACGCCAGCAGATAGCGCTCGGCGGCACTCGCCTGGCCGCGCGCCCAGGCGATGACGCGCCAGAGCAGCACCAGGAACGGAATCGGCCCGAACACGCCGAACTGCTGGCCGAGGAACTCGACCACATGTCCCGGATTGAACAGCGTGCCCTTGAGGTTGGCGTTGTCGCCGAGATGGCCGACGGTCGCGAAGTCGTGCTGGGCGTTCCAGATCAGGTTCGGCGCCAGGATCGTCGCGGCGAGCGCCAGGATCAGCAGGCCGCGCGTATCGCGCAGGATCCAGCGATCTTCGCGGGCAAAGATGAGATGCAGGGCGAAGCCGACGGCGGCGTAGGCCATGGCGTATTTGGCCAGCAGGCCGAGGCCGATGGCGATACCGGCGGCCGCCGCCCAGCCCCACGAAACCCGGCCGAGATCGCGGCTGTCCAGGGTACGGCGCAGCGCCAGGACCGCCACCGTCCAGCAGGCGAGCAGCGGCACGTCGGTCGACACGATCAGGCTGGAGAACGCGACCGAGGGCAGGGTGATCCACAGCAGTGCCGCCCACATGCCGGTCCGGGCATCGCGCAGGGCGCGTCCCAGGGCATAAAGGCCCATCGCGGTGGCAGCGTGCAGCAGCGGGGAGGAGGCCCGCACGCAGACCTCGGCGTCGCCGCAGGCCGCCGTGGTGGCGGCGATCAGCCAGGCGATCAACGGCGGCTTGGTGAAGTAGCCGAGGTCGAGGCGCTGCGCCCAACTCCAGTACTGCGCCTCGTCGCCGTGCAGCTCCAACCCGCTCATCGCGAGGCCGGCGACCCGCAGGACGGTCAGCGCAAGCACCCAGGCAAGCGCCAGACGCAGCGGGGAAATCGAAGCGGTGTGTGCGGTAGCCACGAACTCAGGACCCTCGTGAGGTTCGGCGCATCAGGGCATGGAACCCGAACAGCAGCAGCATGATTCCGCTGACAACCTGCAGGGCGACAACGATGCGCGCGGCGTAGGTGATCGGCACGATGTCGCCGTAACCGACCGTCGACAGGGTGATGATCGAAAAGTACAGGCTCTCCACGAAGGTGGGGTCGCGGGCGGTTCCATCGATCATGAACGTCGGCGCAGTGTCCAGCCGGCCGAGCAGACGGTACAGCGTGGCAAACAGCACGACGATCATGGAGTAGAAGGTAAGGAAGGCGAAAGCCGGCTTTACCAGCCCGGCGACCGTCTCGAAAAAGTCCTCGAACAGCAGCCCGGTGTCGATCAGGAACACCGCGACATTGCGGCTTGCCAGCAGGACCACGAGCGCGATGGCCCCCATGGCGACCAGCAGCCATTCCGATTGGGCCAGCGGGTCGAGCGAACCGAGCGGCACGATGAAATTGCCGAAGCCGATCAGCGCTACCGGAATCAGCCAGAGGAAGGCCCGCCCGAACCGCCTCTGGATGTGCGGATGGGCGGACGCAATGACCGAGCGGATGGCGTGCCGACGTATGAACACTCCGGTGGCGAACGCCAGGATCGGCAACAGAAAGCCGATCAGCGCCACCGTTGTGTCGACCCCGGTGTACAGGCTCTCCAGGAACGACGCGTACAGGCAGGCGTAGACGCCGATCGCGTTGGCGAAGGTGATCGTAAAGAACCGGCTGCCCGGAAACAGCCGGTGCAGCAGCGTAGCCACCGCGACGACCGTCGCCAGAACCGCCGTCGAAACCTCCCAGGTCTCGCCGCCTATCGCGGCGGCGATCAACGACAGCAACACGACCGTGACGACGATCGAGACCGCCCATTGCTTGAGCGCGGGGAAAGGCAGCGACGGTGGCATCGCCGGACTTGTACACGGCGAACGGCCCGTCCGGGAACCTTTCAGGATCGAACGCATCCAACCGATTGATGCCGTCACATCCGGCGGCTCCAATCCGCAACGGAGACACCGATATGAAGAGAGCACTGGTGCTTGCAGCAGCCCTGACGTTCGGCGCGGCGACCGCCGCCCTGGCCCATGGCCCCGATGCGTCGATGGCGACATCGCCGCCGAAGGCGCCATACCAGCAGGTCAGCAAGCTGGTGAAGCTGCCGGACTTCATTCCCGGCCTCGGACAGTTGTTCGTCGATCCTGCAACCCTGCCGGCTGGGCCATTTGTCGCCTACGATCGCGATGGCAAGCTGGTCAGCACGATCTACATGATCCCGATCGCCGACCTGAACCCGGACAAGACCTTCGACAATCTCGCGGTACCGGGCACGCTCGTCGATCACGTCGATGTCTACTACAACGCCGGCCATCCCGGTGTGGCGGTGCCGCACGCCCATGTCGTGCTCTGGCACGTACCGGTCACCGGAGAGGCCCGGGTCGCGAAATGAGCTTGCCTCGACGGTCGATCCTTTGGACGGGGGGCGGCGTCGTTGCCGCCCTCGCGTTCCCCGGAGGTGTTGCGGTGTCGGCGGATGTCGTCGAGATCGGGATGCGAGGCGTCGATGGAGGCGCGCGCGTATGGTTCGATCCGATTGGCATTCGTGTCCGGCCCGGCCAGATCGTGCGATGGACCAACCACGATGCCGGCA
The DNA here is from genome assembly GCF_040219215.1 of Thalassobaculum sp. Lineage (GTDB taxonomy): Bacteria > Pseudomonadota > Alphaproteobacteria > Thalassobaculales > Thalassobaculaceae > Thalassobaculum_A. The sequence goes on from NZ_JAVJSX010000008.1 coordinate 594,237, forward strand.
ATGCCCATACCGCGACCGCCTATCACCCGGCGAATTTCGACCGGCCACGCCGGATTCCGGCCGCGGCCACGCCATGGGACACCGACTACCTGCTGCCGGGCGAGACGTTCTCGGTCACACTGAGAACGTCGGGTGTCTACGATTACTACTGCATTCCGCACGAGCACGCCGGAATGGTCGGCCGGATCATCGTCGGCCATCCGGGCAGCGGCATGTACGGCGACGGCGGCCTGCCGTCGGTGGCATTGCGGGAGTTTCCAAGTGTTGCGGACATCATGGCAAACGGAATGGTCCGGCCCGCAGCTGGCCGTTGATCGAACTGAAGGAGGCGTGACATGGGCTTGGCGAGCGACCGTGCCACAACGATCGACGAGGCGACCAGCGATGCCGAACTGGTGGCCCTGGCCCGTGGCGGCAGCGAGCCGGCGGTGCGGTTGCTGGTGCAGCGCCACAACCGCCAGCTGTTCCGGGCGGCGCGTGGAGTCATGCGTGACAATGCCGAGGCAGAAGACGTGGTGCAGGAAGCCTATGTCCGGGCCTTCACCTCGCTCGCCAGCTATCGGGGCGAGGCGTCGTTCGCGACCTGGCTGACCCGTATCACACTGAACGAGGCGCTGGGTCGCCTAAGGCGCCGCCGGCCCACCGGTGAACTGTCGGAGCTTGAGAACGCGGCCGGTTCCGGCGCGGCGAGCGTGATCATGTTCCCGATGTCGATGGCGACTGCCGGTCCCGAAAGCGAGGCCGACCGCGGTCATGTCAGGCGCGTGCTCGAGCGGGCGGTCGACGATCTGCCCGACGTCTATCGGATGGTGTTCGTTCTGCGCGACGTCGAGGGGCTGAGCACCGAGGAGACTGCGGAGCGGCTGTCTATCCAGCCAGGAACCGCGAAGACTCGCCTGCACCGGGCCCGCCGCCTGCTGCGGGTGGCGATCGAGCGCACCTTGGCGCCGCGGTTCTCCGAGTTGTTTCCGTTCGGCGGCCAACGGTGTAGCCGATTGGCGGACCGGGTCGCGGACCGGGTTTTTGCAGCGGCGCAACCTTGGCGGTGATACCGGTCCGGGGTTGACAGGGCGTCGCTCGCGCGGACGATCCTCTCCCGATCACCGTGACCGGGAGATCCCACATTGCGCCATGCCAGCCTGTATCTAGCCGTACCCGTGTTGCTCGCGCTGTTGTCGGCGTCGGCTGTCGCCGCGCGCGACGCTCTCGACGCGACCCTGGAGCCGTTGCGGGCTGAGCACCGGTTGCCGGCGTTGGCCGCGGCGGTGGTCAAGGACGGGGTGATCGTCGCGGCCGGCGCGGTCGGCGAGCGCGCCCTCGGTTCGGGCGTGCCCGTCACTGTCGACGACCGGTTTCACATCGGCTCCGACACCAAGGCGATGACCGCAACCCTGGCTGCCATGCAGGTGGAGGAGGGGCTCCTGCGCTGGGATTCCACGGTCGGCGAGACGATCGGTGCGGCGTTCCCAGGGATGGCGCCCGAGTTGGCCGCGGTGAGCCTGGAGCAGTTGCTGTCGCATTCCAGCGGCATTCCAAGCGACACGGCCGAGATGCTGAACCTGTACTTCAGCGTCGACGCCTTCAACCATGGCCCCTCGGCGCGGCGGCTGCGGGCGATCGATGCCTGGAAAACCAATGTGCCGATGAAGCCGGAAGGCTCGCCGTTCCAATACTCCAACTTCGGCTACCTGATTGCCGGCGCGATGATCGAGGCGGCGTCGGGACAACCGTGGGAGCGGCTGATCCGCGAGCGGCTGTTCGATCCCCTGGGCCTGACGACCGCCGGATTGGGCGCGACCGTCACGCCCGGGCGGCTCGACGCCGCTGCCGCTCATGTGCGGGGGGCTGACGGCAGCGTGGCCCTGCGGGTGTGGGGCATCGCCGCCGATATCCCGCCGATGCTCGGGCCGGCCGGCACCGCCCATATGTCGGTCCTGGACTTCGCCCGCTGGGGCGGCTGGAACGCGGGCATGGGCCGGCGCGGACCGGCCCTGCTGAAACCGGCGACACTGGCCATCCTGCACGCCGTCCACACCCGCACCCCGCCGCGCCCTGACGCCCCGCCCGGCACACCGGGCACCGGCGGCTACGGCCTCGGCTGGGGCATCGTGCCGTTCCCGTGGAGCGATCGTCCGCTGCTCGCCCACAACGGCTCGAACGGCATGAACCTGGCCAAGATCCTGGTCGACACCGAGCGCGACCTGGCGGTTGTGGTGCTGACCAACATCGGCGGCAAGGCGGCCGAGGACGGCGCGAGCGCCGTGCAGCAGGCCCTGTACGAGCGGTATCGGTGAGGCTCGACCCGTTGCCAACCCCCGTCCTGCGTCGTATCTCCTGATCGACCCGGGAGAGACGCGATGACGGATGCCGAGACCGAAGTCTTCACCCTGGCCGCCGGGTTTCCGGCGGCGGACCGCGATGCGTGGCGGGCGCTGGTCGAGAAGGCGCTGAAGGGCGCGCCATACGAGAAGGTGCTGGTCACCGAACTGGCCGAGGGCATCCGCACCGAGCCGATCTACAGCCGCGACGACGCGCCGGCGCCGGCCGGTGCCGCGACGCGCCATGCCGGCGCGGTCGAGCGGGCGGCCCATGGCTGGGACGTCCGCACCCTGCACACCCATCCGGATCCGACGGCCGCCAACGCCGCGATCCTGGCCGATCTGCAGGCCGGCGCGAACTCGGTGGCGCTGCGTTTCGACGGTGCCGGCCGGCTCGGCCGCACCGCGCGCGACGATGCGGCGAACGCCGGGATCGGCGGGGCGATGATCGACGGCATCGATGCCCTGGACCGAGCCCTCACGGATGTCTATCTCGACGCGGCCGTGGTTGCGCTGGAGCCGGGGGCCGCCTTCCTGCCCGCCGCCGCCCTGATGACGGGATTGTGGGAGCGGCGCGGCATCGCCGGCGACGCGGCCCTCGGCCATCTCGGCGCCGACCCGCTGGGCAGCCTCGCCAGTCTGGGCACCGCCGGTGAACCGGCCGATGCCGCCCTTGCCCGCATGGCGGCGATCGCCCTCACCCTGCACGACCGTTTCCCGAACGCGACCGCCGTGTCGGTCGATTCCGGCGCCTATCACGCCGCCGGCGCCGACGAAGCGATGGACCTGGGCTACGCCCTGGCGACCGGTGTCGCTTACCTGCGCGCCATGGAGGCGGCGGGGCTGGCCCCGACGGACGCAGCCCGGCAGATCGTCATGACCCTGCCGGTCGGGGTCGACGTGTTCCTGGGCATCGCCAAGCTGCGCGCCGCCCGCGCGCTGTGGGCCCGGGTGCTGGAGGCATGCGGTGTCGATCCCGACGGCCGGGCTCTCGCCCTGCACGTCACCACCGCCGAGCGTGCCTGGGCCGGGCGCGACCCGTGGGTCAACATGCTGCGCGCCACGGTCGCCACCTTCGCCGCTGCCGTCGGCGGGGCAGACAGCCTGACCGTGCTGCCCTACACCCATACGCTCGGCCTGCCCGACGGCTTCGCCCGGCGCATCGCCCGCAATACCCAACTGGTGCTCAAGGAAGAGTCCCACCTTGCCCGGGTGATCGATCCGGCCGGTGGCAGCTGGTACGTCGAGACCCTGACCGATCAGTTGGCCGACAAGGCCTGGGGACATTTCCAGGCGACCGAGGCCGCCGGCGGTATGGCCGCCGCCCTGATTGACGGGACCGTCGCCAAGGCGTGCGCCGCTGCCTGGAGCGCGCGCGAGCGCCAGATTGCCAGGCGCCGAGAGGAACTGACCGGGGTCAACGCCTTCCCGAAGGTCGACGAGGTACCGGTCGACCTGCTGGCGGTGGACTGCGAGGCGTTGGTTGCGGCTGCCCGCGACCGGCTGGGCAAGCCGTCCGGCCCGCTGCCCTCGGCTGCCAGCATCGAGGACCGCGCCCGCGCCGCCGAGGCGGGGGTCGACCTGACCGCGCTGATGCCGGACGGACCCGCCGAGCCGCAGATCACACCGCTGTCGGCCCACCGCTTGGGCGAGGGGTTCGAGGCGTTGCGCGATGCCTGCGACGTTGCGGTGCGACGCCCGCGCGCGCTGCTGCTGGGAATCGGCGGGGCCGCGGCCTACACCGCCCGCGCCAGCTTCGCGCGCAACCATCTGGGCTCCGGCGGGATCGAGGCGGTCGACAGTGAACTTGACGATGCGGCCGGTGCTGCTGGCGTGCTGAAGGACGCCGACGCCGATTTGGTGGTGTTGTGCTCCAGTGATACGATTTACGCGGAGAAGGCCGCCGTATTCGCCGCGGCGCTGAAGGCTGCCGGCGCCGCGCGGGTCTGGCTGGCGGGCCGGCCCGGCGAGCACGAAGCGACGTGGCGGGCTGCCGGCATCGACGGCTACCTGTTCGCCGGCGACGACACGCTCGCCACCCTGCGCGGGCTGCTGACGGACCTGGGCGTATGGACGCCGCAAGGAGGTGCGCAATGAGCCGGATCCCGAATTTCGCGACCGTCGACCGTCGCGGCGAGGCTGCACCGGCGGCCGCCATCGAGGATGCCGAGCGGGTCTGGACCACGCCGGAAGGCATCGACGTCAAGCCGCTGTATACCTCTGCCGACCTGGAAGGACTTGACCACCTCGGCACCTGGCCGGGTCTGCCGCCATTCCTGCGCGGGCCGTACCCGACCATGTACGTCAACCAGCCCTGGACCATCCGGCAGTACGCCGGGTTCTCGACCGCCGAGGACAGCAACGCGTTCTACCGGCGCAATCTGGCAGCCGGGCAGAAGGGTCTGTCGGTAGCCTTCGACCTCGCCACCCACCGCGGCTACGACAGCGACCATCCGCGGGTCGCCGGCGACGTCGGCATGGCCGGCGTGGCGATCGACTCGATCCTCGACATGCGCACCCTGTTCTCGGAGATCCCGCTCGACAAGATGAGCGTGTCGATGACCATGAACGGCGCCGTGCTGCCGGTGCTGGCGCTGTACATCCTGGCTGCCGAGGAGCAGGGGGTGGCGCCGGAGGCGCTGAGCGGGACCATCCAGAACGACATCCTCAAGGAGTTCATGGTCCGCAACACCTACATCTACCCCCCGACCCCCTCGATGCGGATCATCTCCGACATCTTCGGCTACACCTCGGAGCGGATGCCGAAATTCAACTCGATCTCGATTTCCGGCTATCACATGCAGGAAGCCGGGGCGACCGCCGACCTGGAACTGGCCTACACCCTGGCCGATGGGGTGCAGTACCTGCGCGCCGGCATCGACGCAGGGCTCGACGTCGACCGGTTCGCGCCGCGGCTGTCGTTCTTCTGGGCGATCGGCATGAACTTCTTCATGGAAGTCGCCAAGATGCGCGCCGCCCGCCTGCTGTGGGCCAAGCTGGTCCACCAGTTCGGGCCGACCAACGACAAGTCGCTGTCCCTGCGCACCCATTGCCAGACATCCGGCTGGTCGCTTACCGCCCAGGACGTGTTCAACAACGTCACCCGCACCTGTGTGGAGGCGCTGGCCGCCACCCATGGCCATACCCAGTCGCTGCACACCAACGCGTTGGACGAGGCGTTGGCGCTGCCGACCGACTTCTCGGCCCGGATCGCCCGCAACACCCAGCTGCTGATCCAGCAGGAAAGCGGAACCCGCCGGGTGATCGACCCTTGGGGCGGCAGCTACTACGTCGAGCGGCTGACCCGTGACCTGGCCGAGAAGGCCTGGGCGCATCTGCAGGAGGTCGAGAGCTACGGCGGCATGGCCAAGGCGATCGAGGCCGGCATTCCGAAGATGCGGATCGAGGAGGCTGCGGCCCGTACCCAGGCCCGCATCGACAGCGGCCGGCAGACCATCGTCGGCATCAACAAGTACCGGGTCGACGACCCCGACAACATCGAGATCCTGAAGGTCGACAATGCTCGGGTCCGCAAGGGCCAGATCGAGAAGCTGCAGCGTCTGCGGGCGGAGCGCGATGCCAAGGATGTCGAGGCCCGGCTTGAGGCATTGACGCGTAGCGCGCAGAGCGGTGAGGGCAATCTGCTGGCGCTGGCGGTCGATGCGGCTCGTGCCCGGGCCAGCGTCGGCGAGATCTCGACGGCGCTGGAAAGGGTCTGGGGCCGGCACGTCGCCGAGGTCCGCACGATTTCAGGAGTGTATTCCAGCGAGGTCGGAGCCAGCACCATGGTCGACGACGTGAAGAAGCTGGTCCGCGAGTTCGAGGAGCTTGAGGGCCGGCGTCCGCGCATCCTGATCGCCAAGATGGGCCAGGACGGCCACGACCGTGGCCAGAAGGTGATCGCCACCGCGTTCGCCGATCTCGGCTTCGACGTCGACATCGGCCCGCTGTTCCAGACCCCGGACGAGGCCGCCCGCCAGGCGGTGGAGAACGATGTACACATCGTCGGTGCTTCGTCGCTGGCGGCAGGGCACCTGACCTTGGTGCCGGCGCTGCGCGACGCGCTGGCCGAACTTGGCCGGCCCGACATCATGATCGTCGCCGGAGGGGTGATCCCGCCGCAGGACTACGATGCGGTCAGGGAAGCCGGGGCGGCGGCAATCTTCCCGCCGGGCACGGTGATCGCCGAGGCCGCCGTCGACCTGCTGCGCCGACTGATCAAGTCGCTGGGCCACGAGAGCCAGGCCGCGTGAGGGTCATGCAAGTCTCCGACCTCGGAGCGGCGAGGAGATCCCGGATCGCGCTGCGCCTGTCCGCGATGACATCGAAAGTTTGGTGTATTCCCACCCTCATCGTCATCCCGGACGGCCGCTAGGCCGAGCCGGCACCCACGAAGCGACGGGCCTGCAGTGACAACCCAACAATCCTCTCGCCGGACGCTCTCCGTCGACGACTACGTGGCGGGCGTGCGCTCCGGTGACCGCGCCACCGTCGCCCGCGCCATCACCCTGGTGGAGAGCCGCAAGGCCGAGCACCGCGCGCTGGCCCAGGACATGCTGGTCCGGCTCTTGCCGTACGCCGGGGCGGCCCACCGGATCGGCATAACCGGGGTGCCCGGGGTCGGCAAGTCGACCTTCATCGAGGCGCTCGGCAGCCACCTGACCCGACAGGGCCACAAGGTGGCGGTGCTGGCGGTCGACCCGACCAGCGGGCGCAGCGGCGGCTCGATCCTGGGCGACAAGACCCGGATGACCGCGCTCGGCCAGGATCCCGGCGCTTTCATCCGGCCGTCGCCTTCGGCCGGCACCTTGGGCGGGGTGGCGCGGGCGACCCGCGAGAGCATGGTGGTGGTCGAAGCCGCCGGATACGACGTGGTGCTGGTCGAGACCGTCGGTGTCGGACAGTCGGAGGTGACAGTCGCCGAGATGGTCGACCTGTTCCTGGTGCTGATGCTGCCCGGCGCCGGCGACGAGCTGCAGGGCATCAAGAAGGGCATCCTGGAGATCGCCGACCTGCTGGTGGTCAACAAGGCCGACGGAGACAACAAGCCCCGCGCCATGAAGGCGATGCGCGAGTACAAGACCGCGCTGCACATCCTGCAGCCGCCCGACCCGAACTGGACGCCGAAGGTCCTGACCTGCTCGGCCCTGGCGCAGGAGGGCATTGGTGATGTCTGGAAGTCCGTGCAGGAGCACCGTCAGGCCTTGTCGCTGGCCAAAGCGGGTGACACCGACGCCTTCCAGGCCAAGCGCGCCGGCCAGCAGGTGCGGTGGATGTGGGCCATGGTGCGCGACCGGCTGATGACGGCGCTGGAGGCATCGCCCAGCGTGATGGCGCAGGCCGGCGCCCTGGAAGCCGCGGTTGCGACCGGCGAGACCACGCCGGCGCTGGCCGCCGAGCGGCTGCTCGAGGCGTTCGGGGTGGAGTGACAACCGCATTCTGCGGGAGACCCCTGTTTCCATCCAAAGGCTGTATCGGCGCTGTCCAACTTTCCCGATTGGACGTTATGCTCGCCGTTCAGTCCCGCCCCGAGGAGCCCCGCCATGACCACCCCGCCTCCCGCCCGCGTTGGCGATCCGACCGATGCGATCGACACGCCGGCCCTGGTCATCGACCTCGACGCATTCGAGCGCAATCTCGACCGGATGGCGGCGTTCTCGCACGACACCGGGATCCGGGTCCGGCCGCACGCCAAGACCCACAAGTCGCCGGCGGTCGCGCGCCAGCAGATGCAGCGCGGGGCGGTCGGCCAGTGCTGCCAGAAGGTCGGCGAAGCCGAGGTCTTGGTGCACGGCGGAATCAACAACGTGCTGGTGTCCAACCAGATCGTCGGAGCCCACAAGGTGGCGCGGCTTGCGGCGCTGGCCAGGCGTGCCTGGGTGGGGGTTTGCGCCGACGACCCGATCCAGGTGAAGGCCTATGGCGAGGCGGCCCGCCGCGCCCAGGTCGAGCTCCACGTGCTGGTCGAGATCGACGTCGGGGCCGCGCGCTGCGGGGTGGTGCCGGGGGCGCCCGCGGTCGAACTCGCCAAGTACATCGCCGACACGCCGGGCCTCGTGTTCGAGGGGCTGCAAGCCTATCACGGCTCGGCCCAGCACATCCGCGGCCACCGTGAGCGGCGGGCGGCGATCATCACGGCTGCGCAGGCGGTGCAGACCACCTCGGAGAAGCTGGGTGCTGCCGGACTGGACTGCCGCACCATCGGCGGGGCCGGCACCGGCAGTTTCCGGTTTGAGACCGAGACCGGGCTGTGGAACGAACTGCAGCCCGGGTCCTACTGCTTCCTGGACGCCGACTACGCCCGCAACCTCGACGATTCCGGCGTGGAGCGCACCGAGTTCGAGCATGCGCTGTTCGTCGCCTCGACGGTGATGAGCGCCAGCGCGCCGGGTCGCGCAGTCGTTGACGCCGGCCACAAGGCTTCGGCCATCGATTCAGGACTACCGACCCTGTGGAAGCGGCCGGATGCCAGCTACATCGGGGCTGCGGACGAGCACGGCAAGCTGTCGCTCGGCGCTGGTGCGGCGAAGCTCAGCCTCGGCGACCGGGTGTGGCTGGTGCCGGGTCACGTGGACCCCACCGTGAACCTGCACGACTGGTATGTCGGGGTGCGTGGCGGGCTGGAGAACGGGGTCGTGGAATGCCTCTGGCCGGTCGCGGCACGCGGAGCGGGGGCGTGAGGCCGATTGCCATCTCTGTACAGTCCGGGTGGCAACGTACGCTTCGCGGTAGATGAACCAATGTTTTGTCTTGGAGATCTCTAGGGTCTGAGCGTACGTATTGGTTGCATCCCGACCTGACAGACGGATCAGCTTATTCGTCCACCGAACCCAGGGATCCAAGGCAACATGTCGTCTGCTGACCCGAACGTGGAATCTGAAAACCATCCCGAGGCGGGGGATTCAATTCGAGCCAACCGTGGCCATTGGTCATTTGGTGGAGACGTGCCGAAGCGTTTCGTGGAGCATATACGGCGTTCGGTCCCCATGTATGATGAAGGACATGCACTGGTCTGTCAGTTGAGTGATTTCTTCCTGCGTTCCGACAGTCTTTGCTACGAAATTGGAACTTCGACAGGAGAGTTGATGGCTCGCCTCGTCGATCACAACCGGCACAAGACCGGCGTTCGTTTTGTCGGCCTGGATAACGAACCAGCGATGATAGAGGCGGCCAAAGCTCGACAGCGACCTGAAGATCCTGTCAACTTTGAATTGACGGACATTGTATTTAAGGAGCTGGACCCCTGCGATCTTATCGTAGGCTATTACACTATTCAGTTCATAGCCCCAAAATTTCGGCAAGCTCTACTGAATAAACTATACGAATCGCTGGAATGGGGCGGAGCCTTGATCTTGTTTGAGAAAGTACGTGGTCCTGACGCACGTTTTCATGATATCAACACGCAGCTCTATACATCGTTCAAGCGAAGTAATGGGTTCACGGGCGAGGAAATATTGAATAAATCAGAATCATTAAAGGGTATTCTTGAGCCATTCTCGACTGAAGGAAACCTTGAACTTTTTCGAAGGGCGGGTTTTCGTGACATACAGACGGTGTTCAAGTATGTGTGTTTCGAGGGGTTTCTGTGTATAAAATAGAGGATTATTATAATTATAGTGATGATTATTATTATTCTATAGATTCGAGATAAATATGAAAGCAGCAATAATATCGTTGGCGGAGGTTCATTCGCGCGCGCAGAAGGATGTGCTGTCTGGTCAACTAGACCGTGCCCGTGCACTGCTCTATTCCACCCTTCGCGTTTGTCCGCAAGACATTCCAACGAAGGTCCTTCTGGCGCAGATTGAACTCGCAGTTGGACGCGCGGAGAGCTGCCTGAAGCTTCTCGAGTCGTTTCCGGTTAAAAAAAGCCCGCAGGCCGGGCTGCATGCCTTGTACGGCGAAGCACTACTGCATCGTAACCGGATGTCAGAAGCATTTGTGTCATTCCGCCGAGCGTTGTGCCTTGCTCCATCGCGTCAGGCAACGTGGCAAACGATGATGCGCGATCTAGAGCCACTGGTTCCTCACGCGGCTCGGCGTCAGATGGGACGATCGGCCGCATATGTCATTCCGTTTAGCGCTCTGGCGATGGCTCGGCGATCCGGCTTCGCTCTAAGCGTCCACGATCTCGAAATGGCGCAGCGCCTTAGCCGAATGGCCTGTGTTGCGGGGCCGTCGGAGGTTGCCGCCGCTCGCGCGTTTGTTGCGACAGAACATGCGATCGAGTTCCCTTCCGGTACCGCGAAGTGGGGGCTGCGTTCGCGGATTTTGGTGCCGGACGGGTTCTACTTGTCGTACGAAATTGCTCAGCGCCTGATGACAGACGGCCGGTCCGCTGACGCGCGCGCCCTGCTTTGCCGGTCGAGGCTGGCCACTTTACCCATTGCGGCAGCCCGGTTTGCTGCTGAATCCCGTGTGCGCCGTTCCGGACGCGAACTTGGTAATGCAACCCGAGCTGGTCGGCGAGGTTCAATCGTCGATCCTTCAGATCCGATTAGCTTGATCGAGTTGTCTGAGGCTCACGTTGTCGCCGACGAATACAGGTCGGCCTTGCGGACGACTCGGTGGATTGAGTGTTTCGGCGGCGATTCCAGCTATCCCTATGTGAGGCGTTGGGCAAGAGATCGACGCTCGCAGAACTTTGGAGCGATTCTGTACTATCGACGCGTCGTTAAATCGTTGTCGCTTGATCGTCCGAGAGATCGGTTGATCGCGGCCGGATTGCTTTGTGATGGTGTCGGATACCGGCACAGATTAACGGTGACGCCTGAAGTGTCCACGTTCGACCTCGCGCCACCGCTTGTCAACTCGCCGGTGGGGCATCCGCGGTTCAACGATCGCCTTGGGGACCTGATTTTCGAAAGACTGGGGCCTCTTGCCGGCGAGCAGGTTGCGGATATCGGCGGTGCGGACGGGTACTTTGCGTTCCGAGCTGCTGAGAATGGTGCGCGCTCCGTCATCCTTGATCCCAGTCCGTTGTTTCTGGAACGAGCGCGGCTTTTTCGAACACTTTTGAACCTTGAGGACAGGGTTCGTATCGTGCCCGGAGTTCTTGATGGCGCCCATGCTGATGTCGTCGAGCCATGCTCAATCTGGCTCATGCTCGGGTTGATCTATCACCTTGGGAATGTGATTGAGGGGCTTCGCCTAGCCACTGCGAGGCCTCGGATTCTGGTGATTGAATATGCGGGAACTGATGACAACTGGTCGGACGATGACGCGCGGCTTCACAAGGACAACCAGCCGGTTTCCCGGCCGTGGCTCGCCGGCTTTCTCGACCGGGCGGGCTATACGATCGAGCAAGTACCCGAATGGGCTGAGTTCGTAGCAGATCAACCAAGAGCAGCGAATCGCCGTCTACTGATCGCACGGCCAAGCTGAGATACAAGTGATTGCGAGATCTGGGTCCGGGAGCGTCAGCAATACGCACCAACAGCCCGTGTACCGTGAACGGCGCGTTGACTCCCGCGACAGTCCGCGCCACCTGAGGGGCAGGAGGATTGCTGACGTATGAACGCTGGAACCATGACCGCTGCCGCATCGTCGATCGCCCAGGAGCAGGACGACCTGATCGGGGAATTCGGATTCTTCGACGACTGGATGGAGCGCTACCAGTACCTGATCGACCTTGGCCGCAAGCTTCCCGAGTTTCCCGAGGAGTACCGGCGCGACGAGTTCAAGCTGAAGGGCTGCCAGTCGCAGGTCTGGCTGGTCGGGGAGAAGCGCGACGGCCGGCTGGTGTTCCACGCGATCAGCGACGCCGCGATCGTATCGGGCATCATCGCGGTGCTGCTGCGGGTCTACTCGAACCGGACGCCGGCCGAGATCGTGGCGACCGAGCCGAGTTTCATCGCCGAGATCGGGCTCGACGCCCATCTGTCGCCGACCCGCAAGAACGGCCTGGGCGCCATGCTCACGGCGATCAAGGGCCGGGCCCAGGCCGAGCTCGACGCGGCGGCTTGAGGGGGGGAACGGCGGCGGTGACAGCCCTCGACGCCGTGTACCAGGACCGCCTGCTGGATCTGGCAGCGACCATTGCCCGCGACGGCCATGTGGTGCCCGTGCCGACGGCCACCGGCTCGGCCCACAGCCGGGCCTGCGGGTCGCGCATCAAGGTGCAGGTCGCGTTGGACGGTGAGCGGATCATCGACTACGGACAGCAGGTCGACGCCTGCGCGCTCGGCAGCGCTGCGGCGTCGGTGGTCGGCGCCGCCGTGGTGGGCCTTTCGGTCGCCGAGGTCCGCCGCGCGGCGGCCGAGATGGAAGCGATGCTGACCAGGGGTGGCCCGCCGCCCGGCGGGGCGTTTGCCGACCTGGCGGCGCTGGAACCGGCGCGGTCCTTCACCAACCGGCACGGCTCCATGCAGCTTGCCTTCCGGGCGCTGGAGAAGGCGTTCCGGAGCGTCGGTCTCTGAGGCCTCAGGCCTTCGTCGCGGCTTCCAACTCGTCGATCAGCGTTTCGATCAGCCCCAGGCCCTTGTCCCAGAACGCCGGGTCCGAGGCGTCGAGCCCGAATGGCGCCAGCAGGTCCTTGTGCCGCTTGGTGCCGCCGGCCTCCAGCATCTCCAGGTACTTATCGGCGAAGCCGGTTTCGGCGTCCTGGAACACCGCGTACAGCGAGTTCACCAGGCAGTCGCCGAAGGCGTAGGCGTAGACATAAAACGGCGAATGCACGAAGTGCGGTATGTACGACCAGAACGACTTGTAGCCGTCGTCGAAGCGGATTGCCGGACCCAGGCTCTCGGTCTGCACGTCCATCCAGATCTCGCCGAGCCGGTCGGGCGTAAGCTCCCCGGAGCGACGCTCATCGTGCACCCGGGTCTCGAAGGTGTGGAACGCGATCTGCCGGACCACGGTGTTCAGCATGTCCTCGACCTTGGAGGCCAGCATCACCCGGCGCCCCGCCGGGTCGGTGCGGGCTTTCAGCAGGGCCTGGAAGGTCAGCATCTCGCCGAACACGCTGGCGGTTTCAGCCAGGGTCAGCGGGGTGTCGCACATCAACTGGCCGTGGCGCCCGGCCAGCACCTGGTGCACGCCGTGCCCCAGTTCGTGGGCCAGGGTCATCACGTCGCGCGTCTTTCCCTGGTAGTTGAGCAGCAGGTAGGGGTGTGCGCTCGGCACCGTCGGGTGGGCGAACGCCCCGGACGCCTTGCCGGGCCGTGTCGGCGCGTCGATCCAGGCGTTGTCGAAGAACTTCTGTCCGACCTCGGCCAACTTCGGCGAGAAGCCGGCGTAGGCCTTCAGGACCGTATCGCGCGCCTCGGTCCACGGGATCTGGGCATCATCGTCTTCCGGCAGCGGGGCGTTGCGGTCCCAGTAGTCGAGCTGGTCGACCCCGAACCACTTGGCCTTCAGCGCGTAGTAGCGGTGCGACAGCTTGCTGTATCGGCCACGCACGGCCGTCACCAGCGCCTCTACCACGTCGTCCTCGACCTGGTTGGCGATGTTGCGGCTGGAGATCGGCTTGGCGTAGCGCCGCCACTTGTCCTCGATCTGCTTGTCCTTGGCGAGCGTGTTGGTCACCAGGGCGAACAGTCCGACATTCTTGCCCAGCACCTCGGCCAGACTGTGCGCCGCCTTGCGCCGCATCGTGCCATCGCGGTGGCTCAGGCGGTCCAGCACCTGGGCGGTCGTCAGTTCCTCGCCGTCCAGCGTGAAGCGCAACCGTGCCATGGTCTCGTCGAACAGCCGGGTCCAGGCCGCGCGGCCGGCGACGTACTTCTCGTGCAGCAGCTTCTCGAGCTCATCCGACAGCTGGTGCGCGCGGTACGCCCGGGTATCGCGCAGCCAGGGCTGAAAGTGCGCCAGCTCCGGCGCCTTCAGCTTATCGGCAAGGTCGGCTTCCTCGATCCGGTTGATCTCGAGCCCGAAGAACAGCAACTCGGTGGAGATCGCGTTCACCCGCTCCTGCATCGACTGATAGAAGCGGCCGACCTGCGGGTCCGACATGTTGCCGGCATACATCAGGTTCGCAAACGACATCACCCGGCCGAGGATCTCGTCCATCTTCTCGTAGGCAGTGATCGCCCGGCCGAGATCGGTGCCCGACAGCCCTGCCACATGGCCGGCGTGCTTCTCGCGAAACGCCTTCGCGTCGGCCTCGCAGCGTTCCAGGTCGCGCGCCAGTTCAGGAGAGTCCGGGCCCGGATACAGGTCGGCGAGGTCCCATTGCGGCAGCGATCCAAGGTCGGTGGCGGTGTCGGCCATGCGGTGCATCCTGGTCGGTGATCGGTGCGGGGTGTCCGGTTGGTGTGGAAACCGCGCCCAAGGCAGCGATATAACCATGGCACACCGGCGCGCCAAGCGCTCGGCCTACAATTAAGCGTCCCCCGGTCGGGCGCGCCAGGGAGGCTCCATGGACTATGCGGCGGTTCCCAATCTGCCGACGATGTTCTTCGATCAGGCGAGACGGCTTGGAAGCCGGCCGTTCCTGTGGGCCAAGCGCGACAAGGTCTACCGATCGCAGAGCTACGCCGAAGTCGACGGCATCGTGCGCCGGCTGGCCAAGGGGCTGGTCGAACTCGGCATCAAGCCCGGCGACCGGGTGGTGATCGTCTCCGAGAATCGGCCGGAATGGGTGATCGCCGATCTGGCGGCGATGGCGATCGGCGCCATCACGGTGCCGGCCTACGTGACCAACACGGTCGATGACCACCTGTACATTCTCGACCACTCCGGCGCGGTTGCCGCGATCGTGTCGACCGGCAAGCTGGCCCGCCAGGTGATCCCGGCGGCCCGCAGTTCGGAAGTCTGCAACACCGTCGTCACCATGGAACCGCCAAGCGACCCGCACGCCGCCGAACTCGACCTCTACGGCTGGGACGCCGTGCTGGAGATGGGCGACCGGGCCGAGCACGACGTCGAGGCGTTGGCCCGAGGCATCGGGCGGGATGACACCGCCTGTTTCATCTATACCTCCGGCACCGGCGGGCGGCCGAAGGGCGTGATGCTGTCGCACCGTTCGATCCTGGCGAACTGCGATGGCGCCCATGCGCTGCTGGAGACCATCGGCCTCGGCGATGAGGTGTTCCTGTCGCTGCTGCCGCTGTCGCACTCCTACGAGCACACCGCCGGCCTGTTCTTCCCGATCTCGATCGGCGCGCAGATCTACTACGCCGAGGGCCCCGACCAGTTGGCCGCCAACCTGCAGGAGGTGCGACCGACGATCATGACGGCGGTGCCCCGGCTGTACGAGGTGCTGCACGACCGCATCCTGCGCGGCGTCGACCGCCAGGGCGGGCGCAAGGCAAAGCTGTTCCACGATGCGGTGCGGCTCGGCTGCAAGCGCTACGACGATCCGTCGAGCCTGACCCTGGGCGAGCGGCTGTACGACGGGCTGCTGTCAGTGCTGGTCCGGCGCAAGGTAGGGACCCGCTTCGGCGGCCGGCTGAAGGCGTTCGTATCGGGCGGCGCGGCGCTGAACCCGGATATCGGGCGGTTCTTCCTGGCGCTCAAGGTCAGCCTGCTGCAGGGCTATGGCCAGACCGAGGCGTCGCCGGTGGTCTCGGCCAATCCGCCGGGCGCGATCCAGATCCACACGGTCGGCCCACCGCTGCGCGGCGTCGAGGTGAGGATCGCCGAGGACGGCGAGATCCTGGTGCGCGGCGACCTGTTGATGAAGGGCTACTGGCGCGATCCGGAAACCACGGCGGCGACCATCGTCGACGGCTGGCTTCACACCGGCGACATCGGGGTCATCCACCCGGACGGCTACCTGCAGATCACCGATCGCAAGAAGGACATCATCGTCAACTCCGGCGGCGACAACATCTCGCCGGCGCGGCTGGAGAGCAAGCTGACCCTGGAATCAGAGATCCTCCAGGCGATGGTGTACGGCGACAAGCGCCCGTATCTGGTGGCCGTGGTGGTCCCGGAGGCGTCGTTCGTCGAGGAATGGGCGTCGCAGAACGGCCGCTCGGCCAACCTGGAGACGCTGTGCGACGACGATGCGTTCCGCAAGGCGCTGGGGCAGGTCGTCGAACGGGTCAACGGCCAGCTCGCCCAGATCGAGAAGGTCCGGCGCTTCATCGTGGCCCGCGAACCGTTCACCACCGACAACGGCATGATGACGCCGACCCTGAAAATCCGCCGCCACAAGATCCGCGAGACCTATTGGGAGAAGCTCGACGGGCTGTACGGACGGGGATAGGGCGCAGGCGTTGAACCGGCCGGCCGCCTGAAGACCCTCTACCACCGGGCCGCCGGGCCGAACGGCAACGTCGACAAGGCATCATCGCCGGTCGCCATACTTAGGACGAGCAGCGGGGAAGCAACTTCGTGTCAGATCCGGTCAACCACCACTGGCTTCCACAGTTTCTGATGCGCCCGTGGTGCGACGAGAAGGGGCTGGTGACGAGCTTCTACCGGCCGCATACCAAGGTGGTGGCGAACCGACGAAGCCCATCAGCACTGGGCTCGGAGGATCATCTCTACACCGTGGTCTCCGCCGCAAACCCCGACCCCTACTACTTCGAGAAGGAGGTGATGACGAGGGCGAGCGATACCCCCGGAGCTGTGATGCGGGACCGCCTCCTGAGCGGGGACATACCTCTACCGGGCAGCTTGGCGCGGATGGAGTTCGTGCGATTCATGTTGTTCTTGTTCCTGCGGCGGCCCGACGTCATCAAGACGCAGAAAGCTGCCAGCGAGGACCAGATCTATGGCAAAGCCAGGAAGCTTGAGGAGGCGCTCAAGGATCTTGATCCGACCTACTACGAAAGGCATTTCGCCGAAAAAGTAGAGGCTACCAAAGGGACCGGCGAGTACATCGCGCTGCACGCGGCGCTGTCGGTCGTTGTGAAGCACGAGTTCGTGCCGATCATTGCTGCTCGGGAATGGCGTGTCCTCGATTTCTCAGGATCGCCACTCGATCTGATCATGGGCGATGGACCAGTGCAGATCTATACGCGGGGCGATCAGTTCGACCGGCTCGAAATGCCGCTGTCGCCTCGCCACCTTCTTATGGTCGGGAGCAATGAATTCTTCGCCCGGGATGTCACGATTCGTGAGACGTATCGGAAGAACCTAGCGGAGCGGTCCAATCGCACTCAGCTGAAACGGTCGCGGGTATTTGCAGTAGCGACCGGCCTTGGACCAGACGACTGTCACCGCAAGATGGCGGAGGCAGCTATGCCCAAGCGGAGGGCATGACGACTTTTACCGACCCGCCCTCAGTTTGACATGGGCTTAGATGGAGACCCCCGCATGACCTGGATCAAGACCATCCCGTTCGAGGAAGCCACCGGGCGCCTCAAGACCCTCTACGACCGCGTCGTCGGGCCGAACGGCAACGTCGACAACATCATGATGGCGCATTCGCTGCGGCCGCATTCGATGGAGGGTCACATGACCCTCTATAAATACGTGCTGCACCATTCCGGAAACCGGGTGCCCAAGCATTTCCTGGAGGCGCTCGGCGTGCTGGTCAGCCATCTGAACGGCTGCTCGTACTGCGTTGAGCATCATTTCCAGGGGCTGCGGCGGCTGCTGGGCGACGACGACCGCTCAAACGCCATCCGAGCCGCCTTCGAGGCGGGCGATCCGGCAGCGGCGTTCGACGCCAGGCACCAGGCCGCCGTGCGCTATGCCGAGCGGCTGACCCGCGATCCGTCCGGCATGACATCGGACACCGTCGAGGCGATGCGGGCCGCCGGCTGGGACGACGGCGAGATCCTGGAGATCAATCAGGTCGTCGCCTACTTCGCCTACGCCAACCGCACCGTGCTCGGCCTGGGGGTCAACACCGACGGCGACGTTCTGGGGCTGTCGCCGGGCGCGAACGACGACCCCGACAACTGGAACCACGCCTGAACTGGAACCACGCCTGAGTGGTCGTAGCCGGCCGCTACGCCGCCAGAACTTCCGCCAACGCGGCGAGCAGGGCGTCGGTGTCCTCGGCGGTGCCGGTGGTGATCCGGATGTAGCCGTCGAAGCCCGGCGCCATCAGCCGGCTGATCATGATGCCCCTGGCCTCCAGTTCGGCGCACACCGTGGTGGGCGGCTTGGGGGTCTTGGCGGAGATGAAGTTGCCGACGCTCGGGAACGGCTCGCAGCCCAGCCGGGTGATTCCGGCGATGATGCGCTCGCGTTCGATCCGGGTGCGTTCCAGGATCGAACGGGTGTGCGCCTCATCCTGCAGGGCGGCCAGCGCACCGGCCTGGGCCACCGTGCTGACGTTGAACACGCTGCGGATCTTCTGGAACGCCTCGGCGACCGCATCTGACCCGCACAGCGCGTAGCCGATCCGCATGCCGGCCATCCCGTAGGCCTTGGAGAAGGTGCGGAACGCCGCCCACGGCACGGCCACGTCGGCCAGCGCCGCCAGGTGCTCTTCCCCGCCGGCGTGCCGGCCGTGTTCGTAGTAGGCCTCGTCGATCACCAGCATGGTGGTGGTCGGCAGGCCGCGGGCGAACCGGACCACCTCCTCGGTGGTCAGCATGCCGCCGGTCGGGTTGTTGGGCGTGGCCAGGAACACCAGACGGGTCCGCGCAGTGACCGCTTCCAGCATGCCGTCGATGTCGGGCGAGCCATCCTGGCGCACCGGCACCGGGACCAGCTTGGCGCCATTGACCGCCGCGCACTTCGAATAGCCGGGGAAAGACGGAGTGGGCACCACGACCTCGTCGCCTTCCGACAGCGCCAGCCGGCCGATCTGCACGATCAACTCGTCGGAGCCGTGGCCCACGATGATGCGGTTTGCCGCGATGCCGGTCCGTGCCGACAGTGCGGCGGTCAGGTCGCGCCATTGCGGATCCGGATAGTAGTTCACCCGGGTCACCGCCTCCTGCATCGCCGCCACCGCTTTCGGTGACGGCGGGAACGGCGACTCGTTCAGGTTCATCCGGCGGATCTTGGCGGGATCAATGCCCGATTTGGAATCGCGCTGGGTCTGCGGCCAGCCCGGGGCCGGCAGGGCTTGGATCGGGGCTTTCGGGAAGGTCCGCGACGGGCTCGTGTCGGCCATACGCCAGTCTCCTGCGTTGAATACCGGCGGCAGACTAATGGGGAAATTCGCGACCGGTAAGAGGGAACGCGGTATCGCATCGCGTAGCGGCTGGCGGTTCATGCGGAGGGTGTGGTTAAGAGAATATTTATCCTTGCGGGTCAATAAGCATCAAGAATCCATGAATACCGGAGATCGAGATGCGTAATAATAAGTTGAATTCATTGATTTTTGTTTTGTTTATATCGGGTGTTTTGTTTTCATCCGGCGGTAGCTTCGCTCAAGCTCCGTCGAAAGACCTGGCTGGTGCAGAACTTCTGAACGCCATTCGGCAGTGGTCGTCGACACCCGTGGTTCGCCTGACTTTAGCTGAACTGAACACACGCCAAGCGAACCTCGATCAGGCCTCGATCGATGCGGTCGACAAGCAGTGGCGCGACGAACGCAAGAGCAATGACCAGCCACTGATCACGGCGGTGCTGTCGAGTCCGCTGTCGGGCTACCTGCTGCGCATTCAGGCAGGTTCGGCTGGACTGTTTACGGAGATCTTCGTGATGACTGCCAAAGGACTGAACGCCGGACAGAGCAGCGTGACGTCGGACTACTGGCAGGCCGACGAGGCGAAATTCCAGAAGACCTTCGACGTCGGGCCCGATGCCGTTTTCGTCGATGAGCCGGAGTTCCATGAGGGCACCGCGACCTGGCGGTGTCAGGTCAACCTGACGCTCACTGACGATGATGGCGCCAAGATCGGCGCGCTGACTGCCGAGGTGAATCTGACCGAACTCCAGCGCCGCGCCGCGGCGCGTGCCGGATCGTAAGGAGGAGGGGCATCATGACCTGGCTGAACAACCTTTCGATCTCCAAGCGGCTGTTTGCGGCGTTCGCCGTCATAATCGCCATCATCGTTGCCGGTGGCGTTTTCACATTCGTGGAAATCCGCATGCTGGAGAGTGACGCCAACCGCACGGTGGCGGTCGCTGAAACCAATCGGACGCTTAACGATCTCAGCGTCGCGATTGCGGATCAGGTGCTCTCGGTACGCGGCCTGCTGCTGTCGGGGGACCGCAGCAACATCGAGCGCTATCAGGAGGCCGGAGAACGCTTCAATCGAGCGGTACATGCCGCGGCCAAGCAGCTTGCAGGTACCGAGGGGGCGACCCGGGTCGAGGCGTTGAAGACGCGTGTCGCCAAGTGGCGTAGCGATTCGGCGGATCGGCAGATCGCGCTGATGCGCCAGCCCCTGACCGTCGACGAAGCCCGGGTGATCGAGGCCAACGGGGCGGGCACCGCGTTCCTTGCCGACACCGACGTTCAAATCCAGGCCCTTCTGCAACTTGGCGCCGCATCACTGGCCGACAGCGAGAATGCCATGGCGGCGGCTTTCCAGTTGACCATCGCTGTCGCGGCCGTCGGCGCGGTTGTTGCGACCGGCTTTGCGATGGCCGCCTGGCTGGCGCTTGGCCGCAGCATCGGCATGCCGGTCAGCGGCCTGACCAGTGTCATGGGGAAACTGACGGAAGGCGACCTGGATGCCGCGATTCCCGGAACCGAACGGAGGGATGAGTTGGGTCGAATGGCCCGGGCTGTCCAGGTCTTCAAGGAGGGTATCGTCGAGAACCGTCGGCTCACCGACGAGCAGCGTCAGGCAGCTGAGCAGAAGCTGGCCCGCGCCGACGAAGTCTCGGCGCTGATCGCCCGCTTCGACATCGACGCTTCGGGAATGCTGGAGAAGCTGGCTGAGCATGCAGGTCGCATGCGGGCGACTGCCCAGCAGATGAGCTCGATCGCAGAAGAGACCGAACGGCAATCGACGGCCGTCGCGTCCGCGGCGACCGAAGCCGGGGCCAACGTTCAGAATGTCGCCGCCGCGACCGAGGAACTGACCGCGTCGATCCAGGACATCAGCCGGCAGACCCAGAAAGCCAGTGCCGATGCTGCCCAGGCGGCGAAGTCGACCGAGCGGGCAAGCTCGGTGATGGCGGCCCTGTCGGCGTCGGCAGTGACCATCGGTGAAGTGGTCAAGCTGATCACCGACATCGCGGAGCAGACCAATCTGTTGGCGTTGAACGCTACCATTGAAGCGGCGCGGGCTGGGGATGCCGGCAAGGGATTTGCGGTGGTCGCGTCGGAGGTGAAGACTCTTGCAACCCAGACTGCCAAGGCGACGGAGGACATCAGCGCCCAGATCGCGGCAATCCAGAACGAGACGGAGCGCGCGGTTCGGGAGATCGACGATGTCGGCAGGATGGTTCATGGCGTGGAGGAGGTTTCCACAGCCATCGCGGCCGCCATGGAGCAGCAGACCGCGGCGACCCAGGACATTTCCCGGAACGTCAGCCATGCCGCTCACGGCACCGACACGGTGGTCACCAACATACAGGGGGTGAACGACGCCGCCGCCGAAGCTGGCCAGCAGGCCGATCAGGTGCTGACCGTCGCGAACGACATGGCGGAGGAGTCGGGCCGCATGCGCAGCTCGGTCGTGACCTTCCTGGAAGGCATCCAGCGCGCCTAACGATACGGACCGCTTTCCCATAGACCGCGCTTTTCCGTGCGTGGCCGACGGGAGAGCGGTATTGTCGTTGCCATGACAACGATCCCGATCCCTGCAGAAGCCGATGCCGGGCCGACCGCGTTCACGCGGGCGATGATCCTGACGACGCTGACCATGGTCACGATGCTGTACGCGATGACCGTGACCATCGCCAACGTGTCGTTGCCGCAGATGCAGGGCTCGCTGTCGGCAACCACCGACCAGATTGCGCTGGTTGTGACCTTCAACATCATCGCAACGGCCGTGGCGACGCCGATGACCGGATGGCTGGCCGCCCGGTTCTCGCGCCGTGCCATTCTGATCTGGGGGGTGATAGGCTTCACCTGCGCTTCGCTGGCCTGCGGCCTCGCCACCTCGCTGGAAGGGCTGGTGCTGTTCCGGGTCATGCAGGGCGCGTTCGGCGCGCCGCTTGTGCCGCTCAGCCAGGCCATCGTGATGGACAGCTATCCGCGCGAGAAGCAGGCCTCGGCGATGGCGATCTTCGGCATGGGCGTGGTGGTCGGTCCGGTGCTGGCACCGACCGTCGGCGGGTACCTGTCGGAGCTGTACAACTGGCGCTGGGTATTCTTCATGATCGTGCCGTTCGGGCTGGTGGCCCTGGGCGGCGTGCTCGTCTACATCCAGGATCGCAGCCGGGCCGGTTCGTCGCACCTGGACTGGACCGGGTTTCTTGCCCTGTCGGTGTTCATTGCCAGCTTCCAGTTCATGCTCGACCAGGGCGAGCGGCTGGACTGGCTGGACTCCGGCACCATCCTGCTGTGCGCTGCGTTGGCCGGCCTGGCGCTCTATGTTTTCGTGGTGCACTCGGCGACCGCGGACCGGCCGTTCCTGAATCCGAAGCTGCTGCTGGACCGCAACTACGCGCTCGGCCTGCTGATCGTGTTCATTTTCGGGATGCTGAACTTCACGCCGACCACCTTGCTGCCGCCGTTGATGCAGGGGGTGCGGGGATACCCGGACTCGGTCATCGGTCTGGTGCTGGGCGCCCGCGGCGTCGGCACGCTGGCCGGGTTCTTCCTGATGTTCTGGTCCAACAGGTTCGACCCCAGGGTGCTCCTGGTGGCAGGGTTCGCGTGCCAGGGCATCGCCGGCTGGGCGATGGCCCAGTTCAGCGTCGACATGACCACCTGGGGGGTGCTGTGGACCAGCGCGCTGCAGGGTTTCGGTGTCGGCGTCATCTGGGTACCGCTCACCCTGGTGACGTTCGCCACTCTCGACAAGCGGAGCACCGCCGAGGCGACGGCGATCTTCCACCTGGTCCGCAATGTCGGAAGTTCGATCTACATATCGTTGTCGATCACCCTGGCGTTGCGGTCGGCGCGCCAGAACTACGCCGAACTCAGCACGAATGCAGCGCCGACGAACGAGGCGCTGACCATGCAGGACAGTCTTTTCGGGGTCTGGTCGATCGACAGCGTCACGGCCCTGGCCGGTCTGGCGCGGGAGATCAACCGGCAGGCGCTGATGATCGGCTACCTGAACGCGTTTCACCTGTTCGCGATCACGTCGTTTGCCGTCATTCCCGTGATCCTGATGGTGAAGGTGGCACGCCGGTAGGCGGCGGGAGGCGCCGAGAAGCGTTCAGGACCGAACCGCATCCGAACGGCGAACGGTGATAGTGTCGCTGCCTGTCGCAGGCGGAGGTGACCATGGCGCACGGCTCGAAGACGGTGATCTACGCGGCGCTGGCCGGCAACGCCGCCATCGCGGTCATGAAGTTCACCGCGGCCGCGTTCACCGGAAGTGCTGCGATGCTGAGCGAGGGCATCCACTCGGTGGTGGATACCGGAAACCAGGGCCTGATCCTCTACGGGATGCGGCAGGCCCGGCGGAAGCCGGACGCCCGCCACCCGTTCGGCTATGGGATGGAGCTGTATTTCTGGACCTTCGTCGTCGCCATCCTGATCTTCGCGGTCGGCGCCGGGCTGTCGATCTACGAGGGCATCCAGCACATCCGGCACCCGGTACCGATGACCAACCCGGAGTGGAGCTATGTCGTTCTTTCCCTGAGCCTGGTGTTCGAGGGAGTCGCCTGGGTGATCGCCTTCAGGGAGTTTGAAAAGCAGCGCGGGCGCCACGGGTATCTAGCGGCAGTGGAGCGCAGCAAGGATCCGACGGTGTTCACCGTGCTGTTCGAGGACACCGCCGCCGTCATCGGCCTGCTGATCGCCTTTGTCGGGATCGCCGCCGCGCAGTACTTCGACGAACCGGTGCTGGACGGTGTCGCGTCGCTGGCGATCGGCGGCGTGCTGGCCGCTGTCGCGGTCCTGCTGGCGCGGGAGAGCAAGGGGCTGCTGATCGGCGAAAGCGTCGACCCCGAGGTTCTGGACGGCATACGGCGTCTGATCGGCTCCGATCGTCGGATCGTCGCGGTCAACGAGGTACTGACCATGCATCTGGGACCGCAGGACGTGCTGCTCGCCATCAGCATCGACTTCGTCGACGGGCTGGTGTCGGAGAAGGTCGAGGAGGCGATCAGCAGCCTTGAGCGCCGGGTCGTCGCCAAGTACCCGCAGGTTCGCCGGGTGTTCATCGAGGCGCAGAACCGGTACGCCCATCGGATGGCCGAGCGGGCGGCCGCCCGGATCTCCGCGGTGCAAACCTGACGCATACCGCTTGGGTCAAAGATTGACCGGGTCGACCGGTTTCGACAGCATCCACCGATGAGCATTGATCGCCCCACCAAGATCCTGACCGCCATCGACCTGGATGCCGACGGCAAGCGGTTCGGCGCGCTGGTCGTTCCGTATTCCCGCAACGACAGCGCCTGGGGGTCGGTTCGCATCCCGATCGTCGTGATCCGCAACGGCGACGGGCCGACCGCGCTGCTGATCGCCGGCAACCACGGGGACGAGTACGAGGGCCAGATTGCCCTGCGAGACCTCGCCCGTTCCCTCGATCCGGTCGATGTGACCGGAACGGTGATCATCCTGCCGGGGCTGAATTTCCCGGCGGTGCGGGCCGCCACCCGCTGCTCGCCGATCGACGGTGGGAACATGAACCGGTCGTTTCCCGGCAGCGCCGACGGCGCGGTCACCTCGATGATCGCGCATTATGTGGCCACCGTCCTGGTGCCGCGCGCTGATCTGGTGCTTGACCTGCATTCGGGCGGCAAGACCCTGGACTTCGTTCCGTTTGCCGCCACCCACCGGCTGCCCGACAAGGCGCTGGAAGCACGCGCGATCGCCGCAGTCGAGGCGTTCGCCGCACCGGTCAGTGTGGTGATGCTGGAACTGGACGCCGAGGGGATGCTCGATACCTGGGTCGAGAGCCTTGGCAAGCTGTTCGTGACGACCGAGCTGGCCGGCGGCGGCAGTTCGACCCGACGTTCCAACCGGGTCGCGGCCGTCGGGGTGCGCAACGTGCTGAAGCACATGGGTATCCTGGCTGGCGAGCCTGAGATCGTCACACCGACCCGGCTGCTGGATATGCCGGACGAACGATGTTTCGTGGCCGCCGAGCACACAGGCATTCACGAGCCCCTGGTCGACCTTGGCGACGATGTGTCGGAGGGCCAGCCGGTCGCCCGCATCCATTTCCTGGATGAGCCGTCGCGCGATCCGGTGGTGTATGTCGCCCGCCGCAGCGGCCTGCTGATCGGCCGGCACTTCCCCGGCCTCGTGCAGTCCGGGGATTTCCTGGCGAGCGTCGGAATCGACCTGTAGCCGGTTGGTAAACGTACGGGTGCTCGGCGGCGCTATCCGTCCAGGATCTCGCGCAGGCGCTTCGCCAGATCGACCAGGCGGTATGGTTTGCTCAACAGGGTGCGGAAATCCTCGCTTTGCGTGCCGTTCTGCGCTGCGCCGCTGGCGAACCCGGAGGTGAGCAGGGTCTTCAGGCCGGGCCGCAGTGTGACGGCGATGCGTGACAGCTCGTCACCCGTCAGGTCGCCGGGCATCACCACATCGGAGAACAGCAGATCGAGCTCCTGGTCGCTTTTTAGGATCCGAAGCGCGGCATCGGCGTTGTCAGCCGTCACTACCTGATAGCCGAGGCTTTGCAATTGCTTGAGGGCGATCGTCCGGACACCCTCATCGTCCTCGACGACAAGAATGCGCTCGCCGCCGGCCTTCGACGACAGCCGGGTCGGTTCATCCGGCTGGTGCCGCGCGCCATCGCCCCTGGCCGCAGGGAGGTACAGGCGGACCGTGGTGCCGCGTCCGGGCTCGCTGTAGATCTTGATGTGACCGCGCGATTGCTTGGCGTAGCCGTAGATCATGCTGAGGCCGAGACCGGATCCGCCGCCGGCCTCCTTGGTCGTAAAGAACGGCTCGAAGGCGCGCGCGGCAACGTCCGGCGGCATACCGGTTCCGGTGTCGGTCACGGCGAGCATGACATAGCGTCCGGGGATCACATCGAGATTGCTGGCCGCGTATCCGTCGTCGAGGTGCTGGTTGGCCGTTTCGATGACGAGTCGTCCGCCGCCGGGCATCGCATCGCGGGCGTTGATCGCCAGGTTCACCAGCGCCGACTCGAACTGTGCTGCGTCCGCAAACGCCCGTGCCAGGTCCCCAGCGAGAACCGTCGAGACCACGATGCGCTCACCCAGGGTCCGTCGCAGCAGATCGAGGGTCTGCGCCACCCGCTCATTCGCATCGAACTCTTCCGGGTCCAGCGACTGGCGCCGGGCGAACGCCAGGAGTTGCGTGGTCAGCTTGGCGCCGCGTAGGGCCGCATTGAGGGCGACGTCGACAAGTTCCTGGTCGCCTGGGGCAAGATCGGTCGTTTCCGTCAGCAGGTCGAGACTGCCGATGATCACGCCCAGCAGGTTGTTGAAGTCGTGGGCGATGCCCCCGGTCAACTGGCCGACCGCCTCCAGGCGTTGCGCGTGCCTAACTCGCGCCTCGGCGGCTTCGCGCTCGGTCATGTCCCGGCCGATGTAGAAGTGCTGCTGCTCGGGCTCCGACCAGACGCCGGTCCAACTGAGCGGCACGGCAGAGCCGTTCTTGTGCAGGTACCGGCAGTCGAAATTCCGCATCTCCCGTCCCAGGCGGCCAAGGCGCATCTCGGAGCGGGTGTTCTCAATGTCGGCCGGATGCACGAAGTCGACGCCGTTGCGGCCGACCAGGTCCTCCGGCGCGTAGCCGAGGATTTTCCGCACGCTGGGGCTCACGCGAATGAAGTCTCCCTGCCGTCCAACCACCAGGATCAGGTCCAGCGAGGTCTCGAAGATCCGACGGTTGATCTCGTTCTCGACGTCCCGGCCGGTACGTTGCCCGGTTTGGGCGCGATCATCATCCCCGTGGGCCATACCGTTTCCTTGGTGTGTCATGGCGCGTCCGGCTGAGACACGTATTCCGGGCGTTGTGTCGGCGAGGTTCCAATGTCGATCAATGTTGAGCGCTCTGGCTTAACCTTTCAATACACGGCGAAAATCGTGCGGGAGAAGTGGGTTTCATATTTGACCGATATTCGGCATTCTTTTTCGCCGTGGAACCCAAACCACGACAAATGTGCGCAGAAGAGCAAGCATGTCCCTGGTCCTGGTCATCGACGACAACGAGGATCTGCGCACCGTCATCAGGCGTACCCTCGAGGCGGCCAGGCATCAGGTACTGGAAGCCCAGGATGGTCGTCAGGGGCTGAAGCTTCTGCAACAGCACGCTCCCCAGCTGATGATCACGGACATCCTGATGCCGACCAAGGAAGGGCTTGAGACCATCCGAGAAGCCAAAGCGCTGAATCCGGGGTTGGCGATCATCGCCATGTCGGGCGGCGGCAGCATGGATTCGCGCGACCTGTTGAGGATCGCTCAGGAGTTCGGTGCGAGCATCGTCCTTGAGAAGCCGTTCCGATCGGCGACACTCCGACAATCGGTCGAGGCATTGCTGGCCAAGCATGGAACGAGCCCGATCGCCTGATGCCTGGGCGCAGGAGCATGGCTCCCCCGCGTCATTTGCACAGGCGTTGCCGCCTGGATCGTGCATTCTGCACAGGCAGGTTGCGGCGGCGGGTCGCGGCCCCGTTCGGAATTTGTCATGACTGCCGCAGCCGCCGAACCCTCCTCAAGCGCCGGATACGGGCGCGGCATCGCCATGCAGGTCCTGGCGGTGGCGATGTTCACCTGCATGGGCATGGTCATCAAGCTGCTGGACGGGCAGTACCCGACCTCGCAGATCATCCTGTTCCGCTGCGCCCCGGCGCTGATCCCGCTCGTCCTCTACCTGCCGATGCAGGGCGGCTGGTCGGCGCTGAAGACCCGCCGGCCGGGTTGGCACGCCATCCGCTCGGTCGCGGGGATCGCCTCGATGTATGTCGGTTTCTACGCGATCGCCCGCATGGCGTTCGCCGACTACGTGGCGATCTCGTTCACCGCGCCGTTGTTCGGCACCCTGCTGTCGATTCCGTTCCTTGGTGAACGGGTCGGCGTGTGGCGGCTGGGAGCGGTCGGGCTCGGCTTTGCCGGTGCCTTGCTGACCGTTGGCCCGATCACCGGCAGCACCGACCCTATCGCGTTGTTCGCGGTCGGCTCGGCGCTCGGATACGGGGTGGCGATGATCGCAATGCGCAAGCTCGGCTCCACCGACAAGTCGGCGGCGACGGTGTTCTACTTCACGGTCGCGGGGGCGCTGTCCAGTCTGGTGTTCCTGCCGACCCAGTGGGTCACGCCACCGCTGGAGGACTTGTCCCTCCTGATGACCATCGGGCTGGTCGGCGGGGTGGCGCAGATCTTCATGACCGAAGCGTTCCGGCTGGCGCCGCCGTCGGTGATCGCACCGTTCGATTACACCGCGATGTTGTGGGCGTTGATCTTCGGCTTCTTTGTGTTCGGCACCTTCCCCGGACCGGGCGTGCTGGCCGGTGCCGGCCTGATCTGTGCGTCCGGGCTGTTCATCATCCATCGCGAGACCGTGCGCGGGGTGAAGCGCGCCAAGCTGAAGAGTTCCAGCCTCTAGCGATAATCCGGAACGACGGTGACATAGCCGCGCGAGGCAAAGGCCTAGCCGACGTAAAGATAGTCATCCTTTGATCCGGACTGCCACCCGCCGCCGTAGAAGAACACGATGGTCGGTGCGGCCGGTGCGGCACCCTCGGGGACATAGAGATCGAGCGTTCGGCGCGGACCGTCGCCGTATCGGAGGTCGTGAATGACGCGGTATCCCTCGTCCGGAACGAAGTTGCTGAGCAGGTCGCCGCCGTTGCACGCCGTCAACGCGAATGTCGGTGCCAGTGTCGCTACGTGTAAGAAGTGCTTCATTCAGCCTCTTGGTTGCCCGTTCTACGACGGGTTGGGCAATCCGGATGGCGGACGCTGAATGTCTGCGCTCGTCAGCAAGCGGCTGTTGCAGGGGACGGTTGCGGTGCTTGCGCTGATACCGATCGCGGTCGGAGGCGTGGGTGCTCTGACCGGGCCTGGCTTCCTGATGACCGGAACGGCGTGGCCGGTCGATCTAGACAGCCACTTTCGCTACCTTTCGGGTGTCTTCCTGGCGGTTGGTCTGATCTTCTATGGATGCATTCCGGCGATTGAGCGCAAGACAGCGCTGTTTCGGCTGGCTGCGCTCCCGATCGTCGTCGGCGGTCTCGCCCGCCTCGGCTCGTTGCTGGCCGCCGGAACGCCGACCACCCCGCATATGCTCGGACTGGTTCTTGAACTCGGTGTGGTGCCGGCGCTGGTGGTCTGGCAGACCTCCGTCGCCTATCGGACACCAGCGTTCGGCTGGCGCCGGACTACGGTTCTTGGCAACTGACCCGCTGGAGGCCGCTTAGCCGAGGCCGGCCTCCTCGACCAACCAGTCACGGAATGCCTTGATCGCCGGACGGGCCCGATGCCGTTCCAGGCATACGAGATAGTCGGATTCCGCGCTCGGAATACTGACGTCCGACAGCCGGACCAGACGTCCCGCCGCCAGTTCGTCGACGATCAGGGGGCTGCGGCCCAGAACGACGCCCTGGCCGCCCAGTACCGCCTGCATCGCGAGCGCGGTGTCGTCGTAGACCGCTACCGGCGGCAGGTCCAAGTCCGGCAGCCCGACCTTGGTCCGCCACAGCTTCCAATTCGCGGCGTCGGTGTGGTGGGACAGAATGACGAAGCGCAGCAGATCAGCCGGCTCCAGCTCGGGATGCAGTGCCGCCAGCGCCGGAGAGTACACGGGCGTCAGGGTCTCCCGCATGAAGCACTCGGCGTGGACACCCGGCCAGTCGCCCATTCCGTAGCGGATCGCCAGGTCGACGTCCTCTTTGGTCAGGTCCACCACCCGCCGTGTGGTGAAGAATCGCACGTCGATCTCGGGGTGCCGGTCGAGGAAGCGCGGCATGCGGTGGATCAGCCAGTGCGCGGCGAATGACGGCAGTACGCTGATCGTCAGCGTCGACGGTGTCGTGCTGCGGCGGACGCGGCGCACACCTTCGGCCATCGCATCCAACGCTTCGGCCACGATCGGCGCCAGGACAGCGCCGGCTTCGGTGGGTTCGAGCCCGTGGGCGGTCCGTTCGAACACCGCCACCCCCAGGAACGCTTCCAGGCTGGCGATCTGCTTGCTAACAGCGCCGTGCGTCACGCTCAGTGCGTCGGCGGCGCGGCTGAACGAGCCATGGCGGGCGGCAGCGTCGAAGGCACGCAAGGTGTTGAGTGGCGGCAGCGGGTTCATGGATACCTGTGAGGTTTCCTCACACAGGTTGTCGTCCTGACTGCCAATTCAAGCCCGCGCCGGTTTGCGTTCGGAGCCGTCAGCGCTGAAGCAACGCCGCAACCCGCGACTGCAGCGTCGGAATCAGTTCGGACCGCAGCCAGGGATTCTTGCGCTCTATGTTCTGGGATCGCCAGGATGGGTGGGGCAGGGGCATGTATTTCGGCCCGTACTCCCGCCAGGCCGCGACGGTCTCGGTCAGCGTGCGCTTGCGGGACTTTCCGAGATAGCGGGCCTGGGCGTACATGCCGGCCAGCACGACCAGTTCCACATCGGGCAGGTGCGCCAGCACCGCGTCGTGCCACATCGGCGCGCACTCCGGCCGGGGCGGAGCGTCGCCGCCGCTCGGCAGCACGCCAGGGTAGCAGAACCCCATCGGCACGATGGCGATACGCGGATCGTTGTAGAACGTCTCCCGCTCCACGCCCAGCCAGTCGCGCAGCCGGTCGCCGGATCGGTCGTTCCACGGGATGCCGCTTTCCTGCACCCTGGTTCCAGGCGCCTGGCCAACGATCAGCAGCCTCGCGCCGGGATGCGCCACCAGCACCGGGCGAGGCCCCAGCGGCAGGTGCGCCTCGCAGTGCCGGCAGGCGCGGATCCTGGTGAGAAGTTCCGAAAGGTCGTGCATCGATCCTAGGCGCCGTAGCTGATGTCCAGGGCATCGAGTTCGGTGTCGCTGATCTGCCTACAAGGCTCGCCGTCGCGCTTGATCAGGAACGTGATGCCGTCAGGGGCCGCGCCGTCGAGTTGGCAGAACAGGCCGACGCGTTGCTCCCACGATGTCGGAAGGCGGTTGGGGTCCGCCATTCGGAACTCGAACGACCGTCGGCTCTCCGTTGCAGCAGTCAGCAACTGGGTCCGGTGCAGCACGAACTGATCAAAGACCGCGGCGCTGCCGGCGGACATATGCAGAGCACGGACCTGGTAGGCATCCGCGCCGAACAGGTCCTCCAGATCCCGATCGGAGAATGTCTGAGGGCGACGTTCGGACACGCGCCTCGACCACAGCCCGAGCAACGGATCGAGATCAAGGGTTCGTGTCGGTACGCACACGTCCAGGCCAATCCGCTTGGCTCCAACGTCTTCAAGCGGAACCCAGGCGACCATGAACGGTGAGGCATCTCCGACGAAGTTCAGATCGAGATGCCAGCCGACCTGTGTCTCAGGGGCTTCCGGTGCCTGAAACCGAATCGTCGTGTAGCCGAGATTGAGTATGGGCGTCACCCCGTGCCGACCGGCGAACAGTGCCGGCAACTCGGATGCGTAGAAGCGGTGCGCTACCGACACGATCTTTGCCCGGGCGGTAGCGTTCGACAGGAAATGCCCCAGCGACGTGCGATCCCGCCTCGCACGTTCAAGAAGATCGTCGGCACAGGCCCTCAGGTCCGCTAGGGCGGCATCTACAAAGACATCGGGGCGGGCCTTGAAGAACATCAGTGCTCCCTGGTAGGCGGCGCATGCCTGTAGGCACGCTCAGATCCATATGGCCACGCCAGCCGCGTCGGCACCGTCATTGGGTGACAACGCCGTCAAGCGTGTCGAACTCGGCGCCGGCAATCGGCCGGATCGATTCGTTCGCAGACTTGATCAGGAAGTCTATTTCGTCGGGCCTGCCGTCATTCGGACGGCAGTACAGGCCCGGCGTGCGATGCCACCAGGCAGGCAGCGCCGACAGATCGACCATGCGGAACTCGAAAGATCGTCGCAGCGCGGTCGCGGTCGCGATGTTCTGGGTCCGGTGCAGTACGAACTGGTCAAACACGGCGGAGTCGCCAGCTGTTAGGTTGAGCGTTCGCGACTGATGATTGTCTTTGCCGAAAAGGTCGTCCAGTTCTTCATCGCCGAACTGTAGAACAAGGCCGTCGGTCGACTTGCGTGCCCACGCATCGAGGAGCGGTCTCAGTGTTGCGGACGGACCCGGCAGGCAAACGTCGAGGCCCAGCCGTGTGGTTCCGACATCCTCAAGCGGTGTCCAGGCAACGAGGAATGGGGCGGTGTCGAGGACGAAGTTGAAATCCAGATGCCAGTTCACCCGGTCGGTCTGGGCATCGGGCTTCTGCAACCGGACCGTCGTAATGGACAGGTTCAAAGCTGGTGGCGTACCGAAGCGCTCTGTAAAGAGACTAGGTAGAGAACTGGTATAGAATCGCCGAGCGACCCGCCCGATGTGTTCGCGGGCTACGGCGTCTCTCAAATGATGGCCGAGCGAAGTCTTGGTCGCGTTCGCACGTTCGATGACAAGATCTGCGCAGGACCGCAGATCGTTCAACGCATCCTCGTCAAATACCGCGGCTCGTGCCTTGAACATGTTCGTTGGTCGCCGTCGAAGGTGATACCCGGCAACACAATACGCACGCCTGCTTCACGGGCGTCAACGCAGTGACGCGTTCGTGGTCCTGCCCGTCGAGGTCGTCAGCCATGCATCTTGATGTTGAGGGCATCAAGTTCGGAGTCGTCGACCGGGCGTGGGGGGCCGTCATCGCGCTTGATCAGGAACTGGATGTTGTCTTCCGAGTTCGGGCAGCGACGGCAGAAGAAGGCGGTTCGATGACGCCACGATGCCGGCAATGCGTCGAGGTCGACCATCCTGAACTCGAACGAATGCCGTGCTTCGGTGGCTCGGGCAAGGTTCTGGGTTCGATGGAAAACGAACTGATCGAACACGGCCGAACTTCCCGCAGGTAACCGAAGGGAGCGGACCTGATAGCCACCGCTGCCGAAGATCCCGTCCAGATCGTCGTCCGAGAACTCCAGGCTGTCCCCTTTGGCCGACCGTGCCTGCCAGGGTCCGAGCATCGACGCCATGCTCGGAGGGGTCGTCGGAACACAGATATCGAGCCCGATCCGCGTTTCGCCGACATCCTCGAGCGGTGTCCACGCAACGAGAAAGGGGACGGTGTCGCCCATGAAGTTGAAGTCGATGTGCCAACCAACGCGGCTGGTCGGCAGGTCGGGTTCCTGAAGCCGGATCGTCGTAAAGATCAGGTTGAGGGCGGGCTGTTTGCCGAATCGTTCCGCAAACAGATCCGGCAACGAACTCTTGAAGAACCGTTTGACGGTGGCGGTGATGAGCGTTCGAGCTTCCGGATTGGCCATGTGCTGTCCAAGCGACGTGCGCTGCCTGGACACCCGAGCAAGGAGCCCGCCAGCGCAGGCCCTCAGGTCGAGCAGCGCGGGCAGGTCGAAGACACCGGTATCGGCCCGAAAGAACATCGTGATGCTGCTCGCCTTGTCGAACGCGACCGCCATGTATCCATCGTGATGCCGGGACGGTCAACCTGGGCCGGGCTGCTCGCCGCACAGGGCCAATGTGGTGAAGAGACATCGGCGGCTTGACAACGCCGGGAGGCAGGTGTTCTGTGAGGTCGCGCCGATTTGAGCCTCCAGCTTGCGGGCGCGTTACAAATGCAGCTAAAGCGGCGGTCGGTTCGGACCCGCTGCAGGCTTGTGGCGGGTTTTTGTTTGCCCGCAAACGGCCTTCAAAGGGTCCGGTCCGTCCCCGCAGCGGCTGCGTTTGGTCCTTCAACCACGCTGCCTGTCCGGGTGATGCCCGGCACGGTCGGCGGCCGCTAAAACGGAGCGACCGATGTCTACCCAGTCCAAGCATCCCGAGACCCTGGCCCTGCATGCCGGCTACCGGGCGGATCCTGCTACCGGTGCGGTGGCGGTGCCGATCTACCAGACCACCTCCTACCAGTTCCGCGATACCGAGCATGCCGCGAACCTGTTCGCACTCAAGGAACTGGGCAACATCTACACCCGGATCATGAATCCGACCTGCGACGTGCTGGAGCAGCGCATCGCGGCGATCGAGGGCGGGGTAGGGGCCCTCGCGGTTGCCTCGGGCCAGGCTGCCAGTGCCTTCGCAGTGCAGAACCTGGCCAAGATCGGCGACAACATCGTCAGCTCAACCGACCTGTACGGCGGGACATGGAACCTGTTCGCCAACACCCTGAAGGACCAGGGCATCGAGGTCCGGTTCGTCGATCCGTCCGACCCGGAGAACTTCGCGCGGGCGACCGACAAGCGTACCCGCGCCTATTACGCCGAGACCCTCCCGAACCCGAAGCTGCATGTGTTTCCGATCAAGGAAGTGGCCGATCTCGGCCGCGGATTCGGCATTCCGCTGATCATCGACAACACCGCGGCGCCGCTGTTGTGCCGCCCGTTCGACCACGGGGCGGCGGTGATCGTCTACTCGACCACCAAGTACATCGGCGGCCACGGCACCTCGATCGGCGGGCTGATCGTCGACGGCGGCAACTTCCCGTGGGACGAGTTCAAGGAGCGCCAGCCGGCCCTGAACACGCCTGATCCGAGCTATCACGGGGCGGTGTGGACCGAGGCGGTCAAGCCGCTCGGCCCGATTGCCTACATCATCAAGGCGCGCACCACGCTGCTGCGCGATCTCGGTTCGGCGCAAAGCCCGTTCAACGCCTTCCAGACCATCCAGGGGCTTGAGACCCTGGCATTGCGGATGCGGGCGCATTGCGAGAACGCGGCCAAGGTCTCGGACTTCCTGAAGGACCATCCGTCGGTCGAACGGGTGATCTTCCCGGGGCTGCAGGACGGCGAGGCACGGCGTCGCGCCGATACCTACCTGAAAGGCGGCTACGGGGGGCTGGTTGGGTTCGAGATCAAGGGCGGTAAGGATGCGGGGCGAGGGTTCATCGACCGCCTGAAGCTGTTCTACCACGTTGCCAACATTGGCGACGCCCGGTCGTTGGCGATTCATCCGGCGACCACCACCCACAGTCAGCTATCGCCCGAGGACCAGATCGCCACGGGCGTCTCAGATGGCTATGTCCGGCTGTCGGTCGGGATCGAGAACATCGACGACATCCTGGCTGACTTGTCCCAGGCGCTGGATGCCGGAGTGGCACAGGTCGCGGCGGAGTAAAATCGTCCACTCTTGGTGATCGAGGCGAGGTGGACCGTTACCCGCTTCACCTCGATCACCCCGTTCTCTCGCGCCAGTCAGGCTGCGGCAGGTGTTGTCATCGCCAATCCGGCGCTATCGACCGGGATACGAGCGTAATAATCGCCTAGCTTGTGCCGGATCGACTCATCGTGACGATCGATCAGATCGGGAAACAACTCACCCTCCTGGGCGTTGGCATGGTCCTCGATGGTTTGCCCGATCTGCCGGGCCGCTTCCGCCACGGCGATGCCGTCATTGCCTGCCTGCGTCGCCAGCGCTCGATCGAATTCATAGGCCAGACCACGAGCGGTTGCCGGTGCGCCGAGACGCTGGAAGACATTGCGCTCCATCCGGTCGTGCCTCACCAGAAGGTCACGAAATGCTTGCAAGCCTTGGCCATCCGCTTCGGAGGCGGCGGTGTAAACCAGGGTTTGCGCGGTTTCGAGCAGATGGGTGTGCTGGGTCTGCAAAAGCAGAATGACGCACGGCATGAGCAGGTCTCCTGTCGGGGGGCATGCAACCCCCGACGCTGCCGAGCGCGGCGCGGTGACGCGGCCATGAATAGTCCATATGGGGGCTGTGCAACATATGCCAACCGGTAAACCTTGGTCACCGCATCGGTCGATTATGCTGCTGCAGGCTCGCCCAACTCGATCTGATCGGCCGGGATCCGCGCGTAGTGGTCTCCCAACTGGTGGCGCAGCGAGTCCCGGTAGCTTTCGATGAGGTCCGGGAAGAGGTCGGTTTCCTGCGCGTCCGCGTGGGCTTCGACGATCCGCGACATGCGTCGCGCCGCCGCGGCGACCGCGCTCGCATC
Source organism: Thalassobaculum sp. (assembly GCF_040219215.1). GTDB lineage: Bacteria > Pseudomonadota > Alphaproteobacteria > Thalassobaculales > Thalassobaculaceae > Thalassobaculum_A. The sequence continues at coordinate 630,425 of NZ_JAVJSX010000008.1, forward strand.
AAGTCCGGGTTGCGACGCCAGTACCTCGTCGAAAACCCGGCTCAAGCTGTCGTTCGTCGATACCCCGAGGCGCTGGAATACCTCGCGCTCCATCCGATCATGACGGATGAGCATATGGCGGAACGCGTAGAGGTCGCCGGGCCAGGTTTCGCTCCCCGTACTGGCGGCGTGGGTCAGCGTTTCAGCGGCCTCAAACAGGCGGGAATGTTGAGTTTGGAGCAGCAGGATTATGCAAGGCATCGCTAGTCTCCTGTCCCGGGAAATGTCGCGGAGGCGCCGGTAGGCGCAGCGCCGATATGCGGCGCCAGACGGACAACATCCAGTTGCGGTTTCCGTTCCCGCGGGACAGCAACGATTCGTCGATTTCGGCTCCGGTGCTTGCGCCGATCTGCGTTCAGGCGGCGTCAGCCGTCATAAAACCGACCCCGGCTGCGGTCATATCGGCCATTGCGGCAGCGAGCGACCCGTTGAGGTCGATGGCCCGGCAGGCGTCGGTGACCACGGTTGTCGCGAAGCCAAGCCGGCGGGCATCCAGGGCCGAAAAGGCGACGCAGAAATCCATCGCGAGGCCGGCCAGTACCACCCTGTCGAATCCGCGTTCCTGGAGGTATCCCGCCAGTCCGGTCGGGGTCGCCCGGTCGTTCTCGAAGAACGCCGAGTAGGAGTCGATCGCCGGCCGGAAGCCCTTTCGGATGACCAGTTCGGCCCGGTCGACGGCGAGATCCGGGTGGAACGCGGCACCGGTGCTGCCCTGCACGCAGTGATCGGGCCACAGCACCTGGGTGCCATAGGGCATGTCGGCCGTCTCGAACGGTGCTTTGCCGGCATGCGAACTGGCAAAGGACGAATGTCCTGCCGGATGCCAGTCCTGGGTCAGGACCCTGTGGTCAAACCGCGTCGACAGCCGGTTGATAATCGGCACCACGGCGTCGCCCTGCGGAACAGCCAGAGCGCCACCGGGGCAGAAGTCATTCTGCACGTCGACGATGATCAGGATCCCGGAGTCTTTCTTGGCCATGAACACGTTCTCCAGCACTCGGTGTCGTCGTGAATCGGCGGACCTTTAGCGCCAAACGTGGCCGCTATCGATTGGTGTGGCAACGTCTTCCGGGTGAACCATCCAAACTGGCGCACGCGCTTCAAGAACCGCGGTTTCCCTGGGGTGGGAGGCGCGGCGACCGGCGGGCCGATCCCGCGAAGCGCCGAACGGTTGCCATTGAATCTGCGCAAAAGCGTCGCGCCTGGCGAATAATCGCTTCGAACAGGTGTCCTATCGAACAGGCGCGGTTGTTCGCATGTCGATGGCCAGCCGCATGGGCCAGGTACCTGATCACGGCGACCAAAGGATGACGGATGTTCCAAGACCGGAAGCGAGGGTTGAGATCCTCGATCAACGCCTTTTGCCCGTCGACCGGCAATTCCGCATGCGAAACCACACCAAACTATCGCCCCGTCGCGTCGGGCATAGCGATACCGAGGCCGCGTCATGCCCGGCTTCGCCGCACTCTGCGGCGCATGCTGCCGGAACATCTCGTCAACCGACTGCGCCAAGCGTTGTCGCGCACCCGGATCAAGGTCGATTCGGTTCTTGACGACCCTATGCAGTTTCGTCGGCCGTCGCTGCAACGCGAGTGTCCGCTGTGCGGCTTCCAGGGCCGGTTCTGGACGTTCGGGGCGCCGCCGCGCAGCGAGGCGCTGTGCCCGCGGTGCCTCAGCCTGGAGCGTCACCGCCTGTTCCATCTGCTGGTGGATCGCTACGCCAACTCCGCGATCAAGGACAAACGGGTGCTGCACTTCGCGCCGGAATCCTGCATCAGGGCCCGCCTGGACCGGATGTCGCGGTATGTGACGGCCGATCTGTCCGGATGGGATGTCGACTGTCAGTGCGCGATGGAATCGATCCCGTTTCCGGACAACTCGCTCGACGCGGTGATCGCCAATCATGTGCTTGAACACGTCGACAACGACATCGACGCGATGCGCGAGGTTCGCCGCGTGCTGAAGCCGCAGGGCACGGCCATCCTTTCGGTCCCGATCGTCCAGGGCTGGGACGAGACCTACGAGAATCCGGACATCGCCACGGCGGAGATGCGCCGGACGCATTTCGGCCAGGAAGACCACAAGCGCCTGTACGGACGCGATTTCCACGACCGGCTCCAGCAGGCGGGCTTCGCGGTCGAGATCTTCCGGGCCGATCCGGAGCGCGAGATCCGGTTTGGGCTCAACCGTGGCGACCAGTTCTTCGTCGCCCGGCCGCGACCGGATCGCGGCCGGGGACAATAGGCACGCGCGCCGTTACGGACGCGGCTTCGCGAACACGCCGTTGAGTTCGCTGCTAGGTGCGGCGCGCTTGAACGCGTCGAAGCTGCCGTCGGCGGCGATCTCCTTGGCGGCGCGCAGGAACTCTCCATAGGCCGAACGAGCCAGCGACCCGCCGACGCTGATCCGGCGAACGCCCAGCGCGGTCAGTGCGCCGACCGACATGCCCATGGTGAGCACGTTCACGGGCTTCGGAGCGACCGACTGCACCACCGCCGTGATCTGCGCGTCCTCGCGGATCCCAGGTGCGTACAGGCAGTCGGCACCGGCGTCGGAGAACGCCTTCAGCCGGCGCACGGTCTCATCCAGGTCGGGGCGGCCGGTGATGAAGCCCTCCGAACGGGCGGTCAGCATCACATCGTGGCCGCTGCGGTCGATGGCGGCACGGGCCGCGGCGATCCGGCGAACCGCGAGGTCGAAGTCGTACAGCGGGGCATCCTTGTTGCCCGTCGAGTCCTCGATCGACAGTCCGGCGATCCCGGTAGCGACCGCGAGGGACACGCTGGTGGCCACACCGTCGGGGTCGTCGGCAAATCCGTTCTCGAAGTCGGCATTCACCGGCAGGTCGACCGCCTCGACGAGCATCGACAGATGGGCCAGCACGTCGTCGCGGGTGACACCGTTGTCAGGCCGACCCTGCGTCCAGGCCATGCCGGCGCTGGTGGAAGCCAACGCCTTGAACCCGAGGCTCTGCAGCAGGATCGCGGAGCCCGCGTCCCACGGATTGGGTATGACGAAGCAGCCGCTGTCGTGAAGGCGGCGGAAGGTTGCGCGTTTGTCGGCGATGCTCGGGCGCATGACGGCCTCTCCTGACGGCTGTGAATGGCGCGCGCAGAATGGCCAACGTTACCCGGGCGCCGTAGTGCCACCCGGAACGAAAACGATGGAGCCAGTGCGTACCTGGATGCGGTCAGGGAATCCGTTCGACCCGCAGCACGTTGGTCGAGCCAGGGGTGCCCATCGGCACGCCGGCCGTGATCACCACCTTGTCGCCGCTGTTGCCGTACTCCTCGCGCTTCGCGATCTCGGTCGCGCGCTGGACCACGGCCGAGAAACGCTGCTCCTCGGCCATGTGGACGGCGTGGACGCCCCAGGCCATGGCCAACCGGCGGGCGGTGGACAGGCTGGAGGTGATGCACAGGATCGGCACCGTCGGCCGTTCGCGCGATGCCCGCAACGTGGTCGATCCGGAGGTCGTGTAGGTGATGATGCAACGTGCGTCGATCGCCTCGGCGACCTCGCGGGCGGCCAATGTGATGGCGTCGGACACCGTGCCTTCGGGCGTCGGATGCTCGGCGTGCGCGTGCGCCAGATAGTAGGAGTCGCCTTCGACGTTCTGGATGATCTTGTTCATCATCGTCACCGCTTCGACCGGGTAGTCGCCGGCAGCGGTCTCCGCCGAGAGCATGACGGCGTCGGCGGAGTCGTACACGGCCGTCGCGACGTCCGAGGCTTCGGCACGGGTCGGCGCGGGGGCGTGGACCATCGAATCGAGCATCTGGGTGGCGACGATCACCGGCTTGCCGAGCGCCCGGCAGGTCCGGATGATCCGCTTCTGCAGCGACGGCACGCGCTCCGGCGGCAGTTCGACCCCGAGATCGCCACGCGCCACCATCACGGCGTCGGCAATTTCGACGATCGCTTCAAGTTCATCGATCGCGGCCGGCTTCTCCAGCTTGACCAGCACCGCCGCCCGTCCGGCAATCAGCCGTCGCGCTTCCGAGACGTCCTCGGGTCGCTGAACGAAGCTCAGCGCGATCCAGTCGGCACCCATGTCGAGGGCGAAGCGCAGGTCCTTGCGGTCCTTGTCGGTCAGGGCCGACAGCGGCAGGACCGCGTTCGGCACGTTCACGCCCTTGCGGTCCGACAACTGTCCGCCGGTGATGATCTCGGTGTCGGCGTAGCCCTTGCCGCATTTCACCACGCGCAGCCGGATCTTGCCGTCGTCCAGAAGCAGGTCGGTCCCGGGACCGACTGCCTTGAAGATCTCCGGGTGCGGCAGGGTCGCCCGCTTCGCGGTGCCCGGCGCGTCGGCCAGTTCCAGGCGGAACGTTCCGCCGGCTTCGAGCCTGACCGGCCCGTCGGGGAAGGTGCCGACCCGCAGCTTGGGGCCCTGCAGGTCCGCCATCACCGAAATCGGCCGCCCCGCCTCCACCTCCAACCGGCGCACGATGTCGAAGCGCTCCTGGTGGTCGGCATGGCTGCCATGGCTGAAGTTGAAGCGAAAGACATCGACGCCTGCCTCGAACAGGGCGCGGATGCTCGCTTCGGAGGAGCTGGCCGGCCCGAGGGTGGCCACGATCTTGGTGTAGCGGTATCGTCTCATAACGCTGATCTTAAACAGAATTCAGTGCCGAGCGTAAGCGACGATCGTGTGAACGTGCGCACTGAAAAGACCCGGCGCCTCTTGCGGAACCGCACAAGCCCGATAGTCTGCTAGGCAACGGCCCTTCAGGAGCACAGCCTTGAGCATGAACACTGATACGACGGCGGCCGCCGGTCCGACCCGCGGCTTCATCTGGTTGGCCTATCTCGCGGCCTTTGCAGGCGTGGCCAGCCATGCGTCGAGTGAGTTCGTGGTGAAGCTGACCGGCCTGATGGGGGCGGAGGTTTCCGTCTGGCGCTTCACGCTCGGCGGGCTTGCGCTGGTGATGGTTGCCCTGATGCAGAAGAGCAGCCGCGACCTGATTACCCCCTTGCGGGTCGATCCGGTGCCGGTCATCGGTTTGTCGATCTTCGGCATGACGCTTGGTCAGTTCCTGTTCCACTGGGCGCTGGACTACGCGAGCGTCGTGCAGGTTGCCACCCTGGTGACGACCATGCCGATCTTCGTGGTGTTCGTGGCGCGCATGGTGGAGGGGGCGCCTATCACCGGGCCGAAGATCGTCTCCGGCATCGGCGCCTTCCTGGGGTGCCTGTTCCTGCTGACTGACGGTGTCCTGCACAAGGTCGAGGGCGGGGTCAGTTCCCTGCCGGGCGTCTTCCTGGCGCTTGGCTGCGCGTTCATAGGTGCGTTCTATCTGGTGCTGGTGAGGCCCTACATCCGCAAGTATGGCGCGATCCGGATGACGACCTACACCTTTGCGCTCGGCGCGCCGGTGCTGTGGATCGTGGTCGGCGCCGCGTGGGGGATCTGGGTCAACCCGCTGACGGTGCTGGATCGCCCGCCGGTACAGGCGGGTGCGTTGATCACCCTGGGTCTTTGGAACACCTGCATCGGCTTCATCCTGTGGCTGTGGGGCCTCGGTCACGTCCCTGATCCCGCGCGTGGCAACTACCTGTTCTTCCTGAAGCCGGTGATCGCGGCGCTGCTCGCATACTTTATCCTGGGCAGCCACATCACCGTCACGCAGATCCTGGCGATCGTCGCCGTCACCGGCTTCGTGCTGGGCGAGATCTTCTACGACGAGATCCGTGGCGCCCTGGGGCGCCGCAAAGCCAAGGCGTAAACTCCGCAAGATCGATCAGGCGTCGGCCGGCGGCTCGGGTCAGAGTGCCGGCCGGACGACGAACGGACTTGCGATGAAGCCTTGTACCCGATCCGCCTACGAGTCCCGGCTCCTGCGTGTGCTGGTGCACATTCAGCGCAACCTTGACCGCGCGATGAGCCTGGACGAGTTGGCGGATGTCGCCGCGTTCTCGCGGTTTCACTTCGCCCGGATCTTTCGGGCGATGACCGGCGAGACGGTGGGCGAGCATGTCCGCCGGCTGAAGCTGGAACGGGCGGCGGGGAAGCTGAGGCACACCCGGCAAACCGTCACCGAGATCGCGCTCGATGCGGGGTTCGACACGCCGGAGGCGTTCTCACGGACCTTCAGGGCGCAATTCGGTGACCCGCCGAGCCGGTTCCGGGCATTGCGAGGATCGTTCCGTCCGCCGCGGTCGCCGTCCGGCGTGCATTACGACCAGTACGGCGCGCTCCGCGGGTTCAACCCCTATCAAGGAGCCGATCCGATGACCCTCAATGTTTCGACCCGCGAGTTCCCGCCCTACCCGTTCGCCTTCCTGCGTCACGTCGGCCGCTACAACGATATCGGCCCGGTGTTCCAGCGGGTTGCCGCCATCGCCGACGAGCGGCGCCTGTTCGGACCCGACACCAAGGTGATGATGGTGGCGTATGACGATCCGAGCGTGACCGACGAACAGCGGCTGCGCTCGGACGCAGGCGTGTCGTTGGTCGATCCGTCGGTTGAGACGGGTGAACTTGCCAAGGGCGAGATCGCCGGCGGCCTCTACGCCGTCACGGTTTACAAGGGGCCGTATGACGGACTGCGCGGCTGCTACGACTGGCTGATGGGAACCTGGTTGCCGAATTCGGGCTACGAGGCGGCCGACCGGCCCTGTGTCGACGTGTACCTGAACAACCCCGCTGACACCGACCCCGAAGACCTGCTGACCGAGATCCGCGTGCCGGTCCGGCGCCCCTGAACTCAGACTTTGCGGCGACGCTCGGCCAGCCAGATCCCGCCGAGCACGAAGGCCAGCGCCAGGGCGTGAAAGCCCTGGAACTGCTCATCGAGCACGAGCACGCCCAGGGTCGCCGCAAAGATCGGCACCAGGTTGACGAACAGCCCGGCCCGCCCAGGGCCGACCAGGTCGACGGCGCGCAGGAAGAACACCTGGGCCAGGAACGACGGAAACAGCACGACGTACAGCAGCACGGCCCATCCGGTTGCTGTCGGCCAGATCAGGCTGCCCATCGCCGCCTCTATCGCCATAAGCGGCAGCGAGGTGACCATCGCGGCCATCGCCAGGACCGAGAACATCGCCAGCCCGGAGACCGCGGGACGGCGGCGCAGCGCCACGGTGTAGCCGGCATACAGTGCGCAGGCCGCCACCATCAGCAGGTCGCCGTCTGCGAACTGGAGTGACTCAAGCTGGGCTAGGTCGCCGTGCAACGCGACGATCGCGACGCCGACGATGGTGATCGCGACACCTGCCGCCTGCACCAGGGACACCGGGGTGCGGTAAACCAGATAGGCACCCATCATCACGAACACCGGGATCGAGCCCTGGATGATGCCGAGGTTGATCGCAACCGTGGTCTGGGCGGCCATGTAGAACAGCGCGTTGAACACGGTGAAGCCAAGTGCACCCAGGGCCGCCATGAACGGCAGGTGCTGGCGAAGCACCGGCCAGTCCTTCGCAATCTGACGGCGGGCGAACAGCAGCACCAGGATCGCGACACCGATCCAGCGCAGGGTGGTCAGCGTGAGCGGCGAAACCTCGCCGACGGCGATGCGCCCGGCGACCGCGTTGCCGGCCCAGCTCAGCATGGTCAGAGTCAGCAGCACATAGGCGTTGCTGAACAGGCCGCGGGCGACGAAGCCCATTGATGATGCGCTCACGGAACCTCCTTGGGGCGAGGACCGCTCGGAGCCATCGCCGTCGTTCCGCCCTGTCTACCCGATCGCTCGGTCCGGCGGCACCCGCTTTGGTCGATCAGACCATTGCCGTTTGCAGCGCTTGTTCGACCCGCACCCGCACGGCCATGAACGCCGGATCGGTCCGGATCCGATGCGCCGGCAGGTCCACGGCCAAGTCGGCGACGATCCGGCCCGGGCGGGGTGACAGCACGATCACCCGGTCGGCAAGATACACCGCCTCCTCGACATCATGGGTGACCAGCAGCACGGTTGCCGGGGTTGCGGCCCGGACCTGCACCAGAAGGTCCTGCATCTCGTTGCGGGTGATCCGGTCCAGCGCCCCGAAAGGCTCGTCCAGCAGCAGGGTCCCTGGTGCCGGGGCCAGCGCGCGGGCCAGTGCGGCGCGCTGCGCCATGCCACCCGACAACTGTGCCGGTAGCGAGCGCTCGAATCCTTCGAGGCCGACCGCCGCGATCCAGCCGGCAACACGCCGGTCGGCCTCGGTGCGTGCCATGCCGGCCTCGTCCAAGCCGAAACGGATGTTGGCGGCCACGTCGAGCCAGGGGAACAGCGCAGGCTGCTGGAAGACCACGCCACGCTCGGGCCCCGGTCCGTCAACCGACTGGCCGCCGGCGACAACCGTCCCGGAGCTCGGTCGGTCGAGCCCGGCGATCAGGCGCAGCAGCGTCGACTTCCCGCACCCCGACGGGCCGACCAGGGCAACAAACCGGCCGCTCTCGACCGTCAGGTCGATCGGGGCGAGCGCCGCCGTACTCCCGAACCGGCGGGTGACGCCGCGCAATGTGATGGTGGCCATGCCGGCTCCTCGTTCGACGCCACCGCTTATGCCAGCCCCGGCCGATCGGCGAAAGCCGCATAACATTGCTTGTATATACAAGCTGAATGGAATTAGGATCGCGTCCGGCATCACGCCGATCACGGAGCAGGCGTCGTGAGCGAGACCAGCGTTCCTCGCTATCAACAGGTCAAGGACTGGGTGATCGACCGGATCGGCTCCGGCGACCTGCGGCCGGATGACCGCACGCCGTCGGAGAACGAACTGGTCGAGACGCTGGGGGTCAGCCGGATGACCGTGAACCGGGCGCTGCGCGAGTTGACCGCCGAAGGGCTGCTGCGGCGGGTCCAGGGCCTCGGCACGTTCGTGGCCGATGCCCGGCCGCAGTCCGAACTGATGGAACTGCGCAACATCGCCGACGAGATCCGCAGCCGCGGCCACCAGCACCGGGCCGAAGTGCGTGCGTTGGCCGAGACTCGGGCCAACGCGACCGTCGCGAGTGCGCTCGGCGTGCAGACCGGTGCCGCGGCGTTCCACTCGGTGATCGTGCATTTCGAGAATGCCCGCGCCGTGCAGTTCGAGGACCGCTACGTCAACCCGGAGACGGCCCCGGACTACCTCGACCAGGACTTCTCCGCGATCACCCCGAACGAGTACCTGATGCGGGTGGCACCGGCGCCGCATGTTGAGCACGTGGTCGAGGCGGCAATTCCACCGACCCGCATTCTACAGGCTCTCGCCATGCGGCCGGGTGAGCCGTGCCTGCTGCTGCATCGGCGCACCGCATTGGCCGATCGCATCGTATCCCGAGCCTGGCTCTGGCATCCCGGCGCCCGCTACCGCCTCGGGGCCGCCTTCGACGTCGACCCTCTCAAGGAGACACGCCCATGACCGCTTCCGCATCCGGCCGGCTGGACAATGCCCGGCGCATCCGCGCTCCGCGTGGCCTCGATATCTCCGCCAAGAGCTGGCAGACCGAGGCGGCAATGCGGATGCTGATGAACAACCTGGACCCGGAGGTCGCCGAGAAGCCGGAGGGACTTGTGGTGTACGGCGGCATCGGCCGGGCGGCGCGCGACTGGTCGAGCTACGACCGGATCGTCTCGGCGCTGAAGAACCTGGAGGACGACCAGACCCTGCTGGTGCAGTCCGGCAAGCCGGTCGGCGTGTTCCGCACCCACGCCGACGCGCCGCGGGTGCTGATCGCCAACTCCAACCTGGTCGGCAAGTGGTCGACCTGGGAGCACTTCCACGAACTCGATCGCAAGGGCCTGATGATGTACGGCCAGATGACGGCCGGCTCGTGGATCTACATCGGCAGCCAGGGCATCGTGCAGGGCACCTACGAGACTTTCGTGGAGGTCGGGCGCCGGCACTTCGGCGGCAGCATGAAGGGCAAGTGGATTCTGACCGCGGGCCTCGGCGGCATGGGGGGCGCGCAGCCGCTCGCCGCGACCATGGCCGGGGCCTCGATGATCGCGGTGAGTGCCAGCCGAGCCGGATCGAGCGCAGGCTGGAGACCCGGTACCTCGACCGCAAGACCGACAGCCTGGACGAGGCGGTGGCGATCGTCACCGAGGCCTGTGCCAAGGGCGAGGCGGTGTCCGTCGGCCTTCTTGGAAACGCTGCCGAAATCTATCCGGAGATGGTGCGCCGTGGCATCCGACCGGACGTCGTCACCGACCAGACCAGCGCCCACGACCCGATCAACGGCTACCTGCCGGCCGGCTGGACCCTCGATCAGGCAGAGCGCGCGCGAGAGAGCGATCCTGACGCCATTGCCAAGGCCGCCAAGACCTCGATGGCCGCGCACGTGAAGGCGATGCTCGAGTTCTGGCGGCTGGGCATCCCGACGTTGGACTATGGCAACAACCTGCGACAGGTGGCGTTCGACGAGGGGGTCGGCGATGCCTTCGACTTCCCCGGCTTCGTGCCGGCCTACATCCGTCCGCTGTTCTGCCGCGGCGTCGGCCCGTTCCGCTGGGCCGCCCTGTCCGGCAATCCGGAGGACATCTACAGGACCGACGCCAAGGTGAAGGAACTGATCCCCGACGATCCGCACCTGCACAACTGGCTCGACATGGCCCGGGAGCGCATCCAGTTCCAGGGCCTGCCGAGCCGGATCTGCTGGGTCGGCCTGGGCCAGCGTGACCGCCTGGGCCTCGCCTTCAACGAGATGGTAGCCAAGGGCGAGATCGGCCCGGTGGTGATCGGCCGCGACCACCTGGACTCCGGCTCGGTCGCCAGCCCGAACCGCGAGACCGAGGCGATGCAGGACGGCTCCGACGCGGTTGCCGACTGGCCGCTGCTGAACGCCCTGCTGAACTGCGCGTCCGGGGCAACCTGGGTATCGCTGCACCACGGCGGCGGGGTTGGGATCGGCTACTCCCAGCACGCCGGCATGGTGATCGTCTGCGACGGCACCGAGGCGGCGGCCAAGCGCCTGGAACGGGTACTTTGGAACGATCCGGCGACCGGTGTCATGCGCCACGCCGACGCCGGCTATGAGATCGCGGTCGACTGTGCGCGTGAAAACGGCCTCGACCTGCCCTTCCTGGGAGATGCGTGATGACATCGCTGACCATCACTCCGGGCGCGCTGTCGCTCGTCGATCTGCGCCGGCTGTACCGCAGCCGCCCGTCGCTGGTCCTCGACCCGGCATCGCGGGAGGCGATAGCCGATTCGGCCGCGACGGTGGCGCGCGTGATCGCCGCCGGCAAGGTCGTCTACGGCATCAACACCGGCTTCGGCAAACTCGCCCAGAAGACCATCCCGACCGACCGGCTGGAGGAACTGCAGAAGGCCCTGGTGCGCTCGCACTGTGCCGGTGTCGGCGACCCGCTGAGCGACGACGTGGTGTTCCTGGTCATGGCGCTGAAGGCGAACGGTCTGGCCCGCGGCCATTCGGGCATCCGTGGCGAAGTGATCGACGCCCTGCTGACCCTGGCGAACGCCGGGGTGCTGCCGGTGATCCCGTCCCAGGGATCGGTCGGCGCGTCCGGCGACCTGGCGCCGCTTGCCCATATGTCGGCCGTACTGATCGGCGAGGGCGAGGCGCACCGGAACGGCGAACGGTTGCGGGGCGAGGCGGCAATGCAGGCGGCCGGTCTCGACTCGGTCACGCTGGCCCCCAAGGAGGGACTGGCCCTGCTGAACGGCACCCAGGTATCGACCGCGCTCGGCCTTGCCGGGCTGTTCGAGATCGAGCGGGTGTTCAACGCCGCCCTGGTCGCGGGAGCGATGACCGTCGACGCCTCGATGGGGTCTGACACCCCGTTCGATGCCCGCATTCATGCCCTGCGCGGGCATCCGGGGCAGTCGGAGACGGCGGCGGTCTATCGCCGGCTGCTGCACGGCTCGGCGATCCGGGCGTCGCACCTGGAATGCGACCGGGTCCAGGATCCGTATTCGCTGCGTTGCCAGCCGCAGGTAATGGGGGCGGTGCTCGACCAATTGCGGTTTGCCGCCGGCCGCTTGGCCGCGGAAGCCAACGCGGTGTCCGACAACCCCCTGGTGTTCTCGGACACCGGCGAGATCATGTCGGGTGGCAATTTCCACGCCGAGCCGGTGGCGTTCGCCGCCGACCAGATCGCCATAGTCGCCTCGGAGATCGGTGCGATGTCGGAGCGGCGGACGGCCATGCTGATGGACGTCAACATTTCCTCGCTTCCGCCGTTCCTGGTGGCCGAACCGGGCATCAACTCCGGCTTCATGATCGCCCAGGTGACCGCAGCCGCCCTGCAGGCCGAGACCAAGCTGCTGACTTCGCCGGCCAGCGTCGACAGCCTGCCGACCTCGGCCAACCAGGAGGACCATGTGTCGATGGCGACGCATGGAGCGCGCCGTCTCCTGGCGATGGCGGCCAACCTTCGGCGGGTGGTTGCGGTCGAGCTGCTGTGCGCGGCCCAGGGCATCGACTTGCGCCGGCCGTTGGCGACGTCTCCGGCGCTCGCCGAGGCGGTGGCCGAGGTTCGCGCCGTGGCCCCGTTCTTCGAGAACGACCGGCAGGTGGCGCCGGACATCGAAGCGGTGGCGGCGCGCATCGGGGCCGGCGCGTTCGACAGGCTGGCGGGTGTTTCGGTGGAGGGTGGATAGGCGGAGTGTGCTGTCAGGGGGTCAGCTGAGCCGCGGCGCCGATTTCTCAAGCGCCCGGATCCGATCCAGGCCAGGCACCATCTCCGACAGCAGCCAGTCGGCCCGCTTGTTCGGGCTACCGCCGCCGTTGGGGAAGTCGGTGTGCCAGCGTTCGATCTTGACCGACAGTCCGCACAGGATTCCGCCGACAACGTGATGGTGGCTGCGAATCAAATTGCGCAGCACGCCGTAGCGCTCCTTGGACAGATCCTTCCAGAACTCCTGGCTGGCCTCGTCGAAGGTTTGAAACCGCCCGACGATGAACTTGATGGCGGCGTCGACGTTGGCGATCACGACCTCGCAGGCGCGGATGGCGTCCTTGTCGTGGCGCAGGTGCGAGCCGGCGATGCCTTCGTTCATCCAGGCCTTCATGGCGTCGAAATCCGGCCTGATCTGTTCCAGGTAGCGCTTGAAGTAGCTGAGCGACAGGAAGATGTCGCCGTAGTCTTCCAGAAACCCCGGGATCTGCTCGACGTCCAGCCCGAGCGCATCCGAGATTGCCCTGATGCGCCGCAGCGCCTCCTCGCGATCGACGTCGCGGAACATGCCAATGATCTGACCGGCCGAGGAAATGTCCTTGGTATCGTTCCCGAACACCTTCTGCACCAGCGGCCGGGTGAACATCCGCATGTACTCGGTCAGCTTCTCCTGCATCTTCGGTGACAGCCGCAGGTGCTCGGCGTCGTCGACCTTGATGTTGTGCGAGCGCAGGGTCAGGCGCAGCGAATAGACGTCAAAGCTGGGCGCCTCGGCCAGCGCCTCGATGATGATGCGGTCGTCCATGAAGGTCGGGGCGGCGGAGTCGAAGAAATCGGCAAGGCTGCCGATGTCGATCTGCCCGGAGCCGGCGCGCGCGTCCTTGAACAACTCCAGAACGGTCGTGAACTGGGCGTTCTTGATCAGTCTTTGCCGGCGCATTCCCGGCGTCTTGAGCGGGATGATCGCCAGCGGAAGGATGTGGAGTGCATCCTTTTCGTCATCCGAGTATACCTCGGACTCCATTGCTTCCGCCGACATGGACACTCCCTACCAGCAGCAAACGCGCGGTATCGGCTCTTTAATCATTGTTCTTCAATATCAGACCCGGAGATGAGCGGGAAGCGCCACGGGTCGCCTAGCGGTTCGGAAGCGCCTAGAATGTCAATGACATGCCGATGACGGGGGTTCGGAGTGAGCTGGCTGAAGCGGATTTTCTCGGGACTGGAGCGTGTGGCGGAACGGCGGCGTTATCCCCGCTATCCGGCGTCGGCACCGCTGGAGATCGACGTGGACGGGGCGACCATGGAGTGCCGCCTGGATAACGTCTCAGCCGGCGGCGTTCGGCTGACGCCTGCCGTAGCCGTCCAGATGGGGGCGCTCGTAACCGTGCGCCATTCATCGTCCGGGCTTGCGCTGCAGGGCCGGGTGGTCGGCCAGGATGACGAGAGCACGCGTGTGAAGTTCGACTCCGAGGACGCCGGCATCGTCGTATCGTCGTGGCTTCGAATGGCGAACAGCGCCGAGGATGACGAGCGGAGCCGCAGCTAGGGCCACGGCTCCGAGCGTCAGGCGACGTCGACCAGAACGATCTCGGCTTCGTCGATGGCCTTGATTTCCACCGCCGATTCATTGGCGATCGCGACGCCGTCGCGCGCCGCGGCCGGGACGCCGTTGACCTCGATCGAGCCGCTGGCCGCGACCAGATAGGCTTTTCGGCCGTTGCCGAGCTGATGCGTCACGCTGTGCCCGGCCTTGATGGTCGCGCCGAGCACCGCGGCGTTCTGGTTGATCCGCAACGCGCCCTCGTCGCCGTCTCGGCCCGACGCCAGGACTACCAGTTCGCCGGTCCGCCCGTCGCGCGGGAACTGGCGGGCCTCCCACCGGGGTTCGAAACCGGTGGCCGATGGCACGATCCAGATCTGGAAGATCTGCGTCGGCTCGCTCTCCAGGTTGTACTCGGCGTGCACGATGCCGGTGCCGGCCGACATCACCTGGACGTCGCCGGCCTCGGTGCGTCCTTCGTTGCCCAGGCGGTCACGGTGGGTGATCGCCCCTTTGCGGACATAGGTGATGATCTCCATGTCGCGATGCGGGTGCGGATCGAAGCCGGTCCCGGGCTGAATGGTGTCGTCGTTCCAAACGCGCAGGTCGCCGAACCCCATCCGCTTCGGATCCATGTAGCTGCCGAAGCTGAAGTGGTGGCGCGCGGCCAGCCAGTCGATGTCGAAGCGGCCAAGGCCGTTGAACGGACGTACGTCGATCATGATGTCCTCCTCGGAGGTTTGCCGTCCCGGTGTATCAGGCGGCCAGCTTCGTGGCGATGCGCGCCACATGGGCACCCTGGAATTCCGCCAGTGACAGTTCCTTGTCGGTCGGTTGCCGGCTGCCGTCGCCACCGGCGATGGTGGCCGCACCGTAGGGCGATCCGCCCTTGACCTCGCTGATGTCGTCCAGCGCGGGTGCCGCGTAGGGCAGGCCGACGACGACCATTCCATGGTGCATCAGCGTGTTGTGGAACGAGGTGATGGTCGTCTCGTTGCCTCCGCCGGTGCCGGTCGATACGAACACGCTGCCGACCTTGCCGACGAGCGCACCCTTGGCCCACAAGCCGCCGGTCTGGTCCAGGAAGTTGCGCATCTGGGACGACATGTTGCCGAATCGGGTCGGGGTGCCGAAGATGATGGCATCGTAATCGCCCAGTTCCTGCGGGCTGGCGATCGGGGCTGCCTGGTCGAGCTTGGCGCCGAACTGCTTGGCTACGTCCTCGGGCATCAGCTCGGGTACGCGCTTCACTGTGACCTCGGTTCCGGTGACGCTCGACGCGCCCTTGGCAATGGCCTGAGCCATGGTCTCCACATGTCCCCAGGTCGAATAGTACAGCACCAGGATCTTGCTCATGTTCGTCTCGCTTGGTTATGCACGGGCGCGGCCGTGCCGGGTTCTGGTTCGGGGCCCGTTCAACGAGGCCGGCCGATCCACACCCATCTAATAGTTGCCATGCAGAACCATAAGGGCGTTGAATTCGACAGATAGTCTCTTTGAGGAAACAATGATTCTGGACAATCTGACTGCAATGGCGAGCTTCGCTCGGGTGGTTGAGGAAGGCAGCTTTTCGCAGGCCGCGATCCGGCTCGGCCTTTCCAAGTCGGCGGTATCCAAGCAGATCGCGCGCCTGGAAGATCATCTCGGCACCCGGTTGCTGAACAGGACCACCCGGCGGCTGGCCCTGACCGAGGCAGGCACCCGCCTCTACGAGCGTTGCCAGCGCATCGTCGCCGAGGCCGAGGCCGCGGAAGCCGAGGCGGGGTCGATGCAGAGCGAGCCGTCCGGACTCCTGCGGGTCAGCACCGGGATGTCATTCGGCCAGGAGCATCTGGCCGCCCACCTTCCGGCGCTACTTGATCGCCATCCGGGCCTGTCGATCGAACTGGTGCTGAACGACCGCATCGTCGACCTGGTCGAGGAGGGCTACGATGTCGCTCTGCGCATTGCCGAAATGGCCGACTCGCCGCTGATCGCTCGGCGCCTGGCGCCGGTTCGCCGGATACTGGCGGCGGCGCCGTCGTATCTCGCCCGGCACGGCACCCCGAGTCAGCCAAGGGATCTGCAGAACCATGCCTGTCTCGGCTACAGCTACAGCGCGGGTGGTTGCACCTGGACACTGGCCAGCACCGACGGCTCTCACCACAGCCACCAGTTCCGGCCACGGGTCCTGGCGAACAACGGCAACGCGCTGGCGGCGATGGCGGCAGCCGGCTCGGGGGTCGTGCAGATGCCGACCTTCATGCTGGGTCGGTATCTGAAGGAAGGCACCCTGGTTCCAGTGCTGGCGAGCTTTGCGCCTCCGCCGGTCGGCCTGTACGCGGTCTACCCGCCGGGACGTCCCCTGGCGGCCAAAGTGCGGGCGTTCATCGACTTCGCGGTTGCGACCTTTACCGACCGGCCCTACTGGGACGACGTGTGCTGAGCGTCAGTCGCCCTCGCGCCGCCAAGCGATCATCAGGCTGCCAATCAGCAGGAACAGGGCCAGGGCCGCCGGCAGTGCCGGAACGGTCAGGACGCCGGTGACCACATAGTCGCCGTTCGTGCGAAGACCGAACCAGCCGCGCCCCGACGCCGCCCGATCCTTCGACACCCGTCGCAGTGCCGGCACCCCGTCGTCGACCAGCCACTGCAGCCCGCCGCCGGTCGCCTCGACGATCGGCGCGAGCCGCCGGTCGGTTGTCGCAACGTCGGACAACTCAATCGGATTGAGCGCTCCGACCGCGACCATCGCGGTGCGCACTCCGTCGATGAGCCGATACAGTCCCGGCCGTCGGACCTGGATGGACGCTTTGCCGTTGCCGGGACCGACTTCCTCCAACTCGACGGTCTGGGTGGCGCCGTCCGGGCCGGTGACGCGGACCGGCACCAGCGTTCCTTCGAGGGTCCGCCGCTCGATCTCCAGCGTATCGCCGCGCGAGAAGACGTGCAGGACATCTTCTTCAAGGTCCGGTTCGCGCATCAGCCAGTGGGCGGTCCGGCGCAGCAACTCGGCCTGCGGGCCGCCGCCCTCATAGCCGCGGCTCCACAGCCACATCTGGTCCGACAGCAGGTGGGCCACCCGACCCTCGCCGACCCGGTCGAGGATCAGCAGCGGGCGGTCGACCTCGCCCGACATCACGACATTGCCGCGGACGTCACGCGCCTCGATCTGCCGGAACCAGCGGCCCCAGGTCGGCTCGCTGCCGTTGTGTCCGGCGCCGGCCAGCCCGGCGGTCACCGGATGCCGTTCCCCGATCCCGGTTATCCGTGGCCGGAAGCCCTGCTCGATGACACCGCCGGTTGGCTGCGCCGGCAGGACATCGCCGATCGGGGTCCGGGCCAGGCTGAGCCGACTGGCGAATGTCGGTCCCGAGGCTTCCAGCAGCGCTCCGCCCTTGCGGACGTATTCGGCGATGTTCTGCATGTACATGCGGGGCAGCACGCCGCGCCGGCGGTAGCGGTCGAAGATGATCAGGTTGAAGTCTGCCAGCTTCAGCTCGAACAGCTCGCGGATCGGAAAGGCGATCAGCGACAGCTCCCGGATCGGCGTGCCGTCCTGCTTCTCCGGCGGCCGCAGGATCGTGAAGTGAACGAGGTCGACCGAAGGGTCTGATTTCAGGATGTCGCGCCATGTGCGCTCGCCGGCGTGCGGCTCGCCGGACACCAGCAGGACCCGCAGTCGGTCGCGCACGCCGTTGACCGCGATCACCGCCCGGTTGTTGTCCAGCACCAGTTCCTGGCGGCCCGGTTCGGCGGCGAACTCCAGGATGGTCTGACCGCCATGCTCGATCGGGATCTCGATCGAGTGCTCCTGGTTCGCTGGCACCGCAAGCGGCGCGGCCTCACCGCCGTCGATCCCCAACAGCACCGTCGTGGAGGCACCGGGTTGTTCGTTCGGGTCGACCACCTCGATCGTCACGGTCACGGTCTTGTCGACCATGCCGAAGCTTGGTGCCCGGACCACCCGCAGGCGCCGGTCGCGTTCGTTGCGATCGCCGCTCAGCAGCACGTGGAAGGGTCCGGGAATCTGGCCGGAAGCCACGGCCGCGGCCGCGTCGTGCACCTGGCCGTCGGTGACGGCGATAACACCGGCAAGCCGGTGCGCCGGGACGTCGACCAGGGCTTCGCGGACCGCTGCCATCAGACGGGTGCCGTCCTCGGCGCCGGACAGCCCGTCGGCCACGACCGAGACCCGTTTCACGGTAATGTCGGAGATCCGGGCGAGCTTCTCGTCCAGATCTTCAACCGCGGCGTCGGTGCGCGCCGACCGCTCGCCGATCTCCTGGCTGGCGGTCCGGTCGACGGCGACCACGACCACATCGGGTCGTGGCTCCCGGCGTTCGGCGACAATCGACGGGTTGGACAGCGCCAGCACCAGCAGCGCCAGCGCGCCGGTACGCCACCAGCCGCCCCTTGCCCGCCGGGCCAGCACATACCCGGCCGCCGCCAGCGCGATCAGGGCGAGAGCCCCAACAACCGGCCACGGCACCAGCGGTCCGAAGGTCACGTTGATGGCGTCCGGGATCATTGGCCGAGCCTTTCCAGGATCGACGGCACGTGCACCTGGTCGGCCTTATAGTTGCCGGTCAGCGCGTACATCACGAGGTTGACGCCGAACCGGAACGCCATCTCGCGCTGGATCTCGCCGCCCGGCACCACCGGGAAGCGGTATCGGCCGGCGCTGTCACGCGCCCAGGCGGCGGCCCAGTCATGGCTGCCCAGCATGACCGGGCTGACCTCGCTGTTCGGGTTGCTGATCCCGTCCTCGATCCACACCGTTCCGCCGGCGTAGCGGCCCGGAAAGTCCTGCATCAGGTAGAAGGTGCGGGTCAGTACATGGTCGGGCGCGATCGGCGCCAGCGGCGGGATCTCCAGGTCGCGGGTAATCTCGATCAGGCGCTGCAGTCCGGGGGTGCCCCGCGAACCAGGGGCGGCGATCTGGAAGCGGTCGCGGGTGTCAAACAGGATCACGCCGCCGTTGCGCATGTAAACGTTGACCCGGGCGACCGCGGTTTCCGACAGGCGGGGCTGCGAGTCGGTGACCGGCCAGTACAGCAGCGGGAAGAAAGCCAGCTCGTCGCGTTCCAGTTCCACGCCGTAGGGCGCGGCAGGTTCGACCGCGGTGCGGCGCGTCAGGGTATCGGTCAGGCCCAACAGGCCGTCGCGGCTGATTCCGTCGACCCAGTTGTCGCCGGTGATCACATACGCCAGCCGCGTTTCATTCGCCGCCTCGAGGGCGAACCGTTCGGGATCCGCCGGTGGGCCGGTGGGTGTTTGCGCTCCCGCATTGCCGTAGCCGGTCGGCGCGGCGCTCAGCAGGACCAGGCCGACCGCGACGCCGGCGACGGAGCGCGCTAACGGCAGCAGGCCACGCAGAGCCAGGGACACGACGGTGTCGGCGACGGCAAGCAGGACGGCAGCCGCAAGCAGCCAGCCCTGCAGGTCCAGGTCGTGTCCGGCATCCAGTGCCTGAACCGCGGTCCCGCTCGGCGGAGCCGCGCGCCGACCCAGGCTGGTGAGGTTCGGGCCGAGGTTAACCGCTTCGCGGCCGGACTCATCGCCATAGAAGCCCGGCGGATGGCGCGGCCCGACGACAATCGGCCCGGTCCCGGCCCGATCGGCCGCCGCCGGCAGCGGCTCGGCCCCGGCCGCGACCGGTCCCAGCCGTCCGAAGCCGTCCAGGCTGGACAGCGGGGGCAGCGGCCGCTCCGACGCTCCGCCGACCCCTTGGCTGAGCGTCACCACCCGGCGCAGCATGTCGACGAACAGGCCCGCGAGCGGCAGGTCGGTCCAGTCGGCGTTGGCGGTCGTGTGGACCAGCACCAGCCAACCGGACCCGCGGCGCTCTGCGGTTACGATCGGGGTGCCGTCGCCCAGCCGCGCCCATGTCTTCTCGCCCAGGTCGATTGCCGGCTCGGCCAGGACCTGCCGCGACACAGTGACTTCGTCGGGGATCGCGAGGCCATGGAACGGGCTGTCCTCGGCGAACGGTGCCAGCGACGCCGGTCGCGACCACGAGAGTGCGCCCCCGAGGGTCCGATCGCCGCGGCGCAGCCGAACCGGGATCAGGTCCTCGGGACCGAGGCCACCTTTCTCCAGTCCGGCGGCCGCCAGACGCGGCCCGGCGAACCGCATGGCCACGCCACCTTTGCGAATCCAGGCGTCGATCTGCTCTCGCTGGCCGAACGGTACCGCGCCGACGTCAGCCAGTACCAGTACCGCCAGTTCACGGCCCAGCAGGGTGTCCAGGTCGCCTCGGCGGATCTCGGTGAACGGCGCCAGCGCACGGTCGAGGTAGTACAGTTCGTCCAGCAGCGGCTGGGCGCCCTCGAACTCGCGGGCCGACAGCAGGCCGACCGGACGGCGCCGAAACCGCTCGTCGACCAGGAAGACCCCGGCCGGCGTCGTCTCGCCCTCGACCTCCAGCCTGGCCACTTCGTTGCGCAGTTCGGTGGGCAGATCGACCGTCAGGGTCGCGGTGTCGGCGGCGGCGGCGAAGGTGCCCGCGATACGGGTCAACACCCGGTCATCCTCGGTGACCGCACGAACCGCGACGGACCGCTCGATACCGGCCGACAGCCGCCGGACCTCGGCGGTCAGGGCCCCGGTGCCGGTGTCGGGAACGCCGAGCCAAGCCGGCCCGTCGTCGACCGCGTCAATGACGATCAGTTGGCCGAGCCGCTGCAGGCGCTCGGCCAGCCGGGCGCTGCCCGGGGCGGCTTCGGCGCTGCGGATCCACACCGCCGTGGCGGTACGCGGCAGGTTCAGCCGATCAACCTGCGCGACGATCCGCTCCAGGTCGAGCGGCCATGGTCGCGGCTTCAGCGCGCCGACCGCCGACTTGATCCGGGCGGCAGGTGCCAACTCGACCTCGCGGACTTTACCCGATCTCGGCGCGCCGGTGGTGATCAGGGCGACCGGCCGGCTTTCCCGGTCCGCCTGATCGAGGATGCGGATGGCGCGGGCGCGCCTTGCTTCGAAATCCCGCCCCGCCGCCCAGCCGTCGTCGATCACCAGAACGATCGGCCCACCCTCCGGGATTGCCGTCCCCGACGGGATCAGCGGCCGGGCGATCGACAGAATAATGAGGGCGGCGATCATCAGGCGCAGCAGCAGCAGCCACCACGGCGTGGTGTGCGGCGTGTCCTCGTGCGGTCGCAAGCCTTCGAGCAGGCGGATAGCGGGGAACGAGATGCGCTGCGGCGACGGCGGAATGATCCGCAGCAGCCACCACAGGACCGGCAGGCTCAACAGCCCCAGCAGCGCCCAGGGAATGGCGAAGGCCAGGGGGCCGAGGCTCAGCATCGGGCTGCCGTCACGCGAACCGCCCCCCGATCACACCGAACAGCGCTAGCAGCGCGCTCTCGGCCGACCGGTCCGTGGAGTGGTGGGCGAAGGTCCAGCCGGTGGTGCGGGCCAGATCGGTCAGGCCGTCGCGATGCCGGTCCAGGCGTTCCCGGTAGTCGGTCGAGATCGTCTCAGCCCGGCCCAGCAGGTGCGGGGTCTCGGCTTCCAACCCTTCGAACCGGATCCGCCCGCGGTACGGGAAGCCCTCTTCGGCAGGATCCATGACCTGCAGCAGGTGCCCCGTCACCGCTTCACCTGCCCAGCGCTTCACGGCTGCCGAGAGATCGGCAAGCGGGTCGAGCAGGTCGCCGATCAGCACGACAGTGGCGTGCCGTGGCAGGGTTTCATAGACCGGCAAAGAGGTTCCGCCGTCGCGCGTTGTCGCCAGCAGTTCGGCGATTGGCTCGATCGCAGGTTGCCCGGTGCGGGGACGCAGCGGTTCGCCCAACAAGGCAACGCGTTCGCCGGCTTCGATCAGCAGGATGACAAGGGCGAGGGTCAGTAGGTCGGCGCGTTCGCGCTTTTCCACCAGCCTGCGGTCGGAGCGCCAGCGCATCGACGGCGAAGCGTCGCGCCACAGGTAGACGGTCTGGGCCGTCTCGAACTCGCGCTCGCGGACGTAGGTCGTCGAACCGCGGGCGGAGCGGCGCCAGTCGATCATGCGGGCGGCGTCGAACGGCTGATATGCCCGGAACTGCCAGAAGGCGTCGCCGGGACCGGAGCGACGGCGACCGTGGGCACCGGGCGCGACGGTCGACGCCACGCGATGGGCGGCCACCAGAAGCGGCGGCAGCGTCGCGGCGAGATCCTGTGCCTTTTGGCGCATCCGGTGCTCGCGGCGTCAGCGGTGCGGTGCGCAGAGTCGGTCGATCACGGAATCCAGTGTAACCCCTTCGGCGCGCGCCGCGAAGTTCAACGCCATCCGATGGCGCAGGACCGGGTGTGCGAGCGCCAGCACGTCGTCGATCGACGGCGCCAGCCGGCCGTCCAGCACGGCGCGCGCACGGATCGCCAGCATCAGGGCCTGGCTGGCGCGTGGACCCGGTCCCCAGGCGACGTTGCGCCGGACCTCCTCGATGTCGGTGCTGTCCGGACGGCCGTTGCGCACGATTGCCAGGATGGCGTCCACCACGCTCTCGCCGACCGGAATCCGTCGCAGCAGTTTCTGCGCGCGGAGCAGTTGCTCGCCGGACAGGACGCGTTCGATCTCGACCTCCTGGCTGCCGGTAGTCGCCAGCAGCATGGCGCGCTCGGCCTGCTCGTCCGGATAGCCGACCGAAACCTGCAGCAGGAAACGGTCGAGCTGTGCCTCCGGCAGAGGGTAGGTGCCTTCCTGCTCGAGCGGGTTCTGGGTGGCCAGGACGTGAAACGGCTCCGGCAGCCGATGGGTCTGGCCGGCGATCGAGACCGTGTGCTCCTGCATGGCCTGCAGCAGGGCCGACTGGGTGCGCGGGCTTGCCCGGTTGATTTCGTCGGCCATCAGCAGCTGGGTGAACACCGGCCCCCGGATGAAGCGGAAACTGCGCTTTCCTTCGGCATCTTCCTCCAGCACCTCCGACCCGAGGATGTGGGCGGGCATCAGGTCGGGTGTGCACTGGATGCGCTTGTCGTCCAGGCCCAGAATGATTCCCAGCGTCTCGACCAGCCGGGTCTTGGCCAGGCCCGGGACACCGATCAGCAGGGCGTGGCCGCCGGCGAGCACGGTGACCAGGGTCTGGTCGACCACTTCCTGCTGCCCGAAGATCACCTTGCCGACTCCGTCGCGGACTTTTGCGAGGCTGCGGCCGAGCTGGTCGACCTCCTTGACGAATGCGAGACCGTCGGTGGCGTCCAGGGTGGTGGTGGAGTTCGGCATGGCGGGTATACTCACTGAGAGTGGGCGCCCGGGCAGGGATGAAACCGCCGAATGGCAGAACAGCGACGCGTCATGGGCGACAAGACCGTCCGTTCAGGTTCAGACCTAGAGCGTATCGCAGCCGCGGCGCGCGGCAAGGGGCAGTCGCGGAATGGCGATCATGATCGCGTGAAGGACAATCCGTCCGCGTCGGACCGGCGAGACGGCGACTTCGAGATGCGGATCGGCCGGGACGGCACCTGGTACTACAAGGGAACACCGATCACCCGCCTGCCTCTGGTCAAGCTGTTTGCATCGGTGCTGCGCCGTGAACCCGACGGATCGCACTGGCTTGTCACACCGGTCGAGCGCGGAACCATCATCGTCGAGGACGCTCCCTTCGTTGCGGTCGACGTCGACCGGAAACCGGCGGACAGCCTGTTGGTTGCCGAGGACGTCGAGTTGATCTTCCGGACCAATCTTGACGAAACCGTGGTGGCGGGAGCGGATCATCCGATTCGTGTGGAGATCGATGCGGACACGGGCGAGCCGGCGCCCTATATCGATGTCAGGAACGGGCTTGAGGCGCTGATCAATCGTCCCACGTTCTATCGTCTCGTGGAGTTCGCCGTGGAGCGGGCGGACCCCGCGTCGGGCAGCAAGGTGCTGGGTGTATGGAGCAAGGGTCAGTTCTTCCCGCTGGGGTCGGCCGAGACCGACGGTTCGACCTCATGACGCTGGACGACTTCCGGACCGCGTTCAGCCGGGTTGCGGAACTGACCGACGAGGGGTTCCTGCCGGTCGCACGCTGCCGTGGCGACCATGACCTGAATCCCGGCATGTCGGTTCCGGAGGCGCCGCGGGCGGCGGCTGTTCTGGTGCCGATCGTGGAGCGCGAGGGCGGCCTCACCATCCTGCTGACCCGACGTTCCGACGCGCTGCCCGTGCACAGGGGTCAGATCAGCTTCCCGGGCGGCCGCGTCGAAGACGACGACGTGGACGACGTCGAGACGGCGCTGCGCGAGACCGAGGAGGAGATCGGGCTCGACCGCGATCAGGTGGAGGTCATCGGCCGGCTCGACACCTACACCACCCGCACCGGTTTTCAGGTCACCCCGGTGGTGGGTCTGATCCGTCCGCCGTTCGACCTGGTTCCCGACCCGGTGGAAGTGGCGGAGATCTTCGAGGTGCCGCTCAAGTTCGTTCTCGATCCGGCCAACCATGAGCGGCAGAGCCGCGAATGGCAGGAGACCACCCGGCACTTCTGGGTGCTGCCTTACCAGCACTATTACATCTGGGGCGCCACCGCCGGAATGCTGGTGAACCTTGCCGACGTGATGCTGGGCGCGCTTCGGCGCTGAAGGATCCGCATGCGGCCCGCCGATCGAATTCCCGCTCAATCCTGGATGACGGACTCGCCCGCCGCCGCCGTGTTTGCCGCGCTGGCCGCCAACGGCGTGCAGGCTCGCTTCGTCGGCGGCTGCGTGCGCGATGCCGTGCTCGGCCTGCCGATCGGCGATCTCGATGTCTGCACGCCGGCCCGCCCCGAGCGGGTCATGGCGCTGGCGCGCGCCGCCGGTCTCAAGGTGGTGCCGACCGGTATAGAACATGGCACCGTCACGGTGGTCGCCGACCATGTCCCCGTCGAGGTGACGACGTTGCGCCGGGATGTGGAGACCGACGGCCGGCGTGCGGTGGTCGCCTTCACCGACGACTGGGCCGAGGACGCCGCGCGCCGGGACCTTACGCTGAACGCGCTGTACCTCGACCCGGACGGCACGGTGTATGACCCCATCGGGCAGGGGTTGGCCGACGCGCGGGCCGGCCGGATCCGTTTCGTCGGCAATGCCGAAACCCGGATCCGCGAGGACGTGCTGCGGATCCTGCGGTTCTTCCGGTTCTGGGCGCGCTTCGGCCGGGAACCACCCGACCCGGTCGGCCTGGCAGCGTGCGCCACGCTGGCGGACCGCATCCCGTCCCTGTCGGGGGAGCGGGTGTGGGCAGAACTGGCGAAGCTGCTGGTGGCGCGCCGGGCCGCTGAGGCGCTGGGTGCGATGGCCGAGTCGGGCGTGACCGACCGCCTGTGGCCCGGATCGACGGACGTGGCGCGGGCCGTTGCGGTGATCGGACTCGAGCAGTCGCTGGGCCTGCAAGCGGATGCCGTGCGGCGGCTGGCTGCGATGATCGGCGGTGCCGGAGGGGCGGAGCCAGCGGCGAGCCGGCTGCGGCTGTCGCGTGCCGAGGCGGATCGGGTGCGCCGGGCCCTCAGTGTGGCCGGCGGGCCGGCGGGCGGCGATCCCGAACGGCGCGCGCGCATCTATCGCACTGGGTCCCGGGCCTACCTGGATGCCCGGATTCTGTTCGCCGCTGCCGGCCGAGAGCCGGCGGATACCCTGGTTCACGACCGCGACGTGGCACAAGAGTGGACGCCGCCGCGTTTCCCGATCGGCGGAGACGACGTGGCGGCGCTCGGAGTGCCGCCGGGGCCGGGCACCGGCCGGCTCCTGCGGCTGGTCGAAGACGCGTGGATTGCCGATGATTTCACAGGGGACGCGGCGGCCTGCCGTGCCAAGCTGGCGGCACTCGTCGACCAAGGGAGACAGCAGCAATGACCACCGACATTACCGCCGCCATGGTGGCAGCCCGCCGCGCCGGCCGCCGCGCGCCGCTGCCGGCCTCGATTCCGGAGGACCGGGCCGCGGCCTATGCGGCCCAGATCGCGACGTTCGAGGCCCTCGGGCTTGGCGTGGCTGGCTTCAAGGTCGGATCGAACGGCCGGACCGGCGAGCCGGCGGCGGCACCGCTGGCCGCCGGCACCATTCACCGGGACAAGACCCGGATCACCGTCTCGGAGGCGCACCCGCTGTGGCTGGAGGCCGAGCTGGCCTTCGTCATGGGACGCGACCTGCCGGCCCGCAGCGCGCCCTATGCGGCGGACGAGGTGCTGGCGGCGGTCGAGGGCGTGGCGGCGGCGATCGAGATCGTCGATCCGCGCTTCGCCGACTGGCCGGCGATTCCGCCGATGGCGGCGTTTGCCGATTTCCAGGCGAACGGCGCGACCGTCGTGTCGTCCGTCGGGCGCGGCGCCGGCGACCTGAAGGTGGAGGAGCTGACGGTCGACTTCCGGATGGGCGATCTGGTCAAGACCGTGCCCGGCACCAAGTACCCCGGCGAGGATGCCGTCCGACTTCTGGTCTGGCTGGCGAACAATGTTGGCCTGTGGGGAGCCACGATGACGGCGCGCGGCCTGAGGGCGGGGGATGTCGTCATCAGCGGTTCGTGGACCAGCGTCGACAAGGCTGTCGCTGGAACCACCGCCAGCAACACCATTGCCGGAGTCGGGTCGGTCGCAGTCGAGATCGTCCAAGGTTAGCGCAGAGGTGGCCGGAGCGCTGGGCCGCCCGCGCGGTTCAGCGCAGCCGCTCGATCTCGAAGCGGGTGAAGCCGGCGTCCCGCAGCAGGCGGTCGTCCAACTCGAGCAGCAGGCGAATGCCTTCGCGACGCAGCCGCCACGCCTGGACGGCCCGCAGGCCACGCAAAGGCAGTACGGCCAGAGACGTCAGGATGTTGGCCGGTCCGCGTCGTTCGACGGCAAAGTCAAAAGTAGACATGGCGCATCTCCAAGAACGGCCTTTCAGCCGGTGTGATCCTCGGACTCCCACGGAATCCGCCTGTGATGGGCGGGTAGGTGGAGAATGCGCCGCGTGTTGCAAACCGCTGTGCCGAGATGGCCGGTATGCGCCGTGTGCAGTGCACAAAGGCGACGGAAACTGTCGCTCGAGCGACTCCCTGTTCGCCGGTTACGGCCAGGCGACTTCGGGCGGCAGGCTCATCAGGATGGCTTCGACGTTGCCGCCGGTCTTGAGGCCGAACAGCGTGCCGCGGTCGTACAGCAGGTTGAACTCGACATAGCGCCCGCGCCGGACCAACTGGTGCTGTCGCTCGGCATCGGTCCACGGCTCGTTCATGTGCCGCTCGACCAGGCGTGGATAGATATCGAGGAAGGCAAGTCCGACGTCGCGGGTGAATGCGAGGTCGGCTGCGAAGTCGTTGTCCACGTAGTCGTAGAAGATCCCGCCGACGCCGCGGGGTTCGTTGCGATGCTTCAGAAAAAAGTACTCGTCGCACCATGCCTTGAACCGCGGGTAGTACGCCGGATCGTGGGCATCGCAGGCGGCCTGAAAGGCAGCGTGGAAATCGCGCGTGTCGGCATCGTCCGGGACCATGGGCGTGAGGTCGGCGCCGCCGCCGAACCAGCTCTTGGTCGTGGCGATGTGCCGGGTGTTCATGTGCACGGCCGGCACCCGCGGCGAACGTAGGTGGGCAACCAGCGAAATGCCGCTGGCGAAGAACCTCGGGTCCTCGGCGGCACCGGGGATCGAGGCTCGGAACTCCTCGGAGAACTCGCCGTGGACCGTCGAGATGTTGACGCCAACCTTCTCGAACACCCGTCCGTGCATCAGCGACATGGTTCCGCCGCCACCGCCGTCCCGTTCCCAGGTCCTGCGGGTGAAGCGGCCGGCGGGACGCTGGTCCCGCAACGAACCATCATAGGCATCCTCAAGGGCTTCGAACGCAGAACAGATCCGATCGCGAAGCGAGGCAAACCAAGCCTGCGCCTCGGCGCGCTCAGCATCGGTGGACAGGTACATGGCGCGCTCCACAGCATCGACGAATGCCCCCGTGATGCCTCACGGCGCGCGGCAACGCAAACACACTGACAAGAGGCGTATCGAAACCGGGTCTGCCAGGCCGATGCTGTGAACGTCAGCCCGCGGGGCGGGTCTTCGCTGCCTCGGGTGTCGGTGCGGCCGGCTGTGCGGGGACCGGCGCTTCGTTCTTCGGCTTTGCCCGGTTCTCCAGCTTCGGCGCGGTATCGAGTGGCTTCGCCTTGGTTGGCCCCTTGGCCTTGACGCCTCCGGACAGCATGGCGACTTCCAGCAACCGCTCGCATTGGCCCTTGAACTCGGGCGGCGCCTTGTACTTGACCGCTCCGGCCAGTTTCTCGCGGGCTTCCTTGATCTTCTTGGCGCGCAGCTCGATGTCGTCGGACTTTGCGGCGTCGAGCGCTGCCTTCGCGGCGACCGCCGTCGCCTTCATGAAGCCGTGCAGCAGCAGGGAGTCCAGTACTCCGCGTGCCTGTTTCGAGTAATCAGGGGGTAGCTTGGGGTTCTTGAGGTTCTCGGAAATCCGCTTGGCCGCACCTTCGCATCGGTCGGTGTTGCCGGCCTCGGCGTGAGCCTTCAGGTGCGCCAGTGCACTTTCGATCGAAACCTTCATGGCTTCGAGTCGTCGGGCTTCCGCCTCTGCCTTTTCGTCGTCCTTTCCGGACCGTCCGAACATGCGGTGTTCCTCCGCTCCTAGCGTTCCCTTATATCGTTTAACAAATCGCTAATGATCGAGCCAATGTTAAAAATATGTGTCAGCTTGGTGTTGTTGAGAATTTTACGGATATTTGGGAATAGTTAGTTTTGTTGTTGTTGAAAGAGCGTTGTATACATCGAAGCATCCAATCGTTCCGACGCAAACGAAACGGGCCCGGTCGAATGACCGGGCCCGTCAGGACGTGGAAAGGTCTATGCGGGTGATGCGTCAGCTGCAGCCGCTGGTACCGCCGCAGGTGTCGCACTTCAGGCACGTGCCGTTGCGCACCAGGGTGAAGTTGCCGCATTCGCCGCAGGACTCGCCTTCATAACCCTTGATCCTGGCTTCGCGGATCTTGGCCAGCTTGCCGTCGACCGCGTTCATGACCTCGCTGGAGACCGCAACCTTCGTCGTGGTCCGCTCGACAACCGCCACACCGCCGCCGACCGCATGACCCGACGACGACTGGGGTGATCCGCCGCCGCCTGTCCGGCCAGTGGTGGTGTTCACCGCGTGGCCGTGGGCGTGCCCGTCGGTTCCGGTCGCCTGGGCGACCCCGCCGTGCAGAACGACCAGATTGGAGCGGACGTCGGTGCGGGCAAAGCCGCGGCTGGCAGCCTGGCCGACCTTCTCGAGCAGCGCGTTGGCCGCGGCGACACTGTGTTCCTCGGCACCGTCACCGACCGTGTCGGGCGCCAGATCCTCTTTCTGGACATGGGCGAGGTCGTGACGGTCCAGATAGGAGATCGCCAACTCCCGGAAGATGTAGTCGATCACCGAGGTCGCCATCTTGATGGCGTCGTTGCCCTGGACCATGCCCGACGGCTCGAAGCGCTGGAACGTGAAGGCGTTGACGAAGTCCTCCAGCGGCACCCCGTACTGCAGGCCGATCGACACCGCGATCGCGAAGTTGTTCATCAGCGACCGGAAGGCCGCGCCCTCCTTGTGCATGTCGACGAAGATCTCGCCCAGACGGCCGTCCTGGTACTCGCCGGTGCGCAGGTACACCTTGTGGCCGCCGACCACCGCCTTCTGGGTGTAGCCCTTGCGACGCTGGGGCATCCGCTCGCGTTCGGCGTGATGAACGATCTTCTCGACGATCTTCTGCACGATCCGTTCGGCAACCACCGGAGCCTTGACCGCCGCCGGCTGTGCCGCGAATTCCTCGGCCTCTTCCTCATCGTCGAAGTCGAAGGTCGAAGCCGACAGCGGCTGGCTCAGCTTGGAGCCGTCGCGGTACAGCGCGTTGGCCTTCAGCCCCAGGCGCCACGACAGGATGTAGGCTTCCTTGCAGTCCTCCACCGCCGCGCTGTTCGGCATGTTGATGGTCTTGGAGATCGCGCCGGAGATGAACGGCTGGGCCGCCGCCATCATGCGGATGTGGGATTCCGCCGAGAGGTAGCGCTTGCCGATCCGCCCGCACGGGTTGGCGCAATCGAACACCGGCAGGTGCTCAAGCTTCAGATTCGGAGCACCCTCCAGCGTCATCGCGCCGCAGACGTAGGTGTTGGCGGCCTCGACCTCGGCCTTCGAGAAGCCGAGCGCGACCAGCATGTCGAACGCCGGATCGTTGAGCTGCTCGTCGGTGAAGCCGAGCGTCTCCCGGCAGAACGCCTCGCCCAGCGACCACTTGTTGAAGGCGAACTTGATGTCGAAGGCCGAAACTACCGCCTCATCGATCTTGGCGATCTCGGCCGGGCCGAAGCCCTTGGCGATCAGGGTATCGTGACCGATGGCCGGCGCACCCTTCAGGGTGCCGTAGCCCACGGCGTACCGGACGATCGCCTCGACTTCGGCCTCGTCGTAGCCGAGCGTCTGCAGGGCTTGGGGCACGACCCGGTTGATGATCTTGAAGTAGCCGCCTCCGGCCAGCTTCTTGAACTTCACGATCGCGAAGTCGGGCTCGATCCCGGTGGTGTCGCAATCCATGACCAGCCCGATGGTGTCGGTCGGGGCGATCACCGTCGCCTGGGCGTTGCGGTAGCCGTGCTGCTCGCCGAGCGTCAGGGCGGAATCCCAGGCGCGGCGGGCGGCCTCCACCAGTTCCGACGACGGGCAGCTGGCGCCGTCCAGCGGCACCGGGGTGATCGACAGGCTCTCGTAGCCCGCGACATGACCGTGGGCGGCGCGGCGATGATTGCGGATCACCCGCAGCATCGACTCCGCGTTTTCCTTGTAGCGCGGGAAGGCCCCCAGTTCGCCGGCAATCTCGGCCGACGTTGCGTAGGCAACGCCGGTCATGACCGCGGTCAGCGCACCGCACATCGCGCGGCCCTCGGGGCTGTCATAGGACAGGCCCATGGCCATCAGCAGGCCGCCGATGTTGGCGTAGCCGAGGCCCAAGGTCCGGTAGTCGTAGGAGAGCTTGGCGATTTCCTTCGACGGGAACTGCGCCATCAGGACCGCGATCTCGAGAGTGACGGTCCACAGCCGGGTGGCGTGCTCGTATGCCGCGACGTTGAACGAACCATCGGCGCGCTGGAACTGCATCAGGTTCATCGACGCCAGATTGCAGGCGGTGTCGTCGAGGAACATGTACTCCGAGCACGGGTTGGACGCGTTGATGCGGCCGCCGGCCGGGCAGGTGTGCCAGTCGTTGATCGTGGTGTCGTACTGCAGGCCCGGGTCGGCGCAGGCCCAGGCGGCGTGCGCGATCTTTTCCCACAGATCGTTCGCCTTGACCGTGGCGGCGATCTTGCCGTCGGTGCGGCGGATCAGGTTCCAGTCGCCGTCGGCCTCGACCGCCTGCAGGAACTCATCGGACACCCGAACCGAGTTGTTGGAGTTCTGGCCGGACACCGTCAGGTAGGCGTCGCTGTCCCAGTCGGTGTCGTAGGTCTTGAACTCGATCTCGGTGAAGCCTTGGCGTGCGAACTGGATGACCCGCTGGACATAGTTGAGCGGGATCATCGCGGCCTTCGCCGACTTGATCGCGGCCTTCAACTCCGGATTGGCGGTCGGCTCATAGGCGGCGTCGCCGAGGCTGGCCTTGGCGTCGACGCAGGCCTTCATCACCGCCTTCATGTTCTTGGCGGCGAGCTTGGAGCCGGCAACCAGGGCGGCAACCTTCTGCTCCTCGATGACCTTCCAGTCGATGTAGGCCTCGATGTCCGGGTGGTCGATGTCGACCGATACCATCTTGGCGGCTCGACGGGTGGTGCCGCCGGACTTGATCGCCCCGGCCGCCCGGTCGCCGATCTTCAGGAAACTCATCAGCCCCGACGACTTGCCGCCACCGGCCAATGCTTCGTTCTCGCCGCGCAGCTTGGAGAAGTTCGACCCGGTGCCGGAGCCATACTTGAACAGACGCGCCTCGCGGACCCACAGGTCCATGATGCCGCCTTCGTTGACCAGATCGTCGGCGACCGACTGGATGAAGCAGGCGTGCGGCTGCGGGTGCTCGTAGGCCGACTTGGACCGGGTCAGCTTGCCGGTCTTGAAGTCGACGTAGTGGTGGCCCTGCGCGGGGCCGTCGATCCCGTAGGCCCAGTGCAGGCCGGTGTTGAACCACTGCGGCGAATTCGGCGCCGCCATCTGGTTCGCCAGCATGAAGCACATTTCGTCGTAGTAGGCGCGGGCGTCCTGCTCGGTATCGAAGTACCCGCCCTTCCAGCCCCAATAGGTCCAGGTACCGGCCAGACGGTGGAACACCTGGCGGGCGCTGTGTTCACCGGTGGTGCGCTCGCCGACCGGCAGCGCCGACTGGGCCTTCTCGTCGACCGCTTCGCGCCACAGCCAGGACGGGACGTCG
Source organism: Thalassobaculum sp. (assembly GCF_040219215.1). Lineage (GTDB taxonomy): Bacteria > Pseudomonadota > Alphaproteobacteria > Thalassobaculales > Thalassobaculaceae > Thalassobaculum_A. Next base: position 662,839 of record NZ_JAVJSX010000008.1, read on the forward strand.
TTTTCCTCGACCTTCTTGCGGGCGACCGGGATGCCGGCCTTGCGGAAATACTTCTGCGCCAGGATGTCGCTCGCGACCTGCGACCAACTTGCAGGGACCTCGACGTCGTCGCGCCGGAACACCACGGAGCCGTTCGGGTTCCGGATCTCGCTGGCCGTCGTACGGAAGGCCACACCCTCGTAGGCGTCCTTGCCTTCGGTGGTGAACCGACGCTCGATCTTCATCGCTGCTGACTCCCTGACTGTCCGTATCCGTGCGGCGGGCCGGCCCGCGTTCAGGTCGGAACCACATCTTGTGTATGCCGGCAGGGAGGCTACTGAATATGGGGGAGGGCGTGCAAGTCCGAAAGTTAAGATTCGGTAACTTTTCCGCCTGGAATCAGGGCTTGTTGCTTAAAATCAACACTTGGTTTTAAGTAAAATTAAATATAGAGCGTTCCCGCGATTGAGTATCGCAGGTATTCGAGTGCGACTTCACTTCCTGTAGTGGGGCTTTGCCTTCTAGGGCGTTTGACCCCGCACGATCGACCGGCGTCGCGTGGTGTCCACGGCTCTCCGACGCATGACCGACGCTTAGGATGCTGGAATCGGTCGGCCCGTGCAACAGATTTTGTGGGCAACAATCTTGCGTGGTCTATATCTAGCGTGGGCCTGGAATGTCGTGGACGCGCGGCAAGGCGATGGAGCAGTGGTCCAGGGACGTTCAGACCGGTCGCCGGCGGCGACCCTGCGCCAGGACGATGCCGGCAAGGACGACAAGCGCGCCGACCAGCTGAATGCCGGTCAGCGCCTCGCCAAGCACCGCGGCGGCCAACGCCACGCTGACTACCGGCTCCAGGTTGACGGCGACCGCCGCCCGTACGGTTCCCAGGCGCTGGATCGCAGCAAACAGACAGGTCAGGCCCACGGTGTAGGCGACCGCGTTGCCAAGCACGCCGGTCCAGCCGCGCGGATCGGTCGGCAGTTGCAGGCCGCCAAGCATCGCGATCAGCGCCCCGCTGAACAGCGCGCAGGCGCTGGCGACGGTCGCGGTCAGCAGCAGCGGCGGAATCTCGGCCGTCAATCGCCGAGAGACCTGGAACGAGACCGCGACGCAGGTTCCGCCGCCGAATGCCATGGCGAGGCCCACGGGATCGGCGTGCGCGACGCCGCCTTCCAGCAGCAGCGCGATCCCGGTAAAGCCGACGCCGAGCGCCAGGACCCGGCGGAGGGTCAGGCGCTCGTCGCCAAGCAGGTGGGCGAGCGGCCCGACCATCAGCGGAAAGGTGAAGAATACCAGGCTGGCCACAGGAACCGGAATGCTTCGCACGCTAGTCATGTAGCCGTATGAGGCGCCGCCAGACAGCAAGACCAGTGCGGTCAACAGCGGAAGGTGGCGCCGCCGGATCACCATCGGCCGTCCGGTGACGGCGAGGAGCAGCGACAACCCCACCCCGGCGAGCGCGAACCGAGCGAGTTGCAGCGTCAGCGCGCCGGTTCCGCCATCGAACGCCAGCCGCGCAAATGTCGGTGCCGCCCCGAAGAACAGGGCGGTCACGGTGATGAACGCAAATCCCGACAGGGAGCCCGCTACCGTCGGCAGGACGGGCTGCTGGTGTGGCGGTGTTGGCGAAGCGGGAAACGACATCGTCAATGCTCTTAAGAGGCGGCGCGCTCAGGCGCAACGTCGCCGTTGCGGCGGGTCTGGAAGATGCCGCGCAGACTGGACGTTTGGTGCCTGCGATGACATAGTCCGGCCGCATCGATACCGGTCGCCGAGGACTGCCAATGGACGTCGGACTGCGTGTGTTTACCTGGCTGAACGGCAAGCTCGTGGGCGACGACCCGTACGGGAATCGCTACTTCGTGCACAAGGCCAACCGCAAGCGCGACGGCCGGGAGATGCGTTGGGTCGTGTACAACGGTCTGGCCGAGGCCTCGAAGGTCCCGCCGGATTGGCATGCCTGGTTGCACCACTCGACCGACGCGCTGCCGAATGAGCAGCAGGTCCCTCGGTTTGACTGGCAGAAGGATCACATGCCGAACCTGACCGGTACGCGTTACGCGTACCGGCCGCCGGGCCACGTGCTGCAGGGCGGCAAACGAGAACGGGCGACGGGCGACTACGAGCCCTGGACGCCGGCCTGAACGGGATAGTGCCGGCATGAACCGCAGTCTGATCGAAACCTTGATGGGCGCCATGGTGCTCGGCGTTGCCGGGCTGTTCCTGATGTTCGCCTATACGACGGCGGATCTCGGCCGGACCGACGGCTATGAGGTCTATGCCAACTTCACGACCGTGGGTGGCCTGCGGGTCGGAAGCGACGTGCGACTGGCGGGCATCAAGATCGGCACCGTGAAGCGCCAGGAACTTGATCCGGAGACCTACCTCGCGCGGGTGACGCTGAGCGTGGAGCCGTCGGTCAAACTACCTGCGGACACTTCGGCGTCGATCACCAGCGAAGGCCTGCTGGGCGGCAATTTCGTGGACCTGGCGCCGGGCGGCGACACTGAAATGCTGAAGCCGGGGGGACGGATCCAGTATACCCAGGATGCCATCGACCTGGTGCAGATGCTCGGCAGGTTCGTGTTCTCAAGCGGCCAAGCCGGCGGCGAATCCCCCAAGCAGTAGCGAGGAAGCCGCGGAACCGCCGCATTTCCTGCGTCTTATCCAAATCCGGAACGGCACACTTCAGGCGAGACCGAGATGGGGCGATGCGACGGATGACGCATGGAATGACAATGGCCGCGGCCGGCCTGCTGTTCTGCGCCTTGATCTCCATGCGGCCCGGTGGAGCGCAATCGGCTGACGAACCAGAATGGATTCCGCAGCCGGTCGCCAAGCTGCAGGGGCTGGACAAGGTAACGGCGCGAATCTCGACGGTCACCGTGCCGGTGGGCGAGACCGTGGTGTTCGGCACGCTGCAGATCACCGCCCAGACCTGCCAGGAGCATCCGCCGACCCTGGCGCCGGAGAGTGCCGCGTTCCTGATCATTGAGGACCAGCCGCCGGATGAGACGCCGCGTCGGGTCTTCGACGGCTGGATGTTTGCCTCCAGCCCGGCGCTGAACTCCCTGGACCACCCGGTCTACGATGTCTGGATGCTGGCCTGCAGCAGTGATTCGACTGCGGGCCAGTCACCCTCCGCCGGTAAGAACTGAGCGGGGGTGGCGATCGCCTGCTGCAGGCGGCTCCGGTACTCCTCGCGGGGAATTTCGACGGCTCCGAACCGCTGCAGATGACCGGTGATGAACTGACTGTCCAGCAATCGGAAGCCACCGGCACGCAGCCGCGCGACCAGATGGACCAGTGCGACCTTGGAGGCGTCGGTCTCGCGGCTGAACATGCTTTCGCCGAAGAACGCACCGCCCAGGCGGACCCCGTAGAGCCCGCCGACCAGAGTCCCGTCGTGCCGGACCTCGATCGAATGGGCGTGTCCGCGTTCGTGCAAGGCTACGAACAGGCTGAAGATCTCCCGATTGATCCAGGTGTCGGGGCGCCGCTCCGTTGACTCGGCACAACCGGCGAGCGTTCCGGCGAAGTCCCGGTCGCACGTGACCTGGAAGCGCCGCTGACGGACGGTTTTGCGCAGGCTGCGGGATACATGGAACCCGTCGAGCGGAATGATGCCGCGCCGATCCGGGTCGACGAAGAATGTCCGCGGATCATCGCGCCCTTCGGCCATCGGGAACACGCCGACGGCGTAGGCCTGGAGCAGCAGCTCGGGTTGGATCTGCGACATGGTCACCGACTGGGGACGGTGCGACCGGCAAAGGCTATCAGGTGCGGCCGTCAGGGCAACTGCCCGATGCTAGGAAGGCAGGAAGTTCCGCTCCAGCCAGCGGATGTGATAGTCGCCGTTGATGAAGTCCGGATCGGCCATCAGGCGCTGGTGCAGTGGAATCGTGGTCGGCAGTCCCTCGATCACGAACTCGTCGAGGCTTCGGCGCAGGCGGAGCAGGCACTCGTTCCGGGTCGAGCCATGCACCACCAGCTTGGCGATCAGGCTGTCGTAGTGCGGCGGCACCGGGTAGCCGGCGTACAGGGCGGAGTCCACGCGCACCCCGAGCCCGCCCGGGACATGGTAGTTGGTCACCCTTCCCGGCCGCGGCTGGAAGGTCACGGGATCCTCGGCGGTGATCCGGCACTCGATGGCGTGACCGGAGAACGTGATGTCCTTCTGGGTCATCCCAAGCGGTGCCCCGGAGGCGATCTGGATCTGCAGGCGAACCAGATCGATGCCGGTGATCGCCTCGGTGATCGGATGCTCGACCTGCAGGCGGGTGTTCATCTCGATGAAGAAGAACTCGCCGTCCTCGTACAGGAACTCGAAGGTTCCCAGGCTACGATAGCCCATGCGGCTGATCGCGTCGACGGCCCGGCGGCCGATGCGTTCGCGCTCGGCCGCGTTCAGCGCCGGCGACGGGGCCTCCTCGACGACCTTCTGGTGGCGGCGCTGCACCGAGCAGTCGCGCTCGCCGAAATGCACGACGGAGCCGTGATTGTCGGCGGCGATCTGGATCTCGATGTGCCGCGGCCGCGACAAATAGCGCTCCATGTAGACGGCGTCGTTGCCGAAGGCCGCGGCCGACTCGCGGCGCGCCATGTGGAAGGCTTCTTCCAGGTTCTCCGGTCCTTCGGCGACCTTCATTCCACGCCCGCCACCGCCGGCTGCCGCCTTCACCAGGATCGGATAGCCGATGCGCTGGGCTTCCGCCTTGGCGGCGTCCAGCGTCTTCACCTCGCCCTCGGAGCCGGGGACGCACGGAACCCCAAGCTCGACCATCGTGCGCTTGGCGGTGATCTTGTCGCCCATCGCCTGAATGTGGGCGGGCGACGGACCGATGAAGGTAATGCCGTGGGCTTCGACGATCTCGGCGAAAGCCGCGTTCTCGGACAGAAATCCGACGCCCGGGTGGATGGCATCGGCGCCGGTCACGGCGGCGGCCGATACGATTGCCGGGATGTTCAGGTAGCTGTCGCGGGCCGGCGGCGGGCCAATGCACACGCTCTCGTCGGCGAGGCGCACATGCATGGCGTCGGCGTCCGCCGTCGAGTGCACGGCAACTGTCTTGATCCCCATCTCCCGGCAAGCGCGGTGGATGCGGAGCGCGATTTCGCCGCGGTTGGCGATCAGGACTTTTTCAAACACCGGCCTCGCCCCGTTTTCGTGATCGCCCGTGTCACTCAAGCACAACCAGGGTCTGGCCGTACTCCACCGGCTGGCCATTCTCCACCAGCACCGCCTTCACCGTCCCGGCGCGTGGAGCCGTGATCGGGTTCATGACCTTCATCGCCTCGATGATCAGCAGGGTGTCGCCTTTGGCGACTTTGCTGCCGGCCTGCACATACGGCGCCACACCCGGCTCGGACGCCGTATAGGCGGTGCCCACCATCGGCGACGGGACGACCTCGCCGTTCTCGGCCGCGACAGCCGAGGGCACCGGCGTGGCGGCGGACGGCGCAACCGACGTCGCCATCGGGGGCGCTGGCGCGACTGCGGTCATCTGGACCTGCGGCCGGGCAATCCGGACCTTCAGATCCTTGGTCTCGTACTCGATCTCGCCGAGGCCCGTCTCGTTCAGAAGGGCCGCCATCCGGCGGACGAGGTCATCGTTGAAGTCCTGGCTCAAGGCGTGCTCCCGTCGTCGTCGACAACGCCCACCAACCGCCTCATCGCCTGCAGGGCGAGGAGATAGCCGTGGGCGCCGAAACCGCAGATCACTCCGACCGCGACGTCGGAGATGTAGGAATGATGGCGGAACGGCTCGCGCTTGAAGGTGTTCGAGAGGTGCAACTCGATCACCGGCAGGTCGGACAGGGCCAGCGCGTCGTGGATCGCCACCGAAGTATGGGTGTAGGCGCCGGCATTGATGATGATGCCATCGTGCTCGTCCCGCGCCTGCTGAATGATCGAGACCAGTTCGCCTTCGAAATTCGATTGCCGGAAGTCGACCTCAAGGCCGAGCAGATCGCCCTCGGCGATGCAGTTCTGCTCGATCTCCGCGAGCGTGGTGCGGCCGTAGATCGTCGGCTCGCGCACGCCGAGCATGTTCAGGTTGGGTCCGTTCACGATCAGAATGTCGGGGCGGTCGGCCACGGAGTCATCTCCCAGTGAATGCCGGGCGGCGTTATACCACGCAGTCGTCAGCCTGCAACGCTTCGGCAGGCCGCCGGGGGATTTCGAGCGCCGATACGCGGCCGCGAGCGATCGATTCGCCGTCCAGCCCGGTTGCGACAGGGAGTAGCGTTTTCACGGGGAATCGCGCGACCATGCCGATCGAACAAACCTGGAGGCCGACTCCGTCATGCCACGTCTGACCCGTGCCGATCTGGAGCGTCTCGATGCCGATGACGCGCTGGCGCCGTTCCGCGAGCGGTTTACCCTGCCGGAAGGCGTGATCTACCTCGACGGCAACTCCTTGGGCGCTTTGCCCAAATCGGTGCCTGACCGGGTTCACGCCATGTTGACCCGGGAATGGGGCGAGCATCTCATCGGTGGCTGGCTGAAGGACGGCTGGATGGTGAAGCCGCTGGAACTGGGCGACCGGTTGGCGGCCCTGGTTGGTGCCGCACCGGGGGAAGTGGCGGTAGTTGACACCACCTCGGTCAATCTCTTCAAGATGTTGTCGGCGGCGCTGGCGATGCGACCCGATCGGCGGGTCATCATGTCGAATGCCGAGAACTTTCCGACCGACCTTTACATGGCCCAGGGCCTGATCGCCCAGCTCGGCGGCCGGCATGCCCTGCGCATTGTGGCCGAGCATGAGATCGCCGGCGCCATCGACAACGATACCGCTGTGGTCATGCTGACCGAGACGAACTTCAAGACCGGCGCGGTGTTCGACATGGCGCAGATTACCGCCGCCGCACACGCCGCCGGCGCACTGACCCTTTGGGATCTGGCGCACTCGGCCGGTGCGTTTCCGGTCGACCTGAACGGCTGCAGCGCCGATTTCGCGGTCGGCTGTTCCTACAAGTACCTGAACGCCGGGCCGGGCGGACCCGCCTGGCTGTTCGTCGCCGAGCGTCACCAGAAGGCGGCGCACCAGCCGCTGACCGGCTGGCTCGGCCACGCTTCGCCATTCGACTTTGCGCTTGAGTACCGGCCGGCCCAGGGCATCCGCCGTCACGTCTGCTCTTCGCCGGGGGTCATCGGGCTGGTGGCATTCGAAGCGGCCCTCGATGTCATGCTGGATGCCGACATGACGGCGCTGCGCCGCAAGTCGGTGGCGCTCTGCGACCTGTTCATCGACCTGGTGGAGCAGGAGTGCGGTGACGCCGATGCCCGGCTGATGTCGCCACGGCGGGCCGGACTGGCGCCGCCCTGGCGGCGCGGCAGCCAGGTGTCGTTTGCCCATCCCGATGGCTACGGCATCGTGCAGGCACTGATCGCCCGCGGTGTGGTCGGCGACTTCCGCGATCCGGATATAATGCGCTTCGGCTTTGCGCCGCTGTACCAGCGCTATACCGACGTCTGGGATGCAGTGGCGGCGATGCGCGCCGTGCTCGACGCCGGCGAGCACCGGGCCGAACAGTACCGGGTGCGGGCGGCGGTCACCTGATCTGGTGGCTGCGGCTGGCAACATGGAACACACGCACAGCACGGAGGGCGCGCCATGATCACCCACCACAATCCGCCGACCATCTACCCGCCGGCCGGCCCGTACGCGCACGGGGTCGAACTGCGCGATGCCTCCCGGCTTCTGTACATCTCCGGGACCATGGGGCTGACCCCCGATGGATCGGCTCCGGACAGCTTTGAGGCGCAATGCGAGCAGGCCTGGGCGAACATCGGCGCGGTGCTGGACAGCGCCGGCATGACGGTGCGGAACCTCGTGAAGGTCAACGTCTTTCTCGCCGACGCCGCCGACCGGGACGTCAACGCCGCGGTGCGCAGCCGCGTGCTGGGCACGCACCGGGTGGCGGTCACGGTTGTGGCGGTCACGTTGCTGGAGTCCGCGTGGAAGCTGGAGATCGAGGCAGTCGCGGCCGCTTGAGGGAACCGCGCCAGGATGCCTTGCGTTGGCTGAACCGAGCGGATAGGTCGTGGCGCCAAGATCCGTGTCACGGCAGCGAGACTTCGACCATGGCGTCCAGGTTCCCGGAAGACAGCGTTTCGGCCGCCCGGACCGAGTTTCTGTTCAATCGAATCAAGGATCTGATCGACCGGATCGGATCGGCGTCGATGGCGGACGTGGCCAAGATCTGCATCGCGTATCGGTTGAGCGCAGTCGAACGGTACGTGGCCGATCGGTTCGGCGGCAGGGTTCAGTCCGGCCCGTTTTCCGGGATGCGCTACACCACGGGTCCGAAAGGATCGCTGTTCGTCCCGAAGGCGTTCGGCACCTACGAGGCGGAGTTGTCGCCAATCTTCAAACAGATCGACAGGTACAGCGTGTTCGTCGATGTCGGGTGCGCCGAAGGGTATTTCGCGGTCGGCTGCGCGCGGAGAAACCCAGATCTACAGGTCTTCGCTTTCGACATCGACCCGAAGGCAAGAGACAGCTGCCGGATGCTGGCCGAGGCGAACGGGGTATCGGACCGGATCACAATTGGCGAGCGTTGCACCGCGGAGGACCTGGCGGCGCATGCGGGCCGGGGCACCCTGGTCCTGGTGGACATCGAGGGCGCCGAGGTCGACCTCCTGTCGTCGGAGGCGCTGGCCACCCTGGCGAGGTGCGATCTGATCGTTGAGACGCATCCACGGCGTGGCGGGTCGACCCGGGACATCCTGGTGGATCGCTTGGCGAAGACCCATGACGTCGTCGTGGTGGAGCAGACAACCCGCGATCCGATGCAGTTTCCCGAACTGCGAAAACTCGGCCAACTCGATCGCCTGCTGGCGCTGTGGGAGGGGCGGGGGCCCGAGCCGTGGTTGTTCGCCCGCGCCCGGCGCTCAGGCCAGGATCGTCAGTCTCCTGCGGTCGGGGACTCCTAGGTTCCCCAATGCGGGCTCGGCGCCCGCGCCAGATCCTGAAACGTCGCGACCTCCTGGGCGTGCAGGTTGCCCGGCAGCGGTTGTTCCGATGGCCATAGCAGCACGTTGGTGTCGCGATGGCCCGGCGGTAGTTTGGGCGGCGTCTTACGGAAGAAATTGTCGGGATTGAGTGGCTCGAAACTGGCGGCAAACATCCGGTAGCGGCACTCGTCGGCAACGGTTCTCAACAGCCCGACAGAGGCTTCGTTGAGACACTCGCAGTGGATGAGTGGCCGAAGGCTTTGCAAGGTATCCCGTGCACCGGCCAGCACCTCTTGTTCGAACCCTTCGACATCGATCTTGATCAACTTCAATCTCGGCAGACGCGTAAGCAGCGCGTCCAAGGGCTCGGCCCGTGTGTGGTGCCATTCTCGCTGATTCCGAGCGGATTGCTTGACACGGAACTGGCCGGAGTTTGGTGACTTGTCACCGGGGTTCTCGACTAGTTCGACGAAATACGACTCACGCCCGCATACCACGTTGTGCGCCCGCACGTTGTTCAACCGGTTGATGACGACGTTTGCAACGAGGTTCTGAAACACTAGGCGCTGTGCTTCCAGTGCGATTACCGCGCCCGACGGGCCAACCTTCTTGGCGAACGGGATGGAGAAGGTTCCGATATGGGCGCCGACGTCCACGACGACATCTCCCGGATCGAGTAGCCTGAGCAGGAACGACAGTTCCAGTTCGGCCCATTCACCGTACTCGTCGAGGCATCGGCCAATCATGTCGTTCGAGTGGAAGATGAACGAGCCGTGCCTGGTAACCTTGTTCGTCAACATGATGATCGACTCGCAGATATGGATGCCGGAAACGCCGGAGTCGCCAATATGATGCCTCTGGGGGCGCAAATATGCCCTGGAACCTCAGTCCACCCCGCCGGCGGTGTCATCGCTCGGCCCGGCGATGGCGCCGGCCCGGTCGCCGAGGCGGTTGAGCAGGACATCCAGCTGCTCGCGTTCCTCGGCGCTGAAACCTTCCAGCAGAATGGCCTCGCGCGACAGGGCGAGAGGGACGATCTCGCGGTAGACCCCGTTGCCCTTGCCGGTCATCGCGATGGTGGCGCGGCGGCGGTCGGCGGGGTCGGTGCGGCGGCTTACCAACCGGGCCGATACCAGGCGCTGGATGGCCCGGCTGACCTGGACCTTATCCATGGCGGTGCGGTCGCGGATCTCGGCCGATGTGACCGGGCCGGAATCCCCGAGGATTGCCAGGACCCGCCACTCCGGAATCGTGATCCCGAAGCGGTCGGCGTACAGCCGCGCGATCGCCCGCGACACCGTGTTCGCCAGCACACTCAACCGGTACGGCAGGAAGCGGTCCAGGACCAGGCCGTCGCGGTCGGGAATGGGACCGGCGTCCGACAGGTCGAGAGAGTCCAGGGGACTTGCAGATGGTTTCAATTGAAACTATCCTGTAATTTCGTTGCATATGAAACTAACACGATGGCGCCCGCCGCGCGAGACCGCGCCGTGCCGGTCGCGCTGTCGTACCGCCAGAGGAGAGACGCGATGGCCCAGTTTTCCCGCCCGCCGGTCCCGCAGGGCACCGCCGAGAACCCGATGGCAACCGACGGGTTCGAATTCGTCGAGTACACCGCCCCGGACATCGCCGACCTGGACAAGCTGTTCACCGCCATGGGCTTCCGGCCGGTGGCCAGGCACCGCTCGAAGAACGTCACCCTGTACCGGCAGGGCGACGTGAACTTCATCGTCAACGGCGAGCCCGACAGCTTCGCCCAGGCGTTCGCCAAGGTGCACGGCCCGTCGTGCTGCGCGATCGCGTTCCGGGTAAAGAACGCGGCCGCCGCGTTCGAGCGGGCGGTGGCGCTGGGCGCCCGGCCGTTCGAGGGCAAGGTCGGGCCGATGGAATTGAACATCCCTGCGATCCACGGCATCGGCGACAGCCTGATCTATCTGGTCGACCGCTACGGCGAGCGCACGATCTACGACGTCGACTTCGTGCCGGTGCCGGGCGAGCAGCAGGACCCGCAGGGCGTCGACCTGACCTACATCGACCACCTGACCCACAACGTGCACCGCGGCCGCATGGACACCTGGGCCGAGTTCTACGAGCGGCTCTTCAACTTCAAGGAGATCCGCTACTTCGACATCGAGGGCAAGCTGACCGGCCTGAAGTCCAAGGCGATGACCAGCCCGTGCGGCAAGATCCGCATCCCGATCAACGAATCCTCCGACGACAAGAGCCAGATCCAGGAGTACCTCGACCAGTACAAGGGCGAGGGCATCCAGCACATCGCGCTAGGCAGCACCGACATCGTGAAGTCGGTCGACGGGCTGCGCGGCCTCGGCATGGGCTTCATGGAGCCGCCGCCGGCTACCTATTACGAGATGCTGGACGACCGCCTGCCGGGCCACGGCGAAGACGTCGCCGCCCTGCAGGAGCGCGGCATCCTGATGGACGGCGCGCCGACCGAGGATGGTGGCCGCCTGCTGCAGATCTTTACCAAGACCGTGATCGGACCGATCTTCTTCGAGTTGATCCAGCGCAAGGGCGACGAGGGCTTCGGGGAAGGCAATTTCCGGGCGCTGTTCGAATCGATCGAGCAGGATCAGATCAAGCGGGGAGTGCTCAAGGGATGAGAGACTACATTCGCCTGTCGAAGATCGAAGGCACGGCGTCGCGCCAGGCGCACACCGACCTGCCGGAGGGAACCTACGAGCGCGAGATGTCGAAGGAGGGGTTCTTCGGTCCAGCCGCGCACCTCTATCACCAGCGTCCGCCGACCGGCTGGATCGACTGGGAGGGCCCGTTGCGGCCGCGCGCATTTGATCTCAACAAGCTGAACTACCGTCCGAACTCGCCGTTCGAGGCGGCGACGGTGCTGCACAACGCCCACGTGAAGCTGCGGTTCTGGCGGGCGTCCGGCAAGATGGAGCGGCTGGCCCGCAATGGCGACGGCGACGAGTTGCTGTTCGTCCACGACGGCCAGGGCCAGCTGTTCTGCGATTTCGGGCGCCTCGACCTGCGGGCCGGCGACTACGTGATGCTGCCGCGCGGCACTATGTGGCGGACCGAGTTCGACGGCGATGCCGACCTGCTGATGATCGAGGCGACCAACGACAGCTTCCACCTGCCTGACAAGGGCATGGTCGGCCATCATGCGATCTTCGACCCCGCCATGCTGGACACTCCGGTGATGGACGAGGCGTTCCGCGCCCAGCAGACCCCGCAGGGAAAGGAAGAGATCTGGCGGATCGACATCAAGCGCCGCGAGGCGCTGTCGACGGTGACCTACCCGTACAACCCGCTGGACGCCGTCGGCTGGAAGGGCGACCTGACGCCGGTGAAGATCAACGTCGAGGACTTCCGGCCGTTGATGAGCCACCGCTACCACCTGCCGCCGTCGGCGCACACCACGTTCCTGGCCAAGCGGTTCGTGGTCTGCACCTTCTGCCCGCGGCCGATGGAGATGGACCCGGCGGCCCTGAAGGTGCCGTTCTTCCACAACAACGACGATTTCGACGAAGTGCTGTTCTACCACCGCGGCGACTTCTTCAGCCGCGACAACATCGACCGCGGCATGATCACCTTCCACCCCTGCGGCTTCACCCACGGCCCGCACCCCAAGGCGCTGGGCGGCATGTTCAAGCCGCGCAAGACCGCGACCGACGAGTACGCGGTCATGCTCGACACCCGCGACGCGCTGGAGGTCGGCGCGCTGCCGGAGGGGATCGAGAACCACGCCTACGTGAACTCCTGGATGCCGAAGAAGGAAGCCGCGGAATGAAGCTGGCCTCGCTGAAGAAGGGCGGGCGCGACGGCACCCTGATCGTGGTGTCGTCCGACCTCAGCCGCGCCGTCACCACCCACGGGGTGGCCCACACCCTGCAGGAGGCGCTCGACGACTGGGCGCACATGGAGCCGCGGCTGCGCGCGCTCGCCGACCGGCTGGAGGCCGGGGCCGCCAAGGAGGCGTTCCCGCTCGACGCGGCGCAGCTCGCCTCGCCGCTGCCGCGCGCCTACCAGTGGCTCGACGGTTCGGCCTATGTGAACCACGTCGAACTGGTCCGCAAGGCGCGCGGCGCCGAACTGCCGGAAAGCTTCTGGTCCGACCCGCTGATGTACCAGGGCGGCTCCGACGGTTTCCTGGCGCCGACCGAGGCGATCCGGGCCAGGGACGAGGCATGGGGCATCGATTTCGAGGCCGAGATCGCGGTGGTGACCGATGATGTGCCGATGGGCGTGTCGGTCGCCGAGGCCGGCCGGCACATCAAGCTGGTCATGCTGGTCAACGACGTCTCGCTGCGCGGCCTGATCCCGGGGGAACTGGCCAAGGGCTTCGGCTTCGTGCACGGCAAGCCGCCGACAGCGTTCGGGCCGGTCGCGGTGACGCCGGATGCGCTCGGCGACGCCTGGGACGGCGGCAAGCTGCACCTGCCGGTGGTCTGCACCCTGAACGGCGACAAGGTGGGCTGGACCGACGCCGGGGTCGACATGACCTTCGACTTCCCGACCCTGGTCGCCCACGCCGCCAAGACCCGGCCGCTGAACGCCGGCACCATCATCGGGTCCGGCACGGTGTCGAACTCCGACCAGAAGCACGGCTATTCCTGCATCGCCGAGATCCGGATGATCGAGACCATCGCCGACGGCAAGCCGACGACCCCGTTCATGAGCTTCGGCGACCGCATCCGCATCGAAGTGACGGGCAGGGACGGCGCAAGCGTGTTCGGGTCGATCGATCAGGTCGTGGAGCGGGTGTGAGGTTCGGTCGGACTAGGGGTGGTCTCGGTCGCCGCCGATCGTGATCACGTCGAACTTGTAGAGCCACAGCAGGAACCGGCGCAGGGTTGGTCCGTCGCAGTCCCCGTGGGCCTGCTCGATCTCGTTCACCGTGATCGCTCCCCCGGCGATTGTTTCCAGGACTGCGTTGAACTGTGCCCTCGGCACCGAGCGGTCCACGGCGACGGTATTGAGGGTGTTGGCGGTCAGGCGCGCGACTGACCGAAGCACGTCGCGCTGGCGCGGCCGAACCGTCATCCCGCCGTGCAGCGTGGCGGTGGGATGTCCCTGGAACACCTGGAACGGGTCGGGGATGTCGGGCGTCACCGCGGATGCCGATTCGACGGGCCGCCAGGCCGGCGAGGCGGCGCGGATCTCTGCCAGATCAGCCCACAGATCCTGGTAGGCGCCCACGATCAGCCGCCAGTCATAGACCGTCCGTGCGCGATGGCGTGCGGCGGCACCCATGCGGTGCCGCAGATCCGGATTGAGCGCGAGTTCCTGCAGGGCCGCCGCCGCCCGCTCGACGTTGCACGCCGTCGCCATGCAGGCCCGGGCGTGGAACATCGAATAGTCATCCTCGCCGTCGCGATAACGGCCGGCCAGGTCCCGACCGTCGCCCGGGGCCGGCATCAAGGTCGGTATCCGGAAGCCTGTCTCGCCCTCGACCACGGTGTCGCGATAGCCGTTCCAGTCGCTGACGACGCACGGCAGCCCAGCCGCCATCGCCTCGATCGGGGCCAGGCCGAAGGTCTCCTGCAGATTGTCGGACAGCGTGAAGAACACGTCGGCGCCATGCCACGCCTCGTGCACGATTGCGGCGTCTTGGCCGTCCAGCATGTGCACGCGCGCCTTGTCGGTGAACGTCGCGGCGGCAGTCCGGTAGGCTTCCAGCATCGCACTGCTGGTCTGCTGCCCGACGAAAACGTGATGCAGCCCGATGCCGCGGCCAGCGCAGGCCGCCGCCGCGCGTTCGGCGGCGATGAGCATCGGTACCGGGTGTGCCTTTGTTGCCGGCGTGAGGCGCCCGAGCGTCAGGAGGACGATGTCGTCCTTCGAAGCGCCGATTCGTGCCCGGAGCCTGGTCCGGGCCGGTGGATCGGCGGTGTAGGCCGGGGTGTCGACGCCGAGCGGAATGACGGGCAGTTGCACCGGGCTGGTCGGGGGGGGGCGTCGGTCCGGGACGCCAGACGTTCGGCCTGCGCTTCGATGATCTTCACGACCACCGCCCTGGCCGATTGCGACGTGCAGACGAGGGCGTCCCACGGCTGGACCGGAGTTGTCAGAAGCTCGCCCACAGCACGGATCGCCGACTTGCTCGACAACGTGTGGGTCACGCCGCACAGGCTGTAGCGCCGCGGATCGTTCCGCCGGTCGGCTCGTGCAGCCTTGCCGAGCGCCGGGTCCGGCAGCATGAGCGTGCCGGCAACCGCCAACCCGGACGACGACAGGGAGTGCACCGGCCGGCGCTTCGGATCGCGCGCAGCGGCCAGGTGCCGGAACTCGGTCATGTGGGCATCCAGCTCGGCATGCACGTAGAACGATTCGGTATCCGCGTGCTCCAGGAAGCCGTTGACGAAGCCCGAGCCGGCACGCAACCGGCCGATGATCGGACCGGAACCGCCGGTATGGGCACCCGGATGAAACTTGATTGCTGCGTTCGCTGGCATGGCCGCACCGTTTAGCACGCCATGATTGCTTTCCACTATAGGGAGAATGAATCGCACTCGTTAAATCGTCGCCCGCCGACATTCGGCCAGGGCCCGGCTCAGTCTGTGGTCGTGGCCGGATGACGCTGCGGCGACGCCCGGCTACGATTGCGTGGAGGCAGCCAGCGGAGATGGACATGGCGGTGCAGGAGCAGGTCGGGCTGGACCCCGAGACGGTCGAGGCGTTCCGGCGCGATGGGGCGGTGGCCCTGCGCGGCGTGTTCGGGCCGGAGTGGATCGCCGCGCTGCGCAACGGTGTCGATCGTAACATGGCCGAGCCCGGCCCCTACGCCAAGGGCTACACGGCCGAGGGCAGGCCGGGACATTTCTTCGGTGACTACTGCAACTGGCGGCGCATCCCGGAGTACGAGGACTTCCTGAAGAACTCGCCGGCGCCGGATCTGGCCGCCGAGTTGATGGCGTCGCGCTCGGTGGTGCTGTTCCACGAGCATGTGCTGGTGAAGGAGCCGTCGACCGAGGAGCGTACGCCCTGGCACCACGACCTGCCGTATTATTGCGTGGAAGGGCGGCAGACCGTGTCGCTGTGGATACCGCTCGACCCGGTGCCGCGCGCGACCTGCGTGGAGTTCGTCGCCGGCTCGCACGCCTGGGGCAGGCGGTTCATGCCGACCAAGTTCAAGGGCCAGGCCTACGACCGGGCCGAAGCCGATCTGGAACCGCTGCCGGATATCGATGCCAAGCGCGGCGACTACCGGATCCTCGGCTGGGATCTGCAGCCGGGCGATGCCATCGCGTTCTCGTTCCTGACGGTGCACGGCGCGCCCGGCAACCTGCAGAGCGGTGCCCGGCGCCGCGCGTTTGCGGCGCGCTATTGCGGCGACGACGTGGTGTTCGCCCAGCGCCAGGGCGAAGTCTCGCCGCCGTTTCCCGACGTTCGCCTGTCGCACGGCGACAGGCTGCGCGGCGAGGACTTTCCGATGGTGCGCGGCTGATCGGGCGAGCGCTCCCAGTTCACGGCAAGGCCGTAGGGAGTTTGGTATGAAGCGATTGGCTAGGCTCAGAATCTGAAGGATGGAATCGCAATGCGATCAGTGATGACCCTGATGCTGCACCGTGTCGCATCTCTCATCTCGTAACCTCCGGCTGGATGATGCGTATCCCGTATATCAAGTTGCCGTTCCCATGCGCGACGCCCGAGGTACGGTCGTCGATTGCCGGGCTGGTGCCGTCGGGTGGCAAGATCACCTTCGCACAGCTGTGCGAAGAGCGTCCGAAGACCGGATATCAATTGCTTCTCGGCTTTGCGGAGCAACTGTCGGCCCGCGCCGACACCGCCCTTGGCGAGCGAGCCGCGCTGATCCTGCCACTCGGCACCGTCCGCCATAATTCGGCGGTGCAGACCGACCTGCATCCCTGGCACACCGATCGGAGTTTCTTTCAACCAGCGGGGCATGGGGTGACGTTCTGGGTGACCTTTGACGATGTCGGTGAAACGGCCCCTTCGATTGAATTCGATGTGGATGATCAGGTGCACGTTGCTTGCGTCAAGGCAGGAACCGCCTTGATGTTTCTTTCGAACGTGCGTCACCGCACTCAACGTCTGAACGGCGAGCGGATCTCGGTTGAATTCCGGTGCATGCCGGTCTCGGCCCGGTCTGACGAAGTGCGCTCGGTGCTTCAGGTTATGGTCGAGGAGAGGGCGAGCGGGCGTCGGATGGTGATCTCCCGGGGTGGTACGGAGCTTCATTCAACCTTCGTCAGTGCGGCCGGATTGACGCCGTGATGCCGAATTGCTGCGGAAGAGCGCAATCGCCGCACTTGTTGTACGGTCATTCGCATTGGCCGAAACTACGACGACGACTGGCTGAGGAAACCCCATGACCCGCGTGCTGCACGGCTATTTCCGATCGTCCGCGGCCTACCGTGTGCGGATCGCGCTGAACCTGAAGGGGCTCGACTACGATCAGGTGTCGGTGCACCTGCGCAAAGGCGAGCAGCGGGCGGCGGCGTTTCTCGCTCTGAACCCCCAGGGCATGGTGCCGGCGCTGGCCGACGGCGATGCCATGCTGACGCAGTCACCGGCGATCCTGGAGTATCTGGACGAAGCGTACCCGGAGACCCCGCGCCTGTTGCCGGATGGTGCCGTCGATCGGGCCCGGGTCCGGGCGCTGGCCGCTGCGGTCGCCTGCGACATACACCCGCTGAACAACCTGCGGGTCCTGAAATACATCCAGGGCCCGCTGGGCTGCACCCAGGACGCGATGATCGCCTGGTACAACCACTGGATCGTCGAGGGATTCGCCGCATTGGAGGCGATGCTGGCGGGCGACCCGCGAACCGGGCGCTTCTGTCACGGCGACAGCCCCGGCCTGGCCGACATCTGCCTGGTGCCGCAGGTGTTCAACAGCGCGCGGCACGCGCTCGACCTCGCGCCCTATCCGACGATCCGACGCATTGCCGAGGCGTGCGACGAGCTGGCGGCGTTCCAGGCCGCTCATCCGTCCCGACAGCCCGACAGCGAATGACCGACGCCCTGACCGACGCGGAGCGGGCCGATCGGCTCCGCTCGCTCCGCCGCATGCTGGTGGTCCTCGGCTGCTTCTTCATCTTCGTTCAGGTCAACCGGTCGTCGGGCGGAGTGCTCGCCAGCTACCTCGGGACGCATCGCGGCCTGTCGCCGACCGATATCGGCACGGTGATGGGGTCGATGTTCTTCGCATCGGCGGCCGCACAGCTGCCGACCGGCATCCTGTTCGACCGCATCGGCGCGACCCGCACCCTGCTGGTGATGGGATTGATCTCGCTGGTGGGAATAGTGGTGTTCGCGCTGGCCGGCAGCACCTGGGGGCTGCTTGCCGGCCGTCTGGCGATCGGCGTCGGCCACGGCGGGGTGATCACCGCGGTCTATCTGATCGCCATGGGATGGGCGCCGCCGGACCGGGTGGCGCAGGCGACCGGAACGCTGGTCGGGGTGGCCGGCGGAATCGGCGGCGTGCTGTCCACGACCCCGCTGGCTCTGGCGCTGGAGCGCTACGGGATCGAAGGTACGTTCCTGGCCCTGGCCGCAATGACCGGGCTGGTCATGGTGGCGATCCGGTTCATGGTCCGCGACGGGCCGACGGATTCCGGCGCGGCCGAACCGGGCCCGAGAGAGAGCCTGATCCAGTCGGTGCGCGGCCTGTTCGAGGTGATGCGGATGCGGGAGCTGCGCCGGATCTTCGTCATGGGCATCTGCTTCACCGCGCCGTTCATGACCATCGGCGGGTTGTGGGCCGGACCGTACTTCGCGCAAGTCCAGCAACTCAGCCACGCCGAGGCTTCGGTGGCCCTGCTGGTGCTGGTGATCGCGTTGCATTTGGGCACTTACGCCTACGGCGTGCTGGACCGCCTGGCGCCATCCCGCAAGCACCTGATCCTGGCAGGCGTCGCGGTGGAGGTCGTGTGCCTCAGCGTGCTGGTGATCTGGCCGACGGTGCCGATGCTGGCCGCCATCGCGCTGCTGTTCGTGTTCAGCTGTGCCGCACCGCTGTTCGTCGTGCTGGCCGCCCATGCCCGTAGGTTCGTTCCCCGCCAGCGCGCCGGGCGGGCCATCGCCTGCATCAACCTGATGGGTCTGACCGGCGTGTTCCTGCTGCAGACCGGGACCGGTGCCGTCATCGACATGGTCCGCGTGGCCGGCGGTGCGCCGGAGACCGGATTCCGCCTGGTGTTCCTGACGGTGATCGCCGTGCTGGTGGTCACCGCGTCGATCTACTCACGCCAGCCCGATGGACCGCAGGACGGGGAGTGAGATGCGCCCCGCGGCTTGGCGTCAACCGCCGGCTTCGCGCGCCTTCTTCACCAGTGCGGCCAGATGTTCCTTGGGCGCGGCGCCCGGCACCACGACGCGGCCGACGGTGAAGGCCGGCGTGCCCTCGATCTGCAGGGCCTGGGCGAGCTTGTAGTTGGCGTCGATGATCGCCGTGACCGCCGGGTCTTCCATGTCCTTCTTCAGCCGGTCGAGGTCGAGCCCGGCCTCCGAGGCCGCCTGCCAGATCGCGCCTTCGCTGAGCCGGCCGCGCAGCCCCATCAGCGTCACGTGGAACGGCTCGTACTTGCCCTGCATGTTGGCGGCCAGCGATGCCCGCGCCGCGACGACCGATGCCGGCCCGAGGATCGGGAACTCCTTGAGCACCAGACGGATGTTCCCGTCGCCGTGCACCAGCTCCATCAGCGGCGGCATCATGGTCTTGCAGTAGCCGCACTGGTAGTCGAAGAACTCCACCACCGTTACGTCACCATTCGGGTTGCCGAGGACCGGATCGCCGCTGCTGCGCTCCAGAACGGTCAAGTTTTCGGCGATGGCGGCCTGGACCGCCTGCTCCTTCTGGGCCTTCTGCCGGGCCTCGATCGAGGCGACCGATTCGAGCAGAACTTCCGGGTGCTTGAGGATGTAGTCGCGAATCAGAGCCTCGATCGCGGTCTTCTGCTCGGCAGTGAACGGCTCGGCGGCGCCGACCGGCGCGCCACCGACCAGCATTCCTGCCACGAGTGCCGCGGCGGACAGACGACGAACAAACGGCATTTCGGTTCTCCGGGTGTGAACGGCGATCAGCCGTTTTTCTTCTTCTCGTACTCGCGCTTGGCCAGTTCTTCGATGTCGAGGGCGCGCAACGTGGCGGCCGAGCCCTTGGGCAACTGCGCCTGGGCCCGCTTGGCTTGCCCTTCCGCGTCGCGCCAACGGCGCTCGCGGATGGCCTCTTCGGCGAGTGCCAGGGCGCTGTCGCCAAGCCGGCCGACCCGTCCGTAGGCAATGGCAAGTTCGCGCCAGGCTGACGACCAGTCGTCCTCGGTCCGGATCGCCGATTCCATGTGGGCCAGTGCCTGCTCGTCCGATGCCGCATCGTTCATCGCCAGCAGGTTGCGTGCCAGAAGCACCTCGATCTGCCCGCTGTGCGGGGCAAGCCGGTGTGCCGTCTCGTATGAGGGCAATGCCTCGACCGGGCGGCCGTTCTCGAACAGGATCTGCCCCTCCAGTTCGTGGAAGAACGGATCGTCTGGGTAGTCCTTGTTCAGGGCGCGCACCAGTTCAAGCGCCTTCGGCAGGTCGGGGATCTCGTAATAGGCGATGGCGCGGGCGTAGCGTGCCGGCAGGCTGTTGTCGGTCTCCGGATACTTCCGGAACGTCTGGGCCGGCGGTTTGATGAACGCGAACAGCTTGGCCACCATGCGGGCGTGCCGGTCCAACTGGTCCTTGGTGGCGGGCGTGTCGCGGAACTGGGACCGCTCCACATGCGCCTCGACCGTCGCGATCCGGTCGCGGGTGAGCGGGTGCGTGTTGAGATACGGGTCGCGCCGCGAGGGCGACAGCAGTTCCTGTCCCGACAAGACCCGCAGGAACTCGGTCAGCCCCTTCGCCGACTGGCCGGTCTGCTCAAGGAATGTGAGCCCGGCCTGGTCCGCGGACGATTCCTGGGTCCGGCTGTACTCCAGGAACGAACGTTCCGCGACGCTGCTGCCGCCGAGCGCGATGGCCGCGCCGGCGCCGGCGTTGCCCGCGGCCAAGGCCGCGCCGAGCCCCAGGATCGTGGCAACCAGCGCCGCCGTCGACGCCGAACTGATGGCATCGGAGGTCCGTGCGAGATGGCCGCCGGAGATGTGGCCGGTTTCGTGGGCGATCACCCCGATCAGCTCCAGAGGATCCTTGGTGCGCATCAGCAGGCCGGTGTGGATGAACAGATTCTGGCCGCCCGCGACGAACGCGTTCAGGCTGTCGTCCTTGATGATGTAGATGTCGATGGCCTCGGGGACCAATCCGGCCGCCTGGAACAGTGGCGTCGAGAAATCACGGATGGTAGCTTCGATCTCCGCGTCGCGGATGAGGCTGCGGCCTTGGGCGAAGGACAACCCTACGTTCGACAAGGTCATCAATGCCGTCAGCGCGACACAAGAGATCCACCGACCGGTTTTGCGCATGTCCATAACTGCCCGCCTTTTTGCCGTGGCACCTTACCGCTGGCTCGTCCTCCCGAAAACCCGGGCCGGCAACTATCGCACGCTCGTGCGAAATCGTGTCATCAGCATGGCTGCCGCGGCAATCACCGTGTTCGGGCTTGCCGCCTGCGCCCGCGACACGATCGACGTTCCGGAAGGATTTTTCGGTGCCGTCGCAGTGGAGGAGCCCCGCGCCGCCCTGCTGGCGCGCGACGTCCTGGTCAATGGCGGATCGGCCGCCGATGCCGCGGTGATCACCTATTTCGCGCTGGCGGCGACCCTGCCGTCCTCCGGCGGTCTCGGCGCCACCGGGTCCTGCCTGGTGTTCGACCCGGTCGAGGGGCCGCGCTTCGAGCGCCTGGAGTTTTACCCGGCCCCCGCGTCGGCACAGGGACCGACGGTGTCGCTGCCTTCCGGACCGCGCGCGATGTTCGCGCTGAACGCCCGTTACGGCCGGACCAAGTTCGAGGAACTGCTGATCGCGGCGGAGCGGCTGGCACGGTTCGGAGAGCCGGTGAGCCGGGCGTTCGCCCAAGACCTGGCCGCCGACGGGGGCATCCTGCGCGCCGATCCCGAGACGGCGCGGGTGTTCCTGCCGAACGGTCGGCCGCTGAACCAGCAGGACATGCTGGTCCAGCTCGATCTGTCGGCGACCTTCGGCCGGCTGCGTGGCGACGGGGTCGGGGCGCTGTATTCCGGGCCGATGGCCAAGGACTTCATCGCGGCCGCCGGCCACGCCGGTTATGCCGTCGACATCGACCGGCTGCGCGACGCCTTGCCGCGGTGGTCCACCGTCCAGGGGCTGGAGCACGACAACCACTCGTGGGCCGTTGCGGGCCAGGACCTGACCGACACGGCGTTGTCGGAGATTGCACTGGCCTCGGTGCTCAAGGGCGCGGACTGGGGCGACGGCAGCGTCGCGACGCGCCGCCACCTGCTGGCCGAGGCCATGAGCCGGGCGAGCGTGGCGGCCGTTGGCGGGGCCCGCGCTCTCAGCGCCGACGCGGCCGAGGATGCCATGGCGGGATACGATCCGGCACGCCGCGGGCTGTCGGCACCGCGATCCCGGCTGGCCGGGACGCTGGGCGAGCGGGGCGCGGAGGTCTCCGGGGCCACCGGGTTCTATGCAGTCGACCGGTCCGGCATGTCGGTCGGATGCGCCATCGGCCTCGGGGCGCCGTTCGGCACCGGCAAGGTGGCGCCGGGCTTCGGGTTCCTGCTTGGCCAACCGGTCGCTGCAACGGATGGCGGACCGGGTGCGGCGGCGCTGATGGTCGGCAATACCAATGCCTCGCAGCTTCATCTGGCAATGGCGTCGTCGGGCGGCCGTCCGGCGTTGTCGGCGCTGCTGGAAACCGCGCTGGATCACTGGGAACTCCAGGAGCATCTGGATGCGGTGGTTGCGGCTCCACGCGCGCACTATGCCGGTGGCGGAGACACCATGGTGGTTGAACTGGGCGTGCCGGACGAGCAGCGTCGCGCGCTGGAGGGCATCGGCTACCGCCTGTCCGAACAACCGCAAATCGGCCGGGTCAATGGCTTCCGCTGCGTCGAGGGCATCCCGAGGCGCGAGTTGCGCTGCGAGGCGGCAGTTGATCCGCGATCCCGTGGCCTGGGCTTCTTCGAGCGCGGGAAATGACCGGTAGCGCGCCGCGCGGCCTGCGCCCCTCAAGGCGCGGGCAGGTCTCTCCGTTCATCGTGATGGACGTGATGTCGGCCGCCGCAGCCCGAGAAGCCGCCGGACAGGAGGTCCTGCATCTTGAGGTCGGGCAGCCGTCGACGCCTGCGCCGAAGGGCGTCCTGGATGCGGCGCGGCGAGCCTTGGAGTCCGATCGCATCGGCTACACGGTCGCCCTTGGCATCCCGGCGTTGCGCGAACGGATCGCCCGTCACTACCACGATCTGTACGGGGTGGCGGTTCCGGCCGACCGGATCGCCGTCACCACCGGATCGTCAGCCGGTTTTCAACTGGCGTTCCTGTCGGCCTTCGACGCTGGCGCGCGGGTTGCCCTGGCGTCGCCGGGATACCCTGCCTACCGCAACATTCTGCAGGCGTTGAACATCGAGGCCGTGGACCTGCCGACGGAACATGCAGATCGTTACCAGCCGACGGTGGAGCGGCTGGAGGCGGCGGGCCCGATCGACGGCGTCATCGTGGCCAGCCCGTCGAACCCGACGGGCACGATGCTCGATGGCCCGGCGATGCGGCAGCTGGCGGAGTGGTGCCGAAGCCGAGGCGTCAGGCTGATCTCCGACGAGATCTACCACGGCATCGGGTACGGAATCCGGCCGGTGACCGCCCTTGAGACCGACCCGAACGCGATCGTCATCAACAGCTTCTCGAAGTATTTTTCGATGACCGGCTGGCGGATCGGCTGGATGGTCGTGCCGCAGGACCTGTTGCGGTCGGTCGAATGCCTGGCGCAGAACTTCTTCATCTCGCCGCCGACCCTGTCGCAGATCGCGGCGGTGGCGGCATTCGAGTGCGAAGAGGAGTTGCAGGCCAACCTGCGGCGGTACGCCGCCAACCGGGACGTGCTGCTGAACGAGTTGCCGAAGGCGGGGTTGGACGATCTGGCGCCGGCCGATGGCGCATTCTACGTCTATGCGAATGTGGCGGCGCACACCAACGACAGCGTCGAGTTCTGCCGGCGGTTGCTGGCCGAGACCGGTGTGGCCTGCACCCCGGGTGTGGACTTCGACCCGTCGCGCGGGCACGCCACGGTCCGGTTCTCGTTCGCCGGAGCGACCGATACCATGGCGGAAGCCTGCCGCCGGATCGCCGGCTGGCTGCGCTAACCACCGTTCACTCCCCACCAAAGAAGAACCCCGGTCAGCGGGTGCCGGCCGGGGTTCGACAGATCAGGGATGGAGACCGCGGATCAGCGGCGCCACCAGCCCTTCTTCGGCTTCTCGACAGGCGCGTCGATCGTCTTGACCTCGATCAGCGAGGCTGCGGCGATTGGCTCGTTCGCCGGCACCGGAGCAGAAGCGGCGGGTGCTTCGACGTCCTGCGCGACCGTCTGGTCTTGACCGGTCTCGCCGGTGATGGCGTGGTCCACAGGGTCGGCGGCGGGAGTTGCCTCGACCGGGGCTTCCGCCACAGCCGCCACATCTTCGGCGGGCTCGGCCTTCTTGCGACGGCGCGGCGCACGCTTGGGCTTCTCGGCAGTCTCGTCAGCCTTGTCTGCGGCCTTTGCCGCGGGCTTCGCCTTGGCGCGAGACCGTGGCTTGGCCTTCTTCACCGGCTCTTCGGCCACGACATCGATCGGTGCGGCCGAAGCGGCGGCGGCGTCGACGGTCTCCGGCTCTGGAGCGTCGGTCGACGGCACAGCCGCAGCATTCTCCGGCTGGACGGTCTCGGGGACATCCAAGGATGGCGTCGCATCCACGGTATCGGCAACCGGCGCCACTGGAACCTCGGCCGGCACGGTCTCTTCGGTCGAGCCCGCGCTCTCGGCAGCCTGTTCGGTATCGCCGGTCTCGCCGCCGGCCTGGACGGAGGCGTCCTCGTCGCTGCGACGGGCCCGCCGCCGACCGCCACGCCGGCCGCGCCGGCGCCGCTTGCGGGTGGCCTCGTCTTCCTCGGACTCGCCCGACCGCTCCTCGTTCTCGGCGGCCGGCTGGCTGACCGCGTCGGCTTCCCCGGAGTCACTCTCCGGTGCCGCCGTCTCAGCGGCCGGACGATCGTCCGATCCTTCGCCGCTCCGCCGACGCCCACCGCGTCGCCGACGCCGGGGCCGTCGCGTGCCGCGCTCGTCGTCGGACGCCTGTTCTGGGGCGCTGCTGCGCTTGCCCTGGGTCGGCTGATCCTCGTTCTCGTCGCTGTCGTCGGTCTCGTCGACGATGTCGTCCTCGTCCTCGACGACCACCGGCACGGATGCCACGGCGTTCTGGAAGGCGGCGCGCTCTTCGGCGGTCTTCGGCCGCGGACGCTCGATCCGGTGATCAGGCGGGATCAGGCTTTCGTCCTGCTCCAGCAAGACCTGGCAGCCGTAGCGCTGCTCGATCTCGGCCAGTCGGGCGCGTTTGTGATTGAGGATGTAGAGCGCGATGCTGGCGGGGATGTAGACGACGATCTCCGCCGAGCGATTGCGCATGCCCTCTTCTTCGATGACCCGCAGGGCGTGCAGCGCAGCCGACTCGACCGAGCGGATGTGGCCGGTGCCCTTGCAGTGCGGGCATACCTGGGTGCTCGCCTCGAACAGGGACGGTCGCAGCCGCTGCCGGGACAGCTCCATCAGGCCGAAATGGCTGATCCGGCCGATCTGGATGCGCGCCCTATCGGATTTCATCGCCTCCTTCATGCGGCGCTCGACCGCATGCTGGTTGCGTGACTCCTCCATATCGATGAAGTCGATCACGATCAGCCCGGCGAGGTCGCGCAGGCGCAGCTGGCGAGCCACCTCGTCGGCGGCCTCGAGATTGGTCTTGAGCGCTGTCTCCTCGATGTTGCGCTCACTGGTAGCGCGGCCCGAGTTGACGTCGATCGCGACCAGCGCCTCGGTCTGGTTCAGGACGATGTAGCCGCCCGATTTCAGCTCGACCGATGGGCTGTGGATGGCGTCCAGCTGGCTTTCGACCTGATAGCGATGCAGCAGCGGGGTGTGGGGGTCGCGGTACGGCTGCACGCGCTTGGCATGGCTCGGCACCAGCGCCTTCATGAAGTCCTTGGCGATCCGGTAGCCTTCCTCGCCTTCGACCTGCACTTCGTCGATGTCGCGGGCGTAGAGATCACGGATCGAGCGCTTGATCAGGTTGGCTTCTTCATAGATCAGGCACGGCGCACTGGACTTCAGCGTGGTCTCGCGGATGTCGTCCCACAGGCGCAGCAGGTACTCGTAGTCGCGCTTGATCTCGGTCTTGGTGCGCTCGCTGCCGGCGGTGCGAACGATCACCGCCATGCCGTCCGGAACGTCCAGGCCTTCGACGATTTGCTTGAGCCGCTTGCGGTCGCCGGCGTGGGTGATCTTGCGGCTGACGCCGCCGCCGCGCGCGGTGTTCGGCATCAGCACGCAGTAACGACCGGCCAGCGACAGGTAGGTGGTGAGGGCGGCACCCTTGTTGCCGCGCTCTTCCTTGACGACCTGCACCAGCATGATCTGCCGGCGGGCGACCACTTCCTGGATCTTGTAGCGGCGGTTGACGGTCTTGCGCTTACGGCGCACGTCCTCGACGGGGTCGCCGCCGACCGTCTCCGGGCGGGCCTGGGTCTCTGCGGCGTCGCCTTCGGCGCCGGACGCGCTCTCGTCGGTGTCGGAAGCCGCAGGCTCCTCGGACACCTCGGGCTCGTCGTTGTCGTCCTCCATCTCCTCAGAGGCGCGCGCGCGCTCCTCGCGGAGCAGGGCTTCGCGATCCTCGATCGGAATACGATAGTAGTCCGGGTGGATTTCCGAGAACGCCAGGAAGCCATGACGGTTGCCGCCGTACTCGACGAAGGCAGCCTGCAGCGACGGCTCTACCCGGGTGATCCGGGCGAGGTAGATGTTACCCTTGAGCTGCTTCTTGGTAGCGGTCTCGAAGTCGAAGTCTTCGAGACGGTTGCCGTCGACCACCACAACCCGGGTTTCCTCCGGGTGGGTGGAGTCGATGAGCATACGTTTGGTCATTGAGGCTGATCTCCGTCGCGCGCCACCGCTGAAAGCGGACGATCGCAGCGGCGCGTGAGCGCGCGGCCGCGGGCGCGGTGCATTGGGTTGAAGGTCTTCCGGCGTCATGCCGGGTCCGGGCCGGACAACGCGCACCACGCCGCGCGCCAAGATCGGTGTCGATCAGGCTCGTCGGCATCGGTGCGGGCGACGGGGTGGTAACCGTCGCCGTTCCGGTCGGAAAAGAAGCAGGTCTCACGTGATTTGGCCCTGCGCCGGTCGAACGGATAGGCCGTTCAACTGGTGTTCGAAAAGATCTGTCGGTTGTTCCACGGCTCGGTTCAGTCCCAGGAAACTCCCGGATCTGACAGCCTGCCAGAACAGAGGCACCATACTGTTCCGTGTCCATGCAAACAATGGTTTCTTTCGCGCCTGCGGCAGGCGCCGCAGCGTTTAGAAGGGACAACGCAACATCGAAGCTGTTCATGTGCACTCGAAACTCTATCGCCTAATTTGATGAAATTGAACTCTTTTTGTTGCGTTGCGACGGTTCATCCGGCAATCTCGCAGAGGTTTGTGATGGAGGAGCGGGCGGGTGGCTGCGATCTGCCGGATCATGATGATGTTCGCGATTGCAGTAGGGGTCGCCGTGCTGGCGGTTGGCGGACCCGTGCGAGCGGCGACGGACGTGACCGACTTGCGGGTCGGCCAGCACCCGGACAAGGTCCGCTTCGTCCTTGACCTCAGCGATCGCGCCGACTTTCTGGTCTTCCTGCTACCGGACCCCTACCGCATTGTCGTTGACCTTCCGCAATTGAACTTCAACCTGCCGGATGACGGTCGGTCACGGCGGGTCGGAGCCGTCACCGGCTGGCGCTACGGGTTGTTCGAGCCCGGCACGTCGCGGGTGGTGATCGACGCCAGCGCGCCGATGATCGTCAAGGCCGCGTTCGTGCTGCCGCCGTCCGGCAGCAACGGACACCGTCTGGTGATCGATCTGGCTCCGACCGATCGGGACACCTTCATCGCCGCATCGAACGATTCGGTGGCCAAGCGCGTGGCGCTCCGGGCCCCATCCCTCGAGGCGCCGACACCGGTTCCGGCACCGGCAGGCGATTTGCGGCGGGTCATCGTGATCGACCCGGGGCATGGCGGCGTCGACCCGGGCGCCCTCGGCCACAAGCATCACGAGAAGGAAATCGTGCTGGCGGCGGCCAGGACGCTGGCCCAGAGGCTCGAGCAGACCGGCCGCTACAAAGTGGTCATGACCCGGGATCGCGATGCCTTCGTCGGTCTGCGCGACCGGATCGCCATCGCGCGCCGGGCCGGCGCGGACCTGTTCATGTCGCTGCACGCCGACTCAATCGACGACAAGTCGCTGCGCGGCCTGTCCGTCTACACCCTGTCCGAAACCGCCTCGGACCAGGAGGCGGCGGCCCTGGCCGCGGAAGAGAACAAGGTCGACATCATTGCCGGCCTCGACCTGTCGGACCAGGCGCCCGAGGTAACCGATATCCTGATCGATCTCGCCCAGCGGCGGACCAAGAACCTGTCGGCGCGGATGGCGGCGCACGTTGTCGAGGAGATGGCGAAGGTCACCCCGCTTCTGAACCGCTCGCACCGGTTTGCCGGCTTCGCTGTCCTGAAGGCTCCGGACGTGCCGTCGGTGCTGGTCGAACTTGGGTTCCTGTCCAATCCGACCGACCACAAGAACCTGGAGGACCCGGCTTTCCGGAATCGTCTCGCCGAGGGGCTCGCCCGGGCGATCGACAGCTACTTCCAGGGCGTCCAGTCCGCTTACCGCTGAACTCCCGGATCAACCACAGCCGCGTCACATTTCGACGATAACGCTGCGCATCAGGCGGCGATCTGCTAGGTTTCCCGACGGGCGGGAGGCAAGCGGGGAAGCGCGAACGGGCTAAGGACTGACGCAGAATGCGGTGGCTTCTCGGACTTCTGGCAACGATCTTCATCATGGCGATCGCGGGCGCCGGCGCCGTACTGTACGGCTTCTATCACTTCGGACGCGGCTTGCCGGACTACGACTACCTTGCGGACTACGAGCCGCCGGTGGTGACTCGCGTGCATGCAGGCGACGGGCGGCTGCTGGCCGAGTATGCCCGGAACGAGCGGGTCTTCGTCCCGATCGAGGCGATTCCCAAGCGGGTCATCAAGGCTTTCCTGGCCGCCGAGGACAAGAACTTCTACGAACACCCCGGCGTCGACTTCGTCAGCCTGTTGTCGGCCATCGTCATCAACGTGAAGAACTACGGCGCGGGGCGCCGGCCGGTCGGAGCGTCGACGATCACCCAGCAGGTTGCGAAAAACTTCCTGCTGACGAACGAGGTCTCGGTCGAGCGCAAGGCCAAGGAAGCGATCCTGGCCTTCCGCATCGAGCGCTCGCTGAGCAAGGACCGGATCCTCGAACTGTATCTTAACGAGATCTATCTGGGCTTCGGCTCCTACGGAGTGGCCGCTGCGGCGTTGAACTACTTCGACAAGCCGCTGTCGGCGCTGACTGTCGGCGAGGCCGCGTACCTTGCAGCCCTGCCCAAGGCACCGAACAACTATCATCCGATCCGGCGCCACCAGGCGGCCGTCGAACGGCGCAACTACGTGATTTCCCAGATGCGCCGCAACGGCTTCATCTCACAGGCCGAAGGCGACGCAGCACTTGGCGAGCCGCTGGTAACGCGCGCCACCTCGGCGAGCGATGTTGCCTCGGCTGACTACTTTGCCGAAGAGGTCCGCCGACACCTGCTGCGGCAGTACGGCGAGGGTCCGTTGTACGAAGGTGGCCTGTCGGTCCGGACCAGCATCGACTCCCGCCTGCAGGTGATTGCCGACAAGGTGCTGCGGCGCGGACTCGAGGACTACGACCGGCGCCACGGCTGGCGCGGACCGGTCGCGACGGTACCGGTCGTCGCCGGCTGGGGCGATGCCCTGGCGGCGATCGAGCCGCCGAAGGGGCTCGGAAGCTGGCGCCTTGCCGTTGTGTTGCAGTCGAACGCCAAGGACGCCCGGATCGGCTTCGCCGATGGCGCGCTGGGGACCATCCCGTACGCCGAGGTGAAATGGGCACGCGCATGGTTGGAGGACCAGCGGTTCGGCGGGCAGCCGAAGTCGGTCGACGAGGTCCTGAAACCCGGCGACGTGATTCCGGTCGAGCCGGTGGCCGCCGGCGAGGATGGCGAGGCGTATCCGGACGGTACCTACGCGTTGCGCCAGATCCCGGATGTCGGCGGGGCGATCGTTGCGCTCGACCCGCACACCGGTCGGGTCCTGGCGATGAGCGGTGGCTATGATCCCAAGATGAGCGAGTTCAACCGGGCGGTCCAAGCCAGGCGGCAGCCCGGCTCGTCGTTCAAGCCCTTCGTTTACCTGGCGGCCCTGGACGAGGGGTACTCACCAACGACCCAGATCCTGGATGCACCCTTCGTGATCGACCAGGGTGTCGGTCTCGGAAAGTGGAAGCCGTCGAACTACACCAACAAGTTCTACGGACCGACGCCGATGCGGATCGGTATCGAGCAGTCCCGCAACCTGATGACCGTGCGGTTGGCGCAGACCATCGGGATGGAGAAGGTCGTCGAGTATGCCGAGCGTTTCGGAGTGGTCGAAGGCATGAAGCCGCACCTGTCCTATTCGCTGGGGGCCGGCGAGACCACCTTGCTGCAGATGACCGCGGCCTACGGCATGCTGGTGAACGGCGGCAAGCGAATCGAGCCGAGCCTGATCGACCGCATCGTGGACCGACACGGAAAAACGCTGTGGCGCCACGACACGCGGCCGTGTGAAGGCTGCAACCCGTCCTCGTGGAACGGGGGGTCGCCGCCGGCGATCCCGGACACGCGCGCGCAGCTGGTCGATCCGGCATCGGCGTATCAGATCGTGTCGATGCTGGAGGGCGTGGTGCTGCGCGGAACGGGCCGGCGGATCGCCGAGCTCGGCCGGCCGCTGGCGGGCAAGACCGGCACCACCAACGAGAATTTCGACACCTGGTTCATCGGGTTCTCGCCGAACCTGGCGGTCGGGGTGTTCGTCGGCTTCGATCAGCCGCGCACGCTTGGTGCCCGCGATACCGGATCGAGCGTTGCCGCCCCGATCTTCAAGGATTTCATGGGCGAGGCGCTGGACGGCACCCCGGTCGTCGATTTCCGGATACCGCCGGGTGTTCGACTGGTCTGGATCGACCACGATACCGGCGTTCGGGCCTCGCCGGGCGCCCGTGGCGCGATGCTCGAAGCGTTCAAGCCGGGTACCGAACCGGGCAGCGTGCGGACCGTCCTCGACGGCGGTGTGCCGTCCGGCGACACTGATGCCGCACCGTCGGCGACAAGCGGACCGCGACCGCCTGTTGCGACCGGCGGGTCGGGGCTCTATTAAGTCGTCCGGACGCCCGACCACCCTGCGTCTCGGAGAACGCCATGCGCGCGGAAATCACCGCAACCGCCGAAGAGATCAAGCAGTCGATCGAGCTGCTGAGGAGGCATCTTTGACTGGGATGTCTCGACGACCCGCCTGTCCGAACTGGATGCGCTGACCCAGGACCAGGCGCTCTGGGATGATCCCGATCGCGCGCAGAAACTGATGCAGGAGCGCACGCGCCTGGAGAGGCAGCTTGGCGAGGTCAAGCAGCTGAGCCAGGGGCTTGAGGACGCGCTGATGCTGATCGAGCTCGGCGAGACCGAGGGCGACGACGCCACGGTTGTCGATGCCGAGAAGGAACTCGAAGCGATCCGGGTGAAGGCTGAGTCGATGCAGATCGAGAGTCTGCTGTCGGGCGAGGCCGATGCCAACGATTGCTACCTTGAGGTCCACGCCGGTGCCGGCGGCACCGAAGCCCAGGACTGGGCGGAAATGCTGTTGCGGATGTACACCCGCTGGGCGGAACGGCGCGGGTTCAAGGTCGAGTGGCTGGAAGAGAGCCAGGGCGAAGAAGCCGGCCTGAAATCCGCAACCGTCAAGATCAGCGGCCACAACGCCTACGGTTGGCTGAAGATCGAGAGCGGCGTTCACCGGCTGGTGCGGATATCGCCGTACGACAGCCAAGCGCGCCGCCACACCAGCTTCTCGAGCGCCTGGGTCTATCCGGTGATCGACGATTCGATCGACATCGTGGTCGAGGACAAGGACCTGAAGGTCGACACCTATCGCGCTTCCGGCGCCGGTGGCCAGCACGTCAACCGGACCGATTCCGCGATCCGGATCACCCACATCCCAAGCGGCATCGTGGTGCAGTGCCAGGCCGACCGATCGCAGCACCGCAACCGGGCGACCGCGATGGAGATGCTCAAAGCCAGGCTCTACGAGGCCGAGCTGAAGCGGCGCGAGGAAGAGGCCAACGCCACCGAGGCCACCAAGTCGGACATCGGGTGGGGCCACCAGATCCGGTCCTATGTCCTGCAGCCGTACCAGATGGTGAAGGACCTGAGGACCAACGAGGAGTCGGGCAATCCGTCGGCGGTGCTCGACGGTGACATCGATGCGTTCCTGGAGGCGGCGTTGGCTGCCCGGGTTGGGATGACCCGAACCGGCAAGGGGCCTGACGGCACCTGACCGGTTGCCGCAACGCGCGTGATCGAAGGCCGGGCCGTGTGCCCGGCCTTCGTCGTTTCCGGCCCTGAATCGGCATCGCGTTCCGAGT
This sequence comes from Thalassobaculum sp., assembly GCF_040219215.1. Lineage (GTDB taxonomy): Bacteria > Pseudomonadota > Alphaproteobacteria > Thalassobaculales > Thalassobaculaceae > Thalassobaculum_A. The sequence continues at coordinate 695,422 of NZ_JAVJSX010000008.1, forward strand.
CGCAGCATTCTGAAAATCCGACAACGGCGGGCGTGGCCCGTCAGCCGTCCGGAGACGCGCGTTTTCCGCCTGCCCGACCATAGGGTGCGAGAAGGCCGGAAACCCTACATCAGGTGGTGTATTATATACGATAGTACAAAACCTTGTGGGGAGACCGGCCATGGCCAGTCATCTGGAACTTGCTCAGCGGTACATGACGGAGTCGATCGGCTTGCTGCAGCGATCGGGTTACCGGTTGTCGCTCAACTTCGACCTGAGCGGCTGGGCGGCCCTGCTGCGTTCGGCACCGAAGATCGGAATCGTGAACCCGACCTTCGATCCCGCTCACAGTGACCTGAGGGCAAACGAAGCGTTCTGGCTGCAGCTCAATGACGAGGTCGGGGTGGCGGCATGCATTGCCGACCGGCTGTTCCGGACCGATGACTTCGTTGCCAATGAACTGGCGACCGGCCGGGTGTGGTACTCCAGCCCCGGAGAGGGCGACCGACCGGAACTGCTGCCGGACGTACCGCTTGGCCGGTACACCGGCCGGGTCGGTCACGCCGGCGGGCTGTGGGTCCATCCGCGGCGGCGCAAGGACGGCTTGTCGTGGATACTGCCGCGGCTGGTCCGCGCGCTGTCGATCATCAACTGGAGCGTCGACCGGCACTGCGGCCTGGTGTTCGAGGGCATCCACGACTCGGGGCTTTCAGCCCAGGCCTACGGCTTTCCGGAGTCGCACGCTGTCGTCGAGGGATACTTCCCGCCAACCCGCGCCGATGCGCGGGTGTTCGTCATCCACATCGATCTCGACCAGATCGTCGCCCAGTTCGAGGACGATCTAGTTCGGATGACAGACCGCCACTGCGAGATGCGTGACGTCGCGACCATTGTCGGTCAGCGGGTACACCAGCCGATGGTAGGTGCCGGTGTAGTCCAGATGGGTGGTGGCGATGCGCGACAGAACAGCGGTGCCTGAGGCCTTCACCATCGCGTAGGAATCCCGGACGAAGGACCGGTACCCCGGACTGGGAATCTCGGCGAGGCGGCGGCCGGTGAAGTTCGCCGCCTTGGCCACCCTGGCGCGGAAGCCGTAGCTCTCGAATACGAACCGGTCAGGGTCATCGGCGCGAACGTCGACGAGGTGCATGTAGCCGATCACCTGGCCCAACATCGTGTCGGTCAGCAAGACCTCTTGCTCCGGCAGGAGGTGGCGGCGACGGCGATTTTCCCAGGCGTTGTACAGGCGGATCAACGGCGTGTCGGTTCCGACCACGAAGCCGTCGGTGCCCATGAAACGCACCCGGGTCACTTCTGCCTGACCCGAGTAGACACGCAACGACATCGCCCTCACCAATCGAACAGTATCACCACCATCTGATGGGGACGGCCGAACGGAAGCACCAGCGAGTTCACGGCGCTGTCCTGGCCCCATTCATGGGTGAAGGCGATTGGCGTCGCCAGACTCACCTCACGGACCGTTTCCGCCGCGATACCTTCGTGCATCCGCGTCAGCTCATCCCCTACGAAGATCGGATCGGCCAGCACACCATGCTCGCTTCGCTCGAACACGACACTGCGCTCGCCGACGATCTCCGGAAAGGACAGGATACAGGCAGCACGGTCTTCAGGCGACCGTTTATGCAGCAGGTCGAACCAGGTCGCCAGTCCCGCCTGCAACCGCTGTCCAGCGGACCCCATCCTCAGAAGACTCTTTCGAACAGGTTCGACGTGACGGAGCGGGGTGATACTGGCTGACATGTCGCAATCCAGAGGATGACTATCGTAGATTGTATACTTCGGGCGCCATGGGTCGGCAACGTCAAATCCACGCCGACGGTCATGCCGGGGTGAGATTACGCAAATCAATTGCATGTTTTCATTGTGTATTCCGGCCTACGGCATGGCCATGCGGATCATGCCGCCGTCTACCGGGACCTGGGCACCGGTGATGTAGCCGGCGGCCTCGGATGCCAGGAACGCCACCAGCGCCGCCAGTTCTTCCGGTTCACCGAACCGGCCCATCGGGATGCTCTGGCTGATCTCGGCGCGGCGGGCCTCCTCGGTGGGGAACAGCCGACCGGTGATCTGCGGAGTGTTGATCCGGCCCGGCGCGATGCAGTTGACGGTGATGCCGTGAGGCGCCAGTTCGGCGGACAGGCTGCGCGACCAACTCCACAGCGCCGCCTTGGCGGGGGAGGCAGCGTTGATGCGCCGCTGGGTCATCGCACCGGTCAGAGTGACGATGCGGCCCCAGCCGGCGGCTTTCATGCCGGGCAGTAGACCCTCGGTGATCCGTCGCGCGGCCGAGAAATTGAGGGCGAAAGCTTCGTCCCACCAGGCATCGTTCGTCGAACCGGCATCGGACTCCGGGCGGGGCCGGGACCCACCCGCGTTGTTCACGAGGATATCGATGCGGCCGAGCGCATGCTGCGCCTCGTCGACCACCCGGTCCGTCCCGTCGACGGTCGTGATGTCAGCGGCGATTGCCGTCGGGGTCGGTGCACCGGATGCGGAGATTTCGTCCCGCAGCGCCGCAAGCAGAGCCTCGTTTCGGCCGGCGATGGCAACCTGAACCCCTTCGGCGGTCAGGGCCAGCGCAGTCGCCCGCCCGATCCCGGTGGTTGCCCCGGTGATCAGCGCGCGCTTGCCGGAGATCCTCAGATCCATGCGTTCCTCCTCAGGTGGATGGCCGGCCGCACGCTACGCAGGTCGGGCGGGCCAGCCAACGCCACCATCGACACTACACCGATCCCGGCAGCGCTCGAGTTCGACCGTTATCCGGCAAGCGGAAACGTGCTGAGAGGTGTCTCGTCGAGTGCCGGGTAGCGTCGTTCCAGCACAAGGCGCATCGCGTCGACCGGCCACTCGACCACCGGGTGCTCCAGCCACGTCCCGAGCGGCCGCGTCCACGCGGTGTCGACCGGCCGATCGAGCCGGGAGACGGTCGCGTGAGTTGAAGTCGTCCGGAACACCGGCGCGAGCCCGGATACGGCCGCTTCAACCGAATCGCGGATCGTCTCCAGGGGTGGGCTGGGGTGGGCTTCTATGATAACCGCATCGCCGCGCATCCCGGTACGGTCAAAGGCCAGCGTGAACGGCGCCGTTCGGCCGGCGACGCGGTGCAGCGCTTCGGTAACCGGCCGCTCCAGTATTGCCCAGATCGATTCCGGTGGCGTCGGGTAGATGGCCCGGACATAGACGATCGAGAATACCGTCAGGTGCAGGGTTTCCGCCGGCGCGTGCTGCATGGCCAGTCCGGTGCTCCCGGCCATGGCGTGGCGCAGCCGCACCAGGTCGGCACGGGTCTCGGCCGGTGGTTGAATCTGGAGGTTGACCGCATAGCAGTCGGCGCCGAACGCCAACTCACGCACGGGTGGCCTGCCGTCCGGATCGCTGCGCGGATCCGCCCGGTCCACCCTGCCGCTTGCCATGGTCACTGTCGTGCCGTCAGGCGCGCGGGAACTCCTCGCCCAGATCCCAGAACAGCCCGGTCATCATCCGCAGACCGTCGCGCATCAGCGGGGCCAGGACATGTTCGTTCGGCGCGTGCTGCGAGCAGCCGGCGTAGCTGTGCGGCACCCACAGGGTCGCCATGCCGAGCATGTCGAGGAAGATGTCGTTGGGCAGCGACCCGCCGGAGTTCGGGATGACCCCCGGCTTCACGCCGAGGGTCTTCTCGATCGACGCGGACGCCCAGCCTACCGCGGGATGGTCCGGGTCGAGCCGCGAGGCGCCCAGCATCGACTGGCGCATGGTGTCGACCACGATGCCGTCGAAACCGTTGTCCTCCAGATGCGCACGGATCGCCGGCAGGAACGTGTCGGGGTCGGTTTCGACCACGAAACGGATCTGGCAGATCGCCTCGGCGAACGGCGGCACGGCGTTCTGCGGCTTGTCCGGATCGCCGCTGATGAACGACAGGACCTCGAAAGTGTTCCAGCCGAACACTTTCTCGGCGGCCGTGAAGTTCGGCTCGCCCCACCAGGGATCGATCGACGGGTCGTCCGGTCCCGGAACGACTTCGAGCCCGCCAAGCGCGGACCGCACCGAGTTCGGCATGTGCTCCGGCTTCAGGGCCGGCAGCTTGATCTGGCCTTTCGGCCCGACAATGGAGGTGATGGCGTGCATCAGCACGATGGCCGGGTTCGCCAACAGCCCGCCCCAGTTGCCGGAGTGGTGCCCGCCCTCGCGGTACTCCAGCCGCATGCGGAAGTTCAGGCAGCCGCGGGTGCCGAGCTTCATGTCCGGCTTGTCGGCGGCCAGGCGCGGCCCGTCGGACGCGATCAGCAGATCGGCCTTCAGCAATTCCTTCTGGGAGAAGCAGAACTCCCGCAGGCCGGGCGAACCCATCTCCTCGGCCATCTCGATCAGGAAGGTGACGTTGTAGCCAAGCTTGCCGCGGGTCTCCAGAACGTGGCGCATCGCCTCCATGTTGATGGCGTGCTGGCCCTTGTTGTCGGCGGTGCCGCGTCCGTACCAACGCTCGCCCCAGCGTTCGTCCTTCACGACGTCCAGGGTCCAGGGATCGCGGCCGTCCTTCCAGCGCCCCTCCTCGCCCGGCACGGTGTCGCCGTGGCCGTAGCAGAACAGGGTCGGCAGGCTGGGATCCTCGATCCGGCGCGCCACCAGGAAGGGCGCACGGTCCAGAACGGGATTGGCGTGAATGTGCACGTCGAAACCCATTGCCTCGAAGCGCGGCCGCATGAGGTCGTCCAGATAGGCGAACAGGTCGGGCTTGTGCTCTTCCTCGCGCGACGAACTTGGCACCGCCACGCGGGTTGCCAACTCCGCCCGGAACTCATCGGCATCGAAATACCGTTCGACCGCTTCGATAGCGTTAGCGCGGGTGCTCATCGCCCACTCCTTGCAGCATTGATGGCAAACGGGGCGGCGGGACGACCGTAATTCGGCCGGGGCCCCGTTCGGATTGCAGAGCAGGACAGTGCCTAAATCCGCTGCCGGGGGGAAGCCCTCCGGCGGGTCGAATCTCAGTCAGTGGGACATGAACAGCGGTACCGTCATCGTGCGCAGCATGTCGTGGGTCACGCCACCGAGCACCATCTCGCGCAAACGGGTGTGCCCGTAGGCGCCGAGAACGACAAGATCGACGTTCTCGTCGGCTATCCGTGCCAGCAGGACCTCGCTGACCGACAGGTCCCGGTTGTTGTAGACCTGAACCTCGACCTTGACACCGTGCCGCGCCAGATGCGTGGCGATGTCCGCGCCGGGTTGCTCGCCGTGCCCGTCCCGGCCGGGGCGCGGGTTGACGATGGCTACCACGACCTGCTCGGCGGCCTCGAGCACCGGAAGAGCATCGTTCACGGCGCGCGCAGCCTCACGGCCGGCGTCCCAGGCGACCATCACGCGTCGTCCCGGCCGCTGCTGCGCGCCGATGTACGGGACGATGAGGGCCGGCCGGCCGCTGCCGAGCAGCACATCCTCGACCAGTTCCGGCGACCCGGTCAGCGGGTCGCTGGTGTCGGCCTGGCCCATGATGACGAGGTCTGTGTAGCGGGCATGCCTTGCAATCAACTGGTCGACCGGGTTCAGCGTCAGCTCGGTGCGGGTCTCGAACGCGATGCCGGCGGCGCTTGCCTGGCTGGAGAACGTGTCGACGATGGTCGCGAGGTCGGTCTTCAGGTTGGCGCGCATCTGGGAGAAGACGGCGGCCGGGATTTCGGCCTCGACGTATGACGGCATCGATGGTTCGTGCGCGACGGCGAGCGCCGTCAGGTGCGCTCCATGGCCCACCGCCAACGCGATCGCGGTCTCGGCCCGCTTGAGCGACGATCTCGAGGGGTCCAGATGGACCAGAAGGTTCTTGAGCGCCATGGATGCCTCCGTTGCTGGTGCAGGGGGTCCGTCGGCAAGCAGTCGATCCTTACGGCCACGTTGCCGCATTGATATGAATCATATGGGTACTCCCGCCGCGTCGCGCATGGCAGCCGGCTGGCGCCGCCGGTTTGCCGATCGCGTCGTGACTCCGGCCCCGCGATGCTGGAAGCTGGTGATTGGTAGTACCCGGATGTCTGGATGGAGAGCGCTGGTGGGGTTGACGCCATGAAGGACGAGAAGATCCCGATCGCCGAGATCTATGTACCCGCCAAGCGGCAGGCGACCTTGAACCCGGAGACGGTAGAGCAGCTCGCTGCGGCGATTCTCGAAGAAGGCCAGAAGGCCCCGATCCAGGTCCGCCACGACGGCAAGCGGTTTGTCCTGGTCGAGGGCCTGCACCGGCTCGAAGCGTGCCGGGCGCTTGGCGAGGAAACCATCGTCGGCGTGCGCGTCCAGGCGAAGAAGTTCTAGCGGACCCCCGAAGGTTATCCGTCCGGGTGGTCGAACCGCTCACCGTCCTGCCACTGCTTCGGCACGTTCCCGTGCGCCGGAATGCCGCCCGCGTCCTTCAGCAGGCGGGCCATGTGCATCAGGTTCCAGGTCATGAAGGTGGTGTTGCGTTTCGTGAACTCGTTGTCGAGCCCGGCGCCGTCGTCGCCATAGGATGGTCCCGGCCCGGCCTCGCCGATCCAGCCGCAGTCGGCCTGGGGCGGGATGGTGTAGCCGATGTGCTGCAGAGCGTAGAGAACGGTCATCGAACAGTGCTTGATGCCATCCTCGTTGCCGGTGACCACGCACCCTCCGACCTTGCCGTAGAACACGTACTGCCCGGCATCGTTGGTCTGGGCGCTGTGGGCGTACAGCCGCTCGATGATGACCCGGCAGACGGACGATTCCTCGCCAAGCCAGATCGGCGTGCCCAACACCAGGATGTCGGCATCGCGGACCTTCGGCCAGAACTGCTCTGGCCACGCGTCGGTCGACCAGCCGTCCTTGCGCATGTCGGGCTGGATGCCGAACGCGATCGGATGATCGACGGCGCGCAGGTAATCGGTGAGCACACCACTGGCCTGCATGATTGCCATGGATCTGCGCATCAGCCGTTCGGTGTGAGACACCTTCGGCGAGCGGGTCAGCGTGGTGTTGATGAACAGCGCCCGCAGATCGGCATGGGACGTATGGCCCGGCATCGGCCTACTTGGACGCCGCGGTGGTCAGCTTTTCGAGCGCGCCGGCCATCTTCGCGAACGCCTCGTCGGCTCCCATGATGCCGTACCGGGTCTTCAGGGTGTTGGGGTTCTCGTAGCCGATCCGGGTGACCCCGTCCTCCTCCCAGATCAGGACGCGCAACGGCAGGTCGAGGGCCGCCCGTCGGTCGGCCTTAATGATCGGGGTACCGATCTTGGGGTTGCCGAAGATCACGAGCACGGTGGGATCCAGGTCGTCGCCCGCCGCCTTGGCGCCGGCGGCATGATCGACCCTGGCGAAGACGGTGGCGCCGGCCTGCTCGACGGCGGCGACCAGGCGGTCCGCCGTTTCGGCGGTGGAGCCCGAGCTATCGCGGACGACCCATCCGTCGATGGCCTGGGCGGGGGTGACGGCAATGACCATCACGGCGAGGATCGCGGCAAGCTTTTCCAAGGCGCCCTCCGATCTGGTGGAGCGGTTGGCGGGAGGATCCAGCCAACGACAGTGTTCTCCAGGTTTTTCACAAGGAAAGTGTCCGGGCGGCCGCCCGGTTCCTTCGCTCACGGCGCTGTGACCGAAGGTTCCGTTCACGGACCGGCCGGGCATTGGAGAAAGAGCGGCGGAGTACGTCCGTTCCGGTTGACGCAAACGCCGCGCGGACGCACTAGGGGCTTATGGTCCGCACATCCAATCGATCGAGATGACCAGCAGCGATATCGGCGAGGCGGCCCGCACCGTCCTGGGCACTGCCGATGCGCGCGGCAAGGCCGTCGCCGGGCGGGCGGTAGCCGCAGCGTGGCGGGCCGGCGGCCTTGCCATGCCGAGGCGCGTCGACCTGCCGGACCGGCCGGCGCGGCCGGCGGAACCGCCGCTGCTGTCACCGCACGCCGTGCGCAAGCGCAAGATCACCGCGGCGCCGGCCGGCCGGATCGCGCTGCTGCACGCGATTGCCCATATCGAACTGAACGCCGTCGACCTGTCGTGGGATGCGGTGGCCCGGTTCCCGGATGCCGGCTTCCCGCGTGCCTACGTCGATGACTGGGTTCGGGTGGCCGACGAGGAGTCCAAGCATTTCCTCCTGCTGGCTGACCGGTTGGACGCGCTGGGGTCCCGCTATGGGGCGCTGCCGGCCCATGACGGGCTGTGGCAGGCGGCGGAACAGACGATGGACGACCCGCTGGCCCGCCACGCCGTGGTGCCGCTCGTGCTCGAAGCGCGCGGACTCGACGTGACCCCGGCGATGATCGGCAAGCTGCGGTCGGTCGGCGACGATGGGTCGGCCGACATCTTCCAGGTCATCTACGACGACGAGATCGGCCACGTGGCGGTCGGCAAGCGCTGGTTCGATTATCTGTGCATCCAGCGCGGGCTGGAGCCCGTATCAACGTGGCAGGATATCGTTCGCGCCCGGTTCCGCGGCGGGGTCAAGCCGCCGTTCAACGTGCCGGCCCGCGAGGCGGCGGGATTCTCGTCGGCGTTCTACGGTCCTCTCGGCGAGGAATACGAGGCGGCCCGACGCGACAACCGGTAGCGCCCCGGCGGGCAGTCTGCGGGCAGACGGCGGCAACGGAGGGAAGCCATGGCCACGCATGTCGTCGAATGGGAGTTCGATCATCCCCCGCAGGTCGTCTGGCCGGTGCTGGCCGACACGGCCCGCTTCAACGAGGCGTCCGGCCTGCCGAAGCATCCGGTGCGCCGCGAGGAGCAACCCGACGGTTCCGTGCGGTTCTTCGCCGAGGCGCGCATGGGGCCATTCCAACTCGCCTGGGAGGATATCCCGGTGGAATGGGTGACCGATCGGTGGTTCCGGCACGAGCGGCGGTTTTCCCGCGGGCCGCTTGCCACCCTGACGGCCACGGCGGAACTGCGCCCCTCCGCGCGCGGCACGGTCTGCCGCTACACGATGGACGCCGAGCCTTCAGGCCTGATCGGTCGGCTGGTTCTTGCGGGTGGCTTTTTCTCGACTGCCGAGAAGGGGTTCAATCGGCTGATCGACGGTGTGCGGGCGCATCTCGCGGGGCAGCGCCCTGTCGCCTACGAGCCGTCGCGTCCGCCCCTGGATGCGGCCCGGCAGCAGCGGCTGGCCCGGCTGGTCGATACCATCGAGGCCAGCGGCAACGGGCATGGTCTGGCGGCTCGCCTCGCCGATCTGGTGCGGGCCGGCCAGGACCTGGACGTCGAGCGCATGCGGCCGCGCGCGCTGGCACGCCGCTGGGGGGTCGCCGAACGATCGGCGATCGAACTCTGCCTGCAGGCAGTGCGCGACGGCATGCTGGAGTCGCGTTGGGACATCCTGTGCCCGCGGTGCCGCGGCGCCCAGATGTCGGCGACCGCCCTGGACCGACTGCCGACCAAGGCGCATTGCGACAGCTGCAATGTCGGTTACGACCGCGACTTCGCGCAGAACGTCGAGCTGAGCTTCCACCCGGCACCGGGCGTCCGGCCGGTCACCGAGGGCGAGTTTTGCCTGTTCGGGCCGATGTCGACGCCCCACGTGCTGGCCCAGGTTCGCCTGGAGCCGGGGGACAGCCGCTCGCTTCCGGCCGATCTCGCCGCCGGCCCGTGGCGCTACCGCACGCTGGATCCGGGAGAGGCGGCCGACGTTGCGATCGGTGAGGGTGACGGGGCCCCCGCCGCAATCGTCACGGCGTCAGGGGTCCAGGCCGGGTCGGCGGGGGAGGCCGGGACCTTGTCGCTGGAAAACCGGGATACGCGGCCTAGGGTGGTGGTGGTGGAGTCGCGGCGCTGGGTCGAGGATGCCCTGACCGCGCACCGCGTTACCACCATGCAGGCGTTCCGCGACCTGTTCGCCGGCGACGTGCTGCGCCCTGGCGACGAGGTCGCGATCGCCCAGATCGCCTTGCTGTTCACTGATCTGTCGGGATCGACAGCGCTGTACGAGCGGATCGGCGACGCGGCGGCGTATCGGCTGGTTCGCGAGCATTTCGCGTTCCTTACCCGGACCATCCGCGCCCACGACGGCGCGGTGGTGAAGACCATCGGCGACGCGGTGATGGCGGCGTTCGCGGAACCCGCCGACGCGGTTCGGGCGGCGATCGCGGCCCAGGCTGCGGTCCACGGGTTCAATCGGGAGCAGGGAACTGACGGGATCGCCATCAAGATGGGCGTACACGCCGGGCATTGCATCGCGGTGACGCTGAATGACCGGCTCGACTATTTCGGAACGATGGTCAATCTGGCCGCCCGCCTGCAGGGGCTGGCGCGCTCCGGCGAGGTGCTGCTGTCCGGGTCGCTGGCGGAGGATCCGAAGGTAGCCGAGGTGCTGGCGGGAACGGCACCAGGATGCCGCCAGACGGTCAGCGTGCGCGGGGTGGAGCGGGAGGTTGCGGTGTTGCGCCTGACCGGTCCGTTCGCCGCTCACGGAGATTGAGGATCACTCGGGGCCGGTCAGCCGGCAGTCCGCTTCGTTGCGTTGCAGGCAAGCGACGAAGCGGTCGGCGTCGCGCACGGCCTTGGTGGCCTGATCCAACGAGCCCTTGAGGCATTGCTGGTACTCGACCAACTTCTCGCGGAACGTCTCGGCATCTTCCAGACAGCGACTGCGTGCCACGCCGGTGTCAGTGGCGGCCGAGGGATCGGTGCTGGGGACGATGGTTGCGCAAACGGGCGTCACCGGCTTGCTGCACAGGGACTGGCCTTGCGCGCCCGGGCTGGCGACAAGCAGCATTGTCGTCAGCGCAAGCGTGACGGTTGTTCGGAAAGGTCGCTCAGCCATCGGTTGGTGCCTGACTCCGTGTTGCCTGGGGCGTCGCCCTATCAACCCGTGACGGCCCGGCAGGTTTCACCGCGGCGCGCTGTGCATGAAAACTTGTCCGCCATGTCGATTTTTCGGGAATGCCGGGGCCGGATGTCTCGTCCTTAGGGCAGGCGGCGGGCCAGACCGGCCGCCTCAGAGCCCAAGTCGAAAGAAGGACATTCGATGCCCTTTATGTTCCGATCGATGACGAGTGCCGTTGGCATTGTCGCTCTGGCCCTGGCGATGCCGGTGGCCGCCCCGTCGGCCGAAACGGCATCTTCGCCGCGGTCATCGTCACGACCAGCGCCGGTGATCGAGTTCTCAGACGAGGAGCTGAAGCTGTTTGCGAGGACGTCCCTGGCGGTCGAGGCGATCAGCGGCAAGTGGCAGCCACGCATTTCCGGTGCCGGCAGCAAGACGGAAGAACAGGACATGCGCGAGCAGGCGATGGGTGAAATGGTCGAGGCCGTCGAACAGAAGGGCCTGTCCGTCGGCCGGTACAACCAGATCGCTCTCGCCGTGCAGTCCAATCCGGAAGTTGCCCGAACCGTACAGTCCTACCGGGCCGCGCAGCCGTAAGGCTGGGTCCGGTCACCGGGGCGACCGCGGCCTGCGCCACCCTCCCCGGGTTGGCGGTCGCCCCGGACCAATCCTGATGGTCAGCGGAACAGCAGGACCGGAATCTTGCAGGACCGCACCGTCTCGACTGTTGTCGAGCCGATGAACAGCGCCCGGATGCGGGAATGGCCGAAGGCGCCCATCACCAGCAGGTCGATGGCATCGCTCTCCACCGCCTTGGCGATGACGTCTTCGGGCTGACCCGGCCGGATCTCGCCGGTAGCGGAGTGGCCGGCAGCCGTGAGTTTCGCCACAGCGTCGTCCAGCCGGCGCCGCGCTTCCGTCGTTTCGGCGCCGACGGTCAGCAGCAGGCACTCGGTGCCGGTCAACAGCGGGCCGCTCGCCAGAGCGTCGATGGCCTTCAGCGCGCTGGCGCCGCCGTCGAAGGCGATCAAGGCGCGGCGGATCGGTCTGAACGCCCGTGACGCGACCAGCACCGGTTTGGTGGTGGAGCGCGCGACGCGCTCGAGATTCGAGCCGAGATGCAGCTTGGCGAAGTCGGCGGCCTCGCCGCGCTTGCCGATCACGATCAGGTCGGCATCCACCTGGAACTCGGCAACGGTCTCCAGCAGGTCGCCGTGACGCAGCTTGGTCGTGACGCCGTGGACCTTGCCTTCCAGGTTCTGCTTTGCCTGCTCGAGGATCAGCCGGCCACGCTTCTGCGCCAGCTTCGCCTTCTGCTCGTCCAGGGAGGCGAGTTCAGCCAGCAGGGTATCGCGAGCGTCGGCCGCCAGGTTGCCGGTGTAGTCGGCGCCGGGTGCGCTGGAGACATCGCGCCGGCCCAGAACGTGCACGATCTCAACCGACGCCCCGGTCCGCTCGGCGGCCCAGGCGGCGTGGTCGCACACGCTCTGCGCATAGATCGACGCGTCGATCAGAGCCAGAAGCTTGGTCAAAATCCGTTCTCCCTCAGTGCCCCATGAGGCGCTCGAGGGCGCCGGGCTTATCGTGTATGGCGAGCTTGTCGACGATGGTCTCGCTCGCCTCGTTGAGGCCGATGATGTCGACTTCGGCCCCTTCACGCCGGAACTTCAGCACGATGGTGTCCAGGGCGGCTACACTGGAGATGTCCCAGATGTGGGCACGGCGCACGTCAATGGTGACTTTCTCAAGGGCCTCCCGGAAGTCGAAGGCGTCCGCGAAATCGTCGGCCGAGGCGAAGAACACCTGGCCTTCGACCACGTAGGTCCGGGCGGCGCCGTCATCGGAGACGGTCGATGTGACCCGGAAGATCTGTGCGATCTTCCACGAGAAGAAGATGCCGGACAGCAGCACGCCAACCAGCACGCCAATCGCTAGGTTGTGGGTGGCGACCACGCCGACCACGGTGGCCAGCATCACGATCGACGAACTGCGCGGATGGTGCTTCAGATTGCGGATCGACGCCCAGCTGAACGTGCCGATCGACACCATGATCATGATCGCGACAAGGGCGGCCATCGGGATCAGCTTCACCCACTCACCGAGAACGACGATGAGGAACAGCAGGAAAATTCCGGCGCAGAACGTCGACAGCCGGCCGCGACCACCGGATTTCACGTTGATCACCGACTGGCCGATCATCGCGCAGCCCGCCATGCCACCGATGAAACCGGTTGCGACATTGGCAATGCCCTGGCCGACGCATTCGCGGTTCTTGTCGCTCTTGGTGTCGGTCAACTCGTCGACTACCGAGGCGGTCATCAGCGATTCCAGCAAGCCCACCGCAGCGATCGCCGCCGAGTACGGCAGCACGATCAGCAGCGTCTCGAGGGTCAGCGGCACATCCGGCAACAGGAACACCGGCAGGGTCGACGGCAACTCGCCCATGTCGCCGACGGTGCGCAGGTCGAGATCGAGACCGATGGTGAGGGCGGTCAGTACGACGATGCAGACCAGCGGCGACGGCACCACCTTGGTCAGGCGCGGCAGCAGGTAGATGATGCCCAGTCCGGCGGCCACCATGATGTAGGTGAGGTACGGTACGTCGATCAGTTCTGGCAGCTGCGCCATGAAGATCAGGATTGCCAGGGCATTGACGAACCCGGTCATCACTGAGCGGGAAACGAACCGCATGACGTAGCCGAGCCGGAACACTCCGGCGCCGATCTGCAACACTCCGGCCAGCACCGAGGCGACCAGGAGGTACTGCAGGCCGAAGTCGCGGACCAGGGTGACCATCAGCACGGCGGTTGCGGCGGTGGCGGCCGAGATCATGCCGGGTCGGCCGCCGGCGATCGCGGTGATCACGGCGATCGAGAACGAGGCGTACAGCCCGACCTTGGGATCGACGCCGGCGATGATCGAGAACGCGATGGCCTCTGGGATCAGCGCCAGGGCGACCACCAGTCCGGCCAGCACGTCACCGCGGATGTTGCCGAGCCATTCGTCGCGCAACCGCAACACCGAGAATGTCATTCAGTAAGCTCCTTGCCTGCCCTGCCGGAGGCAGGACGCAATCGAACGGATGTTCAGGAGATCCTGATATCCGCGGCGTGATATCGATGGCGCGCGAGCCAGTCGCCGCCGGAGAGCGATACGGGACCAAGCCGGGCTGTCACTTTAATGCTGCAGTGCAACATTAAGCGCAAGAGATACCCGCTCGTGGGTTGTCAGGCAAGTCTGGAGTTGGTTTGAGCGGTTCGACGACGTTCCGCCACAGGCTTTTGGCGAATATCATCCCGCTGTGGCGATGAACTGCTTGGAAGCGGGGGGCGGGACCTTCGCCAGGCCAACTCGGCAATGAGTTCGCGTCCTGCTGGTTTACGCCGCCGCTGAATGCGTAGCGCAGTCAGGTGATTCCCTGGCGAGCATTAACCATGCGGTCGGCAAGGTGCGCGCTGCGCAGCTGGTGCGGCCTGGTTGGATTTCTGGGGTTTCCGGCACCGACCACCTCGCTGACCAGATCGGCGTGCGGCGACGCAGCCGTCTCCGTCGTTAGCCAGAAATGCCAAGCTGTTGTTCACATCTGGGGATCATATTCGACCCACGCTTGCAGGCGTTAATCGCCTCATAACGCTTAACGGATTTTTAGGAAAAACAGCGTTATTTAAGATTTAAATATGATGTAATTGTCGAGACTGAACCCCGCCGATCCATCGTACGGAGGCTCGCAAGGAGCGCTCCTGACGCCCACCGACGATTTGTAAGACGCCCGCATTCAGCATTCCGACGGGCATCCGGAGCGATCCGGCAGCCCGAGATCCTGATCTTTGCCAAAGCAGGAGGACCTGCAGCATGACCTCGTTCGAAGCTAACCGGATGATCAACTCGACCCAGAGCAGCGAACTGCTGGTCATCGACGCCGCGGTAAGCGATTCGGCCCTGCTGGTCGATGGTCTGCGGCCCGGCATCGAGGTCCTTCATCTCGTTCCAGGCGGCCGTGGGCTGGAGCAGATTGCCGCGCACCTCGCCGGCCGGCGCGGGGTCACCGCGCTGCACATCCTCAGCCACGGCGAGCCAGGGGCCCTTCTGCTGGCCGGCGACCGCATCGATCTGCCGGCCCTGGCGATGCGCCATGGAGTCCTGTCCGATCTGGCCGAGACGCTGGCCGCCGACGCGTCGGTCGTGCTGTACGGCTGTTCGGTGGCGGCCGGGAGGCTCGGTCGTGGTTTCCTGGAGTATCTGGAGGCATCCCTCGGTGTCGATGTCGCTGCGTCGGTGAGCCCGGTCGGGGCTGCGGCCCTTGGCGGCGGATGGACCATGCGCAGCCGCGACGGAGCGGCGGTTGAACTGGTGTTTGCCGACGAAGCGCGGGCCGCCTTTCCGGGATTGCTGGCGAACACGACCGGTACCGCTGGTGCGGAAGTCCTGTCGGGTACGGCGGGCGACGACACGATCTCGGCGCTCGACGGCAACGACACCGTCTCCGCTCTTGACGGCAACGATCTGCTGTATGGCGATGCCGGGAACGACACGCTGTATGGCGGCGGCGGCGTCGACACGCTGTACGGCGGTGTTGGCAACGACTTCCTGTACGGCGAGACCGGCAATGACTTGCTGTTCGGTGAGGACGGCAATGACGGCATGTCAGGCGGTGACGGCGACGACACCTTGTACGGCGGTGTTGGCAACGACACGGTGATTGGCAGCAGCGGAGCCGACCGCCTGTATGGCGCAGAGGGCAATGACTGGATCTGGGGTGGGAAGGCCGACGACCTGCTGTACGGCGGAAACGGTGCCGACACCCTTACTGGTGGCGACGGCGCCGACTCGCTCTATGGCGAAGCCGACGATGACGTGATCAGCGGGGCCAGCGGCGAGGACATTCTGTTCGGCGGCGACGGCGCCGACACGCTCAGGGGCCAAGCGCAGAACGACACGCTGTCCGGCGGCCTGGGTAACGATGTCCTGTCCGGTGGTGCCAGTGACGACGTGATGTCCGGCGGTGGCGGTGACGACCTGCTGTATGGCGGTTCCGGTTTCGACACCCTGATGGGCGGCTCCGGCAACGACACCTTCACCGGCAGCGCGTCCGATCACAACAACGATACAATTTCCGACTTCGCGGTGGGCGACAGCATCGTCGTCACCGGCGCCGACCTGTCGTCGCTGAACGGCACCGCGGCCGGCGGGACGCTCGCCACCGGCAGTAACGGCGTTACCTTGAACGGCATCACCTCGGTGAGCGGGACGTACTCGGCGGTCTTTGCCGGTGGCAACACCACGATCACGCTGGTGGCGCCAGTGGTCGACAACGGCGGTGGCGGTGGCGGAGGCGGCACACTGGTGGTCAACGACACGACGCCGTCCAACACGACGGGCGGAGCGCGGGTCATCAGCAACAGCGGCGCGACTCCGGGCAGCGCTCCGATCGTGCAGAACACCGGCAACAACGGCAATGTGGTCACCGCCACGCTGCCCGGGTCGGTCAGCATCACTTCCGATGGCCCGGCGGCCGCGCAATCCGGCGATGATGCGGTTACGACCCTGATCTCTGCCATCGAGGCGCGGGGATCGACCGGCGAAGCCGGGCTGACCGGCAATGCCCAGACGTTTCTGACCAGGCTGGGCACGTCCTCGATGCTGGATATCCGCACGATCCTTCCGACACAGTCGGTCGGCATCACCACAGACGATCCAATCGTGATCTCCGGCAGCAGCGGCTCGAGCCAGTCCGAGGCGTTCGTGATCGACATGCGCTCGGTGTCCGGCAAGGAGCTGCAGGTCAACAACATCGAGTTCTTCTCGATCATCGGAAATGCCCGGGTCACCGGCGGGGCGGGCAACAACTACGCGGTCGGCGACGACAATTCGCAGTTCATCGACCTGGGCGAGGGTGATGACACCCTGTACGGCGGCAGCGGCGCCGACACGGTGTGGGGCGGCACCGACGCCGACGTGGTGTATGGCAATGTCGACAACGACGTGGCCTACGGCAACCAAGGCAGCGACACGCTGTTCGGCGGCAAGGGCAACGACGTGGTGTTCGGCGGCCAGGACGCAGACGTGGTGTACGGGAACCTCTCAGACGACGTGCTGTACGGCAATCTTGCGGACGACACCCTCTACAGCGGACAGGGCGACGACCTGCTGTACGGTGGTGGCGGAAACGACACGCTGATCGGCGGCTTGGGCAACGACATATTCCAGGGCGGCATTGGCAACGACCTGATTTCGACCGGCGTCGGCAGCGACGTCATCACCGTGCAGGCCGACAGCGGTGTTGATACGGTCACCGACTTCGACGGTGCATCCGGCGACCTGATCCAGCTGCAATCCAACATCAACGACGGCTCGATCGACACATTCGCGGAGTTGCAGGCGGCGGCGATCGACAACGCCGACGGGAATGTCGAGATCGCACTCGGCGGCGGCAGTGCGTTGATTCTGATGGGGGTCAACACCGGCCAGTTGCAATCGGACTGGTTCACCTTCGTCTGAACACGTCCGGGAGGCTGACCACTCGTCAACTCCCGATCAACCTCTGGCAGCGACGCCCACCGGGGTCCGGTGATCGGCGTCCGTTGCTGTTGGCCGCAGACCATTCAATCCGGTCAGGATTCCAAGAGCACCGGATATCCCGCCGAGTTCCATGAGGCACTGCGGTTGTATCTCCGGAACACCGGGTGAATTGTTGCCTACGAATAGGTATATAAAATTTTAGATTTATTGTTGAAAACTGCAGATGAAGCGCATATCGTTTCTACCGTGGGGAGAATTTAATAATCGTCGTTTGAGAATCACGACCGGCCAAAGTGCCGGCTCTGGGCGGGTGCCGTGGGTTATCCACTGCACTCTGCGGTTCATGGGTGCCAGAAAAGGACACGCCGAGATGACAGCCAATCCACCGCTTCAGGCGGGTAGCGCCCATCCAGATTCCGGTAACGAACTGCTGGTCGTTGATTCCGCAGTCGGCGACGCATCCCTGCTGGTGAGTGGCAGGCGGGCGGGGATGGATGTCCTGCATCTCGCACCCGACCGGCGCGGGCTGGAACAGATCGCATCCCATCTGGCCGGCCGGAGCGGGATTACCTCCCTTCACGTCCTCAGCCATGGCGAACCGGGCGCGCTGCTGCTAGCCGGCGATCGGATCGACCTGCCGGCGCTGGCGATGCGACGCGTTGCCCTGGCTGGCATTGCCAGCGCGCTGACCGAAGATGCCGAGGTGCTTCTGTACGGCTGTTCGGTGGCGGCCGGACCGCGCGGGCGCGGATTCCTGGAATATCTCGAAGCCGCCCTTGGGGCGGATGTCGCGGCTTCCGTGAGCCCGGTCGGCGCGTCGACGCTCGGCGGTTCCTGGACCCTGCGCGGGCGCAACGGCGCCGCTGTCGACCCGGCCTTCGCGTCATCGGCACGGGCCGCCTTCCCAGGGCTGCTCGCGTCATACGCAATGGACATCTTCGGCAACGGCATCACCGGGACAGTCAACGACGACAACTTCGACGCCAACGCCGGGGAGTTCAACGCCAACGACACGCTCAACGGGGCCGGCGGAACCGACACGTTGAACGTATACGGGGCGCAGGGAACGCTGACCCTGACGGCGACCACGATCACCAACATCGAGATCGTGAACATCACCGCGGGCGTCCAGGACATCACCACCAACGACGGCAACGTCGCTGCCGGTGAGACCCTGACCGTCAACGCCTCGACCAACAGTTCCAGCGTCACCTGGAACGGCGCCGCCGAGACCGACGGCGTCTTCTCATTGACTGGCGGCAGCGGCGCCGACTCCCTGGTCGGTGGCGCCGGCGCGGATACGGTTTCCGGCAATTCGGGGAACGATACGCTGCGCGGTGAGGCGGGCAACGACCGGCTCTTCGGCGGTACCGGCAACGACGCGCTATCCGGCGGCGCCGGGACCGACACCCTGTCGGGCGGCACGGGCAATGACCTTATGTCGGGTGGGGCGGACTTCGACGTCCTGGTCGGCGGTTCCGGCAACGATACGTTTACCGGCAGTGCGTCGGACCACAACGGCGATACAATTTCTGATTTCGCCACGGGCGACAGCATCGTGGTAACCGGCGTCGACCTGTCGTCGCTGAACGGCACGACCGCCAGCAGCACGCTCGCCACCGGCAGCAACGGCATCACCCTGACCGGCATCACGTCGGCCAGCGGCACGTTCGCGGCATCGTTCAGCGGCGGCAACACGACCATCACGCTGGTTGCGCCCGTGGTGGAAAGCGGCGGCGGCACGCCGGTGGTGGTGACCGACTCGACATCGACCGACACCACCGGCGGCGCCCGCACCATCACCAACAGCGGCAGCACGCCCGGAAGCGCACCGATCGTGCAGAACACCGGCAACAACAACAATGTGGTGACGGCCACTCTGCCGGGTTCGGTCAGCATCACCTCGGAGGGCCCGGCGACGGCACAGACCGGTACTGAAGCGGTCACCACCCTGGTCTCGGCGATCCAGGCTCGCGGATCGACCGGTACAACCGGTCTGGTCTCCAACGCCCAGACCTTCCTGACCAGACTCGGCACGACCTCCACGCTGGACATCCGCACCATCGTGCCGACCCAGTCGACCGGCATCACAACCGACGACCCGATCGTGATCGCCGGTAGCACCGGGTCGAGCCAGTCGGAAGCCTTCGTGATCGACATGCGTTCGATCTCCGGCAAGGTTCTTCAGATCGACAACATCGAGTTCGCCTCGATCATCGGTTCGGCCCGGGTGATCGGCGGGTCGGGCAACAACTACGCGGTCGGCGACGACAGCGCGCAGTTCATCTCGCTGGGCGAGGGCGACGACACCCTGTACGGCGGCGACGGCAACGACACCATCGGTTCCGCCAGCGGCAACGACGCGCTGTTCGGCGATGCTGGGAACGACACCGTCAACGGCGGCACCGGCGCCGACACGGTATGGGGCGGTACCGGCGACGACGCGGTGTACGGCAACCAGGACGCCGACGTGGTCTACGGCAACCTGGGCAACGACGTGGTGTACGGCAATCTCGGCAGTGACACGCTGTATGGCGGCGCCGGCAACGATCTGCTGTACGGCGGTGCGGGCAATGACACGCTGATCGGTGGCCTGGGCAACGACACATTCCAGGGCGGTCTCGGCAACGACCTGTTCTCCACCGGAACCGGCAGCGATGTGATCGCGATAAGCGCCGGCAACGGGGCGGACACGGTGTCCGACTTCGACGGCGCGGCCGGCGACCGGGTGCAGGTCGCGTCCAACATCAACGGCGGCTCGATCGACACCTTCGCCGAACTGCAGGCGGCGTCGACCAACAACGCCGACGGCAACGTCGAGATCGCGCTCGGTGGCGGCAACACCTTGACCCTGATGGGGGTCAACGCCGGCCAGTTGCAATCGGACTGGTTCACGTTCGTCTGACGCGGTGCTCTAGTACTGGCCGGCGTCACGCCGGGGCACTCCCTGCTCCGGAACCTGTCAACGGGGGCATCCATGATCGACTTCATCGACCAGCCGGCGCCCGGCGCGTCTCGGCCGTTCAGCCGCGCCGCCCGGGCCGGCAATCTCGTCTTCGTCTCCGGCCATTCGGCGCCCCACGACCCGGCGAACGGCATCCACCGCGGCGAGACCGCCGCCGAACAGGTTCGCGAAGCGCTGGCGATGGTGGCTGAGATCCTGGCCGACGCGGGCAGCAGCCTGGATCGGGTCGTGCAGGTGACGATGCTGATCACCGACCCCGCCGACTACGCCGCCTGCAACCACGAGTACGTGAAGCATTTCCCCGGTGGCCTGCCGGCCCGCCACACCGCCCGATTCGGCGTGCCGACCGACGCCAAGGTCGGCTTCGCCTGCATCGCGCTGGCCGGCGACTGACCGTCGCGGCGGGCTCGCGCCGCGTTAACGCTGCAAGGCGTTGATCCGGCTGCTCCTGTGTTGTCTGATGACCTGACTGGTGCTTCGGACTGCCGTCACAACTTTCAGCGTCTGGAACGCAATCATGTCGATTGGATTTATCGGCCTTGGCGGCATGGGGGCCGGCCTGGTGAAGAACTTGGCGCTCAAGGGCCAGGCGGTGCGCTGCTTCGACCTCGCGTCGGAGAGATCGCAGCCGATGGCCGGGTTCGGGGCCGAGCCGGTCGCCTCGGTTCGACTGGCTGCCGAGGGTGCCTCGATCCTGGCGCTGTGCGTCACCACCGCCGAGGCGGTCGAGGCGATCCTGTTCGGCGATGGTGGCGGGAAAGACGGGGGCGTGGCCGGGCTGCTGCCGGCCGGTGCCATCGTCCTGGACCACACCACGGTCAGCCCGGAGCATGTCGAGCGGATGAACGCGCGCTGCGCGGAACTCGACCTGCGCTATGCCGAAGCGCCGATCACCCGCACGCCGATCCACGCCGAGCAGGGCCGGGTGAACGTGCTGTTCGGCGGGACAGCGGAGCTGCTCGACGAGTTGCGCCCGGTGTTCGCCTGCTACGCCGAGAACGTCTTTCACGTCGGGCCGTCGGGCCACGCGACCCGCCTGAAGCTGATCCACAACTTCATCGCCTTCGCCAACGTCGCCGCGTTCTGCGAGGGCTTCGCGCTGGCCGCCCGCGAGGGCCTCGACATGACCAAGGTGATCGACATCATCTCGGCGGCCGGTGGCAAGTCCGGGATGATGGACCTGTACGGCGAGAAGACGCTGCGACGGGATTTCGCGCCGTACATGTCGCTGTCCAACGCCGAGAAGGACGTCAAGTACTACGCCCAGTGGCTGGAGGCGGCAGGGCTGCCGAGCGGCATGGCCGAGGCGGTTCACCGGACCTACGCGAACGCCTCCGACCTCGGGCATGGTGGCGAAGGCTGCACGGCGGTCATCAAGCCTTACGAGCGGGCCTCCGGGGTCGAGGCCAGGCTGCCGGACGAGGCCGGGTCATAGGGGGACCGGGAGCCGCGGGGCGGAGACAGGAGGACGGGATGGTGGACGACACGGATCGCAAGCATCTGCGGCGCGCCCTGGAACTGGCGCGCGAGTCCCTGGAAGCCGGCGACGCGCCGTTCGGCTCGGTGCTGGTGGCAGCCGACGGGACCGTTCTGGCCGAGGACCGCAACCGCACCGGCGGCGGCGACCGCACCCGGCACCCGGAATTCGCGCTGGCCCGCTGGGCGGCCGAGAACATGAAGCCCGAGGATCGACCCGGCGCGACGGTCTACACATCCGGCGAGCATTGCCCGATGTGCGCCGCCGCCCACGGCTTCGTCGGCCTCGGCCGCATCGTCTACGCCGGCTCGTCCGGCCAGTTGGCGGGATGGCGCGCGGAGCTTGGCGCCCCGGCCTCGCCGGTGCGGGCGCTGCCGATCCGGGAGGTGGTGCCCGGCCTCGCCGTGGAAGGCCCGGTGCCGGAGTTCGCCGAGGAGCTTCAGGATTTGCACCGGCGCTACCACGAAGCCACCACCCGCTGAGGCCCGCCTCTACTCCGCCGGGCGTGGCTGCAGGGGCGGCTGCACGTCGTCGGGGATCGGGCAGACATAGGGCTGCCGGGCCAGCCGCTCGCGGTGGTCCGTCTTGGCGCGCTCCAGCAGCCGCTCGTCCGAGAACAGCATGCGCGCCGTCGCGCCCATCACCTGCCCGGCGTAGGTCATGCCCTTGTGGGCGGCCGGCGCCTTGCCCTGGGCGGTGATCTGCCAGGTGTGGCCGGGGGTGCCGATGGCGTGGGTGGCGACCAGGGCCTGCACGGTCGGCACCGCCCACGACACGTCGGCCACGTCGGTCGACCCCATCATCCTGTCGCCGATCACCGTGCGCGGGACCACGTAGTCGCACAGCGGCTCGCCCTGGCGTGGCTCGATCCCGGCGCGGCGGTAGGCGGCGGTGATGTCCTCGGCCGTCAGGGTGGCCTGGATGCGGGCCGCGTAGGCCCGGTCGTCGTCGTCGAACGCGACCCCGCCCAGCCCGTCCATCGCCGCCTGCATCGCCTCTTCGAGCGGGGTGTTGCCCAGCAGGTTCGACACCGCCGATATCACCTTGATGCCCACCGCCGTCTCGGTCATCAGTGCCGCCCCCTGGGCGACCTTCCTGACTCGCTCGATCAGCGCCAGCATGCCCGGCAGGTCGGTTGCGCGGACGGTGTAGCGGACCTTGGCTGTGCCCTGCACGACGTTCGGTGCGGTGCCGCCGGCGTCGAGATAGGCGTAGTGGATGCGCGCCGAGCTCGGCATGTGCTCGCGCATGTAGTTGACCCCGACGTTCATCAACTCGACCGCATCCAGCGCGCTGCGCCCCAGGTGCGGCGATACCGCGGCGTGGCTGGTCCGGCCGGTGAAGGTGAAGTCGATGCGGGTGTTGGCGAGGCTGTGGGCGTCGAACACCTTGGTCATGGCGTTCGGGTGCCAGGTGATCGCGGCGTCGACGTCGGCGAACGCGCCGTCGCGCACCATGAAGGCCTTGGCGGCCCCGCCCTCCTCGGCCGGGCAGCCGTAGTAGCGCACCCGCCCGGGCGTGCCGGTGGCCTCCAGCCAGTCCTTCAGCGCGCAGGCCGCCAGCAGGGCGGCCGAGCCCAGCATGTTGTGGCCGCAGCCGTGGCCGGCACCTCCGGCGACCAGCGGCCTCGGCTCGGCGATGTTGGCCTCCTGGCTGAGCCCCGGCAGTGCGTCGTACTCGCCCAGGATGGCGATCACCGGCCCGCCTTCGCCGGCCTCGCCCAGCACCGCGGTCGGGATGCCGCACAGCTCCTCGGTCACGCGGAAGCCCTTGGCGCGCAGGGTGGCGGTGTGCTCGGCGCAGGACCGGTACTCGGCGTACAGTGTCTCGGGCATGCCCCACACGCGGTCGGACAGCACGATCAGGTCGGCGCGGTGGCTGTCGATGTGCGGCAGGATCGGATCGGTGTTCAGCATGGCGGATTCCCTGGGCTGGGGAGCGGCCCGGATGGGACGCGGGTCGGGCGGGAGCGGAAGGATTCCACAGATGCGCGGCGTTGGGGATGGGGTTTGTTGCGGCGACGCCACGCTGATTGCGGCACCCGCTGACTGATGTTCTCAGGCCACCGGCAATGTGAGAACATCGGCCGACCCGCCCCGTTCAGCGCTCCGATAACCCGGCCTGAATAATCAAGAATCCACGAGGCTGTCCCGGATGACCCCCGAGAGCGGGTCATCGCGGACAGCCCCTTCGAGAACGTCCAGAAGGGAAACACGATGCGCCCGATCATCGACATGGAAATCGAAGCCCCGCTGTCCGAGGCCGCCCTGCGCGTCCAGGAGATCGGCAAGGGCCGGCCCGGCACCCCGATGGGCGAGTCGTTGGCCCGGCCCGATGGATACGGGTTCGCCAACTACGGCACCGTTTTCGGCGGCGGCTCGACCGGATCGGCGACGAAGGGCTTCGCGCCGGATGCGCTCGACCGTCAGTTCGAGGCGATCGTCGCGGACATGGACCGGGCCAACATCGAGTACGGCTTCCTGTGCAACATGCTGAACAGCGAGATCGGCGACATCCACCGCAAGCATCCCGGCCGCTTCAGGATGTTCGCCCTGATCGATCCGATGGACGGCATGCGCGGGGTGAGGGAGCTCGAACGGCTGGTGCGCGAGGACGGCGCCAACGGCTTTCGCGTGACCGCGCTCAGCAACGGCCTGCCGGCCAGCGACCGGCGCTACTATCCGCTGTACGCCAAGTGCGTCGAGCTGAACGTGCCGGTCAAGATCTACAGCACCATGAACTACGCCAACGACCGGCCCTACGATCTCGGCCATCCGCGCCACCTCGACCAGGTCGCCATCGACTTTCCCGAGTTGAAGATCGTCGCCGGGCTGGGCGGCTGGCCGTGGGTCGCCGACATGGTCGGCCTGCTGGCCCGGCACCCGAACCTGTACTGCGACACCTCGGCCCACCGGCCGCGCTATTTCGCCAAGCCGGGGGCCGGCTGGGAGATGTTCATGCAGTTCGGCAACACCCGCCTCCAGGACAAGATCATGATCGGGATGTCGCGCTACCTGTTCGGGTGCCCGTTCGAGGAGCTGATCGAGGAGTACAGCCAGCTTCCGCTGAAGGAGAAGGTCTTGGAGAAGTGGTTCTACCACAACGCCAAGCGGTTTTTCGAAGGCGACTGAACCCGGCGATCCACGCCCGCCCGACTGCCACGTCCACCCGACTGCCACAGCCGCACAGCAAGGGGTCACGATGACCAGGGATGTTTCGTCTCTCATCAGGCCGGCGACGATCGCCGTCATCGGCGCGTCCGCCACCAAAAGAGCCCAGGGCAACGCCGTAATCGACAACCTGCTGAGCCGGGACTGCGCAAGCCGGATCATCCCGGTCCACCGCAGCGCCGGGACGATCCAGGGCCTGGCGACCGTCGCGGCCATCGAGGACCTGCCGGACGGGGTCGATCTCGCAGTCGCCTCGGTGCCCGCCGGTGCCGCCGCCGAAACGGCGCGGGCGCTGGAAGCGCGCGGCGTGAAGTCGGCGATCTTCTTCGCGTCGGGCTTCTCGCAGGCGGACGGCGAGGCGTTCCGCGCCCTGGCCGCCGCGAGTGCGATGAACATCCAGGGCCCGAACTGCATGGGCCTGATCAACCTCAACGACGCGCTGTTCCTCTATCCGGCGACGACGTCGAGCAAGATCAGGGCGGGCCGGGTCGCGTTCGTCGCGCAGTCCGGCTCGGCGGCGATCACCCTGATGAATTCGGCCGAGTTCGGCATCTCCAAGATCATCACAGTCGGCAGCGAGTTCCAGCTGACCGCCGCCGATTACATGGGCTGGCTGGCGACCGACGACGATACCGCCGCGATCGGCGTGGTGCTGGAGGCGATCAAGGACCCGGACGCCTTCGCCCGGGCCGCGCGCCGGATCCGCGACAACGGCAAGTCCCTGGTCATCCTGAAGGTCGGCAACTCCGAGGTCGGGTCGGCCGCGACCCTCGCCCACACCGGCTCCATGACCAACGACGCCGACACCTACCGGCTCTACTTCGAGGCCAACGGCATCGCCACCGTGGACGATTACGACGAGTTGAACGCGTCCCTGGAGATCCTGTCGCGCCACGGCCAGCGGCACGGCACGGGCCGGCTGGCGATCGTCGGCATCTCGGGCGGGCAGACCGCGCTCGCCTGCGACGTCGCCGCGGCGGCCGGCATCGAACTCGCGCGCTTCAGCGACGCCGTGGTCGCCCAGGTCGGCCGGGTGTCGCCCGGCACCCTGGCCCAGAACCCGATCGACTTCGGCTCGGTGGTCGACGAGGCCGCCCGCGACATCGCCGGCTCGATCAAGGCCGTGCTCGACGACGACGGCATCGACATGCTGGCCGTGATCCAGGACTGTCAGGCCGGCCTGCACCCGAAGTCGCTGGAATCCTACACCACGCCGATCGACGCTTATTGCCGCAGCGCGCAGGCCGCCTCGAAGCCGATCGTCGCGATCTCGCCGACGTCGGAGGAGATCCACCCCGGCATCCGCGCGAAATTCGAGAGCCACGGCATTCCGGTTGTCAGCGGCCTGCGCGAGGGCCTGGTCGGGCTCCGGACGATCGCCCGGCCCCGGCCGTCCGCACGTACCGAGTCGTCGCAGACCCCCGGGACGGTCGCGCGAAGGACCCGCGCCCTCGACCTGATCCGGGACGGGCTGACAGGCGGCCGGTCCCAGCTGGCGCCGGACACCTGCCTGCAGATCCTGGCCGCCTACGGCATTCCCACACCACCGTCCCTGGTCGTGCGGAACGCCGCGGAGGCGGTGCAGCGGGTCGCCGAGGTCGGGTTCCCTCTGGCCGTCAAGGTCGCGTCCAAGGACATCGCCCACCGCTCGGAACTCGGCGGCGTCGTGCTGGGCGTGACCGACGCGGACGGGCTCACGGCGGCGATCGCCCGGATCGCCAAAAGCGTCGCGGCGGCCGCACCCAAGGCCGTGATCGACGGCTACGAGCTGCAGCGCGAGATCCGCGGCGACCTGGAGGCGGTGATCGGTTTCGTCGCCTCGCCGCCGTTCGGCGTCAAGGTCATGGTCGGCACCGGCGGGACGCTGGTGGAGCTGACCGGCGATCTGGCCATGGGACTGGCGCCGCTGACGGTGGCGGACGCCCAGGATCTCATCGCCTCGACCCGGCTCGGCACGCGCCTGGACGGCTACCGGAACCTGATCGCCCGGACCGACACGCGGCCGCTCGCCGAGCTGGTCGCGAACCTGTCGCTGATGGCCCGCGACCTGGGCGACCGGATCACCGGCTGCGACCTGAACCCGGTGATGATCCGCGCCGGATCCGGCGACGTCGTCGCCGTCGACGTGCTCATGACGGTGGGGTGACGCGGTTGTGCTGCTTCGCGGGAATACGGACCGAGGCACGCAGACCCAGTTCACGCCGCCACCTATTGATTGGATGAGAAAGGCCGGTCACCCGGCCTTCCCATGCAGGTATCTTCGCTCTGATCCAGCCGCCCGACAGCCATTGCGATGCGGCTATCAGAATTGATGAAACGCTCAATCGAACCGCTTGATCTCGCTAAACTCCCCGCTGACGACGAGGGTAATGGTCACGGGCTGAGAGTTGCGGTTTCGCCAGAACCATCCGTGGTTGCCGGTGAAGGCAGCCGTAAGCGTGCCTTTCTGGCCTTCGACGGATCGCCCTTTCTCGTAGCTGATCTTCTGGCCACTACCGTCTCCGTGCAGGTCGAAATTGACCTTTCCGCCCTCGGCAAACCAGATGAAGTCAGCGACCGCACCTTCCAGCATCACCAGCTTGATCTCAATGCCTTGACCTGGTTCCAGGGTGAAGACGACCTCATCGTTCACCCCGGTGCCCGGTCCATGGCCGCCGGAGCCATGGGCGTGGGCCGTCGAGATGAACAGGCTCGGCAGCCGATCGAACCAGCTTGAACTCTTGTCCTCCGCGTTCGCCGGGGTCTGGTTCTGGAGGCCCCGCAGCCGGTCTTCCTCGGCTTCCTCGGCCAACTGGGTCTTGATCTCACCCATCTCGGCCAATCCGATCAGCCGACCAATCCGGGTGGGGTCAATGCCGTACTCGGCGGGCAGGATGATGGTGATCAGGATGACGATGGCCGCCAAGACCGCGATGATGGTCGAACGGATCAGTTGGGCCGAGCTGGGCAGGTCGTCGGGGTTGGGCTTGTTGGCGTTGTACATGTCTGGATTCCTTTCGTGCCGAAGCCGTTCCGTCAGGCGACGAAGTAGCCGGTAAGCTGGTAGCCGATCAGCATGAAGCCGAGCGACATCATGACGACGTTCGCGGTGTAGGCGTGCTTCCAGAAGCTCTCGGTCTTCCGCCAGTACCCCATGGCGATCAGGATCATGGCGAGAGCGATGATCTGGCCGATTTCGACGCCGACGTTGAAGGCGATGAGGTTCACCAGAAGCCCGTCGGGAGCCACGTCGTACTCGAGAACCTTGGTGGCGAGACCGAGGCCGTGGAACAGGCCGAAGATCAAGGTCGCGGCCTTGGTGTCGGGTTGAAATCCGAACCACCGCTGATAGGCCCCAAGATTGTCCAATGCCTTGTAGACCACCGACAGGCCGATGATGGCGTCGATGACGTAGGCGTTGACGTTCCAGTTCAGGTAGACGCCCAGCAGCATCGTCATGGAGTGCCCGAGGGCGAACAGGCTCACATAGAGGGCGACGTGCTGCATCCGGTAGAGGAAGAACACGACTCCGAACAGGAACAGCAGATGGTCGTATCCGGTGACCATGTGCTTGGCCCCGAGATAGAGAAACGGGACGATGTGAATTCCGGTGATTTCCAGGATGTAGCCCTTGTCGCCCTCGGTGACGTTATGGGCAAACGCCGTGGACGCACTGGCCAGGAATATTGCGGCAAACCCCAAGAGCACTGCCGGTGCTCGGGCCGGCTTCCACCTATTCAGGGTGGCACCGACCGACGAAGTCGATCTCATGTTTCGATCCGCTGTGATGTCGCTGGGAGGGTGACCCGGTCACGCGACCGGTCAGGCGGCACTCACCTCTGACGGCGGACGGTCTCCACTCGGTTCATAGGCAGGGAGGCAGGCAAGCGGTGGCCCGAGGATGCAACTGTCCGGCCCGCCGGTCGCGCGTTGAAGGTCGAGAGAGAGGATGCCGACCGGATGATCGTGGTCGACGGAATCGTGATCGAGGCAGGTCGCGTCGCTCGTGCCTGCGTCGAGATCGTGACCATGCCCGTGGTCGTCGTCCGCGTCGTGGGCTGTCGAATAGGCAACCTCGTCCCCGACCTTGGAGATCAGCCCGTCACCGTGTCCCGCCATGTGGGCCGAGACTTGATGCGATGCGGAGGCCGCGACGGCCAAGGCCAGCAGCAACACGAGAACTCTCGTCAAACGCCGATATGTTCGGTTTCCGACCAAATCACGGTCCCTTGCCGCCATCACTGCTCGCCGCTCACCCGACAGCTTGCCATATCCTCCCAGGGAGGATACCGATTAGGTATGACAGAACCTCATCGACATGCAACCCACGGCGATATCGTCAAGCGTCTGAGGCGGGCGAACGGACATCTCCTCAGCGTCGTCTCGATGATCGAGGGCGGCCGGAGCTGTACCGAGATCGCCCAGCAACTCCATGCCGTGGAGAAGGCGATCACCCAGGCGAAACGGACCCTGATCCGGGATCACATCGACCATTGCCTCGACGTTGCGGCCCAGCCCGGCGACCGGGACCCCGAGGCTCTGTCCGACTTCAAGACGATCACCAAATTCCTTTGAGCGGTGGGCGGAATGTTGAGCGTCCTGGGCAATCGAACCTATCGGCATCTCTTTCTGGCCCAGGTCCTGTCGCTGATCGGGACCGGACTGACGACCGTCGCCCTCGGACTGCTCGCCTACGACCTGGCCGGAGAGCGGGCGGGCCAGGTGCTCGGCACGGCCCTGGCGATTAAAATGGTCGCCTATGTCGGTCTCGCACCCGTCGCCGCAGCCCTGGCGGGGAAAGTGCCGCGACGGCAGTTCCTGGTCGGCCTCGATCTCTGCCGGGCGGGAATGGTGCTGGTGTTGCCGTTCGTCTCGGCGATCTGGCAGGTCTACCTTCTGGTGTTCCTGTTCCAGGCCTGCTCGGCCGCCTTCACCCCGACCTTCCAGGCGACCATTCCAGACGTTCTTACCGACGAGAAGGATTACACCAACGCTCTTTCCCTTTCCCGGCTCGCCTATGATCTCGAATCGCTTATCAGTCCGATGCTGGCAGGTCTGCTGCTCACAATCTTCAGTTTCCACTGGCTGTTCGTCGGCAACGGTATCGCCTTCCTGGCGTCGGCAGCTCTGGTCATCTCGGTGGTGCTCCCGGCGATCCGTCCCGAAAGCGTTGTCCGACCGTTCCGCGAAAGGCTGACGCGGGGAGCGTTCATCTACCTGCGGACGCCACGGCTCCGAGGGTTGCTGGCGTTGAGCTTCGCGGTATCGGCGGCGGGATCGATGGTGATCGTGAACACGGTCGTCTATGTCCGTGAGGTGCTTGGAGGTGGTGACCAGGACGTGGCCTTCCTGTTCGCGTCCTATGGGGTTGGGTCGATGCTGGTTGCACTCGTCCTGCCACGCCTGTTGGACCAGCGGCACCCCCGAACCGTGATGCTGTCCGGTGGAGGGCTGCTCGCCATCGCCTTGCCGCTTGGCGTCCTGGCACCCGGCTACGCGGCAGCGATGGGGCTCTGGGCGATTGTAGGAATCGGCGGTTCCCTGATCATGACGCCCTCCGGACTGCTGCTGCGTCGGTCGTCGCACGCGGAGGATCGACCTGCCCTGTTCGCCGCTCAGTTCGCCCTGTCACACGCATGCTGGCTGCTCGCCTATCCGACGGCTGGATGGCTTGGCCCTCTGATCGGGCTTCCGAACACCTTTGTCGTTCTGGCCGGGGGTGTTGTGCTGGGGTGCGTCGTCGCATGGAGGGTCTGGCCGCCCGAGGACCCGGAGGTTATCGAGCACGAGCATGATGGCGTCACGCATCGGCACGGCGAGCCCGACGACGAGCATCATGCCAGAGGCCGCGTCGAGTGGCAGTCAGACGGCTCGCACAGCCATAGACCCGTCCGGCATGCCCATGCCTTCGTGATCGACGATCACCACCCGGCGTGGCCGCGATAGTCATACTCAGCCATCAGAGCACGCAGGTTCTTGAGATATCTCGTCCACATCGGGTCCGAGGCGGCCGGATCATACCGCCTCTCATAAACTCCACCATGCGGAGCCTTCCTGCATCGCGTCGTCGAGACCCAAGTCGTTTACTGCTGGCAAGTTTGGGGAGTGGCTGTACCGATACCGAAGTCGATTGGGTTTCGGACGGAAACTTTCTGCGACGCGGGAGACCGCTTCGGGTCGCGAGCGGGCACAGACGGTACCCCAGCATCTGCCTGCCTCAGCTCATCTTCCCCGCACCCTCTCCACCGCCGCCAGCACCCGGGTCGGCGTGGCCGGTGCGTCCAGGTCCACCTTCGCGCCGACCGGCCCGACGCTGGCCACCGCGTCGCGGATCGCCAGCCAGACCGACAGGGCCAGCATCAGCGGCGGTTCGCCGACCGCCTTGGAGCGGAACACCGTGGCCTCGCGATTCGGGGCGTCGGCCAGCAGGCGGGCGTTGAACACCGGGGGCACGTCGCGGCTGCCGGGGATCTTGTAGGTCGAGGGGCCGTGGGTCCGCAGGGCGCCGGACGGGTCCCACCACAGCTCCTCCGAGGTCAGCCAGCCTATGCCCTGGACGAACGCGCCCTCGATCTGGCCGAGGTCGATCGCCGGGTTCAGCGACGCGCCGCAATCCTGCAGCAGCTCTGCGCGCAGCACCCGCAGCTCGCCGGTCAGCGTGTCGATCGCCACCTCGGCCGCCGCCGCCCCGTAGGTAAAGTAGAAGAACGGCCGGCCGGTGCAGGTGGCGGCGTCCCAGTGGATCTTCGGGGTGCGGTAGAACCCGGTCGACGACAACGAGACCCGCCGGCTCCAGCACAGCTGCGCCAGCTCGCCGAACGCCAGGCTCTCGTTGCGGGCGAACACCCGGCCGTCGTCGAAGACGATCTCGCCGACCGGGACCGCGAAGCGCTCGGCCATCACCTCGGCCATGCGGCCCCTGATGGTCTCGGCCGCGTTCAGGGCGGCCATGCCGTTCAGGTCGGAGCCGGACGACGCGGCGGTGGCCGAGGTGTTCGGTACCTTGCCGGTGCTGGTCGCCGAGATCCGGATCATCGAGACGTCGATGCTGAAGGCTTCCGCGACCACCTGGGCGACCTTGACGAACAGGCCCTGGCCCATCTCGGTGCCGCCGTGGTTCAGGTGCACGCTGCCGTCGGTGTAGACGTGCACCAGCGCGCCGGCCTGGTTCAGGGTCGGCAGGTTGAACGAGATGCCGAACTTCACCGGCACGGTGGCAAGGCCCTTCCTGACCACCGGGCTGGTGGCGTTGAAGGCGTCGACCGCGGCGCGCCAGCCGGGCAGGTCGACGGCGCGGGCCAGCTCGCCGGTCACCCGCGCGATGATGTTGTCCTCGACCGCCATGCCGTAGGGCGTGACGTTGTCGCGCTCGATCCCGTAGAAGTTGCGGGCGCGCACGGTGTCGGCCGGCAGGCGCAGGTGGCGGGCCACATCGTCGACCAGCGCCTCGATCGCCAGCATTCCCTGGGGGCCGCCGAAGCCGCGGAACGCGGTGTTCGAAACCTTGTGGGTCTTGCAGGCGAGGCCGGTGACCCGGACGTGCGGCAGCCAGTAGCAGTTGTCGACATGGCACAGCGCGCGGGTCACTACCGGCGGGGTCAGGTCGGCGATGTTGCCGGCGTCTGCGGCGAGCGTCATGTCGAGGGCGAGGATGCGGCCCTTGGCGTCGATCCCGGCGTCGTAGCGGATCAGGAACGGGTGGCGCTTGCCGGTCGCCAGCATGTCGTCGTCGCGGGCCAGCCGCAGCTTGACCGGGCGACCCGATTTGGCGGCCAGCACCGCCGCGATGCCGGCGATGATGGTGGCCTGGCTCTCCTTGCCGCCGAACGCCCCGCCCATGCGCCGGACCTCGACCGTCACCTGGTTGAACGGCAGGCCCAGCAGGTGGGCGACCCCGTGCTGCACCTCGGTCGGGTGCTGGGTCGAGGAGTAGACCTGCATGTCGCGGTCCTCGCCGGGGATGGCGATGGCGATCTGGCCCTCCAGGTAGAAATGGTCCTGGCCGCCGCAGCGTACCTCGCCGGACAGCCGGATCGGTGCCGCCGCCAGCGCAGCATCCGGGTCGCCGCGCGTCATGACCTGGGGCGGGGCGACGTACAGCTTGTGCTCCAGCGCCTCCTCGACGGTCAGCACGGTCGGCAGCGGCTCGTAGTCGACCACCACCCGCGCCGCACCCTCGCGCGCCGCTTCCAGGGTCTCGGCCGCGACCGCGGCGACCGGGTGCCCGGCGTATTCGGCAAGGCCGTCGGCCAGCGCCGGCTCGTTGCGCAGGATCGGCCCGATGTCGTTGCGGCCGGGGATGTCGCCGGCGGTGATCGCGGCGACCACGCCCGGCACGGCGAGCGCGGCGGACAGGTCGATGCCGCGCAGCCGGGCGTGCGGGTGCGTGCTCAGCACCAGCGCCGCCTCCAGGGCGTTCGGCGGCAGCGGCATGTCGTCCAGGTAGACCGCGCGGCCGGTGACGTGGCCGACCGCGCTGTCGTGCCGGACCGCGGCGTGGGCGCCGCGCCGGGCGGTGCCGGTCGGTGTCGGCGGGGGCGCGTTCATAGGGCCTCCAGCCGGACCGGCGCCGGATCGTGCGAGGTTTCCGCCGCCAGCCGGCGCAGCAGGTTGGCCGCCGCCGCCAGACGGTAGCCGGCGGTGGCGCGCTGGTCGTCCAGCGGCGTGAAGTCCTGGGCGATGGCGGCGTCTATCCCGGCCAGCGATCCTGCACTCCAGGGTCGGCCGGTCAGGGCGGCTTCGACGGCGACGGCGCGGGCGGTGGTCGCCGCCATGCCGCCGTAGAACGCCCGCAGGCCGGTCAGCGCGCCGTCCTGCGTGGTCACCCGGAACGCCGCGACCACGGCGGAGATGTCCTGGTCGAACCGCTTCGACAGCTTGTAGGCGACGAACCGCTCGCCGGCGCGCAGGGTCGGAATGCGGATCGCCTCGATCACCTCGCCCGGCTGCAGGGCGGTCCTGCGGTAGCCGGTGATGAACCGGTCGGCCGGGATACGGCGCTGGCCGGTGGCGGAGCCCAGCACGATTTCGGCGTCCAGCGCCATCAGGCAGGGCGGGGTGTCGCCGATCGGCGAGGCGTTGGCGAGGTTGCCGGCCAGGGTGCCCAGGTTGCGGATCTGCCGCGACCCGATGCGCCGGACCAGGGCGGCGAACGACGGGAAGCTCGCGTCGAGGTGCGGCAGCGCCTCGGTGTAGGTGACGGCCCCGCCGAACTCGACGGCGTCGTCAGTCACGCTGATGCGCTTCAACTCAGGCACCCGGGCGGTCGAGATCACCACGGTCGGCCGCTGCCGCTGCTTGGTGACGGTGAGGCCGAGATCGGTGCCGCCGCCCAGCAGCCAGGCGTCCGGGTACCGCTCGACCAGCGCGGTCAGGCCGGAAAGGGTCGAGGGTGCGAAGAAGCGGTGTCCGTCGTCGCCGAACGCGTCGGATGCCGCCGCGATCCCGGCGGTCGGAACCGGCATTGGGGCAGTCCCGGCGAGCCGGCGGCAGGCGTCGACGATGGGCCGGTAGCCGGTGCAGCGGCACAGGTTCCCGGCCAGCGCCTCGTGGATGCGGTCGTCTTCGGGCGGCTCGCCGCCGTGCTGGAACGCGAACATCGCCATGGCGAAGCCGGGGGTGCAGAACCCGCACTGGGTGGCGTCGGCCTCGACCAGAGCCTGCTGCACCGGGTGCAGAGCGCCGTCGGTGGCGGCCAGGCCCTCGACGGTGACGACCGCCGTGCCGTCGACCTGCGGCAGCAGCATCAGGCAGGCGTTGACCGCCTGCCAGCCGCCGTCGGCGCGGGCGACCGCCACGGTGCAGGCCCCGCAGTCGCCCTCGGCGCAGCCTTCCTTGGTGCCGGTCAGGCGCCGGGTACCGCGCAGGTAGTCGAGCAGCGTGGTGGTCGGCGGAACCCGGTCCTCGGCGACCGCGCGTCCGTTCAGGCTGAAACGGACCGGTGCCATCGCGCCCTCACGCGGCGGCGCTGGTCGACGAGCGGAACGCCCAGCGGGTCATCCGGCGCTCGACTAGGGCGAACAGCGCGTACATGGCGATGCCCTCGACCGCCAGGGCCATCAGCCCGGCGAACACCAGCGGCATCTGGAAATTCGATCCGGCCTGGGCCATCAGGAACCCGATGCCGGCGTTGGCGGCGATGGTCTCGGACACCACCGAGCCGACGAACGCCAGGGTGATCGCCACCTTCAGCGATCCGAACAGGTAGGGCAGGGCCCGCGGGATGCCGACCTTCAGCATGATGTCCAGCTTACGCGCACCCAGCGCGCGGAGCACGTCTTCCAGTTCGGGCTCCATGGTGGCGAGCCCGGTGGCGACGTTGACCACGATCGGGAAGAACGAGATCAGGAACGCCGTCAGGATCGCCGGCACCTCGCCGATGCCGAACCAGATCACCAGGATCGGCACCACCGCGACCTTCGGGATGGTGTTGAAGCCGATCATCACCGGGTAGATGCCGCGGTAGATGGTGCGCGACCAGCCGACGATCAGGCCCAGCACGATCCCGAACGCGACCGCCAGCCCGAAGCCGACCATGGTCGTCCACAGCGTGACCAGCGAATGCCGCAGCACCGGGCGCCAGTACTGGACCAGGGCCGCGAATACCTCCGACGGGGCCGGCAGGATGAACGGGTCGACGTCCAGCAGCCGGCAGGTCGCCTCCCACACGGCGAACAGGCCGATGGTGAACCACAGCGGCACCAGGCGCTCCATCTGGCCGCTCATGCCGCGCGCATCTCGGCGATCCGGCCGCGCAGCTCGTGGATCAGGTCGACGAACGCCGGCTCGAAGCACACTTCCAGGTCGCGGGGGCGCGGCAGCTCGACCTGCCGGGTGGTGACGATGCGGCCGGGCCGGGCGCTCATCACGTGGATGGTGTCGGCCAGGAACGCCGCCTCGCGCAGGTCATGGGTGACCAGGACGACGGTGAAGCCGATGCGCTCCCACAGATCGCGCAGCACGCACCACAGCTCCTCGCGGGTGAACGCGTCCAGCGCCGCGAACGGCTCGTCCAGCATCAGCAGTTCCGGCTCGTGGATCAGCGCCCGGCACAGCGAGGCGCGCTGCTGCATGCCGCCGGACAGCTCCCACGGAAAGCGCTCGCCGAAGCCGGCGAGACCGACGGTCGCCAGCAGCGCCTCGGCGCGTTCCTTGTACTGCTTCTTCTCGGCCCGGAACCGGCGGCGGTGCGGCTCGACGATCTCCAGCGGCAGCAGCACATTGTCGGTCACCGTGCGCCACGGCAGCAGATTGGGATTCTGGAACGCCATGCCGGCGATCTTCACCGGGCCGTCGACGACGGCACCGTCCAGCGACACCCGGCCTTCGGTCGGCCGGACCAGCCCCGTCACCAGCTTCATCAGCGTGGACTTGCCGCAGCCCGACGGGCCGACCACGGCGGTGAACTCGCCGCGGCCGACCGCCAGAGTCGTCCCGCGCAGCGCCGTCACGTCGCCGGACGCACCCCGGTAGGTCAGGGTGACGTCCTCGATGTCGACGAAGGCGGTCACGCGGAAGTGCCCGCGCCGGATGCACACGTCGCCGTGTGGGCCCTGGACGTCGTACTGCTGCGACTCACTTCGCCAGCATGCGGTCGGCGGCCAGGGGCAGGTACTCCGACGTGAACACGTCGTCGGCCTTGGGCCGCGCCTTGAAGTCGTAGGTCACCGCGATCTGCTCGATCGAGGCGGCCAGCCGCGCCGGATCGACGCCGCCGAAGCCGTTGGCCTTCACCCAGGGGGTGGCGATGTTGTCCCGGATCGCCATCTTCAGCCGGGCCAGCTCGACCGCCCGGTCGGCGGTCTCGTTACGCTTCATGACCGAGTCGATGGCGGAGTCCGGATCCTTCACGGTGTCCTGCACGCCCTTGATGGTGGCGCGCACGAAAGCGGCGACGACCTGCGGGTTGGCCGCGGCGAAATCCGGATTGACCATGACCGCGTTGCCGTACAGCACCAGCCCGTAATCGGCCATCAGCATGACCGTGATGTCCTCGGGCTTCACGCCCTTGAGCTGCAGGTTGAAGTAGGACGAGAACGAGAACCCGGTGATCGCGTCGACATCGCCGTTGGCCAGCATCGGCTCGCGCACCGGAAACCCGACGTTGTTGATCGTCACCTTGGAGGCGTCGATACCGTTCTCCTTCACGAACGCCTTCCACTGGGCGTAGGCGCCGTCCGGTGCCGGGGCGCCGAGGATGCGGCCTTCCAGGTCCTTCGGCTTGGTGATGCCGGTCTTGGCGACGGTGACGATGGCGAACGGCGGCCGGTCATAGACCATCAGCACTGCCTTGACGGCCTTGTCGGGGTTCTGGTCGCGGAACTTGACCAGCGAGTTGATGTCGAAGAACCCCATCGGGTAGGTGCCGGCGGCGACCCGGCCGATTCCGGCGACCGAGCCCGGGCCGGTGTCGATGGTGACGTCCAGCCCCTCGGCCTTGTAGTAGCCCTTGTCGACGGCGACGAAATACGGCGCCGACGGTCCCTCGAACTTCCAGTCGAGC
This sequence comes from Thalassobaculum sp., assembly GCF_040219215.1. Classification (GTDB taxonomy): domain Bacteria; phylum Pseudomonadota; class Alphaproteobacteria; order Thalassobaculales; family Thalassobaculaceae; genus Thalassobaculum_A. The sequence goes on from NZ_JAVJSX010000008.1 coordinate 732,778, forward strand.
GCGAACTTCAGCGCCGTCTCGGCGAACGCCCCCGTCGCCGCTGTGCACGTCATCACCGCGGCCAGCGCCGCCCCGATCCGATGGAACCGCATTTCCCCGAGCCCTCCTGTCCGCTGTTCACTGTGCGCCGGTCGTCCGGCGTCAGATTGTCCGCAATCGCCATGCCAGCGATTTTTCGGCGCTGCGCCGCCCTGCATTCTGGCGGTATCGCTCAAAGCGCAGGCAGACGCGCATCGGCGCTGCCCAATCATACGTCAGAGACCGCGTCGGCACGCAAGCGTTCGCCAAGGTCAACTCCCCCGATACGTCGAATAGCTCCACGGCGTCGCCAGCAGCGGCACATGGTAGTGGCCCTCGGGCTCGGCGATCGCGAAGCGCACTGGGACGACGTCCAGGAACGGCGGGTCGGCCAGCGGCACCTCAAGCTTCGCGAAGTAGGCGCCGAGATGGAAACGCAGCTCGTACCGCGCGGTCGGCAGCGGTCGGCCGGCGAGCAGCGGCGCATCGGTGCGGCCGTCGGCATTGGTGACGGCGCGCGTGACGAGGCGGGCCGAATCGGCGCCGGTCAGTTCGAACAGTTCGACCGCAACCCCCTCCGCCGGACGGCCGCGATGGGTGTCCAGGATGTGGGTCGACAAACGCCCGTGGACGGGCAGACGGTCGGTCGCCGTCACCCGCTGGTCGAGGCGCAGGGCGCCGATCCGCAGGACCTCCGCAAGCGCTGTATCGAGTTCGGTTTGCGGCGTGTTCTCCAGGCGGCGCGCAAAGGCGACCAGGATCGACTCCTTGCCGTGCCGGCGCACGCAGACGATGAACGGAAAGCCGAACTTGGCGTGATAGGCGTCGTTCAGGCGGTGGAACGCGGCGTACTCGTCATCCGACAGGCGGTCGAGCCCGGCGCTTGCCTGTTCGGCGGTGGAGTCGGACGTCAGGTTGCCGGCGCGGGCGGCCTTGCCGGCGAGATCCGGGTGGCCGCGCACCAGCGCGAGGCGCTGCTCAGGCGGTGCGTCGCGAACGATCCCGGTCAGGGTGGTGTGCAGGTCGGCAAGCGACGCGAAGGGCCGGTGTCCCGCAGCCGCCTCGACGATCCACGGGGCATGCTCGAACACGCCGTCCAACGCGGTCGCGAAACTGGCGTCGTCCACCCGGTTGAGGATGTCGAGGGCGATCGGCGCGGGGTCGGTTGCCATGCGCCGCTCACTCCTTGGGGGCGCCGGCGGCGAGCCAGGCGGACAGCACCGCGCGCTCCTCGACCGGCATGTCGGTGATGTTGCCGGGAGGCATGGCATCGGAGCGGACCGCGTAGAGCTCGATCTGCCGGGCATGTTGGTGGATGCGCTCCGGCGTATCGAGCTTCACGCCCTTCGGGGCGGCCGGTACGCCGAGCCAGACGGACTCCTCAGCGTGGCACATGCTGCATCGGGACAGCACGATCTCCTCGACCGCCGCGAACGTCGGAGCCGGGGCATCCGCGGCACCGACCACGGCATCCCGCGGGCCGGCAGCACTCAGCCAGCCGATGGCAGCGAGACCGGCGGCGGCCACGCCCCAGGTCCACCACGGGCTGCCCTTGCCGGCGTGCCGGCTGTTGAAGAAGTGCCGGATCACCGGGCCGAGGGCGAGCAGGATCGCGACGATCGCCCAGTTGTAGCGGGTGGCGAACAACAGCGGGTAATGGTTGCTGATCATCAGCAGCACGACCGGCAGGGTCAGGTAGTTGTTGTGCACCGAACGCTGCTTGGCCTGTTGCCCCAGCGCCGGGTCCGGGGACTGTCCGGCAAACAGTGCCGCGATGGTCTTCTTCTGGTTCGGGATGATCACCACGAAGACGTTGGCGACCATCATGGTGCCTATCAGCGCGCCGATCTGCACGAACGCCGCACGGCCGCTGAACACTTCGGTGAAGCCCCAGGTCGCCGCCACCAGGAACAGAAAGCCGACGACTGAAAGGGCCGTCTCGTTGCGACCGAGCGGCGAGCGGCACAGCGCCTCGTACAGCAGCCAGGCGCCCGCCAGGCTGCCGACACTGAGCGCAATCGCCATCTCCGGTGTCAGATCCATCACCGTGCGATCGATCAGGAACAGCTCGGCGCCGAGGTAGTAGACCAGCACCATCAGGGCGAAGCCGCTGAGCCAGGTGGTGTAGGCCTCCCATTTGAACCAGGTCAGTTCGTCCGACACCCGGCTGGGCGCCACGAGGTACTTGACCATGTGGTAGAAACCGCCGCCGTGGACCTGCCAGGCTTCCCCCTGGACGCCGGCGGGCAGGCCGCTGCGCTGCCGCAGGCTGAGGTCGAGCGCGATGAAGTAGAACGAGCTGCCGATCCAGGCGATGCCGGCGATCACGTGCAGCCAGCGCACGATCATGCTCAGCCACTCGACGAGCACCGCATCCATGGCCGACCCGCCCCTGCCGTTGTGCCGCCGGTCAAGGTGACGGGCCGCGCATGGGCAGAAGGCTACACGGCTCGCCGAACCGCCTTCAAGCTTCGCGCGCGGCCCGAGCCGCGTCATACTTCCGCAGCGCGGGCGGGCCCTTGCCATGATGGAGACGTTGCGGATGTCCGATGAGACCTATTTACGCCGGGCGATCGAGCTCAGCCGAGGCAATGCCCAGGCGGCGACGGGGGGGCCGTTTGGCGCAGTGGTGGTGCGCGACGGCGCGATCGTCGGCGAAGGGGCGAACCGGGTCACCACCGACTTCGATCCGACGGCGCACGCCGAGGTGGTCGCGATCCGGGCCGCCTGTCGCCGTCTCGGCACCTATGATCTGGCGGGGGCGGTGATCTACACCAGTTGCGAGCCGTGCCCGATGTGCCTGGCGGCGATCCTCTGGGCGCGCATCGACCGGATGGTCTATGCCAACACCCGGGCCGATGCCGCCGCGATCGGCTTCGACGATGCATGGTTCTACGAGCAGGTGGCGCTGCCGATCGACGGTCGCGCCTTGCCGGCGCAGCGCCTGCTGGGCGATGAAGCGCGGGCGGTCTTTCAGCTGTGGGCGCAGAATCCCGACAAGATTCCCTATTGAGCCGGCCGACTGACCGGCATCAATTGCGACTGCATTCCCCGAACGGATGAAGTAAGACCTGTTAACATGGGCTGGTCGAAGGACGAACCGGGTGGACGGCGGCGCGGCTACCATCACGGAAATCTGCGCGAGGCGTTGATCGAGGCGGCGCTGTCGCTGATCGCCGAGAAGGGGCCGTCGGGCTTCAGCTTCGCCGATGCGGCACGCTCCGCCGGTGTGAGTTCGGCGGCACCCTACCGGCATTTCCGCGATCGCGATGCGCTGCTGGCTGACGTGGCTCACCGTGGGTTCGAGCTGTTCGAGCAGCGCCTCGCCACGGCCTGGAACGATGGTCGGCCGGATCCGTTCACGGCGTTCGAGAGCACCGGGCGCGCCTACCTGGCGTTCGCCCGCGAGGAGCCATCGCACTATTCGGCCATGTTCGAGGCTGGGGTGGACCTCGACTCCGATCCAGAACTGCGCAAGGCCGCCGACCGGGCGTTTGCGGTGCTGCGTCAGGCGGCCGATGCACTGTGCGCGCTGGCGCCGGCCGGAGCCAGACCGCCGGCGCTGATGGTCAGCCTGCACCTGTGGTCGATGTCGCATGGCATCGCCTCGCTGTTCGGCCGCGGCGATGCCGGTCGACGCAAGCTGCCGATGGCCCCGGAGGAACTGCTGGAGGCGGGCGTGCTGGTGTATCTGCGCGGCCTCGGGCTCGATCGAGGCGGTTCCGGTCGATAGGGATGATTTTTTCGCCGGCTGGCCTTGATCAGGAAAGGCGGTTTGACCATGTGAATGTTACTAACATTTACATGAGGTCGGCATGGGCATCGTGGAGAAACTAGACGACATCGGAAAGCCGGCCTGGATCGGCCTGATGGTGTTCGGATTCATCGTGTTCTGGCCGTTCGGCCTGGCAATACTCGGTTATCTTTTCTGGAGTGGACGCATGGGGTGCTGGAAGCGCAGTCGCGGGCAGTGGTGGCAGAGCGAGAAGCGGTCATCCACCGGCAATGCGGCGTTTGACGAGTACCGCAGCGATACGCTGCGCCGACTCGAGGAGGAGCAGAAGGAGTTCGTGGACTTCCTGGAGAAGCTGCGGCTGGCCAAGGACAAGGCGGAGTTCGACCAGTTCATGGCCAATCGCGGCCGCCGCCCGGACGGCCCGGCTCCCGAGGCGAACAGCGCCTGACGCTGTCCGAGGCATTGCCTCAGAAGCGTTCCCTCGCAAATCTCGACAACCCCGGCTTCGGCCGGGGTTGTTTCGTTCCTGGCCTGCTACGCGCCGACGGGTGCCGTGATCTGGTAGGGCCGGCTGTCGATGAAGTCGTCGGCTAGGTCGACGAAGAAGTTCACGTAGCGCCGGATGTGCGACGTCGGCCGACGAGGCAGCACGCCGTGCACCGCGTCCACCGAGTTCACGAACATGATTAGCGTGTTCGGGGCGTAGGCTATGCGGGAGACCGGCTCGGCATCCTTCAGGTCGACCGAAACTCCATGGAGGCGCCGGGCGCCACGGTACCGGTACAGCATGAGGTCGCCGCCTGCGTCGTCTCCCGGTTCCGGAAAGTAGAGCAGGGCGCTGAGCAGGCGGCGCGCCTTGTCGATGTGGGCGCCGCGCACCGAAGACGGTGTGGTGACCGGAGTGTTGAAGCCGAACTGCAGACCAAGCCGCACGGCGGCGGCTCCCGGGTGCCGGAGAGCCACCGGGTCGTTGGCGCGCGCAGTTGACGCGGCGTGGAGAGGGACGCCCAACCGGGCTTCAATGTCCGGATGGGCGCGCTGGATGGCGGGTCCCATGACGCGCGCGATCGACTGAAAGAATGCCGGTGACGTGTGATGCGCGACGAACCGTTGCCAGTCTTCCGTCAACCGGGACGCAACCTGCGGTTCGAACGGGTCGAGCAGGGCCAGGAAGTTCTGCGGAGTGTTCGCCGGCACGTTCGGTCTTGGCATCGCCTGCGACAGTTCGCGAAACAACGCTTCCGGCAGGCAGTCGACCCGGAGCAGATGGGCGAACGGGCTGTCGGACACGTCGGATGGCGACGCGCCGTCGAGGATCGAATGAGTGCCGGTCATGACCTGACGTCGAATGTCGGTTGCGCTGCCATGGCGCCAACCTACTGCACCGGCGGTTTCGCTGTCACCGGTTGCCCGGGCTGACGGCCCAAGTTCGGTATCGATCAGGCCAGGATGTCGCTTCCGAACTCGATTGCCGCCCGGGTACCCTGACCGGGCGTGCTCTCGATCACCAACCGGCCGTTCATGGCGCCGACGATCGATTTCGTGATGGCGAGCCCCAGTCCCGCGCCGCGCTTGTCGACATTGCCGCCGGGCGAGGCGAATGGCTGGCCAATCGCCTTGATCGTCTCGTCCGCCATGCCGACCCCGGTGTCGGCGACAGCGACGCATACGCCGTTCGTCGGGGTGGCGCAGACCGACAGAGTGACGGCACCGCCCCTGTTGGAAAACTTGATCGCGTTCGACAGGAGATTCAGGAGGCATTGTTCCATTGCCCGCCGGTCGAGCAGAACCTCCGGGAAGTCCATGGGCACCGTCGAGTGCAGCCGGATGCCGGCATCCTGAGCGATCGGACGCACCATCTCGATGACGCTGGTCGCAAGCGTCTGCAAATGCACGCGCTCGGCCGCAATCGTGAGGCGACCGCTTTCGATCGCGTTCAGGTCGAGGATGTCGTTGATGAGCGACAGAAGATGCTGCCCGCTTTTGTGGATTGCTGCCGCGTACTCGGGGTAGCGACCGCTGTCGAGGGTGTTGCTCTTGATGATCTCCGAGAAGCCGAGGATGGCGTTCAGTGGGGTTCGCAGTTCGTGACTGACGTTGGCCAGGAAGTCCGACTTGGCCTTGTTGGCGGTCTCGGCCTCGTTCTTGGCGCGCTCCAGATCGGTCTCGCGTTGCCGCAACTCGGTCTGGTCGCTGTTGATCAGGAAGGTACTGCCGTCCTCGAGACGGACTTCGCGAAGCAGCAGTATCTGACCGTCCTTGCGCCGCGACACGATCGCTTCGCCGGACGGTTGCCGGTGCGCCTCCATGCGGGTCTTCAGAAATTGATCTTCCTGGCCGATCGCGTCGAGGATGCGGCCGCTCTCGAGATTGCGCCGAACCATCTCCTCGAACGTCATTCCGACGTAGATGTCGGGGGCAAGGTCCGGGTTCAGTGCCTTGAAGCGCGAGTTGCAGAAAATGAGCTTGTCGGACGGATCGAAGAGAGCAAAGGCATCGGTCATGCTCTCCATGGCTTGTATCAAAAGGTTGTGACGGTAATTGGCGGCGTTCTCGGCCTCCATTACCAATGTTATGTCCGTACCGGTGCCAATGTACCCGGAGAACGCGCCGTTTGATTGAATTATCGGCCTTCCGCTGGATTTGATCCAGATTTTGCGACCCGCCCGATTCACGCGGGATATGACGACATCGCGAAAAGGCTCACGGCGAGCGATAGGATCGGTTCCGCTCCGCACCGAGATTCCAAGTTCTTGGCGAGTCTTGCCGTAGTGCCACTCGGGCGAATCTCCCGTAACGGCTTCCACGCGATTGGAAAAATAAACGTAGCGAAGATCGGAATCCATGATCCAGAACCAGTCCGAAGTCATTTCGAACAGGTCGGCGAGATCGCTTTCCGCAGTATCTCCAAGTGTTTCGAGAACTTTGAGAAAATCAATCATCGAGTGATTTCGAGCGTTCTTTCCATGGCGCCACAACCCCGGACAATTGGAAGAATCGCTATCTAATGCTCAACGGCGTCGCCGATCGCTGGGGCTCAAATCTCCCGCAATCTTACATGCGCGGATGAACAAGTAGTTAATCAGAATTATTGTCGAATGCGCGCGATCTCGTGTTGAACGTGGACGGTCAGCGACGGCGCGTTGCATGGTACGTTGGCGGCGTTGATTGAGGCGAAGGTTGGTTCGGTATGGAACACTGCGGACGAGGCGACCTGCGTCGGGAAATCGTTTGGTCTCCAGACGACATCGGAAAACACGAATGGCGCCTGTTCGCGGCAAACCTCGAGCCGCAGCGTCTTGGCAAGCTGGTCCGGTGGTTGCGGGCGATCGTGCCGGCAGCGCTGGCCGATCGGTTGCGCAGTGACACGTACCGCTACATGGTGGGGCGCATCGCGCGCGCCGACGTGATCAAGACGCCGAAATACGCCAACACCAAGCAGTTGGGCAGCGTCAAGGTGAAGTACGGAGCCTACGAGAAGGCGATCTCGGAGTTCGCTCTGTCAGTCTTCAAGTCGGCCGAATTCACGCACGAACCGCAGGTGGTGCGATACCTGATCGGCGCGGTGGATCAGAAGTGCCTGTTCGTCGATGTCGGGGCGCATTTCGGCTACTTCTCGTGCTTGGCTGCGGTTCGGGGTGCAACCGTGATCGCGGTCGAGTTGCAGCGCACGCTTTGCCTGAACATCGAGGCGAATGCCCTGATGAACGATCAATGGCGGGTGCACGTCCTGTGCGCTGCGATCGGTGCCGTGCCCGGAGTGACGCAGGTCGAACGGATGGATCCCTCGCCGGGCAAGCAGGCGACCGAAAAAGGGCTCCGGCCGAATACCTACCCGCTGTCCAGCGTCAACCACGAGATCGTTCCGGTCGTCACACTCGACAGCATCATCGACCCGCGGGCCACCGCGGAGTTCGACCGCATCATCGTCAAGGTCGACATCGAGGGTGCCGAGATCATCGCCCTGCGGGGTGCTGCCCGGACCATCGCGGAGCGGCAAGCCGTCTTCGTCGTTGAGATCCACCAGCAGCATGTCGCCACCTTCGACGGTACCGTCGAGGAAGTGCTCGACCACTTCCCGGACGCTGGGTGGACCATGACGTTGATGACCGATGACGGCGAGAAAGTGGTGACCCGCGAGGAGTTCCTGTCGGCCGCCGGTGGCTACCTGGACACCGAGAACATCTGTGTCCGGTTCGAGCCGCGACGCTGAACTCGGATCGATCATGCCTGATCCCGGAAAATCGTCGCCCGCCGCCCAGCCGATCACCGCCGAGACCTTGAACCGGCTCGCCACCCTGGTCATCCCGCATCTGACGCCGGGTGAGCCGGTTCTCGTCTATGTGCTGCACCAGTGGCGGCGGATCGGCCATCTGACGATCGAGCCGCAGATCCTGTCGACGCTCTACGGCGAGCGATACCAGAAGATCGTAATCGTCACCGGCAATCTCGATCTGCCGGGCTCCAACCGGGCGGTCGCGCAGTGCCTGGACTCCCGGATTACCGTGGTCGAGACCGACTGGCGCGACGTGCTCGCGCTCGGAACGGTCGATGGCGGGTTGATCGACCTGCGCCACCTGCACCTGCTGGCGATGTCGGCCCGATCCCTGATCGTGGCGTTCTGGCGTGCCGTCGTGGCCGGCCGGCGCCCCAGGGAACTCCACCTGCCGGACAGCCTGCGCGAGCGGGCGCACGACCGGCTGGCCGCACGGGGCATCGACCCGACGGCGCCGTTCGCGCTGTTTCACACCCGCACCATGCAGTACCTGCCCGGTGAGACCCATCACGGGCATCGCACAGCCTCGATCGGGCGCTACGAACCGTCGATACGGCGCATACTCGATGCCGGGTATCAGGTGCTTCGCATCGGCGAACCCGGACTGGAAGCCTGGGAGCGGTCGCCGGACGGGTATCTCAGTGTGGCCGACGCCTTCCCGGATGACCGTTGGATCGACCTGTTCGCTTGTGCCGAGTGCGCCTTTGCCACTGCACAGAACTCCGGCCCGATCTGGGTGGTCGCCGCCTTCGGCCGACCCTCGCTGCGCACCAACACGCCGCTGGAGCACTTGAACCTGCCGTACAACGATGACCTCTCGATGTTCAAACACTACCGGCGGGTCGGGGACGATCGGCATATGACCTACAGCGAGATCCTCGATGCGCGACTGCCCGGAGTGTTTCGCGACGCCGACTTCGCCGAGCGCGGTATCGAGCTGGCCGAGAACACCGCCGACGAGATCGACGCGGCGACCGCGGAGATGCTGGCAAAGATGCGTGGGGAATGGTCGGCGAATGTCGGCCGGCACGAGCGGTTCCGCGCCCTGGGCAAGGCGTATGAAGAGGCGATCCAGACCGAGGAATGGTTCGTCGCCGAGGACCTTGCCTTCTACGGCTACGGTCATCCGTTCGGCTGGATTGCCGATGCAACGCTCAAGGATGACCGGTTCCTCGAGTGAGCGGCCGGTCTGCGTTTCTTGTCGTCAGGATGCCTCGGGGGCAGAGATCTGGCGGTTGTACTCGGCGGCGTCGAACCACCCGCGGGATGCCATCACTTTCCCTTCGGAATCCAGGTCCCATTCCTCCCAGCCGCCGATCTTGACGTGGTTCCTGGTTTCGACGTGATGACCCTCCAAGGTCCATACGAAGATCGCGTGTGACCCCGAGCCGCGGGCGTCGTCGCAGTAAACCTGGAGGTCGGGGAACTCTGCGAAGAACCCGGCGGCCATTTCGCTGATCGCCGCGCGGCCCGTCAGAAGCTCGCCGCCGTTGATCGCGATCGTTCCATTGGCGGTGAAGAAGGCCGCGACCGCGTCCGGCGTCCGGGAACTCCAGGCTGCGGCGTACGCCGACGCGATCTGGCTTAACGCTGCTTGATCGATGGTCATCATCAAATTTCCTTGGCTTCGTGGCGGGGCGCTTGGCGTGGCCACAGAGATGGTTCGGCTCCGCCGTCGAGCAAATTCAGCTACCTACGCCCTGTCGAATAACTGAAAGGCGATCAACAGCATTCCGACATGGCCCGACTTGTCGTCGAGCGGCATGACCACGCCCTCCCAGCGCATGATCCGGTGATCGGTCATGAACAGGCGCTCCGACACGACCTTGGCATCGCGCGTGTTCACAGCCGCCTCGTACACGGCCCAGACGAACGCAGCGTATCCCTCGTCGGGATAGTCTCGGATCGATTTTCCAGTGATGTCGGCGCCCACATAGTCGGAGCCCCGGACACTGTGAAGCCGCATCCGGAAGTCGAGGGGATCGCGGTGAACGTCGACCAGATTGAGATTGGGAAGAACATACCCGATCTGGTCGATATCCAAGTCGCTGCGCTTCGGCAATCGCTCTCCCGCGCGCAGGCCCGACCAGTACGCATGAATCTGCTTGAGCTTATCGGACTGTATGTCGGCAATATCGCGGAATTGCGGAGCCGACCCGGCCTGACCAGCGTCGAGAGCCAGCCGGAACGACGGTACCGTCATCGAGCCCGCCATACACGGCAGGCGCGACGGCACACCTCCGGGGTTTTCGGTCGGTCAGACACGATTCGTCGCCGGTTTGGGTGCCGTTCGGCGTTGCTTTGCATACCCCAGGCTAGTGGCAATCAGACCCGATGTCATGGCGGTTGATGGCCTGACGTCCGGCCGAAGCACGGTTCGCCGGCTGGCAGGCGAATTCGGCCAGTCAGCCAAGGTGAGGGGTCAACCGCCCGCCTCTGCTTTACCCTGACCGGTCCGCTGGATAGCATCGGGCCGTCGCAGGAACAGACGATCGGTTGCCGGAATGTCTCTGGACTTCGAGACGTCGGCCGCATGGCGGGTCGAGGACATGCAGCGCGACCGCGGCTGGATATTCACTCTCGACGACCCGCAGCGCGCGCAGCTGGCCCGGGCGGCGCGGGATGCCTTCGATCCGGATCGGCCACTGTTCGACTATGCCCGGTCGGATTTCGACCTGGGTCCAGGTTGGGACGTCATCGCCGCCGCGGCTCGCGAGGCGCATTTCGGCCGCGGCGTTTCCCTGGTGAAGGGTCTGCCCCGCGAGGAGCTGAGCGCTGGGCAGTTCCGGCTGCTGAACTGGGCGATCGGTCTCAACCTGGGAGTCGCGCGGCCGCAGGGCAAGGCGTCGCAGTACATGTCCGAGGTCCGAGCGGCGGGGACCGACTACCGTTCGGCCGGGGCGCGCGGATACAGCTCGAACGCCGGGCTGGATTTCCACGTGGACGCCAGCGATCTGGTCACGCTGGCCTGCTACAACAAGGCGAAGGCCGGCGGGCAGAGCATGGTGTCCAGCAGCGTTTCCGCCTGGCGGATACTGGCCGCGGAGCGTCCGGATCTGGCCGAGATCGCCCGGCAGGACTTCCACCTCAGCCGCAACCAGGAGGAGGCGGCGGACGAAGCCGCGTTCTATTCCCAGCCGCTGTTCGACTTCGAGGGCGGCCGCCTGTTCTGCAAATGGAACCGCAACCGCGTGCGCACGGCGCAGGCCCTTGAGAGCGTGCCGCCGATGACCCGGGCCCAGCACAACTGCGCGGACCTGCTGGACGCGATCCTGCAGCGTCCGGAGGTGATGTTCACGATGTGGCTCGAGCCGGGCGATCTGCAGATCATGAACAATCACGTCATGCTGCATTCGCGCACCGCGTTCGAGGACTTCGACGAGCCGGAACGCAAACGGCTGCTGTACCGGCTGTGGCTGGCCCCGCTGGACTCCATGCGCCTGCCCGAGACATGGCGCCAGTACTTCCGCTCGATCGAGCCCGGCACCATCCGCGGCGGCTTTCGCGGCCACCATCACGATGAGAGCTGTCGGGCGTTCGAGCGGCGGCAGGCCGGGAGCCTCGGAATGCCAACAATGATCGTCTAAGCGACGATGAAGTGGACCGATTCAGAGTTTTCTAACTCCATTGAACGCAAGACTGTGGGCAATTCGACTTTGTGGAGCATCTCAATTCATCACACAGACCTCGTCGAGCTGTGCGATATAAAGAAATCGGGGCGGATAGGCTGCACGCTTACGGCCAATAAAGACCTATCGGAACAGCCAGTGCCCATATTCTGCTTGGCATTCAATCTCAGGTTTTGTCCATCGGATGATATGGCGGGAACAAAATGAGCACCGAGAGCATCGCGGGCAATTCTGTTGCAGGCTTAACCCCGCCAGCTATGCGTATAGTTCTCAAGGATCTGCGTGATGAGGGACGTTATGATCAACTCTTGGCGAATGCTGAAGAGTGGTGCCGTTCGAATCCGTTTGATTTAGAGATCGGCGTGCTGTTGGCGGAAGCTGCGCATTCGTTGAACAATCACATGAAATCCCTTCAGTATTTCAAACGTTTGGTTCAGTTTCTACCAATGAATATCAGTATGAGGGAGCATTATTGCCATCATCTGGTTAAAACGAATCGGCTTGAGGTCAGCATTCAGGAACTAAGAAAGATCCTGATCATCGCACCGGCCACTGTAGCGCATATTTCCAACCTTGCGGCCATCATGCGGGCAATTGGCGACAGCATTCAGGCGAAGAAACTCTACAAGCGATCGGCCTGGGCCGATCCGACCAATCCGAGCCAACGCTGGATGGCTGAAAAGGCGACCACCGATGAGGGTGTAATTGGAAAGTTGGCGACGGAAAGTCGGAAAGGGTTGGAGAGTCCACAGTTCTATCGTGCTGATCAGACACGCTTCTTTCCCCGTCGCATCGAGGACTTTGATGATATCGACGCCATGCTGGAGCGCGATGTTTTTGCGACGTTTGTGCCGAAAAGCACATTGTTCCGGTCGAACGATACAGTAATCGCCTTCGGTTCCTGCTTTGCGGGGCGTATCCGAAAGTGGCTAACCGAAGCGGGACGCTTGTCGCGCCAGATCGAGGTTCCGGAGGGGCTCAACAACAGCTTCGCCATTCGCCAATTCTTCGAATGGACGTTGACGGGCGACCAATCGACTCAGGACTACTGGATCGACAAGAACGAGGACGGCTCTCTGGTGCAACGCGGCGTCGATGAGGAGCGCGAAAAGTTCTTTGAACCGATGCGCAATGCCGGCGGATTCGTGCTGACCTATGGCTTGTCGGAAGTGTGGCGCGATAGGCGTACCGGCGGTGTGTTCTGGCGCGGAATTCCCGAGGCGCGGTACATGCCCGACCGGCACAGCTTCGAGGTCAGCACTGTCGAGGAGAATGTCGAGAACATTCGGCGGGTCATTGAACTGGTGCGCACGCACTGCGGCGACATCCCGATCATCCTGACTTTATCGCCGGTGCCGTTGACCGCGACCATGCGTGAAAACTCGATCTTCGCTTCGGATTGCGAGAGCAAGTCGATCCTGCGGGTCGCCATTGGCCAGATCTTGCGGGAGCAACGACCGAGCGTCTATTACTGGCCGGCTTTTGAGGCCGTGCGATGGTTGGGTGGGCACATAGAGGGGCGGTCATTTGGCGAGGACAACAATCCCTTTCACCCCAGCGATCGAATCGTCAAGCGCGTTATAGACTTGTTCGTGCGTTCGTTCTTCGATCCAATTTGAAATATACAGAGCATACTAAGTCCACGATCTCGTCATAGCTGGCGCGCCCGGTCTGCGAGCCGGCGCTCCGCCTATCGCCGGTAGCCCTTGCCGCGTGCCTTCACCGCCTCGAGGGACGAGAGATCGCCGGACGGAATGGAATGGCCGTTGGGAAACGGCGGGCCGGGCCGGGCGCCGATGGCGGTGCGCACCCGGTCCGACTGGTAGTAGCTGTCGTAGATTCGAAAGACCAGCCGCCGGAACGCGGGGGCGTCGCTTGAGGAGAAGACGCGGACCAAATCGACGCGCCGGCTGATCGCCAGGTCGGGGAAGTTGTCGTCGAACCGCTCGAGGATCCCGATCAGCTCTTCCTGGAACTCCGGCGCCTGCTCGCTCAGATACGCCGTAAAATCGATCTCCCGGGCGCTGGGCAGGGTGCCATCCGTGCTGGCCGGCAAGACGGTGTCCAGCAGGGCCGACAGCCGCCGGAGCTGCGCGTCGGTGCATGCGGTTGTGGTGGTCGCGTTCTCCACGGATCCGGCCCCTCAGTCGTCGAACAGGTTGGCGAGATTGGCTTTGATCCGGTCGCCGATGTAGAGCGCCAGCGCCTGGATGGTGCTGGTCGGGTTGACCCCGCCGGCGGTCACGAAAATGCTGCCGTCGACGATGAACAGGTTCTTCACGTCGTGGCTGCGGCCCCACGAGTTCACCACCGAGCGGGTCGGATCGGTACCCATCCGCGCGGTGCCCAGAAGGTGCCAGCCGCTGGGGCGCAGCAGGGGGGTCTCGAGGATCTCCTTGGCGCCGGCCGCCCGCATCACCTCCTTGCCCCGCTCAAGGCCGTGGGCCAGCATCTTCTTGCTGTTCTCGCTGAGCCGGTAGGTGATCTTCGGCGCCGGGATGCCGTTGGAATCCGCCAGTTCGGGATCGAGCGTCACCTGGTTGCACTCTTCGGGCAGGTCCTCGCAGACCGCCAGCACCTGCACGGTGTGGTCGAAGCGCTGGCGGAACTTCTCGTGATGGCCCGGACCCCAGGGGATGTCGCCGCTCGCCAAACCCCGCATCGCGGTCGCCAGCGGCCCGCCGGCGCCCCGGGTGACCTGCATGTTGTAGCCGCGCACGAAGCCGCGATCCGGATCGGTCTCGTAGAACTCCTTGCTCAGGATGCAGCAGCCGTTCGGTCCCTTGTGGGTGTCCAGCCGTTCCTCGAAGACGCCGGTGGCCAGGGCGACCGGGTGGAACATCAGGTTCTTGCCGACCAGCCCGCTGCGGTTGGCCAGCCCGTCGGGAAACTGCGGCGACTTCGAGTTCAGCAGGATGCGCGGCGTGCCGACGCCGTTGCAGGCCATGATCACGACCTCGGCTTTCTGGACGCACTCCCGACCATCGGCGTCGTAGTAGATCACGCCGTCCGCCATCCCGTCCGCGTTCACCGTCACCTCGCGCACCCGGCAGCGGGTCCGCAGCTTGACGCCGGCTCTGATCGCCTCCGGCCAGTAGGTGATGTCGGTGCTGCCCTTCGCACCCTGCGAGCATCCGGACATGCAGGGATTGAGGTTCAGGCACTTGTCCCGGCCCTCATAGGGCTGGGACAGGATCGCGGCATCGGACGGCCACCAGTGCCATCCCAGCCGGTCGAAGCCCCCCGCCACGACCTCGCCGACCCGGCCGATCGGCAGCGGCGGCAGCGGCGGCTGCTTCGGCGGGTACATCGGGTCGCCCGCCAGGCCGGACACGCCCATGATCCGGTCGTTCTGCACGAAGTACGGCTCCAGGTCGTCGTATGAGACCGGCCAGTCGTCGGCGACGCCGTCCAGGGTCCTTACCCTGAAGTCGGAAGGGTGCAGCCGGGGAAAGTGCGCGGCGTAGCCGATGGTGCTGCCGCCGACGGCGTTGAAGTTCAGCACGTCGATCGGCGAGTCGGTGTTATTGACCGGATAGTCGGCCTCCAGCCCGCGGACGTTCGGGTCGACGTGAAATGCGCCGAACTGCTGGGCCTCCCAGTTCTTCCGGGTCGTCGGATACTGCGACGACATCATCCAGTCGCCCTGCTCCAGGCACAGGATGCGCATCCGCGTCTCGGTCAGGCTCCAGGCAATCGCGGCACCCGACGCGCCGGCGCCGATGATCAGGACGTCCACCGGCTCGTTGCTAGGCGATGCACTCATCTCGGCCACCCGATCGATCTACCGACACACGCTCGAACACCATTGTCGAGCGGTTCGAACGAGTATCCAAGCGCGATTGTTCGAGGCAGGCTCGGCGAGACCTCGACGCGGTCCGACCAGTGCGTGCCCATGCCGCTCGACAAGCGGCGGCACATCGGGCCGCGAGAAGCGGTCGATGTGAAATCAGCGGGCTTGCAGGTTCGAAGAGAAGAAGTTGGTCGGGGAGAGAGGAGCCGCCGACCGGCTCGCACTATGTTATCAAAATCAGCTACTTACTATTCTACTTTGCACTGAAGCTTACCAAGCCTGTGTAGCAGAGGAAAGCCCGAAGCGGCGCTCCTCGCGCGCTACTCGATGGATGTGCCCGCATCGGACGCTGGCTCCTCTGCGGGCTTCCGGAACCGCGCTCGCACGGGGCGCATGCACAGATGGTATATGAACCACCAAGCGTAGATCGCCGGGCCGGAGTAAAAGTCGTCATGTGCCATTTGCCCGTGGGCGATGCGGTTGCGAAGATTGGGACCATGCGGGTCGCCGAACAGCACCTTGAGTTCCAGGAATACGTCCGGGCTCAGCATGGGCTCCAGAACGGATCGATGATCGCTCAGGATCGTTCCCATCTGGATCACGGTCTGAATTCCGTGCTTGTCGCGCCGCGTAGTCTCCACGCCGGAGCGTGCCAACAACAAGCGGAGCGAGTTCTCCAGTTGCGGAACTAGGATCGAAAGCGCGTCTTCGTAGTCTCCGCGCAATCCGGCGAGAAGCCCGCGCGCGAAGAGCACCTCGTGGCCCTCGGGGACGAGTGGGTTGTGGAGGACCAGGTCGCGCAGGTCATGTAGCGAGAACCGATGCTCGAAATCGATCTGGTTAACTGCCGGGATGATAAGAGCCTGGACGGTGAAGCCATGCGAAAAGGCCGTCTGTTCGACCACGCGCTCCCATACTGCGGCTTCCGCCTGAGCCTCATCCCCCAAGAGCCCTGGTGTCCGATGGGCAATCACCCTGCCGTCGCGCTCAACCCGCTGTCCTCCGACTAGGTTTTGTAACGGAAACCGTCGCATCAGCTCCTTGGAGTGCCCCGCCGCTTGCTCAAAGTTCGTTGGGCTAGCAACCCCAGCGAGGGCAACAAAGGCATCCCGCATCGGCCTGCCGGACACGTGCTCTCGAGCCCGCCTAATCCAGTCGCTTATATCGATGCCGTCGGTCCGTATCTCATGCATGGCTTGGACAGCCAGTTGCTGGGCCTCTCGTAGGCGCTCATACACTTCGGCTGTCTTCTCGCGCATACTGGGGATGTTGCGATACGCTTCGTGCGCCGCCTCTAGGAAGTGGGCGGCCTGGAGTTCGCCGCCCTCTCCGGAATGGAGTTCGGCCTGACGTTCGAACGTCCGCGCGATCGCAACCCTCGCTTCGCGTTCGCCTCCGTGATCTTTGGCACTACGTCGCCAGCGGGCCGCGTTCTCGTAGTGGCTGCGCGACCGCCAGTAGTCCCGTTGCCCCTCGGCCGCTTCGGCGGCTTTCCGCGCAAGTGTGCTCATCGCGTCAGGGTCGCCGAAGCGGAACTCGTGGAGCAGTTCCATGAGTTCGGAAGTCAGGTAGAGCGGATCATTTCCGTTCAATTCGAGGACCCGCCGCTCCATTTCGGCGAGGACGGTGGTCAACAAAGTGCTGTCCCTGATCTGCGCAGCGAGGCGAAGGGCACGTTCCATCCGCTCCGCGTAGGGCGGCCAGTGCTCTGGATCGAACAGGCGTTCGGCCGTTTCAAGATAGCTGCGGATGGCTAGGCGCGCCGCGTCCGGATTTCTGAGCCGGTCCCATGTCACATCGGAAAGTCGCGCGCGCAGCTCGGGGTCAACCACCGCCTGCGCCAGGGTCCACACGCCCTCCGCCGTGGCTTGGTCCATGTCCGAAAGTAGGATGGAGCGCCCGTCTGAGGTCACCAGTAACGGACGGAACGGCTCAGCAGTGTTGGCGGCTTCGAGACCGACCTGGGTAAGCTGTCCCAGCAAGTGCCATGCCTTAGCCTCCTCAGGGCGTCTTGCCTCGTCAGCCGATCTGGAGCGAGCGAAGAAGACCCGGCCGTAGTCTTGGCATTCGGCTGCTTCGCTCTCGGCCAAGGCCTTGGCGATAGCAAGTTCGGAGAGGACGTCGGCGGTGGTGCCGAACGGAAAGGGGATGTCACTCATGCCGGACCTGGACCTCCGTTCTACGCCTACGAACGCTACGGCGACACCGGAGCCAGCCCGACCTCCGCTCGCAGGATGTCACCCTGCCGAACGTCGATCATGTCGACGTAGCTGATAGTCGCCATGGCAGAGGCATCTGGACCAGAACCGGCGAGCCGCTGCCGGAAGTCAAGGAGCCGATCCGGCATCAGCTCAAGCCGGCCATGCGAGAGGCGAATGTTGAAGGCGACCACCGTCCTCGATGGTCTCTGGAGTTTTGCTCCATTCACCAGGAAGCCTGAGATCGTCGCAGCTTCGACGAGCGTATCGACGGCTTCGGAAAGCGTCGCCTCATCATCGACGTGGCTCAGGACCAGGTCATCGACGTAGAGCGACACCTTCACGCCTTTTCGCCTCAATCCTGCGAGCTGGCGACCAAGGTAGCTCTCCGCGAGCGCGATCGAAGCGAGAAGCGGGGATTGCACGAAGCCGTAGGGCACGAATGCGCGGCCGCCGTCGCGAACGGTGCTCGCACTTGCGATCTCGCCGGCCTCTTTGTACGTGAATCCGAGGCGTTTCAGGGACCTGACGATCTTGGATCGACCAACTGTCCCGAAGAAGTTCGAGAGGTCGATCGCGGCGAAGAACTCGCTGCCGAGATGCATTTCCAGGGCCGCCAAGTGGCCGCCGCTCTTCAAATGATAGCACCAACTCGGCGCCCGCCATCGACCTGCCAGCCGAGCTTTGATTGCCCTGCCGGCGTCCTGTTGGTCATCGGTCTGGACGTAGCAATGCCTGCCCGGCTTGACCTCGAACCGAAATCGATAGTTGTCGGCCAGATAGCCTCTCCCCAATCAGCTTGACGTAGTTAGCGGCCGGACCTGCGATGATCATGATCCAGTACGCGAGCTTCAGAAGCTCGGTAACCAGACGCGTGATCAAGCAGGCCAGGCCGAGATAAAAGAAGGGCTTCTTCGTCATCTCGGAACTCCCACACCCCCGGCTGCCTGGCGAACGCTGAAGTTGCGTCCGGCCGTAACCAATCAGCCGATTACCATGGCAATCCATAGCAATCGCATGCAGTCGTTCGCTGATCCGTGGATGCTGATTGCTCAGCCAACGTGAACCCTCGAACCACCTGTGGAAGTCCCTCATGCCGGGGACGTTGTTCGAGATGGGTATCGTGATGCCGTGTTCAAGCTGAATAGTCGGAAAAATGCCGACGCATCGCGAACGTCAGCTGAATCTCCACTTCGCCCATTCCGAACGATGCGTGGTTTCCTAGCTGAGTCTGAAGAAGTTGGTCGGGGAGAGAGGATTCGAACCTCCGGCCCCTGCCTCCCGAAGACAGTGCTCTACCAGGCTGAGCTACTCCCCGACCGGTACGGGCGATAGGCTGCCCGCCGGGATGCGAGGGCGTGATATAGCCGCTCGCCGATGCCGCATCAAGCCCGGATCGTCCATTGCGCCATATGAATTGCGCCGGCGTGCCGCGGCCTCCGCTGCGGGCCGTTCCGGAGGGTTTTCGACGGTGCGTTCCTCTGGTTAGCTGTCGGCCTGTCCGCGCCGGAACCCGACATTCATCCGCTGCGCCATTTGTCCGAGGAGACCTGCCATGGCCACCGTCCGTCTCAGCCTCGACGAGGTGCACGCGCTGGCCGTGCGATGCCTCACCGCCAACGGCTGCGACGCCGAGAACGCCCGCGCGGTGGCCGACATCGTGAGCGCCGCGGAGCGGGACATCTGCCTGTCGCACGGCCTGTTCCGGATCCCGGGCTATGTCGCCTCGCTGCGCAGCGGCAAGGTCGACGGCAGCGCGCGGCCGGTGGTCGACGACCTGGCACCGGCGGTGGTCCGGGTCGACGGCAGGGGCGGGTTCGCGCCGCTGGCCCTGGAAGTCGGCCGCGGGCCGCTGGTCGCCAAGGCCCGCTCCCAGGGGGTGGCGGCGCTGGCGCTGAACGACATCCACCATTTCGCGGCGTTGTGGCCGGAGGTTGAGGCGCTGGCGGAGCAGGGGCTGTGCGCCTTCGCGTTCACCGCGGCGTTCCCGTACGTCGTGGCGGCCGGCGGGCGCAAGCCGATCTACGGCACCAACCCGATGGCCTTCGCCTGGCCGCGCCCGGGCCGCCATCCGCTGGTGTTCGACCAGGCGTCGTCGGCGCTGGCCCGCGGCGAGATCATGATCGCCGCCCGCGAGGGTCACGAAGTGCCGCCCGGCACCGGCATCGACGCCGAGGGGCGCCAGACCACCGATCCGAACGCCATCCTGGACGGCGGCGCCCAGTTGCCGTTCGGCGGCTACAAGGGGGCCTCGATTGCGCTGATGATCGAACTGCTGGTCGGCGCGCTGATCGGCGACAAGTTCAGCTTCGAGGCGCTGGCGGCCGACAACAACGATGGCGGGCCGCCGAAGGGCGGCGAGTTGCTGCTCGCCATCGACCCGGCGCGCTTCGGCGACCCCGAGGGCTTTGCCGCCCATGCCGAGCTGCTGTTCGGTGAGATCACGTCAGAGGACGGCGTGCGGCTGCCGGGCGACCGTCGGCGGCGCAACCGGGAGGCTACGGCGCGCGACGGCGTGGCGGTCGACGCGACCCTGCACGGCAAGCTGGCCGAACTGGCAGGCGGGTGAACTTCACAAGGGGCGGGCGAAGCTGATCTCGTGTCCGTCCGGGTCGACCATGTGAAAGTAGCGCTCGCCCCACGGGGCGTCGCGCGGCTCGAATTCCGGTTCCACGCCGCGTGCCACCACGGCGCGGTAGCTCGCGTCGACGTCGCCGACGTGCAGGATCACTCGTCCCCACCAGGCCGGTGTGCCACGACCGGCCTCGGCGGTGAGGTTGAGGCGCTGCTGTCCGGCGGCCAGGGTGGTGAACGAGGCGTCCGGGCCGCCGGCCACCACTTCAAGCCCGAGCCGCTCGTAGAACGCCACGGCATGCGCCATGTCGCCGGTCGACAGCGTGATCGCGCTGATCGATTCGATGCTGGGCGGGTCTGTGAGCAGGGGTTCGTCGTCGGCCAACGCTGCGATCACCGCTTCGGGTCGGGGACCGGCCGCTTCGGCCGCTTCTTGGCCTTGCCGTCTTCGTCGTGGTCGGGAGCGCCCGATCCGGTTCCCGGGGTAATCGACGGCGGATCGCTGGCCGGGAACGAATCCTCGAGTTCCTGATCGAGCTCCCGATCCTTCTGGCGCTTCGACTTGGTGTCGCTGTCGGTCATCGTTGCGTCCTTGCTGGGTCACCGGCGACCAGATCAGTCGAGCCAAGGGTCGCTGGCATTCGTTGAGACAACCCGCCCCCTGGCGGTTGGTTCCAGCGGGGCCTGCGGATGTCAGGCGGTCGCCGAGCTTGGGTTGGCGTCTTCAATTTCGTCGATGATGGCGGCAATGAACGGCATGAGGTCCTTTGGCGACCGGCTGGTGATGATTCCGCCATCCACCACCACCTCGGCGTCGATCCAGCGGGCGCCGGCGTTCTCCAGGTCGCGACGGATCGATGGATAGGACGTCACGTCCCGGCCGCGAACCGCATCGGCCTGAACCAGAAGCCACGGCGCGTGGCAGATCGCGGCGACCGGTGTGCCCCGGTCGAGAAAGCTCATCACCACGGCCATCGCGTCATCGTCGATCCGCAGCAGGTCCGGGTTGATCTGCCCTCCTGGCAGGACCAGGGCGTCGTAGCGTCCCGGCTCGACCTCGGCAACCGGCAGGTCGGCTGGCGCGGTGCGGCCCCAGTTCGCCTCGTCCCAACCTCGGATCCGCTTGCCGTTCGGCGTGGCGAGCTGGACCGTGGCGCCCGCCGCGCGCAGTTCGTCGCGCGGCACCTCCAGCTCCGACTGTTCGAAGCCATCGGTTGCCATGATCAGGATCCTGGCGTCTCGGATCTCGGGCATGTTCGTCTCCGTGGATTGGCATCGCAACTTGGGTATCAGGCCAGGAGACTGTGGCGCAGAAGCGGTTGTTCCATGGTCCCGTCAAAGTGGCGTGAGGATTTTTGGTTTGATCGCCGGGGCCAAAACGCGGATGTTCCCGCGGACGGGGTGGTCGCCCGAAACACGACCCGCGGGATTTGAACGGGCAGCTTGCGACCGCGACACCAAATGCTAAAGCGCCACGGGGAGATGCTCCGTGGGCCCTTGTTTGGAACAGGGCGGAGGATTCCCATGGCGGGACCCGACCAGAATCAGACCGAGCGCACCGATCCTGCGGGCAGCAAGCCACAGCGCGTGGTGACCACGCATCGCCGGTCGCTGGCGAAGACGGTGAGCTGGCGCGTCACCGCGACCATCGACACCTTCATCATCAGCTTCTTCGTGACCGGCAGCTTCGCCTGGGCCAGTTCGATCGCCGGGCTGGAGGTGCTGACCAAGATGGGGTTGTACTACCTGCACGAACGCGCCTGGGCGCGCGTTCAATGGGGCGGGCTGTAGGCTGCGTCAGTAGGCGCGTTCCACGCAGAAATCGACGAGTTCCTCCAGCGCCGCGCGGTAGGGGTTGGCCGGGAATCCGCGAAGCGCGGCCTGCGCCGCGTCAGCGTAGTCGCGTGCTCGGTTCAACGAGGCCTCAAGCGTCCCGTGCTTGGCCATCAGTCGCTGGGCCTCGGCCAGGTCGCCGTCACGTTGGTCGAGGTCGCCGATCGTGCACTTCCAGAACGCCCGCTCGCCGACGTCTCCGGCCTGGTACGCCAGGATGACCGGCAGGGTAACCTTGCCCTCCCGGAAGTCGTCGCCGACGGTCTTGCCCAGCGCTGCCTGCTCGGCGGCGTAGTCGAGCACGTCGTCGACCAGCTGGAAGGCGACGCCGAGGTCACGGCCGAAGCCTTCCAGCGCCATCTCCTCGGCTTCCGGACGCTCCGCCACCACCGGCCCGATCTGGGCTGCCGCCGCGAACAGCTGGGCGGTCTTGCAGCGGATGACCTCGAGATAGGCCGCTTCGGTGGTCTCGATGTCGTTGGTGGTAATCAACTGGTGGACTTCGCCCTCGGCGATGATCGCCGATGCGTCCGACAGGATCTTCAGCACCTTCAGCGATCCGTCGCCGACCATCAGCTGGAACGCCCGGCTGAACAGGAAGTCGCCGACCAGCACGCTGGCCTGGTTGCCCCAGACCGCGTTAGCGGTGTCCTGGCCGCGCCGCAGGTCGCTTTCGTCGACCACGTCGTCGTGCAACAGGGTGGCGGTGTGGATGAACTCCACGCAGGCCGCCAGTCCGATGTGCCGTTCGCCGGTGTAGCCGCACAGTCCGGCGGTCGCCAGGGTCAGCATCGGCCGCAGCCGCTTGCCGCCGGACGCCACGATGTGACCGGCCAGTTGCGGGATCAGGGCGACCGGACTCTGCATGTGTTCCAGGATCGCCCGGTTCACTTTCAGCATGTTGGCGTCGACCAGACGACGCAAGGCGTCCACGCTCGCGTGGCGTGGCGTTCGTTCGGCGTTCACCGGGGCGGCGATCGATGGCACGGCATCTCCTGCGTCGCTTGACGCCTCAGGGACTGGCAGCGAGCATAGAAAGGTCCCATTCTCGGTCAAGTCAACAACCGGTCACCCATCAACGCGGAGGCTTAACGCCGCATGCGAGAGTTGCTGCGCACCAACGACCTGGTCCGGCTGTCTTATCTCGAGGCGCTGCTCAAGGCGGAATCGATCGAGGTCATGATCCTGGACGGTCATACCAGCGTCCTGGAAGGCAGCGCCGGAGCGATCCCGCGCCGGCTGATGGTCGACGAGGACGACTACCATGCAGCGCGCCAGACTCTGGAGGCGGTGGGTGAGCGGGTCGACGAGCGCTGAGCCGGCGATCACCGACGATGCATTGCTCGACGGCCGGGTCCGGTTGCTGCAACCACGCGACGGCTACCGCGCCGCGGTCGACCCGGTGCTGCTCGCGGCCTCCGTTCCGGCCCGGGCCGGGCATCGGGTCCTCGATCTCGGCTGTGGCTCCGGCGCGGTCTTCCTCTGCCTGTTGGCGCGGTCTCCGCAGATCGCGGTGGTCGCCGTGGAGCGGGATCCGGAAATGGCACGGCTGGCGCGGGAGAACGCGGAGCGCAACGGCCGCCTTGAGCAGGTGGCGGTCGTCGCCGCCGACCTGACGGCGTTGCCGGTATCCTGGGAAGCGACGGCGTTCGACCAAGTGGTCTCCAACCCGCCGTTCCTGCCCGCCGATCGGGCGGACCCGTCGCCGCGGCCGGGCCGGGCGTCGGCCGGTGTCGAGGCCACGGCCGATCTCGGCGCCTGGATCGACCGCGCCCATCGCTGCCTGAAGCCGAAGGGGAGGATCTCGGTGATCCACCGAGCCGACCGGCTCGACGATCTGCTGGCGGCACTGTCCGGCCGGTTCGGCGGGACCGTGGTGTTTCCGCTGTGGCCTAAGGTCGGGCGGGAGGCCAAGCGCGTGATCGTCACGGCCAGGAAGGGCGTGCGGTCGCCGCTGCGCCTGTCGGCCGGCCTGGTGCTGCACGACGAAGCCGGAGGCTATACGAAAGAGGCCGGCGCCGTGTTGCGCGGCGCCGGCCTCGATCTGGCTGAATGAGCCTGATCAGGAGATCAGGACGAACTTGGCCACGAACGCCGCGCCGATGACGTAGACAGCCGACGACACCTTGCTGGCCTGTCCGGTCGCCACCTTGATGACGACGTAGGCGATGAACCCGAACCCGATGCCGTTGGCGATCGAGAAGGTCAGCGGCATCGAGATTGCCGCGATCACCCCCGGGGCCGATTCCGTCATGTCGTCCCAGTCAAGCTCGGCCAGGCCGCGGGCCATCAGGCAGGCCACATAGACCAGCGCCGGGGCGGAGGCGTAGGCCGGGATCGTTCCAGCGAGCGGCGAGAAGAACAGCCCGAGCAGGAACAGGCCCGCCACCACGCAGGCGGTAAGGCCGGTCCGACCGCCGGCCCGGATGCCGGCCGCGCTCTCGATGTAGCTGGTGGTGGTCGAGGTGCCGAGACCGGAACCGACGACGGTGGCGACCGAGTCGGCCATCAGGGCCTTCTTGAGGCGCGGCAGGCGCCCCTGTTCGTCCAGCAGGCCGGCCCGGTGCGCGACACCGACCAGGGTGCCGGCGGTATCGAACAGGTCGACGAAGAAGAACGCGAAGACCACGGCGATCAGCCCGACGTTGAGCGCCCCCATGATGTCCAGTTGCATCAGGGTCGGAGCCAGGCTGGGCGGTGCCGACATGATGCCGCCCGGCGGGCTGATGCCCATGAGCACGCCGATCAGGGTGACGCCCAGGATCGACAGGATGATCGCGCCTGGTACCCGCAGATGGTCGAGGATGACCATGGCCAGGAAACCCGCACAGGCCAGAAGCACCGCCGGCGAGGTGATGTCGCCCATGCCGACCAGGGTCGCCGGGTGGTCGACGACCAGTCCGGCGTTCTTCATGCCGATGATCGCGAGAAACAACCCTATGCCGGCGGAGATCGCGATCTTCAGCGAGCGTGGGATGGCGTTGACCACCCATTCGCGCACCGGCAGCAGCGACAGGATGACGAACAGCACGCCGGACAGGAACACCGCGCCGAGAGCGACCTGCCACGTGTAGTTCATTCCCAGGACGACGCCGTAGGTGAAGTAGGCGTTCAGGCCCATGCCGGGCGCCAGCGCGATCGGGTAGTTGGCGTACAGCCCCATGATCGCGGTGCCGATGGCCGCGGCCAGGCAGGTGGCGACGAACACGGCCCCCGGGTCCATGCCCGCATCCGACAGGATCATCGGATTGACGAACATGATGTAGGCCATCGTCAGGAAGGTGGTGATGCCGGCCACTACTTCCGTGCGGACCGTCGTACCGTGCTCGGAGAGCTTGAAGGTGGATTCAAGCATGCGAACCCCCATGAAAGGACCGGACGCCCCCCGCCCAGTCGACGCCGATCAGTGTGCGAGCCGGAGCCATTGCTGTCGAGCAGGACCCGATGGACTGCGGAACCATTGAGGTTTGCAGCAACCGGGCCCGCCGGTGACCCAGGGGAAGACGGCCGGGAATCGGGCTGCCGCTTGCGCATTGTGGTGCGGGGCGCGGTGCCCTATTTAGCGTGGATGTCCTGGTATGATCCGATCATCGACAGGGTGCGCGGTCGTCCGCCCATCGTGTCCGTCGTTCCGTTGCGCGGAGTCATCGGCAATCTCGGCCGAATGAACCGCGGCCTGACCATTGACGCGCTTTCCCCCTTGCTCGAGGCGGCGTTTCGACCGCGCTCGGTGACTGCGGTCGCCCTGGTGGTGAGTTCGCCGGGCGGCTCGCCGGTCCAGTCGGAGTTGATCGCCGGACGGATCCGGGATCTGGCGGCCGAATGCGACAAGCCGGTCGTGGCGTTTGTCGAGGACGTGGCGGCGTCCGGCGGGTACTGGCTGGCCTGCGCGGCCGACGAGATCCGGGTGACCGGAACCTCGATCGTCGGTTCGATCGGCGTGATCAGTTCCGGTTTCGGGTTCCAGGAGGCCATCGGCAAGCTCGGCATCGAGCGGCGGGTGCACACCGCCGGCTCGCGCAAGGCTCTGCTGGATCCGTTTCAGTCCGAGCGTTCCGACGATGTTGCCCACCTGAAGGCGATCCAGGGCGAGATGCACGAGCGGTTCATTTCCTGGGTGCGGTCGCGTCGAGGCGACATGCTGAAGCTGAACGACGACCCGGAGTTGCTGGAGGGCAAGTTCTGGACCGGTACCCGCAGCGTTGCCCTTGGGCTGGCCGACGGGGAGGGCGAACTTCGGCGGACCCTGCGCGAGCGCTACGGCGCGCGGACCCGCTTCCGAGTGCTGCGGCGCAAGCAGGGCCTCGCCGGACGGATCGGGCTGGCCCGGTCGGGATGGGGTAGTACCGTTGACGGGCCGCTGGCCGGCTGGGCTGATGGCATGATTGCGGCAGTCGAAGAGCGGGCGCTCTGGTCGCGGTTCGGCCTTTGAACCACGAATACAGTTTCCGGGTAGTGCCGGTAGTGCTGCAGTCGAATCAGCGCCGGCACACTTGCGTCGACACCGGTGCGGGGTAAAACGGGACCATGTTGGGATTCAGTCTTTCAAAGCTCATGGTGCTCGCCGCGATCCTTGGTGCGGTCTGGTACGGCTTCAAGCTGATCGGCCGGTTGGACGCGGCACGCAAGCGCAAGGTCGATTCCACGGGGCGTGGCGACCAGGCCCGGACCGGTCAGGGCCGGTCGGACTCAAGCCAGCCCGCGCCACGACCGGACGGCGTCGTCGATCTCATCCAGGACGAGACCGGCGCCTATGTCGCCAAAGAAAAACGGGACGATCGCATCTGACCGTCCCGCTTCATCAATCTCGATAATGCTCCGCCGGGATTAGGCCGACGGGCGAGCCTCCGCCGAGCGTCGCGGGCGCCGGTTGCTGTCGTTGTTCGACGACTTGCCCTGCGGCCGGCCGCGGCGTTGCGCGTCCTGCTGCGGGCGTCCGCCGCCACCACCGTTGTTGTTGCGGCGGGCGCGCTGCGAAGCCGCCACCGGCGGCCGTCGGCCGGACCGGTACTGCGCCTCGATCGCGGTGTCGTGGAAGCCGTGGGTGGAGTCGACGTCGATGGTCCGCCGGATCTCCGACTCGATCGCCATGAAGTTGCCGATCTCCTCGTTCTCGCAGAACGAGACCGCAATCCCGCCGGCGCCGGCGCGCGCGGTGCGGCCGATGCGGTGGATGTAGGTTTCCGGCACGTCCGGCAGGTCGAGGTTGATGACGTGACTGATCTCGTGCACGTCGATGCCGCGTGCCGCGATGTCGGTCGCCACCAGGATCGGCAGGCGGCCGCGCTTGAAGGCGTCCAGTGCGGTCTGGCGGGCGCCTTGGCTCTTATTGCCGTGCAGGCCCTCGGCGGTCAGGCCGTCGCGCCGCAGGGAATCGACCACGCGGTCGACGCCATGCTTGGTGCGCACGAACACGATGGCCCGGCTGACGTCAGGCGCGCCCAACAGGCGGGCCAACAGCGTCCGCTTGTTGGCGCGAGCCACGAACATCACGCTCTGCTGGATGCGCTCGATCGGGGTCGAGGTCGGCGTGATCTGGACCCGTTCCGGATCGCGCAGCAGGCTCTCGGTCAACTCGACGATCGACTGCGGCATGGTTGCCGAGAACAGGGCGGTCTGCCGGTTCGCCGGCACCAGGGCGGCGATCCGCTTGACGTCGCGCACGAAGCCGAGGTCGAGCATGCGGTCGGCCTCGTCGAGCACGAAGTACTCAACTTTGTCGAGGAACACCGCGCGCTGGTTGATCAGGTCGAGCAGTCGGCCCGGGGTTGCGATCATCACTTCGACGCCGCGCTGCAGGGCGACGGCCTGGGGCCGCGCCGAAACGCCGCCGTGAACCAGGGCGTGGCGCAGGCCGATCGAACGGCCGAAGGTCTCGACGACCCCGGCAATCTGAACCGCCAGTTCGCGGGTCGGTGTCAGGATCAGCGCACGCGGCGCCTTCGGGATGCGCTTTTCGCCGGCGGCAGCCAAGCGGTGCAGCATCGGCAAGGTGAATGCCGCAGTCTTTCCGGTCCCGGTCTGAGCCAGGCCGATCAGGTCACGACCGGCCAGCAGCGGTGGGATTGCTGCGACCTGAATCGGGGTGGGGGTGGTATAGCCGCATGTCGCGGCGGTCCGCAGAAGCGACTCGGCGAGGCCGAGCGAGCGGAAATCTTGAACAGTCATACAAGTCCTCAAATGCGCCCGCGGCGCCGGACGGAACCCGTCAACGGCGCTTTCGCGGGGGAGGACGCCGCACGCCTGGCCCTGGGGCTCCGGCGCGTTCGTCCTTGTGTCGGAAGTTGATGCGCCCTTTTGTCAGATCGTAGGGCGTCATCTCGACGGTCACTCGGTCTCCCGCCAGAATTCGGATCCGGAACTTCTTCATCCGGCCGGCGGTGTAGGCGATGATATCGTGACCGTTATCGAGCTCTATCCGGTAGAGCCCATCCGGTAGGACGTCTTTCACGACGCCCTCGAATTCAATCAGATCGTCTTTGGCCATGCTCGCTCCTCAGCGGTTGGCGGAGGGACGCGCCCGGCCTGCGGCCGGGCGCGAGTTCGAGCGTTGCCCAGTCAGAGGGGACGCAGATCGGTAGCGGCATACTTGCCGTTGCGACCGCGCTCGACATCAAACGAAACCTTCTGGCCCTCGTTGAGGGACGCGATTCCGGCGCGTTCAACAGCCGAGATGTGGACGAAGACGTCCGCAGAGCCATCCTCGGGCTCAATGAAACCATAGCCCTTGGTCGCGTTGAACCACTTAACAGTACCGGTAGCCATTGGGGTATCTCCCAAACGTGGAACATCCCGCCGCACCTTTGCAGCGAGGGGTAATCAAACTGCAGTTTGGGAGAAAACCAACTTCGCGGTCGTGCCGTGACTCGGAGACACCCAAGCGCGTTCGATGGCGCCTATATGATGCACATCGCCCGGTTGCGCAAGATAATATCGTATTGAGACGGCGCCCGCCGGACCCTCATAGAGCGATCCAATCGGCATGGCCGTCCCGTCACCGGGTCTGTTCATCGAACCTTCATATGGGGTGGCGAAGCCGCGACAGCAACCACAAAGTTCCGCCGGCGATCAAACCCCAGAACGCCGCGCCGATTCCGAAGAACGACAACCCCGACGCCGTGGTCACGAAGGTCAGGACGGCGGGCAGCCGATCCTCCTCGCGCGCGAACCCGCTGGCGGCCGCGGCTCCCAGGCTGCCGAACAGGGCCAGGCCGGCGACCGCCTGGATCAGCAGCGGCGGCGACGCTGTGACGAACGCCGCCGCTACCCCGGCGAACAGGCCGATCACCACATAGGCGGCACCGGCGATCGACGAGGCGATCCACCGCCGTGACGGATCGGGGTGGGCATCCGGGCCGGCACACAGCGCGGCGGTGATCGCGGCAAGGTTGACCGCGTGCCCGCCGAACGGGGCGCCGGCGGCGCTGGCCAGACCGGTCGCCACGAAGATCGGCCGGACCGGCGGCTGATAGCCGTTGGCGTTCATGACCGCGAGGCCCGGCAGGTTCTGTGCCGCCATGGTGACGATGAACAGCGGCAGGGCGATGCCGACGGTGGCGTCGACCGAGAAGGTCGGGACCACCAGGACCGGGGTAGGCCATGAACCTGTCAGGGTGCCTTCCGGGATCTCCGTTGCGAAGGCGATTACTCCGACGGTGACGAGGACGGCAATCGGCACCGCGTACGAACGCGCGTATCGCCAGGATATCGCCCAGGCCAGCACGATCGGCAGTGCCAGTTCGGGCATTGCGCCGACCGCGCGCATCGGTGCAAGGCACAGGTCCAGCAGGACCCCGGCCAGCATGGCGCTCGACAGCGCCGGCGGGATTGACGAGACCGCACGGGCGAACGGCGTCCACAGCCCTGCCGCGACCACCAGGGCGGCGCTGATCAGGAACGCCCCGACCGCCTCCGAAAACCCGGCGTCCGGCACCCCCGTCGCGATCAGCAGGACCGCACCGGGCGTCGACCACGCGATGCTGATCGGCATCCGCATCCTTACGCTGAGCCAGATCGCGACCAGACCCTGGGCGACGCACAGGGCCAGCAGGCCGGATGCCGCCTGGGCCGGCGAGGCGCCGGCCGACGCCAGTCCCTGGAGAACGATGGTGAACGCGCTGGCGAAGCCCACGGTAGCGGTCAGCAGGCCGACCGACAGCAATTGCAGCGCGGACCCTGAAGATGGCGTCGTCTGTTCGGTCATGGAGGCTCCGCGCGTGGCGCCCGGAGCGATGCGACCCGACCGGGCTGTTGTCGGAGTCGAGTTTAGCGTAGAATTGGATCCAATCAACGAACGGCTATTGAATAGCGATGGCGGAACTTGCGATGACATCCAGCCTGGAATCTCTGGCGGTCGACGGTGCCCTGCGTCACCGCACCGCGACCGAGTTCGTCGAGGCGACGCTGAAGGCGGCGATCCTGGACGGCCGGCTGGCCGGCGGGCTGCCGCTGCGCCAGGAGGAGGTGGCGGCGGTGTTCGGGGTCAGCCGGATGCCGGTGCGCGAGGCGATGCGCCGGTTGGAGGCGCAGGCCCTGCTCGACTTCGTGCCGCACAAGGGGGCGGTGGTCACCGAGATCTCGGCTGAGGACGCCGCCGACAACTACGCGATCCGCCGGGCGTTGGAGCCGGCGGCGCTCACCCTGTCGATCCCGAAGCTGACCGCCGACGACTTCGCGCGGGCGGGGGACCTGATCGCGGAGATGGATTCCGAAGCCGACGAGGGCCGGGTCGGCGAGCTGAACCGCCGTTTCCACATGGCGCTGTACGCCCGCGCCGGACGCGCCAAGCTGCTGGCGCTGGCCGAGCAGCAGCTGGCGGTCGCCGACCGCTATCTGCGTTTCCACCTTGCCGCCAAGGGGCGCGAGCACCTGTCCCAAGACGAGCACCGCGCCCTGCTGGCCGCTGCCGAACGGCGCGACACCGATGCCGCCGTGGCGGTGCTGCTGGAGCACGTCGATACCGCGGCAGCGACCATTGCGGCGTTCTTCCGTGAGCGGGACAGCGGTCGCTAACGCTCCGAGGGGCCGAGTCCGCTACCCTTGCCCGTCCAGGAACGCCGCCATGTGGAATGCTTGTTGCTCGTCGCTCCACGCCCAGTCCGGTCCGACCGGGCAGGCGTGGCGGGCTCGGCAACCGTGTTGTCGGCAAGCGGTCCCGGCGTCCGAGCGGACGTGGGCGGCGCAGGCGGCGACGTCGTAGCGGCTGCCGTCGAAGGCGCCGACCGGGCAAGCGGCCAGGCACGGCTTGGCAACGCAGGTCGCGCACGGCGGCGGCGCCTCGGCGCGCGGCGGCAGTTCGCGGCGGTCCGGGAAGACCAGGGCGGCGCGCAGGGCGTGCCACAGGCCGTACCGGGGGTGGATCAGCAGGCCGAGCGGGCTTGGGTGCACCGCTTCGGCGCGCATCGCCCAGCGCTGGAACGGCTGATAGGGCGGGCCGTCGTTCGGCAGGACCAGGGTGGCGCCGCAACCCACGGCGATCGGGCTCAAGACCGTGCGGGTCCAGCGGTCGAGCGGATCGGGGCCGGGGAAGGTGCCGCGTTCGGCGCTGAAGCGTTGCCACAGCCACGGCCCGGCGTGGCCGATCACCACCACGGTACCGGCTGGCGGCGCGAGCCCGGCGGTGTCGGGATCGTTAGCTTCAGGGTGGAAGCCGCCGCCGAGCCGGAAGCCGAGTGCCTCGATCGGCGCCGCCAACCCGGCCCACCAGCCCCCGTTGCCGGCCAACCGGCTCACGGCAATACCAATACCGCCCGGAAGTCGTTGACGTTGGTCAGGGTCGGGCCGGTGATCAGCAGCCGGTCGAGCGCCTCGAACGCGCCGTAGCCGTCGTTGTTGGCCAGGTGGGCGACCAGGTCGACGCCGGTGGCGCCAGCACGCTCCAGATCGCCGGGCAGGAACAGCGCGCCGGCGTTGTCCTCGGTACCGTCGATGCCGTCGGTGTCGCCGGCGACCGCGGCGATGCCGGCGGCGATGTCGCCGCAGCGCCGCTCGACGGCCACCGCCAATGCCACAAGGAACTCGGCGTTGCGGCCGCCGCGGCCCTGTCCGCGCACGGTCACCGTGGTCTCGCCCCCGGACAACAGAACCGCCGGAGCCTCGGCCGGCTGGCCGTGGCGCGCGATCTGTGCCGCGATCCCGGCCATCACCGTGGCGACCTCGCGGGATTCGCCCTCGATGGCGTCGCCGAGGATCACCGGGGTCACCCCGGCGGCGCGGGCCACGTCGGCGGCGGCCTCAAGCGAGGCCTGGGGGCGGGCGACCATCACGGTCTCCACCCCCCCGAACAGCGCGTCGCCGGGCTTCGGCGTCTCGTAGGCCGGATCGGACAGGGCGCGCGCCACCGCGGCCGGCGGCTCGATGGCAAACTTGGCGAGCACGGCGCGGGCGTCGGCCAGGGTGGTCGGGTCCGGGACCGTCGGCCCGGAGCCGATGACGTCGAGGTCGTCGCCCGGCACGTCGGAGATCAGGAAGGCGTGGACCCGGGCCGGCGACGCGGCGGCGGCGAGCCGCCCGCCCTTGATCGCCGACAGGTGCTTGCGCACCGCGTTCATCTCGTGGATTGAAGCGCCGGACTTCAGCAGGGCGCGGTTGACCGCCTGCTTGTCCTCCAGGGTGACGCCGTCGGCCGGCAGGGCCAGCAGCGCGGAGGCGCCACCGGAAACCAGCGCGATTACCCGGTCGTCGGCGCCAAGACCGCGCACCAGTTCCAGCATCCGGGCGGCGGCGTCTCGGCCGGCGGCGTCCGGCACCGGGTGCGAGGCTTCCACCACCTCGATTCGCTCGGTCCGACAGCCATGGCCGTAGCGGGTGACGACCAGACCCTCGATCGCGGCGCCCGGCGCGTGCTGGTCCCACACAGCCTCGGTGGCGGCGGCCATGGCGGCGGCGGCCTTGCCGGCACCGATCACCACGGTTCGACCGGTGCAGGGCGCCTGGGCCAACGGCACCAGGAACGGCGGCAGGCAGATCTTCGGGTCGGCGGCGTCCAGGGCTGCCTGGAACATCCGGCGCAGCAGGGTTTCGGCGTCGATCACGGCTGGTGCGCCCCCGACGCTTTCCAAGCCTCGTATTCGGCTTTGGCTTCGGGATTCGGCGGGTACAGCCCGATCGTCGGCCGGCCTTCCTCGACCCGGGCCTGGACCCAGCGTTCGAACCGGTCCTGCTCGACCGCGTCGGCCGCGACCTCGCGGGCCAGCTTGCGCGGCACCACCACCACGCCGTCGCCATCGCACACCAGGATGTCGCCGGGGAAAATCGTGACGTTGCCGCAGGCGATCGGACCCTGCACGCCGCCGCCGGACATCTCGGTCAGCGACGCCGGAGCGGCCGTGCCCAGGCACCAGACCGGCAGGCCGGTGGCCGTCACCCCAGCCCCGTCGCGCACGGCGCCATCGGCCACCACTGCGGCGACGCCGCGCTTGGCGAGCCGCGCCGCCAGGATGTCGCCGAGCGAGCCGGTGGTGGAAATGCCGCGGGCCTCGACCGCCAGGATGGCGCCGGGCGGGCACTCCTCGATCGCGGCGCGGGGCCCATAGCCGGGCGCGCCCAGCACCGACGGATCGGACAGATCCTCGCGCAGCGGCAGGAAGCGCAGGGTATAAGCCTCGCCGACCACGCAGCCCTGGCCAGGGGCCAGCGGCTTCACCCCGGCGATCGAGGTGCGGCGCAATCCGCGTTTGAGCAATTGCATCGATACGGTCGCCGTGCCGACCGTCCGCAGGCGATCCATCGTCTGGGCGAGCGCTTCGTCCTGAGACATCCGACTTCCTCCGTGGAAACGCGGGCAGTCTGCCGCGCGCCGCCGGGCAGGACAATCGGATCAGTGAAACGGCGATTCGTAGCGGTCGTCGATCTCCGGCACCAAGGCGGCGGCCAGCCGTCGGATGCTGGGCGGCAACGTGCTCATGGCGGGAGACAGATCGATGGGGATGGCCGTTTCGGCGGAAACCGTCGCGGCGGCCACCTTCAGGTCTTCGGCCGCCGACTCGAGAACCGAGCGTTGTTCGGCCGGCAGAGACCGGGCTACGTCGAGGACAATTTCGGCGGCAAGCAACAGGCGTCCCGGCATGTCGTGTCCTTCCATCACGTTGGACTGCCAGCCGACGTGTCAGCTTCACACGGAAGCGTGAGGCAGACCGTATGACGAAGGAAGCTTAGATTTTATTTAAATTTGTCGATATTAGGATTTGTACGGACTTGGACTGTGGACTCTGCCGAACCGGCCAACTGATCAGTCGCGCAGCGGAGACGCGGATTCCGGGCAGAATACTGCAGCCAGATGCCGGATACTCGGCAGGATACGCTGCATCTCGGCGTCCATATTCGGATTCAGATGGTTCAGGGCCAGGAGCCGTCTGCTCTCGGCCTCCAAGGACTCTGCCAGCTTGATGAGCGCATCGCGATCGACGACGACAGCGTCATTGGCGGCGACGTCACGAACGATCTCGGCGGCGAGGATGAGGCGTCGCGGCATGTATGATCCAACGAAGAATGAATTAGCGTGTGCGAATAGAAACGATTCCCGCGCCCTGGTAAACGACTCTCGTGCCAATTTCAAACAAATGCATTGCACCAGCGGCGTCATTCCCGTGGCCGGCTTGTCATCGGCAACCGCTCGCGTATCGTCGCGTGTCCCAAAAGCCGTATGACACATCGAGAGTGACGCAGATGACCAGCCAGAAGCCGGCCGACAGCAGCAACCGGATGACCGGCGCGGAGGCGGTGGTCCGCACCCTGCAGGCGCATGGCGTCGACCGGATCTTCGGGTTGTGCGGCGATACCAGCCTGCCGTTCTACGACGCACTGCACGGTATCGGCGGCGGCATCAGCCACGTCCTGACCCGCGACGAGCGGTCGGCCGCCTATATGGCCGACGGCTACGCCCGGGTGTCGGGCAAGGTGGGGATCTGCGAAGGGCCGTCGGGTGGCGGCGCCACATACATCCTGCCGGGCGTCGTAGAAGCCAACGAAAGCTCGGTGCCGATCCTGGCGATCACCACCGACATTTCCGTCAGTTCACGTGGCAAGTACGCGCTGACCGAACTGGACCAGAAGGCGCTGTTCCGGCCGCTGGCCAAGTGGAACGCCGTGCTGGATCGCGCCGAGGACGTGCCCCGCACCCTGCGCGCGGCGTTCAGGGCCATGACCACCGGGCGGCCGGGCGCTGCGCACATTGGCTTGCCGTTCGACGTGCAGAAGGGTGCGGTCGACGCCGATGATGTCTGGGGCGACCCGACCCTGGGGACATGGCCGGCGCGGCGCAGCGCACCCGACCCCGCGGCGGTGGAGGCGGCAGCCGACGCGCTGGCCTCTGCGAAGTTCCCGGTGATCATCGTCGGTGGCGGTCCGGTCATCGCCGGCGCGTTTGACGAGTTGCGCGTGGTGGCCGAAGCGCTGGGTGCCGTCGTGGCGACCACGATCAGCGGACAGGGCGCCATCGGCGACGGCCATCCGCTGGCGCTTGGCGTGGTCGGCAGCAACGGCGGGGTCGTCGAGACCCGCGATGTGGTGACGGCGGCCGACCTGGTGTTTTTCGTCGGATGCCGCGCCGGATCGGTTACCACCGAGCGGTGGCGGTTCCCCGAGCCGGGCCGAACCCGGATCGTGCACCTGGACAGCGACCCGCAGGTCATCGGCGCGACCTACCCGACCGAGGTCGCGCTGGTCGGCGACGCGAAGCTCGGCCTTGCCGCCATTGCCGTCGCTCTGGCTAAGAAGGGGGTGGCGCGCGACGGCGCCGATGCGGCGGCCAAGGTGGCCGATGCCCGGCAGCGCAAGTACGCGTCGTTCCGCGCGCTGGCGGAGAGCGACGAGATGCCGATCCGCCCGGAGCGGCTGGTGGCGTCCCTGCAGCGCGTGCTGCCGGAGGATTCGGTGGTGGTTGCCGATCCCGGTACGCCATGCCCTTACCTGTCGGCGTATCTCGACTGGGAGCAGACCGGACGGCGGTTCTTCTCAAACCGGGCACACGGAGCGCTCGGCTACTCGATGGCTGCGGCGACCGGGGCGCACTACGGCCGACCGTCGGCCAAGGTCGTCAGCATCATGGGCGACGGCAGCTTCGGCTTCACGGCGGGCGAACTCGAGACCATCGCCCGCCTTGGCGCGCCGATCACCATGATCGTGGTGTCGAACGCCGTGTATGGCTGGATCAAGGCCGGCCAGAAGACCGGCTTCGGCGCGCGGTACTACTCCGTCGATTTCTCGCGCACCGATCACGCACGGGTCGCCGAGGCGTTTGGCGTCAAGGCCTGGACCGTCAGCGATCCCGCTGAGCTCGACGGGACGCTGAGAAAGGCGCTCGAGCACAACGGTCCAAGCCTGGTCGACGTCCTGTGCCAGCCACTGCACGAGGCGCGCGCGCCGGTCAGCGAGTGGGTGGCATAGTCGACGAGGCCCACGGCGGCACACGGAAACACTCGGCGAGGTGGTCGACGAAGGCCCGGACTTTTGCGGCAACATGCCGGCTCTGATGGTGCACCGCGTGGATGTCGAGGTCGGGGACGCCCCAGTCCGGGAGCACCGGAACCAAACGTCCGTCGGCCAGGTACGGGCCGAGAATGAAGCTCGGCTGCAGGATCACTCCGGCACCACCCGCCGCAATTTCGGTGAGAACGTCGCCGTTGTTGGCGGTCAGGCGCGGCCCGAGGCGGACGACGGCCTCACGGCCGTCGGCGCTGGTGAACCGCAACCCGGTGGTGCCAGTCGAGTAGGTGTAGCCGAGCCAGGTGTGGTCGCCCAGGTCGCTTGGCTCCGTCGGCAATCCATGCTTTGCCAGATAGGCTGGGCTGGCAGCCAGCCGGACCTCCACCGTCCCGAGGCGCTTGGCGATCAGGCTGGAGTCCGACAACCGGCCGATCCGGATGGCGACGTCGTAGCCTTCCTCGATCAGGTCGACGATACGGTCATTGACCGTCAACTCCACGGTCAGGCCAGGATGCTGCTCCAGGAAACTCGGCAGAGCCGCGGCGAGGTGGGCACGGCCGAAAGATACCGGACCGTTGACCCGCAACGTCCCGCGTGGTGCCGCGCGTTCGCCACGAACCTCGGTCTCGGCGTCGTCAAAGTCCGCCAGCAGCCGCCGGGCGCGTTCGAGATAGCCGAGGCCTGCTTCCGACAGGCTCACCCGTCGCGTGGTCCGGTGCAGCAGGCGGACACCGAGCCGGTCTTCAAGCACGTGGATATGCCGGCTGGCCATGGCCCTGGACAGGCCGAGCCGCTCGGCGGCGGCCGAGAAGCCGCCGGTGTCAGCGACGGCAACGAAGGTCTGGAGGAGCGTGAGGCGATCCATTGTCAATTATTATGAGATAATAATTCTGATGTGAATGAAATTGTCTCACGAAGCCCACGCCACATCTTTCGTCGCAGTGATTGGCCCGCCGATGGCCGGGGGGCGACGAAGATGGAGACAGAGAGATGACCGACGATAAGGCTGCAGCTTATGCAGCGCTCCTGCTGCGGTTGACGATTGGTGTCGCAATGCTGGCGCACGGCGCGCTCAAAGTGTTCGTGTTCACGGTTCCCGGGACCGTGCAGTTCTTCGAATCCGTGGGCTACCCGGCGCTGTTCGCGTACCTCGTCATTCTGGCCGAGTTCGGCGGCGGGGCGGCATTATTGCTCGGCATCGCGGTCCGACCGGTGGCATTGGCACTCATTCCCGTCATGATCGGCGCCACGTTGCAGCACGCCGGCAATGGCTGGCTGTTCAGCGCTCCGGGCGGAGGATGGGAGTTCCCGGCATTCTGGACAGTAACGCTTGTCGTACAGGCACTGCTTGGGGCTGGTGCCCTCGCCGTTCGCCTGCCGGTGCCGGCGGCGATCCCGGCCTGGACGCGCTGAGCGGTGGGAAAGGGAGGAGACGGTCTCATGGCAACGATGCCCGCGCTGTTCGTCAGCCACGGTGCGCCGACCCTGGTTATTGATGATGTCCCGGCCCGCGCCTTCCTGGCACGGGTCGGAGAAGAACTTGGACGCCCGACGGCGATCGTGGTCGTCAGCGCTCACTACGAGGCGTCCGGCGTCCGGGTGAACGACGCCGCGCACCCTCGGACGATCCACGACTTTGGCGGGTTCCCGGCGGCGCTGTACGAGATTCAATACGGCGCGCCGGGCGACCCGGCGTTGGCCGGGGAGATCGTCGAACTCGCCCGAGGCGCCGGCCTGGATGCTGCGACCGACCAGCGCTGGGGCTTCGACCACGGCGTGTGGGTGCCATTGTCGCTGATGTATCCGGACGCCGGGATTCCCGTCGTCGCGGTGTCGGTGGATCCCTCGGCCGGCCCGGCGCATCACCACGCTTTGGGCGTCGCGCTGTCGGGATTGCGCGAACGCGGCGTACTGGTGATCGGTTCGGGGTCGTTCACCCACAACCTGCACGAAATTCCGCGACCGTTTCGTCAGGTCGACACCCCGGCGCCGGACTGGGTCCAGGAATTCGCGGACTGGTCGGCCACGGCGATCATCGAGGGGCGCAGCGACGACCTGCTTGACTACCGTCGCCTCGCCCCGCACGGAGCGCGGAACCATCCGACGGAAGAGCATTTCATGCCATTGTTTGCGGCGATGGGGGCCGGCGGCGGCGTGCCAGGTCGCCGGTTGCACGACAGCACGACCTTTGCGGTGCTCCGCATGGATGCTTATGCCTTTGGCTGAGGGCCTTCAGCGGTGGTGGGCAGGTGGCGGGCCTCGATGTAGGTGATCCGGATCCGGCGGTCCGCTTTGTCGATCGCGCCGATTGCGCCGGTCCGAACGGTGAGGCCGATCAGGCCGGTAACCGGTCCGTTGTCGGTTTCGGCAAGCGGAAG
This sequence comes from Thalassobaculum sp., assembly GCF_040219215.1. Lineage (GTDB taxonomy): Bacteria > Pseudomonadota > Alphaproteobacteria > Thalassobaculales > Thalassobaculaceae > Thalassobaculum_A. The sequence goes on from NZ_JAVJSX010000008.1 coordinate 771,637, forward strand.
CAGCAGCCGCTCTCCAACGGCTGCCCGGTTGGACAGACTGTAGATGAGACCCTGCATGTGGATGATTGCGCCCCGCACCGGCAGTGGTTTCCAGCGATTGATCACCATGGCGGCTTCGGACGGGACCAGCAGTTCGTCCAGATGCATGCCGCGCACGCTGTGTCGGCCGGTAAAATCGGTATACATCGCTTCGACTTCCGAGCCGGCAACACGGTACCGGAACCTGCCTGACGCCGGATCATAGTCGACCAGATACAGACGGGAGAGGGCCCAAGGGATGTCAGTCGGATCGATGTCGGCTCGCGTCGGCATGATTCGATCGCAGCGTTTGATCAGCCAGTAGTCCGCAAGGCGACGTAGGTCACGGTGCTGCACGACCGAGAGATCGCGCCCTTCGAACCGGCTTTCCTCGACAATCATTGATCCCAATCCCCGCCCGACATCGGCCGAGCCGCGACACGCGTGTCGAACATGATTTGACGCAGAGAACCCGCAGTTCAATCGAATTGTCGTAAATTACGATACTATTGTGAACGCCAATATTACCGGCAACCGATTAAACTACTGGTTATGCCGGACTCTTCCATTTGATGGAGCATCCCATCGACGGAATCTGCCCGGTCGGTCCGTCGCCGGTTGCTGCGACCTGCCGCATGGCTTCGAGCAGGTCCCGCCGGGCGTCGGGAACCGGGGTGGTCTTCGAGGCGTCCAGCCGCCCGCGGTACCGCAAGTCCAAGGTGGAGTTGTAGCCGAAGAAGTCAGGGGTACACACGGCGTCGTAGGCTCGCGCGACATTCTGGCTCTCATCCAGAAGATACGGAAACGGCAGTGCGTGCTCCGCTGCAAAGGCGCGCATCTTGTCGGGCGCGTCCTCCGGATAGGCCCGATGGTCGTTCGACATGATCGCCGCCACCCCGACGCCTTCCTTGAGCAGGACGCGTGAGTCCTCGACGATCCGTCCAATCACCGAACGTACGTAGGGACAGTGATTGCAGATGAACATGATTACGGTGCCGCGCTCGCCACGGACATCGGCAAGCCGCACGGTGTCGCCGTGGAGGTCGGGCAGCGCGAAATCCGGCGCCCGTGATCCGAGCCCGGATGACGGCGGTGCCGTCACGATCGAGTCTCCGGCTGCTGGCCGATCACCCGGACAGGGCTTCGATCAACCAGGCATAAGCGGCGATGGCAGCGGCCATCATCGTGCCGACGATGAGGGTGTCGGAGAGATCGGCTCGGCCGGCTCTTGCGGTCAGAGGGCTGCGGCACTGGCAGCGGCGCAAACACTCCATCATGGCATCCTCCTTGTCGAACCCGGGAGGACGAGTCATCCCCGCTTTCGCCCCGGGTCTGCGTCCCGCTATCATGGTCGAACGGGACAACGACGAAAAGCCCATCATCGGAATAGGGCAGCTTCATGGCAACGCGACGACAACTCCCCGGTTCCGGCGAGACGTTTCTCGACCATCTCGGGCATTTTGTACCGGACATGGATGCCGCGCACCGCGCCTTGGCCAGGCTCGGTTTCGTGCAAACGCCCTATACGGTGCACCAGACAACACCAGGCCCGGGTGCGGCGCCGCTTCCAGGCGGTACGGCCAATCGATGCGTGATGCTGCACGAAGGTTACATCGAAGTGCTATGTGTGGTTGATCGTGATCACCCCACAGGCGCCCGCACACAGCGACAGTTGGAGCGCTACACCGGCGTTCACATTGTAGCGATGACCGATCCGGACGCGTTGGCCCGCCGCGACCGGCTGGAGGCTGCCGGGTTCGAGACCCAGGAACCGGTCAACCTGCGCCGTACCGTACCGCTCGCGAACGGCGGTGAAGGCATGGCGGCTTTCACCGTGTGCCGGACGCCGGCGGACGCGATGGCCGAAGGCCGGGTTCAGGTCCTCACGCAACTGACCGAGGAACTGGTCTGGCAGCCACGCTGGATGAACCACGAGAACGGCATCGTCGCCCTGCGCGACGTCGTGATCCTGCCCGAGGATCTGGACGAGGCGGCCGACCGTTATGCGCGGTTCATGGAGGCGCCGCCGAAACGCGTTGCCGAGGACATGATCCGCCTGGAACTGGCACGTGGCGGAGTGGTTCTCACCACGCCGGCCGGCGCGGCCCGCCTGTTTCCGGGTGCCGCCGTACCGCCGGTGCCTGGCATCGTTGGTTACGGCCTGCTGTCGGACGCACTGCCCGCGACCCGGGCGTTCTTCGAAGGGCGCGGGTTCCCGGTGCGCGATACCGGCCCGGGGCTGGCGTGCCTGGCACTGCCAGCCAGTCTGGGCGGCGCCTGGTTGATCGCGGATGACGAACAGGCGTTTCCGTGGAACGGGCGAGCGGCGGGGTAACACGGCGCCGCGTCCGCTGCATCCGGATTCAGACGCTCACTCGTCCAGCCCAATTGCCGCATTCCTGTCGTCGGCCGCAGCGAAGTGCGCCACCTGATCGGCATGGGCCTTCCTGAACGAGGGACGTGCGGTGATCCGAGCCACATAGGCCTCCGTTGCCGGTCTATCTCCGAACGAGCGAACCTTTGCGACGCGGAGGACATCGGCCATCAGCAGGTCCGCCACCGTGAAGCGGTCGGCTACCAGCCAGTCCCGCTGCTTCAGGATGCGCTCGATATGATCGAGGCGGCTTTCCAACCAGTTGGTGAGATGATTGTCCTTCGCGCCGGTCACTTCCAGGTACCACCAGGGAACGGAAACCATCTCAATCGAGTTGAGCGCGGCGATCGTCCATTGCAGCGTGTGAGCTTCCCCGACCGGATCGGACGGCATCAGTTTTTCGCTTTTCCGGGCGAGGTGCAGAAGTCCTGCTCCGCTCTTGAAAATTTCGATCACGCCATCGCTCAGGAACGGGACCTGACCGAACGGTTGACGCGCCAGATGGTCGGCACCGCGCTCGCCGAAAGGGACCGTTCGAACGCAGTAATCAAACCCAGCTTCCTCGCACGCCCATCTCAGCCTTATGTCGCGCACAAAGCCACGGGGACCTTCAGGCACCCAGTCATAGGTCCAAACGATCAGTTCGCTCATAGCAGCACGCCTTTCCCGTACCAGCCACCGAATCGTCCCGCCGCGGCCCGCAAGCGGGCCGCGGCGATGTTGAGCGTAGGGCCTTGGCGCAGCCCCGCCCACATTGACCAACCAGACGTTCACCAGTCGCTTGTCATCCCAACGGCTACGCCGCGATATTTCTGAAGAATCCTGGTCAGTACGAACAAAGTATCGTAAAATCAATGTGTTGGCCTGAAGGTTTCTCCACATTCGAAGAGTGGCATGCCGCTTACGCTCAAAATCCCTCGGAACTGCGTGGTCGGCGATCAGGTCATGCTGCCGTGCCACCGCACGCCCGGCCGCTACACGATGCCGATTCCGACATCGCTGCTGTCCGATGAAGCCGCCCTCTACCTGATCTACCAGGAGCTCAATGACGGCTGGGAGCGTGGTGAACGCGACCTGCTGGACGACATCCTGGGCCCCGGTGGCGTCTTCATCGACGTCGGCGCCCATTGGGGCATCCATACCCTGCACGCTGCCACGGCGGGAGCGACCGTTGTTGCCATCGAGCCGGATCCGTTCAACCGCTCGATGCTGGGTGCCTGGCTGGCCAAGAACGGCCTGACCGGCCACGTGACGGTTGTCGATGCCGCCGTGGCCGACGCGGACGGCACCGCCTACCTGCAACGCAACACCAGCATGGGGCATTCGCTGGTCTTCGATCCTGAGAACCCGGGTGCCAGGTACAACGGCGGGCCCTTCGACAAGCAGCCGATGTATACGCCGACGGCCGTCCGCCGCCTCGATGGCATCACCGTGCCCGAGGGGGCGCCCGTGGTGCTGAAGGTCGATGTCGAGGGCGGTGAGCTCGCGGTCCTACGCGGGGCGAGTGGCTTCCTCGAGACGGGTCGCGTCACCCACATCATCTGGGAGATCAACGCAGGCTACGACACGGTCGGCGGATTCCTGGCCGAGCACGGCTATCGGACGACGCGCATCAATTCAGACAACGCCCTGTCGACACTGGATTAGCCGCCGGTGCACCGATGCCCTCGCTTCGCTTCGGGCGACGTGGGATCATCCAGCCAGCCCTCGCTGGTATCGCCTAGGACTTGGCCGGCCGCTTGCCGTGGCTCGGGGCCTGCGTGCCTGGAGTCAGCGAGACGTGACTGTGGATTGCCTTCCATTTGGCGTTCCGACGCGATCTTGCCAGCGCAACCGTGGCGCGGCCGGGGCGGTTGAAGCGGTTGCCGTCGGGACCGATGCCGGTCGACGAAAAGGTGATGACCGCCATAGCCAGGCGCTGGTCGGGTGAGATCGCCACCTTCAGGGTCGGCAGGTTGAAGCTGAAATCCTCGATGGTCGGCCAGACCGACCGCCACTGGTCGTTCTCCAGCGCATCCAGCCCCTCGACCACGTCCATGTGAGTGCCGAAGCTGGCGACGTTGTCCTCGAACAGCGCCCGGGCCGGCACGAAGTCAACCTCGGCGACGTTCACGCTCCACTCTGCGAACCACTGGCGGATCGCGTTGTAGTCGTCCTCGGGAACGTTCCAGGTGAAGGTCATGGCGCCTTCCTTTCGTATGCTCCTGCGGGCCTCTATGCAGGGCGGTTCGGCAGTTCGTCCTCGATGAACGCCTTGATCACCGACTCCATGCCGGGGTCGCGGTGGAAGCCCATGGCGTCGGCCCGGACGGTTTCGAAGCGTGCCGGCCAACCATAGACGATTTTCTCGATCAGCGGATCGCGCTGCCACTTTACCCGCGCGGCCACTTCCGGGCCGGCGATCGCCTCCAGGGCCGCGACCATCTCGCCGACCGTGGTGGTGAAGCCGGGCAGGGCGACGGCACGCCACGGCCCCCAGGCGTCGGCCGGCAGGTCGTGGGCGCGCCTGGTGTTGGCAACGATGGTGCGCGGGCTGGCCAGCCACATCGCGGTCTCCGGCGCCACCGGGCAGACGGCGTCCTGGCCCTGCAGCGGCTCGCGGATGATCGAGCTTGCGAAGGTCGACGCTGCCTTGTTCGGCTTGCCCGGCCGCACCACCACCGTCGGATAGCGCAGCGCCCTTCCGTCAACGAAGCCCTTGCGGCTGTAATCGTTAATCAGCAGTTCGCCGATCGCCTTCTGCACGCCGTAGGAGTTCTGCGGGGTGAGCTGCTGGTTGTCGGTCACCACCTCCGGCAGGTCGCCGCCGTAGGCCGCGCAGGAACTGGCGAACACCAGCCTGGGGCGGTTGCCGTGGCGGCGGGCGATTTCCAGGATGGTACGGGTGGCGTCCAGGTTGACCCGCATGCCCAGGTCAAAATCGGCCTCGGCGCCGGCGCTGACCACGGCGGCCAGATGGAAGACGGAATTGGTGTCCGGGCGGATCGCCTCGGCCAGCAACTCCTCGTCGGTAGCGTCGCCGGTCACCGATACCACGCGGCCGTCGGTTGCGAGGTCGGATGGCGGTGCCACCATGTCGACCAGGGTCAGTCGCTCGACGCCGAGCGCGTTGTCGGCGAGCAGCGAGCGGGCGAGCTTGACGCCGAGGAAGCCGGCGCCGCCGGTAATCGCGATCTTCACGTCAGATTCCCTTCATCCAGGACAGCCCCTCGACCGTGCCGGCCTTCGGCCGGTACTCGCAGCCGACCCAGCCGTCGTAGCCCAGCCGGTCCATCAGGTCGTAAAGATAGGGGTAGTTGATCTCACCCACGTTGGGTTCGTGGCGTTCCGGCACCCCGGCGATCTGCACGTGGCGGACCAGGTCGAACTGCGCCTCGAAGGTCTTGGCGAGGTCACCCTCGACGATCTGTACGTGGTAGAAGTCGAACTGCAGGCCGACATTGTCGCAGGCCACCGCCTCCAGGATCGAGCGGGCCTGGGCCTGGGTGTTCAGGAAGTAGCCGGGGATGTCGCGGGTGTTGATCGGCTCGATGATCAGCGTCTTGCCCTTGGCGGCGGCGATCGGTGCCGCGCGCTTCAGGTTGGCGATCAGGGTCTCGGTGCAGGCGTCCTTGCTGACGCCGGCGGGAACGATCCCGCTCATCACATGCAGCAGGTCGCAGTTCAGGACCTCGGTGTAGCTCAGCGCCAGCTCCAGGGCGGCGTCGAAGTCCGCCTCGCGGCCGGGCATGGCGCCGAACCCGCGGTCGCCCTTGGAGAAATCCCCTGGCGGCAGGTTGAACAGCGCTTGGGTCAGCCCGGCGGCCTCCAGCTTGGCGCGCAGCTCGACTGCGTCCCATTCATAGGGAAACAGGAACTCCACGCCCTTGAACCCGGCCATGGCGGCGGCGTCGAACCGGTCCAGGAAATCGACTTCGTTGAACATCATCGACAGGTTCGCGGCGAACTTCGGCATGGAATCCTACCCTTGCGCTTCTATGATTGCGCCGACGATACGCGCGGCGGGACGGTCGCGCCAAGCCCGCAGACCGAAGAAGCTCAAGAGGACTTGCCTATGCCGCCGATCCTGGGATGCGTAGCCGATGATTTCACCGGCGCCACCGACCTTGCCAACAACCTCGTGCGCGGCGGTCTGCGGACCGTCCAGTTGATCGGGGTGCCGGCGCCCGGTACCGCCGTGCCGGATGTCGACGCGGTGGTGGTCGCGCTCAAGTCGCGGACCAGCCCGGCGGCCGACGCGGTCCGTGAATCGGTCGCGGCCCTCGACTGGCTGAAGGCGGCGGGCTGCCGACGGTACTTCTTCAAGTACTGCTCGACCTTCGATTCCACCGACGAAGGCAATATCGGCCCGGTCGCCGACGCGCTGCTCGACCGGCTCGGCGGCGGCTTCACCATCGCCTGCCCGGCGTTCCCGGAGACCGGGCGAACGATCTTCAAGGGGCACCTGTTCGTCGGCGACACCCTGCTATCCGACAGTTCTATGCGCCACCACCCGCTGACTCCGATGACCGATTCCAACCTGGTAGCGGTGCTCGGCCGCCAGACCCGGCGCAAGGTCGGCCTGATCCAGCACCGCGAGATCACGGGTGGCGCCGACGCGATCCGCGCGAAGATCGACGCGTTGAAGGCCGACGGCATCAGCTACGCGATCGTTGACGCGATCGACGACCAACAGCTTCACGTCATCGGCGAGGCAATCGCCGACCTTGATCTCGTCACCGGCGGTTCCGGCGTGGCGATCGGCCTGCCGGACGCCTACCGGCGGCGCGGGTTGGCGGGAACGACCGGCGGCAGCGCGGCCGAGGTGCCGGCGATCGAAGGCAAGGCCGCGGTGCTGGCAGGGTCCTGCTCGGCAGCGACGCTGGGTCAGATAGCCGAGTGGGAGAAGGTACGGCCGTCCTACAACATCGATCCGATGCGGCTGGCGAACGGCGAGGACGTCGCGGCCGAGGCGCTGGACTTCATCCGGGCGCGCATGGCTGACGGCCCGGTGCTGGTCTACGCCAGCGCGCCACCGGAAACCGTCAAGGCGGTACAGGCCAAGCTGGGCCGCGCCGAAGCCGGCGAGATCGTCGAGCGCGCCATGGCCCGCATCGCCAAGACCCTGGTCGACGACGACGGCGTGCGCCGCCTCGTGGTGGCCGGCGGCGAGACCTCGGGGGCCGTGGTCTCGGCGCTCGGCGTGACCGGCCTGCGGATCGGCGCCCAGATCGACCCGGGCGTGCCGGGCACGGTGACGCTGAACGAACCGTCGATCGCGCTGGCCCTGAAGTCGGGCAACTTCGGCGGCCCGGACTTCTTCACGAAGGCCCTGGCGGCAATGCCGTGAACGTCCCGTCGCCCCGGGATAACAGTCATTCGGGCCGCGAAGGGCAGAGGTGACGGAGCGGTGATCCGGATCGCTCAGGCCGCGACCCGTTCCCGCGCCACCGCGCTGCGGATCGTCTCGACCCTGGCGACCTCGGCCCCGGCGATCCAGTCACCCTCGGTCACGTCGCGGTACAGCACCCAGACCCGCCGGCCCTCGGCCGGGCTCCACGGCGTGCCCTCGGCTGCGAGGCAGGCGCGGGCCAGCCGTTCGGCCAGGGCGGCTTTGCTGTCGGCTGCCAGTGAACCGACCGGCGTGGCGATCTCGATCCGCCACAGCGGCCGGGCCGGGATCGCGCCCGACTTGGTGACGGCGGTGTCCGGCAGGGCGTGCAGGTAGACCCAGGATAACCCGGCGGCCAGACGGCTGTCGCCATAGCCCTCCGCCTCGCGCACCTGCCGGGCGATCGCGTCGGCCAGGACCTGCCGGTCCTCGGCGTCCAGGACGGACTCACTCAGATACACGTCGATCAGCGGCATCGCGCCCTCCATTGCGTCATTCGATGGCGTAAACATCGCGCTTGCGTGCTGATTCGGACAGATGGCAAGATCGACAATATAGAAGGATGATCGGGACAGGAGGGACCCCAATGCGTCGACTGATCCGGGCGGTGCTGCTGATCCGCGACGGCGGTTTCGCGTCGGCGATCGCCGGTCCGGCCGAGATCCTGAGGATGGCCGGGGTGGCGCCGCGGGTGCTGGCCGGCCGGCCGTCGCGACCGTGGTTCCGGGTGACGCTGGCATCGCCGAGCGGCGCGGCGGTCGCTTGCACCGGCGGGCTGAGCATCCAGGCCGAGGCGAAATTGTCGGACCTGTCCGCGCCGGACCTGGTGCTGGTCAGCTCTGCGGGGATCGCCGGCCTGGCGCGCGGCGAGGAGCCGGCGGTCGAGGACGGGGTCGTGGAATGGCTGCGCGCCGCCCATGACGCGGGAGCGGTGGTCGCGGGCGTGTGCTCGGGCGTGTTCTTGATGGGCCGGGCCGGGCTACTGGACGGCCGGCGCTCGACCACCCACTGGGCCTATGCCGACCACTTGCGCCTGGCCTTTCCGCTGACCGATGTCCGGCCGGCCAGCATGGTGGTCGCGGACGGCCGGGTGGTCACCGGCGGCGGGGTAAACGCCGCCACCGACCTCGCGCTGCACCTAGTGGAGCGGTTCTGCGGGCGCGATGAGGCCCGCGATCTGGCCAACGCGCTTGTGCTCGACCTGCCGCGCGCCGCCCAGTCGGAGTATGCGGGGTGGCTCGGCTCGGCGAGCCATGGTGATGACGCGGTCGCCCGGGTCCAGCGGGCGATCGCCGAACGGCCGGAAGCGGCGGACGGCGTCGAGGTCCTGGCGGCGTCGGTGGCGATCAGCCCGCGCAGTCTGGCCCGCCGGTTCCGTGCTGCCACCGGCGAGACGGTGGTGGAGTGCATCCAGCGCCTGCGGGTCGCCAAGGCCCGCGAACTGCTGGAGGGAGAGCGGTTGTCGGTCGACGTGGTGGCGCGCCGTGTCGGCTACGAGGATGTGGCGTTCTTCCGCCGGCTGTTCCGCAAGTACACCGGCCTCACCCCCACCGGCCACCGCCAGCGGTTCGGCAAGCCCGACGCGTTTACAACCGTGCCTGGGCGACGCCCCAGATCGGACCGTGCTCGGCAGCCTGCAGCAGGATGACCAACGTGTCGGCACCGCGATGCCAGGAATCGCTCCGTACCGTCACCGCGAACTCCTTGCCGTTCCAGGTACCGATCCGGCTGATGCTGCGCACTACGCTGTAGTCGGCGAGGACGCGGCCGGAGTTCTCCCCGCGCTTCACCTCCGTCACATGCTCGGCATCGACCGCAGCCAGCAGGACGTCGGCTGGACCGGTGGTCACCGCGGCGGGCACAACCACGGTAATGGCGCCGTCGGAGCGCAGGCCGTATTCGACCGGAATTGCCACCCGTTCCGCAGGTCCCTGATTGTAGCGACCGCGGATTATCGATTCGACCTCTCCACGGCGCGAGCCGACGGCATGGGTGACCCCGTCAATCACCATCTGCGGCGTGTAGATCGTCCGCTGACCCAGCCGGGCGGCATAGGCACGCTGACGCGCGGTGTGCAGAGGATCGCCGAACGGATCCTTCCAGCCGATGTAGTCCCAGTAGTCGACGTGGAACGCCAAGGTGACGACCTCGTCACGCTTGGCCAATTCGCCAAGGAACATGTCGGCGGGAGGGCAGGAACTGCAACCCTGACTGGTGAACAGCTCGACCAAAACCGGACGGTTGGATCGGCCGGCCGCGCGGAGGGGCGTCGCGGCCGCTGCGAGGCCGGCGGCGATCCCGGAAGCCGTAAAGGCGCGTCGCGTTATCATGCCGCAAAAGGTAGTGGCGGCTGCCGTTCACCACCAGTGACGAGGCCGTGAACCTCAGGGCGCGGTTGCCGCGGCCGGTCGGAACGCATCCCAGGCGTATTCGTTGGTGACGAAGATCGCGGTGTCGGTCAGGAAGTTGGCGGCCACGAACCCGGTGGCCGCGGCGACGCTGCCGCCGAAGGCGTAGCCGAGCGCGAAGTTCCGGCTGGAGTTTAGCACCCGGTACAGCACGGTCTTCTCGGCGACGGTCTGGTGGGTCTTGTCCTCCGGCGCCGGGCCGAGGCTCTGCCACGTGTACTCGAACGAGTAGTACAGCGCCGCCGCCGACGCGGCGTTGATCGCGAAGAACCCGCCACCGGCCGCCACGGTGCCGCCGAGCAGCAGGTCATAGAGCACCAGGTCCGAAAGGTTCGCCGCCGCCTGATAGGTCAGAGTCTTGTACAGCGTGCGTTCCCAGACCGGCAGCGGTTCTGAGGCGACTGTCGTCTCCTGGGCACGGACAGGGGATGATGCAACAGCAAGAACCAGGGCGGCACCGACCCAACGACGATGATGTGAAGGCATGGCACGCCCCCGGCTGTGCTGTGCGTATCCGTCTGTTCAAGCGTCGCAGCGAGATTGCTCGAAGTCAAAGTCGAGCGGCTGGGGCTCGCCAAAACGAAAACGGGCGCTCCCGAAGGAGCGCCCGTCCGTTGATCGAAGGTTGGCCGGTGACGATCAGGCGGCCGTCGACAGGTTGCGCAGCACGTACTGCAGGATGCCGCCGTGGCGGTAGTAGTCGACCTCGTTGACGGTATCGATCCGGCACAGCAGGCCCAGCGTCTTGGTGGAGCCGTCGGCGTAGCGGATCGTGCAGTCCACCGTCATCAGCGGGGTGATGCCGCCCTCGATGCCGGTGATGTCGAAGGTCTCCTCGCCGGTCAGGCCGAGGGTCTTGCGGTCGACGCCCTGCGGGAACTGCAACGGCAGGACGCCCATGCCGACCAGGTTCGAGCGGTGGATGCGCTCGAAGCTCTCGACGATGACCGCCTTCACGCCCAGCAGCTTGGTGCCCTTCGCCGCCCAGTCGCGCGACGAGCCCGTGCCGTACTCCTTGCCGCCGATCACCACCAGCGGGGTGCCGGCTTCCTGGTACTTCATCGCGGCTTCGTACAGCGCCGTCGGCTTGCCGGTCGGGATGTAGCGGGTCATGCCGCCGGTCACGCCCGGCACCATCTCGTTCTGCAGACGGACGTTGGCGAACGTGCCGCGCATCATGATCTCATGATTACCGCGGCGGGCGCCGTAGGAGTTGAAGTCCAGCGGCCGGATCTGCCGTTCGATCAGGTAGTCACCCGCCGGGCCGTCCTTCTTGATCGAGCCGGCCGGCGAGATGTGGTCGGTGGTGATCGAGTCGCCGAGCAGGGCCAGCACCCGGGCGCCGTGGATGTCCTGGATCGCGCTCGGATCCTTCGACATGCCGACGAAATAGGGCGGGTTCTGTACGTAGGTCGAGCCGGAGTTCCAGTCGTAGGTCAGGCCACCGGACACGTTGACCGCCTGCCACTCGTCGCCGCCGTGGAACACGTTGGCGTAGCGGCCGCGGTACATCGCCGGGGTCAGCTTGGCCTGGATCAGCGACGCGATCTCATGGCTGGTCGGCCAGATGTCCCGGAGGTAGACCGGGTTGCCGTCCTGATCGTTGCCGAGCGGGTCGTTGTTCATGTCGACCAGCATCGATCCGGCGATGGCATAGGCCACCACCAGCGGCGGCGAGGCGAGGTAGTTCGCCTTGACGTCCGGGTTCACCCGGCCTTCGAAGTTCCGGTTGCCCGACAGCACCGAGCACACCGCCAGGTCACCGGCCTCGACCGCGCCGGCGATCGGCGCCGACAGCGGCCCGGAGTTGCCGATGCAGGTGGTGCAGCCGTAGCCGACCAGATTGAAGCCCATCGCGTTCAGCGGATCCTGCAGGCCGGCGGCCTCCAGATAGTCGGTGACCACCTGGCTGCCCGGGGCGAGCGAGGTCTTCACCCACGGCTTCACCTTCAGGCCCTTGGCGTGCGCCTTCTGGGCGACCAGTCCGGCGGCGACCAGCACGCTCGGGTTCGAGGTGTTGGTGCAGCTGGTGATCGCTGCAATGACGACGTCGCCGTCGCTGAGGTCGTAGTCCGCGCCCTCGACCTTGGCCGAGCGGACCGTGCCGGTGCCGTCGCCCAGGGTCTTCTTCAGCGACCCTTCGAAGCTCGCCTTGGCCTCGGTCAGCAGCACCCGGTCCTGGGGCCGCTTCGGGCCGGCCATCGACGGTACGACCGTGGACAGGTCGAGCCCGAGGGTGTCGGTGAACTCCGGATCGGCGGCACCCTTCTCGCGCCACATGCCCTGGGCCTTGGCGTACGCCTCGACCAGTTTCACCCGGTCCTCGTCGCGTCCGGTGAAGCGCAGGTAGTTCAGGGTCTCCTGGTCGATCGGGAAGAACCCGCAGGTCGCACCGTATTCCGGCGCCATGTTGGCGATGGTGGCACGGTCGGCCAGCGGCAACTCGTCCAGGCCGGGGCCGTAGAACTCGACGAACTTGCCGACCACGCCCTTGGCACGGAGCATCTGGGTGACGGTCAGCACCAGGTCGGTGGCGGTCGCCCCCTCCGGCAGCTTGCCGGTCACCTTGAAGCCGATCACTTCCGGAACCAGCATCGACACCGGCTGGCCGAGCATCGAGGACTCCGCCTCGATGCCGCCGACGCCCCAGCCCAGCACGGCCAGGCCGTTGACCATGGTGGTGTGGCTGTCGGTGCCGACCAGGGTGTCCGGATAGGCGATGATCTCGCCGTTCTCGGTCTTGGTCCAGACGGTCTGCGCCAGGTACTCCAGGTTCACCTGGTGGCAGATGCCGGTTCCCGGCGGCACGACGCGGAAGTTGTCGAATGCCTTCTGGCCCCACTTCAGGAACTCGTAGCGTTCCTTGTTGCGCTCGAACTCCAGGGCGACGTTCTTCTTGAAGCTGTCCGCACCGCCGAACTCATCGACCATCACCGAGTGGTCGATGACCAGGTCGACCGGCGACAGCGGGTTGATCTTGGTAGGGTCACCGCCAAGCGTCTCCATCGCGTCGCGCATGGCGGCCAGGTCGACGACCGCCGGCACACCGGTGAAGTCCTGCATCAGGACCCGGGCCGGGCGGTAGGCGATCTCGCGGTCCGATGTGCGCTGTTTCGCCCAGCCGGCGAGGGCGACCACGTCCTCCTTGGACACGGTGACGCCGTCCTCATAGCGCAGCAGGTTTTCCAGCAGCACTTTCAGCGAGTACGGCAGGCGCGCCACCTCTGGGTGCGCGGCGGCCAGCGCACCGAGGTTGTAGTAGGTATATTTCTTTCCGGCGACGTCGAGCGTCGACTTCGACTTGAAGCTGTCCAGGCCAGCAGTCACGGCTGTCTCCTATCGGTTGACTGCGCGGCCGTCCGAGGTGCGCCTCGGCCCGGTCGGCTTCTCCAGGGATTTCGGGCACCTTATAGTCTCACAATGCGCGAATCGGAAGGGCGCAGGTGGGATCAGAGCGTCGCGAGCGTACGACGCACCGCCTCGGTCACGGTTGCCTCGCAATCCGCATGAGGCGCGTGCCCACACGCTTCCAGAAGCAGCGGCTGCGCTGGCCCGGCGACCCCGCCGACGATGGCGTGAACCTGCTCCGGGGTGCCGTACTGGTCATCCAGGCCCTGGATGGCCAAAACCGGGCAACGGATCTCGGCCAGACGATCGGTCATCGCCCAGTCGGCGAACGGCGGCGACAGCCAAGCGTCGGTCCAGCCGTAGAATACCCGGTCGACGCGTTGCTCGCCGTGATGGCGGGCAAGTCCGGCGCGCAGCCGGCTGCCGGGCGCCTCGTAGGCCGCCAGCGCCTCTCGGATACCGGCCAAGGTAACCGGCTCGACGAATACATGGGCCGCTTCGGTGATGCACGCGGCGATCCGTTGTGGGGCGTTCGCGGCGGCCAGCAGGGCGATGGTACCACCATCGGAATGGCCGAACAGCACCGCCTGCGGGATCGCCAACCGGTCCAGGATCTCGATCAGGGTCTCGGCTTCGCGGGCGTGATAGTCCAGGCTACGGCCGCCGCGCACCGGACCGTCGAGCGGCTCGGACCGGCCGTGGCCCCATCGGTCGATGATGATCCCAGCGCGGCCGACGGCGGCGCAGAGCCGGGCCGGGAATTCCTTCCACATCGTGATCGCACCAAGGCCTTCGTGCAGGAACACAAGCGGTGGTGCATCCGGCAGGCCGGTCGGTCGTGTGCTGATCGCGTTGAAGAAAACCGCGTGGCCACCGGCGTGTACGGTTTGCTCGGAGGAAGTTTGATTCATGGGGCGCGGCTTAGGGTTTTCATCCGTGGAAGGCAAGAGGCTCGCCGCCGGTCACCGTGGGAGTGCGGTTTCGTGCTGATTCGGATAGAGTTTCCACAGGGGCGCGGCCGGCAATTGCCCGCTCCCTTCCGGCGGGAACACGGTGGGACCAATGACCGCAAGCAGGGCGGAGGATCCAGACGACGCTGTTCGGTTCGAAGCGGCCTCCCATGACCCCGCGACAGCGCCGCATGCCCGGCTGACAGCGGCCTACCAGGCCTGGATGGACGCGCCCAAGGTAGACGGCATTCCGCTTCGGCGTTCGCTGGCGCTCGAGCGCATTCCGGATGCGATGGGTCAGGTCGGCATTGTTGATGTGCTGCCGAGCGGAGACTTCCGGTATCGGATGTTCGGCTCGGTGCTTGTCGGCGCGCTCGGGTATGATGCGACGGGCTGGCTGACGACCGATCTCAAGCCCGCCACTTATGCGCAGATCGTCACCCGGCAGTACCAAGAGGTCGTGGCTGCGCGCCGCCCGATCCTTCACGAACTGCGTGGCGGCAGCGCGGAGATGAATGAGAATCGGTACTTCCGGCTGACGGCGCCGTTGACGCTGAGCGACGGCCGGGTGGATCAGCTGTGGATGACCGTGGCGTTGCTGGGTTCGTTCGGGCGCGAGGTGTTCCTGTCGGTCGGCACTTCATTCTTCAGGCCTCGCGATTGATGGGGGCTTCACCGGGTAGTTGCTTGCGGTTTCGCAGGAGTTCGCGTAATCCAATGCGCTCCCGCCGCGGTGCGTTGCGGGTACAGAGGTAAAGAGCGATCGTTCGATCGAGCCGCGGACAACGTGGCCGGTGACGGGACGGTAGAGCGAACTGGGATGGGACACGTCGGGGAAGAGCCGTACCGCGATAACCGCGCGGGCGCCCCTGTTCCCAATCCTGTTCGACTTGGGGCAGGGGAGGAACCACGGCCGATGAGCTATCCCGATCCGACGGTCCACGACACGTTGCCGAAGGTGCTTCGGCATAACGCCCGGTCGCATCCCGACGAGGTTGCGCTCCGGCTCAAGGACTACGGGATTTGGCACGAGACCACCTGGGCGCAGTATCTGGCGCAGGTGCGCAGCACGGCACTCGCGTTCAGGGAACTCGGGATTGGCCGCGGCGACGTGGTGGCGCTGATCGGCGACAACGACGTCGACTGGATCGCCACTGAGCTTGCTGCGCATTCCGTGGGCGCGATGACCCTCGGCATCTACCGCGATGCCTTGGAGGAAGAGGTCGGGTACCTGGTCGACTATGCCGGCGCCAAGCTGGTGTTCGCCCAGGATCAGGAGCAGGTGGACAAGCTGATCAGCCTTGGCGACATGGCGGCCAGCGTGCAGCACATCGTCTATGAAGAGACCCGGGGGATGCGCAAGCAGACCGATCCGCGGCTGCACGAACTGGCGGTGCTGATCAAGCGCGGCGAGCAGCTGCACCAGGCCGATACGGCGGCGTTCGACGCGCTGGTCGACGCGACCTCCGGCGAGGACGTGGCCATCCTGTGCACGACATCCGGAACGACAGCGCACCCCAAGCTGGCGATGCTGCCGCACGGCCGGTTCATCCGTCACGCCATCACCTATCTGGGCGCAGATCCCAAGGATCACACCGACGAGTATGTGTCGGTCCTGCCGTTGCCCTGGATCATGGAGCAGGTCTACTGCGTCGGTTTCGGACTGGTCGCCCGGATGACGGTGAACTTCCCGGAGAGCCAGGAGACGATGTTCCAGGACCTGCGGGAGATCGGCCCGACGTTCCTGTTGCTGGCACCGCGCCTGTGGGAGCAGATCGCCGCCGACATGCGGGCCCGTGTGATGGACGCGTCGTCGATCAACCAGTGGATCTTCGACAAGGGCATCAAGCTCGGCATGAAGGCGATCGAGGAGGGGCGGCGGTCCACCCTGGCGGACGTGATGCTGTTCAGCGCGTTGCGCGACCGCCTCGGCTTCAGCCGCGTGCGTTCGGCTGCCACCGGCGGCTCGGCCATGGGGCCGGAGACCTTCAAGCTGTTCCTGGCCATGGGCGTGCCGCTGAAGCAGTTGTACGGCCAGACCGAGACGCTCGGCGCCTACACGCTGCAGACCGGCGAGGAGCTTGACGTCGACACCGTCGGACCGCCGTTCCAGGGCTGCGAGGTCACGATCCTGAACCCGGACTCCGAGGGCGTCGGCGAGATCGTCACCCGGCACGAGAACATGTTCACCGGGTACTTCCGGAACGAGGAAGGCACCAAGGCGGATCTGCGCGACGGCTGGATGCACACCGGCGACGCCGGGTTCTTCGATGCCAAGGGTCGCCTGGTGGTGATCGACCGCCTGAAGGACATTGCCGAGACCGCATCCGGCGTCCGCTTCTCGCCGCAGTACATCGAGAACAAGCTGAAGTTCTCGCCCTATGTCGGCGAGGTGGTGATCCTCGGATCGGGGCGCGATTGCCTGACGGCCATCATCTGCGTGCGGTTCTCCATCGTGTCGAAGTGGGCGGAGAAGAACCGCATCGGCTTCACCTCCTACACCGGCCTGTCGGCGGAACCGCGGGTCTATGAGCTGATCCGGGCGGAGGTCGAGCGGGTCAACCAGTCCCTGCCGGAGAAGCAGCGCATTCAGCGGTTCCTGCTGCTTTACAAGGAATTGGACGCCGACGACGGCGAACTGACGCGGACCCGCAAGGTGCGGCGCGGCGTGGTGTCCGAGCGCTACGAGCAGATCATCGACTCCCTCTACAACGGGGCACAGAGCGCACACCTCGACACCGAGGTCACGTTCGAGGATGGACGCAAGGGCCGGGTAAAGGCCGACATGCGGATCATGGAAGTCGGCGCGGCGCCGACGTCGGAACTCAGAAAGGCGGGCTGACCCGTGGCGGAAGCGGAAAACGTGCGGGCCGAGCCGTCCGCGCAAACCCGAGTCTTCGGCGAGCCGGTGTTGACTCTCGAGAACATCGAGCTTGGATTCGGCGGCGTGAAGGCCATCGACAACGTCAGCTTCGAGGTCCGGAAGGGCGAAGTGCTGGCGATCATCGGACCGAACGGGGCCGGCAAGTCGTCGATGCTGAATTGCATCAACGGCTTCTACAAGCCGCAGTCCGGATCGATCACCTTCAAGGGCCGCAAGCTACCGGCAATGGACCCGCATTTCGCCGCGGCCAATGGTGTGGCGCGGACGTTCCAGAACATCGCGCTGTTCCGCGGCATGTCGACCCTCGACAACCTGATGACCGGACGCGTCCTGAAGATGAACCGCGGCTTCCTGTGGCAGGCCCTGTACTGGGGACCGGCGCAGCGCGAGGAGATCGAGCACCGCGCCTACGTGGAGAAGGTGATCGACTTCCTGGAGATCCAGGCGATCCGGCGCACCCCGGTCGGCCGATTGCCGTACGGGCTGCAGAAGCGCGTCGAACTGGGCCGCGCACTCGCCATGGAGCCGGACATCCTGCTGCTGGACGAGCCCATGGCGGGCATGAACGTCGAGGAAAAGCAGGACATGTCGCGCTTCGTCCTCGAAGTGAACGAGGAGTTCGGGACCACCATTGTGCTCATCGAGCATGACATGGGCGTGGTCATGGACATCTCGGATCGGGTCGTGGTGCTCGACTATGGCCGAAAGATCGCCGACGGGACGCCGGACGAGGTCCGGGCCAACCAGCATGTAATCGACGCCTATCTCGGCGTTGCACACGACTGATCGGCGGAGACGCGACACCCCATGTCCGAGTTCTGGTTCTTTCTCGAGGTGCTGCTGAGCGGAATGTTCGCCGGCACCATGTATTCGCTGGTCGCTCTCGGCTTCGTGCTGATCTTCAAGGCTTCCGGCGTGTTCAACTTCGCCCAGGGCACCATGGTGCTGTTCGCGGCACTTTGCTTCGTCGGGTTCCTGGAGATGGGCTGGCCGATTGCCGTGGCTGCGATCGTGTCGGTCGCGGTGATGATCGCCTGGGCGGTTGCCGTAGAGCGGCTGGTGCTTCGCCACCTGGTCAATCAGGCGCCGATCATCCTGTTCATGGCGACCATCGGCATTGCGTTCTTCCTGGAAGGCTTCGGCGAGTTCATCTGGGGCGGCGACGTGCATCCGCTGAACGTCGGGATTCCGAACGACGCCTGGTTCGTCGGGCCGGAAGGCGAGATGATGATTCAGCAGTTCGACCTGGCGGCGGCGGTGATCGCGGGCCTGCTGGTGACGGTGCTGGCGCTGTTCTTCCACTATACCCGGATCGGCCGAGCGCTACGTGCGGTGGCCGACGACCACCAGGCGGCGCTGTCGGTCGGCATTCCGCTGAACCAGATCTGGGTGATCGTGTGGTCGGTTGCCGGGTTCGTGGCGCTGGTCGCCGGCATCATCTGGGGCTCGCGCCTGGGCGTGCAGTTCTCGCTGTCGATCATCGCGCTGAAAGCCCTGCCGGTGCTGATCCTGGGTGGTTTCACCTCGGTTCCCGGCGCGATCGTCGGCGGCCTGATCATCGGGGCCGGCGAGAAGCTGTCGGAGATCTACATCGGGCCGTTCCTGGGTGGCGCCATCGAGGAGTGGTTCGCCTATGTCCTGGCAATGTTCTTCCTGTTGTTCCGTCCGCAAGGCCTGTTTGGCGAGCGGATCATCGAGCGAGTGTGAGGCGGCATGTTTTACCGTGAAGCCGGTATCTTCAAGACGACCTATGCCGCGGACCAGGCCTTGTTCCGGATCCCGATCGACCGGCTGTTCGTAGCCGCGGTCATCGTTGCCGCGTTCGTGGTGGTACCTCTGGTCGCCAACGAATACTGGCTGGGATCGATCATAATGCCGGCGCTGATCCTCTCGATCGCGGCGCTGGGGTTGAACATCCTGACGGGCTACTGCGGCCAGGTCAGCCTGGGCACCGGGGCGTTCATGGCAGCCGGTGCCTACATGGCCTACAAGATCGCCACCAACCTCACGTGGATGCCGATCCCGCTGGTCATCATCCTGGGAGGACTCTGCGCCGCGTCGATCGGACTGGCGTTCGGCCTGCCGAGCCTGCGGATCAAGGGGTTCTACCTCGCGGTGACCACGCTGGCCGCGCAGTTCTTCCTGCTCTGGCTGTTCCAGAAGGTTCCGTGGTTCGTCAACAACTCGGCTTCCGGGGTTCCGACAGCGCCACCGCGCGCGGTGTTCGGCGAGTTGGTGACCGGCGCCGAGGCGACACCGGAGGCCCGTTACCTTTTCGTGCTGGCGTTCACCGTCATTCTGGCCCTGATCGCCGGCAATCTGGTGCGCGGCCGCATCGGCCGGACCTGGATGGCGATCCGCGATATGGACATCGCGGCCGAACTGATCGGCATTCGGCCCCTGCACACCAAGCTGTCGGCGTTTGCGATCAGCTCGTTCTACTGCGGTGTGTCCGGTGCCCTCTGGTCGTTCTGCTACATCAACACCGTGGAATCGTCGGCTTTCGACATCTTCCGGTCGTTCATGATCCTGTTCATGGTGATCGTTGGCGGCCTGGGCAGCGTGCTGGGCTCGTTCCTCGGCGCGTTCTTCATCTTCCTGCTGCCGATCGCGCTGAACAACGTGGTCACCACCTTCGGCCTGCCGATTGCCACCGAGACGATCACCCATATCGAGTTCATGGTGTTCGGCGGCCTGATCGTGTTCTTCCTGATCGTGGAGCCGCACGGCCTGGCCCGGCTCTGGCAGATCGTGAAGGAGAAGCTTCGTCTGTGGCCGTTCCCGTACTGACGGAGCGGCCTTGGTTCCCGGCGGCAGGGGGCCATGATAGAATTGCCGTCAACTGCCGCGTGCTGAAACAAGGCAGATCATTCAAGAACAGGGAGGATCGACAACCATGCGCATTCGCAGTCTGACAATTGCCCTCGCGGGCGCCGCGGCCGGCCTGATGGGGCTGGCCGGGACCGCTTCGGCGGCCGAAGGGATCTACATCCCGAACCTCGTCTACAAGACCGGCCCCTACGCGCCGAACGGTACCCCGGTGGCGCACGGCTTCGCCGACTACCTCGCGATGGTCAACCAGCGCGACGGCGGCGTGAACGGCGTGCCGATCATCTACGAAGAGTGCGAGACCGGCTACAAGACCGACCGCGGCGTGGAGTGCTACGACCGGGTTAAGGGTGAGAACGGCGGCGCCGTGGTCATCAACCCGTGGTCGACCGGCATCACCTACGCGCTGATCGAGAAGGCGACCGTCGACAAGATCCCGCTGTTCTCGATCGGTTACGGCCGCACGTCGGCCGCTGACGGCCGGGTGTTCCCGTACGTCTTCAATTTCCCGTCGACGTACTGGAACCAGGCGACCGCGATCATCAAGTACATCGCCGATCAGGAAGGCGGGTTCGACAAGCTGAAGGGCAAGAACCTCGGCTTCGTCTACCTCGACCACCCGTACGGCAAGGAGCCGATCCCGACGCTGGATATCCTGGCCGAGAAGTACGGCTTCACCTACGACAAGTACCCGGTTCCGCCGGCATCGATGACCGAGCAGAAGTCGATCTGGCTGCAGATCCGCCGTTCCAAGCCGGCCTACGTCATCATGTGGGGCTGGGGCGCGATGAACTCGACGGCGGTGTCCGAGGCGGCCAACGTCAAGTATCCGATGGACAAGTTCATCGGGAACTGGTGGGCGGCGGCTGAGCCGGACGTGATCCCGGCCGGCGAAGGCGCCATCGGCTACAAGGGCGCAACCTTCAACGGCGTCGGGACCGACTTCAAGGTCTACAAGGACATCAACGCGCTTTACGCAGCCGGCAAGGGCACCTGGTCCAAGGACCAGATCGGTGGCGTGCTGTACTCGCGTGGCGTGGCCACCGCGGCCTACATCGTCGAAGCGATCAAGGTCGCCCAGGCGAAGTTCGGCAACCGGGTCATCACCGGCGAGGAGATGCAGTACGGCCTCGAGAACCTGAAGCTTGACGCCGCGGCGATCGAGAACCTGGGCCTGACCGGGCTGATGCCGCCGGTGGAGATCACCTGCGCGAATCATGAGGGCCAGAACCCGGCCATCAAGATCCAGCAGTGGAACGGCAAGGTCTGGGAGATCAAGACCGACTGGATCCCGGCGGATACCGCCCTGGTCCGGCCGCTGATCGAGCAGGATGCCGCTCAGTACGCCAAGGAGAACAACATTACCCCGCGCAGCTGCTCGTAAGCCGCAACGGTTGATGTGAGGTTGGGACGCCGGGGCCGCATAGCCCCGGCGTTTCCACGATACGCTTTGCGACGTCCACCGGACGTCGGGGAGGACTGAGATGAGTGTCGCCACCGAAGCCGCTGCCCCGGAATCCGCGCTGCTGCGGGTCAACAACATCGAGGTCATCTACGACCACGTGATCCTGGTGTTGCGCGGCGTATCGCTGGCGGTCGAGAAGGGCGGCATCGTTGCCCTGCTTGGCGCGAACGGCGCCGGCAAGACGACAACATTGAAGGCGATCTCCAACCTGCTCGGCACCGAGCGTGGCGAGGTCACCAAGGGATCGATCGAATTCGACGGCGTCAATGTCGAGGCGTCCAGCCCGAACGCGCTGGTCAAGCGCGGCTGCATCCAGGTGATGGAGGGCCGGCACTGCTTCGAGCACCTGACCGTGGAAGAGAACCTGTTGACCGGCGCGTTCACCCGCGGCGGCGACCGGGCGGGCATCCAGGCCGACCTGGAGATGGTCTATGACTACTTCCCGCGGCTGAAGGAGCGGCGCGGCAGCCAGGCCGGCTACACCTCGGGAGGCGAGCAGCAGATGTGCGCGATCGGCCGCGCCCTGATGAGCCGGCCGAAGATGGTGCTGCTGGACGAGCCTTCCATGGGGCTGGCGCCGCAGCTGGTCGAGCAGATCTTCGAGATCGTGAAGAAGATCAACGAGCAGGAAGGCGTGACCATCCTGCTGGCCGAGCAGAACACCAACATCGCCCTCAAATACGCCCGCTACGGCTACATCCTGGAGAGCGGGCGGGTGGTGATGGAGGGGGCGGCCGAAACGCTGCGCAACAACGAGGACGTCAAGGAGTTCTACCTTGGCCTCGGCGGCGAGGGCCGCAAGAGCTTCCGTGACGTCAAGCAGTACCGCCGCCGCAAGCGCTGGCTGGGCTGATCCGCTCGCCGGCTGCCGCTTTCACTTGGGAGGCCGGAATGGCCGAGTTCTACGACGGTCTCGAGACCCGGAGCGCTGACGCGCGTGCCGCTTCCCTGGCGGAATGTCTGCCGCGGCAGATCGCGCACGCCAAGGCGAACAGCGCGTATTTCGGCAAGGCCCTGGCCGGGATCGACGCCGCGACGATCACCGATCGCGCCGCACTCATGGGCTTGCCGGTGCTGCGCAAATCGGACCTGCTGGAACTGCAGAAGGCAAGCCCGCCGCTCGGCGGACTGAACGCGACGCCGATCGACCGGCTTGCCCGGCTGTTCATGTCTCCGGGGCCGATCTTCGAGCCGGAAGGGCACGGATCGGACGCCTACCGTTTTGCCCGTGCGTTGTTCGCCGCCGGATTCCGCAAGGGTGAGCTGGTCCACAATACCTTCGCCTACCACCTGACGCCGGCCGGCCGGATCGCCGAGAGCGGCGCCCATGCGCTCGGTTGCCCCGTGTTTCCCGCCGGCGTCGGCAACACCGAGCAACAGGTCCAGGCGATCGCCGGAATGAAGCCGCGCCACTACATCGGCACCCCGTCGTTCCTGAAGATCATCCTTGAGAAGGCGAAGGAGATGGGGGCCGACGTGTCGTCCCTGCGCCACGCCTTGGTGTCGGGAGAGGCGCTGCCGCCCAGCCTGCGCGCCGAGCTGGCGGAGCATGGCGTCGCCGTGCTGCAGGCCTACGCCACCGCCGACGTCGGGCTGATTGCGTACGAGTCCGAGGCCAAGGAAGGTCTGATCGTCGACGAGGGGGCGATCGTCGAGATCGTGCGCCCCGGCACCGGGACTCCTGTCCCGGACGGCGAGGTCGGCGAGGTGGTGGTCACCGTGCTCAACCCCGACTATCCGCTGATCCGCTTCGGCACCGGCGACATGTCGGCGGTGCTGGCCGGCACCAGCCCGTGCGGGCGCACCAACCTGCGCATCAAGGGCTGGATGGGCCGTGCCGACCAGACCACCAAAGTCAAGGGCATGTTCGTGCACCCAAGCCAGATCGCCGAGATCGCCAAGCGGCACCCGGAGGTGACCCGGGCGCGCCTGGAAGTGACCGGCGAGAAGGGCCAGGACGCGATGACGCTGGTCTGCGAAACCGCGGCGGGCGACGCCGCATTGGCCGATGCAGTCGCCCAGAGCCTGTCGTCGGTCACCAAGTTGCGGGGCACGGTCAAGCTGGTCGGGGTCGGCGACCTGCCGAACGACGGCAAGGTGATCGCCGACCTGCGCAGCTACGAGTAGCCGGCTATCCCGATACCGGCGCAACGGTCTCCTTCAGCCAGCGCGCGATTCCCGCCGTGCGCCAGTCGTCGTCGTGGCGTCCGACGATCTGCACGCCGACCGGCATGCCGCCGATGGCCAGCATGGGGACGGTGACCGCCGGGCAGCCGATCGCCGAGGTCCAGGCGTTGTAGGCCGGCAGGCCGGTTGTGTGGGTGATCCCGGGTTCGCCCTTGGCGTTCGGGTCACCCATCAGCGGCGCCGGGCCAGCCGAGGACAGCGTGATCATCGCGTCTGCGGTGGCCGCGACCGAGCGGAACCGTGAGCGCATGGCTTCGCGCTTGGCCAGGGCGGCGCGGTAGTCGTCCTGGGTCATGGCCTCGGCCATCTCCAGCCGCACCCGCATGCTCGGGCTCAGCTTGGTCACGTCCTTCTCGGCGAGGTTGCGCAAGGTCCAGCGCAACTCCCAGCCGCAGATGTCTCGGCACAGCACGAGACTCTCGGTGATCTCGCGCTCGAACGCCTCTAGGTCGGCCTGTCCTTTCCGGCGGACGATGGTGACGCCGCTGGCCGCCACCTGACAGAGCAGCTTCTCGAAAGCCGTGAGCGTGGCGTCGTCGGTCAGGGTCCAGCCCTCGGTCTCGGCGACGATCAGGCGACGGGGTGCCGTGGCGGCCGGCGCATCCTCCGGGCCGTACAGGCCAGGGCAGCCGGGGTCGCCGCCGGTGAAGCGGGCAATGGCGTGGCTGACCGCCCACATGTCTGCGATTCCACCGGCGTGGACGCCGAGATGGCTGTGGCTGAGACCCTGCCGCTCGCCACGGTGCAGGGCGCCGAGGGTCGGCTTGATGGCGGTGTTCGCGCAGAATCCGGCCGGGCGGATGATCGAACCGACCACTTGGCTGCCCAGGGTGGCCGGAACCATCGCCGCACCGATCGCCGCAGCCGATCCCGACGAGGAACCGCCGGGGGTGCGGGTCGCTTCGAACGGGTTGGTCGTCGGTCCGGGATGCGAGAAACCGAGTTCGGTGGTCACCGTCTTGCCGACGATCGCAGCGCCGGCCAGACGCAGTGCCTGGACGCAGGCGGAGTCCTCGCCGGTGGAGCGGCCCGCATACAGCGGGCTGCCCATCTGGGTCGGCATGTCCTTGGTCATGTACAGGTCCTTGACCCCCACCGGCATGCCGTCGATCGGCGACAAGGGGTTGCCGTCGCGCCAACGCTTGGTGGAGGCATCGGCGGCCGCCTTGGCGCCGGTTTCGTTCAGGACGACCCAGGCTTTCACCACCGGTTCGCGCGCGGCGATGGTCGCGAGACAGCGCTCCAGATACGCGCTCGGGGTGTCGGCGCCCGATCGGAAGTCCGGCAGACGGTCGGACCAGGTGAGTGGTCGATGGGTCGCCGGATCGTATCCCGTCTTGCCAAGCGTCGCGCCGTCAGTCATCGCTGCCTCTTCCGTGGTCTGGTTGTTGGCTTATGTCGCTGGAACTCACCGTCATTCTCTTGATTGCTGCCGTCGGGCTGGCAGCTCTTGCCTGGATCATGCAGCGGCGGCCGCGGGAGGGTTTCGACCCGCCTGTGGTGCCGTGGACGGCGGTCCAGGTGGTGGCGGTGGTCGTCGCCCTGCTGATGGCGGCCCATCTGGTGTCGCTGGCGACCGGGAAGCCGTTCACCGGTCGCCGCGGTTTCTAGCCTTCTCGTAGACGTCATTCCGGCCGGAGCAACGATGCCGGCTGCATCCGGCTTCGTTTCGTTCGATCAACTCCCCGTGAAGTTCGGCTTGCGCTTCTCCATGAACGCAGTGCGGCCCTCGGTGTAGTCGGCACTGCCGAAGCACTTCGAGACGGCCCGGTCGACGGCGGCCAGGTCCCAGTCCTTCTGCGGCTTGGCCAGTTCGATCAGGCTGTGCTTGACCGCAGCGATCGACAGCGGGGCGTTGCCGGCGATCCGCTCGGCCATCGGCCAGACGGTGTCGTCCAGTTCGGCTTTCGGCACCACCCGGTTGACCAGCCCCATGATCCGCGCTTCTTCGGCGTCGAACTGGCGGGCGGTGTAGAAGATCTCCGCCACGAACTGCGGTCCGACGATGTCGTACAGTCGGCGCACCCCGTCGAAGCCGTAGCCAATGCCCAACTTGGCGGCCGGCACGGCGAAGCGTGAGTCGTCCGACGCGATCCGGATGTCGCAGTCGAGGGCAATCGCCAGTCCGCCGCCAATGCAATAGCCGTCGATCCGCGCGATCGTCGGTTTCGCCAAGTTCTGGACGGTGTCGTGATAGGCTGAGACCGCGTCATTGTAGACCTCGATGTGCTCGACCGAGGCACGCTCGTTCTCGAACTTCGAGATGTCGGCTCCGGCCACGAACGCCTTGTCACCCGCTCCGGTGAACACCACGCAACGCACCGCGTCGTCGTCGGCGAAGGTGCTGATCGCCTTGGCGGCGCCCAGCCACATGTCGAGCGACATGGCGTTGTGGCGGGCCGGGTTGTTGAAGGTGACGACGCCGACGCCGCCCCTCCGTTCGACGATGATCGGCTCGGCGGTGGCTAGGACTTGAGTGGCCATGGTCTCTCCGGTTGCTCCGATGCCGCGCTGAGGGTTCGGCGGAGCAGTGCAGGGTATGTGGACGCGGTGCGGGCCGGTTTGGCGGTCCGGTGGCGCGGGGTCGGCGAAGGGACCGGAACACTAAACCAGCCCCTTGCCGGCGCCAATCCCATGAGCGAGGTCGATTGCGGCGGGGTGTCGCACCCGACTGAAGGACTCGAAACCGATGATGACACTTCCCATATCAATCATAAGGCCAGTTCGGACCTACACCGGCTGGCCGAACGGGATTACTCCCGTTTGAGACTGGAAGCGGCGCTGACACTCCCTCCCCCCCCCGCAGTGCGGTGCCGCTTCCTTTTCCTTCCCTCTGAGCATCAAGTGTCGTGGCCCGGTGGCCCGTAGGGCGCTATAGAGGCGTCATGACGGGGATTGACCGGCTCGACGTGATGGACCTCGCCGCTCGACGCGGTGGTCGGCCGGTATTCCACGGCGTCTCTTTCACGCTTGAGCAGGGCGGTGCGCTGCGGCTTGCCGGCCGCAACGGCGGCGGCAAGACCACGCTGCTGCGTATCCTCGCGGGCCTCGGCCGTGCCGACCGCGGCGTGGTGCGTTGGAACGGCGAGCCGATCGGCGACGACCGTGAGGCGCACGCCGCCCGGCTGGGATGGCTCGGCCACGCCGATGCCCTCAAGCCGGCGCTGTCGGCTCGCGAAAATCTCCAGGCCGCCCTGCGCATAGCCGACCGGCCGGTCGCCGGACTGGACGATGCCCTGGATGCTCTCGGCCTCGGCAGTCTGGCGGATCTGCCGGCCAGTTGGCTGTCCTCCGGGCAACGCCGCCGGGTGGCGCTGGCGCGGGTGCTGGCCGGGGCGGCCCCGCTTTGGCTGCTCGATGAGCCGACCGTCGGCCTGGATGCCGTGTCCGTGGTCGCGCTGGAGCGGTCGATTGCTTCGCACCGGGCGGACGGCGGGATGGTGGTTGCCGCCACCCACACCGCTCTCGACCTCGGCTCCGATACCGTCAGTCTCGATCCGGCGAAGCATGCCGGGGCGATTCCGGAACCAACCGCGTGAACGGGTTTCTCGCCCTGATCGCCCGCGATCTCCGCCTGGCCCGACGCCAAGGCGCCGACGTTGCCATGACCCTGGCGTTCTTCGTGGTGGTGGTGGCGCTGTTCCCGCTCGGGCTTGGCCCGACGCCGGCGCTGCTGGCCCGGATCGCCGGCGGGGTGCTGTGGGTCACCGCCCTGCTGGCCGCGATGCTGTCGTTCGACCGGCTGTTCCAGCAGGACGCCGACGACGGCGGGCTCGACCTGCTGGCGCTGTCGGGCATGCCGCTGGTTCTGGTTGCCCTGGCAAAAGCTGTGGCGCACTGGCTGACCACCGGCCTGCCGACGGTTCTGCTGGCGCCGTTGCTGGCGCTGACCCTTGATCTGCCGGCCGCGGCCTATCCGGCGCTGGTAACCGGCCTGTTGCTGGGCACACCGACGGTCAGCCTGTTGGGCACGGTCGGGGCGGCCTTGGTGGTCGGCGCACGCCGTGCCGGGGTGCTTGTCGCGTTGATCGTTCTGCCGCTGACCATTCCGGTGCTGATCTTCGGAGTGGCGGCGGTCGAGGCGGGCGGCGCCGGCCTGCCGATCCAGCCGCACCTGACATTGCTCGCAGCACTGCTGGCGGCGGCGATCCCGCTGGCGCCCCTGGCCGCCGGCGCGGCCTTGCGTCAGGCGGTTGAGTAGGCGATATCCGGATCATGCACCGTTTCGCCAACCCCACCCGGTTCCTGCGGCTCGCCAACGCGCTGCTTCCGTGGCTGACCGCCGCGGCGGTGCTGTTGCTTGCATCGGGGTTGTGGCTCGGGCTCCTGCGCTCGCCGGCCGACTACCAGCAGGGAGAGACCGTCCGGATCATGTACGTGCACGTGCCGGCCGCCTGGATGGCGATGGCCGGCTACACGACCCTGGCGCTGTCCAGCCTGGCGTTCCTGGTCTGGAAGCACCCGCTTGCCGACCTGTCCGCCCGTGCCGCGTCGCCGATCGGCGCGGGATTCACCGCGATCGCGCTGGTCACGGGGGCGTTGTGGGGCCAGCCGATGTGGGGCACGTGGTGGGTCTGGGACGCGCGGCTGACCTCGGTGCTGGTGCTGCTTTTCCTGTACCTGGGGCACATGGCCCTGACCAACGCGTTCGACGATCCGGAGCGCGGCGGCCGGGCCGGCGCGGTGCTGGCCCTGGTCGGCGTGGTGAACCTTCCGATCATCAAGTTCTCGGTCGACTGGTGGAACACGCTGCATCAGCCGGCCAGCGTGCTGCGTCTCGGCGGCTCGACCATCGACCCGGCCATGATGAAGCCGCTGTTCCTGATGGCCGGCGGATATCTTGCGGTGTTTGGCATCGCGCTGATCCTTCGCATCCGGGCGCTTTATGCCGAGCGCCGGCTGCGCCAGCTTCGCCTGTCGCTCACCGATGCGTGAGGGTGTCGCGGGGATGGTTCCCCGCCTTGGCTCGACGGGCGGTATCCCGTAGGTTCAACGAGGGCGGAAACCAGGACGAACGGGAGCGGTCCGGCATTGTCGGAATTCTTTGCGATGGGTGGGTACGCGGGCTTCATTTGGCCGTCGTACGCCGTTGCCTTCGGCGTCATGGCCGGGCTGCTGCTGTGGGCATGGCGAACCGCGCGGCAGGGCGAGGCGGAGGTCGAGCGCCTGCGGGACGTAGGGCTTGATCCGCGTCGCCGCCGGGACGCCGGGGTGGATGCGCCATGAGTCGACGACCGCACCGGTCCCGCAAGAACCAGCGCCTCGCGCTGATCGTCGGCGGCCTCGCGTTCCTGGGAGTTGCCGCAGCCCTGGTGCTGACCGCCTTCGAGGACAGCGTGGTGTTCTTCTTCAGCCCCACCGATCTGGCTTCCAAGCAGATCGATCCGGAGCGCCGGATCCGGATCGGGGGCTTGGTCGAGGAGGGGTCGGTTGCCCGCGGCCCCGGCGACGGCGAGATCCGCTTCCTGGTGACCGACGGCACGACCAAGCTGCCGGTACGCTTCGTCGGCGTCCTGCCGGACCTGTTCCGCGAAGGCCAGGGAGTGGTCGCCCAGGGAAGGTTGGCGGGCGCCACTTTCGAGGCTGACGAGGTCCTGGCCAAGCACGACGAGACCTACATGCCGCCAGAAGTGGCGGACGCGTTGAAGAAACAGGGCCATTGGCAGCCCGAAGCGGGGGCGAAGGGGAAGGGCTCATGATTGCCGAACTCGGGCACATGGCGCTGTCCGTCGCGCTGGTCGTCGCGATCCTGCAGTCGACCCTGCCGTTGTGGGGAGCGTCGCGCGACGATACCGGCCTGATGGCGTTTGCCCGGCCGGCGGCGCTGGCGCAGTTCGGGGCGATCGTCCTGGCGTTCGGCGCTCTGACACATGCCTATCTGGTCTCCGACTTCTCGGTGCTGAACGTCGCCACCAACTCGCACTCGACCAAGCCGTTCATATACAAGCTGGCCGGGGTGTGGGCGAACCACGAAGGCTCCATGCTGCTGTGGGTGCTGATCCTGGCGCTGTTCGGCGCGGCGGTAGCCGCGTTCGGCGGCAATTTGCCGGATGGTCTGCGGGCGCGCACCCTGGCGGTTCAGGGGATGATCGGGGTCGGCTTCCTGGCGTTCATGCTGTTCACGTCGAACCCGTTCGAGCGCCTGTATCCGGCGCCGATCGACGGAAACGGGCTGAATCCGTTGCTGCAGGACATCGGTCTCGCGCTGCACCCGCCGATGCTCTACCTCGGCTATGTCGGCTTCTCGACCACGTTCTCGTTTGCCGTCGCCGCGCTGCTGGAGGGCCGGGTCGATCCGGCCTGGGCGCGCTGGGTTCGACCCTGGGCACTGGCGGCGTGGACCGCGCTGACCGCCGGGATCGCGCTCGGCTCCGGCTGGGCGTACTACGAACTCGGCTGGGGCGGCTGGTGGTTCTGGGACCCGGTGGAGAACGCCAGCTTCATGCCCTGGCTGGCCGGCACAGCGTTGCTGCACTCGGCGATCGTGGTCGAGAAGCGCGGTGCCCTGAAAAGCTGGACGATCCTGCTTGCGTTGATCGCGTTCTCGTTCTCGCTGCTGGGCACCTTCCTGGTGCGTTCCGGCGTGTTGAGCAGCGTGCATGCCTTTGCCGTCGATCCGGAGCGTGGGCTGTTCATCCTGCTGCTGCTGGCGATCGCGATCGGCGGCAGCTTCCTGCTGTTCGCGTGGCGGGCGCCGTCGATGGAGGGCGGGGGGATGTTCCGGCCGGTCAGCCGCGAGGGCGCGCTTGTGCTGAACAACCTGCTGATGAGCACGGCGGCGGCGACCGTGCTGATCGGCACGCTGTATCCGTTGGCGCTCGAAAGCGTGACCGGTGAGAAGGTTTCGGTCGGCGCGCCGTATTTCGAGGCGACCTTCGTGCCGCTGATGATACCGACGGTGCTGGCCCTCGGGGTCGGGCCGATGCTGGCATGGAAGCGGGGCGACCTGGCGGGTGCGCTGAACCGGCTGTGGGTCGCCGCACTGGCCGCAGTCGGCATCGGGGCCTCGGTGCTGTACCTGCGCGGCGCGCCGGTCGGTGCGGCCCTCGGTCTGGGGCTGGCGGTGTGGCTTGCCGTATCGGTTGTCACCGAGTGGGCCGAGCGGGTCCGTCTGTTCCGGGTGTCGATCGGCCAGTCCCTGTCGCGGGCCGTCGGACTGCCGCGCTCGGCTTATGGGATGAGCCTCGCCCACCTCGGTCTTGCCGTGTTCATTCTCGGCGCCGTGGGCGAGACGTTCTTTTCGGCGGAGGTCGTGCGGTTCGTGCGCGCCGGCGACCAGATCGGCATCGCCGGTCAGACGGTCACTTTCGAGGGGGTAACGAAGCGGCAGGGTCCCAATTACGAATCGGATGTCGGGACCTTTGTATTGCCGTCCGGGGACCGGCTGGAGTCCGAGCGCCGGTTCTATCCGGCCGAAGGCCAGCGCACCACCGAAGCGGGCATCCGCTCGCGTCCCGACGGCGATCTTTATGCCGTGCTGGGCGAGCCTGCGGGCGAGAAACGCTGGACGATCCGGCTCTACGTGAAGCCGCTGGTGATGTGGTTGTGGGCCGGATGCGCGATCATGGTGCTGGGCGGCCTCATATCGCTGGCGGATCGTCGGCTGCGGGTCGGCGCTCCCGGGCCGCGTCGCGCGAGCTGGCAGCCGGCGCATGCCGGCGTAGCGGACTCGGACTGAGCCCGGTGCGTCGTCTCCTGTTCCTGGTGCCGCTGGCGGTGGTGATCGCCCTTGTTGGCGTGCTGGCGTGGCCGATCCTGGAGGGACGGGACCCGCGGTCGCTGCCGTCCGTACTGCTCGACAAGCCGATTCCGCCGTTCGAGCTTCCCGGCCTGACCGCCGACGGCAGCGGCCTCAGCGCGGGCGAGTTGGCCGGACGGCCGTTGCTGGTCAACGTGTTTGCCTCGTGGTGTGCACCGTGCCGTCATGAGATCCCGCTGATGGTCCGGTTGGCCTCGGAGGGCGTGCCCATCTACGGCATCGCCTACAAGGACGATCCCGCCGCGACCCAGGCGTTCCTGGCGCAACTCGGCGATCCGTATCGTGGCATCGGAGTGGATCGCGACGGCCGGATCGCCATCGAGTTCGGCGTCTATGGTGTTCCTGAGACCTACGTGATCGACGCGGCGGGTCGGATCCGGCATCGGCATGTCGGTGCGATGACCGAGGATGTCGCGCGGCGCACCCTGCTGCCGCTGCTGCAGGAGCTGTCGCAATGATCCGGATGCTGGCATTGGCTCTTGCGCTGCTCGCCGGCGTTCCAGCATTGGCCGTGCAGCCGGACGAAGTGCTGGGTGATCCGGCCCTTGAGGCGCGCGCGCGGGAACTCAGCGCCGTCGTGCGCTGCCTGGTCTGCCAGAACCAATCGATTGATGATTCCAACGCCGACCTGGCCCGCGACCTGCGCAAGCTGGTGCGCGAGCGCCTGCAGGCCGGGGATGGAGACCAGCAGGTCCTGGACTTCCTGGTGGCGCGCTATGGCCCGTTCGTCCTGCTGGAACCGCCTCGTACCCGCAGTACCTGGCTGCTGTGGTACGGCCCGTTCGCACTGCTCGGGCTCGGTGCCGCCGGGGTCGCGGTGGCCGCGATGGTGCGCGCGCGCCGGAGTTCCGTGCCCGAACCATTGTCGCCGGAAGAGCGATCTCGGCTGGACGCCTTGCTGTCTGACGACGCCGCCTCGGCCGATACAGCAGGCGAGGCGGAGCGATGATGCTCTGGCTGATCATCGGCATCCTGCTGTTGGCCGTCGTCCTTGCGCTCCTGGTTCCGCTGGTGCGCAACCAACCTGCCGCTGTCGACCGGTCGGAACACGGATTCGAGGTGCTGCGCGATCAGTTGGCCGAGGTGGAGCGCGATCGCGCCGCCGGGCGGCTGGAGCCGGAATCGGCCGACGCCGCGCGCCTCGAAATCGAACGCCGCATGCTGGACGCGGCTGAGAACCGCGATGCGGCGACAGGGGCGGACGGGAACTCGGTCGCGACCGAACGACGGAGGCGAATGCTGGCGGCGGCTCTGGTGCTGCTGGCTGTGCCGGTCGGCAGCACCGCCCTGTACCTACAGCGCGGCCAGCCCGGATTGCCGGACGCTCCGCTGGCGTCGCGATCGGCCGAGCGCGTGCGGATGGCCGAGGTTGCGGAAAGCCGACTGGGCCTGACCGAGATGGCGGCCAATCTGGAGCGGCGGCTGGCCGATCAGCCGGGCGATGTCGATGGCTGGATGCTGCTTGGCCGGACGCGCCTGACGCTGGGCGACGCACCCGGTGCAGTCGACGCGCTGCGGCGCGCTACCGTGGTCGGCGGTGGCGGCGCACAGGCGTTCGCTCAATTGGGCGAGGCGCTGGTCCGAGCGAACGACGGCGTGGTTGGCCAGGAGGCCAAGGAAGCGTTCTTCCAGGCGATCGAGAAGATGCCAGGCGAGCCACGGTCGCGATTCTATCTCGGCCTAGCCAACCGCCAGGCTGGCGATTTGACTGAGGCTTTGAAGTGGTGGATCAGCCTGGAGGCGGACACGCCACCGGAGGCACCGTGGCGCTCCGTCCTGGCATCCAGCATCCAGTCCGCAGCCGCCGAAGCCAATGTCGACCTTGCCGCCTTGCGCGCGAAGGTCCGTGGCGACCGTCGGGCCGCGCCGGGACCGAGCGCCGACGACATGGCTGCCGCGCGCGAGATGGCGCCGGACGACCGGCTGGCAATGATCCAGGGCATGGTTAATGGCCTGGCGACACGCCTTGAGGCAAATCCGGACGATCTGAACGGCTGGCGGCGGCTCGGGCGCTCCTATCTGGTCTTGAACCGTCGGGCTGACGCGGTGGAAGCCTATCGGCGTGCTGCCGAACTGGCCGCGGACGACGTGGAGGTGCTGCTCGACTATGCGCACGCGTTGTTCCCGGCCGGAACGTCGGAACGCGACATGCCGGCCGCGTTCGTCGGCGTGATCGACAAGGTTCGCCGACTGGAGCCGGAGAATGCCGAAGGCCTGTTCTTCGGCGGGATGATCGCGGTGCGCCGCGGCGACACCGCTCAAGCCAGGGCGCTTTGGACTCAACTGGTCGAACGCCTGCCGGATGACTCTCCGGTCAAGGCTGCGGTCCAGCGTCGGCTGGACTCCCTGTCCAAGGAGTGATCGCGCGTTCCGTCGCGCCTTGAGAACGCAGTCGATCCGTTCCGGCAAAAATCCGTTGCTGGACCGGCACCGGCGGTTATGCTGCGCGTTACACGATTGTTGCAGCGCATTCCGACACAGGACCGTCGATGGCCGTCGCCCCGTCCGATCCTGCCGCCGCCGCCCCGGCCGACGGCGTGATGTTATCGGTCACCGATTTGCACAAGTGCTTCGGTAGCCTTGAAGTTCTGAAAGGCGTGTCTCTGACCGCCCGCGAGGGCGATGTCATCTCGATGATCGGCGCGTCCGGGTCGGGCAAGTCAACCTTCCTGCGCTGCATCAACCTTTTGGAACTCCCCGACTCGGGCGATGTCCGGGTCGCCGGCGAGCTGATCCGCATGGTGCCGTCCCGTGCCGGCGGCATGCGGCCGGCTGACACCAAGCAGGTCGATCGCATCAGGTCGCGGCTGGGTATGGTGTTCCAGAGCTTCAATCTGTGGACCCACATGACGGTTCTGGAGAACGTCATCGAAGCGCCAGTCCACGTGCTCGGCGTTCCCAGGCGAGAGGCGATCGAGCACGCCGAGGCGCTGCTGGACAAGGTCGGGATTGCTGACAAGCGCGACCAGTACCCGGCGCATCTTTCGGGCGGCCAGCAGCAGCGCTGCGCGATCGCCCGGGCGCTCGCCATGGAACCGCAGGTCATGCTGTTCGACGAACCGACGTCGGCGCTTGACCCGGAACTGGTCGGCGAGGTCCTCAAGGTCATGCGCGACCTTGCCGACGAAGGCCGGACCATGATCATCGTTACCCACGAGATGCGCTTCGCCCGCGAGGTATCGAGCGAGATCGTGTTCCTGCACCAGGGCCGGATCGAGGAGCAGGGGCCGCCGAGCCAGGTGTTCGGCGATCCGCGATCCGAACGCTGCCGCCAGTTCCTCGCGACTTCGGCACACGAAGTCACGGGATAGAGGTCCGACGGGACGGAATGTCCGACGGGGACGAACAAGAGACCAGGAGGGACTTCACGTGAAGAAGACGCTTACCACGCTCGCCGCGGTCGCGGCGATTGCCGTCGCTGGCATTGCCGCCGACGCGTCGGCCAAGGAATGGGGCAAGGGCTCGAAGATCAAGATCGCCACCGAGGGCGCCTACGCACCGTGGAACTTCACCGACAGTGCCGGCAAGCTGGTTGGCTTCGAAGTCGACCTTGCCGCCGATCTGTGCAAGCGGATGGAGGTCGAGTGCGAAGTGATCCAGCAGGCCTGGGAAGGAATCATCCCGGCCCTGCAGGCCGGCAAGTACGACGTGATCATGGCCGGCATGTCGATCACCGAAAAGCGCATGGAGGTCATCTCCTTCTCGCGCGCCTATGCGGCTACGCCGGGCGTGTTCGTGGTGACCAAGGGCAACAAGTCCGCCGGCTTCAAGACAGGGGTGGACGCGCTGACCCTTGAGGACGTCGACGCGGCCGAGAAGACCGCGCTCGACGCCATCGTCAAGGAGTTCAAGGGCAAGACTGTCGGCGTGCAGATCTCCACAACCCACGAGAACTTCCTGCGCGAGTACCTGGGCAAGGACGTGACCATCAAGACCTACGACACCCAGGAGAACCTGGATCTCGACCTGCAGGCCGGGCGGGTCGATGCCGCGCTGGCTTCGGCGTCGTACTGGGTGCCGCTGCTGGCTTCGGATAAGGGCAAGGACATGGTCATGGTCGGCCCGGGCATGACCGGCGGACCGTTCGGCAATGGCGTCGGCGCCGGCATCCGTAAGGAGGACAAGGCGCTGAACGACATGTTCACCAAGGCGATCAACGCTTCGATCGCCGACGGGACGATCAAGAAGTTGGCCGTCCAGTGGTTCGGCTTCGACGCGTCGGCGAAGTAAGCGCATACGCACGCATTCTACGGGGCGGCCGGGCCGATGATCCCGGCCGCCCTGTTTCGCGCGAGAGGGCCATCCGAGTATGTCCGAGTGGATTAGCCTGCTGACCTGGGGCGACGCTGGCTGGGGTGACGAGATGGTCCGCGGTGCGCTGTGGACGCTGCTCCTGGCGACCGTCGCGTTCGTGCTCGGCGTGGTGATCGGATCGCTGGGCGCCGGCGCGAAGTTGTCTTACGTGCCGCCGCTGCGCTGGATCGGACAGGGGTACACCACGGTCATCCGGGGCGTGCCGGATCTCCTGGTCATCTACCTGCTGTTCTTCGGTGGCAACCAGGCGGTCATGGCGATCGCCCGCTCGCTGTTCGGCTACGACGGCTACATCGAACTGAACGCCTTCACCATTGGTGCGATCGCGCTCGGCACGGTTTCCGGGGCCTACTCCACCGAGGTGATCCGCGGGGCGGTGCTGGCGGTGCCGGCCGGCCAGATCGAGGCGGCCCGGGCCTGCGGAATGAGCGGTTGGCTGCTGTTCCGGCGGATCCTGGTGCCGCAGGTGGCGCGCTATGCGTTGCCGGGCCTCGGCAACGTGTGGCAGTTGACGCTCAAGGACACTTCGCTGATCTCGATCGTCGGGCTGGTCGAGATCATGCGCTCGGCGTCGATCGCGTCGGGCTCGACCCAGAAGCCGTTCGTGTTCTACGTCTCGGCCGCGTGCCTTTACCTGCTGCTGACGGCTGGCTCCAACCGGGCGTTCGGGCTGGCTGAACTGTGGGCCAATCGCGGCGTGCGGAGGGCCTGACCATGCGCTTCGAACTGTTCGCCGAATATTTTCCAGCCCTGCTGGACGGCGTTCCGATGACGCTGAAGCTGGCCGGGCTGTCGCTGTTCATCGGCTTCTTCCTGGCGGTGGTTCTGGCGGTGCTGCGGACCTCGGGGATCCGTCCGCTGGAAGCCTTCGTGCGCATCTATGTCTACGTGTTCCGCGGTACGCCGCTGCTGGTGCAGATCTTCCTGATCTACTACGGCACCGGCCAGTTCGACTTCATCAAGGACAGCTTCCTGTGGCCGGTGCTGCGCGAGGCGTACTGGTGCGCGATCATCGCGTTGACCCTGAACACCGGTGCCTACACCTCGGAAATCATCCGTGGCGGCATCGAATCGGTGCCGTGGGGCCAGGTCGAGGCGGCCAAGGCCTGCGGCATGAACGTCTGGCTGCGGTTCCGCCGGGTGGTGTTCCCGCAGGCGATCCGCCAGGCCCTGCCCGGCTATGGCAACGAGATCATCCTGATGGTCAAGTCGACGTCGCTGGCGAGCACGATCACCCTGCTGGAGATCACCGGCATCGCCCGCAAGATCGTCAGCCAGACCTACGCACCGCTGGAGTTGTTCATCATGGCCGGCGCGATCTACCTGACGATCGTGTTCGTGATCACCCGCGCGGTCGACATGCTGGAGAACCGGTTGTCGCCCGACCTGATGGCGCGCCGGCACGTCAAGGACGCGGCGGAGCAGGATATCGCCAGTGTCCATTGACCTGGTCCCCTATCCGGCGGACGAGGTTGAGACGCTGGTGGCCTGGGTGGCGGCACCGCACGTGGTCCGCTGGTGGAAGCCCTCCTGGAGCGCACCAGTCATCGACGCATTTCGCGCGGAGGATACTGCACCGTCGGGGATCCGTCCGTGGCGGGTCGATCTGGACGGCCATCCGATCGGCTATGTCCAGGACTACGACGTCGCACAGGACGATAGTCCCTGGGCCGGGGTTGACGATGTCGGTCCGGGCACCCGCGGCGTGGATCTCCTGATCGGCGATCCGGGATTGATCAACCGCAAGCACGGCCGGATGATCATCCGCACTTTGGCGACGCGGCTGTTCACCGAGCATGGGGTCAGTCGACTGGTGTCAGGCCCGCACCCGGACAACTGGCCGGCCATCATTGCGTTCAAACGGGCCGGATTCCGCGAGCGTGGCCGCCGGCAGTTCCCGGAGGGGCCGGCGATGATCCTGACCGCGGCGAAAGCGGTGTGGAGCGCATGAGATCCCCGTTCGAAACGGTCGTTTCGTCCATCGGTGCCGTGCTAGGTTAGGCTTGAAACGAAGACGTCGCCGGCCGCGCTGCTTTTTGAGGGGCAAGGGTGGAAGATCTGGAAGAAATGAAGGCCCGCCTGGCGGATCTCAAGACCGAACATCGCGACCTGGACGACGTCATCGCAAGGCTTCTGGAGAAGGCACCGTTCGACCAGCTGCAGCTTCAGCGGCTGAAGAAGCGGAAGCTGCTTCTGAAGGACGACATCCTTCGCCTGGAGAGCCGGCTGCTGCCCGACATCATCGCCTGAACAGGCTCGGCGGGAGCCGCGCCGCTATTCGGTTGTCCCGGCGTTATGCTTCAGGATCACCTTGCGCAGGCCGTTCATCAGCTCCTGGCCGATCGAACCGCCGTCTCCTTTGATCTTGGCCTGGTTGATCGCCTTCAGCGCGTCGATGTGCATCGACAGGACGGTGACCTCGGTGTCACCCGATGCCTCGGACAAATCTATGAACTTGCAGGCACTGTCACCGACCTGGCTGACCAGCGGGTAGCCGAAGGTTCCGGCCTGGCCGCGCAGGTCGTGCAGCAGCCGGCGCATGCGGATGAGGCCCTGCTCTCGGGTCATGCCGGTCTGCCGGACTTCGGTCATCGCCGACGTCAGGGCGGCGACGCTCTCGGCAAAGATCGTTTCGAACTCGCCGCTCAGCTTTTTCACCGACTCATTGGCCTGGGCGATCAGCTCCGACGGGTCGGCTCCGGCCTTAACCTTCACCTTGCTGCGCAGCGGGTTCGGGTTGTCGACGAATTCGACCTTCGGCTTGTTGTCGGCCATTGGCAGTTCTCCCGAAGACCCCGTTGGTCAGGCGCGCTTGACGGCGTCCAGATCGTTGAGGTCGCCGCCTGTCTTGTCCTCGGTGCGCCGCTTCGGACCGACATAGTCAGGATCGAAACGGCGACGACGGTCAGGCCCGAAATAAGAACCGGTCCGAACGAAACGTCGAGGGTTTTCGATGATCGACACGATTCGGGCGTACAGGCTGGCGGCCGACACCGGCTTGGCCAGGAATTCGGTCATGCCGGCGTCGCGCGCGCGGATGATGTTGCGCGCTATGGTGTTCGCCGAGACGACGATCGCCGGCATCAGCGGGTTGATGCCGCGTTTGCCGCTGCGGATCGTCTGCAGCAGTTGCAAGCCGCTCATTCCTTCCATCTCCCAGTCCATGACCACCAGATCGATCGCGGTAGCCCTTAATTCCTCCAGCGCCTCGTGCCCGTCCCGTGCCTCGGCGACGTACTGGATCGATAGGCCCCGCAACACGTTCACGATGATCGTGCGCATGAAGCGATTGTCGTCCACCACCAGGGCGGACACGTTCTCCAGTGAATAAGCCTTCATGAACGCGTTCTGGCCGATGCCGGTTTGATTGTGCACAAATCTGCTGGCGCCAAGTCTATCGCCTCTCCCGTGCGCTGTCAGCTTGACGTCGACGGTGCACGGCTTGCGTGCTTGCACCCGGGAGCCGGGTTCCTATAATCCGCGCCTTCCGCCGACAGGCCCGGAGGAGTTATGGCCAAGCAGTCGCCGCAGCCGGTCGTCGGCATCGTCATGGGCAGTCAATCCGACTGGCCGACCATGCGCCATGCCGCTGAGACGCTGACCGCCCTCGGGGTCGCCCACGAGTGCCGGATCATGTCCGCGCACCGCACGCCGAAACGCATGATGGGCTACGCGGAAGCCGCCCGGGGTCGAGGAATCAAGGTGATCATCGCTGGTGCCGGTGGAGCGGCGCACCTGCCGGGCATGACCGCTTCGATGACCACGCTGCCGGTGCTCGGCGTCCCGATTGAGAGCAAGGCGTTGTCCGGTATGGACAGCCTATTGTCGATCGTGCAGATGCCAGGCGGCGTTCCGGTCGGAACCCTGGCGATTGGCAAGGCCGGGGCCATCAATGCCGGCCTGATGGCGGCATCGATCGTCGGCCTGGAGGACGCCGCCGTCGCCGCTGCGCTCGCGGACTGGCGGCAACGGCAGTCCGAGGCAGTGGCTGACGAACCAAGTGACGAAGGCGCATGACGGCTCCGCTCCCCCCCGGCTCCACGATCGGCATTCTCGGCGGCGGTCAGCTTGGGCGCATGACGGCGCTCGCAGCCGCCAATCTCGGCTATCGCTGCCACATCTACGATCCCAAGGCGGATGGTCCCGCCTCGCAGGTTGCCGCCGCCGTCACGGTGGCGGAATGGGATGATGCGTCGGCGCTTGCGGCGTTCGCCGGGTCGGTCGACGTCGTGACCTATGAGTTCGAGAACGTGCCGGTCGAGACCGTCGAGCGGCTGGCGCGCGATGTTCCGGTTCGACCGGGGCCGCTGGCGCTGCAGGTCGCCCAGCACCGGGTCGAGGAGAAGCGGTTCGCCAGGCACTGCGGTCTGGAGACCGCGCCGTTCTGGGGCGTCACGACGCTCGACGAACTGGCGGAGGGGATTGCGGTGGTCGGGGTCCCGGCAATCCTGAAGACCTGCAGGTTCGGCTACGATGGCCTTGGGCAGGTCGCGGTCGGCATGGATACCTCATTGCGCGAAGCGTGGCAGGACATCGCCACCGACGATGCCATCCTGGAACGACGGATCGACTTCGACTTCGAGATTTCCGTCATCGTGGCCCGTGGACTGGACGGAGCGACCCGGACCTTTCCGCCGGCGCTGAACGAGCACCGCGGCGGCATCCTGCGCCGCAGCCTGGCACCGGCGCCGATCGATCCGGCGATACTCGCGGCGGCGTGCGCGGCGGCCGAGACCCTGGCCGGGAAGCTGGATCTGGTCGGGTTGCTCGCCGTTGAGATGTTCGTCAAGGATGACGGGCAGCTGCTGGTCAACGAGATGGCGCCGCGCCCGCACAATTCCGGGCACTGGACCCAGGACGGCTGTGCGACCTCGCAATTCGAGCAGTTCGTGCGAGCGGTCGTGGGGCTGCCGCTCGGGCCCGTTGATGCGCTGTTCGAGACCGAGATGCTCAACCTGATCGACGACGATGCGGACGCCTGGCCGGCGCTGATGGCCGATCCGTCTGCCAAGCTGCACCTCTACGGCAAGGCCGAATCCCGGCCCGGCCGCAAGATGGGGCACGTCAACCGGCGGCGGCGCCCCTTGATGTCCGATACGCCCGCATGAAGCGCAGTGGGCTCGGCAGTTTGCCGCGCAACTCACGCCACCGTCCGGTCAGCTTGGGTACCCGCATGACATCGGCAATCCTTCGGTCGAGGAACGCCCAGGTATCGGCGTGATCCTCTGAGGTGTCATCCAGCCAGTAGAGCAGGGTGGAGCTGTAGACCGCCGCCAGCAGGCCGCGCTTGGTGTAGAAGTTGAAATCGGTAGACCGGTCGCCGCAGGCCCACCAGATCGCGTCCACGGTACGGTACAGGCTCTGTGCCGCCAGCCTGGGGTTGCCGGGCAGCGCCAGGTAGGCCAGCGCTCGCCGCACCGCTTCGCGGTGCGGGCCGGCCTGTTCCAGCCGGGTGCGGACCGCGAAGGCGATCCGGTCGCGAATCCGCATGGAATCGAGGTCGGCCGCCTCCAGCGCGGCGGCCATGGCGGAATCGGCGCGGCGCATCCAGTGCTCCACCGCGCTGCGTACGCCGCGCGGGAAGGCGATGTCGACGTCGGCCGGATCGAGGCCCGCCGCAGTCGCGCCGTGGACAAGCGCCTTCCGGCTCCAGCCGTCGAACACCACGTTCGGCAGGGCAGCGTCCAGGATGCGGTCGCGCAGCGTGTCCATTTCCGGCGTGCGGATCATGTCAGCTCCCTGGAACGGCGCTCGGCCTCCGCTTCGAGGACCTCCTCGGTGAAGCCGAAACGGGTGAAGTCGGTCATTCGGTCAAGATAGAGGATACCATCAAGGTGATCGACCTCGTGCTGCAGAACGCGTGCGCGAGTGCCGGCGACGATCGCCTCGAACGGTTCGCCCTCCGGCGTGGTCGCCGAAACGCGCATGCGCAGGTGTCGGGGCACTTCGCCCCGCAGGCCGGGAATCGACAGGCAGCCTTCCCAGCCGCGCGCCATGCGGTCGTCCAGCGGTTCCAGCACCGGGTTGATCAGTGCGGTCAGCGGGCAGGGGCCGTCGTCCGGCTCGTCGGTGGCGCGGGCATCAGGGACCCAGAAGATCAGAACGCGCTGCAGAACGCCGATCTGCGGCGCCGCCAGGCCGATGCCACCGGCTTCCTCGAGCGAGTCGACCATGTCGTCGATCAGTTGACGGACCGCGGGGGCGGTGGGGTCGGGTACCGGGGCCGCCACGCTGCGCAATACCGGATCGCCAACACGGACTATGGACTTGCTTGTCATGATGGGGCATATAGCGCGCCCATCGTCGTGGGTAAACCGACCCCCGCTGGCGTGGTGCCGCGGTTTCGGCTATGGTAGGAAAACGTCGGCAGCCAGGGCTCCTGATAACAGGGTCTGTTGGCTGTCGTTTGCTGTGCTGAGATCGGAAAACGAAAGGAGTGGTAAGTCCGTGCAAGTTACCGTTCGCGATAATAACGTCGACCAAGCCCTGCGCGCGCTTAAGAAGAAAATGCAGCGCGAGGGTGTCTTCCGTGAAATGAAGCTGCGCCGGAACTACGAGAAGCCGTCCGAGAAGAAGGCGCGTGAGCGCGCCGAGGCGCTTCGCCGGCATCGCAAGCTGATGCGGAAGCGCATGGAGCGCGAAGGCTACTGATACACGGCGTCCGGGGGCTTCGGCCCCGGGATACCCGACGCGGAGCCGCCCGGCCGGGCGGCTTTTTGCGTGTCCGGAATCCGCTGTGATCTGGCCGTTGGCGGCGTTGCCCGCTGTCGCCGTCCGCTCTAGGATCATCGATCTTCACGATCGATTCCCGGGAGCGCGCCATGGCCGGAGCCGACCATCATCACGATCATCACCATGGTCACGACCACGATCATGATCATGAGCATCCGCGCCTGGGTGAGCTGGAGCTGCGGGTAAAGGCTCTGGAGTCGCTGCTGGTCGAGAAGGGGCTGGTCGACCCTGCGGCTCTCGACACCTTCATCGACATCTACGAAACGAAGGTCGGCCCCCGCAATGGTGCCGCCGTGGTGGCGCGCGCCTGGGTCGATCCGGCGTTCAGGGAATGGCTGCTGCGCGACGCGTCGGCGGCGATCAAATCGTTCGGGTTTGAAGGTCGCCAGGGCGAACACATGGTGACGGTGGAGAACACCGACCAGGTCCACAATCTCGTCGTCTGCACTCTGTGCTCCTGCTACCCGTGGCCGGTGCTCGGCTTGCCGCCGGTCTGGTACAAGTCGGCGCCGTTCCGCTCGCGGGCGGTGATCGACCCGCGCGGCGTGCTGGCGGACTTCGGCACCACCCTGCCCGAGGACGTCGAGATCCGGGTGTGGGATTCCACCGCCGAGGTACGCTACCTTGTCCTGCCGCAACGGCCTGCCGGCACTGAGAGCCTGTCGGAGGCTGAACTGGCGGCGCTGGTCACCCGCAACGCCATGATCGGGGTCGAGCAGGTGGTCTATCCGGCCCGAAGTGCACGGGAGGCCGCGGAATGAACGGCGCGCACGACATGGGTGGCATGCATGGCTTCGGTGCGGTGCAGGACGAACCGGAGGACGACCGGTTCCACGGGGATTGGGAGCGTCGGGCCTTTGCACTGACCCTCGCCTGTGGCGGCCTCGGCCGCTGGAACATCGACCGTGCACGCTCGGCCCGCGAGCAGCAGCCGCCGGCCCGGTATCTTGAGAACACATACTACGAGCAGTGGCTGCACGGCCTGGAGGTTCTGCTGGTCGAGGAAGGCCTGGTGACGGCGGAGGAATTGCGGACCGGCAAGGCGACACAGCCGAAGCCTGCCGGTGTCGAGCCAATCCACGCCGACCGAGTGGTCAAGGCGCTGCAGCAGGGCTCGCCCTACACCCGCGAGATCAACGAGGCGCCGCGGTTCGCGATCGGC
This sequence comes from Thalassobaculum sp., assembly GCF_040219215.1. Taxonomy (GTDB): domain Bacteria; phylum Pseudomonadota; class Alphaproteobacteria; order Thalassobaculales; family Thalassobaculaceae; genus Thalassobaculum_A. The sequence continues at coordinate 815,438 of NZ_JAVJSX010000008.1, forward strand.
GACACGGTACGGGTGCGCGTGGATCATCCGACCGGGCACACCCGCGCACCGCGTTATGTGCGGGGGCGTACCGGAACGGTGGTGCTGCACCATGGCGCCCATGTCTATGCCGACGCGTCGGCCCGCGGAGAGCACGGCGTGGCGCATCATCTGTACAATGTGGCGTTCGATGCCGCGGAGTTGTGGGGCGCCCAGGCGCAGGACGGTGCCGTCCATCTCGACCTGTGGGAACCTTATCTGGAGCGGGCATGACCGCGGCCTCATCACCCGGCCCGCTGCCGCCGATCGAAGCCCTTCCAAAGATTCCGATCGACCGCGACGGCCCGGTGTTCCGGGAACCTTGGGAAGCTCAGGCCTTCGCCATGACGGTGAAGCTGCACGAGAGCGGGCTGTTCACCTGGCCGGAGTGGGCTGCCGCCCTGTCGTCGGAGATCGAGGCGGCACAGGCGGCCGGCGACCCGGATCTCGGCGACACCTACTACCGGCACTGGCTGAAGGCGCTGGAGGGCCTAGTGCTGGCGAAAACCGAGTTGACCGCCGACCGGCTTTCCCGACGCGTCCAGGCCTGGGCCCGCGCCGCCGAGCGTGCTCCTCACGGCGAGCCGATCCTGCTGCCGGAAGACGAGCGGGACTGAACGCCCTGGCGGCGATTCCCCAGTTAACTGAAATGGCGCCCCTATCTTCCATTTGAAAAACTCACGCTATATTATTTCAAATGGCGCGACTGATCTGGAGGTGAATGATGGCGGCACCCGAGACAGTGACGGCGGATGACCGGGCGCGCGTGGTGACGGTGGCGGCGCTTAAGGCGGCCGAAGCACTGCAGATCAACAAGACAACCCTCGGCCGCATCCTCGGCCTCTCTCCGGCGTCGGTAACGCGGTTGGCGTCCGGCACCGAGTTGCGGCCCGACACCAAGCCTTATGAACTCGCTCTGCTGCTGTTGCGGCTGTACCGCTCGCTCGATTCGATCATGGGCGGCGACCGGGCACTGGCGCGTGAGTGGCTGGTCTCCGACAACCGCGCGTTGGCTGGACGGCCGATCGAGCGGATCACCACGATCATGGGCTTGACCGAGGTGGCGGCGCATGTGGACGCCTTCCGCGCTCGCGTCTGAACGACGTCCGGTGGAGGGCGCGTTCTGGCGGGTGGTGGAGGCCCAGCACCGCAACTCGACCCTGGCCCTGGTCGATGATGCGAACCTGGCGGATCAGGCCATCCTGGAAGCCGAGATCGAAACCGTGAAGCCGGCGCTCCCACATGCAGCGCGGGGGTTGCACTACCTGTTGTCGACCCCGTTTCGCTACCGGCCGGGCTACCCCGGCTCGCGGTTTCGCCGACACGACCAGGGACCGGGCGCCGATGACGGGGTGTTCTACGCGGCCGAGGCGATCGGGACCGCGATGGCGGAGACGGCGTTCTATCGCTTCCTGTTCTTCAGCTTCACCGACATGCGGGGGCGCCCATCCAACATGCCACACACCGCGTTCCAGGCCGATGTCACAGGGTTGGCCCTGGATCTGACGTTGCCGCCGCTAAGCCGCGACCGTGCCGACTGGACGCGCCCTTCCGACTACGGACCATGCCAGAGCCTCGCCGACGCGGCGCGGCAGGCCGGCGTCGAGGCGATCCTGTACGAGAGCGTGCGTGATCCGGAGCGACGCCGGAACATAGCCGTCCTGCGCCCGGAGGCTTTGGCGCGGGGCCGGCAGATCACCGGGCAACAGACCTGGTGGCTGCACATGACGGGGGATGTCGTGACCTGCGTCTGCGAATTTCCGGCGCAGGGCCTGTCATTCCGCCGGAGCGACTTCAACGATCCGCGCCTCGGTTGATCGATCCTTGGTGCGCTATTCCCCGCCTACCCGGCCTTTACCGCGACGATGAAAACGCCTCGTGCCTTTCCGGGCTGCCAGCGCTCGATGATCCGGAATCCCTGTGCCGTCAGACTGTTCTCCAGGTCGACGGAGGTGAACACCTTCACCAGGGGCAGCAGTCCCAGGAACCGTCCGATTGGCCCGATCAGCTTGAAGCTGCGCATGAAATCCCCGAGACACGCGGTGCTCGTGACGAACACCCCGCCGGGCTTCAGCAGTCCGTGGACCTTCGCGATGGCTGCGTCCCGGTCTTCCAGAAGATGCAGGATGCTCATGCCGAGGACAGCGTCGAAACGCTCGGCCGGTGCGTCGAACTCGTCCATCGCGGCGCGCACGAACGTGACGTTGGCGACCCCGGCGGACTTGGCCTTGCCGCGCGCGATCCCGATCATTTTGGAAGAGATGTCGATCGCCGTGATGCGAGCCACGTCGGGTGCCAGGACAAGGGCGGTGGATCCCGTGCCGCACCCGAACTCCATTACATCCATGTCGGGCCGCAGGTAGCTCCGCGTAATCTGCAGCTTCCGCTGGTAGGACGCCTCGTCGGCAACGGGCTTTTTCGCATAGCGTTCCGCGATCCGATCCCAGAAGCGGGCCGAACGGGGCGTGGCCGTGCTCACGGTGTCGACGGTCGTCATGATGCAGGTGTCCCGAAGCAGTGGCGTTGATGACATGTTCGTCGAAGGGGCCGGCCTGGTGAGTACGCCGACTCCTGCTCGTACCTCTTACGTATCCGAATAGAAATTGACTAAATTGGCCTGCCTGATATGCGGTTTCGCATGGATTGGCGTTCTGTGAAGTTCGACTGGAACCGGGTGCGGGCCTTCCTGGTGACCGCCGAAGAGGGTTCGTTCTCCGCGGCCGCTCGCGCTCTGGGTATGGCGCAACCGACGCTCGGGCGACAGGTCGGCGCGCTGGAAGAAGAACTCGGTGTTGTCCTCTTCGAACGTGTCGGGCGCGGGCTGACCCTCACGCAGAGCGGCCTTGAACTGGTGGAGCACGCGCGCGCCATGGGCGATGCGGCCGCTTCGGTGGCCGTCACCGCGTCGGGACAGTCGCAGGCCATCGAAGGGTCGGTCCGTATCACCGCCACCGAGGTTACGTCGGCGTTCATCCTGCCGGCGATCGTAGCCAAGCTGCGCTCGGCTCAACCCGCAATCGAGGTGGAGATCCTGGCGACTAATGCCGTGCGCGACCTGCGCCGTCGCGAGGCTGACATCGCCATTCGCGCGGCCCGGCCGACCGATCCGGACCTGATTGCGCGGAAGCTGATGAACGACACCGCCGAACTCTACGCCTCGCAATCCTATCTCAAACGTGTCGGCGAGCTCTCGTCGCCCGAGAAACTGTCACGCGCGGAGTTTGTCGGCTTCAACGAGAACGAGCCGTTTCTCGACGGCCTGAACGCCCGTGGGCTGACCCTGTCCGCGCGGAACTTCCCGGTTCTGTGTGGCCAGCACCTCGTGCAGTGGGAACTGGTCAAGCAGGGAGCCGGGGTTGGTGTCATGATCTCGCGGGTCGGTGACGCCGAGCCTCTGGTGCGTCGAGCCGCGCCGTGGTTTCCATCCTTCGACTTTGAGGTCTGGCTGGTGGCGCATCGGGAACTCAACAAGAGCCGCCGTCTACGCATCGTGTTCGACTGGCTGACCGACGAGTTCCGGCGCCTCCAGGGGGCGTATTCCAAGACCGATCGGTGAGCGTCAGTCGGAATGGGTTTCCTTCGGGACCAGGGCGTGCAGCGCCAGTGCCAGGTCGGCGATCGGCTGGGTCTGCACGACGACCTTGCCCGGACCGGAGACGTGGGTGACGAACAGGCCTTCGCCACCGAACAGCATGTTCTTGATGCCGCGCTGGATCGAGATGTCGTAGTCGCAGGTGGCCGAGAACCCGACCAGCGACCCGGTCGACACCGAGATCTTATCACCCTTCGCCAACTGCCGTTCGACCAGGGTGCCGCCGGCCGCCAGGAACGCCCAGCCGTCGCCCTCCAGCTTCTGCAGGATCAGCCCCTCGCCGCCAAACAGCCCGGAGCTGAGGCGTTTGGTCAGCGCGACCGAGATTCCGATGCCCTTGGCGCTGGCGAGATAGGCGCGGCGCTGGCAATAGAACGCTCCGCCCTCGGCGGCGAGATCGAGCGGGCGGATCTGGCCGGGCATCGGCGAGGCGAACGATACCGACCGGCGGGTCCGGCCGGTGTTGGTGAAGAACGTCATGAAGAAGGTCTCGCCGGACACCTTGCGCAGGATCGAGCCGAAGAACCCGCCGGGCATCTCCGTCGACATCTCGATGTCCGGCTCCATCATCACCATGGTGCCGGCTTCGGCCTGGACTGCCTCGCCCGGGTCCAGGGTGATGGTCAGCATCGGCGAGAAATCGCCCTCGATGGTGTAGTCGATCTCGTCGGCGGCCATGGCATCCTCCGGGTGGCAGAGACCGGAGGATTGCCCGCTCAGATGATCTGGCGCAAGACCGCGACCAGGGCGACCGCACCGAAGATGGCGATCAGCGACGACTGCCGCATCAGGCCGAGTCCGACGGCGGCGGCAATCGCGACCGGTGCCGCCCAGCCGCCTTCCAGCGCCATCGGCGCCAGGATAGCGATGATCACGGCACCCGGCAGGTGCTGCAGCCAGCCGCGTACGAAGCCGCCTTCCGGAACCAGCCGCATCAGCCAGAACCCGCCGACCCGCGTCAGGTAGGTCACCAGCGCCATCACCAGGATGGCCAAGACCGCCTGGGACGTCCCGATCATTGGCGCCTCGCATCGGCGAACGCGCCGGCCAGGCTTCCGGCCAAGCCGCCGGCAACCACGTGCCAGTAGCCGGGCAGAACCATGTGCGACGCCACGGCGACGCCGGCGGCGACCGCCCAGGGCCACGACCGGGACCACCCCGGCCACAACGGGGTCAGCATCAGCGCGAAGAACGCCGGCACCACCACATCCGCGCCATACACCCTCGGATCCCCCAGCGCGGCGCCGGCCAGATGGCCGATCGCCCCGCCGATGACCCAGCCGAACCACATTACGACTCCGGAACCGACCAGGATGGCGGCGTCGCGCTCGCCCTTGCGATGCTCGGACATCGACATCGCCCAGTTGGCGTCGGTCATGAACCACAGCGACAGATGGGCGATCGGCGACGGCAGCTTGGAGAACCAGGGCCGCAGGGCCGCGCCCATGACGACGTGGCGGACATTGATCGCGAAGGTGGCGATCGCCAGCACCAGGATCGACGGGGCCGCCGACCACAGGTCGAGGGCCGCCATCTGTGAGGCGCCCGCGAACACCGTCATGCTCATCAACAGGGTTTCGCCGAGCGACAGGCCGGCTTCCCGCGCCAGGACGCCGAACGCCATGCCGAACAGCACGCCGCTGAGCGCCAGCGGCGTGGCCATCCGGAATCCGCGCACGAAGCCATCCCAGGTGAACTTGGCACCGGGTTGGGGGGCGTCGGACTGCGGTGACGCAGGTGCTTCGGCAGGGACGTCGGTCATGGCGCGACCGTATTGAGGTGCATGGAGCCTGTCAAAACCATTTAACCGGTTAAATGGTGAAAAATTCTGGACCTCGCATCAACGGCGCTTATGATTGTCACCATGACACACCCGGCGGTACCGCTTGCAGGCTACCAACCGATCGGCGGGGCGCTCTGCCTCGACTTCGCGAACACCGTTGATTGGCATGATTCCGACCATCCGGTCGAGTTGCTCGACCGCGTCGAGAACCTGTCGGCCTGGGCGCGGACCGTAGGGATCGACGATGGTGGCGCCGACGATGCCGACCTGCGCTGCGCGACCGAGTTACGCGATGCGGTGTGGGACGTGTTCCGTGCAGTCGCGGACGAGGCAGCGATTCCGCCGGACGCCATCGCCGTCCTGAATCGTAACCTGGAACGTGCGCCTGAACATCGCGCCTTGGCGATTGTCGGCGGCGGCGTCGCCTGGTCCGATCGGGCGGTGCGGGGGGCGGATGCCTTGCTGGCCCGCATCGCCCGTTCGGCGGCTGATCTGCTGACCGATCCGGAACGCCTGAAGCGGGTGCGGATGTGTGCGGCCGACGGGTGCGGCTGGTTGTTCGTCGACGACAGCCGGGGCGCCCGACGCCGCTGGTGTTCTATGCAGAGCTGCGGCAACCGCGCCAAGGCCCGGGCACACTACCGACGCAAGCAAAGTTAAACCAAGTATTGTCTTGTATTATGAGCGACAAGCGACATATCCGAATGAGCGGCGTTGTTGAGAGCGCCATCCGATAAGGGAGAGTCCAATGCCCGATGCCCCTGTTGCCCGCGCCGTCGGTTTCAACCACGTGGCGCTGGAAGTCGGCGACATCGACGAAGCGCTGGCGTTCTACGGCCGGCTGTTCCAGTTCGAGTTGCGCAGCAAGTCCGACACCGACGCCTTCATCGATCTGGGCGATCAGTTCCTGGCCCTGCAGAGGGGCCGGACCCAGCCAACCGACGACGGCCGGCATTTCGGTTTGGTCGTTACCGACAAGGAGGCCGTCCGGCAGGCGCTGATCTCGAACGGCGTCGAAGTATTGCCCGGCCGCTTCCTCGACTTTCTGGACCCGTGGGGCAATCGGATCGAGATCATCGGCTACGAGAACATCCAGTTCACCAAGGCGCCTCACGTGCTGCGCGGCATGGGATTGGAGAGCCTGACGAAATCCGACGGCGCGATAGCGGAACTGTCGGCCAAGGGCATGGCGCCGGAGTAGGCTGCGCCATCACCACGTGAGTGAGCGGTACCATGGCGTATGACCACAGCAACGTGTTCGCGCGTATCCTCAGGGGCGAGATCCCATGCGCGCGGGTTTATGAGGACGAAGACACCCTGGCCTTCATGGACGCGGGCCAAGTCAACCCGGGCCATGTGATCGTGGCATCCAAGCATCCCTGCGCGACCATTCTTGATTTGACTGACGACCAGGCAGCCGCCCTGTTCCGAACCGCCGCCAAGGTAGCGAGGGCGGTCGACGCCGCGTTTGCCCCTGCCGGCATCACCATCCTGCAGGCCAACCAGCCGGCCGGCTGGCAAACGGTGCCGCATGTCCACCTGCACGTCCTGCCGCGCCACGAGAATGACGGCGTCGCCCTGGTCTGGCCGCGCAAGGAGCCGGGGATGGAGGTGCTGACGGAACTGGCCGGGCGGATCCGGGTGGCGTAGCAATGCCGGCGCGGCGCCCCCATCGCCGGAAGATCTCGTTCACCCTTCAGGCGATCCCCAGCAGGCGATGAGGCGCTGCTGCTCCGACAGGCTGTTCCCCGCCCGCGAGCGTCAGTGCTCAAGCGCCTTGACGATTTCCTCGCACATCTTCTTAGCGTCGCCGAACAGCATCATGGTGTTGTCACGGAAGAACAGCTCGTTGTCGACGCCGGCATAGCCCGACGCCATCGAGCGCTTCACGAACAGCACGGTCTTGGCCCGCTCGACGTCCAGGATCGGCATGCCGTAGATCGGGCTGGTCGGGTCGGTCTTGGCGGCTGGATTGGTGACGTCGTTGGCGCCGATCACGAACGCGACGTCGGCCTGCGGGAAATCGCGGTTGATCTCCTCCAGTTCCAGGACTTCGTCGTACGGGACGTTAGCCTCGGCCAGCAGCACGTTCATGTGGCCCGGCATCCGCCCGGCAACCGGGTGGATGGCATAGCGCACGCTCACGCCGTTCTTCTTCAGCATGTCGCCCATCTCGCGCAAGGCATGCTGGGCCTGGGCGACCGCCATGCCGTAGCCCGGCACGATGATGACCGAGGAGGCGTTATCCATGATGAACGCCGCGTCGTCGGCGCTACCGGACTTCACCGACCGGTCGCCGCCCGGCCCGCCGGCCGCCGCCGCGGTCTCGCCGCCGAAGCCGCCGAGGATCACGTTGAAGAACGACCGGTTCATCCCCTTGCACATGATGTAGCTGAGGATGGCACCGGACGAGCCGACCAACGCGCCGGTGACGATCAGCAGGCTGTTCTCAAGGGTGAAGCCGATGCCGCACGCGGCCCAGCCGGAGTAGGAGTTCAGCATCGAGACGACCACCGGCATGTCGGCGCCGCCGATCGGCAGGATCAGCAGGAAGCCGAGCGCCAGCGCCACCACGAAGATCAGCCAGAATGCCGTCGATGACTGGTCGGCGATCATCCATCCCATCAGCACGATCAGCGCCACCCCAAGGGCGGCGTTCAGCGGATGCTGCATCGGGAACACGAGCGGACGGCCGGTGACCAGTCCCTGCAGCTTGCCGAACGCGATGATCGAGCCGGTGAAAGTGATGGCGCCGATCGCCAGGCCAAGCGACATCTCGATCAGCGACGCGGCGCCGATCGCACCGGGCTGGCCGATGCCGTAGGCCTCCGGCTTGAAGAACGCGGCGATGGCCACGAAGCAGGCCGCCAAGCCGACCAAACTGTGGAACGCCGCCACCAGCTGGGGCAGGGCGGTCATCTGGATGCGCCGGGCGATCACCGTGCCGATGGCGCCGCCGATCACGATGCCGAGGATGATCGTCTCGTAGGACAGCACCGAGGGCAGCGCCAGGGTGGTGCCGATGGCGATCACCATCCCGACGATGCCGTACAGATTGCCCTGGCGTGCCGTTTCCGGCGACGACAGCCCGCGCAGCGCCATGATGAAACAGACGCTGGAGACGAGGTAGAGAAGGGCCGAGATCGTGCCGCTCATCGTGTGTTCCCCCGCCTCACTTCTTCTTCCGGAACATCGACAGCATGCGCTGGGTCACCAGGAAGCCGCCGAAGATGTTGACGCTCGCCAGGATCACCGCAAAGAAGCCCATGATCGACGAGAAGTCCATCTGGGCCGGTCCGGCGGCGATCAGTGCGCCGACGATGATCACCGACGAGATCGCGTTGGTGACCGCCATCAGCGGCGAGTGCAGGGCGGGAGTTACCCGCCAAACCACGTAGTAGCCGACGAAACAGGCCAGCACGAACACCGTGAGGCCGACCACGGCCGGGTCGATCTGGCTGCCGCCTTGGCTGGCCTGAGGGACCGCGGCGACCGCCTGCTGTCCGGCACTGGCGGCCGCCTCGGTGGCCTTGGCGGCAAGCGCCTGGGCCTGCTCGGCGAGCGCGCGCAATTGATCGGTGAGCGAATTCTCCGCCATCGTCGCCTCCTCAGGAACCCGAGCCGGAGCTGGAAGCCCCGCCGTCCTTGGCCGTCTTGGGTTTCGCCGCCGACTTGCGCTTGGCTGCCGCCTTCGGGGCTGCAGCCTTGGGGGCCGGCGCTTTCGCTGCGGCGACCTTTGGCGCCGCCGCCTTCGGCGGTGACACGGCCTTGTCGAGCGGCAGCTTCAGCACCGCCTCACTGACCACCTTGCCGCCCTTGCAGACCATCGAGGCTTTGACGATCTCGTCGCTCTCGTCGATCTTCAGCGCCTTGGCTTCCTTGTCGATCAGCGGGGTCAGGAAGTTCACCAGGTTGCGGGCGTACAGCGCGCTGGCATCGACCGCGATTCGGCTCGGCACGTTCAGGTGGCCGACGATCCTTACGCCATGCTTCTCGACCACCTTGCCCGGCTCCGACAGCGGGCAGTTGCCGCCCTGCTCGACCGCCAGGTCGACGATCACCGATCCCGGCTTCATGGTCTTGACCATATCCTCGGTTACCAGCACCGGTGCCGCCCTTCCGGGGATCAGAGCCGTGGTGATGACGATGTCCTGCTTCTTGATGGTCTCGGCGATCAGTTCGGCCTGCTTCTTCTTGTAGCCGTCGCTCATCTCCTTGGCGTAGCCGCCGGAGGTTTCGGCCTGCTTGAACTCGTCGTCCTCGACCGCCACGAAGGTGCCGCCCAGGCTCTCCACCTGTTCCTTCACCGCGGGGCGCACGTCGGTCGCCGAGACGATGGCGCCCAGGCGCTTGGCCGTGGCGATCGCCTGCAGGCCGGCCACGCCCGCACCCATCACCAGGCAACGCGCCGGCGGCACCGTGCCGGCCGCCGTCATCATCATCGGGAACGCGCGTCCGAACTCCGCTGCGGCATCGAGCACCGCGCGATAGCCGGCAAGGTTGGACTGCGACGACAGCACGTCCATCGACTGGGCGCGGGTGATCCGGGGTACCATCTCCAGCGAGAACGCCGTCACGCCGTGGGCGGCGATCGCCTCCAGCAGGGCACGGTCCCGGTACGGCTCCAGCAGGGCCACCAGCACCGCGTTCTTCTTCAGGAGGGGAATTTCATCCAGCGACGGCTTGCGGACCTTCACCACGATGTCGGCGTCCGCCATGGCGTCGCGTGCGGTCTTCACGATCGTGGCGCCGGCCGCCTGATAGGCCGCATCGGTGACCGCCGCCGCGACCCCCGCACCGGATTCGATCTGCACCGCTAGTCCCAACTGGATGTAGCGTTTCACGGTGTCCGCAGACGCCGCGACCCGCCGCTCGCCAGGGTGCTGTTCCTTGACGATGCCGATCTTCATGGGCTTCCTCGCCTCCCGCAGGATTTCCGCCAAACCATGCCGTTTGCCGGCGCCGGGCGCAAGCAAGCTATTGGCTTGGCAAAATTATCGACGCTTTGACTACTGGAACGTCGACTGCCGGCGATCGATCTCCAGGCGGCGCAGATCGGTGTCCCGCTGCTGGGTCAGCGCATTGCGCGCCGCCTTGCAGGCAATCGGCCCCGGGCCGCTGGCGGCCGGCGGCAAGCCGGCGTGCGCGGCGCATTCGGCGTCGACTCTCTGGGCGAAGGTCTCCCAGCGCGACAGCCGCTCGTTGCGCAGCCGGCCATAGTAGCGGTCGCGGGCGGTCGGTGTGGAGAACAGCGCCGGTCTCAGGCTGACCGTCAGGGTGGCCGGCACCGGGCTGTCCGGCGGAACTCCGAGCGGCGGTGCGTCGTTGGCCATCGGCGACAGCGGGATGCCGGCCGCCAGGGCGGCGGCCAGCGGCGGCTTGGGACGGGCGTACAGCATCTCGGTGGTTGTCTGAAACGCGGCACGCTCGCAGGTCACCGCAACCGGCAGGCCGAGGGCCAGGGTATCGATGGTGAACGGCACGGGTCGTGCGTCCTGGCGGGATTTCGTGCCGACGGCGCGGCAGCGTGCATCGGCCGGATCGGCGGAGATGGTGGTCAGCGCGATTACCGGCGGCGGGTCCGGGCGGTTGAACCCCGAGCAGGCCGCGACAGCGGAGGCGATCATCAGGGCGATGGGCAGGTGGCGAATCATGGTGCGATCATAACGCGTTCGCGCCAGGGCGACAGCGGCGGCGTGGCGTGGCATAACCCGCGCCGACCGTCCGGAGAGCCATCATGACCGATACCCGCCCGACCCTTCGCCTGCAGCGCGGCGCCGACACCCGCGTCCAGCGCGGCCATCCCTGGGTGTACTCCAACGAGATCGACATGACCGCCGAGGCCAAGCTGCTGGCCCCGGGCACGGTGGTGAGGGTCGAGACGGTGAAGGGCGATCCGGTCGGCTGCGCCTACTTCAATCCGCACAGCCTGATTGCCCTGCGGCGACTGAGCGACGATGCCGACCGCGCCATTGATGCCGGGTTCCTGGCGGAGCGGCTGACCACGGCGCTCGGTTGGCGACAGCGGGTGTTCGACGCGCCGTATTACCGTCTGGTCCATGCCGAGGCTGACGGCCTGCCGGGGTTGGTGGCCGACCGGTTTGGCGACGTGGTGGTCGTTCAGGCGAACACCGCCGGGATGGAGCGGCTGGAACCGGTCCTGGTCGAAGCCCTGACCTCGGTGCTTTCGCCCGCTGCCATCGTGCTGCGCAACGACACCTCGGTGCGCAGCCTTGAAGGCCTGCCGAGCGAAGTCCGGCTGGCCGCCGGTGCGTTGCCAGAGGCGCCGACGGTGGCCGAGGGCGGGGCGGTGTTCCCGCTGGATCCGCTGGGCGGGCAGAAGACCGGCTGGTTCTTCGATCACCGCGACAACCGGGCGTTCATGGCGCGCCTGTCCACCGGCGCACGGGTCCTCGACCTGTACGCCCACACCGGCGGCTTCGGGGTGCAGTGCGCGGTTGCAGGCGCGTTCCAGGTCGACCTGATCGACCGGTCGGGGCCGGCGTTGCAGGTCGCGGCGCAGGCGGCTGAATTGAGCGGCGTCGCCGACCGGGTGACCACCCGCAAGGCCGACGCCTTCGCCGCGCTGGAACACCTGATCGGTGCGGGCGAGGCCTATGACGTGGTGATCTGCGATCCGCCGGCCTTCGCGAAGTCACGCAAGGACGTCGGGGGGGCCGCCAAGGCCTACCGCAAGCTGGCCCGGCTGGCCGCCCAGGTGACCGCACCCGGCGGCGTGCTGATGCTGGCGTCCTGCTCGTTCCACATGGACGCCGCTTCGTTCGCCCAGCAGACCGCCCGCGGCGTTACCGAGGCCGGGCGCACCGGCCGGGTCCTGCGCCGCGCCGGTGCCGGACCGGACCACCCGACCCACCCGCACCTGCCGGAGAGCGCCTACCTCAAGGCCGAGGTGTTCGCGCTGGATTGACGCACGGCCGTCGACTGACCGAGTGCCGATGACGAGGATGGTTGCAGGGATCCAGGCTAAACCCGCCCCTTGAACGCCGGCTTGCGCTTGTTCAGGAACGCATCCAGCCCTTCGCGGCCGTCCGGTTCGGCACCGGCGGCGGCGATGCTGGTGCCTTCGTGCTCCATCTGCGCTTCGAAGGCGGTGTTGAAGCTGTCGGCCAGCAGCCGCTTGGCGCGCCCGAACGACCGGGTCGGCCCGTCTGCCAAACGCCTGGCCATGTCCTCGGCGGTCGCGGCAAGCGCGTCGTCGGCAACACAGGCGGTGGCGATGCCCCATTCCGCGGCCTCGGCCCCGCTCAGCCGGCGGTTGGTCAGGGTCAGCTCCTGGGCCCGGCGCAGTCCGACGATCCGCGGCAGCAGATAGGTCGACCCGCCGTCCGGCGACAGCCCGGCCGCGGTATAGGCCATGGTGAACACCGCACTTTCGCCCGCGTAGACCAGATCGCCCAGCAGGGCCAAAGACAGCCCGGCGCCGGCGGCCGCACCCTGGACCGCGACCACCAGCGGCGCGTCCATCCGCGCCAGGGTCGAGCAGGCGGCGTGCAGGTAGTGGGTGGTTTCCTTCAGGTGGGCGGAAATGCCGTCGCCCTTGGCGTGGAAGGACTTCAGGTCGCCGCCGACGCAGAACGCCTTACCAGGACCGGTCAGCAGCACCGCGCGAACCGCCGGATCGGTGGCGCAACGCACGGCCGCAGCCATGAGGGCCTCGGCCAGTTCGCGGTTGATGGCGTTCAGCGCGTCCGGCCGGTTCAGGGTCAGTCGGGCCAGCCCGGCTTCGACGGCCAGTGTGACGGGTTCGCTCATGCCGATCCTCCCAGGGTTTTCTAGGAGGCTAGGCGGCGACCCCGAGGTCGGCAAGATGCCGTGGCGTCAGTCGGGACGGTCCAGGCCGACCGACGCGAGTGCAGCGGTCTGCCGGGCCTCCATGGCGTCGGCGTCGAAACCCTCGATCAGGTCGTTGAACAGCCGGTACCAGTTCACCTCGGCCTTCAGGTGCATGAACACCGAACCGAGGCCCAGCGCCGCGCGGTCCATCAGCACGAACTCGCGCGGGGGCCGGACGCCGTTCAGGCGGCGCAGCTCGCCGTGGACCTGCTCGGCGATCTCGCGACCGTACAGGCCGCTGCCGCTCTCCTGGATCCTGCGGGCGCGATCTTCCATCAGCGGGCCGTACAGGAAACGCGCCCAGACGTTCAGCACGTCGATGGTCGCGCGGTCGAGGTTCTGGAACCCCCAGCTTTCATAGGCGTGCACCGCCAGCGCCTCGTCATCGTCGCGCAACGCCCGATACAGGTCGATCACGCCCTTGACGAAGGTCTTGGGAAAGATCCGGATGCAGCCGAAATCCAGCAGGTTGACGGAACCGTCGTCGCGCACCGTGTAGTTGCCGAGATGCGGGTCGCCGTGGATCACGCCATAGAAGTAGAACGGCACGTACCACGCCCGGAACATGGTCAGCGCGAAGGCGTTGCGCAGTTCCAGGGACGGCTCGCCCTCCAGGAACTTCATCAGTGGCGTGCCGTCGAGCCAGGTCATGGTGATCAGCCGGCTGGTCGACAGCTCCGGGACCATGTCGGGAATGAACACGCCGGGCTCATCGGCCAGCATTCCACGGTACAGCGCCATGTGGCGGGCCTCGCGGGCATAGTCCAGTTCCTCGCGGAGCCGCGCGGACAGTTCGGCGTGGATCTGGCTGGTGTCGATTGCCTTGTCGTAGCGCCGGTAGATCGAGAAGATCCAGTCGAGCTGTCGCAGATCGGCCTCGACTGCCGAGGACATGTCCGGGTACTGCAGCTTGGCGGCCAGCAGGCGGCCGTCGTCCAGGGTGGCGCGGTGCACCTGGCCGAGTGATGCGGCCGATGCCGCCTCGTGCTCGAAGGTCGCGAACCTCTTCTGCCAGCCGGGTCCGAGTTCGGTGGTCATCCGGCGTTTCACGAACGGCCAGCCCATGGCCGGCGCGTTCGACTGCAGGTGGCTCAACTCCTGCACATACTCCTTCGGCAGGGCGTCGGGCACGGTCGACAGGATCTGCGCCACCTTCATCAGCGGGCCCTTGAGGCCGCCGAGCGCGGTTCGCAGTTCCGATGCGTGGGCGTCCTTGTCGAGGCTCCAGCCCAGATAGCGCTCGCCGGCCACGCGGGCGGCAAGCCCGCCGACGGCGGTGCCGACCTTGGCGTAACGGCGCATTCGGCCGCCGAGGGAATTGCGTTCGCTGTCCATGTCGCTCATGCGCCGTCAGATAAGGTCTTTGGCACTGCAAGACCAGGGGCGCTGACGCTGTGTCACACCCAGGGCGAGGTTTCCAGGCTGTAGTCGCGCGCCACTTCGGCAACCCGGATTCGGTATTCGGCGAACAGGCCGCCGCGACCCGCGGCCTGCGCCTTGCCGTGTTCGGCATGCTGGCGCCAGCGCCGGATCGCCTCCTCGTCCCGCCATGTCGACAGCGACAGCAGCTTGCCCGGCGTGGTCAGGCTCTCGAACCGTTCCACCGAGATGAAGCCGTCGATCTTCTCCAACTCGGCCTTCAGCGTGGCGGCGATCGCCAGGTAGTCGGGCCGTCCGCCCTCCCGTGGTGTCACTTCGAAGATCACGACGTGCATGGCCGGCTCCTGCGAGGCGTTCGGTTGCGACGATGCCACTGGAACGGCCAGTGCACCACCGGGCCGGTTCGGCCACCGCTCCCGCCCGCTCGCTGTCCCGGACGGAGGCGCCTCGGCGCTGGCGTCTGGACAACACCAATGGAGGGCGGAACGAGCAGGTCCCTACAGCATCACGCCCGGGTTCAGTGTTCCGTCCGGATCGAAGGCGGTCTTCAGGCGCTGCATCAGTTCCAGGTCGAGCGCCGGCTTGATCCGGCGGGCGGCGGCCACCTTGCTGCGGCCGAGGCCGTGCTCGGCGGCGATCGAGCCGCCCAGGCCGGTCGCCACGTCCTCGATGGCGGTGACCAGTTCCGGCCAGCGGGCGATGAAGGATGCGGGGTCGCTGCCCGGTGGCGGGTTCAGGTTGAAGTGGATGTTGCCGTCGCCGAGATGGCCGAACGGGATCGGCACGCAGCCGGGAACGATGGCCCGCGTGGCGGCCTCGGCGGTGCGTATGAATGCGGGAATCGCCGAGACCGGCACCGAGGTGTCGTTCTTCAGGTTGCCGGGCGTTTCGACCTGGGCCACCGCCAGTCCTTCGCGCAACGCCCATAAGGCAGCGCGCTGGGACTGGGACGACGCCACGACCGCATCGGTCGCCTCGCCGGCAGCCAGCGCTTCGCCGACCCCCGCTTCCAGCGCCGCGTCCAGATCGAAGAATCGGCTGGCGCTGCCCAACTCCACCAGCACCTGCCAGGGGTGCGGCCGGTCGAACGGCTCGCGTACTGTGCCGGTGTGGGCGACGTGCAGGTCGAGACCGGCACGCGGGATCAGTTCAGCCGCCGACAGGGCCTCGCCGACGTCAGCCTGCAAACGCGCCAGCAGGGCCAGCGCCGCCGTCGGGTCCGGCACGGCGACCAGGGCGGTGGCGACCGATTGCGGCATCGGGTGCAGCTTGAGCGCCACCGCCGTGACGATGCCCAGCGTGCCTTCGGTGCCGATGAACAACTGCTTCAGGTCGGTGCCGGCATTGTCCTTGGCCAGCGCCCGCAGCCCGTTCCAGATCCGGCCATCGGCCAGCACGACTTCCAGCCCCAGTACCAGGGCGCGGGTCATGCCGTAGCGCAGCACGTTGTTGCCGCCGGCGTTGGTCGCCACGTTGCCGCCGATCCGCGACGACAGGCCGCCGTGGTGCAGCGCCAGCAGCTTGCCGCGCCTCTCGGCTTCGGCCCGCGCGTCGGCCAGGGTGACTCCGGCCTCGACGATCATGTGGTCGCCCGCCGGGTCGACATGGCGGATCCGATTCAGCCGCTCGGACGACAGCACCAGGGCCGAGCCGTCCGCAGGCGGGGTGGCGCCGCCTCAGAATCCGGTGTTGCCGCCCTGCGGGACGACGGCGATCCCGGCGGCGACGCACAGCCGGACAGCGGCTGCCACCTCGTCGGTCGAGCGTGGCCGGACGACCGCCAGCGCCCGCCCGGTGCGGGCTTTCAGCAAGTCGGTCTCGTAGCCGGCTCGGTCGGCGGGGTCGGTCAGCACGGCATCAGCGCCGAGGGCGGCGCGCAGGCCCGCGATCAATCGGTCGGTCATGCGGCGATCAGAAGATGGAGTGCGGCGGCCGTCAATGCGTCAGCGCTTGGAACTCATTGCCTAGGCCACTTTTGGCAGCGTAAGTTGCGGCCGCTCCGCACGGTCCGTGCTCCATCACATCGGCTCGCCAAGTGCTCCAGAACATCGTTCTTCTGCTGTCGGTGGCGCTGCCGTTGATGGGCAGTCCCGGACCGGCCAGCATGAGCCTCGCCGCCACCGGATCGACGTTCGGGTTCCAGCGCGGCGGCCGGTATCTGATCGGCATCCTGCTCGGCAACAGCACCGTGCTGCTGATGATTGCCGGTGGGGTGACCGGGCTGCTGCTGACGATTCCGAATGCGGTGCCGGTCCTGACGGTGCTTGGGCTGGGCTACCTGCTGTACCTGGCGTTCAGGATCGCCACTGCCCCGGTGGTGCGGCGCGATCTGGACGGCGCCAAGGAGCCGTCGACCGCCGGCGGCTTCATGCTGTCGATGGTGAATCCCAAGGCCTATGCCGCGATCGGTGCGGTCTATGCCAGCGGCAGCATCGTTCCCGAGGAGCCGCTGCTGGATTCGGTGCTGAAGGTCGCGGTCCTGATCGGGGTGAACATTGCGGTAAATACGTCCTGGCTCGGTGTCGGCGCTTTGTTCTCGCGGGTTTTGCGCAGCCCGCGCACCGGGCGGGCAATGAACCTTACGTTCGCGGCTCTGCTGCTGGCCTCGGTCGCGTACAGCTTTCTGCGCTGACTGGGCGCTATTCGACCAGGAAGAACTCGATGGTCGAGACCACGCGCACGCTCTTTTCGATCTCGCTGTCGGGGTTGCCGGACGACATGCCGTCGCGCGGACCGATGGTGAACACGCCCTGGTTGGCCTGGCGGATGGCGCCGACGCGGCTGGCGCTGTCGGCGGCAAACTGCTCGGCCCCGGCGCGCGCCGCCTTGGTGGCCTCGGCGATCATCTCCGGCTTGATGGCGTTCAGGCCGGTGAAGGCATAGACCGGTCCACCGGTCTCGCCGAAAACCACGCCGAGCTTGACCAACTCGCCGGAACGGGCGCTGGCCGTCCTGACCTTCTCGATCTCGGATGTCCGCACCGTCACGGTCTGGGCGATGATGTAGCGCGCCTGATCGGCGCCTTCCGGCCGGTACGGCTGGGCCAGCAGGTCGTTGACTTCGACCCGGCCCCGGTCGAGCGCCTCCTTGGGCAGCCCCTCGCCGACCAGGAAGACCGTCACCGCGTCCACCGAACGGTCGACCTTGGCCTGGACCGCCCCCAGATCATTGCCGGTCGCCGTGACCCGGATCGGCCAGAACACCAGATCGGCGGTGACCGTGCGTTCCGCCACGCCCTTGACGGTGACGTAGCGGTCGGCCTCGCGGCCCTGGCGGAACCCGTCGCCGATGAACTTGCCGGCGGCGGCGATGCTGACCGCGATCACCATTGAGGCGACGAGGGCGGTGATGTAGCGCAGTTGCTCCGGCATCGCGGGTTTCCATTCTGGAGACGGGCCGACCGTCGAGGGCCGGCATCATATCCCGGTGATCGTGACCACGGCGAGTCGCGATGATGGACGGCCCGTGGCGGCGCTTACAACGCGTGGTAGCGCCTGAACCAGTCGACGAATTGCGGGATGCCGACCTCGATCGGGGTGGAGGGCTGATAGCCGAGGTCACGGCGGCTGGCCTCGATGTCGGCGTAGGTCTCCAGCACGTCGCCGGGCTGCATCGGCTTCATGACCAGCTCCGCCGGCTTGCCGCACGCCGCCTCGATCACCTTGATGTAGTCGAGCAGGGCGACCGGCGAATTGTTGCCGAGGTTATACACCGCGACCGGCGGCGAATCGGGTGCGGCGGCCGGCGGGTGGTCGAGGGCGGCCACCACCCCGGCAACGATGTCGTCGATGTAGGTGAAGTCGCGGCGCATCTGACCGTGGTTGAACACTTCGATCGGCCGGCCGTTCAGAATCCGGTCGGTGAACAGCCAGGGCGACATGTCCGGCCGGCCCCACGGGCCGTAGACCGTGAAGAACCGCAAGCCGGTGGTCGGGATGCCGTACAGGCTGGCGTAGCTGTAGCTCATCGCCTCGTTGGCCTTCTTGGTCGCCCCGTAGAACGACATCGGCCGGTCGACCCGGTCGTCGACCGAGAACGGGATGTCGCGGTTGGCGCCGTAGACCGAGGATGAAGAAGCGTAGACGAAGTGCTTCAATCCTCGGGCAACCCGGCCGCGCGCCATCTCCATCATGACCAGATGGCCCATCAGGTTGGCCTGCAGGTAGTCGAAGGGCTGCTCGATGGAGTAGCGCACGCCGGCCTGGGCCCCGAGGTGGACAATCCGGTCGATTTCGGGATGGGCGGCGTCGAACGCCGTCATGGCGTCGCGATCGGCGAAGTCGATCCGCTGGAAGCCGAACCCGTTGCGGCCTTCGATCTCGGCCAGCCGCGCCCGCTTCAGCGCCGGGTCGTAGTAAGGGTTCAGGTTGTCGATGCCGATCACCTGCTCGCCACGGTCGAGCAGCGCCTTGGCGACATGCATGCCGATGAACCCGGCGGCTCCGGTCACCAGGACCGTCATCGATCTGACCCCCTCACGTTGCACCCGTGACAATGGTGCCCCGTGAATAGCGGGCGCGCGCCGATCCGTCGAGACGGCTCGTCGGACCGGCGCGCCCGCCGCCGGGGTCAGGTCTTGGCGAGGACCTCGGCCAACTGCTCGGCAACCTGCGACCAGCCCTCGTGGAAGCCCATCTGCTCGTGGGCCTCGCGGTCGGCGACGCTCCAATGGGACGCCCGGGCAGTGTACTTGGTCTTCCCGCCCTGGTCCTCGAAGGTCAGAGTCACGGACATGAACGGCTTCTCGGAGGGCTTCCAGGCCTCGGTGAAGGCGTCGGTGAACACCAGGCGCCGGTTCTTCACAACCTCCAGGTAGACGCCCGGGCAGCGAATGTCCTCCCCGTCGGGACCGCGCATGACGACCAGGCTGCTGCCGCCGGGGCGGACGTCGATTTCGACGATCGGAGTGGTGTAGGGCCGTGGCGCGAACCACTGCTTCATCGATTCGGGCGTGGTCCAGGCTTCGAACACCTTGGCCGGCGGGGCGTCGAAGACGCGGGTCAGCACCAGGTCGCGATCGCAGTCCGGGGCGACAAAGGTCTTGGCGGTCATTAATTGTGCTCCATGAATGGCCATGGGCGAGAGGGTTCTCGCCTTCCTCATATCCAATGACGAACGACCGGCGTCGTATCCGACATTGATGGTCGATCTTTTTTTGGTCGGCTGGGACGGCGAGACCGACGCAGTCCTGCCGCCTGCCACGCCGGTGCGCGTTCGCAGGCGAAGGGATCCCAAATCAGCCGACCGCCGCGTCGATCCACGCAGATTCCGGACCATTGAGATCAACCCGACGACCGGTCGCAGAGTATGTATATTGCTAATTAGCTATTTAGCTATATAACGATTTATCATGACAGACCGGATTGAACAGACCAAGGCCCTTGCCAGCGTCCCGCGGATGAAGGTGCTTGAGTGGCTGAAGGAGCCACGGCGCCATTTCATCCACCAGGAGAGCGGAGATCCCGAAACGATCGGCGTATGTGTGACGTTGATCGCGGCGAAGCTCGACATGAGCCAGCCGACGGTCAGCCGGCATCTGGAGATCCTTCGGCGTGCCGGTTTCGTGACTGTCCGCCGGATTGGGCAATGGTCCTACTACACCCGAAGCGCCATGGGCATTTCCGAGTATGGAGATTGGATCAATGACAATCTTTGAAGAACTGGATCGCGAGTTGCTGCCCGGGTTCGAGCGGCTGATGCTGCCCGGCCTGAGTGGCGACATGCTGACTTTGGTCGGTGGTTCTGGTCCGCCGCTTCTGTTGCTGCACGGGGATCCGCAGACCCATCTGTGCTGGCACTCGATCGCGCCCAAGCTGGCCGAACAGTACACGGTGGTCCTTGCAGACCTCCGGGGCCGAGGCGAAAGCCACAAACCGGAACGCACTTCGGACCACCGACATTACTCCAAGCGCCTGATGGCGACCGAACAGGTTCGCATCATGGAACGCCTCGGCTTCGATGTGTTTCGGGTCGTCGGCCATGATCGAGGCGCCAGGGTCGCGCGGCGGATGGCCCTGGATTATCCTGACAAGGTGGAACGTCTCGCGGTGATGGACATCGTCCCCGTTCTGGACTTCTACGAACGGGCGACGAGCGCCGTTGCGCAGGACTATTTCTACTTCTTCTTCCTGACCCAGCCTTTTCCGGTACCGGACCGGCTGATCGCAGGCGACCCCCGAGCCTTCATGGGTGACATCCTGACGAGCCTTACAAAGCCGGGCTTCAACTACCATCCAGGCGCTCTGGAGGCCTATCTCGCCGCGTCGACGACCGAAGAATCGATCAACTCGATCTGCGAATGCTTCCGGGCTGGTATTTCAAGCGACGTGGAAGACGACAAGGCAAGCCGGTCGGCTGGCCGGCGGATCACCTGCCCGACGCTGGTCTTCTGGGGTGAACTGGGCGTGGTCGGCCGCTACTTCGACATGCAGCGAATCTGGTCGGATTGGGCAGCGCCGGTGTCCTTTGCGCCAATGCCGTGCGGCCATTTCATTCCCGAAGAGGAGCCTGAACTTACGGCCACTCATCTGATTCGATTTCTGCAGTAGCGGATCGCAGCGCGGCTGGTGATGCGGTGCCGTTGCTCGTCTGACACCCGAGCAACACGCTCATGCGGGATCGGGGCATGGAA
Organism: Thalassobaculum sp.; assembly: GCF_040219215.1. Classification (GTDB taxonomy): domain Bacteria; phylum Pseudomonadota; class Alphaproteobacteria; order Thalassobaculales; family Thalassobaculaceae; genus Thalassobaculum_A. The sequence continues at coordinate 836,696 of NZ_JAVJSX010000008.1, forward strand.
TTCTCGATCACTTGTATCGGCATCGACACCGACACCGGTGCGCACCTCGCAGCACGCCATTTCGGAGCCGGCACCGCGAAAGCATTTGCCCCGGCAATGCTGAGGACGCAGGCTGCCACGGTGAATTCCGTATCCTGGCTGCACGGCGGTTGCCGGTTAGGTCAGGAAAGCTTACCTTATTTGCCGTGTCCTCGACCCCACATCAGCCGTGGCGAGAAGCGGGGACCGGGAGGCGTAGAACGATGGCATTGGCCGAGGTATCGCTCGACGACAAGTACGTCCTGGACCGGGGGCGGGTGTTCCTGACCGGCGTGCAGGCGCTGGTCCGCCTGCCGCTGATCCAGCGCCGCCGCGACCTGGCGGCCGGCAAGAACACCGGCTGCTTCATCTCCGGCTATCGCGGCTCGCCGCTTGGCGGGTACGACCAGCAACTGTGGCGCGCCGGCAAACTGCTGAAGCAGCACCACGTGCATTTCCAGGCCGGGGTGAACGAGGAACTGGCGGCCACCGCGGTGTGGGGCAGCCAGCAGCCCAACCTGTTCCCCGGCGCCACCCACGACGGGGTGTTCGGCATCTGGTACGGCAAGGGACCGGGCGTCGACCGCTCCGGCGACGTGTTCAAGCACGGTAATTTCGCGGGCACTTCGCCCTGGGGCGGTGTCCTGGCGATCGCCGGCGACGACCACGTCGCCAAGTCGTCGACCGTTCCGCATCAGAGCGAGTTCGCCTTCCTCGACGCCTCGATCCCGGTGCTGAACCCGGCCGGGGTGCAGGACACCCTGGATTTCGGCCTGCTCGGTTTCGCCATGGGCCGGTTCGCCGGCTGCTGGGTCGGCTTCAAGACAACGGCGGAGATCATGGACAGCTCGGCCTCGGTCGAGGCCGATGCCGACGCCCTGAAGATCGTCACCCCGGACTTCGACATGCCGCCCGGTGGGCTGCACATCCGTTGGCCGGACCCCTGGCTGGAGCAGGAAGAGCGGCTGCAGAACTGGAAGCTGCCGGCGGTCGCCGCGTTCGCGCGGGCCAACGGCATCGACCGGGTGGTGATCGACACCCCGAAGCCGCGGCTGGTGATCGCCACCACCGGCAAATCCTATCTCGACGTCCGTCAGGCGCTCGACGACCTGGGCATCGATGCCGAGCTGGCGGCCGAGATCGGGTTGCGGGTGTTCAAGGTCGGCATGCCCTGGCCGCTGGAGCCGCAGGGCGCGCGCGCCGCCTGCGCCGGAGCCGAACGGGTGCTGGTGATCGAGGAGAAGCGCTCGCTGATCGAGTGGCAGCTCAAGGAACAGCTGTACGACCTGCCGAACGGCCAGCGCCCGCGCGTCGAGGGCAAGCAGGACGACGCCGGCCGCACCCTGTTCCGGGCCAACGGTGAGCTGAACGCCACCGAGGTCGCCCTGGCGATCGCCGAGCGGATCCTGGCGTATGCCGACGTCGAGCGGATCAAGGCGCGCCGCGCGCTGATCGCCCAGCGGGTCGAGGGCGGCAAGGCGAAGCCGAGCGAGTTCCAGCGGACCCCGTATTTCTGCTCGGGCTGCCCGCACAACACCTCGACCCGGGTGCCGGAGGGCTCGCGCGCCGTCGCCGGGATCGGCTGCCACTTCATGGCGGCGTGGATGCCGGAGCGCACCACCGAGACCTTCACCCAGATGGGCGGCGAGGGGGTGTCCTGGGTCGGCCAAGCGCCGTTCACCGAGACCGGCCACATCTTCGCCAATCTGGGCGACGGCACCTACAACCACTCCGGCATCCTGGCGATCCGCATGGCGGTCGCCTCCAAGGTCACCATGACCTACAAGATCCTGTTCAACGACGCGGTCGCCATGACCGGCGGCCAGCCGTCGGACAACGGCCTGACCCCGTGGATCATCGCCCAGCAGGTGGCGGCCGAGGGTGCGGCACGGGTCGACGTGGTTACCGACGATCCGGACAAGTATCCGTCGGGCGACATCTGGCCGAAGGGCACCAGCATCCACCACCGAGACGACCTGGACGAGGTGCAGCGCACGCTGCGCGAGACCCCCGGCGTCACCGTCCTGATCTACGACCAGACCTGCGCCGCCGAGAAGCGCCGCCGTCGCAAGCGCGGCACCATGGAGGACCCGAACCGACGGGTGTTCATCAACGAGGCGGTCTGCGAGGGCTGCGGCGACTGTGGTGTGAAGTCGAACTGCGTGTCGGTGCTGCCGGTCGAGACCGAGTTCGGCCGCAAGCGCCAGATCGACCAGTCGAGCTGCAACAAGGACTTCTCCTGCGTGAAGGGCTTCTGCCCGAGCTTCGTCGACGTGATCGGCGGCAAGGTCCGCAAGGGCGCATCCGCCGCTGCCGCGAAGCCGGCGGCCGGGGTTCCCGACGTGTTCGAGGCACTGCCCGAGCCGACGCTGCCGGGGCTGGACGAGCCCTACGGCATCCTGGTGACCGGGATCGGCGGCACCGGCGTGGTGACGATCGGCGCCCTGCTCGGCATGGCCGCCCATCTCGAGGGCAAGGGCACCAGCGTGCTCGACATGACCGGCCTCGCCCAGAAGGGCGGCTCGGTGATGAGCCATGTGAAGATCGCGGCCACGCCGGCTGCCGTGCACGCGCCGCGGATCGCGGCCGGTGCGGCCGACCTGCTGCTGGCCTGCGACATCGCCACCGCGGCGTCGAAGGACGGGCTGGAGGCGATCAGCCGGGACAAGACCCGCGCGGTGGTCAATACCCACCAGACCATGACCGGCCGGTTCACCCAGAATCCGGACATGCAGTTCCCGGCCGCCTCGATGATGGACATCCTGCGCAAGGCTGCCGGCGACAACTCCACCGAGTTCGTCGATGCCTATGGGACTGCCACCCGGCTGTTGGGCGACTCGATCGCCTCCAACCTGTTCATGCTGGGCTACGCCTGGCAGCGCGGGTTGGTGCCGCTGTCGCGCGAGGCGATCGAGCGGGCGATCGAGTTGAACGCGGTGGCCGTGGCCTTCAACACGCAGGCGTTCCTGTGGGGACGTCGCGCGGCCCACGATCCGGCCGCGGTGCAGCGGCTGACCGAACCGAAGCCGACGCCCGCTTCGCTGCGTCCGGAGATCGCGACCACCCTGGACGAGATCGTCAAGGTGCGGGTCGCGGAGCTCACCGCCTACCAGGACGCCGCCTACGCGGAGCGCTACAAGGCGCTGGTCGACAAGGTTGCCGCAGCCGAACGCAAGACCGTGCCGGGCAAGGACGACCTGGCCCAGGCAGTGGCGCGCTATGCCTTCAAGCTGATGGCGATCAAGGACGAGTATGAGGTCGCACGGCTGTACGCCGACGGAAGCTTCGAGCGCAAGCTGCGCCAGCAGTTCGAGGGCGACTTCAAGCTGCGTTTCCACCTGGCGCCGCCGAGCTTCGCGCCGCGCGACCCGCAGACCGGGCACCTGAAGAAGTTGACCTTCGGGGCCTGGATCATGCCGGCGTTCCGGGTGCTGGCATCGCTCAAGGGTTTGCGTGGAGGGCGCTTCGATCCGTTCGGCCGCAGCGAGGAGCGCGTGATGGAGCGCCGCCTGCGCGACGAGTACTTCCAGACGGTGGAAGAGATCGTCTCACGCCTGACGCCGCAGACCCATGCGATCGGTGTGGAGCTGGCGCGGCTGCCGGAGCAGATCCGCGGCTTCGGTCACGTGAAGGAAGCCCACGTGGCTCGCGCCGAATCGAGCAGGGCGGCTCTGCTGGGCCAGCTGCGCAACCCGCAGGCGGCAAAGACCGCGGCGGAGTAGCGACTTCGTTGCGTGTTCGGTGCCCTGCCTCGCAGGTCACTCCATGCCGAGCGCGCGCTTGTACAGGTCGAGGACGGTTTCCTGCTCGTCGCGGTCGTCCTTGTCGAGTTTCCGCAGCTTCAGGACCTGCCGCATGATCTTGACGTCGAAGCCGTTGCCCTTGGCCTCGGCGAACACGTCGCGGATGTCGGCCGCCAGGGCCGCCTTCTCTTCTTCCAGACGCTCGATCCGCTCAATGTAGGAGCGGAGCTGATCGCCCGCGATGCCGCCCACGTCCACCATGTCATCCTCGATTCGGCCACTTGAACAGGGGCCGGAACCTAGCGGCCTGCACTCGGGCGTTCAAGCGGCAAACGGCGCTTGACAGAACGAGAACAAAAAAAGAACAATCAGGTCATGTTGGCAACCATGATCTCCGATCCCACCGACCCGGTCCGCGCCTTGTGGGAGCGGATGAACGCCCGCGACTGGGACGGCATCCAGCGCCTGCTGGACGGCGGGTTCCAGGCGGTGTGGCCGCAGACCGGGGAGCGGATCCCGACCCCGGTGGCCTATGTCGGGCTGAACCGGACCTATCCGGGGGTGTGGCGCTGCACGGTGCTGGCGGTCGACGCCACCGCCGAGGGGGCGGTCGCGCGGGTCCGGATCAGCGACGGGACAGTGTCGCTGTTCGCCATCGGCTTCTACCGGGTGATGGGCGGGCGGATCCTGGCGGCGGAGGAGTACTTCGGCGATGCCGGCCTGCCGCCGTACGACCGTTCGGAGTGGACGGAGAAGCTGCCAGCCCCGCGGTGAGAGTTCCATCCGGGTTCCCTGAGCGCCGGATTGGCGTGGCCGTGCACGGACAATACATCGATTAATTCGAATTCTTGAATGTTTTTGTCTGCCGCCGCATAATCGGTCCGCTGATGAAGCGCTCCGACCAGAGAGCGCTCGATGCGGGAGGAAAGGACAGAGACATGAGAAAGCTGGCAGTTCTTCTGGCGGCTCTCGCCGTCATGGCCCTGCAGGTCGGAACGGCGACAGCCGAGAGCCGGTACGGGAAGCAGAAGGTCGTCTACCACATCAACTACACGGGTGGCGAAGAGGACAAGGCGTACCGTGCCGCCCTGCGCAACATCCAGAACCACATCAACGCCGTTGGCGCCGACAACATGGACATCAAGGTAGTCCTGCACGGCAATGGCGTATCGCTCTTGAAGAGTGCCGTGTCGAACCAGAAGCTGCAGGGCGACGTGCTCGGCCTCAAGGCCCACCGGGTAGCATTCAACGTCTGCAACAACACCCTGGTCGGCCGCAAGATCGACTACACCAAGGATCTGTTCGAGGTCTTCGACGACGACATCGTCCCCAGCGGGGTTGCCGAACTGTCGCACCTGCAGCAGCAGGGCTACACCTACATCAAGCCGTGACGGCCGCCGCCGCGGCACCCGGTGGAGGCCGCGGCGGACTGCCCGGGCCGACGATGGCCCCGGCTCAATGCCCTGGATTGGCGGCGGCGAACTTGGTCTTCTGCTCGTGCGTTGCCTCGTTCTGGTGCTTGGCCTTCCATTCCGGGTAGGGCATGCCGTAGACGATCTCGCGGGCCTGCTCGTAGTCGATGTCCAGGCCCTTCTCATCGGCCGCTGCTCGGTACCATTTCGACAGGCAGTTCCGGCAGAACCCGGCGAGGTTCATCAGGTCGATGTTCTGCACGTCGGTACGCTCGCGCAGGTGTTCCACCAGGGTGCGGAACGCAGCGGCCTCCAACTCTGTGCGGGTCTGCTTGTCGAGGTTCTGGTCGGCGGCCATCGGGTCTCTCCATGCGGTCGTGGTGTATAGGGAATATCGGTGGTCGGGGCGGGTTTCGCTACCCCCTCAGCCGGGCAGGCCCTGTTCCAGCAAGGCATCAAGCGCGTCGCCGAAGCGCCCGGCCCAGGCGTCGGCACCATCGGGATCTGACACCAGATCCTGGCGGAACTCCGGCGTGATGTTGTGCAGGCCGCGCCGCTCGGCGTGCACCGGGATGGTGTAGCCCTCCGGACTGCCGCCGGAATACGGCTGGTTGGCGCCGACCACCGCGTCGGGGTTCAGTTTGGCGAACAGCATGATCATTGGCGCCGTCGCCCGGTCGTCGGCGCCCCACAGGAAGCCGATGTGCCAGGGCCGCTCGCCGCCGTTGTCCCTCAGCCTGGGCGTGAAACTGTGCAGGGCTATCACCAGCGGCCGGGTGCCGGTTGCGACGACACGGTCCAGATGCCAGGTGATCGCCGCATGGTACGGCGCGAACAGCGCGTCGTAGCGCGCCTGCCTGGCCGCGTCGTCCAGCGCGTGGTTGCCGGGCACCGCTGTGCCGTCCGAGACCGCGGGGATCGAGCCCGGGGTGAACGGCACGCGATTGCAGTCGACCACCAGCCGCGAGTAGCTGGTGGCGATCATCGGCGCATCGAACCGTTCGGTCAGGCGCCTGCCGATCCGCGCAATGCCGGGGTCGTAGGCGATGTGGCGCGCCAGTTCGTCGTCCGGCAGGCCAAGCCGGTTCAGGCCGGCCGGCACCTGATTGGAATCGTGATCGGACACCAGCAGGATCGGCGCGCGGCCGTCCGGATTCTCGATCCGGAACGCCGGCGGATCGTCGGGTGACAGCAGGGACAACTCGGTCTCCAGAGGGTTCAGGCCGATCGCTGCAGCTCGGCGTGCCGGCGCATCAGGTCCTTGTTGTTCGGAACCGCGTCCGGATCAATGGCGCGCATCCGGGTTCCCTCCGCATCCGGAGCGTAGGCGGCCGCCAATGCGGCGAGGTCGCCGATCGGGTCGCTGGAGCGGTCGACCCGCAGGTCCATCCAGGCGAAGGCGTCGTCACGTACGATCAGCAGGGCGGCGGAGCCAAGCGGATCGAGCTCACCGCCGGCCGACAGGCCCGCGGTCAAGGCCGACACAAGCCGGGTCTCCATCGGAGCCGTGCGGTCGTCGAGGAAGGCATCGAGCATGGCCTGGGGGATAGCCTCGCTGCGCAGGATGTTGCCGATCGCGATGGCGCCGTCGGCGGCAGCGTGGCCGTGCCAGGAATAGATCGCGTCGCCGTGGAACGCGGCCGTGCGCCCGGCCGCATCGACTACCGCGATCTGCCGCCATTTGGCGTCGTCGCGTCCCTCGGTCAGGGCGGCCACGGTCTGCTCGGCGGTCAGTCCGCGCTCCAGCAGCTGCAGGCCGAGCGGGCCGAGCCGAGGGTCGGTGCGGTGCTGGGTCAGGACGGCGCCGACGCCGGCTAACGCGTAGGGGCAGCGGGCGCCGACGCACAGGCCCGAGGTGGTGACGGCCAGCCCGAAGGCACCGGTCAGCGGGTCGCGGGCGGCGATCGAGAAGGTCATGGGGCGAGGCTCCGGCGTGACGCGGGCGCGACGGTGCGCTAAGGACGGTTGGCGAATCCAACCACAGGAGGGCGCCGTGAACCAGATCGAATGGAGCGGGTGAGGGTGGCGTTGCGCGTTCTGTTCGGGTGGGAGTTCGGTGCCGGCCTTGGCCATCTGACGCGATTCAGGCCGATCGGTGATCGGCTGGTGGCGGCCGGGGCCGAAGTGGTGCTGGCGCTGCAGGACGTCGACCGGGCCGGACCGTTCCTGGATCCGGCGACCGGCCGGCCGCGGCCGGGCTACCGCCTGCTGCAGGCGCCGCGCTGGAACATCCCGTCCGACCCGGCGATCCGCAAGATTCCGACCCACAGCTTCGCGGACGTGCTGCGGCTGATCGGCTACGGCCACCGTGCCGCCCTGGCTCACCGGCTGACCGCCTGGGAGGGGTTGCTCGATACGATCCGCCCGGACCTGGTGATGGGCGACTTCTCGCCGACCCTGAACCTGGCGGCGCGCGGCCGGGTGCCGCGGGTCGTGATCGGCAACGGCTACACGATCCCGCCGGCGGGCCGGCCGATGCCGCCGATCCGGCCCTGGCAGGATGCGCTGGAGCCGTTCAGCGTGCGGCACGAGGCCGAGTTGCTGGATGCCGCCAATACAGGGCTGCGCGCCCGCGGCTCGGCGCCGATCGACCATCTGGCCGACGCGCTGCACGGCGACACCACCTTCGTGTTCTCGCTGCCGATGGTCGATCCGTACGCTCGATACCGGCCGGAGCCGACCCTGGCACCGTTCAACATGCCGCGCGGCATCAAGCCGCTGCCGTGGAGCCAGCGCCGCAAGGACGGGGTGTTCCTGTACATGCCTGGCGCCCACACCCGCACGCGGCTGGCGCTGGATGCCTTGGCAAGCGCCGGGGTGGCGGGAGAGGCCTATGTCAGCGACCTGCCGGAAGCGGCGGTGCGGGAATTGGCCAAGCCCGGACTGGCAATGCACACCACACCCCAGGATTTCGCCGCCGTCATGCCGGCGGCCCGGCTGGTGATCCACCATGGCGGCCTGTCAACCGCGGTTGCCGCCCTGATGGCGGGCACGCCGCAGCTCATCCTGCCGTGGAACCTGGAGCATCTGGTGACGGCGCGCGGGGTGGAGGCGACCGGCGGCGCTGCGGTGGCATCCGCCGACGACCTGGACGCCGGCAAACTGGCGAACGCGATCCGCAATCTGCTGGCCGATCCGACGCGCGCCCGCAAGGCCGCCGCCGCGGCGGCCACCGTCGACCTCGGCGATCCGGAGGCCGGCGTCGCGGCGGTGCTGGCCGAGGTGCAGTGCCGGGCCGGCATCGCCTGATACCGGCCCCAGGGTTTGGCTTCAGTCGTCGGCGCCGGTCTCGTTGGCTTCCGACTGCAGATGCGTGAAGTGCTCGGGGCCGATGCGGCCGAGCAGGTCGAGTTGGGTTTCCAGGTAGTCGACATGCTCCTCCTCGGCGTCGAGGATCTTCCGGAACAGGTCGCGGGAGACGTAGTCCTGGACCGACTCGGCGTGGAGAATCGCGGCCTTGAGGTCGGGGATGCCCTTGTGCTCAAGCCGCAGGTCGCACTCCAGGATCTCCTTCACCGACTCGCCGATCTGGAGTTTGTCGAGTTCCTGCAGGTTCGGCAGGCCTTCCAGGAACAGCACGCGCTTGATCAGCCAGTCGGCGTGCCGCATCTCCTCCAGCGACTCGTCGTATTCGTGCTTCGCCAGCTTCGACACGCCCCAGTCGGCGAGGATCCGCGAATGCAGGAAGTACTGGTTGATCGCCGTCAACTCGTTCTTGAGGATGCGATTCAGGTGCTCGATGACCTTCTTGTCGCCCTTCATGGCAAAAATCCTTCTCGATGAAAACGTCGCAAGGATACTCTCAGATGGCTTGTTCGAAAATAATCTTTATAAAATAAATACTTAACTGATAATCACTTGCATTAACCAGTTGGAGGCGACCGTGTCGGACGCGTCGGCAAGAGACGGCAACACCCTGGTTCTGTTGCCGGGTTTCATGTGCGACGCCGACCTGTGGACTGATGTGACCCCGCACCTCGACACGCGTTGGCGAGCCGAACACGGCGATCTGTTCCAGGATTCCTCGATCGAAGCGATGGCGGCCCGGGTGCTGGCGGCGGCGCCGCGACGCTTCGTGGCGGTCGGGTTCTCCATGGGCGGGTTCGTCGCGCGCGAGATGGCGCTCCGCGCGCCGGAGCGGATAAGCGCGCTGGTCCTGATCGCCACCTCGGCCATGGGCACGTCGCCGGAACGCTCGGCCGTGAACCGGCAGCGGCGGGCGAGGATTGCCGACGCGCCGTTCCGCGGTCTGTCCCGCACCGACTTGCGGCGTGCCCTGCACCCGTCGCGCCAGGGCGAGGAACGACTGGTGGAGCGGATGCTGGCCATGGGCGCTCGGCTCGGCAAGGACGTGCTGCTGCGGCAACTTGCGGCCGAGCGCGAGGACGGGCATGGCCGGCTGAAGGACATCGGCTGCCCGACTTTGGTGATCGCTGCCGACGCCGATGCTCTGCGGCCGCGCGGCGAGACCGACCGTCTGGCTGCCGGCATACCCGGCGCCCGCTACGAGATCATCGCCGATTGCGGACACATGATCCCGATGGAGCGGCCGGCAGCGCTGGCCGAACAGCTGAACGGCTGGCTGCCTCAGGCGGTGCCGGCAACCGCCAGCGGTTGATCCATCAGCCGGGACAGGTGCGATCCGCGCCGGCGCAGGAAGTCCAGCAGGCGGGCCGGGTAGTCGACGGCAACCGCGGAACGGACCGACGGACGTGCCGCCAGCGCGGTCCGGTAGGCGGCAACCCTGCGGGCGCCGTCCTGCAGGCCGAAGGCGCCGATCGCCTCGAACGCGTCGAGATAGCGGAACACCGGCGCCCAGGCCGCGTCGACCAGACGGAACGCGGGGCCGGAAAAGTACGGGCCTTCGCCAAGACCGTCGTTCAGACGGGCCAGCCGGTCGGCGAGCGCCGTTCGCTTGGCTTCAAAGACCGGTGCGTCGGGAGCGGCGTACAGCCCGGCGATCGTGTCGAGCGTGGCGGACGCCATTTCGATCCAGGCGCGGTGCCGGGCCTTGTCCAGCGGGTCGGCCGGGTGCATCGGGCCACCGGTCACTTCCTCCAGGTACTCCACGATCACCGCCGACTCGAACAGCGCAGCGTCGCCGACCTGCAGCACCGGCACCCGGCCGAGCGGGGAGACCGCGCGGAACCAGTCGGGCTTGCTGGCCAGATCGATGTCGATGCGGCGGAACGGCACGGCCTTTTCGGTCAGGGTGATGACGGCGCGCTGCACATACGGACACAGCGCGTGGCTGATCAGGACATAGGGTTCGGTTGTCACGACGGTTTCTTCCTTCCTCAAACTGGAATGGCGCGGCGCAGAGCGCCGAGCGACGGGGTGCGACGGGCGGCCCAGGCGCCGTCGCCGATCAGGGCCTGGGCGATCGACGCCACGATCAGGTAGGCCGGGTACTCCCAGCCGCCGCCGGTGTTCGTGAACAGCCAGCCGTTCGGCAGGTGGGTCCACATGGCGACCGCCAGGATCGGGATCAGGATGGGCGCCACCAGCCGCGGCCACACGCCGAGGATGAGGGCGGTACCGCCGACGATCTCTAGCACCAGGACCGGACCGGCCAGGAAGCCGGGAAGGCCGAGGCCGTCCAGCCAGGCGGCGAAGCCGGGGACCGTGAACACAACGATCTTCATGAGCGCGTGCGACAGCCACATGGCACCGAGCGCGAGACGGAGAAGCAGGGCGCCGATCGAGACGGCGCCGTCATCCGGAGACATCGCAAACCTCCATGTTAGATGCGATTGCATGAATAAATATGCAAATGCATTTAACTGTCAAGATTGATGCAGATGCATATTTATCCGATACTCCGGGCATGAACGGGAAACCATCCGATGCCGCGGTGTCCGCCTGGGTCGCCCTGGTGCGCGCCGGCCAGAGCGTGCTGGCGGCGGTCGAGGCCGACCTGAAGACGGCGGGGTTTCCGCCACTCGCCTGGTATGACGCGCTGCTGGAACTGCGGGGTGCCGGCGAGACGGGGTTGCGGCCGGTGGATCTGGAGCGCCGGATGCTGCTGGCGCAGTACAACGTGTCCCGGCTGGTCGATCGGCTGGTGCGTGCCGGGCATGTCGCGCGTCGGCCCTGCCCGGAGGATGCGCGCGCCAGCCTGCTGACCGTGACGCCGGCCGGGCGGGATCTGCAGAAGCGGATGTGGCCGGCCTACGCGGCGGCGATCGAGCGGCACCTTGGGGCCAGGCTCAGCGACGGCGAGGCAACGGAACTCGCCCGGTTGCTGGGCAGCCTGCGGAAGGGCTGAGCCGAAGCCGGGTTCAGGCGATGGCCGGTTCGGCCGGCATGCCGAACGGCCGCGCCGCCTCGGCCGGACTCTGCAGAGCATGCCGGTCGGTGATCATCTCGCGGATCATGTCCTTGCACTTGCCGCATTGCGGGACGGCCTGCAGGGTCTTGTAGACTTGGCCGACGGTGTGGGCGCCGGTGTCGATCGCGCGGTTCACGTCGCGGTCGGTGAAGGCGTTGCAGAGACAGACGTACATGCGGCATCCCTCAAGGAAGTCACGCTAACCTGTCTCTGCTGCGAACGATTGTCAATATCAGACGTTTGCGGGTCAGACGGCGTGAGCGCGCTTGAGGGCGGCGATGTCGAGCTTGGTCATCGTCAGTATCGCCTCCATCACCCGGTTGGACTTCACCGGGTCGGGATCGCTCATCAATTCGCCGAGCACCGTCGGTACAATCTGCCAGGACACCCCGAACTTGTCCTTGAGCCAGCCGCACTGGCTGGTCTGGCCGCCGTCGCTCAATTGTTCCCACAGGCGGTCGATCTCCGCCTGATCGTCGCAGTCGACCATGAACGAGACCGCCTCATTGAACTTGAAGTGGGGACCGCCGTTGAGTGCCTTGAACGGTTGGCCGTCGAGTTCGAACGACGCCACCATCACGCTGCCCTTCGGCCCGGGGCCGGTGTCGCCATAGCGCGAGACCGCGCCGATCTTGGAGTTCTTGAAGATCGAGGCGTAGAAATTCATCGCCTCCTCGGCCTGGGTGTCGAACCACAGAAACGGGGTGATCCTGTGCATCGCTTCGTCCTTCAACGTGGATGATTGAATAAGTTGATATCAACATAATAAAACTAGACCCGTCAACCCCTAAGCGAACCGGGGTCGTCTAGCGTTTGCCGCCGGCCATCCGCACCGATTCCGGCATGGCCCGTAGCTTCAGCATGGCCCACACGCCGAACACCGGACCGAGAGCGAGCGGGGCGAACGCCCATCGCCAGCCGACGATATCGGCGACGGCGGGAACCAGATGAATGGTCGCCAGGGTCAGCAGGAAGCCGACCGAGGTCTGCAGGGTCAGCATGGTGCCGACAGTCTCCGGCGCCGACAGTTCGGCCACGCCGGCGGAGAACTGGGCGGAGTCGGCGACGATCGTCAGGCCCCACACCATCACCACGACGGTCAGCAGGACCGGCCAGTCGGTGAACAGGAACCCGACCAGCAGGGCGCAGCCGCCGCTGACCACCATGCAGCCACCGGCGACCAGGGTCCTGCCCAGCCGGTCGGCGGCATAGCCGGCAATCACCGCGCCGATCCCGCCAACCGCGATCGCGGCAAAGGTGGCGACCGTGGCGTAAGTGCCGGCGCTGGCTCCGGCGGCGGGGGCGTAGGCCTTGCCCAGGAACACCGCGAGCCAGGCCCACATGGCGTACAGCTCCCACATGTGGCCGAGGTAGCCGAAGTTGGCGTAGCGAACCGGCCGGTCGGTCCAGTACCGCAGGATGTGCCGGGGGTCGAACCGTGCGGCGCGGCGGGTGGCCGGTCCCTCCTGGACCAGCAGGATCAGTGCCGCGCCGGTTGCGGCGGCGGCCGATCCGGCGATCAGGGTCAGGCGCCAGTCGAGCCCGCCGAGCGCCAGGAACAGGTGCGGGCTGGCGGAGCCCAGCGTTACCGCTCCGACCAGGAGCCCGACCACCAGCCCCATGTCGCCCAGCGCCCAGCCGGCGGCCAGGCGCATGCCCACCGGATAGATCCCGGCCATGCAGAACCCGGTTGCCAGGCGCAGTCCGACGATGGCCCAGGAGTCCGGCGGCAGGGCGAGGATCGCGAGGTTGGCGGCCGATGCGAGCAGGGCGCTGGCGCAGAACAGATGGCGGCCGTCGATCCGGTCGGAGAGGCCGAGGAAGGCGCTGACAAGCGTCCCAAGGACGAAACCCAGCTGGACCCCGCCGGTGAACCACGAGGCCAGCGCCGCCGGGATCGCCACCTCGGCCCGCATCGCCGGGACGACGGCGGTGGCGGAGAACCACAGCGTCATGGCCGCCACCTGGGCAACCACGATCAGGGTCAGCGAGAACAGGCGCGACGGAGGCACTGCCGTCGCCGGGATCCTGCTCATGGGTCGCCCGGCACGCCGTAGGCCGGCGCGGTTGACGGGTCGAGCGCCCGGGTGATGTAGGCGTCCATCTCCGGCGCCCAGCGCGCCCACAGCGCCGCCAACTCGCCGATCGGATCGGCGGACCAGTCGACCCGCAGATCGGCGACCGGCCACGCGGCGTCCTTGACCAGCAGGAGTCCGGCGGAATGCACCGACCCGGCCTCGCCGCCGGCGTCGAGCCCGCTGCGCAGCGCGGCAACCAGCCGGTCGCCGAGGGCCTGCCCGGCGGCCCCTTCGAACGCCGCGACCATGGCTGCCGGCACGCCGTCATTGGCGAGCAGGTTGCCGGCCGCAACGCAGTCGCGGCCCCGGGCAGTGGCGTGGATGCCGAGGGTCTTGGCGCCGCTGTAGGCGGCCGTTCCGCCGTTGCGGTCGATCAGCGCCAGTTGCCGGTAGGCAACGTCGGGGGCTTCGGCGACCAGCCGGTCGAGCGCGGCTTGCGCGGTCGCTCCCGATGCCAGCAGGTCGAGGCCGGCCGGCCCCAGCCGGGGGTCGGTGATGTTCTGGCTGGCGACCGCCCCGACCCCGGCCCTTGCGAACGCACAGCGCGCGGCGACCGCCGTGGAGGACGAACTGACGACCATGCCGAACGCGCCGGTGTCGGCGCAGCGGCCCAGGAGGGAGAAGGTCATCGCGGTGGTTCCATCGTGCTGGTTTGGCGGATGTGCAACGCAAGCTCGGCATGGGCAGGCACCCGCCAGGGACGCTATACCGGTCGGCGACTGCGGTAAACGGATCGACGGAGGTACAGGCATGCGCATCGGCATCGTTGGGGCAGGGGCGGTCGGCGGGTTCCTGGCCGGGCATCTGGCACGGGCCGGAACCGAGGTGGCGCTGCTGGCGCGCGGCCCGCATCTGGCGGCACTGCGCGAGCGTGGGCTGACGGTGGAAAGCCAGGGGCAGCGCTGGACGGTCCGGGTGCTGGCCTCCGATCGGGCGGGCGACCTGGGGGAAATGGATGCAGTGGTGGTCACCGCCAAGGCGCCGGCCCTGCCGGCGATCGCGGCGGCGATCGCGCCGATGCTCGGCCCGGACACTCCGGTGATCTGCGCCATGAACGGCATTCCCTGGTGGTACGATCACGGGCGCGCCGGCGCGGCCGCGGACCGGACGATCGCTCGGCTCGATCCCGACGGCGCGATCTGGCGCGGCATCGGCCCGCAGCGGGCAATCGGCTGCGTGGTCGACTGCCCGGCCCAGGTGGTGGAACCGGGACTGGTGCGGCATGTGGCCCCGCGGCCCGGCGCGCTGACCCTGGGCGAGCCGGAGGGCGGCACCTCGGAGCGGATGACCCGGCTGGCGGCGGCGATCGAGGCATCCGGGGTGAAGGCGCCGATGGTCGACGACATCCGCGCCGCCCTGTGGTCCAAGCTGTTCGTGAACATCTCGCGCTCGCCGCTTGGCGTGCTGACCGGTGCGACCGAGCGGGAACTCGCCGCCGATCCGGGCACCTTGTCGGTTACCCTGGCGATCATGCGCGAGGCCCAGGCGGTGGCCCGGGCCCACGGCATCGAGGTCGCGATCGACGTGGACCGGCAGAGCGACCCGCAGAACCGGTCGGAGCACCGCTCGTCGATGCTGCAGGACTGGGACCTCGGCCGGCCGATGGAGATCGACGGCATCGTACGGGTCGTCCAGGACTTTGCCCGCGCCGCCGACGTGCCGACGCCGACCCTGGACGTGGTCGCGACCCTGCTGGAGGCGAAGGCGCGCGGGGCGGGTACCTACGAGGGGTGACGTCGGGGTGGGACGGGTCGAGAGTTACTCGGCCGCTTCCCGATTGAAGAACTTGTTCGGGCTGAGGAAGGTGCCGAGCAGGAGCGCGCCGTTGCGCGACTTGGCGACGTGGCGCGAGCCGGCGGGGCGCCACACGAAGTTTCCGGCAGTCGCCTCGCCTTCCTCGTCCTCGATCGAGCCTTCCAGCACGAAGGTCTGCTCGATCTCCACATGCTCGTGCAGCGGCAGCTCGGAACCGGGCGCCCATTTGAACAGCGCGGTCAGCAGGCCGGTCTCCTCGTCCTTCAGCAGGACCTTCCACTCGACGCCAGGATACGGTGTCGGCTCCCACGGCATGGCGTTGACGTCGACGTAGCGCGAAGCGAGCGCGCCGAGCCCGGCGTGGTTGGGAGCTTTCGGAGTATGGGCCGTCATGATGTCCTCCCTCGGACGGGGTTGGCCTGAACCGGTGGGCCATTGTTCCGCCGACCGCCGCCGACTACAAGGTTGAAGCTGGTGCGATAAAAACCTGGAAAATAGAAATTATGCCGGTAATATTCCGGATATGGATGATATTGACCGTAAGATTATCGACACCGTGCAATCCGACGGGCGTGTAACCAGCGCCGCGCTGGCGGAGGCGACCGGCCTGTCGGTATCGGCGGCGAACGATCGGCTGCGCCGGCTGGGCGAGCGCGGGGTGATCGCCGGGTGGACCGCCCTTATCGATCCCGAAGCGGTCGGCCTGGGCCTCCTGGCCTTCGTGTTCGTGCTGATCGACCGCACCGAGCGCAACGCGCCTTTTCTGGCGGCGGCGTCGGCGCTGCCGGAGGTGCTGGAACTGCATCACGTCACCGGCGAATGGTCCTACCTGCTGAAGGTCCGAGCGGCCAGCCCGCGTGCCCTGGAGGGACTGATCAGCGACCGCATCAAGGCGATCCCGGGGGTGGCGCGCAGCCTGACCGTGATCGCTTTGTCCAGCAGCAAGGAGACCTCGGCCCTGCCGGTGGAGGCGATGCATGATGGCCGGCGCTGATCTTGCGCTGTCGGCGTCAGGCGCATCGGCTTTCCTGACCGGGCTGCTGTTCGGGCTGGCGCTTGCCATGCCGGTCGGGCCGATCGGCCTGCTGTGCATACGGCGCAGCCTGGACGACGGCTTCACGGTCGGCTTTGCGACCGGCCTGGGGGCCGCGGTGGCCGATGCCGGGTACGGTGCGGTCGCTGCGTTCGGATTGACCGCGGTCTCGGCGTTCCTGCTGGCGTGGCAAGGACCGTTGGCGCTGCTGGGCGGCGGGCTGCTGGTGTGGCTGGGCGTTGCGTCCTGGCGAGTTCGCCCTGCGGCGGACGCGGCACCGGGGTCCCGTGCCGGACGGCCGATCGCGGCGTTCGCCCAGACCGTGCTGCTGACCGCCGGCAACCCGCAGACCGTCCTGACCTTCGTGGCGCTGTTCGCCGGGCTCGGCCTCGCCACAGCCGCTGATGCCGGATGGCAGCGGGCAGCCGCTCTGGTGCTTGGGGTGTTCCTTGGCTCGGCGGCATGGTGGCTGGTGCTGGCCGGCGGAGTAGCCGGCCTTCTGCGCGGCCGATTGAGCGCGGTCCGAATGCTGTGGATCAACCGCGGCGCCGGCGCGGTGATCGCCGGTTTCGGATTGGTCGCGATCGCCCGCGGGCTGGGGATGATCTGACCGTGGAGCCGTGCGTCGACGGAACGGGTGTCTGCATCGAAGCGCCGTAGGACGCTGCGGCGACGATCCGCTAGGTTTCGTCTCCCACCGCCAGGAGGCTTCATCGTGACCGACCGCGCCCGCATTCTGCTCTGGACCGACGCCGCCGCGCGCTATGTCGAAGCCATCGATGCCGCCGGGCTGTCCGGCCGGGTCGCGGTCGACCAGCTGTCGCGCAAGGACAAGCCCTCGGCCGACCAGCTTGCCAACACCGAGGCGCTGATGGCGGTCGGCGTGCCGGCCGGGATGCTGCCGGCGATGCCGAAGCTGCGCTGGGCCCAGTCGATGACCGCGGGGGTCGAGGGATGGCTGGCGCTGCCCGACCTGCCGGCCGGCCTGACGCT
The DNA here is from genome assembly GCF_040219215.1 of Thalassobaculum sp. GTDB lineage: Bacteria > Pseudomonadota > Alphaproteobacteria > Thalassobaculales > Thalassobaculaceae > Thalassobaculum_A. The sequence continues at coordinate 854,059 of NZ_JAVJSX010000008.1, forward strand.
GACCTGCGCGCGCGGCACCCACCGCGAGTCGATGCCGGAGAACATCATCGGCGCGCTGATGTTCGTCGCCAAGCCCTACGCGGTGAACGCCGAGAACCAGAAGCGCCGGCAGTGGGTGCAGACCGTGGCCCAGCCGATCAACGGCAAGACCCTCGGCATCCTCGGTCTCGGCGAGATCGGCCAGGAGGTGGCGCGGATCGCCGCCGCGCTCGGCATGCGGGTGATCGGCACCAAGCGCCGCCCGCAGCCGATGGACCATGTTGCCGAGGTCCTGCCGCCGGAACGGACCGCCGAGGTGCTGGCACAGTCCGATTTCGTGCTGCTGCTGCTGCCGGCGACGCCGGAGACCGACAGTCTGATGAACGCCGAACGGTTGGCGATGATGAAGCCGAGCGCGTGGCTGCTGAACTTCGGCCGCGGCCACCTGATCGACGACGATGCCCTGATCGCGGCGGCGAAGGCCAAGACCATCGCCGGCGCGGTGCTCGACGTGTACCGCCAGGAGCCGCTGCCGGCCGACCACCCGTTCTGGATCACCGACGGCATCGTGGTGCTGCCGCACATCGGCGGCCCGCACCCCCAGCGTGATTCGATCGTGGCCAAACTGTTCGTGGAGAACCTGCGCCGCTTCCTCGATGGCGAACCGCTGAAGGAAGTGGTGGACCGCGCCGCCGGTTACTGATCGAGTCACTCCGACCCGTTTGACGTTATCCCATTCCAGGAGACTGCCATGAAGACCGTCAAGCAGATGCTCGCCGACGCCGAAGCCGCGGTGCCGCGGATCAGCCCCGATGAAGCCAAGGGGCTGGTCGGCAAGCCCGACGTGCTGTTCCTCGACGTGCGCGAACCGGCTGAGGTGGCGACCTCCGGCAAGGTGCCGGGTGCGGTTGCCATCCCGCGCGGCCTGGTGGAGTTCCGCGCCGACCCGGAATCCGCGCTGCACGACGCGGCGTTCGACCGGGCCAAGACCGTGGTCGCCTACTGCGCCTCCGGCGGCCGCTCGGCCCTGGTCGGCAAAACTCTGAAGGACATGGGCTACACCAACGTTCGCAACCTCGGCGGCTTCAAGGGCTGGGTCGACGCCGGCGGCGAGGTCGAGAAGGGCTGAGAAGGCCTGTCCTTCGGAGCGCTACCCGATCTGCGAGGACAGCCCGCCGTCGACCGGCATGATCAGGCTGGTGATGTACTGGGCCTCGTCCGAGGCCAGGAACACCGCGGCGTTGGCGACGTCCCAGGCGGTGCCCATCCGGCGCAGCAGCGGCACCCGGTCGTCGCGCTCGCGGCGCACGGTGTCGCGGTCGACGTTGCGTTCCCGCGCCCGCCGCTCGATGGCCATCGGGGTGTCGATCAGGCCGGGCAGGATGGCGTTGGCCCGGATGCCGAACTCGGCATTCTCCAGCGCGAGATGGTGGGTCATGGTGTTCACCGCGCCCTTGCCGGTCTTGTAGGCGATCCCGGAGCGGTGGCCGGGCTCGCGCCGGGCGCAGATCGAGGCGATCGACGAGACGTTCAGGATCACGCCCGAGCGCTGTTCGCGCATCACCGGCAGGACGTGCTTGCAGGTCATGAACATGCCTTTGAGGTTCATGGCGAACAACTGGTCCCAGATCCCGGCGTCCATCTCGGTGGTCGCGGCGTCGCCCTGGGATCGGCCGACGTTGTTGTGCAGGATGTCGATGCGGCGGTAGCGCTCCACGCAGGCCCGGGCGATCGCGCGGCAATCGTCCTCGCGGGTGATGTCGGCGACCAGCACGGATGCCTCGCCCCCGGAGTCGGCGATGATCCGCCCGGACTCCAGCGCCGCCTCTTCGTTGAGATCGACCAGCAGCACCTTGGCGCCCTCCTGGGCGAAGCGGATCGCAGTCGCGCGGCCGTTGCCCATGGTCTCGCCCGGCTGCTGGCCGGCACCGACCACGATCGCCACCTTGTCCTGAAGTCGCATGGCCGGTTCCTTCCTGTTGATGGGGCGGTCAGGCCGGCGGTGTCGCGGGCAGCGGGAAACGCTCCAGGTACGGCGCGTAGTCGTCCTCGACGTCGATCTGCAGGCTGGCCAGGATCCGCACCACGCCGCAGTAGAATCCGACGGTGACGATCAGATCGGTCAGCATGTCGCGCTCCAGCGCCCGCTCCAGGACCGCGAAGGTGGCGTCGGAGACCGCGAGTTCGGTGACCATCTCGCGGGCCGCCCGCAGCACGGCGGTCTCCAGTTCCGGCAAGCCGCCATCGCCGTGGTCGGTTTCGCGGGCGATGGCGTGGATATCCTCGGGCGTCACCCCGAACTGTTCGATCCCGAGCTTGGCGTGGTGGGAGTACTCGTACGGGCTGCGGGTCAGGTAGCCGACCTGGATGATCGCCAGCTCGCGCAGCCGCGCGTCGAGCCGGCTGCCGTAGCGGATGTATTGGGCGAGCCCGCTCCATCCGCGCGCCAGGCCGGGGCTGTTGGCCAGCGCCCGGTTCAGCGCAATCGGCCGCTTCAGCAGGTCGCGGTCGGCTTCGGCGAGGTCTTCGACGTCCAGATAGGGGATACGGGCCATGCGGACGGCTCCTGCTGCTGCGGCGGGTCTCGCAGTGTGGCGCAATATCGCGACGGAACGAGTCGCTTTCAGTGCACGACGGCGGTGCGGGAAACGCGTTGTTAGGATTGTCGACAATCCTATTAATTGACAATCCTAACAAGTACTCTCATGGTTTCGCTGCTGCCCGCGAACCCTGTGGGGACCCGATGTCGCTCTCGTCGATCAGGTTTGTCTCGTTCGATTGCTACGGCACGTTGACCAACTTCCGGGTCGGCGACGTGACGCGTGACCGTTTGGCCGGGCGGGTCGCGCCGGACCGGATGCCGGCGTTCCTGTCGGATTTCAGCGCCTACCGGTTCGATGAAGTGCTCGGCGCCTGGAAGCCCTACGCCGAGGTGCTGCACCGATCGCTGGAGCGGACCTGCCGATGCTGGGGCGTGGACTTCGATCCGACCGATGCTCAGGCGATCGTGGACGCAGTGCCCACCTGGGGTCCGCACGCCGACGTTCCGGCGGCGCTGGCCCGGCTGGCGGGCGAGGTGCCGCTGGTGATCCTGTCGAATGCCGCCGACCACCAGATCCAGGCCAATGTCGACAAACTGGGCGCGCCGTTCCACGCCGTGCTGACCGCCCAGCAGGCCCAAGCCTACAAGCCGCGTTTCCAGGCGTTCGAGTACATGTTCGACACCCTGGGCTGCGGGCCGGAGCACTTCCTCCACGTCTCGTCCAGCCTGCGTTACGACCTGATGTCGGCCCACGACCTGCACATCGGCCGGCGGGTGTTCGTCGACCGCGGGCACGGACCGGGCAACCCTGAATACGGTTACCAGCGCATCGACGACCTGGGCGGGCTGCCCGGCGTGCTGGGGCTGGGGAACGGCGGCCGATGACGGCAGCCGCCCCGTCGCGCCGTCCGCTGCCGCGGGCCACCTTGTCGGTGCAGATCGCCGAGCGGGTCCGCGAGGACATCCTGTCCGGGGCCTACCAGCCGGGAGCGCAGTTGAGCGAGGCGGAGCTGGCGCTGAGCTTCGGGGTCAGCCGCGGCCCGCTGCGCGAGGCCATGCAACGGCTGATCCAGGAAGGCCTGCTGCGCAGCGAGCCGCATCACGGCGTGTTCGTCCCCGACCTGACCGAGGATGACCTGGCCGACGTATTCTTCGTGCGGGCGACCATCGAGGCGGCCGCGATCCGCCGGATCGTCACCCGCTCGGCACGCGGCACGGTATCCCGCGACCTCTCCGGGATCGCCGACCAGATGGACCGGGCGATGAAGGCCGGGGACTGGAGCGTCGGCGGCGAGCTCGACTTCGCGTTCCACCGCACCCTGGTCGATGCCGCCGGCAGCGACCGGCTGTCTCGGACCTACGCCACCGTCCAGGCCGAGACCCGGCTGTGCCTGCACCGTTTGATGGGTGGTTACCGACGCAGCGAGGACCTGGCCGATGAGCATCACCGGCTGGCACGGCTGGTCGGCACGGCGCCGCTCGACGAGGTGCTGGCGGAGCTGGAGCGCCATTTCGGCGATCCGGCCGAGACGCTCCGCAAGATGCGCGCGGCGCGGGCCGCCGGTACCAACGCGAACCCTTCCTGGGCCGACATGACCGATACCATCACGCTGCCGCCGGTATCGATGGCGGATCTGGACCCGATCCTGGACCTGGTGGCCGCGGTGCGCTGGCCGCACCGGCGCGCCGACGTCTCGCCGCTGATCGAACTCGGCTTCGGGCGCGTGGCGCGCGACGAGGCGGATGGCCGGACGGTGGCGGCCGGGCTGTGGTGGCCGTTCGGCGAGGCGTCGGCGCGGCTCGGACTCGTGATCGTCGCACCGGACAGCCAGGGCCGGGGCGTCGGGCGCCGGCTGGTTGAGGCGCTGCTCGCCGACGCGGCGCCCCGGTCGGTCATGCTGCTGGCGACAACGGCCGGCCGGCCGCTCTACGACGCCCTCGGCTTCGTCCAGGTCGGCGCCAATACCCAGTACCAGGGCGTCTACAGGGGCACACCGGTTCGGGATCCCCGCGTACGTCCGGCCACCGCCGCGGATCGTTCGGCGCTGCACGCATTGGACTCGTCGGCCCTTGGCAGCGAGCGGCCGGATGTTCTTGACCATCTGCTGGCGGTTGGGCGGACCATCGTGCTGGCAGACGGTGACACGCTGACCGGCTATGCGGTCGAACGCGAGTACGGCCGCGGCTTGAGCATCGGCCCGATCGTCGCCGGGTCCGAGGCGGATGCGGTCGCATTGTTTCAGTCGCTCGCCCGGCCGGGGTTCGTGCGGGTCGACTGCGCGTCCGAGGCATCGCTGTTGTCCGGGCACCTGATCCAGGCCGGGTTGGAATCGGTCGGCGAGTCGCCGGTGATGCTGCGCGGCACCTGGTCACCGCCGGCAGGACCCGCCCGCATCTTCGGGCTGGCCAGTCATGCCTTGGGATAGGGAGTGGAACGGATGCACCGGGTGATCGTGATCGGACGCGGGTTGATCGGCAGTGCCGCCGGGCGGCACCTGTCGGAACGGATGGACGGCATCGCCCTGCTGGGTCCGGATGAGCCGGCCGACCGGCAGACGCACACCGGCGTGTTCGCCAGCCACTACGACGAAGGCCGGATGACCCGGATCGTCGATCCGGACCCGGCCTGGGCGGTCACCGCGAGGCGTTCGATCGAACGTTATGCGGACCTGGAGGCGCGCAGCGGCGTCCCATTCTTCACCAACGCCGGCTATCTGGGGATCGGCGAGCCGGGATCCGATTACCTGGATCGCAGCGAAGCGGCCGGGCGCGAACTGGGCGCCGATGTCACCCGGCTGGATGCCGCAGGGATCAGGCAGCGGTTCCCGTTCCTGACTGTGCCGGACGACGCCGACGGGCTGCACGAGGGGAGCCGGGCCGGCCACATCAGCCCGCGCGCCATGATCCGTGCCCAGACGACTGTCGCCCGGCGCCAGGGCGCCGAGATCATCGCCGATGAAGCCAAGGCGATCCGCGTCACTGCCAGCGGCGTGGAGGTGGACACCGCCAACGGCGCCACCCTGCGGGCCGAGCGGGTCCTGGTCGCCACCGGCGCATTCACCGATGCCTGCGGCCTGTCGCCGGTTGCCCTCGACCTGCGGGTGTTCGGCCGCACCGTGGTGCTGGCCAGGATCGAGGATGACGTCATGGCGGAGCTCGAGGGAATGCCGACCCTCGGCCACGCCGGGACCGGTGCCTACATCCTGCCGCCGATCCGCTACCCCGACGGCCAGCGCTACCTGAAGATCGGCATCGGCACGACCGCCGACGCCGACCTGCGCTCGCTTGCCGACCTGACCGGCTGGTTCAAGAGCAGCGGCTCAGCCGCCAACCGCCGGGACTTCCAAGCCTTTCTCACCGCGCTGATCCCGGCGCTGCAGCGTTGCCGGGACTGGCACACCGACACCTGCGCGGTGGCCTGGACCGGAACCGGCCTGCCCTACATCGACTACGCGGTAGACGGGCGGATCGCGGTCGCGGTCGGCGGCAACGGCAAGGGGGCCAAGTCCTCCGACGATTGGGGCTGGCTGGCGGCGCAACTGGTGGGCGGAGGCGGTTGGGACCACCCGGTGCCCAGGGACAGGCTGCGGCTGCCAAAGCGGTAGACGCCCGGGCAGAGCCTCTCGTTGGCACTCGTTGACGGCGAGTGCCAAAATTTGAACGCGCTGATCTTGAACCGGGGTGCGGCGCCGACTAACTCGATTTCTGCCTCCGGCCGAAACCGGCCGTCGAGGCGACTGACAGCTCATTCCTGCACGGAGGAACCCATGCGTTTCCGCCCTCTGCACGACCGTGTTGTCGTGCGCCGCATTGAAGCCGACCAGAAGACGGCCGGCGGAATCATCATCCCCGACACCGCCAAGGAAAAGCCGCAGCATGGCGAAGTGCTGGCGGTCGGTCCGGGCGCCCGTGACGACCGGGGCGAGATCGTCGCGCTCGACCTGCGGGTCGGGGACACGGTGCTGTTCGGCAAGTGGTCCGGCACCGAGGTCAGGATTGATGGCGAGGACCTGTTGATCATGAAGGAGTCGGACATCTTCGGCGTGATCGAGAGCGCCGAGAACGCCCGGCGGGCTGCGTGACGCGCGCCTGGCAGGTGAGGAGGGAAGATCATGGCTGCCAAGGAAGTGAAGTTTTCGACTGACGCCCGCGAGAAGATGCTGCGCGGCGTCGATACCCTGGCGAACGCGGTCAAGGTTACCCTGGGCCCGAAAGGCCGCAACGTGGTGATCGAGAAATCGTTCGGCGCGCCGCGGATCACCAAGGACGGCGTCACCGTCGCCAAGGAGATCGAGCTCTCGGACAAGTTCGAGAACATGGGCGCGCAGATGGTGCGCGAGGTGGCGACCAAGACCAGCGACGCCGCCGGCGACGGCACCACCACCGCAACGATCCTTGCCCAGGCGATCGTCAAGGAAGGGGCGAAGGCGGTCGCGGCCGGCATGAATCCGATGGACCTGAAGCGCGGCGTCGACCTGGCCGTCGAAGCGGTGGTCGCGGAACTGACCAGCCGGGCCAAGAAGATCACCAACAACGCCGAGATCGCCCAGGTGGGATCGATTTCCGCCAACGGCGACGCCGAGATCGGCCGCTTCCTGGCCGATGCCATGCAGAAGGTCGGCAACGAGGGGGTGATCACCGTCGAGGAGGCGAAGTCCCTGACGACCGAGTTGGAGGTCGTCGAGGGCATGCAGTTCGATCGCGGCTACCTCTCCCCGTACTTCGTCACCAACGCCGACAAGATGCGGGTCGAGCTTGAGAGCGCCAACATCCTGATCCACGAGAAAAAGCTCTCGAGCCTGCAGCCGATGCTGCCGCTGCTGGAAGCGGTCGTGCAGTCAGGCAAGCCGCTGCTGATCATCGCCGAGGACGTCGAAGGCGAGGCGCTGGCGACATTGGTGGTCAACCGCCTGCGCGGCGGTCTCAAGGTCGCGGCCGTCAAGGCCCCGGGCTTCGGTGATCGTCGCAAGGCGATGCTGCAGGACATTGCCGTCCTGACCGGCGGGACGGTCGTCTCGGAGGATCTCGGCTTCAAGTTGGAGAACGTGACGATCGACATACTCGGCAAGGCCAAGAAGGTGGTGATCGACAAGGACAGCACGACCATCGTCGACGGTGCCGGGTCCAGGGACGAGATCCAGGGCCGGGTCGCTCAGATCCGCGCCGAGATCGAGGAGACGACCTCCGACTACGACCGCGAGAAACTGCAGGAGCGGCTGGCCAAGCTGGCCGGCGGCGTCGCGGTGATCCGGGTCGGCGGCGCCACCGAGGTCGAGGTGAAGGAGCGCAAGGACCGGGTCGACGACGCGATGCACGCGACCCGGGCCGCGGTCGAGGAAGGCATCCTGCCGGGCGGCGGGGTGGCGTTGTTGCGGGCCACCAAGGTGCTCGACGACGTGAAGCCGGCGAACGACGACCAGAAGGTCGGTGTCGGCATCATCCGCCGCGCCATCCAGGTGCCGGCCCGGCAGATCGCCATGAACGCCGGCACCGACGGCTCGATCGTCGTCGGCAAGCTGCTGGAGAAGACCGAGTACAACTGGGGCTACAACGCCGCGACCGGCGAATACCAGGATCTGGTCGCCGCCGGGGTCGTGGATCCCACCAAGGTGGTGCGCACCGCGCTGCAGGACGCCGCGTCCGTGGCCTCGCTGCTGATCACCACCGAGGCCCTGGTCGCCGAGAAGCCGAAGAAGGAGACCGCCCCGGCGCCCGCCGGTGCCGGCATGGACGACATGGACTACTGATTGACCTGAACGTCGGTTGCTGGCGGAGGGTCCGGCCGATGCCCGGGCCCTCCGTCCCTGCCCCTCTTTCCCGGCCCCGAATCGTTGACGCGGCGCCGCCCGGGCATTAGTGCTCCAGGTCGTTTTCACCTGGAGGCTCCGATGGCCCAGTCCCCGCTTCGACCGCTCGCCCAGAACGCCCGCGCCTGGCCGTTCGAGGAGGCGCGCAAACTGGTCGAGCGGATCGGCGGCAAGACCCCGGACAAAGGCTATGTTCTGCTGGAGACCGGTTACGGCCCATCCGGCCTGCCGCACATCGGCACCTTCGGCGAGGTGGTGCGCACCACGATGGTGCGCCGCGCGTTCGAGACCATGTCCGACGTGCCGACCCGGGTGTTCGCGTTCTCCGACGACATGGACGGCCTGCGCAAGGTGCCGGACAACATTCCGAACAAGGAACTGATCGCCCCGCATCTCGGCAAGCCGCTGACCCGGGTGCCGGATCCGTTCGGCACCCACGAGAGCTTCGGCCACCACAACAACGCCCGGCTCCGCGCATTCCTCGACAGCTTCGGCTTCGACTACGAGTTCAAGAGCGCCACCGACTGCTACGCCAGCGGCGAGTTCGACGCCGCCCTGCTGCAGACGCTTCGGCACTACGACAAGGTCATCAAGGTGGTGCTGCCGACCCTGGGGGCCGAGCGGCAGGCGACCTATTCGCCGTTCCTGCCGGTGTGCCCGCGCACCGGCGTGGTCCTGCAGGTGCCGATCGTCGAGCACGACCTGGATGCCGGCACGGTGTCCTACGACGACCCGGAGACCGGCGACCGGACGACCGTCAAGGTCACCGGCGGGGCCTGCAAGCTCCAGTGGAAGTGCGACTGGGCGATGCGCTGGTACGCGCTGGATGTCGACTACGAGATGTCGGGCAAGGACCTGATCGACTCGGTCAAGCTGTCGAGCCGGATCACCTCGATCCTCGGCGGCCGTCCGCCCGAAGGTTTCAACTACGAGCTGTTCCTGGACGAGGCGGGCCAGAAGGTCAGCAAGTCCAAGGGCAACGGCCTATCGGTCGACGAGTGGCTGGCCTACGGCCCGCCGGAGAGCCTGTCGCTGTTCATGTACCAGCAGCCGCGGCGGGCCAAGCGTCTGTACTTCGACCAGATCCCCAAGGCGGTCGACGACTACCTGACGTTCCTGGCGAAAGTCCAGGACGAGGAGCCGGCGGCTCGGCTGGAGAACCCGGTCTGGCACATCCACGAGGGCAACCCGCCGGCCCCGGAGGCCTCGGGATTGAGCTTCGGGCTGCTGCTGAACCTCGCCAGCGTGTGCCACGCCGAGGACAAGGCGGTGATCTGGGGCTACATCGCCCGCTACGCGCCGGGCGCCAACGCCGAGGCAAATCCGCTGCTCGACCGACTGGCGGGCTACGCGGTGCGCTACTACCAGGACTTCGTGCGCCCGGCCAAGGTGTACCGCGCGCCGACCGACGTGGAGCGGGCCGCCCTGGAAGACCTCAAGGCGGCGTTGGAGAACACCGCCCCCGGAACCTCGGCCGAGGATATCCAGACCGAGGTCTACGAGGTCGGCAAGCGCCACCCGTTCGAGAATCTGCGCGACTGGTTCAAGGCGCTGTACGAGGTCCTGCTGGGCCAGTCCCAGGGGCCGCGCTTCGGCTCGTTCGTGGCGCTGTACGGGATTCCGGAAAGCGTGGCGCTGATCGACCGGGCCCTCAAAGGCGAGGACATGGCCGCCTGAGGCGACGGCCGGTCAGGGGCAGCGGTCGATCCGGATGACGGCGAAGCGGTCGCACTTCTGCGAGCCGGTGCGGCTGCTTTCGGCCCGTCGCTGCTTGACCCCCTGCTCGATGCAGGAATCCAGGTTGCGGCGCTGGGATTCGTCCATCCAGGCATCCGGCACCCTGCCGATGTAGGCGAAGCTACGCAGCCGCTTGCAGACGAACTCGTCCGACTCCTGCGCGATCTCGCCCTGTGACATCGCACGGGCGCGGTCCATTCCGCTGACCCCGCAGCCTGCCACCGCGCCGCCGAGGATCAGGACGGACAGCATCGGTCCGATGGTCTTGTATGATAGGCTCATCATGTCCCCTTGCCGAGCATGGGTGCCGGCGGCCGCGCCGGGGAACCCCGCCGGCGGGCCGGCCGTTGTACGGTCTGCCAGCCCACAACTCCGACAACCGACAGCCGAGGTCAACATGGCATTGCGGCCACATTCATCGACCGGCTTCGAACGGGCGCGCCGGTGAGCTACCGCGGGCCGACGACCTATGTGCTGTACCGCCTGCGCGCCAGCTTCTGGTTCGTGCCCGGCGCGATGGCGGTCGTCGCGTTCATTGCGGCGGCGCTCAGCCTGTGGGCCGACGGCGCCGGGGTCTCGGAACTGCTGAAGCCGCTGGGGGCGCCGTTCAGCATAGAGAAGGATACCGCCCGCGACCTGCTGTCGACCCTGGCCGGAGCCACCGTGACGGTTGTCAGCCTGGTGATCTCGCTGACCCTGGTCACCCTGACGGTGGCCGCCGGCAATCTCGGCGCCCGGCTCTTGGAGCGCTACATGCAGAACCGGGTGACCCAGGTCACCATGGGGTTGTTCGTCGGGACCTTCGTCTACACCGTCGTGGTGCTGTCGGCGGTCGGGATCGGCCCGGTCGAGGTGCCACGGTTGTCGGTCGTCACCGCCCTGGTGATGTCGATCTTCAGCGTCGGCTGGCTGATGTATGCGTTCCACGACCTCGCTCGCTCGCTGCAGGTCGACCAGGCGGCTGCCGAGATCGGCGCGACGCTACGCCGGGATATTTCCGTGGCGGCCGCGCGAGCCCGCGAGCTCGGGATTGCCGGCTCCGACGACCTGCCGACCGGAGGGCCGCAATGCGTCGTCGATGCCCGCGCCATCGGGTACGTGGAGTCGATTGACTGGCTGATCCTGGGCGCGGTCGCCCGCGAGCACGGCCTGGTACTCGACGTGCCGATCGCGCAAGGCGCCTACGTCACATCGGTCGATCCGATCGCCACGGTGTACGGCCGTGCCGAGGCCGACGATGCGTTGTGCGCGCAGATCCGCGAGGCCGTGATTCTCGGCAGCGTGCGCACCGAGGCCGACGACCTGATGTTCCTGCTGCATCTGCTGGTCGAGATTGCGTCGCGGGCCCTGTCGCCCGGCATCAACGACCTCTATACGGCGCTGGCCTGCGTCGACCATGTGACCGGCAGTCTGGCGCAGGCGATAAAGGAAGGACTGGAGCGTATCAGCGTGCGTGACGACGTCGGCCGGTTGCTGGTTCGCACCCGGTCGGCGGATGTGTCCCGGATGGCCAGTACGGCGCTGTCGACCCTGCGCCGCAACGGCATGCACAACCCGACCTTCGCGCTCCGTCTGATCCGCAACATCGAGCGTCTCGCTCCGCTGGCACGCAGCCACCCGACCGGGCCGGTTTTCCTTGAACACCTGGACCGGATTGCCGAACACGCCGCCGCCAACGTTCCGCAGGTCGACCGCGAAGCAATCGAGGCGGCGGCCGATCGTGCCCGGGAGGCGTTCGGAGTTTGATCGACACGGACAGTCCGGCGATTGGCAACTTTACAAACCCACGGCGGGCGCCCTGACGGACCTGTCATCGGGTGGACCAAGTGGGACACAATGTGACGCCATGGGACGTAGTGGGACGAAACGGCATCAGACGGCATTTTGAATTTTTCAGAGAATCAGGTACAAAGTGCGTAATCCGCACATCATATGCGGAAGGTGACTCGGGCATCATCGCCCGTACGGCAACGAGGTTCCATAAGAGCCCAGCCGGGGAGGAGGCGTCAGGAAGCCGAAGCAGCCGCTTTGGGTATTCGTTCGGAAATTTAGGTGGTGGCGTCGGCGGGACTTGAACCCGCAATCCGTCGGAGGAGCCCGGTTCCAAACCGGGTGCGTTTACCAGTTTCGCCACGACGCCACCATATCGGGAAGGCCTCCGCTCTGGTGCGCAAACACCGTATGAGCGGAGGCCCCCACCCCGACCAGCACCGGAGTAGCGAATCAGGCGCTCTGGTGCTGGGTGAATATACGCGATGAGCAACCGGAAGTGGCGTCTATGTCAGCGACCGCGAGCGACAAGAAGCGACGACAAGACGGTACGCGCGATACTTCGAGTAAAACTTTAACTACCTCGGACCCCGTCGCCGGCGCGACTCGGCAGAAGCCTGCCGAAAAGCCGGTGTCGCTTTCCCCGCTGGCATTCGAGGACGCGCTTCGCGGATTGCTGAAGGTTGGGCGGCGGGAAAAGGACGGTAGGTGAAGGCCCTTTCAGCGGGGGTGGTCGCGGGCATCCTGATCGCCGAGGTGGCTGTCGCCGCGTTGCTCGCATACCTGTATTTCAGGGGCGACCTGATCGTATTCGAGTATCCGACTGATCTTGCCGCGATCTCCCTGACTGCAGCCGGCGTGATAGTGACGATAGCGATGCTGTTCATCGCGTTGTTTGCGATCTACGGAATCAGGGAGATGGCAGATAGGGCGGCGGCGGCTGGAAGGAACGCTGGGGTGGAGTTTCTGGAGACCCCAGAGTTTAAGGCGATGGTGTATCGAGCAGCCTCGGACGCGGTGCGTAACGATTTAGAAAGCGGGGTTGATACAGACAAGAACACGGACTTGACCGCCAAGGCACTGATGAGCGGAGACGGAGATGACGGAGCATAAGAGCGCGCTAGAGGTCATTCGCAGTCACCAGATGGCTGCGCCGGTCGACGTGCACGCCATTGCCCGAAATCTAGGGCTTCGGATTAGGTCGCTCGACCTCGGTGAGAACGTTGGAGGGCGCATCAAAAGGGCGTGGAGCGGAGGGTATGAGGTCCATGTCAATGAGCGCGACCACCCGCGACGACAACGCTTCACGATAGCCCACGAAATTGCGCACTTCGTTATGCATCGCGACCTGATTGGCGATGGCATCACCGAGGACGCTTTGTTTCGTGGGCCATGGGGCGATCCGCATGTTGAAACGCAAGCGAATCGTTTGGCAGCCGATATTTTGATGCCGTACTTCCTGATTCAGATCTATTGGCTTCGTGCCGAACGGTCGGTTGATCAGTTGGCGCGTCGGTTCGACGTGTCGAAGCAGGCAATGGAGATCCGGCTGGAGGGTTTTAGGCGTAGTGCGGTCAGTTGGCCCGCTGGTCGGATGGCATCCGATACAGGAGCCGCTTTCCCCGGGCTTGCCTGATTGCGGCGAAAGCGCGGTCGCCGTCGTCCTCCTTCCGGGTGTTCCACCGGTATTCGAACTCGCGCAGATACCTGTGAAGGTGCTTCTCGCTGACGTGATGATACGCGCCGATCAGGCCGCGCTTCAGCAGCGAGTGGTAGGACTCCGCGAAGTTCGTATGGAAGATGATCGACCGGACGTAGGTCTTGCTGTGGTCGACCGTGTGGTGGCTGGCGAAGTGCTTTGCGATGCCGCGATATGACGGGTTCTCGTCGGTCACGATGTGGGCGGTACCGCTGACCACTGGCCGGGCGATGGTCTGAAGGGTCGACTTCTTCGTGTTCGGGACCACGAACGTGCGGGCGTCGCCCTCGCGGTCGACCAGCGTCATGACGATGGTCTTCTTGCCGGCGGCGGCTGTCTTGTTCTTGTGCTTGTTGTTCTGGACCTTCCCGCCGACGTACGTCTCATCGATCTCAATGATGCCGCCGCCGCCGCCCAGCATGCCGCGCAGTGGCTCAACGTTCATCGCCTCGCGAACGCGATTACACAGGAGCCAAGCCGACTTGTAGCTGATCCCGAGTTCGCGCTTCAGCTGGTTGGCGCTCACGCCCTTCTTGGACGAGCACATCAGGTAGATCGCGAAGAGCCACTTGTTCAGGCCGATATGCGAGCCCTCGAAGATCGTCCCGACCTTGACGGTGTACTGCTTCCGGCAGTGACCGCACTTCCACAGTCCCTTGCGGGTGGCCTGGCCCTGAAGGCGGAACTGACGGTCGGTCGCTTCGCAGTGGGGGCACACGGCGCCGTTCGGCCACATCAGGCTTTCGACAAGCTCGATAGCCTTGTCTTCGTCGGCGAAGTAAGCGGCAAGTTGGATCGCGTTCATATCGGCCCCCGATTCGCTCGGGCCGCGATCTGATGATCTACGCTAACCCGATGATTTGTAGATGGGAATCGGGCGTGGGTTTGTAAAGGTGATAATCGCCGACAGTCCAGCAACAGGAACTTTGCCGTCGGTGCGGGGTTGTCAAGGCGAACCACAGTAATTCGCTATGCAATCCAGGAGATTCGATAATGACTTCCGTGCGGGCTCTTATGGCTGTTCTGATGTTGGGCGGAGCGCTCGGGCTCGCTGCCTGCGAGGAAGAGAAAGGGCCGGCGGAGAAAGCTGGTGCGGCCATCGACGAGGCGGTCAACGACACCAAGCGCGCCGTGCAGGACGCCAAGGACTGACGTCCAGGCGCCACGTTCTGTACATCCGATGCGAGGCCGGTGCCCCTCAGGCGCCGGCCTTCGCCGTGTGGCCCTCCAGCGCCTGGGTCATCGGAGCGTTTGCAGGATCGAGCGCGCGCTGCAGGTAACCCTCCATGACCACGTCCCACTTCCGCCACGCCACCCGCAGATCGGCGATCGGCGTCGCCGACAGGTCCACCCGCAGGTCAACGATCGGGAACCGGTAGCCGGGGTCGCAGACGATCAGTGCCGCCGACTGCAGCGGATCCAACTCGCCGCCTGCGGCCAGTCCGCCCTCCAGGCCCTGAATCAGCCGGTCGGCCAGGTCGGCGGCCGGGTCGGCTTCGTAGCCGGCCCCGATCGCCGCGATCACACTGTCGTCATGCACCCAGTTGCCGACCACCACTGCTCCATCCAGCGTCAATCCGCCGGCCGGACGGGCCACGTCGCCGCCGGTGGCGCAGGCGGCGTCGCCCGCGGCGGTCAGGGCGGCAATCTGTCGCCATCTGCCGTGCGAGGTGGAGGCCAGGATGCCGGTAATCGTCTCGGCAGCCGATCGACCGGCGGACAGCAGGTCCAGCCCGATGGGGCCGAGCCGGGGGTCGGTGCGGGCCTGGGTAAGGATCAGGCCGACGCCGGGCCGTACGTGCGGACAACGGCCGCCGGCCCCGATCGACGAGGTGGCGAGCGCTACGCCGAACCGGCCGGTGCGCTCGCAGCGCCCGGCGATCGAGAACGTCATGAAGCCCTCCGCGCTCTCACCCCGTTGACCCGGACGCGCCGGCCACCGGCCGACGGCTAGGGGTCAGGCATCCCCGTGGGCGAACGCCCAGTACATTTCCTTGGCCTTGGCGGCGACCGGGCCCGGTTGCAGGTTGCGGCCCTCGAACCTGTTCACCGGCTGGACCTTGCCGTGATTGCCGGACGAGAAGATCTCGTCGGCCGTCATCAGGTCGCCGACCGTGACCGCCCGTTCGTTCACCTCGTAGCCGGCCTTGCGCAGCAGGCCCATGACGCGCTGGCGGGTGATGCCGTTCAGGAAGGTGCCGTTCGGGACCGGGGTGTGGACCACGCCGTCCTTGGCGTAGAACAGGTTGGCGGTGGCGAACTCGGCGACGTTGCCGATCGGGTCCAGCACCACGGCGTTGTCGAAGCCCTTGTCGGCGGCTTCGTTCAGGGCGCGGCCGGCGTTGGCGTACTGGCAGGCCGCCTTGGCGTCGGTCGGTGCCTGGTCCGGGGCCGGGCGACGCCGGGTCGACACGCAAGCGCTGAAGCCGGCGCCGCCGGGCAGCGGGCTTTCGAACACGTTCAGCAGGAACCGGGTCGAGGCCGGGTCCGGGTAGATCCAGCCGGAATCGGCCCAGAACATCGGTTTGATGTAGAGCGCGGTGTCGCCGGAAAAGCGGGAGACCGCGTCCTTCACCAACTCGACGATTTCCTCGGGCCGGATCTTCGGCTCCAGCATCATGGTGCGCGCCGAGGCGCAGGCCCGGGCGCAGTGCTTCTCGATGTCGGGGGTGACGCCCTCGAAATGGCGGGCGCCGTCGAAGATCAGCGAGCCAAGCCAGGTGGACTGGGTCATCGGGCCCAGCACCATCGGGTTGCCGTCGTGCCAGGTTCCGTCGTCGACGTAGGTAACGACCTTCATGAAAGGGCTCCGGGGTGGCGGGAAACGGGATTTGAGCGACCTTAGCCCGGCGTCGCTGGCTTGCCAATGTGGGCGGGCAGCGATCTCCTGGTCCGGCGGGTATCCCTCGCCTAACCTTCCTTCCCAACCACAAGGATCCCATCGGAGGAAACCTCATGCCGGCCCACCCAAGCGTCACCGACGTTGCCGACCCGTCTGCCCTGTTCCGTCTCGACGGTGTCGTGGCGCTGGTGACCGGCGCCGGCAGCGGCATCGGGGCGTTGGCGGCGCGGGTGCTGGCGCGGGCCGGGGCGACGGCGATCGCGACGGACCGCGATCCGGTTACCGCACAGGCGACCGCCGACGCGATCCTGGCCGAGGGACTGGCGGCGGCGTCCTATACGCTGGACGTGTCCGACGAGGCGTCAGTGGTGGCGGCGTTCCGGGCGGTCGAAGCCGATCATGGACCGGTCGGCGTGCTGATCAACAACGCCGGCATTGCCAAGCGCGGTGCCAGCGAGGATCTGGATCTCGCGACCTGGGACGAGGTCGTGTCGGTCAACATGACCGGCGTGTTCCTGTGCGCCCGCGAGGCCGGCCGGCAGATGCTGGGGGCCGGCGGCGGCTCGATCGTGAACGTCTCGTCGATGTGGGGGCATGTCGGCGGCGGGTTCGCTCCGAACCTGTCGTATCACGCGACCAAGGGCGCGGTGGTGATGATGACCAAGGCGCTGGCGGTCGAGTGGGGCGGGCGCGGGGTGCGGGTCAACGATATCGCGCCGACCTTTCTGCGCACCAACCTGACCACTCATCTGTTCTCCGACCCGGATCTGATCCGGCGGTTCGATGAGCTGACGCCGCTCGGCCGCACCGGCGTGCCGAACGATCTGGCCGGCGCGCTGCTGTTCCTGGCCAGCCCGGCATCAGCATACGTTACCGGCCACAGCCTGCTGGTCGATGGTGGCTGGACGGCACGCTGAGTGGGTCGCGGGCGCATGGTCGGGGGCTAGCGCCCCTCGGCCGGCGAGCCCTGACGCCAGGCAGCGGTGCCCTTGCAGCGCGAACACACTCGTTCGCCCGACCACTGGCTGTGGAACTCGACCTGACAGCGCAGGCAATGCCGCAGTTTCGGAGCCGGGTGCTCGGGAGTCGCAACCTCGGTTTCGTCCGATGCGCCGTACTCGGCGTCTCTGCTCAATGTCGTGTGGGACATCAGAAATCCGATGCGGTTAGGGTGTAGGTGAATCCGCGGCCACGCGAGTAGACGGCGGTCGCGACCTCGTGAATGCGCTTCAGCCCGTCGTCGAACACCTGCAGCAGCGCTGCTTCGCCATTGTCCGAACCCGGGTCCATCTTCATCAGTGCTGCAGCCTCGACGAAAAACGAGATCTCGAGGGCACTGTCGTGCGCCCAGAACCGAACACGTTGCCGCGTGGTGTCGTAGCTGCGGGCCTGATTGGGGAAGTTCAGTGCCATGGGCACCTTCCTGAAACACCACCGGACTGCGCGCTGCGCGGAGCGTCACGCATGGATCGGTCGGTTAGATTACGCACCTGGAGCCACTCGCTCGCCGTTGCGGCGTTCTGCCTGGAGTGGAGTTTTGATCAGCGATATATGGGCTTAATTTGATGCTTTGGCAATAATTCAACCGAAAACATAAAACTCGGCCAGCGTATCGAGTGCCGGAATCGAACCGCGGCTATTTGCGGATTCCTACCGGAAAATTGGCCGCGATTCGGATTATCCGCTGATTCTATACGGACTATCGGTGCGGTGTTGTTGTGTTGCTAGCCGGAGAATGATCCGGACGCAGTCAACTCGTCCTCCGGCGCAATCCGCTCGTGCGGCTCGGCCTTGTTCTTGACCCGGTACTGCGGTCCCCGGCCGTCGGCCGGTAGCTGGGCGACAACCTTGTAGTCGCCGCGTGGCGCCCGCACCGGTCCGCGGCCGGCAAAGCCGACCATCTGACCGACCTTGTACTTGTGCGTCGTCATGGCTGTTCCTGGTTCCAGTTGTCGCGTTTGGGAACGGCCCGGGCTACCGGTCCAGGCCCGCGAAGAAGTCACGCGATGCATCGTCCGATACCTCGTCGGATGCGCCGTCCGTCGGGGCAAAAAGCTTTGTTCCGCGATCGACGTCCGGCCGGGTTGTCGGCTCGGCGGCATCGTTCGCGGCAGGACGGGACAGCAGCCCGCGACGCTTCGCTTCCTGGCCGCATTCATGCAGATCGGCCAGCAGACGCAGGAACATGTCGCGCGCCGCGGTATCGGCAATCGAACTCTCGGCCTTCCGCGCCATCACGCTGATTCGGTCGCTGCTGATGTCGAACCGGCGCATGTACCGTCGTACGCCCCGCTTCAGTTGGGCGAGATGCTTCATCAACTGCGCATCATCGTAGGTTGCCGGAGCCGCGGCACTGGAGGGGGGCTTGTCGTTGTGTCTCGTCGGATCGGGAGAGTTCGCCGAACCGTCTTGCTCACCGGATCCTGTTCTTCGCTCGCTCATCTCTCTCATATAAGCTCGAATCTCGACAATTCCACAAAGTGCCGCTGTGCCAGCGGGGACCGACTAGCCGATCAGCCGCTCGGCACAGGCTTGGGCGACGCGCCGGTTCACATCGGTGGAACCGGGCATGGTTGCCCAACCGGCCTTGGTGACGATGTCGCCGCGCTGATACGACGGGGCGTCCTTGAGTTCGGCGATCCTGGCGGTCATCTCCGGATCCTTGCCTGCCTGATCGACGCAGATCGGCATCAGAACCGCAACCACGTCGTCCCTGGACTGGTCGTTCGCGATCGCGGCGGCCGTTGTGGCCGTCATCCAGCCGCCCCAGGAGAACCCGACGATTGCGAGAGCGATGGCGCCGGCGACGGCGCCCACTGCGGCGGGTTTGGTCCATTCGGGAGTGTTCATAATGATTCCTTGCTCGGGGATAGAAATTCCATCCACCTTCACCGGATCATTATAATTAAATTTGCTGAAATGTAAATAGTGTTGCGTGAAATTCATAATCTTAAAAATATAATAATCATAGATGTGAGTTTTTGCTTCTGGAAGAATGGCGAAAGGAGGTGAAAACATTAAGGTATATCGTGAGGATTTTATCAATAAAACTGACGAATCGGATGGGATTTTTATTCGGTCGCTAGTGAAAGTTACTGCGCATTCACACTGATCGAGCAACGGCGTGACGGTTGATGTGACCGGGGCTGTGCATGGTGCTGCGGACCGGCCTGCTTCGGCACGGAACCAGCGTCATGCTTGGCAGGATTCTGGTGACGCCGGGCGTGTCAGCCCAGGATCAGGCAGGTCTCCGAGCCGTGCGCGTAGATCTTGCCGGCGGCATCGACGACCCGGCCCTCGGCGGTCGCGGTCCGGCGGCCGCGATGGACCACCCAGCCCTCGATGCGCAACAGGCCGGTATCGCCGGTGATCCCGCGGGTGATGTTCACCTTGTACTCGAGCGTGGTGTAGCCGACCCCGGCCGGCAGGGTGGTGTGCACCGCGCAGCCCATCGCGGAGTCGAGCACCAGCCCGTACCAGCCGCCGTGCAGGGTGCCGGCCGGGTTCAGCAGGTGCTCGCCCCATCCGCCCTCGAACACCGCGCGTCCTTCTTCCGCCTCGGCCAGCCGGAACCCGATGGTGGCGGCGATGCTGGGCGTCGGGAACTCACCGGCGGCGACCCGGCGCAGCAGCTCGATGCCGGACAGGGTGCGCACCGCCTCGGCCAGCGTCGAGGGTTCGTTCCAGGTGATGGTTCGGCTGCGCTCGGTCATCGGTGGCCTCACGGTTGATGTCGCCGTGACATGCCCGGAAGTCGTTCGGGAGACAATCGCAAACAACGGAATGGCGTCGTGTCGGATTTGAAGCGTTCCGCGACGGCGCGACACCATCACGCCGCGGCGTTTGGCCGCTTAGTGTCGCCGTGTTCAGGATGTCCGTGTG
Source organism: Thalassobaculum sp. (assembly GCF_040219215.1). Lineage (GTDB taxonomy): Bacteria > Pseudomonadota > Alphaproteobacteria > Thalassobaculales > Thalassobaculaceae > Thalassobaculum_A. The sequence goes on from NZ_JAVJSX010000008.1 coordinate 874,317, forward strand.
GTGGAGGGCGTGTCGCCGATGAGCCAAACGACTGGAATGCCGACCGTGACCGCCGCCGATGTCGTCGCCCTGCTGCGGGACTGGTCGGTGGAGACCACTCCGACGTCGGCAGCCAAGGTCAGCCGGTTTGCCGACCATCTGACACCGGGCACCGCGGTCAACGTGACGTTCCTGCCGGGCACCGATCCGCTGGATACGGTCGCGGTCGCGAAGCGGCTGCGGGCCGAGGGCTTCGAGCCGGTGCCGCACGTCGCGGCCCGTTCGCTCGCCGATCGGGCGGCACTGGATGGCTTTCTCGGCCGCTTGAAGGACGAAGCCGGCGTGACCCAGGCGCTGGTGATCGCCGGCGGGCTGGACCGCCCGGTCGGCGCGTTCGCCTCCTCGATGGACCTGCTGGCGACCGGCCTGTTCCAGGCGCACGGCATCACCCGGATCGGTGTCGCCGGTCACCCGGAGGGCACGCCCGACATTCCCGAAGCGGCGCTGCAGGATGCGCTGCTGTGGAAGAACCGGTTCGCCGCCGAGCACGGCATCGACATGTATATCGAGACCCAGTTCTGCTTCGACGCCGCCGCGATCATCGCCTGGGACCGCAAGATCCGCGGCTGGGGCAACCGGCTGCCGATCCATCTGGGCACGCCCGGCCTGGCGACGCTGAAGACCCTGCTGAAGTTCGCGCAGTCCTCCGGCGTCGGACCGTCGATCCGGGTGCTGACCCGGCAGGCCCGCAACCTTGCCAAGCTGCTGCTGGTGCAGGCGCCGGACCGGTTGCTGGTCGAGTTGGCGGCCTACAAGGCGTCGGATCCGGAGTGCGGGATCGAGAAGCTGCACTTCTACCCGTTCGGCGGCCTCGCCAAGACCGCCGACTGGGTCAATGCCGTCGCTGAGGGCCGCTTCGCCTTCGACAGCCGCGGCATCGGGCTGGTGGTCGGCGAGGCTGCACCTCTGCGCGTCGCCTCCTGATCCACCCGGTACCGCCACGCCCGTCCCTGGAGACAGCCTAATGGTCGACACCGTCGTCAGTTCCGCCACCAAGGAGATCGTGATCGGCTTCGACCAGCCGTTCTGCGTGATCGGTGAGCGCATCAACCCGACCGGGCGCAAGCTGCTGGCGGCCGAGATGGCGGCCGGCGACTACAGCCGGGTCGAGGCCGACGCGCTGGCCCAGGTGGCGGCCGGAGCGACCATGCTGGACGTCAACGCCGGCATCCCGATGGCCGACGAGCCGGCGATCCTGGCGCAGTCGATCAAGCTGGTGCAGTCGCTGACCGACGTGCCGCTGTCGATCGACAGCTCGATCGTGGCGGCCCTGGAAGCGGGCCTGGCGGTCTATCAGGGCAAGGCTCTGGTCAATTCGGTGACCGGCGAGGAGGAGCGGCTGGAGGTCGTGCTGCCGCTGGTCAAGAAGTACGGTGCCGCGGTGGTGGCGATCTCGAACGACGAGACCGGCATCTCCGAGGACCCGGACGTGCGCTACGAGGTCGCCAAGAAGATCGTCGAGCGCGCCGCCGACTTCGGCATCCCGCGCAGCGATGTGGTCGTCGATCCGCTGGCCATGCCGGTCGGCGCGCTGAACCTGGCGGGGATCTCGGCGATGCGCCTGATCCGCCGGCTGCGCGAGGAACTCGGCGTCAACACCACCTGCGGTGCCTCGAACATCTCGTTCGGCCTGCCGAACCGGCATGGGCTGAACGCCGCGTTCCTGACCATGGCGATCGCGTCCGGCATGACCTCGGCGATCATGAATCCGCTGCGCGACGAGGAGATGCAGGCGATCATGGGCGCCAACGTGATGATGGGCCACGACCCGGAGTGCCGGCGCTGGATCCGCAAGTACCGCGAGCCCGCGGCGGAAGGCGCCGATCTCGGCGCGCGCGGCGGGCGCGAGCGCCGTCGCCAGCGGGCTGCCGGGTAACGCCGGAGCGATGAACCGGAAGAGCGTGGAGATCGCAATACCCGAATGACCGAGTCCAACCTCGCGCGCGTGTTGCAGGACGATCCGGCCCCCGCGGCCGGTGACGGGGAGGCGTTTGTCGTCTTCACCCCGTCGGGGCGGCGTGGCCGTTTCAAACTGGGCACCCCGGTGCTGGAAGCGGCGCGCAAGCTCGGTGTCGACATCGACTCGGTGTGCGGCGGCCGCGGCATCTGCGGACGATGCCAGGTCGACGTGAACCAGGGCAGCTTCGCCAAGTTCCAGATCGAGTCCCGCTCCGACAACCTGACCCGTCCCGGCGCGCAGGAGATGCGCTACGCCGACAAGCGTGGTCTGGCCGCCGGCCGCCGGCTGTCGTGCTCGGCCAGGCTGGTCGGCGACGTGGTGATCGACGTGCCGGAGACCAGCCAGGTCCACCGGCAGATCGTGCGCAAGCGCGCCGAGGCGCGGGTCATCGACATCAAGCCGATCCTGAAGCTGCACTATGTCGAGGTGCGCGAGCCGGACATGCACGACCCGTCCGGCGACTTCCGTCGGCTGTGCGAGAGCCTGCGCGAGCAGTGGCCGGATTGGGGGATCGCCCAGGACGTGACCTGCGACCTGCCGGTGCTGGTGGAACTGCAGCGGGCGCTGCGCAAGGGCGCGTGGAAGGTCACCGTCTGTCTGCGCGAGGGGCGCCGGGTGGTGGCGGTCTGGCCGGGCTTTCGCGAGAAGATCTACGGGCTGGCGGTCGACATCGGCTCGACCACCATGTCGGCCCATCTGTGTGAGCTTGCCACCGGCGAGGTCGTGGCGTCCGGCGGGGTGATGAACCCGCAGATCCGCTACGGCGAAGACCTGATGAGCCGGGTCAGCTACGTGATGATGAATCCCGGCGGCGAGGTCGAACTGACCCGCGTGGTGCGCGAGGCGATCAACCACCTCGCGACCGAGGTCGCCGCCGAAGCCGGGATCGCGCGCGAGGACATCGTCGATCTGGTGTTCGTCGGCAACCCGATCATGCACCACCTGCTGCTCGGCATCGATCCGACCGAACTGGGCGGCGCGCCGTTTGCGCTCGCCATCGACACGTCGATCAACCTGAAGGCGGCCGAGCTCGGCTTGACCCTGCACCCGGACGCCCGGGTCTACGGCCTGCCGTGCATTGCCGGCCACGTCGGCGCCGACACCGCGGCGGTGATCCTGTCGGAGGCGCCGCACAACCAGGACGCCATGACGCTGATCGTTGATGTCGGGACCAACGCCGAGCTGGTGCTGGGCAACCGGCACCGGCTGCTGGCGGCCTCGTCGCCGACCGGCCCGGCCTTCGAGGGCGCGCAGATCTCGTCGGGCCAGCGCGCCGCGCCGGGCGCGATCGAACGGGTGCGGATCGACCCGGAAACCCTGGTGCCGCGCTTCAAGGTGATCGGCAGCGATCTGTGGTCGGACGAGCCCGGGTTCGAGGACGAGATACGCCGCACCGGCGTCACCGGCATCTGCGGGTCTGGCATCATCGAGGTGCTGGCCGAGATGTTCCTGGCCGGCATCCTGAAGGCCGACGGCACGATCGACGGGGCCGCCGCCGCCCGCTCGCCCCTGATCGAGGCGGACGGCCGGACCTTCGCCTACCGGCTGACCCCGGAAGTGTCGATCGTGCAGAACGACGTGCGGGCCATCCAGCTCGCCAAGGCGGCACTGTACGCAGGCGCCCGGCTGCTGATGGACAAGATGGGCGTCGACAGCGTGGAGCGCATCATTCTGGCCGGCGCCTTCGGCAGCCACATCGACACCAAGTACGCCATGGTGCTCGGCATGATCCCGGACTGCCGGCTCGACCGGGTGTGGTCGGTCGGCAACGCCGCCGGCACCGGCGCCCGCATCGCCCTGCTGAACGCCGAGGCGCGCCGCGAGATCGAGACCGTGGTGCGCCGGGTCGAGAAGATCGAGACCGCCGTCGAGCCGCGCTTCCAGGAGCACTTCGTCGGCGCGATGGCGCTCCCTCACGCCACCGCCGACTACAGCAATCTGGCCGCCGCGGTGACCCTGCCGGCGCGTGCCTCGGGTGACGACGGCTCCGGCGGCGGTGAAGGCGGTGGCGGTCGCCGGCGCGGCGGACGCCGGGGCCGCGGCGTCGAGTAGGGGCCGCTTGCCGACCGCCGCGATGACGGTGGGCGCCTACCTCAAAAACCGCTTCTCGTCGGCCTTGACCCGGTCCATGCCCTGCAGGCGGAAGATCTCGTCCACGCTGACGATGTCCCGGTCGGCGCCCTGGATGCCTCCGTCGTCAAGGATCTGGCGAAACACCTTCTGCATGGCGGTGACGGCGGCACGGATCGCGTGGTTGCCCCAGATCGCCACCGCGATCTTGCCCAGCGCCTTCATGCGCGCCACCGTGAACTCCGGGTAGGCGGTCGGGACCACCACGATCGGCGCTTGTCCGGTCCAGGCCCGCACGAAGCTCTCGACCTCGTCCGGGGTCTTCTGCTTGGAGTGGATCAGGATCATGTCGGCGCCGGCTTCCTCGTAGGCGGCCGACCGGGCCAGCGCCTCGGCCTCGCCGAGCCCGGCGATCAGCGCCTCGCAGCGGGCGATCACCAGGAAGTCGGGGTCCTTCCGGGTGGCGCAGGCCGCCTCGATCTTGCCCTGGAACTCCTCGACCCGCAGCAGGTCCTGGCGCCCGCCGGCGATCAGGCTGGTGACCTTGGGGAACGACTTGTCCTCGATCACCACGGCGGCGGCCCCGGCGCGCTCGTACTGCTCGATCGCGTGGATCACGTTGATGGCGTTGCCGAACCCGGTGTCGATGTCGGCTATCACCGGCAGGCCGCTGGATTCGGCCATCGCCCGCATGGTCTCCAGGTGCTGGCTCATCGAAACCAGGCTGACGTCCGGCAACCCGTGCAGGGCGGACAGCTCGAACCCGCTGGCCCAGATGCCGTCGAACCCGGCATCGGCTGCCAGCCGTGCCGACAACGGGCTGTGCCCGGCCATCACCTGGACCAGCCCGCGCTCGGCGATCCGGTCCTTCAACATCCTGCCCCTGCTCGTCACGCGCTTGCTCCCGTCCCGGCGGCGTCCATCCGCAGGCTAGGCCCAACCGGCGGGTGGATGCCATGGGGATCGGGCGACCGGCCGCATTCTTTTTGCGAATGACACTGAGAATCGTTTGCAATAGTGAATCGACCTGAGCATACTCCGCGCCGACCGGCACTCGCCGGATCCAGGGCAATCCTCTTGGGGGCAGGAGTTCGATGAAGGGCAAGGTCGTCGTCACGACCGCGGTGCTGCTTGCCGGCACCGCCATGGAGGCCACGCAGGCCGAAACGTTCAATCTGGAGCCGGTGCAGGTGGTGGGCTCCGACGTCCATCCCTCGCAGGAGGTGCGCACGCAGGTCGAGGAATCGTTCAACCAGAGCCGCTCGGCGTCCTACGTCAACGGCTCGGTGATCCAGAACCTGAACCCGGTGAACAAGGGTGACGCGCTGCGCTACAACGCGGTCGGCCTGATCAACCAGCCGGGCGACGGCGGCCGGTTCGGCGGCGGGACCAAGATCCGAACCTTCGGCGACTGGGGTGCCTCGGAGTCGATCGACGGCCTGCCGGCCTTCAAGTCGGCGGGCGAGGAGGGCGGCGGCTACGCCAACACCATCATCCCGTCGATCGCGGTCGATCGCATCGGCGTGCTGCGCGGCGGCCGGGCGGTGCAGTACGGCGACGGCACCGACGGCGGCGTGGTCGAGACCACCATCAAGTCGGGCCGCTACTACACCGATCACCAGGCGGTCAGCCTCGATGTCAGCACCGCCAAGGAGGCGATGACCCAGGGCGAGGTCGCCGATCACGGCGAGGCCTGGGACTACTACATGGCCGGCAACTGGCTGCAGGGCGAGTACAACGGCGACCCGGAGAACCTGGAGCGCCAGCGCGTGCTGGGCGGGCTCGGCAAGTTCGGCTGGAACATCGGCCCCGACACCCGCGGCGAGTTCCTGGCGATCGTCGACCGTTCCAGCCCGGACATCATCCGCAACGGCAACGTGGAATCGATCGAGGTGAACAGCGAGGTCGGCGCCGCCACCGTCGACCACAAGTTCTCGGACCGCAGCAGCGTGCGGGTCGGCGCGCTGGTGACCAACACCCGATCGACCTGGGACGCGAGGGCGCGCGACCGCAACGTCAACAACCGGATCGTGTTCGCCGACCACTACCTGACGACGCCGCTGGCCGAAGGCCTGCGCTACGACGGCTCGCTCGGCCTGGAGTACAAGCAGACCGGGTACCAGCGCGACCGCCTGTGGGACAACACCTTCGACGACATCGCGCTGAAGTCGGCCAACGCGCTGACGGTGAACGACAACCTCGTGCTCAGCGCAGGGTTGCGGCACACGTGGTTCTCCAACGACATCGTCTACGACGGGGCCGCGCAGCCCGACAACCTGGCCGAGGACAAGGTCTGGTCGTACGAGTTCGGGGCTTCCTACAGCGTGCTCGACAACACCCGGGTCCGCGGCTCGGTCGCGACCGGCTACAACCGCTTCATCGAGAAGTACGGTAATTTCGGCACCGACGCGCTGAAATCCAACGGCGCCGGCGACGACATCGTGGAATCCCGGACCTACGAACTCGGCATCAACCAGGGCTGGGCGGGCGGCTGGCTCGATGTCGCGCTCTACACCACCGAGCAGGACGGCGTGCCGCGGCGCAACAACGACGCGATCGAGAGCGTGAAGGTCGACCAATCGGGACTGGAGGTCGAGCTGTTCACCCGGATCACCTCCCAGCTGACCATGTCGGCGGGCTACATGCGGGTTCTGCAGCTGGAGACCACGCGGGCCGACGGCACCAAGGTCAACGGCAACATCTTCTGGGACGGCCAGTCGACGTCGGTGCCGGAGAACCAGTTCAACCTGCGCCTCGACTACCACCTGACTGAGACGGTGAACCTGTGGGGAGCCGGCTACTACAGCACCGGCTACGAGGCGGTGGCGGCCGATGATTCCGTGGTCGAACGCGACGGCTTCCTGCGGCTCGACCTCGGCGCCGGCTGGGCAATCACCCCGAACTGGGCGGTGCGCGCCCGGGTCGAGAACCTGACCGACGAGCGTGACTTCGGCCAGACCGTGAAGGGGGCCCCGGTCAACGACGAGGGCAAGCTCGGCCGGGTGTTCTGGCTGGGCACGGACATCACGTTCTGAGCCGCGGACCGAGAGGATTGCCATGCTGTACCGATGGCTGCGCCGGATCCACCTTGTGCTGTTCCTGGCAAGCGCTGCGCCGCTGCTGGTGCTCAGCCTGACCGGCGCGCTGCTGGTCTACGGTGCGGAGCTGCAGGAGGCGATCGAGCCGGAGATCTGGGTGGTCGAGCCGAGGGGCGCTCCGCTGCCGGTCCGGACCCTGCTGGCGCGGGTCGGCGAGCAGCGTCCCGACTTGGTGGTCTGGTCGGTGGCGATGGCCGACCGGCCGGACCGGGCATGGCGGCTGTGGCTGTCCGGTGGGCTGGGTGCGGTGAACGTCGACCCCTACGACGGACGGGTGCTGGCGCACTACCAGCCGAACCGAAACGCCCTGGGCATCGTCACCGCCCTGCACCGGCGCTGGCTGGTCGACGACAGGACGGCGGCCCCGTGGGTCCGGCACGCCGTGTCGACGGTCGCGCTGGTCCTGATGATCCAGGTGCTGGTCGGGATCGCGATCTGGCTGACGCCACCGCGCCGGCTGGCCCGGCTGCGGGTCGATTTCAGCAAGCGGCCGCGGATGGTGGTGATCCGCCTGCACCAGTTGTCGGGCGTGGCGACCGCGCTGCTGTTGCTGACGGTCGCGTTCACCGGGCTGGCGATGTACTGGCACACGCCGGCCCGCCACGTGATCGAGGCGGCGACCGGCAGCCGGGTGCAGGAACAGCCGGCGCTGCCCGACGGTCCGATGGCTCCGATCCGCGATCTCGATGCGGCGGTCGCGCTGGGGCAGGCGGCTTTTCCCGAGGCCCGCCTGCGTCATCTCCGGGTTCCGGCGCGACCCGGCGACGTCGCCGTCCTGCATCTGCAGGGCCCGACCATTGGCCCGCCGTCGCGGGTGTGGGTCGGCGACGACCCGCCGCGTGTCCTGGCGGCGCAGGACGGGGCGGCGGGGTCGCCGGCCAACTGGATCTGGCACATGCGCTACCCGCTGCATGTCGGCGAGTTCGCCGGTCCCGTCGTGCGGGCGTTCTGGGTGGTCGTCGCCCTGCTGCCGGCGGCCTTCGTGATCAGCGGCCTGTGGCTGTACGGAAATCGCCGCCGCTTCGCCTGGGCGGTCGCGGCCGGCGGCTACCGGCGCGCCAGTGCCCGCTCCACGTAGTCCAGCCGGTCCTGGCCGTAGAACGGCTCGTCGTCCACGAAGTAGGTCGGCGCTCCGATCACGCCGCGCACGATGGCTTCCTGGCAGTTGCGGGACAGTTCCGCCTGCACGCTCTCGCTCAGCGCCTCGTCGATCAGTGCGTCGGGCTTGGCGAAGCCGGCGTTGCGGCACAGCTTGGCCACGACCGTCTTGTCGGCGATGTCCAGATCGTCGCGCCACAGGGCCTGCAGGACGCCCAGGCTGAGTTCGTCGACGCTGCCGGCCTCGCCGCGGGCGGCGGCGCGCTGGCCGGCGATGACGATGCCGGACGGCAGTTCCACCGGTCCCATGTGATGGATCGGCTCGCGCAGCAGCGGGACGCCGAGGTGCTCGGCGCAGCGCAGGGCGTCGCGCATGGAGTAGTTGCGCAGCATGGTCGGCCGCTCGCCGAACGGCATCCCGCCGATCGGCGGCATCACCACCGACAGCAGGATCGGCCGGTGCACGATCCGTCGGCCGTGCTTCGCCGCCATCGCGTTAAGCCGGGCCGCGCCGATGTAGGTGAAGTTGGAGCGGGTCGAGTAGTAGTAGTCGATGGTCTTCTCAGGCGTCGGCACGGCGGGTCACTCCGGTTGCTGGACTGATCCCGACACTACGACGCGGCCTACGGCCACGCCAGCGGACCGGCCGGCACATCCAGGTGAAGTGGGTCAGCCCTTCTTCTGCTGCTTGGCCCAACTGTCGCGAAGGCCGACGGTGCGGTTGAACACCGGCCGGCCGGGGGCGGAATCCTTGTCGCGGCAGAAGTAGCCGAGCCGTTCGAACTGCACGGGGTCGGAGTCGTTGCCGGTCGCCAGGACCGGCTCGATCAGGGCGCCCGGCAGCACCTCGAGCGAGTTCGGATTGATGTCGTCGAAGATGTCGCCGTCGGATCCCGGCGTCGGGCTGGCGAACAGGTGGTCGTACAGCCGGACCTCCGCCGGCTTGGCGTCGACCGCCGACAGCCAGTGCATGGTGCCGCGCACCTTGCGCCCGTCAGGAGAGTCGCCGCCGCGGGTCGCCGGGTCGTAGCTGCAGCGCAGTTCGACGACAGTGCCGGCATCGTCCTTCACCACGCCGGTGCAGGTGACGTAATAGGCGTAGCGCAGCCGAACCTCCTGGCCGACGGTCATCCGGAAGAACTTCTTCGGGGCGTCCTCCATGAAGTCGTCCCGCTCGATCCACAGCTCGCGGCTGAACCGGATGGTGCGGGAGCCGGCTTCCGGATCTTCCGGGTTGTTGATCGCATCCAGTTCCTCGACCTGGCCTTCCGGATAGTTCTCGATCACGATCTTCAGCGGGCGCAGCACCGCCATCCGGCGCAGCGCGGTCTTGTTCAGCAGGTCGCGGATCGAGAAGTCGAACATCGCCATGTCGACCAGGCTGTTGGCGCGCGCCATCCCGATCCGCTTGATGAAGTCCTTCAGGGCGGCGGCCGGCACGCCGCGGCGCTGCAGTCCGGCCAGGGTCGGCATGCGGGGGTCGTCCCAGCCGGTGACGTGGCCGTCGCGCACCAGGGTGGTCAGCACCCGCTTGGACAGCACGGTGTGGGTCAGGTTCAGGCGCGCGAACTCGTACTGCCGTGGCTTCGACGGCACCGGCAGGTTGTCGAGCAGCCAGTCGTACAGCGGGCGGTGCGACTCGAATTCCAGGGTGCACAGCGAGTGGGTGATGCCTTCGATGGCGTCGGACTGGCCGTGGGCGTAGTCGTAGGTCGGGTAGATGCACCAGGCGTTGCCGGTGCGCGGGTGGGTGGCGTGCAGGATGCGGTACAGGGTCGGGTCGCGCAGGTTGATGTTCCCCGACGCCATGTCGATCTTGGCCCGCAGCACCCGGGTGCCGTTCGGGAACTCGCCGGCCCGCATGCGGTGGAACAGATCCAGGTTCTCCTCCACGCTGCGGCTGCGGTGCGGGCTTTCGGCGCCACCCTCGGTCAGGGTGCCGCGGGTCTGGCGCATCTCTTCCGCGCTCTGGTCGTCGACATAGGCCTTGCCGTTGCGGATCAGGTGCTCGGCCCAGGCGTACAACTGCTCGAAATAGTCCGACGCGTGGTGCAGGTGGTCGCCCCAGTCGAAGCCGAGCCAGCGGACGTCGCGCTCGATGGCGTCGATGAATTCCTGCTCCTCGCGGGTCGGGTTGGTGTCGTCGAAGCGCAGGTTGCAGCGACCGCCGAAGTCCTCGGCCAGGCCGAAGTTCAGGCAGATCGACTTGGCGTGGCCGATGTGGAGGTAGCCGTTGGGCTCCGGCGGGAAGCGGGTGTGCACGCGGTCGTTGCGGCCCGCGGCCAGGTCCGCGTCGATCTGCT
>NZ_JAVJSX010000009.1:0-17043 GCF_040219215.1 Thalassobaculum sp.
TGAAGACCGACGAAACACCAAAACATACGCTCAACACCAAACCCAACGCCAAACACCCTCAACCGCGGGGTGGAGCAGCCCGGTAGCTCGTCAGGCTCATAACCTGAAGGTCGTAGGTTCAAATCCTACCCCCGCAACCAACGATAATTGCGACATGAGGCCGTCCCGTTCCCGGGGCGGCCTCTTCGTATGTGCGGCGAACGTCAGCATCGCCGCCAGTTCGCCGCGCAGCACGATCTCCAGCCGGTCGTCCTCCGGCACCAGCGTCACCCTGTTGATCATCGCGCGCAGGATCTCCGCCGCCTCGGCTCGCGTGGTGTTCTCCTCGAGCGCCTCATGGAGTGCCGAAATCCGGTCGTGGTAGGTCTCCGCCATGTTGGGATGCAGCAACGGAGGCGGCTCGTCCGCGTTTGCGATCAACGCCTCGAGATCGGCTTTGCGCACTTCGAGCTCGCGCATCTTCTTCTCGTACGCCTTGATGCTGGTGAGATCGTCGGTGTCCAGCACGCGCTGAACCAGCCTGTCCAGCTTGCGCGTGATTTGCGGGAGCTCGGTCCTGGCCGCGTGTAGCGAGGCACTCTTCTCGATACGCGCACGGTTCACCTCGCGGGTGAACTCGTCGCAGAACTCGCGGAACAGCGCTGGCTCCATTAGGTGGGTGCGCAAGCCGTTCAGGACCGACGCCTCCAGAGTCTCGATGCGGATGTTCAGCCGGTTGCCGCAGGTCCCTTTGGTGCGGGCGGCGGCGCAGCCCAGCAGGTTCTTCGAAATCAGCGAGTATCCGCCGCCGCAACGCCCGCACTTGACGAGGCCGGCCAGCAGATACCTGGGGCGCCGGCGATCGACCAACGGATTGGCACCGGGCTCCTTCGGCTCCATGGCCATGGCCTGTTGGCGCGCCTTGACCCGGTCCCACAGCGGCTGCTCGACCACGCGAAGTGCCGACACCTCCTGGATGACCCACTCCGTCTCCGGATTGGGGCGCGAGACGCGCTTGCCGGTGTCCGGGTCCTTCACGTACCGCAGTCGGTTCCAGACCAGCCGGCCGATGTAGAGCTCATTGTTGAGGATACCGGTGCCGCGCCTGGGATTACCGTGGATCGTGCTCGGTCCCCAGGCCTTGCCGAAGGGGCCGGGCAGACTCTCCCGGTTCAGCGCCTGGGCGATCGCGCGCGGCGACTTGCCGGCGGCGTAGTCGCGGAAGATGCGGCGCACGACGGCGGCCTCGGTCGCGTTGATCGACCGGTCGCCGCGGACCGGCCGGCCGTCCTCGGCGAACTGCTTCACCACGTCGTAGCCGTAGCAGAGCCCACCACCAGACTTCCCATCCTCAACGCGGCCGCGCAGGCCGCGGCGGGTCTTGTCCGCGAGGTCCTTGAGGTAGAGCGCGCCCATCGTGCCCTTGAGGCCGATGTGCAGCTCGCTGATGTCGCCCTCGGACAGGGTGACGATCCCGACACCCGCGAAGCGCATGCGCTTGTAGAGCCCGGCGATATCCTCCTGGTCGCGCGACAGGCGGTCCAGGGACTCGGATAAGATGACGTCGAAGCGGCCGCGCTGGGCGTCGGCCATCAGCTCTTGGATGCCGGGCCGCAGCAGCGAGCCGCCGGAGATCGCGCGGTCGGAATAGCTGTCGGCGAGCGTCCAGCCCTGCCGCTCGGCGTGCAGGCGGCACAGCCGCAACTGGTCCTCGATTGAGGCCTCGCGCTGATTGTCGGAGCTGTAGCGGGCGTAGAGGGCGACTCGGGTCATCGGCGCTGATCCTGGGGCGTCAGTCCTGGCGAGGCGGTGTCCGGTCCGTGCGTGGTTCCTCGTTGTCGTTGGCCACGGCGTCGAGCCAGTCACGCGCTGCCTGACGGGCCAGCAACCGGACCAGCGGCGTCAGCAGGGCCCGGACCCGCGCCGGGTCGAGCGGCTCGTTCACCGCGCCGACGTCGTTGGCCGGCACCGACCGTCCACTGCGACCGCCTCGGTCATCCTTGGCCATTGCACCGCCGCCTGTCCACCGTCCTGTCCGCAGAGGTTGTGCGCCTTTGCCAGACTTGGGCTTGCACGGGTGAATGGTCAACGTTAAAAATACTAAGAAATCAGTATCTTATGGTGTAATTTGGCGCGCTTGATCGGAGATGAGGTCATGTCGGTGCAAGAGAGAGTCGAAGGGCGCAGGAAAAAAGTTCGGGCGCTCGCGGTGACGGCGGATCTGCAACGGGGCTCTTGCGAACTATCAATCGAAAGAGCATATACTCCGGTAACGGAGTACGTCATGACCCTGCATGCGGAGTACCCGGCCACGCGCTACGAGCCGTCGCCGCTCGTCGACCTGACGGACAAGGCCGAGCGCGAGCGGCTGAGCCCGTCGGCGGTGCGGGCCTTCTTCAACATCCTCGCCCGCTGGGGCGTGCGCGACGAGGACGGCCGAGCACTGCTCGGCGGTGTGTCGAACGGGCCCTACTACGAGATGAAGAAGAACCCGGACCGGGTGCTTGACCCCGACCGGCTGCTGCGGATCTCCTACCTCATCGGCATCTTCAAGGCGCTCAACATCCTCTACTCCGAGCAGCTGGCCGACGCCTGGATCAAGCTGCCGAACAGCAACCGCATCTTCGGTGGCCAGACGCCACTCGCCTACATGACCAGGGGCGGGCTGCCGGCGATGCAGACCGTGCGGCGGCTGCTCGACGCCCGCCGGGGCGGGCTGTGACCGGGGAGCCCGGCACGCTGCCGGACGTCCGGCTGATCCGCCGCAACGACACCCACCGCCTGATCCCCTCGAAGTACAGCGACGGTGGTGCGAGCGTGCTGGCGCGGATCGCCGGGGACGACGCGCACCTCCGGGACATCTTCGACCTCGATAACGCGGCCAATGAGCGGCTGCTGGCCGAGAACGACCTGCTCCCCGGCATCGGCATCCACGAGCTGGTGTTCGGCGTGCCGTTCTACCGCATCGTCAACGCCGCCTTCTGCCACGCGCATCCGCTCGGCAGCCGGTTCAATGGCCCGGACCGCGGCGCCTGGTACGCCGCGTTCGAGCTCGCCACGTCCCAGGCCGAGATCGCCTTCCACAAATGGGTCGAGCTGTCGGAAGTCGGCTGGCTCGAGGAGGAGCTGACCTACGACGACTACCGCGCCGACTTCAGCGGCGAGCTGCACGACATCCGCAGCGATGATCGGTTCGCGGATTGCCTGGCGCCGGACAGCTACGTGGCGTCACAGGGCCTGGCTGAGGAGCTGCTGCAGGCGGGCTCCCTAGGGCTCGTCTATCCGAGCGTGCGTCGGGCGCGGGGGACGTGCCTCGCCTGCTTCCGGCCGGCGCTCGTCATGAACGTGCGCAAGGGACCGACCTATGTGTTCAGGTGGGAGGGGAGGGCGGAGCCGATCGTGTTCACCACCACCTAAACATCTGAAAAATCGGAAATTTTCTGCGAGGCGGCCTCGTTGACCCGAGGCGTCACGTGCCAACCGGAATCATATCGGAATCAGCTGGAACGGGAAGTGGGGCGTTCGTGGCTGTGCCATGGGCGAAGCTACGGCCAGGGCTTCCGGGCGACGGGGCGAGCCTGCTGAACGAGTCCTGCAATGCCTGTCGGAGCGGCGAACGGGGCATCACCTTCGAACGGTCGTCTGGTAGACGATCTAGAATCCCTGAATTGAATACAATCTAATACATTGTAAAAGAAGGAATATTCGTAATTGTTGACAGTGTGCGGTCCTCAGTCTACGAATCCAGTGACAACGGAGGTGCGCGTGATTGAGCGTAAGCAGGAGGTTCGGCTTCGGCCGGTGAGCTTCGGCGGGGCGATGCGGATCCGGCGCTCGGAGACGATCGCGTCGCTGATTCAGCGCGAGCTCGAGGGGATGATCATCTCGGGCGAGATCGGCGCCGGCGATCACCTGAACGAGGCAGCACTGTCGGAGCGCTTCGAGGTGAGCCGCGGGCCGATCCGCGAGGCATGCCGGGGGCTCGAGCGCAGCGGCCTCATCAGGATCGTGGCCAATCACGGCGCGTTCGTGCGCGAGATGAATGCCGAGGAAGCGCTCGAGCTCTACGACATCCGCGCGGCCTTGTTCGGCCTCGCCGGCAAGCTGCTGGCGTCGCGGGTCTCCCCCCTTGAGATCAGGAGGCTGTCGGCGCTGGTCGAGGAGATGGAGGGCACCGTCGATACCGACGACATCAACGCCTTCTACCCGCTGAACGTCGAGTTCCACACGCTGCTGGTCAAGGGCTCGGAGAACGAGCACCTGATCAACCTGGTACCGACCATCGACAAGCAGCTGCACCTCTTTCGCCGGCGCGGGCTGGTGCAGCCGGGGAAGATGCGGGCCTCCAACGAGGAGCACAAGGCGATCCTCGCCGCGGTCTCTGCGCGGGACGCCGCGCAGGCGGGGGCGCTCATGGAGCAGCACATCCTGGCCGGCAAGGGGCGGCTGCTCGCCCGGCTGGCCGAACAGCAGGGTGCCGCTTCCGGTACCTGACCATCACTGATCTCAACTGAACGCACGAGAGGACACCGATGAACCGGACTGCCGCCCTGGCCATTGACGAACGACCGACCGGATTCGAGCGCGGCCCGTCCGTCGCGATCCGCGACATCACGGCGACGATCCATACCGTGTCCATCGACATCCCGCTGCTGGACGGCAAGGTGGCGGGCTATGGGCGCGAGGAGCAGAAGGAATTCGTCTTCTGCGAGGTACACACCGATCACGGCGTCAGCGGCTTCGGCTTGACCGGACACTTCCTCGCCCGCTCCGTGGTCGAGGCGCTGCAGCGTCACATCCTGCCGCTGGTCGACGGCATGGACCCGCGCGACACCGAGGCGCTGCACCACCGCGTCTGGTGGAAGCTTAATCCGCGCGCCATGACCGGCGTGATCTCAAGCGCACTGTCGTGTGTCGACATCGCGTGCTGGGACATCGCCGGCAAGCTCGCCGGTCGCTCGGTCGCGGAACTGCTGGGCGGCGCGCGGCGCAGGGTCCCGGCCTACGTGACCTTCGGGTTCCCGCAGTACGACCGCGAGCAGCTGGCGGAGGCGGCCCGGATGCACGTCGCGATGGGCTTCACGGCCCTGAAGCTCGTCGTCGGCGTCGATCCGAAGGGCTGGCGCGAGGATGCCAAGCGTGTCCGCGCCGTGCGCGACGCGGTGGGCGACGACATCGACCTGATGATCGACGCCAACTACCTGTTCAACCCGATCGACGCCAAGATGCTCTGCCGAGCGATCGAGGACGCCAACATCACCTGGTTCGAGGAGCCGCTGCACCAGAACGACGCGCGAGCGCTCGCCGACCTCAGGGCCCATTCCCGCATCCCCCTGGCGGCCGGGCAGATGGAGGGCCATCGCTGGCGCCTGCGTGAGCTGGTCGACCGCCAGGCCGTCGACATCCTGCAGCCGAACGTCTGCTTCTGCGGCGGCTACACCGAGGCGGCCAAGGCCGGCCATCTCGCTCAGGCCTTCAACATGCCGATCGCCAACGGTGGCGGGTGGCCGCTGTTCAACATGCACACCATGGCCGGCCTGATGAACGGCTGGATCGTCGAATGGCACCTCGGAATGGTGCAGGTCGGCGAACGGCTGTTCACCGATGCGCCGGCGCCGCGAGACGGCGTCATCGAGATCCCGCAGCGGCCCGGCCTCGGCCTGACCCTCGACCGCGCGGCCCTGCGCGACACCCTGGTGAAGGACTGACCGGCATGCGCATCGTAGACATTCGAGACACCGTCGTGCCGATCAAGTCGGCGATCCGGAACGCCTATATCGATTTCAGCCAGATGACGGTCAGCGTCGTCGCCGTGGTCACCGACGTGATCCGGGACGGCCGGCCGGTCGTCGGTTTCGGCTTCAATTCCAACGGCCGGTATGCCCCGCAGGGTCTGCTGCGCGAGCGCTTCATTCCCCGCCTCAAGGGCGCGGACCCGGAATCGCTCGTCGACGAAGGGGGTGGGAACCTCGACCCGCACAAGGCCTGGGCGGCCATGATGGCGAACGAGAAGCCCGGCGGCCACGGCGAGCGCTCGGTCGCCGTCGGGGTTCTCGACATGGCCATGTGGGACGCGGCGGCAAAGATCGCCAGCGTGCCGCTCTATCGGCTGCTCGCCGACCGCTACCGCGGTGGCGAGGCCGACGACCGGGTCTTCGTGTATGCGGCCGGCGGATACTACTACCCGGGCAAGGACCGCGAGGAGCTGCAGGCCGAGTTCCGGCGCTATCTCGATCTCGGCTATACGGTCTGCAAGATGAAGATCGGCGGCGCGTCACTCGACGACGACCTGCGCCGGATCGACGCCGCGCTCGAGGTGGTCGGCGGCCCCGACCGTCTCGCGGTCGACGCCAACGGCCGTTTCGACCTGGAGACCGCGATCGCCTACGCAAAGGCGCTCAACCCCTACGGCCTGTTCTGGTACGAGGAGCCGGGCGATCCGCTCGACTTCCAGATCCAGGCCGTCCTCGCCGACTCCTACGACGGCACCATGGCGACCGGCGAGAACCTGTTCTCACACCAGGACGCCCGAAACCTGCTGCGCTACGGCGGGATGCGGCCGGACCGCGACATCCTGCAGTTCGACTGCGCGCTGAGCTACGGACTGGTCGAGTATCTGCGAACCCTCGACGTCCTGAAGTCGCTCGGCTGGTCGCCGCGGCGCTGCATCCCGCATGGTGGCCACCAGATGTCGCTGAACATCGCGGCGGGGCTTGGGCTCGGGGGCAACGAGTCCTATCCGGACGTGTTCCGGCCGTTCAACGGCTTTGCCGACGACTGCCCCGTCCAGGACGGGTACGTGGCCCTGCCCGACGCGCCGGGCATCGGGTTCGAGCGCAAAGCCGAGCTCTACACGGTCATGCGCGACCTGGCGGGCTGAGCGCCGCGGCCTATACGGCCGCAATACAACCGGGAACGCCACACGAGTTGGGCCGGCTGCACGGGTCCCGACGCCGGCCTTGCTGTGGCGAGCAGACCTCGGGACCAACAACAAGAAATCGAGACCAGGGGAGTAACGCTCATGTCGAACTACCGTACACACAATTCTCGGATCTTGGCCTGCATGGCGGCTGCCGGTCTGTCGGTCCTGGCGAGCGTTCCGGCGGCGGCACAGGAGCGCTTCCCGTCGAAGCCGATCCAGGTCGTGACGCATGCCTCGGCCGGTGGCGGCACCGACACCACCGTGCGCATGGCGATCCCGGATGCCCAGGCGGCGCTCGGAACCGACATGTTCGTCGCGACCATGAAAGGCGGCGGCGGCCGGGTGGCGATGAACTTCGCCAAGCTCCAGGGTACCGACGGTCACACGCTCATGCTGATCACGCCGACGCATCTGTTCACCATGGCGCAGGGAAACTCGCCGCTGTCGATCGACGACATCGTCGGGGTGGCACGCGCCACCGACGATCCGATGCTGATCGTGACCAGCCCGAAGAGCCGCTTCAAGTCGATCGACGACCTCATCGGCGCCGGCAAGGACAAGCCGGTGAAGTGGGGGACGACGCATATCGGCGGCGTCGACCACGTCGCGGCGGAAAGCTTCGCGCAGAAGGCCGGCACCAAGATCCGGGCCGTTCCGTTCGAGGGCGGCGGCGAACTGGTGACGAACCTCATGGGCGGCAACGTCGAGGTCGCGAGCCTCAACGTCACCGAGGCGCTCGAGCAGGTCAGGCATGGCGACCTCGTGGCGCTCGCGGTGATGTCGGACGAGCGCATCGACGTCCTCCCCGATCTGCCGACGACGCAGGAGAAGGGGGTCGACGTGGCGTTCTCCACGGTCCGCGGTTTCGTTGTCCTCAAGGGCGTGCCGGAAGAGCGGGTCGCGATTTTGGAGAAGGGACTGCTCGACGCGATGAAGCAGGACCGCTTCCAGGCCTATCTCGAGAACGGCGGCATGCCGAAGAAGAGCGTGGCCGGCCGCGCGGCTTGGGATGCCCAGATCCGCCGCATGTATGCCGACGCCAGCGTCATGCTCCAGAGCCTGGGTCTGGTGAAGAAGTGATGCGTGGGGCCACGGCGATGACGCAGCATCCTGGCGAAGCGGGAGAGGGGGGCGGCTCGCCGTCCCCCGACCGCCCCGAGGGTAGGCTTCGGCATCGGGATCTTTGGCTTGGCCTCGGCATCCTCGGCACCTGCGCCGTGCTGTACTACCAGACGACCACGTTCCCGAGCGTGCCCGCCCTCCTGTCGCAGAACGTGCAGGCCAGCTTCTTTCCGCGGGTCCTGATCTTCACGGTCGGGTTCCTGACCCTGCTGCTGATCGCCTTCGGATGGCACAAGCGGCCGGATCGGCAGCCGGCGGTCAAGCCGGTGACCCTGCTCACCGCCGTGCTGACGGCCGGCGGCATTGCCTTGATCCCGTGGATCGGGGTGCTCGCGGCCGTCGGGGTGCTGGCCGTTTCGCTGCCGCTGCTGTGGCGGGACAAGCGGCATGCGGCGATTGCCGCCTACGCGGTGCTGCTCCCGGCGTCGATCTACCTGCTCTTCACCCTGGTCATGCAGGTTCGGTTCCCGACCGGCCTGCTGGCACTCTAGCGAGGACGGACCATGGACGCCTTCCTGGTTGCCGCCGGGCAGATGCTCGATCCCTACACCCTGCTGCTGATTGCCGCGAGCACCCTGATCGGTGTTCTGATCGGCGCGCTGCCGGGCCTCTCGTCGACGATGGCGACAGGCCTGCTGCTCCCCTTCACCATCTATCTCGAGCCCGTCTCCGCCATCGCTGTGCTCGCGGCACTCTATTGTGGGGGAACCTATGGCGGGTCGATCACGGCGATCCTCATCAACACGCCCGGCGCACCGCCGGCCGCCGCCACCGCCTTCGACGGCTATCCCATGGCCTTGCGGGGCGAGGCCGGAAGGGCGCTCGGTATCGCGACGGTCTCCAGCGCCATCGGTGGCATCTTCAGCCTGGTGGTGCTGCTGATCGCCGCCCCCGCCCTCGCAACCCTGGCATACCGCTTCGGCCCGGCGGAGTACTTCGCCCTTGCGGTGTTCGGGTTGTCGATGCTGGCCTCGATCAGTGGCGACTCCGCGATCAAGAACCTGATCGGCGGCTGCCTCGGTGTGTTTCTCTCGACCATCGGCGTGACGCTGACGACCGGGGTGGAGCGCTTCACCTTCGGCGTGCCCGAACTGTACGACGGCATCGATTTCATCCCCGTCCTCATCGGCCTGTTCGCCGTCTCCGAGCTGCTGAGCCAATCCGCCAAGATCGGCCGAAAGCTCGAAAGGCTGGTCGTCGACGCTGTCAAGCTGCCGTCGCTCGACGACTTCAAGCGCTGCGCGGCGACGATCCTCAGGTCCTGTGGCATCGGCACCTTCATCGGGATTCTGCCGGCGGAAGGCGGCACCATCGCGTCGATGATCGGCTACAACGAGGCCCGGCGGTGGTCGAAGCATCGCGACCGGTTCGGAACCGGCGAGGTCGAGGGCATTGCCGGGCCGGAGGCGGCAAACAATGCGGCGACCGGCGGCGCCATGGTGCCGACGCTCGCGCTCGGCATCCCTGGCAGCGGCACGACCGCCGTGATCCTCGGCGGCCTGTTGCTCCACGGCTTGCGGCCGGGGCCATACCTGTTCCAGGAGCAGCCGACGCTGCTGTACTCGATCTTCATCGCGATGCTGATCGCCAACGTGCTGTTCCTGATCTTCGGCCTGGCCGGTGCAAAGATCTTCGCCCGCGTATCGCTGATCCCGCCGACCTTCCTGTGGCCCGCGGTGCTGGCGCTGTGCATCGTCGGCGCGTACGGCGTCAACCAGTCGGTACTCGACATCTACGTGATGCTGATCGCCGGCCTCATCGGGTTCGTGCTGCGCCGGTTCGGCTTCTCGCCGGCGCCGATCATCATGGGTCTAGTGCTCGGCACCCTCGTCGAGAATTCGTTCTCCCAGAGCATGATCATCTTCGACCAGGACTGGTCGCAGTTCCTCGGCCGCCCGATTGCCACGAGCTTCTTCCTGCTCGCTGCCGTCGGGCTGTTCTACGCACCCGCGACGAAGCTCGTGCGCCGGCGGTGGGGACGACGAATCCCGGCGGCCGCAATTGAAGACTGACGGTGGCCGACGGCAACAAGCCGCGGCAGAGCGTAGCCAACAACGAAACTGACTGGGGAGATTGCAAGTGCTGCGGCGGCGTGGCGGTGCCACGCTGACAGACGGGACGGCGGATGCTTGAGGCCGAGATGGGGCAGGGGGTACGCAGCACGTCGCTGGAGAGCGCTCGTGCACCATACCTTCCAGACCTTCGCCGAACAGCTGCATGACCAACCTGACGCGGATGGCGTTCGCCAGGTGTTTGCCGAGGCCGCATCAGCTTTCGATCTGCCGCGCTTCGCCTGTCTCCTCCTGCCGCAGCGGCCAAGAGTTCTCGCGCAGGTGGTCGGCACCTACCCGGCGAAGTGGATCACTCGCTATGTCGAGCGGCGCTATGAGCGCCTCGACCCGGTGATCGGCCAGGCAACCCGGATGGCCGAGCCGTTCGTCTGGGGGCTCGATCTCGTGTCGCCGCACCTGTCTAAGCCGCAACAGCAGCTCTTCCATGAGGCGGCGGAGTTCGGCATTCGCTGCGGATTCACGATCCCGATCCACGATGCCGGGCGTCCGATCGCCGCCATTACCTACGCCACGGACCAACGCGGCCCTGGCCTTCAGAGGGTGACCGACCGCCACACCGAGGCGCTGCAACTGATGGCGATGTGCCTGCACGCACGGTTACGCCGATTGCTGACGCCCGATCGCACCGTCGCCGGGGTCGTTTTGTCACCCCGGCAGCTCCAGTGCCTCAAATGGGCCGCCGAGGGGAAGTCGGCCTGGGCGATCGGCAAAATCCTCGGCATCTCCGAGCGGACCGCCCAGTTCCACCTGGACAACGCCAAGGCCAAGCTCGGCGTGCGATCGATCTGCCAGGCAGTGGCCAAGTTCTCCGCATCCAACCCGACCATGCACTGACGCGTCTTCCGCCAACACCTGTGAACCTGCACAGGGTGTATCGCGCACGGGTCTCACCTCCAATACGGGAGTTGTCGCGGTTTCGGAGGTGACGATGATCGAGTTTGTGACGCCTGACCGGTACGGCGAGTTCGCCGGTGACCTGGCCCAGATGCACCGCCTGCGCTACCGAGTGTTCAAGGAGCGCCTGGGCTGGGATGTCGACGGCCAAGGCGGCGTCGAGAAGGACGCCTTCGACGCGCTCGACCCCGTCTATCTCCTGTATCGCGCCGACGATGGTGAGATCCGCGGCTGCGTCCGTCTCCTACCGTCGACCGGACCGACCATGTTGCGCGACACTTTCGCCGCGCTCCTCGACGGGCGACCGATATCAGCCAGCGATACAGTTTGGGAAAGCAGCCGCTTTGCCCTCCACTTGGCAGCCGACGCTCCCAAGGCTGCGGGTGGGCTGGCGCAGGCGACCTACGAGCTCTTCTCCGGCATGATCGAGTTCGGCCTGTCGCGGCGTCTCACCGACATCGTCACGGTCACCGATGTCCGCATGGAGCGGATCCTGCAGCGCGCGGGATGGCCGCTGCGGCGGCTCACCGAGCCGGCGATGCTCGGCGCCACGCGGACGGTCGCTGGGTACCTGTCCGTCTCCCGGGAATGCGCGCGTCGGGTCAGGACCCGCGGCGGCCTCGACGGACCGGTGCTCTCCGTCCCGGCCGCGTCCGCGGCCGCCTAGTCCCGAGGCCTTTGGGCGCTCGACGCTCGGTCACCGGGAATGACGGAAGCGAACCAAACCAGCGGGAGGCCGTGCTGGAGCGATCCAGAAAGCTACGGGCACACGGTTTCTCTGCCTCGGCGTGCCTGGGCCTGGGAGTTCCTCCGCCGCAACCCGGACTTTCGCCGGGACTGGGCTGATCCCGCCGGCGCTGCTACCGAAGCGGCGGTGTCCGAGCGGATGACGGTGCTCCGCGCTGGTCGCGCGGTCGACCGGTTGGCACGCTGGGACGTGTTGTTTCGTGAAGTCACCCGAGGACGATGCCCGCTCGGCGGTCGTCTTCTGGATCCCGCATGTGTGCCCGCACGTCCTGCCGGTAACGGCCGTAGCCGCCGGGCCTGCTTATGGGGCCCGCGCCTTTCGGCTTTCGGACGTCCGATGCCGTACCACGGTTCTTCTCTCGCCGAACGGCGTGCAGCATCTGTTGTTCCATGATTCCGAACGGGCGCTGCAGCTGGCTGTCCACGGCTCCAGCGTGTTCGTGCCTGTCCGACTGATGGTCGACATCGTCGCCGAGCCGGGGCACGTCCGCCATCGGCTCGTGGCGATCGAAGCATTCAACGCCGTGCTCGCCACGGGCGCCATTCCGGCGTCATCGTTTCCGGCCGAGCCGCGCGGCCGGCGCCTGCGAGTCGTCCTTCAAGCGTTGGATGGTTGGCTCGCCGGGGCGACCAACCGGGAAATCGCAGCTGCGCTGTTCGGCCGACGACGCGTCGATGCCGATTGGCGTGACCCACGCGATCACCTGCGCGACCAGGTGCGCCGAGCGATCCGCCGAGGGCGCGCGCTGATGGCGGGTGGATATCGAAGGCTGCTGGTCTGAGCCAGTCAGTCTTCCCGCAGCAACTGCCTGTAGCCGGACCGCGACATCCACTGGGCACGGTCGAGGTGCTGCCTCCAGCATCGTCGCGCAGCAGTCGGGTCGGTCTCGGGATCGAGCCCCAGGACCAGGCGGCTGACTTCCCGCCAGTCGGCTCCTTCCGCGTCCGCGTCGAGGAGGCGGAGATAGGTCACAAAATGCGCCTCGTCGTACGGCGTGACGCTGGCCGAACTTGGTGGTTGACCGGCGACCCCCAGAGTCTGGTTCTTGGTCATGTCCGATAGCCCTCACGTTCTGGGCCATAGCGTCTGCGGAACAATCTGCAGGCCGCGGCGCTGAGCACCGCTGATCGCTGTTTGTTGAGAATACTCCGTGGTGAAATGCTCTACAAGGCGATGCCCTCTCGTGCATGGAGATACGAGAGGTGTTGGCACTCAACCTCAGGCGATACCGGCAGGCACAGAGTCTGTCGCAGGAGGAGCTGGCGCACCGCGCCGGCATCGACCGCACCTACATCAGCTCCATCGAACGCTGTGTCTATGCGGCGAGTATCGAGGTCGTCGATAGGCTCGCGCAGGGCCTTGGTCTCGAAGCGGCCGACCTCCTCCGTCGTCCCTCCTCACCGGAAGAATAGGGGCGCCCGCGCGCCTGACGCCACGCACTGGGCTCTCGTGAACCAAGCCGCCTGACGGTGTCTCGGCCCTCCGGCGTCGATCCCTTGCGCTTGGCCGAGCCTCGCGGCTCGGCCGGCGGCCATCGCGCGTACCGCGCGATGAAGCTGTGCGTTGGCCTTTCCCGGCGGCGCGGGTTGGGCGGCGCTCCCTTCTAGGCCCGCCGCGGCGCGCCGCAACCCTCCGCTTCGCTCCGGGTCCTCCACTGCGTTCCGGCCCTCCGGGTGCGGCCCGCCTCTCCGGCGGGCCTCCGCGGTCGCATCTCGCCGCCCACCCCGCTTCCGGGGAAAGGCGCGGCGGGGTCAGACGAGCGGAGGTTGCCATGCCGGAGCGCAAGCGGGACACGATCTACCAGGAGGTCACCGACCGGATCATCGCCGAACTGGAACAGGGTCGCGTGCCCTGGGTGCAGCCCTGGGGCCATGCCAGGGCCGGCATCGGCCTGCCCCGCAACGCCGCCACCGACCGGGGCTATTCCGGGATCAACATCCTGATCCTCTGGGGAGCTGTGATCGAGCGCGGCTATGCCGCACAGACCTGGCTGACGTTTCGCCAGGCCCTCGCCCTCGGCGGTGCCATCCGCAAGGGCGAATGCGGCACCACGGTCGTCTACGCCGACCGCTTCGTGCCGCGCGAGGAGAAGCAGCGGGCGGCGGCGGAGGGCGACGAGCCGAATGCGGTGCCGTTCCTCAAGCGCTTCACCGTGTTCAACGTCGACCAGTGCGACGGCCTGCCCGAGCGCGTGCTCGGCCGGACCGAGCCGCTGCCCGAGTGCGAGACCGTGCCGCACGCCGAGGCACTGATCGCCGCGACCGGCGCCGACTTCCGCATCGGCGGCGAGCGTGCCTTCTACGTGCCGGCCGCCGACTACATCCAGGTGCCGCCGCAGCCGGCGTTCTTCGAGCCGATCAACTACTACCGCACCTGCTTCCACGAGCTTGGCCACTGGACCGGCCATGCCTCGCGGCTCGCCCGTGATCTCGCTGGCTCGTTCGGCTGCAAGGCGTACGCCCGCGAGGAACTGGTCGCCGAGATGGCGTCGGCCTTCATCTGCGCCAGCCTCGGCATCGCGCCGACCGTGCGGCATGCCGACTACCTCGGCTCCTGGCTCGACGTGCTGCGTGAGGACAATCGCGCGATCTTCCGCGCCGCAAGCCTCGCCTCCAAGGCCGCCGATTTCCTGCTGGCCTTCCGCGCGGCCGACGGCGCCGCAGCCGATCCCGAGCTTCCGCCCGACGCGGCGGAACTGACGCGCCAATAGGCGCACCGGCCCCGCCCGCGCGGCCGGTGCCGGCGGGCGGGGTATCCACCCCGAACCCACGGAGAAGGCCATGCAACTGCAACACATCCCCCTCGACCGGCTCGACGTCTCGGCCTGCAACATGCGCAACGCCAAGCGCACGCCCGACGTCGCCGACATCCTGCCGAGCATCCGCGCGCGCGGCATCCTGCAGCCGTTGCTGGTCCGCCCGAACGGCGAGCCCGACCGTTTCGAGGTCGTCGCCGGTCGGCGGCGCCATGCCGCCGCCCAGGTGGTCGCCGAGGAGCGCGGCGAGATCGAGCCCTTGCCCTGCGCCGTCATGGAGCCGGGCGACGACGCGGCGGCCCTGGAGGCCTCGCTGATCGAGAACACCGCCCGCCTCGACCCCGACGAGATGAGCCAGCACGAGACCTTCGTGCGGCTCACCAGGGAGGGACGAAGCATCGCCGAGATCGCCAACCTGTTCGGCATCACCGAGCTGATGGTCCGGCGCCGCCTTGCACTCGGCAACCTGCTGCCGAGGATCCGCGAGGCCTACCGCGCCGAGGCGATCGACGCCGAGACGGTGCGCCACCTGACGATGGCGTCCAAGGCGCAGCAGAAGGCGTGGCTCAAGCTGTTCGCCGACCCCGAGCAGCGCGTCCCGCGCGGCTGGCAGTTGAAGCAGTGGCTGCTCGGCGGTCAGTCGATCCCGACCTCGGTCGCGCTGTTCCCGCTGGAGGCGTACGCCGGCCGCATCGTCACCGACCTGTTCGGCGAGGAGGGCTACTTCGCCGACGCCGACCTGTTCTGGCAGAAGCAGAGCGAGGCGGTCGCCGCCAAGCGGGACGCGCTGCTGGCGGCCGGCTGGTCCGAGGTCGTGGTGCTGGAGCCCGGCCAGCACTTCCAGAGCTGGGACCACGAGAAGACCCCGAAGGGCAAGGGTGGGAAGGTGTTCATCACCGTCTCGCACCGCGGCGAGGTCGAGGTCCACGAAGGCTGGCTCAGCCGCCGCGAGGCGCGCCGGCTGGCCCGCAAGGCCGAGCCGGAAGCGAAAGGCGGGGAGGGTGCGGAGACTGCGAAGCCGGCGCGGCCCGAGGTCACCAAGGCGATGCAGAACTATCTCGATCTGCACCGCCACGCCCTGGTGCGCCTCGCCCTGATCGGTGAGCCTGGCGTCGCCCTCCGGCTGTTGGTGGCGCACACCGTTGCGTCGTCCGGCCACTGGCAGGTGAAGCCCGAGCCGCAGGCGGCGCACAGCGACGCCATCGCCGAGAGTGTGGCGACTAGCCCGGCGCAGCAGGCCTTCGAGGCCGAGCGGCAGGCGGTCCTGGCGCTGCTCGACCGGCCCGACTACCACCACAGCGCCGCACAGCCCGGCTACGACACGTTGCCGACGGCGGCTGTGTTCGCGCGGCTGCTGGCATTGTCGGACGCCGACGTGCTGCGCGTCGCCGCCTTCGTCATGGCCGAGACCCTGGCGGCCGGCAGCGCCGTCGTCGAGGCGGCCGGCGTGCATCTGAAGGTGGATGCGGGCGCCCACTGGCGGCCCGACGACGCCTTCTTCGACCTGCTGCGCGAGCGCGCCGTGGTCAACGCCATGCTGGCCGAGGTCGCCGGCCGGACCGTCGCCGACGCCAACCTCGCCGGCAAGGTGAAGGTTCAGAAGCAGATCATCCGCGACTGCCTCGACGGCAAGCGGAGCACCACGGCCGAGGGCTGGCTGCCGGGCTGGATGGCGTTCCCGGTGCGGATGGCGACCGAGAGCGGGGTGCTCGGCACCGCAGAGGAATGGGCGCGGGTGCGCGAGCTGATTGAAACGGCGTGACCATTGCGGGTGGCGGCTTCGGTCGCCGCCCACTCCTTCTTCCTTCATGACCACGTGGGAGGCGCAAGGGCGGTAGTCCAGCGTGTCCGAAAGCCCGTCCGACAATCAATTTGTCCGGAAATCCATCTACGTCCGCCGTTTCCGGACAAGCACCACGCTGTCCGTCAAACGGCTCATTCTGTGGACGGATGTGGCCGGGCCGATTGATCAGCTCAGAGTCCATCCACAGAATACGTCTCCAAATCGGTCCGAGTCCACTAACCACGGCGACCATTAATGGACATTCGAGGCGACCAATGCGCAAGCCCGAGCCACTGACGGTAGCCAAGCACAGCAGCGGGTTGCCGATCACGCCGTACGACCGGGGCTCCTGAGTGTCGCGGTGCATTCCGTGCGACCAATGCTCATGCATTATTCAGGTTGACGAGGTCTAGCGAACATAGTTTGAGATGCCCCAGGGACCAAAGTCGAGCTCACTGCTCGCGCAACGCAGTCTCGAGCGAACGGGCGACCGGCGCGATCAGGTAGTCAAGCATGGTCTGCTCGCCGGTCGAGATGATCGCCATCGCCGGCATGCCCGGCACCAGGTCGACTTCGAAGCGCCGCAGCATCGCCGGGTCGAGGCGGATGCGGGCCTCGTAGAACGGAGCGCCCTGCTCGGGCTGCACCACGTCGGGCGAGATGTGCGTCACCTCGCCGTCGATCGGCTTGAACGTCCGCTGGTTGAACGAGGTCAGGCGCACGGTCGCCATCGCGCCTTCCTGAACGGTGTCGATGTCATTGGGATCG
>NZ_JAVJSX010000010.1:0-16518 GCF_040219215.1 Thalassobaculum sp.
CCTCAAAACGCTCAACGGGCTCACGCCGTACGAGGCGATCTGCAAGCTATGGACCGAGCGCCCAGATCGCTTCAGACTCGACCCAATCCATCACATGCCGGGACTAAACATCTAGAGTGTTTGTGGACTTGTTCATGTCCGAACCGAGACTTGCAGAGGAGCAGGCCCTTGAGCTCGCCGAGATCTTCCGCATGCTGGGCGACCCAAACCGGCTGCGTATCGCCGTCGTCTGCCTCGTCGAGCCGCGCTGCATCATCCGCGATATGGTGGGTCACGTCGCCGACGTCAGAGACATCGCCGAGCCGGAAGCGGAGGAGCGCAAGACTGGACGCTGTTAGCCGCCGCACGCTCGCGACCGGACCCGGCCTTGGCTCATCGCTGCCAGCTCCGTGAGCGCCGCGCTGCCGTCGCTCGCCGTGTATCTCGGTGCGGCCGTCGCCGAGATCGCCGGGTGTTTCGCCTTCTGGGCCTGGCTGCGGCTCGACCGCAGCCCGCTGTGGCTGATGCCAGGGCTCGTCGCGCTCGCGCTCTTCGCCTTCCTTCTGACCCGGGTCGATCTGGCGTTCGCCGGGCGCGCCTACGCGGCATATGGCGGAGTCTACATCGCCGCGTCGTTGGCGTGGCTGTGGGCCGTCGAGGGGCAGTCACCCGATCGTTGGGACCTAGTCGGCGCGGCTGTCTGTGTCCTGGGCGCCGCCATCATCCTGCTGGCACCGCACGCGCGAACGTGAGCGCACGGCTGAGCCGATCCTCGTCGACTACGAAGCCGAGTCGCACCGATGACATTGCTTCAGTCGCCGAGCATCTCGTCGATGATCGGACACTCCGGCACAGCGTCGCCGCTGCACTTCTCGGCGATCGCCGACAGCGTGCGTTCGAGCCTTTGCAGGTCGCGGATACGGTCCCGCACACTCTTCAGATGCGCGACCGTCATGGCCTGGATGTCGCCGCAGGTGTAGTCGTGCTCGTCGACCATCGACAGCAGGCCGCGCAGCTCCTCTATCGGAAAGCCGAGCTCGCGGGCTCACAGGATGAAGCGCAGCCGTGACACGTGGCCGGCGCCGTAGACCCGGTAGCCGGCGGCAGTGCGCGGCGGGTCCGGCATCAGGCCGATCTTCTCGTAGTAGCGGATTGTCTCGAGGTTGCAGCCGGTGCGCCGGGCGAGCTCGGCGCGCTGCAGCCCGCTCCCGGAGATGTGATCGCCCATCGCACGACACCCCTTGAGCCTGTACCGACTACAGACCCTAGCCTGGGATCAGTCGAAGATCGAGGCCCAAGATCATGACCGATACGCAATCCGACACCCTGATTCGGCCCGACACCGGCGAGAGCCGCCGGAGGGGATGGCTGGCGACCGGCGGGCTGGCTGGTGCAGTCCTCGCGTCATCCTGCTGCATCGTCCCACTGCTGCTCGTCACGCTCGGCGTGTCGGGTGCCTGGATCGGCAACCTGACGGTGCTGGAGCCTTACAAGCTCTGGTTCGCCGGGGTGGGGCTCATCTTCGTCGGACTCGGCTTCCGGCAGGTGTACTTCAAGGCCCAGGCCGCGTGCGCCGAGGGCTCCTATTGCGCACGCCCGCAGTCGGCGCTGGTCACCAAGGCCGCCCTCTGGGCGGCCACGGCCCTGGTGCTGCTGGCGCTCACCATCAACTGGTGGGCCCCATTCCTCTATTGACCGTCCCACCGCACGGAGAACGAACCGATGTATCGACCTCTCGTCATTGCTGCCTGCGGGCTGACGCTTGTTGCGGCCGGGGCGCTGTCCGTGACCGCGGCAGCACCGCTCGCCGCCCAGTCGAACGTGGCGCAGACCGCGGCCGTCGAGACCAGGACCTTCGCGGTCGACAACATGACCTGCGCGCTCTGCCCGTTGACGGTGAAGACCGCGATGCAGCGGGTCGAAGGCGTTCGCTCGGTCACGATCGACTTCGGCGCCAAGACCGCCACGGTGACCTTCAATCCGGCGGTGGCGACCTCCGAGGCGATCGCGGCTGCGTCCACCGATGCCGGCTACCCGGCGCGGCCGGCCGGGTAAGGCGGGCGCCATGAAGGACGCGACGATCATCAAGACCGGGGTTGCCGGGTCGGTCGTGGCGGCGCTCTGCTGCTTCACGCCGATACTCGTCATCCTGCTCGGGGCGGTCGGCCTGTCGGCCTGGCTCGGCTGGCTCGACTACGTGCTGTTCCCGGCACTCGCCATCTTCCTCGGGATCACCGGCTACGGCCTTTGGCGACGGCGGCAGGTACTGGCGTGCTGCTCGAGAGACGCTCAACCCACCAACGAGAGATCGTGAAATGTCCGACTGTTGCACGCCCGGCGCCGTCCGCGCCGGAAGCTATGATCTCGCCGTCGTCGGCGCCGGGTCGGCGGGTTTCTCGGCGGCGATCACCGCCGCCGAGAAGGGTGCCCGCGTCGCCCTGGTCGGTCACGGCACCATCGGCGGCACCTGCGTGAACGTCGGCTGCGTGCCGTCCAAGACCATGATCCGCGCCGCCGAGGCGCTGCACGCGGGGCACGCAGCGAGCCGGTTTGCGGGGCTCGTCGGGGAGGCCCACCTCACGGACTGGGCGGATCTGATCGCGGCCAAGGACGACCTGGTTGCCGGGCTGCGGCAGAAGAAGTATGTCGACCTCCTCCCGGCCTACGACGGCATCAACTATCTCGAGGGCGTCGCGCGACTGAGCGGTGCCGGGCTCGCCTTGAACGGCGACACCTTAAAGGCCGGGAGCATCGTCCTGGCAACCGGCGCCTCGCCGGCCGGCGCCGACATTCCCGGCCTGGAGCGGATTCCGTATCTGACCAGCACGACCGCGCTCGAGCTTGCGGAGCTGCCGCGCTCGCTCCTCGTGGTCGGGGGTGGCTACATCGGCTGCGAACTTGCACAAATGTTTGCCCGGATGGGGACGCAGGTGACGCTGGTCACCCGCGACCGCCTGCTGCCCGGCGCCGAGCCCGAAATCTCGGACGCGCTGACCGGTTATCTCCGCGATGAGGGGATCGCCGTGCGGACCGGTCTCGAATACCGCCGCATCGGTCTCTCCGAAGGCGGCGTCGCCCTCGAGATCGAGACCGGCGGTCAGCGGGACGTCATCGCGGCCGCGCAGGTTCTGATCGCCACCGGCCGGAGACCTAATACGGCCGAGCTGGGGCTGCCCGACGCCGGCGTCACCCTCACCGCCACCGGCGCGATTGTGGTCGACGACCGGATGCGCACCTCGAGGCTCGGTGTTTACGCCGCCGGCGACGTCACCGGCCGCGACCAGTTCGTCTACATGGCGGCCCATGGGGCGAAGATCGCCGCCCTGAACGCCCTCGACGGCGATCGCCTGCGCTACGATGACAGCGCGATTCCGTGGATCGTGTTCACCGATCCGCAGGTCGCCGGCGTCGGATTGTCCGAGGCGGCCGCCCGGGCCGCCGGGCACCGCGTCAAGACATCCGTCCTGCCGCTCGATCAGCTGCCCCGGGCGCTGGCGGCTCGGGACATCCGCGGGCTCAT
The DNA here is from genome assembly GCF_040219215.1 of Thalassobaculum sp. Taxonomy (GTDB): domain Bacteria; phylum Pseudomonadota; class Alphaproteobacteria; order Thalassobaculales; family Thalassobaculaceae; genus Thalassobaculum_A. The sequence continues at coordinate 3,500 of NZ_JAVJSX010000010.1, forward strand.
CAAACTGGTTGCCGACGCCGACAGCGACCGGCTGCTCAGCGCCCAGATCCTGGCGCCTGAGGGGGCCGACAGCATCCAGACGGCGGTCCTGGCGATCCGGCACGGCATGACTGCGGCGGCGCTCGGCGAGACGATCTTCCCATACCTGACGACCGTCGAGGGCCTGAAGCTGGCCGCCCAGGGTTTCGAGCGAGACGTCGCCAAGCTGTCTTGCTGTGCCGGATAGGCGAGCGATCGAAGCGAAAGCGAAAGATGGCTCGGGCCGCAATCATCCATGTTCGGTGAAGCAGAGGAAACAACCGCCATGACACAGACCGACACTTCGGCCGTCGATGCGTTGTGGGAGGTGTCCGCCCTGCGCCGCGCGCCGGTGCCGACTCCGGCCGAGCGGCGAGCCGGGCTCGTGCTGCTCCGGCAGTTGGCCCGGGGCGAGCCGGTCGCGGTCGACGACTTCGCCCGTGCCCTCCGCACGTCCGTGAAGGCGGCCGACGACCTGGTGAAGGCCTCGAGGCTGACGCGCTTCGTTCTTGCCGCCGAGGACGGCCGGATACGCGGCTTCATGGGTCTCTCGGTGACCGAGACACCACATCGGATGATCGTCGACGGCCGCGCTCTGTGGACGTGGTGTGCCTACGACACGCTGTTCCTCCCGGCGCTGCTCGACCGGACGGCACAGGTCGAGACGCACGATCCCGTGACGGGACAGGCTATCCACCTGACCGTGTCGCCGCGGCGCGTGGAAGCCGTCGAACCGGCCGCTGCCGTTGCGTCCATCGTGCGGCCCGAGGCCTGGGACGTCGCGTCGGCGGCTTGCGTGATCGCGTCCGCGTGCAACCACATGTTCTTCCACGTGTCGCGCGCGACCGGCGAGCGCTGGCGGCTCGAGCACCCCGGGACGATCCTGCTGTCGCTCGAGGAGGCCTTCGAGTTCGGGCAGCGGTCAAACGCGCACCGTTTCGGGGTGGGACTGCTGAACTCTGAATGAGCTAATTTTGAGGCGCAGTCCCTAGTTCGCCTGTGGTCGGCTGAGGTTCGTGCATCGAGAGTCCGCTGGTCCGTTCGCCCGGAGACCGCTCGGCGTGTTGGCAATTGTGGTCAAGATGGATCGCTGTCGACGCTGCCGCACCTCACGTGCGCATCGACATCAGGTACTTCACGAGCGCTGCAACGCCGAGGACGACCAGAACCACAACCAGCAGCCCTACCAAGCCCATTCCCAAGCCCATTCCCTGCATGCAATCCATCATCATCGGCCGTCTCCTCGCGATAGATCAAAAGCCAGCACCGTTGGGCTCCGCCCTTACGCTGGCCTCCTCGTTCATGGTGCTGCGTCGGGCCGCCGCCAGCATCTCGACCTCACATAATCCGCTCGGGTCATGGCATCCGCCCATCGGGAACAATCCTTCTCCCGGTTTCAGACGACGTATCGGTCCCAACTGCCGTAGTGCTCGCCGCTCCTCGAGCCGCGCGGCAGACTAAGCGCGATCAACAGGATACCGACGATCATGCCCAGGGCCGCGGCGAGCGCGCCGGCGCCGGCGAGAAGCCACGGTGCCGCGATCAGCCAAAGACCGAACAGGACGTTGATAAATCGTAGCGGCCGCGCCACCTCGGCCATGGCGCTGACCGCGACTGTGATGACGAGGGCGCCGACCAGATGGTCGCTGTCGGCCATTGGCGGCTCGGTGCCGAGTACGAGGCGGCTGAACATCAGCCAGAGTCCCAGAAGAGCGCTGGCGACGAGCGTCCACGGGATGGTCACGCCGCGGGCGGCGGAGGCAATCATGGAAGCAAAAGGCGCACCGAAATCGGGCCGCTTGTCGATGCCGCTGCCGGACAGGGCATCGCCCATGAAGAACGCCCGCCAGAACGGGCGGCCGCGCCTAGTATTGAGGATCAGGAACTGCCCCATCGCCACAAGCTCGTCCAGCGAGTAGGGAATCATGATCAGCATCGCGAGCGCGGCGAGAAGACAAAGCGTGCAGTAGGTGCCAATCACGATCGGCTGGATGATGATGAAGTAGATGCTGACCACCCCGAGCGGCACGACTACGATACCGAAGAGGAGCACCATCCACGGCATGGTCCGCCAGCGGGCGCGTCCGCCCATCACGCCCATCAGCACCTCGAACATGTAGCTGACGCCGCCCAGGCCACCGTCGGCGATCGGCCAGGCCTTCGAGACATCGGAGGTGATGATGAACTCCGTCCCGTTGCGCGCGGCATCGCCCGGGAAGAACGGCTCCCACACGTTGTCGACATGGCCAAGCTGATAGGCGGCGAGCCACCTGGCAATGAAGAATCCGACCGCACCAAGCGCGATGATCGGCAGGCGCTGCAGATAGGTCGAGGGGCTGTAGGTCCAGCCGGGTGGCATGTCGGACGGGTCCATCATGCCTTCGTGGCTCATGCCGGGCATCATCGGCACGAGGATCGCGAACGCTATCACCAGCGCACCGACCGCCGTATCGTTCGCATATACGGCCGCACTCGGCGTCCAGAGCACCAGCGGTGCAAACAACAGCCAGATGCCGACGACCGTGTTGGCCCAGGGCGCCCATCTGAACTGCTGCCGGGGCGAGAGGGAGAGACATCCGAACAGGACGATCAGCAGGCCGCTGACCAGGTCGCTCCAGGCGGTCAGGGTACTGCGCAGTGCTGGATCCCACAGCCCGCGCTCCTCGGTGACACGCAACACAGCGTTTCGGAAATTGGCCTCCTCAAACGTGCCGAACACGAACGGGCTCGTGGCGAGCCAGACGCCGAGTAGGATGTTGAAGAAGTGCACCCACAGCATGTCGAAATGCATGCGCCGCATGCTCGCCGTGTGCTCACGCAGCATCTCGTGATGCACGATGGGATCACTCTTGCTCTTTGCTTCCCGCTGCTGCTCCGCCTCGACCCGGGACGCCGCCACGCGCGCCTCGTTCAGCTTGTTCGCCCTGTACCAGCCGAAGGGATCGGCCTTCAGTTCCTCGACCATTTTCGGAAGCGTATCGCCGAGCGCGTGTTTCGGCTGCCAGCCGAGCAGGGTCCGCGCGCGCGCGATGTCGAGCTCGTAGTGGTCATCCGAGATGTCGACCATCCACGGCTTGATGAACGGCTCCTCGTCCAGGATCTCGTCCTCGACCCACGCGCCCGTTCGGGCCAGCGTCTTCGGGATCTGCCGCGTCGCCCACTCCTCATCATGGATCAACCGGCCGAGCAGGCGCTGGACCTCGCCGAAGCTCGTCGTCTCGGGTTCGCCGAGGAGCAGCGGCAGCTCCGGCGGCAACTCCTTGCGACGCTCGATGATCGCGAGCAGGGCGTCCGCCAGGTCGTCGAGATGCAGGAAGGGCTGCCCGACCTCGAGGTCTCCCGGATACACGTGGCTGACCAGCTTCCGCTCGTATATCCGGGCGATCTGGCGCGATAGAAAGGCGGAGTGGCACAAATCGTTGTAGACCCCGGCCGGGCGCACCAGCACCGCAGGGATCGAGCCACGCTGCTCACGGATCAGCCGCTCGGTCAGTATCTTCGATTCCCGGTACGGAAGCTTCGGATCGAGCGGCCAGTCCTCGTCGATCGGCTGGCCTCGAGTGCCCGGCGCGTGCACCAGCAACGTGCTGGCAAAGACGAACTGTTCGACCTCGAACGACTGCAGGGCGCGCAGCAACCGCTCCGTGCCGCGGATGGTGACCTGCTCGTATTTTGGACTGGGCTCGCCAGTAAGATCGAAGTAGGCGGCGAGATGAATCACGGAGGCGATCCGGGTGCCGTAAGCCACGCGTACACGCTCGAGCGCAGATGCGACGCTCCGGTCGTCGGTCAGATCGACGCACACGCATTCGGCAGCGGGCGGAGGGTGCGGCGGGATGTCCCGATCGAATCCGACAAGTGTGAAGCGCCTGGCGAGCTTCTCGATCACGGCCGAGCCGATGAAGCCGCTGCTCCCGGTAACGATTACAATGTCTTTCTCGTCATGCATCGTCCGCTCCCGTTCCGAAGACAGGACGGGCGTCGCTGAGACCCATGCCTGAACTCTATGCCGGACGCGCACCGCCTTCGTACGTGAAGTGCATGGGCTTCGGTCCCAATGCGCAGCCCGTCTCGATCCGCGTGATTTCAAACCCCGCGGTCTCGATTAAGTTCCAGATCGGCCGGTTCAGATGGCAGCCGCCGCCGATCCGCTTCCGGAGCGGGGTCAGTCGGCCCTGCCATCCGCGCACCCCGTCTTCCGTGGGCAGCCCTTGCTCGACGAACAGCAGCCGGCCGCGGGCCTTGAGCACCCGGCGCATCTCCTCGAGGGCCCGAACGGCGGCCGGAATGGTGCAGAGCGTCCAAGTCGTCAGCACCGTATCGACGCTTCCCCGCTCCAGCGGGATAGCCTCTGCTGTGCCCTCGATGAAGCGCACCGGCAGCGCCAACCGGAGCGCGGCGCGCTCGGCCATGGCGATCAGCCGCGACGACGGGTCGAGCCCGAGAACCTCCTTTGCTTGCGAACCGTAGAGCGGCAGGTTGAGGCCCGGGCCGATGCCGATCTCGAGTACACGGCCTTCGGCGCCTAAGAGCGCTCCCGGTAGGAGAGGAGTGTGCGGTTGCGCATCCCAAGGTGGGTGATATGCAGCAGGATGCGAGCTTCGTAGAACCTCATGACCTGACGTTTTCGATAGCAGAAACGTGTTGGCCAAACGCCGCGAGGGCCGGGAAGGCTTCGAGCAGCCAATACGAGAAGGTCGAGAGCCGGCCGGTGACCATTGCCACGCCCATAAGGACCATGACGACTGCGGCGAGCACCTGGAGCATCCGTCCGTACCGCCCGATGGCGCGCAACCGCACTGCGAGCGCGTCGGTGAAGACGGCGGCGAGCAGGAACGGCATGCCGAGCCCGGCGGCGTACATGCCGAGCAGCAACACTCCGCCGCCGCCCGTCGCCGACGCCGCCCCTACTGTCCGGATGGCGCCGAGCACCACGAACACCGTGGCGAAGCCCAGCATGAAGCAGAGCCCGAGACCGCAGCGGCACTGCCGCCGGCCGGGGCTACCGCGAGTACGGCATCGACCTGCAACCATGAGATTGCGCAACTCGGAACAACGCTACGCCGCCGTGCGCCGGTTGACGTAGTTCCGCACGAAGCTCCCAAGCTGAGAGATGTCGCACTCGAACCTCATTTCGGCGGCTTTGTCGATGACCTTCTGTCCGGACAGTCCCTGCTCGACCGCCATGTGCAATATCACCAGGGCGCCGAAGCGCTTGCCGCTGGCGCAATGCACCAGCACTGGGCCGGGCATGTCCTCGAACTTCTCGCGGAATCGGTCGATGACCTGGTCGGACAGATTGTCGACGGAGACCGGATGGTGGAGATACGAGAGCCCCTGCTCCTCGACAATCCAGCCATCGGCGTTGGGGCCAAGTTCCTGTTTCTCGTCCGACGTTCGCAGGTTGACGATCGACTTGAAGCCTTCGTCGACCACCGGAGCGAACTTGGAGACGGCGTAGCGCTCGTCGATCCGGATGATGTCCAGCATGAAGTCCTTCCTGCCTCTCGTCGAATCTTCGATGTTGTAGCCGACGCTCTTCCATGCCTTCCAGCTGCCGGGGACGTTGGGCACCCGGGTGAAGCCGGCGGCGGCGAGGATGCTGGCGGCGATGCAAGCATCGCCTGCCGGGCAGCGAATGCGCCGATATCACCTACATCCCGGTGCGCGGCGGCGGTCGAACACTATGAATGCCGAGTTCTACATCCAGGTCCTGGAGGACGCGTTGGCGCAGTTCGGCGCGCCGGAAATCATTAACACCGACCAGGGCAACCACGTGCGGATACCCCCGTTGACGCAAGTCGGTCTTGATCATTTTGGGCATGTGATCGAGTGCGGTCATGTGTCAGGCCTTCAATATGCCGCGCTTTACATGCCGCAGGCCGGCATGGAGATACGCGGACTAGGTACAGATCAGTTCAACGAGTGCGAAGGCTCCGGCTACCCATTTGCTTTTCCCGGTCTCGATCTTATCGATCAATTGCTCTTGTTGTTCATTGACCTCCTCACATCCCGGACACACCGACGACAGACCACCGATCTGGGATCAGGCCCGAGCTATCGCCGGATCTCGGTAGTTCACATGCTTCGTCAGCATGGTCCAAACGGCTCGTGCCATCTTGTTGGCGAGCGCCATCGCTCCGCGCTTGCTCGGCATACGGGCCACCATTCGGTTGATCCACGATCCGGCCATCGAACCCTTCCGCGAAACCCACTGCAAGACTGCCATCGCCCTGACGATCAACAGCCGACGGATGTCGCGCTGTCCCATCTTCGATATCCTACCCAACCTCTGCTTACCGCCGGTTGAGTGCTATATCAGCACGAGCCCGAGCCACGCTGCGAAGTCGCGCCCTCGCTTGAACGTCTCCAGCGGCGGGGCAAACGGCTTGGCCGGCAACCGCTTGACGAGAGGAAGGTCGAGGCAGCCATCAAGCTGATCGAGGCCAAGGTGTCGCCAAATGAGGCGGCACGACAACTCGGGCTCCGACGCTCCACTGTCTACCGCGAGATGCGGCGCCTCGGGATCAGCCGACCAGCGTGACTGGCTGAATAAGGTGGGAAACCGTCAAATACCTTCGCCGAACAGGATGACTCGATACGCCCCGAAGACGGACATAAAGGGGGCCACGCGCAAACAACCATCCGTTTCGGGAGTGTAGTCGGTGGCAGGATCAAATGATGGGCAATTGCGGCCTCGACGGACCCTGAAGTCGAACCTACGACACGCAGGTCCCCAGGCTCGACCTACACGGAAAGATGCTCAATCAGGATATTTGCGCCGATGCCAATGAGGATCAGGCCACCGACCACTTCGGTCGAACGGCCGAACACCGGCCCAAGGAAGCGTCCCACCAGGACACCGGCAGTTGCCATGACTAGGGTCGCAAGACCGATCGCGGCGGCAGTGTTCAGGATGTTGACGTTCAGGAAGGCCAAACTGACCCCGACGGCCATGGCGTCAAGGCTGGTAGCAATTGCGGTCATGATGAGAAGGCCAAAGGAGTGACGCTGGGCACGCTGCGGCATTCGTTCGGACCGCTTGATCCCCTCGTAGATCATCCGGGCGCCGAGGAACCCTAGCAAGATGAAGGCTATCCAATGGTCCCAAGCGGCAATATACCGGCTGGCGACGAGGCCGAGCCCCCACCCGATGAGGGGTGTCCCGCCTGCAACGAACCCGAAGATCGCGCCGGCCCGGAGCGCCTCACGGAATCGCGGCTGATGTAGGGTCGCACCCTTGCCGATCGCCGCGGCGAAGGCGTCCATCGACATGCCGAAGGCGAGAAGGACGGTTGCGGTCAGGGTCATTCAGCGCGCTTTCACGACGTAGCGTCTCCCAATAGAAGGAAGCGGCACGGAAGTCAAAACTGTTTGAAATCAAGAAATTAGCATAATGCACTACACTTCTTAGCCAATACTTAGACAGTTACGTCTGTCTTCGAGGAGACAGTTCCAAACGTGGGGATGACGCTGTCAAACCGTCGCGCGCGGCCAAGTGTGTGCTTCGGGCCGAAAGCCCAGGCAGGAGACTGGTGGCGGAATCGAGGTGTTCGCCGATTGTTCTGCGCTAGCGTTGTTTGGATGTTGGAACGCGCCGGCCCGAGAACTGGTGGGCGGATTGATCGTCCCTCAAGCTGAAGTCTGCAACGGCCGGAGACGGGATAGGCCCGCTCCAAGCACTTATGAGGGACGGTCAGGAAGCACTACGCCGGGATCGACGTTTCGTTGGAATGGTCGAGCATTTGCGTTGTGGATACAGACGGCAAGATCGTTCGGGAGGGCAAGGTGGCCAGCGATCCGGGCGAGCTGGTTGCCTGGTTCAAGGCTCTCGGGCTGTCCCTCGAGCGGGTCGGCTTGGGGGCCGGGCCGCTATTCCAGTGGCTGTTCGCGGCGATGCGACACCCTGGGCTTTCAGCGGAGCTCCTGGAGACCCGGCACGTTTGGGATGCATCCAAGGCGATTCTGGTCAAAACCGATCGGATCGCGGCGCTGGTCGCCGGCCATGCCACGCTGACCGTCGTGGCTCAGGCGCTTCTCGCTGTCCGTGCCGCGCTGCTGCGCGAACTGGACGGCTACGAGAAGCGGGTGCGAAGGATCGCCCGTGAGGATACCCGGGTTTGGTTGTTAATGTCGGCGCCAGGGGGTGGGGCAATCGTCGCATTGACCTACGTCTCGGCCATCGACGATCCCCTGAGGTTCAGGTCCTCGAAGATGGCCGGTGCGCATTTCGGTTTGACGCCCAAGAAGTACCAGTCGGGCGAAACCAACGTCACCAGCAGGATCACGAAGATCGGTGACGGCGCAGTCCGCACGGCGCTTTATGAGGCCGCCAACGTCATCCTGACACGGCCGATCAAGGGCGGCGCTCTGAAGAATTGGGCGGCGAGGCTCGCCAAGCGCGCCGGCATAAACAGGGCGAAGGTGGCGCTCGCTCGCAAGCTCGCCCTGATTCTGCAGCGGACGTGGATCGACGGCACTGTGTTTGATCCCGACAAAGCGTGTGGCGAGATGGGTCACCAGACCTGATAGCAGGGAGAGACCGAGGATCTCGGGCCGGTACGCAAATCGCCGGACCGAAGCGAAGTCCCGTCGCCGGGGCGATGGACCAAGTCAAGCCGCAAAGTACGCCGTGGCGTTCCGATCACGCGCTCTTAGATTGGCTGCCCTGGTCGGTGTTGAAGATCTCCGGCACGCCGAACAGGGCCACGGCCTCCTCCAGCGCCTGGATGCAGAACTCGACATCCATCGTGTTCGACAGCCGCCACGCCAGGATCTTGCGGGTCGCCCAGTCCATGATGGCCACCAGGTACAGGAAGCCGCGGCGCATCGGGATGTAGGTGATGTCTGCACACCAAACTTGGTTCGGGCGGTCGATCGCCAAGTGCCGCAGCAGATACTTGTAGGTCCGATGCGCCGGATGCGGCTCGCTCGTCCTGGGCTTCTGGTAGATCGCCGTCAGGCCCATCTTCGCCATCAGGCGCCGAACGCGCTTGCGACCGACGACATAGCCTCGCCGCCGCGGGTGCCGCGCCATCTGACGGGCGCCATAGAACGGCGTCTCCAGGAACTGCTCGTCGATCAGCCGCATCAGCGCCAGATTCAGCGGCGTCTCGCCGATCGGCGCGTAGTAGAACGCCGACCGGCTGATCGAGACCAACCCGCATTGCCGCACGATCGACAGATGCGCATGCGCCGGGTCGATCATCAGGCGCCTCCGGTCGACGCTCATCGTCTGATGAATGCCGTGCTTCGCCGACAACTCAGCCAGCGTCAGGTGGATAACCGGTCGATCGGTCGTGTCGGGAGCATGGGATGGGTTGGAAGCTCGAACTGGTGGAGACCGGCTCGGCGGAACGCCGTATCGAAGTCGCGTCGCTTGGCGATATCGTCGCTCCGGCGAGCGTCGAGGACATCGGTCTCGACCACGGTTCCGCGCAGCGGATGCTCGGTGACATTCAGCGCGCCGTCGTGGCGCTCCAGGAGGCAGCTCTGCGGACGAAGGCCGACGGGCTGCGCCGGCTCGACCCGACACTGCGGCTGAAAGACTATCGGCTTCGCGCGATCCAGAGCCTTCATGGCACGTTGACGATCCGCGTCCCCCGCCTCGTGAGTGTCGGCCCGGGAGTCCCCTCCGACACTGCTGATCAGATCGGCGCGCTCGACCACGGAGTACCGGCAGCTGCTGGCACGTCTCGGTGCCTGGATAAGTTTCCGCGCGGCTGCCGGGCTCATCAGGGAGCTCTTCCCGTTGGCATCGGGCGGGATGTGCGGAGTCCGTGCGGCAGAGTGTTCTCGACGTCGCGAGCGACATCGCGGTCCGGCATCAGCCCGCAGCCCCAGCGGTCGTGGCGCCCGCAGGGTCGATCGACCTCGGCATGGACACGACCTTCGTGCGCAGCTGCGCGCCGGGCGGGCCTCGCCACCATGAGGTGTTGATCGGGGTCGCGACGGCGGGCGACCGGCGGATCCGCCGTTTCGGCGGTGTCATCGCGGCGCTCGACCCACCCCACCGTCTGATCACCGCCGCGCTCCGCCAGTTGGGCTGCGACCCGGATACGACCATCACGGGAAGCACCAGAAAGCTTGGGGCGCTATACGGCGAGGACCGATTCGGGTTGAGCCTCTGGATTGACGACCACGCGGGGATACCAGCCGGTAGAGACCGGACCGGCGCCCAGCAATGCCGAGAGTCCCAAGCTTTCTGGTACTTCTCCATATCCTTGACGCGCAGGATCATGCCGCCGTCGAGCACAGCGGCCCAACCGAGCAGGCGGCTGTGCTGGCCGCAGACGTCGTCGCCATGATCGGAATCTTATGCGGCAAACGGATCAACAATTGATACGCCGGTCCGAGCAACATCACTGACGTTGCGGGTAGCGAGTGTCAGGCCGTGGACCTTGGTGGTCGCGGCCAGAAGCCCGTCGATGAACGGCAGCGGGTCGGGAACGTTCATTGTGGCCCACATTTCGGCGATCGGTTCGTCAATCGGCAGGACGCGGTCGCCTAACCGAGCTCGTCGAGGACGATGAAGTCGACGCGCGACAGGGTGTCGGCCATGCGGCCCTGCCGGTCGGCCCGGGCTTCGGCCTCGAGACGGTTCACCAGGTCGACGACGTTGCAGAAGCGGCCGCGGGCGCCGGCGCGCGCGATGGCGATCGCCAGATGGGTCTTGCCGGTGCCGGTGCCGCCGACCAGGACAACGTTGCGCTGGTGGGCGAGGAAATCACCGCCCGCCAGATCGTGTGCCAGGGCCTCGTTGACCGGTGTGCTGTCGAAGGTGAAGTCGTCGACGTCCTTGGCCAGCGGCAGCACGAGCCAGGAGATGACGGCGATCTCTGGCGCGTTGACCCTGCTCACCAAGGCGGTGATGGCCTGGAATGCCGAGCAGATGCAGCGCATCGTGACGGAGGGCGGGCCAGCTCTCTACCCCGACGCTCACCGGGCACGGATCGCACCCGTCGCCTACAAGCGCATCAACACGAACGGGGTGATGCGCTTCCGGATTGAGGAATCGCACAATCTGGTCCGACAGCGCGCTCGCCGGGCCTGAAACCTGCTTCTCAAGGAAAAACTGATAGAGCGCGAATCAGGCACCCCGCAACATCTTGAAATCACGCATATTCCTTAGCGGCACTCTCTGCAGAAGTGGTACGGGAACCCCGATTTCGATGACGGTGGAGCTGCCGCTGTTCGCAGATTGAAGCGCCGAAGAGCCGGCACCTTCTCTTGCTGACCGTTGAACCGGACGGCGAGAAGGGCCTTGAAGCAGCGCCCCACCATGATCGAGGCGCTTCTCTCAGCTGGCCAGGGCTCGATCGACGGCATCCGGGTCGTGCTCGATCACCTTCAGCAGGATCCGGGCCGCACGATCCGGCCGGCGTCGGCGTTTCTCCCACTCCTGAACCGCCGACAGCGCGAACCCGTACCGGTTCGCGAACTCCACCTGCGTGAATCCGAGCCGCCCACGGATCGCCTTGACATCGACCTCCTGCGGCACGTCAACGACCGTGGCACGGCCCTTCCCGCGCTCGCCGCGGGCGTAGGCTGTCGCGTTGTCAAGGCCCTCGAGGATCTCGTCACCGATGTTCCGGTTCGCCGGCATCACGCCCTCCTGTAGTGCTCGACCAGAGTAGTCACCGCTTCGGCAATACCCCGCTTCTGCGGTGCCGTCAGATCGTCAGCGACGTTCTTCGCGTATGCGGTGAGCAAAAACAGCGGCATCTCATAGTCATGAAAATAGTAGATGACCCGGGCGCCGCCGCGCTTGCCGCGTCCGGATGCCGCCCACCGCACCTTGCGAACACCTCCGGTCCCGGGATCAGGCTTCCCGCCAGCGGGTTGCGGGCGATGAAGTCCTGGAACGCTTCCAGTTCCGTTTCGCTCCAGAGCTCACGGGCACGCACCGTGAACGGCTCGACTTCGACCAGGACAATCGGCGACTCAGTCATCATCGAATATAGGGCTCTGCCCTAGTACGATCAAGACCGCCCACAGACCTCGAATGCCGCTCACAGCCCTGCCGCCTTCGTCAAATTGACCCGGAACCGATCGCGCTCGCGCTGATAGCGCCGGGTCATGGTGACGGTGGCGTGACCGAGCTGGCGCTGCACCCAGCGCTCATCGACCTCGGCCGCCGTCGCGAGCCCGGCGCGCAGCGAGTGCCCGGCGAAGGCCTCGCGGCGCGCACCCTCCGTTAGGTCGCCGCGGATCCCGGCGGCGATCGCCGTGCGCTTCACCAGGCGCGCGACGTACTGGTCGGCGAGACGCTCGGTCAGCACCCGCTTGCCGTTGGTGCTGAGCCTGCGGAACACCGGCCCATGGACGATGCGGGCGATCGCGAGCCACTCCTCGAGAGCGGCCACGGGGCAGGTCCGGGTGCTCGACCCTCGGCCGATCTCGACCTCGCGCCAGCGATCCCCCTTGCCCTTGATCCGCAGAACCATGCCGCCGTCGAGGAACTCGGGCCATCCCAGACCTTCGTCGGTCTCCCCTTCCCCGTGGTCGAGGCCGACGATCTCGCTGCGGCGCAGTCCGCCGGCGAAACCGACCAGGAGGATCGCCCGGTCGCGCAGCCCCGCGAGACCGGTGTCGAGGGTGCCGATCATGGCGATGATGTCGTTGGCCAGCACGGCCGCCTTCTGTTTCGGGGGGAGGTAGTGCTTGCGGCGGATGCCGGCGAAGACCTCCTTGATGTGGCGGTCCTGGCGGTCGAGGACGTGACCGCGCTGCCGGCAGCCCCAGGCGAGGCCGCTGAGGCGCCGCTCGATGCTGCTGACATTCAACGGCTGCGCCCGCCCTCCCCCGCCGGTCGCGAGGTCGGTGATGTAGAGGCCAATCGACTGCGGGCTCGGCGGCACCGCGGGCACGCCGCGCCGACCACACCAGACAACGTAGTCCTTCCAGTCCGAGAGGTAAGCCGTGCGGGTCTTCTCCGCACTGGCGCCGCGTGCGTAGCCGCGCGCCTTCTCGACCAGGTCGGCGAGTTCGTCGGCCGGTGC
>NZ_JAVJSX010000011.1:0-226796 GCF_040219215.1 Thalassobaculum sp.
GCGCATCCCGCCACATCAGACCGGAGCGGATCACATGGATGATCCCGCTAATCACCCGGCGGTCATCGACCCTGGGAACACCGCGCGGCTTGTTCGGCAGAAGCGGTTGAAGTCGGGAGAACTGAGCGTCCGAAAGCCAGATATGGTGGTTGATCATGGCAAACTCCCCACATTCAGGAAGTTTGAATCACATTCCCGACCACATGGGAATCCCGTTTATGGGTCCTGAGCCTAGCGACCCAGCACCGTGCCGTCTCGTAGCTGATCTCCAGCCAACAGGTCGTCGACGTCCAGCAGGCTGAGGCTGAAGCGCAGGTACAGCCAATCAGCGTGCGGAACGATCGACGTCGGATAGTGCAGGCTGGCGTATGAGATCGGCGTCATGGAGACAGCCTACTCGCCGACCCGACGAGCTGCCACGCGTCGGCGTGACAACGCCCAGCGGATCGCAGATGACACACCGACACCGAACCGAGCCGCTGCCGACCGGCAAGACGAAAGCAATCAGGCGGTGATCGGCGGGTGTGTCACATGCCAGTGCCGGGCAATATCGACACGCCGGCACACCCAGACCCGCTCGTGTGCCAGGACGTGATCGAGAAAACGGGCAAGGGCCCTGGCGCGGCCGGGTCGACCGACCAGCCGCTGGTGCAGTCCGACAGACATCATCTTCGGTGCCTCCGCGCCCTCTTCGTAGAGCTGGTCGAAGCTGTCGACCAAGTGGCGGAAGAAATCCTCGCCGGAGCCATAAGCAGATGGCGCGCCAAACTTCACGTCGTTGGTGTCAAGCGCGTAGGGCAAGACCAGATGGGGACGCCCCCCGACCGAGATCCAATAGGGCAGGTCGTCGGCGTATGAGTCGGAATCGTAGAGAAACCCACCATGTTCGACCAGCAGCCGACGGGTACGCGGACTGGGAGCATATCGGCAATACCAGCCGGCGGGTGGGGCGCCGGTCAACCGCTGTATAGTTTCGACGGCGCGGGCAATGTGCTCGCGTTCCTTGTCCTCGTTCAATTCGAAGTGATTGATCCAGCGCCAGCCGTGGCCTGCGAAGTCGCAGCCTGCTTCCGTGAGTGCTTTGGTCGAGACCGGATTGCGCTCCAGCGCTTGAGCACAGGCGTAGACGGTGAACGGCAGCTGTCGGTCGGTGAACAGCCTGAGGATGCGCCAAACACCGGTGCGCGACCCGTATTCGTAGAGCGATTCCAGCCCGAGATCGCGTTCACCAGCCGGATGCCTACCGCCGACGACCTCTGACAGACCACTCTCGTTGCGGGCATCCCCGTGAAGGACCGAGTTCTCCGATCCCTCCTCGACGTTGAGCACGAAGTTGACCGCGATACGGGCTCGGCCAGGCCACGCGGCAATAGGCGGTTCACCGCCATAGCCGATCATGTCGCGTGGATACGGGGATGGCGTTGTCATTGGAGGTTTCTCCTCGGCAGTCCAAGTACCCACGTCGGGGCGGTCGATGGATCGATCGGTTCAGCGTACGATATTTCCTCAAAGCAGCTGTCCGCGATTCCATCTGCAAGAAGGAGCCCCGATGGCGACCACCGGCCCGACGCCGACCAGCCGGTCTCTGTCGCCAAACTGAGCGCAACCGCCCGATCGGATATCACTGCAAGCAGCGGGAGTTCAGCGTGCGGATCAGGACGTCGCTTGGCGTCGGAAAGCCGATGTGATCGTCATGGACGGCCGGAAGCCGGCCCTTGGCACGGTGATTGACGGCAGGGTGGTGATCCGGTGCGCTTCTGTCCTGGCAGTCGATACGGCGACACCATCGTCGCAGAGGCCCGCGACGTGGCCCGGTCGCTGTCGCGGGCCACGTGACGGCCAGGGTTCAGCCGGCAGCACGGCACATAGTCCGATCGCATTGACTACGATCCGCGGAGTTGGTCGGCGCAGGGTACCCCACCGGTTCTGGGTGCAACCAATGGACCGACCCGTTGTTCAGGCGAGCACGGTCAACATGGGAAATGCCTGGGCCACAGCCTCGGCGCCGAACCCGACAATCTCTGCGAAGATCCAAAGCATCATTGCCCAGCCGACCGCAAAGGTTAACGTTCGACCGAATGGGATGCCGGACACGTATGCGGCAAAGTGAGCGACCCGGGCCCAGAAGTAAACCGTCGCTGCCGTCGCGGTCGCCGCACTGGCGGTACCGGATGCGTGGGCTACCAACACCAGAGCCGCAAACGGTGCCAGGTTCTCGATGGCATTGTAGTGCGCTTTGCGGGCACGTTCGGCCCAGCCGGGCAGTTCCCGGCCGTCGGCGGAATATGTAAGCGCCGGAATCAGGCCGTACTTCACGATGTGAGCGACGATGTACGGCAGCCAAAGCATTACCGTCAACGCTGAGGTCAATGCGAGCATCTTTAGGTCGGTGGACATGAGTGAACCTCCCTTCCGGCAGCAAAACCAGAGTGCTGACAAGGTCTGCCCATCGCCAACTTGTGTCGAGTTATATCGGCTTCTGCCAGCCTTCACTCGTCGTTGACTCGAGCCTCAACGGGCTCACACCGTGGGAATATCGAAACTGGTCAGCCGAGGACCAAAACCGGAACAGAACTAACTTCTGAACGGGGAGATAACAGGGACAAATTCCTTCTATGCGTGTATTACATATTGATTAACTCGATTCATTAGATAGTTTTTTATAAACAACCCGGAGCATACGATGTCTAAATTCCTCAAGAAGCTCGCCCAGATCGAAGAAGATAAACTGAAGACCGACTTCGTCTGGCGTGTCCAACTGACCTACTCGCACAGCAAACCCGACGAGCCGCCAGCAAAGGTAACGTCAACCTGCACTCTCATCGACTGCGCCAACCGGGAGATGGCGGTGATGGTCGCCAAGCAGGCCCTCGACCAATACGGCCATCTGGTCGGCCCGCAGCACTCGGTCGAGATCAAGTTCGAGCACAAGCTGCCGCCGGCGAACGACCTATCGACCGACACCGTCTAAACGACGCTCCCCGGGGTACCTGAAGGTCCTCGGGGGTCCGCTTCGGACCCGGTGGTACACGGCGCGCGCCACCAAGTGACTAAAAAATTTCGGATAGCGACATCGCTCCCGCCAATTGAGCGCATGAAGCGACGCCCGATCTCAACCGCCGACAAGCAGGAACCTACGATCACCCGGAGCCATCCGGCCATGATCGCGTTCGCTCGCTGCCTGGGCCGGGCGGTCGCTCACGACCTCATGCGGAGCGCCGACCATGACCAACCCATCGCAGAAACTGCTAACCGTCCGCGAAGCGGCAGCGGCTCTCCAGTTGTCCTCAAAGACGATCTACCGGGCCGTTGAGTCCGGCGACCTGCCGCACCACCGGTTCGGCCGGGCGGTCCGCATCGGCCTCGCCGACCTGGAGGCGTTCGCCAACCGCCACCGGTCCGGCGGGCTGTTCCAGTAACCGCCAGTCTACTGCAGACGAACACCCCGGCAGTCCTAGTGATAACCCCTAGGTCTCTTTACGAATAAAACTAACCGGAGGTCCTCACTAGAAATGACCACAATCATACACAGTCATCACCAGTCCAAATCAGGCAAAGTCACGGCTTCACGAGAAGCCCCCAGCATGACCGAGTACCTGACCATGGAGGACGTTCGGGCGCGTGCCAGCGAACTTCTGCCGGCCTGGAAGAAGAACCAGATCTACGAGTTGCGGTCCGCTATCAAGGTGTTCGCCACCGCCGCCCGGCAGCCGGCCTCGTCGATCCACGCCGATCCGCAGATTCTGCGGGTCCTGGTCGCCAAGGCAAGCCCGCAACTCGTCGGGATCAGCAAACCCCGCTGGGCAAATATCCGCAGCCTGATCGACCGGGCGCTGGCGGGCATCGGCGTGCTGACCATCCGTGCGCGCCAACGCTGCGCCGTGTCGCCGGTTTGGCAGGAGTTGATGGATCGCGCCGAGACCCTCAACACCAAGGCCCATCTGTCGCGGTTCGCCCGTTGGTGCTCGCGCGAAGGCATCGATGCCGCCGATGTCGACGACACGACGTTCAGCACCTTCGAGGACGAACTCACCGAGTTCTCGCTGGCAAAGAATCCAGGTTCCACGGCAGCCGAGGCGGGCCGGGCCTGGAACGCCGCCGTCGTCCAGATCGAAGGCTGGGTTGGTACGGCGGTGCCGACCCGGTGCCGGCGCAAGATCGTGACCGTGCCGTGGGACGCGCTGCCGGCCTCCTTCGCGGCCAACGTGGACGACTACGCAGCCCGACGCATCAAGCCCGGCAAGTTCGACGATGTCATGGTCCGGGCTCTGCGGCCCACCACGGTCAAAGGCCATATCGACAATCTGCGTCGCGCGGCAGGCTTTCTGATCCGCGGTGGTCTGCCGGCCGACAGCGTCACCTCGATCAAGGCCCTGTTGACCACGGACAATGTCAAAAAGCTCTTGGACATGGTTTGGGGTGATGCCGACATCGCCTCGCCGAGCGCCTGCCAGTACTCGCACGGTTTCGTGTCGATCGCCCGGTTCCTTGAGTTCGACGACGCTCACCTCGGCACGTTGATCAAGTTCTCCCGACGGTGCCGGCGACCGCAGATCGGCATGACCCGTCAGAACCGGGAGCGGCTGTCGATCTTCGACGACGAGCAGGCGCTGTTGGCGATGTATACGCTGCCAGCGCGCATCGCCGACGCCCGGCGGAAGCTGAACGATATCGACTACCGCCACGCCGTCGATATGCGGCTCGCCGTCTGCGTCGAGATCCTGCTGATGGCCCCGATCCGGCGGTTCAACCTGGCAAACCTTGATCTCGCCAAACACATCGTCTGGCCGACCTGCCCGGACGGCGACATCCGGATCACCATCCCGACTCCGGAGGTCAAGAACTCGGTCGACCTGCATCACTTCCTGCCGCCGGAGTCGGCGGCGTTGGTGCGCCTGTATGTGGAGCGGTTCCGCCCGTTGCTGATGAAGACCTCGACCGACGCCCTGTTCCCCGGTGACGTGGACGGTTTCATGACGCCAAACAGTCTCGGGCGCCTGGTTCGTGTGGGGTTGAGGGATCACCTCGGGATCGACTTCAACGCGCACCTGTTCCGGCACTTCGCCTGCATGAACCACCTGCGCGAACATCCGGGGGACTACGAGACCCTGCGCCGGCTGTGCGGTCACAAGCGTCTGGATACAACCGTCAACTTCTACGCCGATACCGAGACCGACGCCGCCATTCAACGGTTCCACGACAGCACCGTCCTGCGGATCAGGAACCGGGACGACGGCTTCTTCAGCCAGGACATGGTGTGACGGCATGACGACATCGAACGTTGTCCCGATGAAGGTCGCCGACTGGCCGAGCATCGATCATCAGCTGTGGGCGCGCGCGACGGTGTCGGCATCACGCTTGGACGAGCCGGGATGGGCCTCGAGTTGGCGACCGTCGACAATCGTTGTCGCGGAGCAGGGCTACGGAAGCTGGCTGGCCTGGCTGGACGAGAACGAAATCCTGGATCGGTCTGTGCGGCCGGCCGTTCGGGTTGCGGCCGAGCGGGTCGACGCGTTCGCCAAGCGCCTGAGCGGCCATGTCGCCGGCAACACGGTGAGCATCGCGATCGCCGGCTTGCACCGGACGCTGCGGGCGATGGAGGAGACCACGAACTTCCGTTGGCTCGATCACCTGGCGCGGCACTATGCGAACAACGCCCCGTCGGTTCGCAACAAGGCCGCGCGGGTGATCCCGAGTGCCGATCTGTATCAGTACGGTCAGGAACTGATGGACCAGGCCGCCAAGCGGGTTGATGCGCCGGTCCACGGCGCGTTGCAGTATCGCAATGGCCTGATCATCAGCTTCCTGGCGGCACACCCGATCCGGCGGGGGAACCTGTCGAACCTGGTCCTGGGCCAGACGATCGTTCGCCGCGGGAGCCGCTATCGGTTCAGCTTCGAGCCTTCGGCAACCAAGTCCCGTCGGGTTCTGGAACAAACGCTGATCGAAGACCTGACCGAGCGCTTCGACGTGTACCTTGCCACCGTCCGGCCCCGTCTGCGGGACCGGGCAATCGGTCCGGACTCGCGCTCGCTGTGGATCGGTATGGACGGCACGACGTTGGATGCAGGCGGACTGTACGCTGTCATTCAGCTCTGGACCGGCAGACGGTACGCTCGGGCGCTGTACCCGCACCTGTTCCGGGACTGTGCCTCGACCAGCGTGGCGATCGAGGATCCAGAGCACATCGGCATCGCCAAGAGCGTCCTCGGCCACACCACCCTGGCCACCAGTCAGAAGCACTACAACATGGCCAACGGCCTGTCGGCATCGCGGCGGTTCGGCGCCAGCATCGCCGCGCTCAAGCGGCGGCTCGCCAATGACGACATAGACTCCTGAAAGTCGGGGCGTAGTATGGGTGATCAGATCGATATCCGGCCGGCGCCAAGGAGGGCTATGGCCTCGTCCCGCGGAAGCGGAGAAGAGGAGCCCTTGTGACCACGGTTGCCATCTACGCACGGTACTCCTCCGACAATCAGCGCGATGCCTCTATCGACGACCAGGTCGAATTGTGCCGTCGGCGTGCCGTCCAGGAAGGCTGGGACGTCGCAAGGATCTACGCCGACCGAGCCATCAGCGGCGGTTCCCAGTTCGGGAGAGTCGAGTACCAGTCGCTGATTGCTGACGCCGAGGACAAGCGCTTCGATATTGTGCTTTGCGAGTCGCTCGATCGCTTGAGCCGCCGGTTGGCCGATATCGCCGACCTCCACGACCGATTGATCTTCCGCGGCATACGGCTCTATGCGCTGAACATCGGAGAAGTCACGCCGATCCATACCGCCGTCATGGGCATGATGGCGCAGCACTATGTTCGCGATCTGGCGGACAAGACCAAACGCGGTCAGTTGGGACGCGTCCTGAAGGGCAAGATCCCCGGTGGCAAGGCCTACGGCTACGACGTGCTGCCGCCGGACGCCGATGGCGCCGGCGGGCGCTCGATCAACCCGGCGGAATCAGCGATCGTGACCCGGATATACGAACGCTACGCCGCTGGTCACAGCCCGCGCCGAATTGCCCGGGAGTTGAACGCCGAGCGACTGCCGGGTCCCGGAGGACGACCCTGGGCCGATACGACGCTGCGGGGCCAGCCGGAGCGCGGCACCGGGATCCTGAACAATTCTCTCTATGCCGGTCGGATCGAGTGGAACCGATGCAGCTACGTCAAGGACCCGCGAACCGGCAAGCGGGTTGCCCGGCCCAACCCCTCCGATACCTGGGAAATGATCGATGTCCCCGAGTTGCGCATCATCGACGACGAGCTCTGGGACCGGACCCGTAAGCGTCAGTCGGAGTTGACCAAGGTCATGGGTACCGATGCCTCCGGCAATCCATTGAACACCGGGCACCGGCGCGTCTTTCTGTTGTCCGGTCTGCTCAAGTGCGGGATGTGCGGTGGCGTGTACACCATCGTGGCGCAGGACCGCTACGGCTGCTCGACACGCCGTTCGAAGGGAACCTGCGACAACGCCGTCACCATCTCGCGCCCAGAAATCGAGAACCGGGTGCTGTCGGCGCTCCAGGAGCGGTTGATCACACCTGAACTCGTCGAGGTCTTCATATCGGCATTCCATGACGAGGTCCGCAAACTGCAGGCGACGCAGTCCGCCGCCACACAGCGGGCCGAACATGAACTCGCGCAGGTCCGGTCGAAGATCGCCAAGATCCTCGCCGCAATCGAGGACGGGTTCCACGACGCGTCCATGAACACCCGGGTCAAGAAACTGCGTGAACGCGAGGCCGACATACGAACGGCTCTGGAGCAATTGCCGGACACGACGGTCACGCCGCACCCCAATCTGGCCAAGCTCTACGCCCTGAAAGTCGCCAAGCTATCGCAGTCGCTGAACGACCAGACCGTACGGGCCGAAGCAACAGAAGCGATCCGCTGCCTGATCCAGCAAATCGTGCTGACGCCGCGCGCGAGCGGCTCCGGCTTGGACGCCGAGGTCCACGGAGATCTGGCGGAGATCCTGGCGCTGTCGGACGGCGGGAACCAGATACGCAAACACCCCGCTGCGCTGGCAGCGGGGCGTCAACTGTCGGTGGTTGCGGGGGCTCGATGCCACCTTTACCGAACCGTTTTCAGACTGTGATCGTGGGCTCGATGCTACCTCTATCGAATCGACCTTAGATTGTAGTCCAGGGCTCGATGCTAGCTGCACTGACCGGGCTTTCACCCGTGTTCCGACGCTCCCAATCCACATTGGCATGTCTGCCTATTTGAGATCGCAAAACTGCCATTCAGACGGTCGATCTTGATACAGAGCGGTCATTTGCCCGGGAGAGCATCGACCCGACTGGTGGAGCTGAAAGCCTGACCGTGTGAGCACAGTCGCGTCTCAGCCGCGGATTGCAGCTCCGCACAGCTTCGGCGCGTAGAGGGCGAGATACAGTCCGAAGGCCAACACCCAGCCCACTCCGGACCAATCGATCATCGGCGTGGAGACCGTCGGAACCAAAGCCGCTGTCACCCGCAACACGCTCGCAGCGGTGACAAGCAGATAGATGACAGCGGTCCCGCGATCGGCAGTCAGCGCCCGGCCGGTGTGGCCGAGGGTCGCCCGGGTCATCATCGCCAAGGTCATGGTACCGATGGCGCCGACACCGAAAGCATGCTGCACCGCGGCCTGGGGCACCGTATCGGGGGCCAGTGCGTGAATCGCCATGAAGGCGAACCCGATCGCGACCCACAGATAACCAAGATGCATGACCCAGACCAGCGGTTCCACCCCGGTCCGCCAGCCCCGCCACCGGGCGAGACGCAGCATGTGCCCGACGGCAACGAGACCTGCCAGCGCGCCAGTCACGAGCGCTTCCGGCCACGCCAGCCAGGCCGCGAAGGTTGCGACGGTTGCGAGCAGGACGGCTGCGTCGAAGCGTCCCGGTTCGACCGGCAATGGCACGCCGTATCCGTTACCAACCAGCCAGTTGCGGGTAAATGCCGGAATGACGCGTCCGCCGATCAGCGTGATCAACAGGATCATCGCCGCCAACCCCACCCGGTTGCCGAGGGTGCCGCCCCCGTCCAGCAGGCCGGCGGCGTCAGCATGAACCATCGCGTTTCCCACCAGCAGCGCCGCAGGGCCGGCGACCATCGGCAGATTTCGCCAGTTCCGGGCTACCCGAACCTGCCAAGCCGTGCGGCTGGTCAGTACCGCCAGGAAGCCGAGGTCCAGGGACGCAACGACCGCGACCCCCACGACGTCGGGCATCAGCATCGCGATACGACCCAGCAACCAGACGCCGACCAGGGCAGCAAGGCCGAAACCGAGCAGCTTGGGCTGACCAGTCCAACTGGGCACTGCAGTCAGCAGGAAGCCGCCGCCGATCCCCGCAGCGAAGCCATAGATCATCTCATGGGCATGCCAGATCAGCGGTCCGTAGGTGTCCCCGCCGGGTGCCACGGCGCCGGCAAGCGCGGCGAGCCAGATTCCAAGTGCAATAGCAGCCCAGGCGGCTCCGGCCAGGAAGAACGGCCGAAGCCCGACCTCCAGAAACGCCGGGGAGGCCTTTGCGGGAAGGATCGACAGCGGTCGATCGGCAGTCATGATGATCTCCGTAGACGGATCTCGGTGCGCGGGCGCTACTGGACCAGCGGCGATGCACCAGCGTCGAGGTCGACACCCTGCAGGTCGGCACTACCGGCGAGAATTTTCAGATACTGGGCGTTTGCGCGTCGCCAGACCGCCTCTCCCAGGTATTCCGCGATCCGTTCGTGGACCATTTCGAACGGCAATTGCCGGCCCTCGATCCGTCGATCCAGGCGCAGCACATGGGCGCCGTATCGGGTCTTCACCGGGACCGGGCAGAGCTGGCCTGACTCCAGAGCGAACAGGAACGTCTCGAACTCCGGGACCGTCTGGCCCTTGGACACCTGCCCGAGGGACCCGCCGGTCGACGCAGACGGACAGGCCGATCGAGCCTTGGCCAGTGCGGCAAAAGTGTCGGGCTGTCGCTGCAGGCCGGCGATCAGTTCTTCGGCCTCACCGCAGGCGGCGGCATGGGCTGCCTTGTCGTCAACGGAAGCCGCCAGCAGGATGTGCGACGCTTCGAACAGGTCCGGGGTCCGGAACCGCTGCCGGTTGCTCTCGTAGTAGCGGCGGCAAGCCGCCTCGTCCGCTTCCGGCACCCGGACTTCACGCTCGAGCAGCCGTTCAATCAGCCCCTCTTCGGCGGTTCGCTCGCGACCGTCGCCGGCATCCGCAGCTTCGGTCTCGAGCCCTTGGCGCCGTGCTTCCTGCAGTAGGAGTTCGCGCACGGCCAGTGCCCGGGCCGCCTCGTGCCAGGCATCGTCCGCGGAGGACGCAGGATGGTTCTGCATCTCGGCCGCGATTGCCGCCTCCGGGATCGCCACACCGTTCACGCTGAGCTGGGTCATGGTCGCCTCATTTCGTCGAAACCAGCGGCGCGCGCTTGCTGCGCACCACCTGATAGCCCGGCCGCCAGAGGTAGCGCACCGGGGCGCTGAGCATGTGAACCAGCCGGGTGAATGGGAACACCAGAAGGATTGTCAGACCAAGAAACAGGTGAGCCTTGAAGACCGGATGCACATCCCTGATGTAATCGGCCGCGGCTAGGTCGAGGATGAAGATGCCCTGCGCCCAGGACATGAACTTGACCATCTCGTGGCCGTCCATGTGACCGAGCGAGACCGGGATCGTCAGCAGCCCGAGGATCAGTTGCAGATACAGCAGGATCAGGATCGCAATGTCGCCGAACGACGAGGTCGAGCGGATCCGCGGATCGCCTAGCCGACGGTGCAGCAACATGGTCGCGCCGATCAGGCACACGATACCGGCCGCCCCACCAACTGCAATCGCTAGGCCCTGCTTGAAGCCGTGGCCGATCCCGAGAACGTCGAAGATCTGGATCGGTGTCAGCAGGCCGACTAGGTGCCCAAAGAACACGATCAGGATTCCGACGTGAAACAACACCGAGCCGAGAACCAGTTGCCGCCGGCGCAGCAGTTGGCTCGACCCGGAGCGCCAGGTATAGGGCTCCCGCTCGTAGCGGATGATGCTGCCGACCGCCAGGATCGTCAGGGCGATGTAGGGGTAGATCCCGAACAGCGCTGTCTGGAGAAAACCTGCCATGGATCTGCCCTCCTCACAGGGGTCCGGTTCCGGGAGTCGGCCTGGACGGTGCCGTATCCGCGACAATCCGCTGCAGGATCAGCTCCGCCTTGGAGCACGCCGTATCCGGTCCTGCTTCGGGTCCGAACGCAACGGCGGATTCCTCCCAGGCCCGGTCGAGCGCCTCCAGATCGTTCGGGTCGTCGTCGGGCTCGGCTAGGGCTTCCGCTCGCTGGTCGTTCGAGACCACGCCGTCGGCCAGCGCCTCCAACGCTGCGAACACCGCTGCGTAATCGCTGCCGCGCTTGACCAGCCGTTCCCTCAGCGCGACCACGACGTGCAATGGCTGGCCGAGCAGTTCGCACGCCTCCTTGATCGGGCGTACCGCCAGGAATTCCAGGAACAACGGCAGGTAGTCCGGCAGTTCGCGGGCGGAGATCACCAGCCCGTTGTCGGCATATAGCGTCTGCAGGTCGACCATCGCTTGGCCGCGGTCCCGGCTCTCACCATGCACATGCTCGAACAGATGCAGCGACAGCGACCGGGTGCGGTCGAACAAGAATACATAGCGCTCCTGGGCGTCGTACAGGTCGAGCCCTGCGAGTTGGTCGATCAGCCGGTACAGCTCCGGATGCCTGCGTTCCGGCAGCAAGCCTTCGGCAGCCAGCGCCGCCCTGAACTCCGCCGCCGCTCCCTGAACCTCGGCGGTCGGATACGACAGCAGAAGCGACAGCACCTTGAACGTCCGGATCATCAGAACACCTCCGTCGGAGTCTTTACGGTCTTGCGCTTGGGACTGGAGAACAGGTTGCCGGCCGAACTGCCGCCAGAGCAGCCGTTGCCGAAGCTGAAGCCGCATGAACCGCGGACGTCGTAGGCGTCTTCGGTCTCCTCGCGGTGCGAACTCGGGATCACGAAGCGGTCCTCGTAATTCGCGATCGCCATCACGTGGTACATCTCGTCGATCTGCGCCGGGGTCAGGCCAACCCGATCAGCGATCGCTGCATCGATCACGCCGTCAATAGTCTTGGCCCGCATGTAGCCGCGCATCGCCAGCATGCGCTCCAGCGCCAGAGCAACCGGCTCTTCCTTGCCGGCGGTCAGCAGGTTGGCGAGGTAGCGCAGCGGAATCCGCAGGCTGCGGACATCCGGCATGTCGCCGTCCACGCCAATCTTGCCGGCCTCGGCCGCCGATTGGATCGGCGACAGCGGCGGCACGTACCAAACCATAGGCAGGGTCCGGTATTCCGGATGCAGCGGGAACGCCACCTTCCAGTCCATGGCCATCTTGTAGACCGGCGAATTCTTCGCCGCGTCGAGCCACGCCTCCGGAATCTCGTCCTTGCGCGCCTGCTCGATCACCGCCGGGTCGTTCGGGTCCAGGAAGATCGAGAGCTGGGCCTCGTACAGGTCCTGTTCGTCGGGGGCCGACGCCGCTTCCTCGATCCGGTCGGCGTCGTACAGCAACACCCCAAGATAGCGGATTCGGCCGACGCAGGTCTCCGAGCACACCGTCGGCTGCCCGGCCTCGATCCGCGGGTAGCAGAAGATGCACTTCTCCGACTTACCGCTCGACCAGTTGTAGTAGATCTTTTTGTACGGACAGCCCGACACGCACATCCGCCAGCCCCGGCACTTCTCCTGGTCGATCAGGACGATGCCGTCCTCCTCGCGCTTGTAAATCGCACCGGAGGGACAAGCTGCCACGCAGGTCGGGTTGAGGCAGTGCTCGCACAGCCTCGGCAGGTACATCATGAAGGTGTTCTCGAACTGGCCGTAGATCTCCTTCTCGACGCCTTCGAAGTTCACGTCCTTGGAGCGCTTGGAGAACTCACCTCCGAGGATCTCCTCCCAGTTCGGTCCCCAGTCGATCTTCTCCATGCGCTCGCCGGTGATCAGCGAGCGGGGACGCGCCGTCGGGGTCGCCTTGGAGTCCGGCGCGGTCTGGAGATGCTCGTAGTCGAAGGTGAACGGCTCGTAGTAGTCGTCGATCTCCGGCAGGTCCGGGTTGCCGAAGATCTTCGCCAGGACCCGCCACTTGGCTCCCATCTTCGGCTGCAGCTTGCCGCCTTTTGTGCGGACCCAGCCGCCGTTCCACTTCTTCTGGTTCTCCCATTCCTTGGGGTACCCGATCCCAGGCTTGGACTCGACGTTGTTGAACCACGCGTATTCCATACCCTCGCGGTTGGTCCAGACGTTCTTGCAGGTCACTGAGCAGGTGTGGCACCCGATGCATTTGTCGAGGTTCAACACCATGCCGATCTGAGCACGGATCTTCATTCCGCAGCCTCCTTGGCCTGGTCAGCCGGCCCCTCGAGCCAGTCGACCTTGTCCATTTTCCGGATGATCACGAACTCGTCGCGGTTGGAGCCGACGGTGCCGTAATAGTTGAATCCGTATGACAGCTGGGCGTAGCCGCCGATCATGTGCGTCGGCTTCAACACCGCGCGGGTCACCGAATTGTGGATACCGCCGCGCCGGCCGGTCATCTCCGAGCCCGGCATGTTCACGATCTTTTCCTGGGCGTGATACATGAAGAGAGTGCCCTCCTTCATGCGTTGGGACACCACCGCGCGGGCGACCAGGGCGCCGTTCGCGTTGTAGGCCTCGACCCAATCGTTGTCCTGAATGCCCGCCTTGGCGGCATCGGTCTCGCTCAGCCACACCACCGGCCCGCCGCGGCTTAGCGTCAGCATCAGCAGGTTGTCGGTGTAGGTGGAGTGGATGCCCCACTTCTGGTGCGGCGTAATGAAGTTCAGCACCACCTGCGGCCGGTCGCTATCGCCCTTTAGCAGCGGTGTCACTGTCTTGGTGTCGATCGGCGGACGGTAGACGCAGAAGCCCTCGCCGAACGCCCGCATCCAGAGATGATCCTGGTAGAGCTGCTGTCGCCCGGTCAGGGTGCGCCAGGGGATCAGCTCGTGGACGTTGGTGTAGCCGGCGTTGTAGCAGACCTTCTCGGACTCGATCCCCGACCAGGTCGGCGAACTGATGATCTTGCGGGGTTGCGCGACCACGTCGCGGAACCGGATCTTCTCGTCCTCCTTGGGCATTGCCAGATGGGTGTGTTCGCGACCGGTGAACTTCTCCAACGCGGTCCAGGCCTTGACGGCCACCTCACCGTTGGTCTCCGGCGCCAGGCTCAGAATCACCTCGGTGGCGTCGATATCGGATTCGATCCGCGGCAGCCCCTTGGTCGGTCCGTCTTCGGTGACGGTTCCGTTCAATTGGCCGAGCAGTTCAACCTCGTGCTCGGTGTTCCAGGCGATACCCTTGCCGCCATTGCCGATCGAGGTCATCAGCGGGCCAAGCGCAGTGAACCGTTTGTAGAGATTCGGATAGTCGCGTTCGACCACGCTGATCTGCGGCATGGTCAGGCCCGGGATCGCGTCGGCGTCGCCCTTGCGCCAATCCTTCACGTCCATCGCCTGGGCGATCTCGCCGGGCGTATCGTGCAGGATCGGCGTCAGCACCACGTCCTTTTCGACCCCCAGGACCTCGGGCGCGATTTCTGAGAACCGCTTGGCGAGGCCCTTGTAGATCTGCCAATCGCTGCGCGATTCCCACACCGGATCTACCGCCGCCGTTAGCGGGTGGATGAACGGGTGCATGTCCGAGGTGTTGAGGTCGTTCTTCTCGTACCAGGTGGCGGTCGGCAGGACGATGTCGGAGTAGACGCAGGTAGTCGACATCCGGAAGTCGAGAGTGACCAGCAGGTCGAGTTTGCCCTTCGGTGCCTCGTCGTGCCACTGCGCCTCGCGGACGCCCTGCGCGCCCTCCTCGCCAAGATCCTTGCCGAGGACGCCGTGGTCGGTTCCCAGCAGGTGCTTCAGGAAATACTCATGACCCTTGCCGGACGAGCCCAGCAGGTTGGAGCGCCACACGAACATGTTGCGCGGCCAGTTCTTCTCGCCATCGGGGTTCTCGCATGACATCCGCAGCGTGCGGTCCTTCAGCCCCTCGACCACATAGTCCTTGACCTCCTGGCCGGCAGCCGCGGCAGCCGCGGCGATCGTCAACGGATTGGTCTCGAGCTGCGGCGCCGACGGCAGCCATCCCATGCGTTCCGCGCGAATATTGTAATCGATCAGCGTGCCGTCCCACGGGCCTTCCGGCGCCGTCGGCGACAGGATCTCGGAGACTTTCAGGGTCTCGTATCGCCACTGGTCGGTGTGGGCGTAGAAGAACGAGGTCGAGTTCATCTGCCGCGGCGGCCGCCCCCAGTCGAGGCCGAAGGCGAGCGGCAGCCAACCGGTCTGCGGGCGCAGCTTCTCCTGCCCGACATAGTGCGACCACCCGCCACCGGATTGTCCGACGCAGCCGCACATGACCAGGAGGTTGATGATCCCCCGGTAGTTCATGTCCATGTGGTACCAGTGGTTCAACCCGGCACCGAGGATCACCATCGACTTGCCGTTGGTCTTCTCGGCGTTGCGGGCGAACTCGCGGGCCACCGTCACGATGCTGTCGGCCGGAACGCCGGTGATGCGTTCGGCCCAGGCTGGCGTGTAGGGCACGTCCTCGTCGAACCCCATGGCGACATTCTCCCCGCCGAGCCCCCGATCGAGACCGTAGTTGGCGACAAACAGGTCGAACACGGTCGCTACCAGCGCGTCCCCTTCCACCAGGGCGACCTTCTTGGCCGGCACCCTTCGGATCTGCACGGACTCATGCTCGGTGGACGCGAAGTGCTCGTGCTTGAGATTGCCGAAATACGGGAAGCCGACCTCGACCACGTCGTCGTGCCGGGCCTTGTCGATAAAGGTCAACTCGAGCTCGACGTCGCGTCCCCCGGCTTCCTTGGGCTCCAGGTTCCACTTGCCGGACTCGCCCCAGCGGAAGCCCACGGAACCCTTCGGCACCACAACATCACCGGAGACCCGGTCGACGGCGACCGGCTTCCAGTCCGGGTTGTTCGCTTGGCCGAGCCCACCAGTGAACTCCGAGGCGCGGACCAGCCGCTCCGGGATGTAGTGGCCGTCCTTCTTCACCAGTCGGACCAGCATGGGCATGTCGGTATAGCGTCGGCAGTAGTCCTCGAAGTACTTGGCTTTACGGTCGATATGGAACTCGCGCAGAACCACATGGCCCAGCGCCATGGCGAGGGCGGAGTCGGTGCCCTGCTTGGGGTGCAGCCACAGGTCGGAAAACTTGGCGGCCTCGGAATAGTCCGGGCTGACCACCACGCTCTTGGCGCCCTTGTAACGGACCTCGGTGTAGAAATGCGCGTCTGGTGTCCGGGTCTGCGGGACGTTCGAACCCCACAGGATCAGGAAGCCGGAGTTATACCAGTCGGCACTCTCCGGCACGTCGGTCTGCTCGCCCCAGGTCTGCGGGCTGGCCGGCGGCAGGTCGCAGTACCAGTCGTAGAACGACATGCTGACGCCGCCGAGCAACGACAAGTAACGCGAGCCCGCCGCGTAGGAGACCATCGACATCGCCGGGATTGGCGAGAACCCGATCACCCGGTCGGGGCCGTAGGTCTTGGCGGTATACGCGTTGGCCGACGCGATAATCTCGTTGACCTCGTCCCAGTTCGCCCGGACGAAGCCACCGAGCCCCCTGCGCGACGTGTAGGAATGGCGCTTGACCGGATCCTCGACGATTGATGCCCAGGCAGCCACCGGCGTCCGCAGGATCCGAGCCTCACGCCAGAGCTTGAGCAGGACCGACCGTACCAACGGGTATTTCACCCGGTTCCCCGAGTACATGTACCAGCTGTAGCTGGCCCCGCGAGAACAACCGCGCGGCTCGTGGTTCGGGAGGTCCGGACGGGTCCTCGGGTAGTCGGTCTGCTGGGTTTCCCAGGTGACGATTCCGCCTTTGACGTAGATCTTCCAGGAGCAGGAGCCGGTGCAGTTCACGCCATGGGTCGATCGCACGGTCTTGTCGTGCTGCCAGCGCTTGCGGTAGCCGTCCTCCCAGCGCCGATCCTCGCCCGTGGTGATCCCGTGCCCTTCGGCGAACGGCTCGACCGGGGCGGCGGACAGAAAGTTGAGGCGATCGAGGAGATGGCTCATTGAAGCCTCCTTACTCTGCGGGAGCCGGGGCGGCGGGCGTCGAAGTGCCGCCGCGCTCGATGTCGTGGAGCAGCCCCCCGGGCCGCGTGTAGACGAACCAAGTCAGCGCCGCGCAGGTGACGTAGAACACCAGGAAGCCCCAGAGTGCTGCTTGCGGCGCACCGGTCAGCGTGATCGAGGTGCCGTAGGCCTTCGGGATGAAGAAGGCGCCATAAGCCGCGATAGCCGAGGTGAAACCGATGATCGCCGCTGCTTCCTTGTCGGCGTGCCGGTGACGCTCGGCCGGCGGGACGCCCGGCATCAGCCGGCCGAGTTCGCTGCGCATGATGATCGGGATCATCTGGAAGGTGGAGGCGTTGCCGATCCCCGTCGCGAAGAACAGCACCATGAACATCGCGAAGAAGCCCCAGAACGCTCCCGGCTGGTCCTTGATGCCAAGGAAGTAGAGCACTCCGCCGACCGCCGCGATCATCAGAAGGAAGGTCCAGAAGGTGACCCGTCCACCGCCGAACCTGTCGGAGATCCAGCCCGTGGCGGCCCGGCTCAAGGCACCGATCAGCGGCCCGAGGAAGACGTACTGCAGCGAGTCGATTGCCGGGAACTGGGTTTTCGCCAGCAGCGGGAACCCCGCCGAATAGCCGATGAAGGATCCGAAGGTGCCGGTGTACAGCCAGCACATGATCCAGTTGTGGCGGCGCTGGAAGATCACCGCCTGCTCGCGGAACGACGCCTTGGCCGAGGCCAGGTCGTTCATGCCGATCCAAGCCAGCACCGTTGCCGCAATCAGAAACGGCACCCAGATGAAGCCGGCGTTCTGCATCCAGAACCGGGTCCCGGCCGAGGCGACCTGCGGCTCTCCGCCGATCGCCCCGAACACGCCGGCGGTGATCACCAGCGGGACCGCGAACTGCATGACGCTGACCCCGGCGTTGCCGAGCCCGGCGTTCAGCGCCAGCGCGTTGCCCTTCTGCGCCTTCGGAAAGAAGAAGCTGATGTTGGCCATCGAAGAGGCGAAGTTGCCGCCGCCGAGGCCGCACAGCAGGGCCAGCACGAGGAAGATCAGATACGGCGTGTTCGGATCCTGGACCGCGTAACCGATCCCGAACGCCGGCACCAGCAGCGACGCCGTCGACAGCGTCGTCCACAGCCGTCCGCCGAGGATGGGAACCATGAAGGAATAGAAAATGCGCAGGGTGGCACCGGACAGACCCGGCAGTGCCGCCAGCCAGAACAGTTCGTTGGTGGTGAACGTGAAGCCGATGGCAGGCAGCTTGGCGACCACCACACTCCACACCATCCAGACCGAGAAGGCCAGCAGCAGGCACGGTATCGAGATCCACAGATTGCGCTGCGCAATGCGCCGCCCGGTAGAGTCCCAAAACGCCGGATCCTCGGGCCGCCAGTCGGTGACCAGTGCGCTGCTGCCCCGACCGTGCTTCGCGCTGTCATGCACCCCCTCCAGTTCCGGGAAAGCAGGGAGCGTGTCGAGAATATCGCCCGCAGCGGTGCGTTCCATCTGACGGATCGAGAAATGCATCCAGGCCAGCGCCACCGCGACGATGGCGAACAGCAGCATGAAGCAGCTGGTCCACACCCCGACGAGATCGTTCATGACCCCGAAGGCGATCGGCAGGACGAAACCGCCGAGCCCACCGATCATCCCGACCAGACCGCCGACCGAACCAACGTGATCCGGGTAATAGACCGGGATGTGCTTGTAGACGGCCGCCTTGCCCAGCGACATGAAAAACCCAAGCACGAAGATCACGACCACGAACGGCACCAGCCCCATCCGTGTCGAGAAGCTGATCGGGCCTTCGATGCCGTGGATCACATAGTCGGTGTTCGGGTAGGACAGCATGAACAGCGCGACCAGTGAGACGCCAAGCGTCCAGTACATGACGGTGCGCGCGCCATAGCGGTCCGAGAGGTGCCCGCCGTAGGCACGGAACAGGCTCGCCGGAATCGAGTAGGCTGCGGCCAGCATGCCGGCAGTCTTCAGATCCAGGCCATAGACACCAATCAGATAGCGCGGCAGCCACAGCGCCAGCGCAACGAAGGCGCCAAACACGAAGAAGTAATAGAGGGCGAACCGCCAGACCTGCTGATTGCGCAGCGGTTCCAGTTGCAGCAACGACCCGGGCGCCTTTTCGCCACGCTCACGCCGGCGGCGCAGCGCTGGGTCATCCTCGGTCGCGAGCCAGAAGATCACGGCGATCACGATCAATGCGGCGGCCCAGACTTGCGCGACCATCGGCCAGCCGAACGCCACCAGAACGAACGGCGCCACGAACTTCGTGACCGCAGCACCGACATTCCCGGCACCAAAGATGCCGAGGGCCGTGCCCTGCCTGTCCTTGGGATACCACTTCGAGACGTACGCAACGCCGACCGCGAACGAACCACCGGAGAGCCCGACGCCGAGCGCGGCGACGAGCATCATTTCGTAGGTTTCAGCGTAGGACAGCAGGAAGGTCGCAATGGCGGCCAGAACCATCGTTGCTACGTAGACCAGACGCCCGCCGTACTGGTCTGTCCAGATCCCGAGGAAGATCCGGCTGATCGAGCCAGTCAGGATCGGCGTCCCGACGAGAAGGCCGAATGCCGTATCCGAAAGCCCCAGGTCCTGCTTTATCCGCACTCCGATGATCGAAAAGATCGTCCAGACCGCAAAGCAAACCGTGAACGCCAGGGTACTCATCCCGAGAATACGGTTCTGCGGATTCGGCTGGACTGCGTCGACTTCCCGCATTGCTGTGCCCCACCTGAACTGCCGCCCCGCACAACACGGAGCGATGCCCTTGGGGACCAGTTTCAGGAAGGCGCGTCGGACGAGGTATGATCCATGTCAAATCGGCTTGCTTGATCTCAAATTGCTCCGAGAGACGACGATGGCAATCATGGCGCCGATGTCCGCCTTCATCCTGGCGGCCGAGCTCCGCGAGGCTGTCTATTTGATGCCGGCCCACAGCTTGGAACGCTTGTGATCCCGGGCAAGTCGCCAAGCTGCCGGCGCAGCAGATCAAGCCGACTCAAGAACCCGGTGCCGGGGACGCAGATATGAAGTCATTCAGCAGTTGAACAGTCAGTATGCTCGTCACTTCGATGTATAATTGCTATCCTTAACAATGTTCATCTACAATTCTCTGCCGGATCCTGCATAGCAGCTTTGGCAGATTTCCGGGATACGGCCTTCCAGATGCGCTCGCCGGAAGTCGGCGTAGTCCGCGCCATTCCAGTGCCGTGTGAAGGCATTCGGGTCGGCGGGATCAAGAGCGTCACCGATCTGATGTACGTCCGGATTGCCGATTGCACAGCACGGTACGACACGAAGATCCGAGGACACGTAGGCGCGTTCAAACGGCCACGGACAGAGCGATTCCGGCGTGTCGATCGAGTATTTCTCGGTGGCGCTCCAGAACCGCACCTCGACACCATGCTGATCGCCCAGGGTGATCAGTTGGCGCAGCGCGACCGGATCCAGTTCGTCTTCAACGCTGACGGCGTCGTTTGCGGAACGCCATTCGGTGAGCCCCCAGTCCACCAACTCCAACGAGAAAGTCAGGTGCTTGAAGCCGAGATCCCCCGCCAAACGCACGAGGTCGGTTACCTGATGAAAATTGGCACGCTGAACGACTGTCCACATCTTGGTGCGGGTAACGCCGCGATCCCGGCAATACGCATTGATCAGCCGGCAATTATCGACAACCCGTTCAAACACCGATCCTCGTCGAATCGTTTCGAACACCGACTTGGTCGCCCCATCCACGGAAACCTGGATCTCGTTCGGATCGGCGTCGAGCAGCTTTCGGTAGTTATCCTTCAGATGCAGCAGAGAGGCGTTGGTGGTCGTCCTGACCCAGATGTGACGGGCTCGGGCATAGCGAATCATGTCGAAATACGGGTCGCGCTGCATCAGCGGTTCGCCCAGGCCCTGCAGCTTGATTTCCACCAGTCCGACCTGATCGTCGATCAGCCGTTTGAACGCCGCAAGCGGCAGGTCGCCGGCACGCCGGCCATGCTCCCATGCGCTGACGCTGCACATCGTGCAGCGGAAGTTGCACCGGCTGACGTTCTCGACATCCAGCTTGATCGGCAGGTAGTCTGGCTCGGCGTTCCTGCGTCCAGCGGCAAGGTAGCGATCATAGTTGGCTCTCTTGGCCGGAGACGCAGCCAGCGCCAACTCAAGTTCTCGGTGGTAGGCCGCCAGCCCCGCCGACGGTTCCGGTGCCGGCAACAAGCGCAATGCGCGCCGACGAGCGTTTGCTCGGGCCTGAACACTCGTGTCAGCAGCCATCGACATGGCAGTAACCTTCTGATCGGCCATGACTAGTCTCCGCGTCGCATGAGTTCGACAGCGCTCAAGTGTGTTCGATGCAGCATTCCCTACGCGTTGCGGATAAGTCTCTCTGAAGCCTTGCCAATCACGATTGACCCGAGCGCGGCCATGTCATGGACCCGTTGCATCCCGATCAGCACCACGGATTGCTGAAAACGCCCCAACCTGAGAAATTCCACACGATCACGAGTTCACCTTGTCCGGTGACAGACTTGCCGACATTGTTCACGGACTCGCCAGCACAGCTTAGGGGACAGGTAAGTGGCAGTTTGGTACGCGGTATAGCGAAACCCGAAGCCAAGCTTGGACTGCTCGCGCTTCAAGATCGCTGATCTAGATCAACCGAACTAAACTTGAAACGTTCTTAACCGCCGACCATCCGATTTGGCCTGCTGCCGGTTCCGTGGATACGCGGTCAAGCTAACATGACGCGTCTCTCGAACAGCGCGTGCTTGACGGCTTGCGCCGCAACCTGATGCAGCCCGACGCGGTCAGGGCGTTCGTCACCGAGTTCAACGCCGAGCTCAACCGGCTGTGGACCGCCAAGGGTGCCGGGCGCGCCGCACGGGAACAGGAACTAGCTCGGGTCCAGAAGGACCTCGATCGCGCGGTCGATGCGGTGCTGGCAGGCCTGCGCTCGTCGGAGATCCAGGACCACCTGACCACGCTGGAGGCCCGCAAGGCGGAGCTCAAGACTGATCTGTCCGCACCGCACACGAGCGCGCTTCGGGTCGGCCTACGCCCGGAGGCTCCGCGCGATGCGACCACGGCCCTGCGACACCTGGCACCTGAACGAGATGTTCGTCTCGATCAGCGGCCGGACTATGTATCTCTGGCGCGCGGTCGACGCCGAGGGCGAAGGGCTGGACATCCTTGTGCAGCAGCGGCGCGACAAGCGGGCTGCCGCGAAGCTGATGCGCAGCTTTCTGCGGAAGCAGGGCTTCGCTCCATCGACGATCGTGACTGACAAACTCCGGTTATACGGAGCCGCGCTCCGCGAGATCGGCATAGCAGACCGACATGTGACAGGCGGTCGACTGAACAATCGCGCCGAGAATTCGCACCAGCGCACTCGCCGACGCGAACGATCGTGGATTGGCTGCGGGAGACCAGAATCCACCCAACGCTTCCTCTCTGCTCACGCCACCTTGACCACGGAGATTCTGCAGCGTTCCGGCGGCAACACTACCGGGCGATCTACCTGAGCCAGACGACACGCGCCGGCGACGTGAGCACGGAACTGGCACTACACGCCACTGCAAGCATTGCGGGATAGCGCCTTTTCTTGGCATCCTTTGTCACAGATTTGGAACTTGACAGTCCCTTGGGAGGTTTCGCGTCGTGCGGATGGCCGCCCCCACCTTCAAGCACGTGGGATACATGGTCGGCTCTATCGGTCGGCGAAGGCTGCGGGACCGTGAGGGGGATATCCATCAAAACGCGGGTCGGGCCGCGTTTCAATCGGTGCGGAGGCCGCCTTGCAACCCGAACGGGCCACCCGAGAACACTTTTTGAGGGAAGGCCCATGTCCGATGCATCCTGTCCACAGTTGCAACGGAGCGATGGCCCTCTGGCCATCATCGTCGAGGATGAGAGTCTCGTCGCGCTCTATCTTGAGGACGCATTAGACACCCTCGGTTTCAGATGCTGCGGAATTGCACGTTCAGCGGATCAAGCTGTTTCGATGGTCGAAACCTATCGGCCAGCGGTAGCGCTCGTCGATATCGGGCTGGCCGGGAAACGCGACGGGGTCTCCCTGGCACGCGAGTTGACTGATCGCTTCGGCACCGCTGTGGTCTTCCTGTCCGGCTCGGATGATCAGGCCACCCGACAGCGAGCTGCCTCGGCTCGACCGCACGGATTTCTGTCAAAACCCTGCACCGAGCACGAGATCGCCAGCGCACTGGATTCTGTTCTGACCCGGTCAGCGGCGACCGAACCGTCACCGGACGGCTA
This sequence comes from Thalassobaculum sp., assembly GCF_040219215.1. Classification (GTDB taxonomy): domain Bacteria; phylum Pseudomonadota; class Alphaproteobacteria; order Thalassobaculales; family Thalassobaculaceae; genus Thalassobaculum_A. The sequence goes on from NZ_JAVJSX010000011.1 coordinate 23,388, forward strand.
ACGACAGGACACGACCCTGGCGTCGAAGGGGCCAGCCGACGCACCCAACCATTCGTGAACAACCTCCGCCTACCGACCCGGAGATCCGTTATGGACGCAGTCGTCGACCACCAGCCTCTCACCGATCGGCAGTTGCTCAAGGCTTTACGATCATTTCGGAAAGGCGACTTCACGGCTCGGTTGCCAACTGACCTCACCGGAGTGGACGGCGACATTGCCGAGGCATTCAATGACGTCGTCGAGCTCAACCAGGAACTGGTGAAGGAGCTCAGTCGACTCAGCACCTCGGTCGGCAAGGAAGGAAAGATCAGTCAGCGCGCCAAGTTGTCGGATGCCAAAGGTGGATGGCAAACCTGCATCGACGCCGTCAACAGCCTGATCAGCGACATGGGGTACCCAACGGCCGAGGTCGCGCGTGTGATTGGCGCTGTCGCCAAGGGCGACCTTTCCCAAGCGATGATCCTCGATATTGACGGCCGGCCGCTTCGCGGCGAGTTCCTGCGCATCGGCAAGATCGTCAACACCATGGTGGGCCAGCTCGGGTCATTCGCCTCGGAAGTGTCGCGGGTGGCCCGCGAGGTCGGCACCGAGGGCAAGCTGGGCGGCCAGGCCGACGTGCAGGGCGTGGCCGGGACGTGGAAGGACCTGACCGACAACGTCAATCTGATGGCGACCAACCTGACCGGTCAGGTCCGCAACATCGCCGAGGTTACAACCGCGGTCGCCAACGGCGACCTGTCGAAGAAGATCACCGTCGACGTCAAGGGCGAGATCCTCGAGCTGAAAGACACCATCAACACCATGGTGGACCAGCTCAGCTCGTTCGCCTCGGAAGTGACTCGTGTGGCCCGCGAAGTCGGCACCGAGGGCAAACTGGGTGGCCAGGCCGCCGTCGGGGGCGTGGCCGGAACCTGGAAGGATCTGACCGATAACGTGAACATGATGGCGACCAACCTGACCAGTCAGGTCCGCAACATCGCTGAGGTTACAACCGCGGTCGCCAACGGCGACCTGTCGAAGAAGATCACCGTCGACGTCAAGGGCGAGATCCTCGAGCTGAAAGACACCATCAACACCATGGTGGATCAGCTCAGTTCCTTCGCTTCCGAAGTGTCGCGCGTGGCCCGCGAAGTCGGCACCGAGGGCGAGTTGGGCGGCCAGGCCGAGGTGAAGGGTGTCGCCGGCACCTGGAAGGACCTGACCGACAACGTGAACGCGATGGCGACCAACCTGACCGGTCAGGTCCGAAACATCGCTGAGGTCACGACCGCCGTCGCCAACGGCGACCTGTCGAAGAAGATCACCGTCGACGTGAAGGGCGAGATCCTTGAGCTCAAGGACACCATCAACACCATGGTGGATCAGCTCAGTTCGTTCGCCTCGGAAGTGTCGCGCGTGGCCCGCGAGGTCGGTACCGAGGGCAAGCTGGGCGGCCAGGCTGCCGTCGAGGGTGTCGCCGGCACCTGGAAGGATTTGACCGACAACGTGAACGCGATGGCGACCAACCTGACCGGTCAGGTCCGAAACATCGCCGAGGTCACAACCGCTGTCGCCAACGGCGATCTGTCGAAAAAGATCACGGTGGACGTGAAGGGCGAGATCCTCGAGCTGAAAGACACCATCAACACCATGGTGGATCAGCTCAGCTCGTTCGCCTCGGAAGTGTCGCGCGTGGCCCGCGAGGTCGGAACCGACGGCAAGCTCGGCGGCCAGGCCGCCGTTGGAGGTGTCGCCGGCACCTGGAAGGATCTGACCGACAACGTGAACGCGATGGCGACCAACCTGACCAGTCAGGTCCGAAACATTGCCGAAGTCACAACCGCGGTCGCCCGCGGCGACCTGTCGAAGAAGATCACCGTCGACGTGAAGGGTGAGATCCTTGAGCTCAAGGACACCATCAACACCATGGTGGATCAGCTCAGTTCCTTCGCTTCCGAAGTGTCGCGCGTGGCCCGCGAGGTCGGAACCGACGGCAAGCTCGGCGGCCAGGCCGCCGTTGGAGGTGTCGCCGGCACCTGGAAGGATTTGACCGACAACGTGAACGCGATGGCGACCAACCTGACCGGTCAGGTCCGCAACATCGCCGAGGTCACGACCGCGGTCGCCAACGGCGACCTGTCGAAGAAGATCACCGTCGACGTGAAGGGTGAGATCCTCGAGCTCAAGGACACCATCAACACCATGGTGGATCAGCTCAGTTCCTTCGCGTCGGAAGTGTCGCGCGTGGCCCGCGAGGTCGGCACCGAGGGTGAACTGGGCGGTCAGGCCGAAGTGAAGGGTGTTGCCGGGACCTGGAAGGACCTGACCGACAACGTGAACGCGATGGCAACCAACCTGACCAGTCAGGTCCGAAACATCGCTGAGGTAACAACCGCGGTCGCCCGCGGCGACCTGTCGAAGAAGATCACCGTCGACGTCCAAGGAGAGATCCTTGAGCTCAAGGACACCATCAACACCATGGTGGATCAGCTCAACTCGTTCGCCTCGGAAGTGACCCGTGTGGCCCGCGAGGTCGGTACCGAGGGCAAGCTGGGCGGCCAGGCCGAGGTGAAGGGTGTCGCCGGGACCTGGAAGGATCTGACCGACAACGTGAACATGATGGCGACCAACCTAACGAACCAGGTGCGCGGCATCGCGGACGTCGTCACCGCCGTCGCCAAGGGCGATCTCACCGGCAAGTTGACCGTCGACGCCAAGGGCGAGATCGCCGCGTTGGCCGGCACCATCAACGGCATGATCGTGACGCTGGCGACCTTCGGCGATCAGGTCACCAACGTGGCCCGTGAAGTGGGTATCGAGGGTAAGCTCGGGGGTCAGGCAAGGGTGCCGGGCGCCGCGGGCTTGTGGCGCGATCTCACCGACAACGTCAACCAGTTGGCGGCCAACCTTACCACCCAGGTGCGCGCGATCGCCGAGGTTGCAACAGCGGTCACGACCGGCGACCTGACACGGTCGATTACGGTCGAAGCGTCAGGCGAAGTCGCCGCTCTTAAGGACAACATCAACGAGATGATCCGGAACCTTGAGGACACGACCCTCAAGAACACCGAACAGGACTGGCTGAAGACAAATCTGGCCCGGTTCACCCGCCGCCTGCAAGGCGAGCGGGATCTGGTGATGGTCTCGAACCTGGTGCTCTCCGAACTCGCGCCGCTGGTTGGTGCACAGCAGGGCGTCTTCTATATGGCGCGTCTTGAGGAAGAGAAGGACGAGCAGGAGGAAACGGTCCTCGAGCTCCTGGCGAGCTACGCCTACAAGGAGCGGAAATCGCTCTCCAACCGCTACCACCTGCGCGAAGGGTTGGTAGGACAGTGCGCGTTCGAGAAGCAACGCATCCTGCTGACCGACGTGCCGACAAACTACGTTCAGATCAACTCTGGCCTCGGAGAAGCCACTCCACTGAATGTCGTCGTGCTCCCGGTGCTGTTCGAAGGGGACGTCCAGGCGGTGCTGGAACTCGCATCGTTCAATCGCTTCAACGAAACGCACCTGTCGTTCCTCGACCAGTTGATGGAAAGCATCGGCATCGTCCTCAACACGATCGCCACCAACATGCGTACCGAGGACCTGCTCAAGCAGTCGCAGCGGCTGACCACCGAGTTGCAGAGCCAGCAGGAGGAACTGCGAAACACCAACGACCGGTTGGAACAGCAGGCAACGACCCTGCGCCAGTCGGAGGAGTTGCTGAAGACCCAACGCGAGGAACTGCGCGCCAAGAACGACGAGTTGCAGGAGAAGGCTCAACTGCTCGCGGTCGAAAAGCGGCAAGTCGAAGCGACCAACATGGAGGTCGAACGGGCCAAGCAGGCGGTGGAGGAGAAAGCCGAGCAGTTGGCGCTGACATCCCGGTACAAGTCCGAGTTCCTCGCCAACATGTCCCACGAATTGCGCACGCCGCTGAACAGCATGCTGGTGTTGTCCAAGCTTCTTGCCGACAACTCCGACGGCAACCTGTCCGACAAACAGGTCGAGTTCGCCCACACTGTCTATTCGTCAGGCAACGATCTGCTGTCGCTCATCAATGAAATTCTCGATCTGTCGAAAATCGAATCCGGTGCCATGGGTGTGGAGATCCGCGAGATGCGGTTCGACCTGCTGGAAGAACACCTGAGGCGGACGTTCACGCCCGTTGCGACAGAGAAGAAGCTCAGTTTCGTCATCGATTTCCACAAATCCCTGCCACCACAGATCTACACTGACGCAATGCGCCTTCAGCAGGTGTTGTTCAACCTGCTATCGAACGCTTTCAAATTTACCGAAACCGGCGGAGTTGCGATCAAGGTTCGTATCGTGACCACAGGCTGGAGCCGTGATCATCCTGTGCTTACGGTTGCCAACCACGTAATCGGGTTCACGATCACCGATACCGGCATCGGCGTCTCCGAGGACCACCAGAAGATCATCTTCGAGGCATTTCAACAGGGGGATGGCTCTACCAGCCGCAAGTACGGCGGTACCGGTCTCGGCCTGTCAATCTGCCGGGAAATCGCGAAGCTGCTCGGCGCCGAGATCAAGGTCGACAGCACCCCTGGGCGAGGCAGCAGTTTCACCCTGTATCTTCCGATGGATACAGAAGTGGTGGAGCCACAAGACAAGCCTGCCATTGCTGCCGGGCAGACCGTGTCCGACAACATCGTAGCGTCCGCACTCCCGGGAACAGCGAGGCCACGCTCTGCAACCGACGACCGTCGGCAGCTGGACGGCTCCGTACCCGCCATGCTGATCGTCGAAGAGGATGTTGAGTATGCGAACCTGCTGCTCGATATCGTTCGAAGCGCTGGGATGAAGGGTGTTGTTGCCAGCCGCGGCCGTGACGCGTTGGCGATGGCTCGCGAGTTGCGGATCGATGCGGTCTCGTTCGACCTCGACCTGCCGGACATGGATGGGTGGGCGTTGCTCGACCGACTCAAGCACGAGGACGCGACGCGCCACATCCCAGTCCACATCATTTCCGCACCCGAACACCGTCGGCGGGGCCTCGACATGACCGCGTTCGGATTTACCAGCAAGCCGGCCGAACGCGAGATACTCGCCGCATCGTTCCGACGGCTGCGCGACTTTGTTGCCCGGCCCGATCGGCGGCTCCTGGTGGTGGGCAGCAGTGGAGATCTCGGCCTTGGAGACCTGCTTGGCGGACCGCCAGGAGTTACAGTCCAGACCGCAAAGCGAGGATCTGCCTTGCAGGCGCTGGAGGCGGCAGCGTTTGACTGCGTGGTGCTCGACCTGACGACCGCGCCTGCGCAGGCCATCAAACTCCTTGGAGAACTGAAGAACGCCGACCTGCCAGAGAACCTGCCGGTCCTCGTCTACGTCCCCGACAAGTTGTCCGAAAAGAGTGCTGCAACACTTCGTCAGCCGATGCCTTGGGTCACCCGCCGGGTCGTCACCGATCACGATGCCCTGGTGGACGAAGCCGCTGTATGGTTGCACCTGCCGACATCAGTGCTCCCGGCCGAAGGCCAAAATGCGGTGGAGCGTGCTTCCCGTGCCGACGCGGCGCTTGCCGGCGCACGCGTCGTGATCATCGACGATGACATCCGCAACATCTTCTCTCTGACCAGCGTCCTTGAACGGCACCAGGTCTCCGTCCTGCATGCCGAAGATGGCCGCAGCGGCATTGAACTGGTGCGCAAAACCGAGGACCTCGACATTGTGCTGGTCGACATCATGATGCCGGAGATCGATGGCTATGAGACCATCCGGCGGATCCGCGCTCTCGGAGGCGCCGTCGGACGCCTTCCGCTGATTGCCGTAACCGCCAAGGCCATGACCGACGACCGTAAGAAATGCCTGGATGCCGGCGCGTCGGACTACCTCTCAAAGCCTGTGGACCCCGAACAGCTCATCTCAACGATACGCACCTGGCTCTATCGCACACAAGACAGCGTGGAAAAAGTCGCCGACACTCCTGTCGCGCCAGACCAGCGGGGCCGACAATGAGCACCGCGACAGAAGCAATAGGCCGAGGCTCCGACCGGTCAGTTCCGCCAGCAGTATTGCTGGTTGACGACGAGCCCGCGAACCTGATGGCGATCTCCGAGGTGCTGTCCGGACTTGGCGCGGAGATCGTCTTCGCGCGATCGGGAAGAGAAGCCCTGAGGCAAATCCTGCTGCTCGATTTCTGCACGATTCTCATGGACGTCCGGATGCCCGACATGGACGGGTATGAGACCGCCGCAATCATTCGGCAGCGCGAAAAATCCAGACATATCCCCCTTATTTTCCTGACCGCGTACGACAAGGACGAGGCGCAGGTGTTCCGAGGATACTCGGAGGGCGCAGTAGACTATGTGTTCAAACCGGTTGAGCCGGTGATCCTGCGCGCCAAGGTTTCGGTATTCATTGATCTCTATCGGCAAGCCGAGGAGATCAGGCGCAAGGCTGAGTTGGAAAAACGGTTGTACGAGGAGAACCTGCGGATCCGCGGTGAACACATGGCGGCGGAGCGACGGCTGCGGGTGACCGAGAAGCGCGAAGCTATGGTCATACGCTCCCTGCCGATCGCCGTCTACGAAGCCGAGGTCGACAACGGTCAGGCGACCCGCACCTTCCTGCACGACGAAAGCACAGCGCGACTGCTGGGGTACAGCGCCCTCGACTTTGCGACCGAGCCCGCGCTTTGGTCCGAACGCGTCCACAGCGACGATTGGGCCGATGCGAGCAAGATCCTGACGGAGTTGCAAGCGGGCGACAGCTATTCAGTCGAGTATCGCTGGCGTCGGGCCGATGATGAGTATCGATACTTCCTCGATCAGGGCGTGGTGGTTTCGTCCGGCGATTCGGACAACCCGCGGGTCTTTGGTACGATGTTCGACGTGCATGATCGACGGATGCTCGAGCAGCAGTTGATGCATTCGCAGAAGATCGAGACCATCGGTAAGCTCACCGGAGGCATCGCCCATGATTTCAACAACATGCTCACTGTTGTCATCGGCAATCTGGATGGTATGCAGCGGACCAAGGGGTTGGATCCGAAGACGGCACGGCGAGTCGATCAGGCCCTTCAAGGCGCGCTGCATTGCCGCGATCTGACGCAGCGCCTCCTTGGTTTTGCTCGACGGGAGAGTTTCACGCCTCGGACGATCGATCTGAATGCTTTGATCGGCAGCCTCTCCGACCTGGTTGCCCGTACGCTCGGTGACCGAGTCGAAATCCGCAAAAAGCTCGCAGCCAACCTGTGGTCCGTCCACAGCGACCCCGGTCAGATTGAATCGTCGTTGCTGAACCTCCTGGTCAACTCGCGCGACGCCATGCACGACGGAGGACGTGTCACAATCCGGACCGCCAATGCACGGATCGACGAAGCCTCATCGAACAACCGGCCCGACTTGCCGAACGGTGACTATGTCATCCTCGAAGTATCGGACACCGGCAGCGGGATGACGCCCGAGGTCCTGGCGCGCGCGTGCGAGGCCTTCTACACGACCAAGGAAACCGGCCGCGGGACAGGACTTGGCCTCAGTACAATTCATGGGTTCGTCACACAGTCGGGCGGCGACCTCGCCATCGAGAGCGAACTAGGCAAAGGGACGACCGTCTGCATATATCTGCCGCGCGACCGAGGCGCCAAACTTCAACCAGCCGTTCAGCCGGCCAGTCTCGCACGAAAGGTCGAACTGCCCAGGGCACGGGACAGCGATCTCGTGCTGGTTGTCGAGGATGAGCGTTCCGTCCGGCAAAATGCCGTCGCGATGCTGCGCGAACTCGGATATCGGATCATTGAGGCGGACAGCGCCGACGCGGCTCTGGCTGCGTTGGAGCAAGAACGCGGCGTTCGGCTTTTGTTTACCGACATCGTTATGCCGGGTTCATCAAACGGATACCAGCTTGCGCGCGAGGCCAAGCAGCGCCGACCGGATCTGCGCATTCTCTTCACGTCCGGATACGACGGCGATATCGTCGAAAAAGTCAGCGACGATGTTGCTGAGCTGTTCCTTCGCAAGCCATATCGGGACTACGAACTCGCTCAGGCTGTTCACGACGCCATCGGTTGACGTCACGGCGCGCGGTTGAACCGGCTCATTTCAACCGGCCAGCATGGCGTAGGCAGGAAGGCATGGTGTCCTGCGACCGGTTCCGTGGACACCGAGATAGGGTGCTTCAATACGACAGCGGTGGCAGATGCAAACTCGGGATGATTCTCTCAGGATCTGGCGACCAGACCCAGGGCTACTGCGGCGGCGAACGATCAATGAGCGAAGGCGGGACGGGGTGATGCCACAGGAACTCATGGCTGACGGCGATTGCGGCCAGTGACCTCGCGTCGTGAACCCCGATCTCATACGCCTGCCTGCACTATCCGCCATCGATCGCCCAGCCTGCCGTCTGGCTGTACCTGCGATTTTGCCTCAACCTGCGCGACGTTGAGGATCTCGTGGCCGAGCGGGGGGCTCGATCTGAGCTACGAAACGGTGCGGTGTTGGGTTGCCAGGTTCGCTCCGACCTACGCCTGTCGGCTCCGTAGCATGCGGCCGTGACCCCGCGATACTTGGCATCTGGACAAGGTGTTCGTCTCGATCGGCAACCGAATGATCTACCTATGGCGAGCAGTGAACGCCGAGGGCGAGGTGTTGGACGTTCTGGTTCAGCACCGGCGCGACAAGCGAGTTGCACTGAAATTGATGCGCCGCCTCCTCCGGAAGCAGGGCTTCACACCGGCGGCGATCGTGACTGACAAACTCCGTTCGTATGGAGCCGAGCTCTGCGAGATCGGCATGACCGGTCGACACGTGGCCGGCGGCCGACTGGACAATCGCGCCGAGAACTCGCATCGACCTACACGCTGACGGGAACGATCGTGGGTTGGCTTCAAGAAACCGGGATCGATCCAGCGTTTCCTTTCTCCACACCCTGCCGTTTACAATACGTTCAACGTCCAACGCCATCTGATCTTCCGGCAAACAATTCGCACCCTCCGGGGCGAGGCATTTGCTCAATGGGCGTCCGCGGCCAAAGCGACGTGACCCCAGATCGGAACCTGAGCTTCGTGTGCCCAGCCCACGAAGATCTGACAGTGCTTGCTGAACGATCGACGGAGGATAGTGCAATCAGGCGAATGAGATCGGTTTCATGGGTCGAGGTTATCGCCCGCAACCGGAGTCAGCCATGAGTTCGCGTGACAGCGCCGTCGCGGCCCCTCTATCTGCTTTCACACGGTCGCCAGACCCTGTAAGCATCGCAATCTTCGCAGCTTTGGGACAAATCATGGCGCAGAATGCCACCATTTACAAAGTTGAGATTTCGGTCTCCGACATGGATCGTCACTACTATGAGACCCATAAATTAACCGTGGCAAAGCATCCATCTGAGACGGATGAGCGGCTGATGGTGCGCATTGTAGCCTTTGCGCTAAATGCCCACGAGAATCTGGAAATGACTAAGGGAATATCAACAGATGACGAGCCCGACATTTGGCAGAAAAGCTTGAACGGAGTGCTTGATGTGTGGGTAGCCCTAGGGCTTCCCAGCGAGAAGGTGATGCGTCAATCCTGTGGCAAGGCCGGCAAGGTGATTGTCTATCCTTATGGCGGCAGGACGGCCGAGATCTGGTGGGACAAGATCAGAAAAAACACCACCCGTTTTGAGAATCTTCAAGTGATAAATTTTCCCGAGAAGGACACAGGCGAACTGGCAAAACTGGCAAGCCGCGCGATGAGGCTCCAAATCAATATTCAGGACGGCGATGTGATGGTTAGTGTAGGTGATCACATCGTCTATATGACCCCGCTCAAATGGAAGACTGCTGCGTAGTTCACGCGGGCTCGCCGCAAAGCCGGACTTGGGCACTGTTACACGAACTCATGGCTGACGCCGGTCGCAGACGGTAACCTCGGCGCATGAAGCCGATCTCATACGCCCGCCTGCACTATCCGCCGTCGATCGTCCAACATGTCGTCTGGCTGTACCTGCGCTTCAGCCTCAGCCTGCGCGACGTCGAGTATCTCCTGGCCGAGCGAGGCCTCGATCTAAGCTACGAAACGGTCCGGCGCTGGGCGCCAGGTACGGTCCGGCCTACGCCCGGCGGCTCCGCACCATCCGGCCGCGGCCTTGCGATATCTGGCACCTGGATGAGGTGTTCGTCTCGATCGGCGGCTGGATGATGTATCTCTGGCGGGCGGTCGACGCCGAGGGCGAAGTGCTGGACATCCTTGTGCAGCAGCGGCGCGACAAGCGGGCCGCTCTGAAGCTGATCCGCGGTCTGCTTCGTAAGCAGCGCTTCGCTCCGACCTCGATCGTGACTGACAAGCTCCGGTCGTATGGAGCCGCGCTCCGCGAGATCGGCATGGCCGACCGACACGTGACCGGCGGCCGGCTGAATAATCGCGCCGAGAATTCGCACCAACCCGTTCGGCGACGGGAGCGATCGTGGATTGGCTTCAAGAGACCGGGCTCGACCCAGCGCTTCCTTTCCGCTCACGCCGCCGTCTACAACACATTCAACGTCCAGCGCCATCTGATCTCCCGACAAACACTTCGCACCCTCCGGGGCGAGGCATTCGCTCAATGGCAAACCGCGGTCGCGGCGGCGTGACTGTCAGGGCATCCGTTGGACCCGCCCGCGCCGACTCCGCGTTCGTGACAGTGCCCGCGAAACTGTCCGAACGATGGGGACCACCTCTCTGTGCCGGAGCCGTCCACACATGAAAACGCCGTCCGGAGAAGTTTCATCTTGTGGTAGGGGTAATGAAAAGTGCGGCCGCGCCCTGAGACGCGGCCGAAGGTACCTGGACGAACGTGAACCAGGCTGGGAGGATTGTTCTTCGAGTCCTCGTTCGCGCAAGGCGATGGCAGGTGAACTGCATCGAGCGAGTCCGACGAAAGGGAGCTGACCACTTTCAATCTAGGAAACTTTCTCAAGCATCACCAAGTCAAGGGCCAAAATCCGCCGCAGGGACTCTGCGCTGAGGCGCGTCAACCACGGCTCGAGAGGGTTTCTGAGCCAGCTTGCATGGATGTGGTCACGGTGGCCCGCGTCGACTTTCGTAACGCCCGGGAGGTTTTCCGCGAAGTAGATCGCCGTCGCTCCGGTCTGTCGCAGAAAGTCTACTAGGATCTCAGTTCCCCTCCGGTGATAGTGCGGGTCGCTGACACTTACCGGCGCGTCTCGGGTGCCGATGGGACGGAGGTCAGCGGTCCCGCCGAAGCGATGCGTCAAGTGGGGCGGATTGAGGCCGCCCCAGCGCATGGTTGCACCGGTTACCGTAATATGATTCGGCATTCCCGCAGGCTTACCTCCAACCTGTTGCCACGCAGCGCCGATGGCCTGCAGGACCCGAATCACGTCAGGATGCATGTGACGTCCGACAAGACCGGATGTCGTGAGCCCCGAACCCGGACTGTCGCTAAGTGCAGCGAGACCTGCGACTCCGCATTTGATCAGGGCACGGCTCTCGCCCGCCTCGGAGTTGGCGATGATGTGATCAGCAGCGGCCGCGGCGTCGTTGCCGCACACGTGAAATGCCTCAACGGTGAATGTCGCGACTCCAGATCGGTCGGTCGTCGCGACCGTGGGCGTCACCCTGGCTCCAAGGCGAACCATCGCTTGTGCGACCCGATCGCGGATCAGTGCTTCGCTGCGCTCAAATCGGGGGGCGAGATGGTTCACGTCCCGCCACTGTGCAGCGATCAGCGAAGCAGGCTCTGAACGGCACGTTACTCGACGCCCCGGCGCGGGTCGACCATCGCCGTAGCGCAGCGTCACCTGGAAGCTCGCCTTGTTCCCGTTCGCCGGAAAGAGCATCTCCTCACCGGCGAATGGCTCGAACTCCTCGACCATCCCGTCTCCGGTCCGGTCGAGCAGAAACTCGCAGTTCATTGTCAATTCGTTCAGGGTCGTGTCGTCCATATCGATTCTCCTCGTTCAGAGATCCCGGCGGCGCTCGGGGACGTGTCCTTCGGGTGATCTGCCGGTACACAACCGGCGTGCGTTAGAAGATCTTGGTGTGGGCTCGGGCCTGCTCGATGCAGGAGGGAGAGCCCTTACTGGACGATCGCGTTCACGCGCGTGAAGCCGGTCAGCTTTCCGGTTCTCCGGTCGAACTCGAGCATGTAGAGGCCTTCTTCGAGAGACCGGTTGCCGGCGGCAGATGGCATGAACACGCTGATCAGCGAGCCGACGGCAGTCATCGTTTCGGCGGCCTTGCTGTCCTGGGTTATGTCGACGCCGGTCAAGTTCCAGCCATTCTCGAGGCGCGGCTTCATCTCGGCGACTCCGATGCCTGGCTCCATGTTCATCACGTAGGGTCGCGAGTAGTCCGGCAGATAGATGAACTGGTGCGCGAACTCGACTTTGTTTTCCTTGTCCACCTTCTTGGTGACGAGGAGATAGATCTTCGGTTCGTAGTACCGAATACCGACGGTGGTCTCGTCGTCATGCGCGATTCGCTCGACCGACACTCGCGCACAGGCTCCTGTCGTCACAAGCAGTGTAACGGCAAGAAATGCTGATAATTTTCTCATGGTTCTCTCCTCTATTTCGCCCTGCTTACAGGTGAACTATCGGCTTCAGGACGGTGCGAGTGTCTTAAAGGGTCGGGCGTGACTCTGGCGTGACTGGTGTCAGCGGAGGTTAGATGCAGATTGATGGTCCTCTTTGGTCTTTGCCGGATCGCTGGCAAACCAAGGGGAGAATCGGGCGAAAGAACGAAAGCAACGCGCGAGGAACGGCCCGTCCGCGACGTGCGCAATGGTCGGCCTGCGCGCTCCCGAAGTTGGTGCAAACTCGAGGAATTGGTTTGTCATCTGACTGCGGTTAATGAATTGCCCAGCGAGTCGTGGTGAGCCGAGAGCAGGGAGTTCCGGCCCGCTCCGGACTGGAGCGCCCGGGCGGTCGCGCGCTTGCTTGCGGATCAGGCCGGGAACCGCTCCCGTCGAGACGATGTCTGGGCGTTAGTCCAATGTTTATCAGCGGCTGCGAAGCCGGACTGCATGGTGACTTGTCTGCCGATCGCAATTGCATCGGTACCGTAGGGTGTACCACACCCCGCGCCTCGGCAGGCTGATCCGCATGAGTACGCGGCCCGTTTGCCACGGAACCCGGGCATACCCTGTCTGGCCACCGATGGCGTCGTTCTCCGCCTCGAAGACGTCCAAGACGTGGCGGTCGGCGGCCGTTGTCGGGACGGGGAAATATGCTATACTCGCAAGTCCACTAGCCAGAAGATGACCTGAAACCGAGCTCGAATCCGCGCCGAGTAGCTCGGCTGCTTTCTCGAGTTCTATCATGTCTCCTTCGAGCGTTTCGCCCTCTCTCATCGGCCGCCATTCGAGAATGTCGATACAACATCCGTTATTCATCGCTGCCTCACGCGCTTGCATTGGTTTCTGGGCGTTGGCATCACAGTCGTTACTCGGGGACTGAGATACCTCGATCCGCACCCTTGCCGCCCGGTGTCGGTTGGGACTGAAGTACCGCCGCAGCCGCTTCTACGACTGCGGCGGCGATCGTTTAATTCGTGGACGTGAAGACCCGCCCGTTCAGAAGCCCTGACCCGCAAGCTTTGGGGCACTGGTCAGTCGAGCGAGGTGATGAGGCCCGTTGAAGACGCTCCAGGATCTTGGCAGGGCTCAGGCCAGGTTCGACTGAGAGCAAGAGCGCCGCCATTCCCGAGACATGCGGGGCTGCCATCGATGTGCCCTGATAGAGTGCGAAGCCGCCTTTGACCGCACTCAAGACACCGTCAGGCATGCCATCGCCATTCGCGTCGGCCCGGAGGTCGCCGCCCGGAGCCAAGATCTCGACCTTGTCACCAAACCCTGAGTACCAAGTTAGCGCACCGTTCGCATCGCCGGCGGCGACGGTAAGCACGTTGTCGCACCCTGCCGGTGTGTAACCGTCTACGTCGACGGCATCGTTGCCTGCCGCGGCCACAACGAGGACCCCCTTAGCATGGGCCTTGTCGATCGCGCTCTGGAGGGACCGAGTAACGACGCAGCTCAGCCGTCCTCCGAGGCTCAGGTTGATGATGTTTGCGGGGGTCTCGTTCCGAGGCAGCCCCTCAACCGGAAGGCCTGCAGCCCAAAGGATCCCGTTGGTGATGTCAGTCAGCTTTCCGCCCGTCGGTCCGAGCACACGAACCGGCTGGACGCTGACCTGCCAGTTCGCAGAAGCGGCTCCACCGGCGTTGTCGGTGCTGAGCGTGCCGACGGTCCCGGCGACGTGTGTGCCGTGGTAGCCCGTGCCGATGCCGGCATCCGTCGGATCTGCATCCAGGTCGACCATGTCGTAGCCAGGTACGAGGTTCGCAGGATCGTTGTCCGAATGACCGTAGACTTGTCCGGTGTCGACCACTGCCACGACGACCCGCCGCCCGCCGATGGTCGTCTGCCATGCCGTCGGCAGATCGATTCCGCCAGGCGCGGACTTCGGAGTGTGGGTCGCACTCTTCCAGTAGTGCCACTGCAAGGCGTAGCAAGGATCGTTCGGTTCGTTCGCCTGGGCGTGCAGGATGTAGTTCAGGTCGACGAAGTCGACATCCTCACGTTGCTCAAGCTCAGATTTGATCCGGAGCGTTTCCGCTCGAAGGGAGTCGGTCGACAGGGCTCCGAATGAGATAATCCGGAAGACCTTCATGCCTGGCGGTCGTGGACGGTCGGTGACCTCCATGAGATCGAGGCTGCTTTCGAGAACTCGGGCGCTCAGATTGCTCGGCGCGAATGACTTGGACGCTCGAGTGCTTCGGAACTGGACGATCAGTTCTCCCGGAACGAAGTCAACCTTCGGTTCAGATGTGCTGCCACCCGCCATGGCGAGGTTCGCGCTCGCTCCACCGTTCTGTTTGATCCGCGCGATCTCGACCGCGTTCACGAGCGTGCAGCTCGCAGAAGCTTCTGCTGCCATTGTCAGAGAGATGGCCATGGCTGTCGCCAGAGTGGCGTATCTCATCGTTGAATTCATTCGCTTTTCCATCATTTACCTCCGCTACTTGGGGCTCGGCGATCTCAGCCGCGTACACCCCAACGCGATAGCAAAGGATGCGTGACTCCGGCGTGACTGGTGCCGCTGCCATCGGGAGAACAGAAGTTCTCCCGCGTTCGAAGACTGGCTGCAGACGATAGGGGTTGCCGATTGTTCTGAAAGTAATACAATTAAACGCGGAGATCTGCCGAGGTTTGCAAAACTACTGCGAGCGACAATAGGCAGAGGGGGTTACAGTGACTGGCACGACTTGCGTTAGTGCCTCATCAAAGCGGGTATATGCGTCGCTCTTTGGACCGCCCTCCATTGCGGTGGAGGGTATTTCTTGTCGTGTGCCGGACAAGGCCTACCGTCTCCTTGCACTGTTGACCACGGCCCCCCGACGAATGGTGTCTGTGTCGGTGCTGTGCGACATGTTGTGGGAGGGTGCACCGGAGGAAACAGCGCGCGCGAACCTTCGGCAGCTTTGCAAGCGGATCAAGTCACGTACGACGGGCACGGATTGGATCGTGTCGGAGGACGGATACCGTCGGCTAGCAGACGCCGATGTGCAATCCGACGTCGGTGAATTCCTCGAACTGACGGAGCCTGGCGCGGAACACGCGGGCGAGAGGTTGGCCGGTTGTTGGGCCGGCGTCCTTCTTCAGGGATGCGAAGACCGGGGTGGTCGAGAAGACAGTGCATTTGCCTCCTGGCTATTGGACACGCGACGCCAACTGGTCGCCCGCGGTTTGGCCGCAGCACGTCTTCGAATTGTCGGCGATCATGTGTCGCCCGAAGTGAGGCGTTGGTTCGGCGAATTCGCACTGAGACTGGAACCCACGAACGAAGATGCCTGGAAGGCGGTCATCTCCGCACACCTCAATGACGGCGATCTAGCATCTGCACGAAGGGCATTCGAGAGCTGTCGGGAGATCCTGGCCCGCGAAGTGGAAGTGGAGCCGTCGGCCGAGACGAAGGCACTTCTGTCTGCGCCGGTGGCCGAACGGCGGCAATCGTCCGGGGAGCCGATGGTCGGCCGTGCTTTAGGAGGCGTCCGAAAGAACGCCCCGATCATTCTTGTTCGCGTTCGACAGCATCCAGATCCGTTGAAGTGGTCCGAAACACGTGCCGCCGAACTATCATTCGCAGCCGAACACCTCGCGGCTGCGCTGGCATCTGAGCGGACTGTCAGGACTTTGGTCGAACCGCTTCCGGTAGCTTTCGGAGTAGTGGCGTCAACGTTCCCGCATGTCGATTACGTTGTCGATCTCTCTTGGACTCGTATTGGACGCATTGCGGGACGAGCCTTCATGCCGCGCGCAGACCGTCCGGATGCCGCAACTGTACTATGGTCGTTCGAGATCGATCGGGGGGCGTTCGAGGAGAGAGTCGGCTGGGTCGCACAGAATGTACTGGCTGAAGTCGAGACAGGTCAGCGGGATCGTGGACATTCTGAGGATTCTCCCACCGCATATCATCACTATCTCTGCGGTCTCGAAGAAGTTCACAAAGCCGATCTCGCGAGCGTTCGACGCGGTCGGCGTGAATTTCGCGCCGCCCTTTCTATCGATTCCGACTACCTCCCGGCATTGAGCGGCCTATCGCGCAGCTACGTCATCGAGTGGCTGTTGCGGGGCGATCCGAGCAATCCACTTCTCAAAGACGGAATTGCGGCGGCTGAGCGATGCGTCGACTTGGACCCTAGAGACTTCCGCGGCATCCATCGCTTGGCACACGCCAAACTATATGGCCGTCAGTTCGACGAGGCGATGGAACTGTTCGAGCGGGCCATCCAACTCAATCCGCACAATCCCGACCTCCTCGCTGACTTCGCCGATGCCCAATGTCACACGATGGGTCTCGACGAGGCTCTTTCGACACTGAAAGTCGCATACGACAAAGGCGGCATCAGTCGGGAGAACCGACTTTGGATTCTGGCGTCCGCGTACTTCTTCGGCGGGCGCTATCAACTGGCGGTCGAGACGTTCGACAAACTTGCAACTCCCAATGTCGCTCTGAGTTGCCGCGCCGCGAGCTGGGCGATGCTGGGCGAGAAGAGGATTGCCCGAAGCTATTCGGAGAAGGTGATGGAGTGGAATCCGTTCTTCTCGGTGGCTTGGTCCGTCGAGATGGCGCCAAACCGACACGCCGAACAACGAGAGCGCCACGAGGCCGGATTGCGCCTCGCCGGCCTTCGGTGAACGACAACACACAGCCCGTTTCGGACTAGGAGGAGATAGGACATGCCGGATCTGAAGTTTGCCCTGATCGGAGCCGTCGATGGGAGTGGTCCATGCTGGTTCGTAACCATGCAGCCGGGCGAGCCGCCTGAAGTTATCGAAGTACCAGAAAGCACCGTGGCATCCTTGTTGGCGCTACATCTCCGCCGAGATGGCGAACCACTTACGGAGCAGGATTTCAACCAAGACAGCCGCCCCTTCGCCGAGAAAATCCTGAATCAACTTCAAGAGGGCAGCGACCTCTCTCATCAGGCTCCCCTTGCGATCGTTGGTGATCGGCTCGCGGATCTCGCCACGATGCGTGGCGGCTTCGTCGGGTTCGAGACCGGACCGGTGGGTGACAAACTCCAGGAACTCAACGTCTTCGATAACGGTTGATCAAAGACGATCGTGAATGGCCGGTATGAGCCGACGTGAATGGCCGGTATGAGCCGAACGATACTACTCGGTGCGGGCGCCGACCGCATTGAGCCGCCCTCTACGACGATCGCCCGGGTGCTTCCAGAGATCCACCGTTTTGGCGTGACGAGGCTTGCCGATCTGACAGGGCTGGACGTGCTCGGTATCCCCGTATGGTCGACGAGCCGCCCCAATGGTCGGTCGCTCTCGGTAACGGCCGGCAAGGGAGAAAGTCACGAAGCGGCAAGGGCTTCTGCCGTCATGGAAGCGGTCGAGTATGATGTTGCGGAGCGCCCGGAGATCAAGGTTGTCCGAACCAGCAGGGCGGATCTAGTGCGAAGTCTCGGAACGTCCGAGGCTGCGCTGCAGTTCGATGGCCTTCAGCGCTGCTCACTCGGGATGCTCTCCGAAGAAGCTGTCATTGACTGGGTCGAAGGCCTTGACCTCTCAAACGGGCGCCCGATCTGGGCCCCGTGGAGGTTGGTTACGCTCGATCAGCGAGTGGACGGACGGGCGGAGCCGTTCGCCGATGCTTTCCACGTCGGCAGCAATGGGCTCGCCTCGGGCAACTCCAGAGCGGAAGCCATCTTCCACGCGCTGTGCGAGTGCGTCGAGGAGGATGCCATCGCACTCTGGCGACTTGGGGGTGAAGGAGGCCTGTCGGCAGTGCGGCCTGAGGAATTCGGTGACATCACGGTCGACGACTTGGTGGGGCGGATACGCGCGGCTGCAGCGGTCCTCCGCTTGTTCGATGTCACGGCTCCGGATCTCGCTGTACCCGCCTATCTCGCAGTAATCGGAGAAGCATCCACAAGCTGCGGAGGCTCGCCGATATTCGCCGGTTTGACGCTCGGCGGATATGGATGCCATCCGGATCCGCGTCGAGCCGTGGTGAGGGCGATAACCGAAGCCGCACAAGCCCGTCTCGTCACAATCGCGGGCGCGCGCGACGACCTAACGCGAAAGAGTTTCGCCTGGCAGCAAGGCCCGGCGGCCGCGGCTTTGCGCAAGTTGCTCGAGGCCCCAGAAACGCGTTCACCCCGCAGCGTTGACGTGGGGTTTTGTACATCGGGCTCGATCGAGGAGAGGACCACATGGGTCGTCTCTCGGCTGGCTGATGTCGGACTCGGGCCGGTCGTTGTGGTTCCTCTTGAAACCGCCGCGTCTAGATCCCTGGGGGTATTCGTGGTGCGGGTCATCGTGCGGGGCATTGAAGCCGATCCGACTGCGGGCGCACGGCAGATCGGAGCGAGGGCTTTGAAGTCGATGCTGGTCGGCGCCGGACGCGCAACGGAGGTCGAGTGAAGGTTGCATACGTGGGGCCGAGTCTGGCGGATGCCGCCGGGCAGGAAGGCGTTCGGCGTGCCCGGATAGAGGGTCTGGCCGTCCGTCCGCCGGCCACCGGGGGCGACATACTGCGCGCCGTGGAGGAAGGTGCGGTCGCAGTCGCGCTCATCGACGGTCAGTTCGGCTCGACCGAGTCGGTACACCATAAGGAACTGTTGTATGCGTTGTCGCTGGGGATAAGGATCGTCGGCGCTGCCAGCATGGGCGCACTTCGAGCAGTGGAGTGCGCAAGCTTTGGCATGGTGGGGCTCGGAACCATCTACGCGCGGTATGCCTCGGGCGAACTCGACGCTGATGATGCGGTAGCCCTCGCCTACGGTCCTGCGGAACTCGGATACCGCGGTCTCTCGGAGCCGCTCGTGACGATCGAAAGCAATCTCCTGGCGATGGTCGTCTTCGGGATACTAGAGCAGGAGCAGGCAGCGCGTATGATCGCGAAGGTTCGGCAGGTCCACTATCGAGAGCGCAGTCTCACGAGAGTTCTCGACACTCTAGAGGGGCCTGTACGGCAACGTGCGCTGGATTGGCTGACGGTACATCGACGCGATCCAAAACGAGACGATGCCCTTCTAGCACTTCAGTGGCTGCTCGATGCACCTGATCGCCCTGGTGACCGGTCTGACTGGCGCATGGCGGAGACTGCATCCTGGATCAGGATTAAGCAGAAAGCGTTAACCGTCAGCCTTTAGCGCCGCTCTTGCCAGGTGCGATTCTGGACGGGAGTCTATCGCGGTGCACGACCTTTGCGATGCAGTGGAGCGCCCCGCCAAGCTCCGCGAACGGGTGGAAGTCACCGACGTCGCGGACCTCGAACCCGAGCTTCCTCCAGATTTCGCGGTTCTTCTCGTCTGTTGCCGCGAGCTCGGGCCACGCGCCGTGGCCGTAGCTGGGGAGCCAGACGATGTTGGCACTCCCGCCGCTCTGAACGAGGACGTTGTTGGCGGTGGCCATGTACCAGCGTTGGTACGGGGTTCGGCCTTCGCCGCGGCGTGGACCGCTTTCGATAAAGATGATTGGCAGCGGATTACGGATCACAATGAAGCCATCGGATTCGAGATCCGTCGCAATCTCGTCCAGAGCTGCGCACCAGACCTCGAAATCCCTCGGCCGTTCCAGGCCAAGGATTTCATCTGCCAAGCGAGGGCAGCCGATCAGTATGATCTCTCTTCCCTCTTTGTCCTGACCCGCTGTGCAAATAATCAAGTCAATGTGAAAGATGGGCTGAACGCTGTCGGTCGCCCTTCGGCCAAGGTGCTCGATGTCGAGTTCCTCGCCGTCGCGCCAGACAGTCTCTGTCTGGTTCACGCGCGGCAGTGTCGTTGACGAAACGAAGCGGATGGGGCGGTCGGAGCCCAAACTGGCCGAGAGATGTTTGGTGACAGCCGCCGCTCTAGATGACCTCTGGTCGTCGACTGAGCCAAAGTCGAAGACCGCGAGGTTGTTGGCCACGTCGTCAGCGCCAATCAGCGTCGTCAGCGACGAGACCAGTGTATTGCCGCCCTGAAAGATAGCACCCGTCTCACGGCACTCGAGATCTGCATCATCGGCGGCGAGCATATCGGCGTACTCAAGATAGATGTTGAGCAGAGTTGGAACGTGTCGAGTGGGCTCCAGCAGCCAATGTCTGTCATCCTCGAGGTCGGTGACCACGAGGAACGGATCCTGCGTCCAGGGTTGAGGGTTTGTGCGGGAGTCACACTCGACATACCGAGTGCGATCGTAAATCCCAGCGTCACGGGCCAAGCTTTCGGCAGCCTGAACTCGACCCTTGCCGACAATTAGCCGGATTACGGCTCGATCCGGAAGCGTCTTCAGAATCTCCACATATCGGGTTCTATGGAACGGCTTGTCGAAGACATTCTTCGAAAGTGCGATTGCAATGTCTCGGATATCTCCGTCAACACTGCTCAAGAGGTGCGGTCGGATCGGCGGAGGATGCGTTCCAGGAGCAACACCCCTCTCCGGAAGCAACTTGAGAGCTTGCCCCAATGCTTCCGAATAGCCTCTCCGCATAGACACCTCGAGTGGTGGATAGTGTCTCACACGATTGGATTGAGATACTGCGCTCCCCATCGGCAAATGATGGTGCATGGAAGTGGCTGAGTAAAGTGTTCCCCGTCAGCATGAGCTACTCCCCGGAAGTTGGAGAGATTTTGGGGTAGTTTGAGCTACAGCCGTGGTTCGCTGATCGGGTTGCTCCAGGGTTCGATGTTGCCAGTAGACGGCGTCGGGTGTTCGCTCGGCACGGGCAGTATGGGGACGACGCCGATTGTAGAAGTCGATCCAGGCGCCGATGCCGCGGCGGGCCTCACTGCCGCCGCTCCAGGCGTGCAGGTAGACACACTCGTATTTGAGGGAGCGCCAGAGGCGCTCGACGAAGATGTTGTCGAGGAACCGGCCCTTGCCGTCCATGGAGATCCGCACACCGGCCTGACGCAGGGTGTTGTGGTCCAGGCCCAGGCGGTGAACTGACAGCCCTGGTCGGTGTTCATGAACTCCGGAGGTCCGTGCCGAGCGATCGCCTCGGTTAGGGCCTCGACGCAGGGCTCGGCGTCGAGTGTGTTCGACAGCCGCCAGGCCAGAACCCTGCGTGTCGCCCAGTCCATGATGGCGACCAGGTAGAGGAAGCCGCGCTGCATCGGCACATAAGTCACGTCGGCGCACCAGACGTGGTTGGCCCGCTCGATCCGCAGGCCGCGCAGCAGATACGGCCACGTCTTGTGTTGCCTGGCCCGCTCGCTGGTCCTGGGGCGCTGGTAGATCGGCATCAGGCCCATCAGCCGCATCAGCCGACGGACCCGCTTCCCGTTGACCGGATGGCCTTCGGCCCGCAGGTGCCAGGTCATCTGGCGCACGCCATAGAACGGCGTCTCGAGGAACTGTTCGTCTATCCGGCGCATCAGCGCCAGGTTCAGGGGCGTCTCGCCCCGAGGCGTGTAGTAGAAGGTCGAGCGCGGGATCGACAGCAGACGGCACTGCTCACTCACGCTGAGGAGGGAATGGGATCGGTCCACCATCGCTCGCCTCACTTCCCGGTCCAGGGTTTGAGCTTTCGCGATAAAAAATCGTTGGCGACAGCCAACTCACCGATCTTCGCGTGCAGCTCCTTGACCGTCTCCTCTGAGACCTCCGGGGTCTTCGACCCGCCGCCACGCTCGAAGATGTCCGAGGCCCCGTCCAGCAAGGCTCGCTTCCATTGATGGATCATCGCCGGATGCACGCCGAACCGGCTCGCCAACTCCGCGATCGTCTGCTCGCCCTTCAGCGCCTCAAGGGCGACGCGGGCCTTGAAATCCGGCTTGTACTGCTTGCGTTTCGACATCTCTGATCTCCTCTCTCGAAGATCAGCACACCTCACACTGTAGCTTCCGTCACCGTCCAATTTCCGGGGAGTAGCTCACCATCGAACCTCAAAGCTCGAACTCGTCCTTCAGGTCCGCGAGCATATTGGTAAGCGACCCGACGCGGCTCTGGTAGCGGCAGCGCTCCGCCTCCAGCTTCGCCTCGCGTAGTACGTCGCGCGCCATCTCGAGCTGACCTCGCTTGATCATCACGTTGCCCAAGATCTCGAGTGAGGAGATCTTGCGCAGCCGCATACCATTCCCGGTCGCGAGCGCCACCGCACGGGCGGCTGTTTCCCCGGAGAGGGTGGTCTCGCCCTGCCGGTACATGAGGTCGGCACCGGTCTCGAGCGCTTCTGCCATGACCTTTGGCATACCGAGGTCCTCGGCATAGTCGTGCGCGCTCTGGATCAGCCCTTGCGCGCGGACCCATTCGCCCTTCGTCATGAGGATCTTGGAGTGGGACAGGCGTGCCTGGTGCAGCATACCCTGCTGGCCCGCTTGGCGCGCGGCACTCTCCGCTTTCAGGGCTTCGACTTTCGCGGCGTCAAGCTCGCCAGCAGAGCGCAGGAGGTCGGCCTTGTGGCGATGGAAGATCGCCGCCACCCTCAGATTCTCTTCGCCCTCTGCGAACTCCAGGATCCGGTCATAGGCTTTGAGCGCCGCATCGCGGGAGCCGCACAGGTGATCCACTAGGCCAATGTAGCCCGCCGCAAGCCGACTGGTAATGCTTTGCGAGCTCCACGGCGCCTTGAGCTCTTCCAGCAGTTCCACCAGATCGGCGCGGGCCTGGTTCAGGTTGCCGCGGTCGATCCGGGCGAGAGCCCGGTTCAGCTTAATCCGTCGCTCGGTACTGTGACGCGACGGGTTGGGCTGCGCCGGCTGTTCGTAGTGTCGCATGATGCGGAGCGCGCCCTCGAACAGCGGCAGCGCGTCGAACAGATTCCCCTGGGCATAGGCCAGCACTCCGCGCTCGTTCTGCATCCAGCCGAGCTCGTCATTGTACAGTGGAAAAGGGACTGCGCGACCGACGCGCTGGTCGCGAAGCGAACCCGAGGTTTTTCTGCTGGGAATGGGAGGTTGTTTGAATTTTCCCGGACGAGACGTCTCGGTCGCCCAATGGATCAAGACGTTTACCTCATGCCATCGGCCGACGGTCTCCGAGGCGCCACGACGCCAGTCAGTCAACTTTCTATGTTTGTTGAGATACGTCAGGAATTCCGCCGACTCTTCACCTTCTGCGATGAGTGGGGATTCGAGATCCCCACCTGGACCGGGAGTGTCGCGAACCAACGCGTCGATCGTCGATTGCAATTCGGACAGCGAGACCGCTAGGTTGTTCAGCGAGCGGAGCCAGCCATGGTACCGCTCCATAGGCTGGTCGGTCTTCGGACCGCTCTCCTCCGCGCTAATCTGGTTGATCGTGCCGACGGAGAATCCGCCGCGCAGCAGGCTGTAGCAGGCACGGATGCGCTGGGTGACGGCATGGATCGACGCGAAGTGATCCTCAAAAGCGTGATCCTTCTTCGATTCGGAACCCTTGCTCGGGACTGTCAGGCGCCGCCGCAAGCCCTGGTCAAGGTACTTCCAGTCCGCACCCAGCTCTGCCTTCTTCTCTGGTGAGAGATCCTCTCCGCCCGCCCGGGCCGCCTTCAGAATTCGGTCGAACTGATAGAGGCACCAGATCGTGTTGCGGGAGCGTTCGATCTGATAGCGCAGAATGTCGCGCACCAGCGTGTAGTGGATCCGGGAAGCCTTGGGACGCTCGCGTCCTTGGTAGGGATAGAGTGACACTCGGAAAAGCCCCGCGTCCTCCCGGTCGGGGAACGGGAAGTCCATTCGGTGGCTCATATACTCGCGAATCCGCGGGTGCACGGTATAGCGGTAATGGATGCGGTCAGCGCATGGCATCTCTCGGTGCTCGCCAGTGGACTGCGGCATCGAACCTGCTGCTTCTGGAGAAGCGCCCACGCCCCGCGCTGCATGGCCCCGTGGCTTGATGCGAATAACGAGATGCTGCTTGGTGAGTTCCTGCAGTTCCTCATGCAGAGCGCCAAGCTGCTTGTTCCGCTTCGGCTGTCCGTTGCCAGTGTCCGCTCGGAGGTGATCTCGAATCTCCGGACAGCCGTAGAGGACGAGAAGCTCGACCGGAATTGGAAACAGCGACAGATGCTTCAGGATGAGATCGGCACGAATCGCTGTTGCCCGGCTGCGCCTGCGGCCGTGGGTCGCCAATACCAGCCCAATGAGACCTTTCACGCCGTCCCTGGAGGCAATCGTCTCGGCCTCTTCCAGCCGGGCCTCCCGGTCCGACCGATCCCATGAGGCGAACGCCTTGAAGACCCAGGCACTCAGCGCAACATCGGTCGAAACCAACTCACAAAGCACCGGGGCAGACTTTGACGGCCACCCCCCAATCTCCCGGGCGAACCGCCGGCTAAGCCATTCGAAGGGCTCAGCTCCGAGCGATTTTCTGAGCCAGTCCCGGTTCTCCAAAGGGATGGCAGGAAGGATGGGAGGGACCCGCTCATAGTATCCGGTGTTGCCGATGACCCTATACTCGTCGGAGGTACGATCCTGCCGAGCAATCCGATGTCGAGGAAGAATGGGAGTGGTGTAACGGACGGGCACCCCTTCGCGGCCAGTTAGAAACAGAATGTCGATCGGTGCGTCCGGCACGTCCTCGTCGTCGCGATACTTTCCGTATCCTGTCAACGTCCTAAAGAAAGCACGATGAGCCGCGTTCATCGCAACACCTTCGGCATTGCACAATCGGTCTACGCCGTAGAGCAAGATAAATACACGTTTACCTTTTAGTTGACCACCTTGCTTCAGATTTGCCGCCGCGCGCAAATGAACGCGCAGAATATCTAGCGGATGAATTGTTTCAAAGTGTCTATTCAAATGAATGGGGGTCGTTTTGATCGTTTTGTTTGTAACCAAATGGCCCCACAGCTCAGTAAAAAAGCCATTCAGAGCTTCAATAACTGAATTAAATTCAACTACAAACGACAAATGACCAATAAATGCCCCGATATAGCGTTCTGATAAAGTTGCATCTTCTGAAAATGGAAATATATCGGCATACTTGTGGTTTATTGAAAGATAGTGCGTCAACGATCCTTTTCCACCGCCCCGTGGGATAGTGACACTTGCTACCCGACGGCCCGTAGAAAACAAATCATAATCATGTTTTTTTAATGACATCAGATAATCATAAACCTTTGTTCCGAGAACTCGCGCAGGACATTCTGCCGTATCTTGATATTTTGTGTAACTATGGTCTAGATAATCCGGCTTATGTCGCATCCATACAAGAGGAATATTATTTACTTGATGTTTTGAATCAAAATTATGCTGAAATTGTGCCTTTCTGTGTGCGGGAATCCTCTGCCAATCTTTCCACCAACGGCGCTGACCCTTGGCTATGTCATGGAGGATCTGATTTAGGGCGTTTGTCATCAGGCGGCCCAGGATCAAGTTCGCTGCTTCAACAATACCCTGCGCTTCTAGATGCGCCCCACCTCCTTGCCGTCCTAAGGTCAATATTTGACAAGCACGATCGGAAAACTCGTCAATTAATTCGTTCATATCATCAGTGTGAAATAGCTTCCAGTCGCGGTTTGGGCAATTGTCTTTAGTAATAATTTTCCTAAATTCGAGCAGTTCTTTCTTAGATATTTTATTTTTACTAAAGTACTCAATAATTCCCTCTATAACTTTTCTGCGCTTCCAATAAGTTAAGTCGCCAAAGCGAATGACGTGAACCCCGTACTGAACCATGTAACTAGTTGTCTTTGCAGCGTCTTTCCGAACATCATCTTCATAAAGCCTCTCATTGCAGCTCCGCAACATCAGTGCAAAGACGTGCCTACTATCGAAGTCTGGCGCGCGCTCCTGGCTTACGAACTGTCGCAGAGGTCTCAGAATGTCCTGTTCGGACATACCAATTCCAACAAATAGAATGTCGTTCCCATGGAACAGGGTATTCAGGCCTTCGTGGAAGGTCCGCCGGCGGAGATCGTCGCGCAGGTACTGACGAAGGTAGTCGTCTTCGCTGAGCACCATGTTCGTCGGATCGTCTACTCTGCCGTGAAGATGGAATACCTGCGCCCGGGCACGCGTCGGATGTGCGGCGAAGTTGATCATCTCGCCGATGGTTTCCTCGGCGATCGTGGCAACCCGGGCAACGGTCTCGATCGAAGAGGCCTCGGTGATGATCCGAGTCTCTTCGGCTCTTTGCCTTCTCCCGTCGCGTGTTTGCTCGCTGTCCCGGGGGAGGGAAGCTCCCAACTGACTCTCTATCAGCGAGGCGAGGCGTCGACCGGAATCGCTTAAGGAAAGCGAAAATCGGTCGACAAGATCTCTTTCGATCTCCAAGTCGTAGTTCAGCGTCAGAAATCGACGAATATTGAGCAGAGCGGATAGAGTTCGAATGACACCGTCATCTCTTCGGTTTTCTTTTTTCTTTCTTGCTCTCTCTGTCGTAGATTCCCCCGTTATCGCTTTGCGTATCCTATACTCAGAGTAGCTATCATTCCACTTGTCAAAATCGGGATCGTAAGTGATCTCTTCATCATCACTAGTCGTTGGTGCATTGTCACTCGCATGCTTGTGCTCGTCCTTGTAGATGGCTTTCGCCACCTCCCGACGCACGAAGGCCTCGGGAGCCCCGTATTTCTTCGTCGGGCGGACCGCTTTTGCGACATGGATGGTTAATGCGAGGACGACCGTCTTGCGCTCGGCATCGCCGATGGTCGTGTTCGGGGCGAGGGCGCTCAATGCCTCGGCAATCTCTTTCAGGTCCGATCGGTTGTCTGGATCTGTCTGCGTGACAGTGGCCAGCAATTCGGCCGCCTGCGCCACCAGACCAGCATTCGGCAGGTCCGTCATCGCGACGTCTTCGAGAATCTTCCCGAGTGCAATCACGCCGGCGACAACCAGTGCGTCCCAGGTCGGCCGGCCGTATGCGCTGGAAACCCCAGCGCCTGTGAATGCTACCACGCGGCCGATATTCAGGGCTCGGTAGAGCGCGATGCGGCCATGGTACTCGATGGAATCGGCCGTCATCTCCAGCGGCCGGAACGGATGCCGGTAGGTCCACATTGAGCGCCCCCCGTCTGAGCCTGTGGTCAGCTGAGGAGTAGACTTCGTATATTGGTTGCAATCAAGAGATTGCTGAACGGCGTTAGCTCTACCGCTTACTGTACTGGGTGCGCCTCAGACTTTGTACACTAACCTTTGACAAGGGCACTGACACGCAGAGCTGGCCCCGGAAGCCCTAACAGCCGGTTGAGCTGTTTCCGTCGACGACAGGGACAGGATTGGATGGAGAAGATGACGCGCAGTCGGACGGCCATAGAGCGAAGGCGGAGCGGGGCCTCCCAGTAACCCCGCATAGTGCCCCCACCACCCTTTCGGGTGACGGTGCTACGGCCGGGAGAACTTCACCGTGTCACCCGCCTTCAGATCCGATTTTACCATGCCTCAGGGCCAGTAGTCCGGGTCGTCACACGACCCATCTCGGCCCAGGACTGGCTACGCTCATGGCAGTAGCGGGGCGGCGGCCGGCACTTCTCATTGCTGCAGAGTAGAATGTTCCGCCGCGAAGCCTTTGCGGAACAGCCGCTCAACCTCGCTCTCCATCGCGGGCGCGAGCATCTCGTATCGGGGTTTCGTGGTCTCCAGCTGCCTGTGCTCAGCGGCAATACGCAGTTCGAGTTCACGGCGGGATAGGCTCTGATACTCCAGGATCAGGCGGAGCGCGTCGTGCTCGCCCCAGCGGAAACGGAGCGGCAAGGCGTGATCGAGGAGGTGCGCGAGGATCATGTAGGCACAACGATCGTTGTCGTTGCCCTCTGTTGAGCGTCTCCCATGACCCTTCCTTGCGTGCGCCGCGCGCAGCAGGCAGTAGTCCCGCAACCGCACACTGTGATCGTAGAACGCTACATCCTCCGGCATGGCGGGTCCGTTGATGTAGGCCTGCCCCGTCCTCGGGTTGAGCACGATATCATCGGGATGCGGCAGCAGGTCAGGAGCCGGAAGGCCTTTGCGCTGACGGTCGGCAAGCAGGCGCTCACCGTCGCGTTTCAGGGTGTCCAGGCGCAGATAGGTCTGCAGTTTCTCCTGCAGATGAAGCTCTTCCGCCCGCGCGACATGCTCCAACAGATACTTCTGTGACAGCCGTTTGCCCTTGATCGCGTCCATGGCCATGGAGCGAAGCACGGCCTGCATGACAGGCAATTCGATCGCCTGACCGTTCTCGCGCAGTGTAACGACGCGGTAGGCTTCCCGTTCCAGGAACGTGTCGGACGGCGCGTCGGACAGCTTTATCGGCTGCGGTTTGACCTTGCGCGGCCGCCCGCGCGGATTGCCCGATCGACCTTTGACAAAGCGCGTCTGCTTGGGCGGCTTGCCATAGCCGACGTCGTACCCCTCGCCCCGTGATCGTTCGGGCGATTTGCGATCGGCGTCCTCATCGTGCGCGCCTTTCGATCGAAGAGCCTTGGGCTTGTCGCTCATGCCACCTGCTCCGTCGCCTCTGCGCGGCCCCCCCGGTGGTCCTCGACATCCTCAAAGGCCTCTCCGGTCGCAGCGAGCGTTGCCCGCTTGCCGGTGAACCGCTCCCAGCGCCGCACGATGGTGTCGCAATAGGCCGGGTCGTATTCCAGAAGCCGGGCTTTGCGGCCGGTCTTCTCAGCCGCGATCAGCGTCGTACCCGACCCTCCAAAACAATCGAGCACGATGTCCCCGCGCTTGGAGCAGTCCCGGATGGCGTCCGCCACCAACGCGACCGGCTTGACCGTGGGATGCATTGCCAACTCAGCATCCCGGTCCGCACCCAGGCTGCTGATCCCGGGGTAGTCCCACACATTGGTGCGATACCGCCCGGTGTCGCCCAAGCCGAAGCTGTTGGTGTGCGGTGCATCGCCGACCTTGAACACGAAAACCAGCTCATGCTTGGAGCGGTAGAACGTGCCCATGCCGCCGTTGGTCTTGTTCCACACACAGAGGTTCTTAAGCTCGGTGAACACCGACCGGCCCGCCGCCAGCAACTCACCCATGTGCCGCCAGTCCATACAGACGAAGGCGATCGCCCCGTCCCGGCAGGTCTTGGCAGCGGCACCCAGCGTTTCCTCCAGGAAGGCGGTGAAGGCGACATCGGACATCTCACCCGCTCCCATGGCGAACTCACGGTGGCGGACCCGGCCAAGACCGCTGACATGGCCATGGACCGGCACGTTGTAGGGAGGATCGGTAAAGATGAGATCGACCAAGCTACCACCCAGCAGCCTGGCGTAGTCGTCAGCCGAACGCGCATCGCCGCACAGCACCCGATGGCGCCCGCACTGCCACAGATCCCCCAATCGGCTGATTGCCGGTCCACCAGGTGCTGGAACCGCATCGGCTGACGCGTCCGGGCCAGGCACCTCCCGCTCACTCGCGCCGTCCAGCACCAGGTCAATCTCGGCAAGCGAGAACCCGGTCAGCTCCAGATCGAAGTCGAGGTCGATCAGACCCTGCAGTTCGATCGCCAACAGGTCTTGGTCCCACCCGGCGTTGAGCGCCAGCTTGTTGTCGGCGATCACATAGGCCCGGCGCTCGGCGGCTGTCAGATGCGACAGACGGACCGTCGGTACATGGGTCATGCCAAGACGTTCCGCGGCCATGACCCGACCGTGGCCGGCGACGATGCCGTCGTCGTCGCCGATCAGAACCGGGTTGGTGAAGCCGAACCTCGCAATACTGTCCATGATCTGGCGGATCTGACGCTTTGAATGGGTCCGGGCGTTGCCGGCATAGGGCCGCAACTCCGAGACCAGGCGTTCATCCACCGACTGGATGGACCGGATCCGAGCCTTCCCGCTCGATGATGCGTCGTTCATGGACCCAACCCCATAGAACCGCTGTTGCCGTGCCGTTGATCAGCGACGCGATGCACCGAACGCTCTCCGCCGCCGAATCACTGAAGCTGTTATTGTGGGAAGCGACAAGCATCTTTCAAATACAGAATCGCAGCACGACACCGATAGTCTTAATTAATCCCGGTGTATTCAAATTATCATGCAAATATATCCAGTTCTCATTTGGGATATTCTCATCACCATCCCGAAATGTGAAGAATTCGTCTGGCCCATTGCCGGTACCACCCCACCATCATCCGGTTTATCCATCAATTTATCCGACCCACAACCGGGATCTGGATCGACCAATTGGGACGATCAGCCTGCGGAAAATTACCGTTCTGACCCCGAATTGCGGGTCTACGCAGACGGCAAGACTCGTCGCTGAGGCTTCGACATCGAGGGCAAAAGTGCCAGGAACCAGCGCCTGAGGATGACCGAGGCCGCTTATACGAGAACCGGGTCGCGCTCGGCTGCGGGCGAATTGCCCGTCGTCCAGATATCCTGCAGGCCGCTCCTGGCTGAGATCAGCGATTTGCGTGTTCAGCCCTGCAATGTTCCGTGATCCTGCACTGAACTTCCCTGTTATCGCCACAGGGAAGTATCGCGGAATTGGTCACGAAATCAGCGCCTTGCGGCACTTCTGGAGAACAATACGAGGCGATAATTACCAAAAATTCCCTGTTACCACCTGTAACAGGGACCAGACACCAGAGCAGGGTTCGCACTCGCCTGCCAGCACAGCCATCGCTCCATCAAGTAGTTCAATGACTTAGAGATTCTCGGCTTCGGAGCCTCCGGAAGGACGGGTTACCCGCCGACTGTCCACACGGGCGGTCCACAACGTGGCCTGTTGCCGGCGCTGTCACACGAACTCATGGCGGACGCCGGTCGCAGCCGGTAACGTCGCGCCGCGCCCATCGGACCCTCCGCGGCGAAGCATTCGCTCAATGGCATTCCGCGGCCGAGGCGGCGTGATCGAACTTGGGCTTCGTGCGCCCGACCTACGACGATGTGACAGTGCCCAAATGGCAGCTCTCGCGACCCCGTGCTTACCAAACCGTTTCCCAGTGTCTATTCAAACGCGCATGACATCTGCTGAACCATTCTACGCGCCCGATCTTGCAACGATCCATGCGAAACACTACGAAACTCTGGCTCAATCTGCCGCCGGGGAGTTGTTGCCGCTTTTGCCGACGGCAGCGCGCGTCCTGGACCTAGGATGCGGCGCGGGGCCGTTGTCCGTTTTGCTCGCAGCGCAAGATCACCAGATATCGGGGATCGACCTGTCAGCTTCATTGTTGTCCATCGCGCGCCAGCGGGTGCCCTCAGGACGGTTCGAACAAGGCGATATCCGTACCGCGAATTTCGGCAGAGTTGACGCTATTGCAGCGATCGGGGAGGTCGTGAACTACGCAACGGCGGTCAGTGAACCGGGTGCCTTGGAAAGCCTGGCTCTACGCGTCCGCGAGAGCCTCCCGGCGCACGGTTTGTTCCTCTTCGACTGTGCTGGCCCCGAGCGCCACGCCGAGGGCGAGTTTGTTTGGTCTGAAAACCCAGATAGCTTCGTTGCCATGCAAGCCATGAGGCAAGGCGACACCATTACCCGAAAAATCACTACCTTCATCAAGCGCGATGGCGTTTGGCAAAAATCCAACGAAATTCACCGCTTGCGCACGCATCAGCCATCTGACGTGGCAAGAGTGTTGGAAACTGCAGGTTTTGAGATACAGCCGCTGCCTGGATTTGGCGCGTATAGATTGCCGAACGGCCTTCATCCATTTCTGGCGACAGCCGTCTGACAAAACCGGCTCTGATGGTGTAACCGCCTCCCGACGGCATCTGGTGGGTACTGGGCGAGGCTACCGGCTTGGCCGTGCTTCCACCACGAATTCGCGACAGCGCCCTCAATCGTGCTGTGGGCATTCCATTTTCACTGGCGGCGTATCGGTCAAGAATTCCGGCGTATCGCTCATTATCAGTACGGCAGCTGTGGTCTATCCAGGCGTCGAAACCGGCACACGGATGGTCGGACCGTCGCGTCCTGCTGAACCCCGGGTGACGCCAGAGGTCCTAGTGAAGGAAATCCGATCATGATGATCGATGCACAAGGCAATGCGCTATCAGGCGCAACTGCAACGACCGTTGACCTTTTCGACAAGGCCGTCGAGGCCTTCAACATCTATCGCGGAGATCCGGTTGGTTTGCTGGACCGCGCAACCGGGGCTGCGCCCGGCTTCGCCATGGCACATATCCTGAAAGCATACCTGTTCGCCCTCTCCACCGAACCAGAGTCAATGAGGGAAGCGAAGACAATCCTCGGCACGGTGAAGTCGCTTCCGCTCTGCGAACGCGAAGCTTCCCATGCCGCAGCAATCGACTTGTTGCTTGAGGGAGAATGGAGCGCTGCAGCGACGGCTCTCGACCGTCACAACGCGGACTATCCCTATGATATCGTCGCCTTACAGTCTGGCCATCTGATGGATTTCTACCGGGCCAGTTCACGCGGCCTTCGCGACCGCATCGCCCGTGTGCTCCCGAGATGGTCGGCGGACACGCCTGGCTATTCGATCCTACTTGGCATGCACGCGTTCGGCCTCGAAGAAACCGGCGACTATGGTCGGGCCGAAGAGACCGGTCGCTGAGCGATCGACCTTCAGCCGCTCGACTGTTGGGCCCACCACGCGGTCGCTCATGTCATGGAGATGCAGGGTCGTGCCGAGGATGGCATCGGTTGGATGATCGCGCGTGAGCCTCACTGGTCGGGCGATGACAATTTCTTCCGAGTCCACAATTGGTGGCACCGTTCACTCTGCCATCTCGAGCTCGGCCAAACCGACCAGGTCTTCGCGCTCTATGACGGGCCGATCCGTCAAGACCGCAGCGTGATCGCGCTTGATATGGTTGACGCCTCAGCGCTGCTGTGGCGGCTGCATCTGTCCGGTTGTGACGTTGGCGCCCGCTGGCAGGAACTGGCGGTGGCATGGGACAACCATGCAGACGGCCGCACCTATCCGTTCAACGACTGGCACGCGGTGATGGCCTATCTGGGGGCCGGCCGGCACCAGGAAGTAGCCCGAATCGTTGATGCTTACCGCAGCGACAGTGTTGCATCCGAGGCTACAACTTGGGGCAAACGAACCGCCTTGCCGCTGGTCGAGGGGTTCGCGGCGTTCTTTCACGGAGACTACGAAACGACGGTGGAACGTCTGCATGGCGCGCGCTTCGTTGC
This sequence comes from Thalassobaculum sp., assembly GCF_040219215.1. Classification (GTDB taxonomy): domain Bacteria; phylum Pseudomonadota; class Alphaproteobacteria; order Thalassobaculales; family Thalassobaculaceae; genus Thalassobaculum_A. The sequence continues at coordinate 56,750 of NZ_JAVJSX010000011.1, forward strand.
CAACTCCTTCGGTGGCAGCCACGCCCAGCGCGATATAATCGACTGGACCCTGATCGAGGCGGCAGTGCGCGGCGGCATGACAGGGATGGCAGAATCGCTGGCCAACGAACGTCTCGCACTGAAGCCGCACAGTCCGGTCAACCGTTCATTCCTGAACCGAGCGCGCGAGAATTCGATCCCAGGGCAAATGGTGGCCTGAGCGGTATCAATGGCTCCGGCTCTATCCAGTTTCAGCTGTTGTCGGAGCCAAGATGCCGCTGCGGTGCCGCCTTTCAGCGGCCCCCGAGATCGACTTGAGGTAATTGAGGCTCGGTTCGACAGCGACCACCGCACACGCCTCGGCCAACCCGCCGGAGCCGCCCCGGCGGGACCACCTTGGAGCAATGCGCAGGCCAGTCGCAGAGCTTCGCATCCGTCTCCGCCCTCGCTCAGTTCGCACGCGGCAATTCAGCGCCGCGGAAGGAAACACAATGCAGAAAGCCACTTTCATATCTGCGCACATCATCCGCCATGCCCGTCCGGCCGACATTCCGGCCATACGGACCATGCAGGAGCGCTCCATGCGGGTTCTCGGTAGCGAGTTCTATACCTCAAATGAGATCAACAACTTCCTCAATCTGTTCGGCACGATGGACGACATCGTAGTCGACGAAGGGCACTACTTCGTGGCCGAGGACCATCGCGGCACAATCCTCGGCAGCGGCGGCTGGTCACGATCGCGCCCAGGCTATGCCAAACCGGCTGCTGCCATCGAATCACCCGCCAACCCGCCGACTGTCCGCAGCATGTTTGTTGATCCCGCCTTTACACGCCGCGGTATCGCAACGGCGATCATGGCGCGCACGGAACGAGACGCATTGGAGCAAGGTATCGACACGCTTCACCTCACGGCCACGCTCTCCGGGCTCGCGCTCTACGAGGCGTTCGGTTATCACACGGAGCAGACCACTGCTCTGCAGTTCCCGGACATGTCCAGCTTCGCGTGCGTGAAGATGCGAAAGTCACTAGCAAGCCCGCAGATCCGGACAGCGTGAGCGACCGGGCGGGGCACTGTCACATCTTCGAAAGCTGGGTGCACGAAGCCCAGGCTCTGATTTGGGATCACGCCGCCTCGGCCGCGGATTGCCATTGAGCGAATGCTTCGCCGCGGAGGGTCCGAAGGATGCGGCGGGCGATCAGATCGCGTTGGACGTTGAAGGTGTTGTAGACGGCGGCGTGAGCAGAGAGGAAGCGCTGAGTGGATCCCGGTCTCTGGAAGCCGGTCCACGATCGTTGGCGTCTGCGGGTAGGCTGGTGTGAGTTCTCGACGCGATTGTTCAAACGACCACCGATCACGTGCCGATCGCTCATACCGATCTCGCGGAGCGCAGCTCCATAAGACTGGAGCTTGTCAGTCGCGATCGTCGTCGGTGCAAAACCTTGCTTTCGGAGCAGTCGGCGCATCAACTTCGGGGTCGCCCGCTTGTCGCGGCGCTGCTGGGCCAGCAGATCCTTGACGTCGCGCAGGCTGAGATTGAAGCGCAGATACAGCCAGACGGCGTACTGAACGATCGACGGCGATAGTGCAGGCAGGCGTATGAGATCAGCTTCATGACGCGAGGTTACCGTTCGGGCTCGGCACCCGCCACGAGTTCGTGACAACGCCAACCATTTAGTTGTCGGCCGCCTTCAGCACCCGACCCTGCTTCGCCAGTTCGGCGCGCTCGGCCAGCAGTTTATCGAGCCAGTCCGGATCCATCTCCGGGATCGAGGACAACAGCAGGTCGGTGTAGTCATGGTGTGGCGGCTTGAACATCTCCGACTTCGGACCGCTCTCCACCACCTTGCCCTGATGCATCACAACCACTTCGTCGGCGATCGCACGGACGGTAGCGAGATCGTGGGTGATGAACATGTAGCTGAGGTCGAACTCGTCCTGCAGGCGGTCGAGCAGCTTCAGGATCTCTTCGGCCACCAGCGGATCGAGAGCCGAGGTGACCTCGTCGCACAGGATCACCTCCGGCTCGGCAGCCAGCGCGCGGGCGATGCATATCCGTTGCTTCTGGCCACCCGACAGCTCTCCCGGCAGGCGGTCGATGAAGGTGTCCGGCTCCATCTCGATCATGTTCAGCAGGTCACGAATCCGCTCCTGCTTCTTGGCCCCGGTCAGGCCGAGATAGAACTCCAGCGGTCGACCGATCACGTCGCGCACCCGCTGCTTCGGGTTCAGGGCGGTGTCGGCCATCTGGTAGATCATCTGGAGGCGGCGAAGCTGATCCTTGCTACGACGGTTGAACCGCTCAGGCAGGGCCTCGCCCTTGTACAGCACCGAGCCAGATCTGATCTGCAGCAGCCCCGTGATAACGCGCGCAGCCGTCGACTTGCCCGACCCGGACTCGCCGACCACCGCCACCGTGCGCTTGGCGTGGATCTGGAAGGACACGTCCTGCAGGATCATGGTCTCGCCGTAGCCGGCGGTCACGCCACGCATCTCGAGCACCGGTGTCTCGTCTTTGACACGCCCGCGTTCTTCGACCTGAAAGCTTCGAACCTCCAACAGATCGCGGGTGTACTCCTCCTGAGGGTCGGCCAGCAGTTCTCGGGTCTCACCCTCCTCGACCAGTTGGCCGTGGCGCAGCACCATGATCCGGTCAGCCATCTGGGCGACGACCGCCAAGTCGTGGGTGATGTAGATCGCAGCCGCACCGAACTGCTTGACCGCGTCGCGGATCGCCGCCAGCACTTCGATCTGCGTGGTCACGTCAAGCGCGGTGGTCGGCTCGTCGAAAATGATCAGGTCCGGCCGGCAGGACATCGCCATCGCCGTCATCGCCCTCTGCAGCTGGCCACCGGAGACCTGATGAGGGTAGCGAAACCCGATGGTTTCCGGATCCGGCAGCTGCAGCCGCTCAAAGAGGCTGATCGCATCGCTCTCGGCGTCGACGCGGCTCATCACGCCATGATGGACCGGCGTCTCGCTGTACTGGTCGATCAGGCGGTGCGCCGGATTGAAGGCGGCAGCTGCGCTCTGTGCCACATAGGCGATCCGGTTGCCGCGCAATTCGCGCGTGGTGGTACTCGACGCCTCGCGCAACTCACGGCCATCGAACTCAATGGTGCCGCCGGACAACCGACAGCCATCTCGGGCGAACCCCATCGCCGCAAGGCCGATGGTCGACTTTCCGGCACCGGACTCGCCGATCAATCCGAGCACCTCGCCGCGCTTAAGGTCAAGATCCACCCCGTGGACGATCTCGGCCCACCCCTCCTCCGTCTGGCCCTCGATCTTCAAGCCGCGAATACGCAGCAACAAGCCTGTGTCGGGTTCGTCGGTCATTCTTTCAACCCACTCGTCTCGTGCAGAAACCAGTCCACCACGAAGTTGATCGCCACGGTCAGCAACGCAATCGCTGCCGCGGGGATCACCGGAGTGATGTCGCCGTAGGAGATCAGCGTGGCGTTGTCGCGCACCATGCTGCCCCAATCCGCGGTGGGGGGCTGCAGGCCGAGGCCAAGGAAGCTGAGCGCGCTGATGGTCAGGAACACGAAGCAGAACCTCAACCCGAACTCGGCCGCCAGTGGGGCCGATATGTTCGGCAAGATCTCGCGGCGCATGATCCACCACAGCCCCTCGCCGCGCAGCCGGGCCGCTTCGACGAAATCCATCACCACCACGTTCATCGCGACGGCGCGGGTCAGACGGAACACCCGCGTGGAGTCCAGTACCGCGATCACCAGGATCATGTTTATCAGGTTGGTGCCGACGATGGTCAGGATCAGCAGGGCGAACACCAGTGGCGGGATTGCCATCATGACATCGACCAGCCGACTCAGCAGCTGATCGGCCCAGCCGCGCAGGGTCGCCGCCAGCAGCCCGGCAATGCTGCCGATCAGAAAAGCCAGCATCGTGGTAGCGAATGCCACCCCGACGGTATTGCGGGCGCCGTAGATGATCCGGCTCAGCATGTCCCGGCCGAGGTTGTCGGTGCCGAGCGGATAGACCTCGTTCCACGGCTCGTACTCGATGCCGACGATCTCGGTTTCACCATAGGGAGCGATCAGCGGGGCACCAATCGCCGTCACCACGTAGACCAGGATGACCAGCATCCCGAACCGTGCGCTCCACGGGCTGCGCCCCAGCAGCTTCAACGAATTCTGAGCAGCCGTCGCCATCACGTCACCTCGGGTGCAGAAGGCGTGGGTTGCTGAGGATCGACAGGATGTCGGCCAGCAGATTCAACAGGATGTACGTCACCGCAAAGATCAGGCAGGCCGCCTGGACCACCGGAATATCGCGCTTGGATACCGAGTCGATCATCAACTGGCCGAGTCCCGGATAGACGAACACCACTTCGACCAGAACCACTCCGACCACCAGATAAGCGAGGTTGATCGCGATCACGTTGATGATCGGCGACAGCGCATTCGGCAACGCGTGGCGGACGATGATCCGCAGGCGGGTAAGGCCCTTGAGGTCCGCCATCTCGATGTAGGGGCTGGCCATCAGATTGATGATGGCGGCGCGGGTCATCCGCATCATATGGGCGGTCGTGACCAGGGTCAGAGTCACCGCCGGCAGGATGCACCGATACACCCGCTCCCAGAACGGGGTGTCGGAGTTCACGTTCACGATCGACGGGAACCAGTCCCACTGAACAGCGAACAGAAAGATCAGCGCGTAGGCAATGAAGAACTCGGGAAACGAAATCGAGCTGAGCGTCACCAGGTTGATGCCGCGGTCGAACCAACTGTTGCGGTACAAGGCCGAGAGAAGACCGAGCGTCACTGCCAGCGGCACGGCGATGATCGCGGCAAAGCTGGCCAGGAACAGTGTGTTCATCAGCCTGCCGCCGATCAGTTCGGCGATATCGCGCTTGCTGGCCAGCGACCGACCGAGGTCACCTTGGGCAATGTCACCGAGCCACGCCAGGTAGCGCAGGTGCGCGGGCACGTCGAGCCCGAGTTCCCGCCGGAACGCCGCCACCGTCTCCGGCGTCGCACCCTGGCCGAGAATCGCCTCGGTGATATCGCCCGGCAGCATTTCCACCGACAGGAAGATGATCAGCGAAACCGCGAACAGGGTCAGGAGGCCCAGCGCCAAGCGCTGGGCCACCATCTTCAGGATCGGCCCCACGGCCCCCCGCTCCCGCCGTCAGCTCAAGCGAACCACCAGCGCTCGGACGCCTTCATGCCGTCCAGGTCCCAGTTGCCGGCCATCTTGTCGTGTGCCAGGTCGTCCGACGACGCGCCGACGTAGTTTGCGAACATCGGAACGACCACGCCGCCTTCATCGCGAACGATGAGCTGCATCTCCTTGTACAGTTCGGTGCGCTTGGCTTCGTCGAGCTCCACACGGGCCTCGACCAAGAGCTGGTTGAACTTCTTGTTGTCCCAGAACGTGTCGTTCCAGGCGACGCCGGCCTCGTAGGCGGTGGAGAACATCCAGTCGGCCGTCGGCCGGCCGCCCCAATAGCAGGCGCCCCACGGCTTCTTCATCCAGACGTTCGACCAGTAGCCGTCATTCGGCTCGCGAACCACGTTGATGGTGATTCCAGCCTTGGCTGCGTGCTCCTTGTAGAGAACCGCCGCATCAACCGCGCCGGCAAAGGCAGCATCCGCCGCCGACAGATCGATCGTCAGACCTTCGGCGCCACCCTTCTTCAGATGGAACTTGGCCTTCTCCGGATCGTAGGTGCGCTGCTCCAACTCGACATAGAAGCTGGTCGACGGAGCGATCGGGGTGTCGTTGCCGACCATGCCATGGCCGCGCAGGACCTTCTTGACCATCTCCTCGCGGTCGACGGCGAGCTTCAACGCCATGCGGACGTCGTTGTTGTCGAACGGCGCCTGCGTGGTGATCATCGGGAAGGTGTAGTGCTGCGAACCGGTGACCTCGAAGATGTTGATCTTCTTGTTCCGCTGCAGCAGATGCACCGTCTTCAGGTCGCAACGATCCATCAGATGGATCTCGCCGGTGGTCAGCGCGTTGGTCCGCGCCGCGACATCCACGATGGAAAGCACCTCGATGCTGTCGAAATGCGCGCGTCCGGCCTTCCAGTAATTCGCGTTGCGCTCCAGATAGGTCCGCACGCCCGGCTCGAACTTCTTCACGACATAACCACCGGTGCCTACACCCGACTGCCAGTCGACCGTGCCGTCGCCCTTCGAGGGCATGATCGCGATGTGGTAGTCGCTGAGCAGGTACGGCAGATCGGCATTGCCGGTTTCGAGCGTCAGCACCACCGAGTTGCCATCCGCCTTCAGCGTCGTGATCGGCGCCAGCAAAGGCTTGGCCGGCGACTTCGAGTCCGGGCCGCGGTGGTGATTGATCGAGTCGATGACATCTTCGGTGGTCAGCGTCTTGCCGTTGTGGAACGTCACACCTTTGCGGATGTTGAACGTCCAGGTCTTGGCGTCCGGCGTGGCTGCCCAACTCTCTGCCAGTTCGCCGACCAGCTTGCCGGTGTTGTCGATCTCCGTCAGGCAGTTGCGCATGCAGCCGAAACCGACGAACTGCATGTAGCTGTCGGTAAAGGTCGCCGGATCGAAGGTGTCGGAGGTCGACCCCGCTCCGATCGCCACCTTCAGCGCGCCGCCCTTCTTGGGGGTCGCAGCAAAAGCGGATCCGCCGAACATCTTCTCGGCGGCACCGACCGCTCCCAGGGCCGCCGCCCCCTTGATCAAACCCCGCCGGTCAATCTGACCCATCGAACGCAGCAGCGAGAGTTCGTCACGTGTCGTCATCCCCAGATCTCCTTCATTTTGCAGCAAGCCAAACACCACCGGATCAGCTCTCAACATGAACGCGCTGATCAGTCGGCCAAACGGCCGTTCCGGTGTGTCGCTTTCTCGATAATTTGTGCCGAACAGTACCACCCTCGCCAGAAGGTTCAACTGTGGACGGCACGTATGGCGAACGGGACGACTAAGCGGTTGAGCTGGAAGCCGCCGCCCAATGCTTGTTTTCCTTGCCTCTCAAAGGGCTGGAGACTGCTTGCTGGCGCTCCTCCGACACTGCTCATGCGCGCAGCCCAACCGATACACCCACGGGAGCGATCGTGGATCGGGTTCAGGAGAACCGGATAATCACTGTCACGGGATCCGTCGGACTCGTTCGTGCCGGATCCGTGTTCCTGACAACGCGGTCTCTAATCTCGGGCGGACCATCGACTGACCAAAACCATCAGGTTTCGATGGCCGAGCTCATGATGTTCGTAAGAAGTCTACGAATCATCTGGATCTCGACACCCTGAGCCAGATCCTCGCGCTGTTCCTTGAGGAGGGTGATGCACCTTTTGATTCTTTCGCGATCCGGCTCATGGGTAAAAGCCATCGTCCAATCGGGAAAATCCCGCTCGGTGTCGGTGAACTCCAAGAGGGTGATCACTTGATGGTGGCGTGCATCGCGCTTTATGGATTCGTAGACGTCAGACACCAGTCCACGGCGCCCCTCCAAGGCTTGGATGAAGGTCTCGTCCCCGTAGATCAACAGGCCTGTAATATTCAGGCGCTCATTGCGACTCCTCGCCTGGATCAACAACTCGTCCAGGGCGCTTCGGTCATATGCCTCCCGAGCCGTGGAAACATAGACGAGATGAAAGATTTCCCTCATTTCACTCATCGCACAGCACCTCCGGTATCTCGGGAGCACACATTGCCGGGCGTCTTGACAAGCTCACCCGCACCCGATCTCAACACCGAGACCACATAGTGTGGCTGTCGATGCGGTCGTTGAGAAGAGCCGGCCACGGCTCATGGTCGTCTCGGTCGGATTGTGCCTCGCGAAGCAAACCTGCGAACTCCGCGGTTTCAACGCCTTGGACACTGTGGCGCACCGGTCACAGGGCCGCTAAGACGGATCCGCCCGCCGTTTTGCGCGAATGGATCCAAGGTGCAATTCGGCGCGCCTTACGGCCAGTTGCCGGAAGCGCGTGCCGGCAACCCTAACCGGGTTCCGGGACGAAGCGGTAACCGACGCCCGTCACGGTGACGATGAATCGGGAGTCGTTCATCTTCTTGCGAATGCGGCTGATATAGCTGTCGATCATCCGGTCGGTCGGAGCATCGTCGAGGCGCATCAGACCGTCGAGCAGTTGATCGCGGGACAACACCCGGTTGGGTGCGCGCGCCAGCACGCACAGGACGTCGAACTCCGCACCCGTCAGGGTGATCTCCGCGCCCGACGGGCTGGTCAACGATCGCCCGACAGGATCCAAATGCCATCCGGAGAACTTGATCGCGTCATGATCCGGCTGTTCGGCGGTGGTGCCACCTCGCCCCGATCCGCGCCTGAGGACGTTGCGAATTCGCAGAATGATCTCTTCAGGGTGTACGTCCTTGTTGATGTAATCGTCGGCCCCCAGCTTCAACGCGGTTCTTCGGGACGGCATGTCGTCTCGACTGGTCAGAATGATAACGGGCACATCGTCTCGCGCCCTCAACTGACGCAACAGCACGATTCCGTCTTCGTCGGGCAGGCCAAGGTCCATGAGGATCAGACTGTAGTCATGGTTCCGGGACATATCGGTCATTTCAACACCCGACCCGGCGGTGCTGACATCGTATCCGGCCATCTCCAAGGTCGCGGCAAGCAGAGTACGGACGATTTCATCGTCTTCCACGACCAGGATGTGCGCCTGCCGATCCATCAATGCATCCCTCGGCTAATCACCTGAGCAAGTACAGTTTCCCGTTCCCGGCATGATTCTAACGTAGCCGCACTGTCAATGCATCCCGACTCGAATCAGCGGGCCTGGCCGCGGATGCTCGGGGCGCTCAGCCATACCGCAGTCACATCTGACGCATGCCCGAGTCACGTTGGTGCCCAACAATCGCTCGGACAGCGAACTGAACCTCGTGCCCGAGAGCGGAGACCGATATCCGGAAGCGCCTCCTCTCACGTGGCGTGTGGGCGGACATGCGGAGGTCCTGATGGCCGAATACGTGCGGAGATTTGGAGCCGGGTTGATCGGAGTACTCTACGTCGCGGTGTCCCTTGCGTGGATCAGCGGCTCGGACAGTCTGGTCGCCCTGCTGGCATCGAGCGCAAGCGACGTGACATTCTGGCAAACCTTTAAAGGAACCGGGTTCGTCGTCGCAACCGGCCTGGCGCTCTACGGCCTGATCCGACTCTATGAGAAGCAGATCACTCGGTCTCAACGGGATGCGGAGGAACGCGTCCGCACGGTCCTCACCGACGCCCCAACCGCCGTGCTGCTGATTGATCCGGAAACCTTCGAGATCATCGAATCCAACGCCGCAGCGAACAGTGCGGTCGGTCACGGTCAGCGCAAGCTTGTCGGGCTCACCCTGGATGAACTGTTCAGTCCACGTGCAACGCCGGCCCATCCGTCGGGCCCCGATTGGCGTGCGCACATTGACACTGCCGTCAGAAACGGTGCCGCCGCTGCGGAGTGGACGATCAAGGGTCGCGCCGGCGAAGACATTGTGTACGACGTCCGGCTGACCAGCGTCGTGTATGCCGGCAGGACCCTGTTGCAGGTGACCTTGGCCGAAGTTACGCAAGCCCGGGTCGTCGAGACGGTTCTGCGCGATCTGGGGGCGAGCCTTGCCCATTCGGTCGGCACCCGGTTCCATGTTTCTCTCGCCCAGTCGTTGGCACGGACCCTCGGTGTCCAGCATGTCTTCATCGCGCAGATCGACGACCACGACAGTCTGCGAACCACCGCCCTGATCGTCGACGGAGTGCTTGCGGAGAATGTTGTCTTCCGAAGCGCGGGCACCGCATGCGACGGAGTCCTCAAGCAGGCGGCGCCCGCCCTCGTGAACGACATTCAGGTGTTTCGGGAGGATGCCCAACGGCTCGGGCTGGCTGGGAGCCGCGCCTATGCCGGTGTGCCCCTGTCGGACTCGCAGGGCCGATTGCTGGGGGTTCTCGCCGTGATGCACTCGAAGCCGTTTCCGCGCGAGTCGCTGGTGGTCGACGTCCTGACGCTTGCGGCCGGCCGCGCCTCGGCGGAACTCGAGCGGATTCGAGCCGAAGCCGCGATGCAGGAAAGCGAACAGCGGTTCCGGCAGTTCGCCAACGCCTCCAGCGACTGGCTTTGGGAGCAGGACGACGAACTCCGGTTCACCTACCTCTCCGACGGCTGGTCAAAGGCGACCAGCCGCAGTCTGGCGACCGCACTCGGCAGGACACGCTGGGAACTGGCCGGCGTGGATGCCGCCACCGAAGCGGCATGGGCGGAGCACAAACGGTTGCTCAAGGCCCGCCAGCCGTTCCGTGATCTCGAATATTCGATCCGCCTGCCGGACGGCAGGGTGCGACACTGGATAGCGCACGGAACGCCGGTGTTCGATGCAGATGGCCGGTTTACCGGGTATCGCGGTTCGACAAGCGACCAGACCGACAAGGTGGAGGCTCTGCAACGCGCCGAGCAGGCGCAGGAGCGGCTCAAGGACGCGATTCACAGCCTGCCCGCCGGTTTCGTAATGTTCGACAAGAACGACCGTCTGGTCCTCGCGAACGACCGCTACATCGAGCAAGCAGGTGGAACCGCGGTACTGCAGGAATGCCAGAATACCTTCGAGGACATCGTCAGGCAGATGCTCGAGCAGAATCCGCTTCATCCTTCAATGGGCGATTCCGAGGCGTTCTACAGGAAGAGACTGGAAGATCATCGGAATCTGCCATCACACCAGGAAATTCAGTTCGCGGACGGGACCTGGACGGAGGTTCGAGAGTTCCCGACGCGCGAGGGCGGATCCGCCCTGCTCTGGCACACCATCACCGACCGGAAGCGGATGGAAGCCGAACTGCGCGACAGCGAAGAGCGCTTCCGCTCCCTGATCGACGAGGCCAGTCAGGGAATCATCGTTCACTATCAAATGAAACCGTATTATTGCAATCCGGCATTTGCCCAAATGTTCGGATATGACGGTATTGATGAGATCCTTTCCCTTGAAAGCATTATTGATCTATTTGCCGAAATAGACCGAGATCGACTACGTAACTACAGCATTCAACGCATTCGGAATCCCGACATTCCGATGAAGTACGAGTTCACCGGTTTGAAGAAGAGTGGGGAGCACATCGCCGTGCAGAACCGCGTCGTTCAGGTCCCCTGGAACGGCCGGCATGCGATCTGCGCGAACATGTTCGACGTCACCGAGCAGAAGGCGGTGGAGAGGGCGCTTGGCCGCTCCGAAAAGGAGTTCCGGGATCTTATTGAGGGATCGGTGCAGGGCGTGATCATTCACGCCGACGGCGCGCTGCGCTTTGCGAACAAGGCGGCGGCACGGATGTTCGGCTACGAGTCGCCGGACGCCCTTCTGAGGGAGGCGTCGATCAGCGACCTGTTCGCAGCCGACGTCCTGCAATCCGACACTCCGGATGACACCGATCGCTCCGCTCCCGTGGCGGTCGAAACCGAGTGCAAGCGCCTGGATGGCTCGACCCTCTGGCTGGAGTTGCTGGTACGGGACGTCAACTGGCAGGGAGAGGCGGCGACTCAAGTCACCATGATCGACGCCAGCTTCCGCAAGGAGGCTGAGGGGGCCTTGCTGCGCTCTCAGCGGATGGAATCGATCGGCCAGCTGTCCGGTGGAATCGCGCATGATTTCAACAATCTGCTTGGAATCGTCATGGGCAACCTTCAATTCATCGAACGGATGGTCCGGGACAATGAGAAGGCTGCCGGGCGCGTGACGACCGCCCTCAAGGCAGTCAAGCGCGGCAGTCAGCTGACGCAACGCCTGCTCGGCTTTTCCAGCCAGGAGTCCATGCCCGGGACGCCGACGAACGCCAACGACGTGGTGCGCGGCCTGGAGGACATTCTGACCCGGTCACTGACCCGCAAGATCGAGGTGGAGATCCATCCCGATCCGGAGCTCTGGTTGACCGAGATCGACCCGGGCGAGTTGGAAGACGCCCTGCTGAATCTGACCTTGAACGCCAGGGACGCCATGCCGGACGGCGGGCGCCTGGTGATCGAGACCGTCAACCGCAGCGTCGACAACGGCCAGGCGAAGGCCCCGACCGCCGGCATCGATCTCGATCCGGGAGACTATGTCGTCGTGTCGGTCAACGACAACGGGACGGGAATGGAACAGGCGGTTCTGGAACGGGCCTTTGAGCCCTTCTTCACAACGAAACCGACCGACCGTGGCACGGGAATGGGGCTGAGCATGGTGTACGGCTTCGCGAAGCGGTCGCGCGGAGACGTACGGATTTATTCGGAACCCGGCCACGGGACCACTGTCCGCCTGCTCCTGCCTCGATGCGCGGCCACTGACGGGCCGTCGATCATCCCGATTGGCGTCCCGGACCCATTGCCATCCGGAACCGAGACGATCCTCCTGGTCGACGACGAACCCGATCTCCTGGAGGTCGCCGACACCATGCTGCGCGACCTGGGGTATCGAACTATCACCGCACGCAATGGCCGAGAGGCTTTGAGCATCATCGATGATTGCGAGAAGCGGGCCGAAATCGACCTGGTGTTCACCGACGTGATCATGCCGGGTGGAATAAACGGTTTCGAACTGGCCGACCGGATCATCGAGACCGATCCGTCCATCAAGGTGCTGCTCGCGTCAGGCTTCACCGGAAGGCTGACGGACAGGAGCCACGATTCTTCGATGATCCGATCCATGCTCCACAAGCCCTACGACAAGACGACGCTCGCACACTCCGTTCGTCGGGCATTCGCGGCCGCAACCTCCTAGGGCACGGGTCACACCTCAGTCGAACCGACACTAGGCGACGATCGTACGGTCGGGTGGCCGGGGGCTGAGGTTGCAATTGCAGGACGACCAAACCGTCTGTGCGTCTTCGTGCGCCCACGAGAGCAAGAGCGCTCCGGACTTGATTCACGAGAGGATTCTAAAATGTTTAGCGTTACCGATCACAATATCGACGGACATCAGAACTCTCATAAAAACATCTCGAACTTTTACAGAAAATATCAGATCTCATCACTCATTGGTGCCGTCGGGGCAATAACCATCGTGATGTTTGTGTACTCATTGTTTGCACACAATAAAAACGAGCTTTCGAAATGGCACAGCAATGCGGCACAGGCTCGAGCATCGTCCGTCGAAACAGCCATCAAGGATCGCATCCAGTACTTAAGGGATCTCGCGGAGGATCTGCCGTTTCCAGTCGATATGGCCAACGAAGAGCGCACGGTGTCCATGGGCACCGATGCGACGAACAAGGGCTTCGCGTTCCTGGGATGGGCTCCGCTGTTTGATCGCACCGGCGACGGCCTGTCCGAGCATCGGAACTCGGAGACCATGTCGGCCGATTTCGTCCCGCGTGTGCTGACCTCGGAGGGCCAGATCCAACACGCCGACCTGGGCTCGGTGGCCTTTCCGATCACGGACGTGCTTGGCAACGCGGTCGGTTACAACTTTCGGGGTATCGACCCGGTATCGCGGTATCTGGGAGACCGACCGGTACAGGGTACCTGGATTGGCGAATTCGCAATCGGTCCGAACATCAAGATCCCAGGTATGGACGATGATTATGCGCTGATGGCCATTGCTGTACGCAATATCGACGACATACACACCCCGACCATCAATGATGCCGATCGTACTTCTGGCTACATTGTGGGTGTAATAAACATATCCAATATTCTGACGGAAGTATTTAGCAAACATCCTGATTTTAATTATCAGTTGTCTGATTCAAAGTTCGAATATTACAATAAATCTAAACAATTTTCTCAAAATCGCCCTGACATCAATTATCTTCATAAAATGGACTCATCATTCAATGGTGAAATTGGATCTATGTTTCGAAAAATTTCAAATATTGCTATTTTCAGTACAAATTGGATTTTGGTCGATAAACCGAGATCTGATCTTATATTTGATAGCGTCTATCAACCCATTCTAACCTTTGGTGCAATCAGCTCAATCGGGCTGTTGATAGTCTTTCAGATACTGAGGTTCAACGAACAAAAGCAATACGCTCTTGAGCAGTCGACCGCGGAACTTCGCCAGGCCAACATCGCGCTCGACGAGTACCGCGAGTTCACGCGTGTGATGCTGGATTCAGTCCAGGATGCGATCGTTGCCTGCGACGAGACGGGCAAGCTCAAGGTCTTCAATAGAAAAACCATGGAGTTTCATGGCCTTCCTGCCGAACCGATCCCGGTCGAACAGTGGGCTTCGTACTACAGTCTTTATTGCGCTGACGGCGTCACACCGATGGCCATGGAAGACATCCCGCTGTTCCGCGCATTGAAGGGCGACGTCATCCAGAACGAGGAAATGACGATCCGGCCCAACGAGTGCGCGCCGATCCAGCTGTTGGCATCCGGCCGAGCCTTGACCGGTGCCGATGGCCGGAAAATCGGCGCCTTCATTTCAATGCACGACGTCACCGAGCAACGCGCATCCGAGGCTGCTCGCAAGGTGGCGGAGGACGCGCTGCGCCACTCGCAGCGCATGGAGGCGATCGGCAAGCTGACCGGTGGCATCGCTCATGACTTCAACAATCTGCTCGGCATCGTGCTGGGTAACCTCCAGTTGCTGCAGCTCCAGATCGGCGACAATGTCAAAGCTGCCGCCCGCATCGAAACCGCGCTGAAGGCAACGGTTCGTGGCAACCAACTGACCCGGCGCCTGCTTGGCTTCTCCAGCCAGGAGGCCATGCCCGGCACACCGACTGATGCCAACGCGGTTCTCGGCGAGCTGGAAGACATCCTTGCCCGCTCGCTGACCAGCGAGATCGAGTTGAAGTTTCACGCAGAGCCTGACCTTTGGCTCACCGACATCGATCCGGGTGGCTTACAGGATGCGGTCCTCAACCTGTCACTGAACGCCCGGGACGCGATGCCCGAAGGTGGCCACCTGGTGATCGAAACCAGCAACCGCCGTATCGGTTCAACGCAGTCCGAGGTCGAGCCAAGGGGAACGAGCCCCGCCCCCGGGGAGTACGTGGTAGTGTCGGTCAGCGATAACGGAACCGGCATGGCACCTGCGGTCCTCGACAAGGCATTCGAGCCGTTCTTCACGACCAAATCGACGGATCGGGGCTCTGGTCTGGGATTGAGCATGGTGTACGGCTTCGCCAAGCGGTCGAAGGGCGATGTTCGGATCTACTCCGAAGTCGGGCACGGCACGACGGTACGACTGTTCCTGCCGCGCTCGGCAGAAACGCAGGGTGTGGCTCCGGCGCCAGTCGAGCGCTCCGACGAGAGCTGCCCGAGAGGTACTGAAACGGTGCTGCTCGTCGATGACGAGCCGGATCTTCTGGAAGTCGCGGACTTGATGCTGACTGAGCTCGGGTACCGGACGGTCACGGCCGGCACTGGTGCTGAAGCGCTCGGCATTGTCGCCGATCGCAACTCCCCGACGTTCGACCTGGTGTTCTCCGACGTAATCATGCCCGGCGGGGTCAACGGCTTCGAGCTGGCGCAGAAGGTCGCGGAAATTTCACCGTCAACCAAGGTGCTGCTTGCCTCAGGCTTCACCGGTCAGATGGCTCACCAGAACTACGGGCCATCCTTGTCCCAGGCGATCATCCATAAGCCGTACGACAAGCACACGCTCGCTCGGGCGGTTAGCCGTGTGATCCGAAACGGCGCGATGAACCGGACGGCCATACCCCAGTCATAAGCGAGTCAACCTCCAGGCACGCCCGCTTGCCATTGTATCCGTCAAGAACGGCCTGAAGCGCCGACGCAAGCAGGCAATCACGGAGGCGAAGTGGCCATGGTTCCGACAATGTTGGTGGTCGACGATCAAGAGGAGATGGCCGAACTGGTCTGTGACGTCGCCGGAATGGTGGGTTTCAAGGCAGAGGCTGTCACGAGCGTGCGGGACCTGTTCAAGAAGTTCGAGGTCGCCATGCCCGACGTGATCGTGCTTGATTTGATCATGCCGGACATCGACGGCCTAGAACTGATCCAGAAGCTCTCACGAACTGGATCGCGCTCCAAGCTCATCATCATGAGCGGCTACCAGTCGAGCTATCTCAGGGCGGCCGAAATCCTCGCCGACGGCCTCGGACTCACTACAATTGGTGTTATCCGGAAGCCGGCGAGCATCAGCGACCTGGAACTACAGTGCGAAACGGCGAAGCGCGCTGTCGAACTGGACAGGAGTGCGAGGCATGTCTAGCCGCAACCTGCTGGTGGTCGACGACGAACCCGATCTTGGTGCTCTGGTGCGCGACGCCGCGACCGAATTGGATTACTCGGCGGTCGCGGTCGACTCCTCCGACGAGTTCAAGCGATGCTACAATCCAAGCATCGATACGGTCGTGCTGGATCTCGCTTTGCCGGGAACCGACGGAATCGAGTTGA
Source organism: Thalassobaculum sp. (assembly GCF_040219215.1). Lineage (GTDB taxonomy): Bacteria > Pseudomonadota > Alphaproteobacteria > Thalassobaculales > Thalassobaculaceae > Thalassobaculum_A. The sequence goes on from NZ_JAVJSX010000011.1 coordinate 73,009, forward strand.
TCCGATTCCTGGCGGACCAGAGCAGTCGTGCATCCGTCATTCTGATGAGCGGTTGCGATCCTCGTGTCATGAACTCCGCCAGGGGTCTTGCCGAGGCGCACGGATTGAGGGTCGTTGGCGCGATCAGCAAGCCTGTCGATCTCGACGTGCTCGAGCGGCTCCTCGGACAATCGACCCACGTGGCACCGCTGCGCCCGCAACGGACGGCAGAGCAGCCGTCGGAGGGTGAACTCAGGGACGCGATCGCCAACAAGGAGTTGCGAGTCCACTACCAGCCGAAGATCAGCCTGACCTCATGCCAGGTAACGGGCGTGGAAGCCCTGGTCCGTTGGCAACATCCGCAGCGTGGACTGCTGTCGCCCGCTGGATTCCTTGCAACCGCGGTCGAGTCTGATCTGATCGGCGACCTGACCATGATGGTTCTGGAGCAGGGCTTGAACGACCTGCGGCATTGGGACCGGCGAGGACTCGCGGTTCCGTCGCTGGCCGTGAACTTCGATGCGGCAAGTCTCAGGGACCTCAGTCTCCCGGATCAGATCGTGAATGCGCTGCGGGTCCATGGCGTGTCTGCTGACCGCCTGATTATCGAAGTCACTGAGACCAAGATGGTCGAGACCGTCGCCAACGCGATGGAGATCCTGACGCGGCTGCGGATGCGCGGAATCGGGTTGTCGATCGACGATTTCGGAACCGGGCACTCCACAATGAGCCAGCTCGAAGCGTTCCCGTTCTCGGAGCTCAAGATCGACCGTTCGTTCATCAACGGCGTCGGCAGGAACGAGCATACCGAAGCGATCGTGCGGTCAAGCATCGAACTCGCCCACAGCCTGCAGATGGCCGTCGTGGCCGAAGGGATCGAGACGTTTCGGCAACTGGAGGCCCTGCACCTCATGAAGTGCGACGCGGCGCAGGGCTATCTGGTCGCCAGACCGGCGGGTGCCGATGACTTTGAAAGCTGGTTGGTGCGAAACCCCGAAATGACCTTCGCACTGCCCGCCTGATCGGAGTCATCCGGATCCGGCGTCAAAGGCCGAGCGTCAACGCCGCCAAAGCCGGGCGGTTCGCTCACGATACTGACGACACTGACGCACGGGCTACGGCGTCGAGGCAAACTGGACAATCACCATGCTGAACCCGCTGATTCGCCTGCTCGACGATGCCGATGTAATGCCTCACGGGATCTGCTTTGCGTGGCGTCCCGATCTGGTGATCCTGCACGCCGGTTCCGATCTGGTGATCACCGCGGCGTACTTCATCATTCCCCTCGCACTGGTGGGGCTGGTGCGCCAACGCACCGACATCCGGCACGGCTGGATGCTCTACACCTTTGCGGCCTTCATCCTGCTTTGCGGCATCACGCACGCGGCCAACATCTATGTCCTGTGGGTTCCCGACTATGGCCTGCAGGGATTGGTGAAGGTGGCGACCGCAACGGTTTCGATCGCCACGGCCTTCGCCCTCTGGACGCTGGTGCCCAAGCTGGTGGCACTGCCGACCCAGCAGCAGCTGATCGAAGCCAATGAACGATTGAGCCACGAGATCGCTGAACGCGAGGCAGCCGAAGTCCGTCTGGTTGAGCAAGCCAAGGAGCTCGCGCGATCCAACGAAGAGTTGGAGCGATTTGCCTATGTCGCGTCTCACGACCTTCGCGCGCCGCTGCGAGGTATCCGGAGCGTCATCGGATGGCTGGAGGAGGATCTCGGCGAAGACCTGGATGCCGACTCCCGTGAGAAGATGATGCTGATCCGGAGCCGCACCGACCGCCTGGATCGAATGCTGACGGATCTCCTGAACTATTCTCGGATCGGCCACGGCGACAGTACCGCCGAAGAGTTCGACGCCGGACGGATCATCCGCGACTCGTTTGACGAACTGAACGTCGACTCCCGTTTCACCCTCGAACTGCCGGCCGACGTTCCGACATTGTTCGGCCGACAGCTTGGCTTTCAACAGGTAGTGGCCAACCTGATCGGCAACGCGATCAAGCACCACGACCGGCCGAACGGAACGCTCACCATCGCGGTCGAAACCCAGGACGATCGCCACGTGTTCGCAGTTTCGGACGATGGGCCCGGCATTCCCGAGAAGTATCACAAGCGGATCTTCCGGATGTTCGAGACGCTGACGGCGCGCGATACCAAGGACACCACTGGGATGGGGCTTTCGATCATCAAGAAGATTGTCGAGGGCGAAGGCGGAATGGTCTGGATCGAGTCCAGCGGACCACAACGAGGCACGACATTCAGGTTTACATGGCCGCGGAAACGGTTGGTGGAGGCGGCATGATGGACCAGAAGATCGCTGAACGGACAACCGTTCCCTCGACCCGCCAGGCGACCTTCCTGCTGGTCGACGACGACGAAATCGACCGGGCGAACTTCCGACGCGCGTTCCGGCAGGAGAACATCCCGACCGACCTGTTGGAAGCGCAGGACGGCCAACGGGCCTACGAGATCCTGAAGGGGCTCAACGGCGCCAAGAAGCCGGCTCGACCGTACATCGTCGTCACCGACATCAACATGCCGCGCATGACCGGACTGGAATTCCTGGAGGCCGTTCGAGCCGACGACGAACTGCGGGACACGACCGTCTTCGTCCTGTCGACCTCCCAGGCGGATGAGGATCGCCGCGCCGCATACGCTCAGAACGTTGCCGGATACGTCATAAAAACCGGTACCGACGGCTCGCTGCAGAACATGATGAGGATGCTCAGTACCTATTGCCGCATCGTTGAACTGCCATGAGCGACACGGCCCTTCGCATTCTGATCGTCGACGACGATCAGGTCGATCGCATGGCCCTGCGGCGGTCGATCACCAAGTCAGGTATGGACGCCACCGTGCTCGAGGTGGAGACGGGTGCGGCTGCGTTGGAGGAGACGGCTCGGAGTCACTTTGACTGCGCCCTGATCGATCAACGTCTTTCGGACACCACAGGGCTGGATTTGCTGGGACAGATCAGGCTCCGCCCGGGTCGTCCTCCGGCCCTGATCCTGATGTCGGGTGCCGGTGACGAGCTGTTGGCCGCATCGGCATTGAAAGGCGGTGCAGACGACTACCTGCCGAAGGACGCTTTGTCGTCCGACACACTCCAGCGGGCCGTCCGCTCGGTCGTCGAGGTCGCCAGGCTGCGGGCGACAACCGAAGCGCTGGAACAGGACCGACGGGCCGAGCGAGCCATGCTTCAGAAGGCGGAACGCATGGCCGGTATCGGCAGCTGGCAGTACGACCTCGTCAACGACAAGATGTCGTGGTCTGACGGCATGTTCTCCGTACTTGGGCTCAAGAGATCGACATTTACACCTTGTCGCATGGTCTATGCCGACTTCCTGAGCGAGGATAGTCGCAATGAATATTTTGCGGCCTACCAGCGTTTGCTGGACGACGGTACATCGGTCGATCTTGAGCATGTCGTGCAGCCGGGCGACCGCCATGTGCACTACGTAGCGCACCCGCTCTATGACGAAAGTGGCGCTCTGCGCGGCGCCAGCGGGATGATCCAGGATCTGACCGAGCGCAAGCGGGTGGAACAGACCCTTGAGCATGCAAAGAGAATCCAGACCGTCGGTGCCCTGGCCGGCGGTATCGCTCACGATTTCAACAATCTTCTCGGTATCATCTCGGGCAATCTGGAGTTGCTGGGGCGTTTGGTCGGCGATCAACCGAACGCCGCGAAAAGGATCAACGTGCTCCAGAAGGCGGCGCGGCGCGGCGGCGTCCTGACTAGCAGGCTGTTGAATTTCTCGGATCTGGAAAGAAACGCCGGCGAGCCGACTGACGTGAACGCCGTGCTCGGCACGATGGACGAGCTGCTTTGCGACACGCTGCCCGACGGCATCGATCTGAAGATCTACGCCGCTCCCGATCTCTGGCCGACCGACATCGTCGCCGGTGATCTGGAGGACGCGATACTCAATATGGTCCTGAACGCCCGCGACGCCATGCCGGAGGGCGGCCGGCTCGTGATCGAAACCGCGAACAAGCGATCGGATCGCCTGCAGGTCGGGCCAAGGCGGGACGACATACGAACGGACTGGGTTGTGCTGTCGATCAGCGACACCGGTCACGGGATCAGCCCGGAAGTAAAGAGTCGCGTCCTCGAACCATTTTTCACAACCAAGCCCAAATCAGAGGGCAGCGGCCTCGGCCTGAGCATGGTCTATGGCTTTGTTAAGCGCTCGGACGGCTTGCTTCAGATTGACTCCAACCCGGGTAGTGGGACGACCATACAGATCCATCTTCCGCGGTCGGTTTCCGACGAACCAACCCGCTCCGCACGCCCTGCCCCCGGGCTGCCTGTTCAAGCGACGGACAGCGCCATCGCCGGCGATGCGGCGGCGGAGGACGTTGTGGCCGAGATGCTGGTCCGTCCTGCAATCTTGCCCAAGGCGACATCGCCTGAGTCACGTCTCAACTCGGCGACGGTTCTGGTCGTCGACGACGAATCCGAACTGTTGGATGTCGTCGCCGAAATGCTGCGCAGCCTTGGATATCGCACCCTGACGGCCTCCAGCGGCCAGGGTGCGCTCGACATTCTGGAGATGACCCCGGTCAGTCTGGTCCTGAGCGACGTCGTCATGCCGGGCGGCATGAACGGGGTAGAGTTGGGCCGCGAGATTCGGGACCGATGGCCGGCGCTGCCCGTCCAGCTGACGTCCGGCTACAGCGCTGAGGTGGCCAAATCGTTCGGCGACGACCCTCTGCTGGACAGCGTTCTGCCGAAGCCCTGCAGCATGGACGAACTGTCGGATCGGGTCAGGCAACGCCTCCTGGAGCTGTGGCCCGCTGCAAGCTGACCCTCGGCCTCCCCGCCCGTCCGTCTCGAACACATCCGCCGCCGAGGAGACTTGGTCGAGGAGCCGGGTGTCGCATCGCGCGCAGTCGCCGGGCATCCGCACCCGGCGACCCGGCCCCGTATCGTTTCGTAGCTCAGTTCGAGACCACGCCGGGGCAGCAGGTCCTCTGCAGGTACCGTGGACGCAGCCAAGCGCTCGACAGGAGAAGGTTGCCGTCGCGGACGGAACGCTTTTTGATGGGCGTCGGCGCGGGCTGGTATGGGGCTGGAACGCACCGGTACCGGGCCGTTTACCTCACCCGGAAGCGAGAACCGCCATGCCAATGTTCGAGAATGGTCCAGTGCGGATCCACTACGAGGAAGCCGGTTCCGGATTTCCGCTGCTGGTCATACCCGGCGGCGGTCTGAACGCGACGATTGCCGGCCTCGCGACCCATGCCTTCAATCCGCTGGAGGCCTTCAGCGACACCTACCGCGTCATCGCGCTGGATCTGCGCAACGCCAATGGCGGCCAATCGCAGGGTCCGCTCGAGGTCGAACGGACGTGGGACGGTTTCACCGACGACCAACTCGGGCTGATGGAGCATCTGGGGATCGACCGCTTCATGGTGATGGGCTTCTGCATCGGCGGCCCCATGATCTGGAACATGCTCAAGCGCGCAGGCGAGCGCGTCGTGGCCGCGGTGCTCGTGCATCCGAGCGGCTACAGTTCCGCCGTGCCGGACATCTTCTATCAGAACAATATCAAGGGCTGGGGGCCGGAGTTTCACGCCCGGCACCCCGACATCACCATGAAGACGATCGCCGAATACCTCGACAACATGTACACCAAGCGGGCGGACTTCGTGTTCACCGTCGATCGCGAGTTCGTGCGCGCCTGCCACACGCCGGTGCTGATCCTGCCGGACGACATCCCCGCGCACCCCTATGCGACCGCAATGGAGACGGCCCTGCTGGCGCCGAACGCCCAGGTCAGTCTTTACCCGTGGAAGGAGAACGCCCGTAAGATCGAGCTCGCGGTGCGCCACATCCGCGGCTTCATGGCGATGAACGCCGCCGCGACCGCGTCACGGAGCTGACGTCAGCCCCACACCGGCCTTACGCCAATCGGATGACTCTGCCCTCCCGGTGGGAGCGTTCCATAGCGTCGATCAGCGCGTGTCGGGCCACCGCGTCGCCGAAATCGGGGGCGTCCGAGGTCCCTGACCGCAAGGCGCTGGCGAACCGGGCATAGGCCTGCCCGACGTTTCGTCCCGGTCCGGCGGCCATATCCGCAGACACCAGCCGATAGCTGTCTGGCGGGGTGATCTCGGCCATTGCCGCGTTGCCGATGGCAAGGTGCAGTTGGCTGGGCCCGATGTTGACGGATTTGGAAGTCAGCACCGGGGTTCCCTTGCGGCCGTAAATCTCCAGGCGCGTTCCGCTCGCGTTGAAGGGAACGCTGGCCACTTGGTACGACACTTCCGCACCGCTTTTCAGTACGCCGGCGGCGGTGACGGTGTCCGGCGCATCCACGGGAAAGTCTTCCCCGGTTACCGCGTGCTTCCACATGTCGATGCGCGTCGTGACCCGGGCGCTGACCTCGGCGAACTCTCCGAGGATATTGCACAGGGCATCGATCGAGTGGCCGCCAGGGATGGTCATGGGATTGGCGCCGTTCGTGCGAATCCCCTGCCAGATCCGACCGTCCCCGCGCTCTGTAATCGCATCGACCATCACCTTGAGGTTGACGGTCACGATGTCGCCGATTTCGCCGTTGGCGACGAGGTCGCGGGCATGCATCACGGCAGGGTCGCTGCGCGCCTGCAGACCAACCAGGGTCGGCAGCCCGGCTGCCTTCGCGCGGTTGGCCATTTCCGTCGCTTCGGCGAGGTTCGCCCCGAGCGGCCACTCGCAGCAAACCGGCTTTCCGGCCGCGATGGCGGCCATGACCAGTTGCTTGTGCAACGGCACCCGAACCACGACCGCGATGAGGTCGACCTTGGGATGCGTGACCATCGTCTCCATGTCGTGAAAGGCGAGTTCGGCACCAAACTTCTCCGCCGAGGCTCTCGCCGTCTCCGCGTGCGCGGTGCAGACGGCCTTCAGCTCGTAATCCGGCAGCGATTGCAGTGCCGGCACATGGGCATTCGCGCCCCACCCGCTCCCGCCCGGCGTGACGGTTGCACCGACGATTCCGACTCTGATCCTGTCTGCCAAGGTCATATCCATTGCTTGAGACGGCGACGCGGTGCCGACCTATGGCTGAACATAACATGCTTCACGCGCTGGACACGACCAGGCGAATGGTGGGGCAAACAAGCCGCTCTCGTCCCGCCGCGAGCCGAGACAACCGGATTGCAACCAGACGGCGGGAAGGCCACGCTAGCCGTCCAGTCCCATCATCCCGGAGAATGACAGCCGTGCCCTCCGCCACCCCCGAACAGCAGGCCGCGATCCTCGGCTGGCTCGACCAGCAGCGCCCGGCCATGACCGAACTCCTGGAGAAGATCGTGAACATCGACTCCGGATCGTACAACAAGGCCGGCGTCGACGCGGTCGGGCGGGCCATCGAGGAGTGGTTCGAAGCCGAGGGAATCTCCACCGACCGGGTTCCGCACGGCGAGTTCGGTGACTGCATCCGCGCCCACGTCTCGGGCGGCGAGGGCAACCGGCCGGTCGTTCTGATGGGACACCGCGATACGGTCTTCCCGGACGGCGAGGCGGGGCGCCGGCCGTTCACGGTGAAAGGCGACATCGCCTATGGTCCGGGGGTCGCGGACATGAAGGCGGGCCTGGTGATGAACGCCTTCGTGCTGGCGGCGTTCAAGCGCTTCGGTGGTGCGCCCTACCCGTTAACGGGGCTCTACACCTCGGACGAGGAGATTGCCTCGCCGTCTTCCCGTCCGGTCATCGAGAACGAGGCACGGAACGCCCGCGTCGTCTTCAATGCGGAGCCGGGGCGGGAAAGCGGCAATGTCGTGACCGGGCGCAAGGGCGCAAGCTTCTTCAAGTTCCTGGTCAAGGGCGTGCCGGCCCACTCAGGGGGGCAGCACGAAAAGGGCATCAGCGCCATCGGCGAGCTGGCGGCGAAGATAACGGAGTTGCACAAGCTGACGGACTACGAGGCGGGCACGACCGCCAACGTCGGCATCGTGAGCGGCGGCAATGCGGTCAACATGGTGGCTCCGCACGCGATGGCGGAGGTGGACGTGCGGTTCAAGACGATGGAGGCGCGCAACGCCGTTTGGGAGCGGATCACCAGGATCCTGGAGACCGCCTACGTCCCCGGCACCTCCACCGAGATCACCGAGAGCCGAGGCTTCCTGCCCCTGACCCAGTCGCCGGAAAGCAAGGAGATCTTCGACCTCTACACGCAGGCGGGCGCCGAGGTCGGCCTCACCATCGGCGGCGAATTCTCCGGCGGTTCCGCCGATTCCGGATTCACCGCCCAGGTCGGAGCGCCGACCGTTTGCGGCACCGGCCCGGTCGGCGGGCGGGCACACACGCCGGAGGAGTTCATGCGGCTGGACACCATGGTTCCGCGCGCCAAGACCGTCGCGCTCGCCATCATGCGGCTCGGTGCCTGAGGCAGGGCACTGATCGGATCATGTGCTAGTGTTCAACCTGGACCAATCGCGAGAGGCAGGTGAAGCCCGACTGCGTGTCCACGGAACCGGCAGAACGCCGGCACCGGTATCACAAGACCGTGATTCCCGATTACCGCGTGGTCTTCCTCTCCTAAGTCTTGGTCCCTAGGCAGTCGGCCACGCCGGATGGTCGGGGCGAAGGGTGCCCGCCAGGAGGATTGTTTATGACCAGCAAGCTGCTCACGCGCCGAACCCTCCTTACAGCCGCTGGTGCCGTCGTGGTGTCGGGAGGGCCCGGGTTCCTCGTGCCCGCCCAAGCCAAGGGGTTGGCTCCAACACCATCGATGCGGGGTGGCGCCAACAACTATCTCCCCGGTGCGCCAATCGTGGACCGGATCGGCGGCGGAGGTTTCTGGATGTCGGGCACTGTGCGCCGCGCAGAGGATGGCGCTCCGCTTGGCGGTCAGCGCATCCAGATCTGGGCGCACACGACCGAAGGGTATGAGCGGGATCCGCATAGCCATGGGGCCACACTGACTGACGAGAACGGCGTCTTCCGTCTTGAGATGCCGCAGATCGTGCCGGCCTTCGGTCAGCCGCACGGGCACCTTGCCTACGATAGTGGTGACTTCGAGACGGTTTTCCTGCGTCCCGTGATGAAGAGCGCGCAAGACACCAGCCTGGAGGCACACTTCGTTCTCAAGCCGGCCTGACCTCAGTGCCTGAAAGGGAAACGAGCCCGGCCCGCGTGATCCTGATCTGGGCCATTCTCGGTACCGCCATTGTCGTTCCAATCGCCGCCGCTGCAGCCAGTCCCCTGCTTGCATGGCGCGACCCGATCTACATATCGGCTGGTTTCGCGGGAATACTCGCATTGGCCCTGCTGCTCGTCCAACCCTTGCTGGCCGGCGGCTACCTGCCGGGTCTGGCCGCGCCGCGAGGTCGGCGGGTACATCGCGTAGTCGGAGGTGTCCTGGTCGCGGCTGTGACCCTCCACGTCGCGGGCCTTTGGATTACCAGTCCCCCGGACGTGATCGACGCGCTGCTCTTCAGAGCACCGACACTGTTCTCTGTCTGGGGCGTAATCGCGGTGTGGACAGTGCTCGCAGCCGCACTTGCGGCAGCGCTTCGTCGGCGAATGAAGTTACGGCCGCGGACATGGCGGCTTGTCCACACTTCCCTCGCAGCCGTGACCGTTCTCTGCAGCGCGGCCCACGTGTTGCCTATTGAGGGCACCATGGAGACCGTATCGAAAGCGGTGCTGTGCACGATGGTCGTCGCAGCGACCCTGAAGGTTGGCGCTGACCTAGGGGTATGGGGGGCACTGTCGCGTCAACGCCTCACGGGTCCTTCAGGTGATGAGTAGGTCGTCGGCACAGCAGCATTGACCGCTGTGGCGTCAGGGCGAGGCATTCACGCAATGGCGGACAGTGGCCGAAGCCGGACAGTTTGACGACAATTCCGGCGTCCGGAAGATGCGTCAGTTCAGGTTGATGATGCCCCCCTTCACGGTCAGCGCGCCGCCACCGTCGACGGTGCCGCTGGCGGAGCCCTTGATCGACATCGTGGTTCCACCCTGGAGATCGAGAGCGGTTCCGGCCTTGCCGGTCAGCCCGGTGCCGCTGGAAATCGTCATGCTGGACCCTGCCTTGACCGTGGTCGAGCCACCGGCCTTCGCCGTCATCGATCCATCGGCGTCCATCGTCATCGACCCGCCGGCGTTCAACGTTATCGACCCGTCGGCATCCATCGTCATGTTTCCGTGGGATTTGAGGGTCATGTCTCCGTGGGACGTGAGCGTCATGTTGCCACTGGTGTCGATGCTCACGTCGCCCGTCACCTTGATCGTCAGCTTGCCGCCGACGGTCTGGACGTAGTCGGTGCCGGTCTTCAGGTTGGCCGCTGCCGCCGCAACGATGTCGACGTTGCCTTTTGACGCCACCGCCGGCATCGAGTTGTCGTTCAGGGTGGCCTTCGATGCCTCGATGCTGATTCCCTGGGCGATGACCTGATACTGCGTCTTCGCCACCGTGTAGTGGTTGGTCGCGCTCATTCGTCGGTCGGCGACGACGTAGTCCAGGCGATTGGCGCCGACCTGGCTGTAGCTCGCACCATCGATAAGCGAGGTGCGGTCGCCGGCGGTGTACTCAAAGACTCCGGCGTCACCGGCTTCGTCGCCCCCGTCCATGTTCGACATGTCGGCGGTGCGGCTGTCTTCGGTACTGTCGGTCGGCTTCGAGCCGATCCGCCAGTAGCTGTCGGTGCCGGCCGTAACCTGAAGTCGGGCGTAGGACGAGGTCGCGCCACTGGCGGAGTCGGTGCTCGACTCCGCGCGCTGCGGCGCAAGGGACTGCGTGACGGCCGGCGGTTTCGCTGCGGGGCCCTCCAGGGCTCGTTGCGGTGCCAGGGTCCCGCCCGAGGATGCGCCGCTTCCGCCACCGCCGCTGGCCGGCCCGTCGTCAATCTCGAACAGGGTTCCGGCGGTTGTTCGCATTCGGTTCTTGGTGTTGCTCTGGGCATTCACCACGCTCGGGTACGGCTCGTTTTGCATCGCGCCAACGATGATCGGTCGGTCCGGATCACCGTTGACGCAGGCCAGGATCACCTCGGTGCCCTTGAGCAACGGGAAGTGCATGCCGGAGTTGACCCCGCCATAGGGCTCGGACTTCCGCATGTAGCGGGAGGCCTGGCCGGCAGCCTCGCCGCGCTGGTCGAACTGCTGTCGGACCTTGTAGCGGCCGGTCGCGTCCAGTTCCGCGCGCTGTCCGGAACCGGCGGCGTCGACCACGGCGTTCGACAGCCCGGACATGCGCGGTTTCGGAGTCCTGCGAATGGGGCGAAAGTCGACCGATTTCGGCAGGCATTCGAAGCGATTGCGGTAGGCAGTCTGGTGTCCCGGCCCGGTGAACTCGGCAATGCCGGGCAGCGCCTGCGTCGCCTCGTGCTCGACCCAGGTCAGCAGGTAGCCGGCGTTGAAGCCACTCCGGAAGTGGCCCGTCAGGGAGAAGACGCCACCGGCAATCATGTGGACGTCGTCGCTTTCGCCCTGGAACACCTGCTTGCGGCAGAGCAGTTCCTGCGCCCGCACCCGGGCAAGGTCCCGACCCTCCTGTGGCGTCCGAAAATGCGCGCCGAACTCGACGACCACGCCGTGGCCCTTGGGATCGACCGGCTCGCTTACCTCCAGCGTCAGGCTCGGGGTCCGGTAGTTGTAGTCGCGTAGGCAGATCTGCGACGGCAGCAGAATCGAACGGCCCGAAAACCGGAAGACGGCTGCGTTCCCGGCATTGGCCAAGCCGCTGGCCGGCCGATAGGCGACGCTGCCCGGCCCGCCGATCTGCGGGAAGGCGACCCGGTAGTCACCGAAAACCGCGATGTCGCGTCCGCTGTCGTGGGTGAAGTAGTAGAAGATGCCGTAATGCTCGCACAGCCGCGAGATGAACGAGAGATCGCTCTCGTCGTGCTGCACGATGTAGTCGCGCTTCGGGTAGCTCTGGCTCAGCCTCAGTTCGAAGTCGTTGGTGTTGAGCCGTCCGGAAACCGATGAGGCGGGGCCGCCCTTAAGGTTGCTCGCCGACAACTGGTCGGTCAGCACCTCACGCACCGAAACCGGCACTGCGGTCCCGTGGATCTGGTTTTGCCTGGACAGTTCGAGCCGCTTCAGCCGCGGCACCAGCACCGCCTTGTAGATGTACTGCGACCGCGGCGTGGCGGCGTACAGCTCGATGCCCTCGAGCATGCCATGCACCTTGCGGCTCTGCTCGAGCCGGGTGATCGTGAGCGTGGCATCCTTTCCGGTCAGGTCGTCCATCGACAGGTTCGGGTCGTCGGACACCAGATCGATCTCGAAGCGGAACATCTCCGAGATCGCCTCGCGCCCGGACATACGGAACACCGCGAAGGTGTCCGCCGGCTCATCGTCGACGGTGAACTCCAGCTTCTGAATGTAACTGTTCGCCATCACCGAAAAGACCCTTGCTCGACCTCGGACATCCGTTTGCACGATCCGCCCGAGATGGTTTCAACTTCGCTAAAAATGAAATGACCCGCTGCGCTTTCGAGGATGCTGATACCCGGGCAGCAGACTATCGGGCAGCGCGGCCGGCCTGCTTGTCGTCGACATACTGGATGACCGACACGACTTCGCCTTTGTCGTTGAACTCCATCTCCGGACCGTTCTTCATCCCGAACTCGTACATCGTGCGGCGGATCAGGTGACCTTCGTCGTCGAAATCCTCCGTTGGCCCGTGCGGCAGGTCGTCCTGGAAGGCGACGGTGCGCAGGTATGAGCCGTCGGGTCGGAAGACCGAGGTGACGCCCTGCCTGAGACCGTCGACATACGATGTAACCATCGCGATCGCGCCGGCTTCGCTGTAGTTGTACACATTGCCGTCCAGATGATCGGCCGCGTAGCTGGCGTGCAGGACCCGGCGCCCCTTGGCGTAGATCACGCAAGGTCCATTGCGCGCGCCGTCGGCGTAGCGCGCCTTCGCGGTAACCCGGCCCTCCGTATCGTAGTTGACCGCCACCCCGTGGAGGACGCCGTTCTGGTACTCGGCCTCGCGCATCAACCGGCCCGCGTCGTCGTACTGGCAGAACGGGCCGTGCAGCACACCGTTGGCAAAGGTCGCGGTCTCGACAACCACGCCGGCATCGTTCGCGCGCGTCACGATCCCGTGCAGCCGGCCGTCACTATCGCCATTGTCCGAGGGCGCCGCGCCGTCCGCCTGATTCTGGGTGGCCTGATCCATGATGCGGAACCTAGCAGTCTCGGAACGGCGCGCGTAGACGATTCAACGGGCCCCGGAGCGCGCCGGATGGCTGGAGGCCTCGTCGATCGAGGATGGGTTCGGGGATCGGCGCGGCGCGCCTCCCGACCGGTTGGACACGTCCTCAGGCCACGTTGACCGTGAACTGTCCAGGGGTGGTCAGCGAGATCGATCCACCGTACATGCACATCAGCTTGCAGCCGTCGTTCAGGGCCGGCTTGCCGCCGATCATCACGGTGGCGCTGCCCGGCGTCCAAGGCGCCGTGGTGGCCGGGATGCATGGCATCGGAGTCAGCGCGCCCAGCGCAGCGGCCGTGGCCGAAGCGACGGTCGGGTTCGCCAGGCTGGAGCACATCGCAAAGGTCGGCACGTTCACCAGCGGTGCGTAGTCCATGATGGTCGCGGCCGGCAGAGCGCCGGCATTGACCATCGCGGTCGGAATCACGTTGAGCATGGCCGGCGCCGTGCCGAAGCTGCAGCTCAGGGCGGCGACCGAAACGACCTGGATCGCCATCTCTACGCCTTCCCCGGCCGGCCAACCGACCGGATCCCACCGTCTTTCATGTCCCGAAGCCCTCGATCAACACAACGTCGGACGAAGGTATCGGCGCCGGTGACGACGTTCAAGCGGGCTTGGCGTTGCGCTTCGGATACCTGCTCCTGCAGGGCGGTACGGTGCCCGATTCGCAACGAGTACCAGGAGGACTCGCCGTGGATCCGGCGACAGGTCGGTGACTGCTGTTTGATGGAATTCATTCGAGCCCATCAACGAAGCCGGCAAACAGTCCGTTGGTATGTTCCGGCTGCTCAAGATGCGGCGCGTGCCCGGCTTGCGGTACGGTCGCAAGCGTCGCGTTCGGTATGGAGCCAGCAAGCCGGTCTGCTGTCGCCGGTCCGTAGAGTTGGCTCTCCGCACCGCGAACGACCAGCGTCGGAACCGCAACTGTCGGAAGGACGGCGCGATGGTCTGCATTGGTCATGGCTTGCCAAAGTGCCGCCATCGCCGCCGGGTCGCTTGCCCGCATCTCGGTGGCCATCCATTGAGCCAGGTCGGCATCCGGTGACCGGCTCCCGGCGAACACCGATGGCAGGAACGCATCGACCCAGCCTGGCCAGTCCTGGCCAATCAGGTCGAACGCCCTCTCGGCCTGCGCCGCGCCGAAGCCGCCCAGCAAGCCGAGATCCCATCCAGCTCCGTTCACCACGCGCGGCGTCATGTCGACTACGATCAACCCGGCAAGGGCGTCGTCCGTGTAGCGGCGAATGAACTCGAACCCGACCAGAGCGCCCATCGACCACCCCAGCAGAACGGGATGCCGAAGACGGAGATGATCGAGCAACGCCTGCAGGTCTGCCGCGAGGACCTCCAAGGTCGGCCGGTCGCTGGCGCGATGCGAGTGTCGATGACCGCGGAGGTCCGGGATGATCAGGCGCCGTCGATCCGACAGGCCGTCGACCTGCCGGTCGAAGTATCCGCCGTGGCAGGCCCATCCGTGCAGCAGGACGACCGAGTGCCGCTCGGCCCCGGCCAACGGATCGGTGTCCCTGTAGTACAGCGTTCGACCGTCTCCTGCCTCGAAGCTCGGCATTCCCGCGTCCATCTCGCTCGATTTGACGTTGACACTCGTCTGGTTTCATTCAAACATGACACCTGACTCACATCTCATAAAAGAAAAAAATGAACGTGCTCGGGGAGAAGACGCCAAAGACGGCGCGCGGCAGGAGAACGCTCCGGAAGATTCTGGATGCGGCCGAGCTTGAGTTCGGAGCGCGCGGGTTCCACGAGGCGTCGGTCGCCAGCATCACCGCCAATGCCGGCGTCGCCCAGGGCACGTTCTACATCTACTTCGACAGCAAGGAATTGCTGTTCCGCGAACTCGTCGCCGACCTCGGTCTGCGCCTGCGATCCTACCTCCATGAGGCGGTGTCCGACTCACCGAACCGAACCGAAGCCGAACGTCAGGGGCTGCTGGCCTTCATCGGGTTCGTGCGCGAGCACGGCAACCTGTACCGCATTGTAATGGAAAGCCAGTTCGTCGATCCGGAGGCATTCAGGCTCTACTTCATGGAGTTCGGCACAGCCTATCAGGCCGGGCTCGACCGTGCCGTGGCCAGCGGCGAGGTTCGCCCGGGCGAGACCGAGGGTCGGTCCTGGGCATTGATGGGCATCTCGCTGTTCGCCGGTCTGCGCTACGGCATCTGGGAGCCGGAGCGCGACATCAATCCACTGGTCGACAGCATTACCGACATGATCGACCGCGGGCTGCGCCCGTCCCCGGCGGCGGAGTGACCGGCGATGGACGGCATCTCGAAGCGCGGACTGGTGTTGGCGGCAGGGGGCATCCGCGTTGCGTCCAAACCCCGCTTGGCACGCTGAGGGGCGCGGATGTTCAGCATCGTCGACATCGCTGCCAAACGAGCCGAGCTGTCGCCCGACAAAGTCGCGCTTGAGGAAATCGTCGGTGGCGCCGCCCTCACCTACCGGGAGCTCGACAACCGTGCCTGCCGGTTCGCCGCTGCCCTGCGCGACCGTGGCATTGCACCGGGCGACCGCATTGCGATCCTGACCCACAACGCCGCCTCGTTCTTCGAAGTTCTGTTCGCCTGCGGCAAGGCTCGGGTGGTGTTGGTACCGCTGAACTGGCGGCAGACCGCGGCGGAACTGGCGCCCCTGCTGAGCGACTGTGAACCCCGCCTGCTGTTGCATGACGCCGCAAACGAAGGCCTCGCAACTGCCCTCCTGACCGACCGTCCCGACATTGCTCTGGTCCGTGTCCACCGCCAGGGCGAGGTCGTCTCGAACGGCAGCTATCAGGCGCTCCGCGATTCCACGGAACTGCGCCGTGACTGGGACCCGGTGTGGCCGGAGGACGGGCTCTGGTACATGCTGTACACCTCCGGGACCACAGGTCGACCGAAGGCGGTGATGCAGACCTTCGGCATGGCGCATGCCAACTTCGTCAACCTGTCGAGCGCCATCGACCTGACCGCGAATGACGTCACCCCCAACTACCTGCCGCTGTTCCACACCGCCGGCATCAACCTGCACAGCCTGCCGACGCTGATCGCCGGCGGGTCGGTCAAGGTGCTGCCCGGCTTTGACGCCGATCGATTACTTCAACTCATCGAGACCGGCGGGCTGACCGCCCTGCTGGGTGTACCGGCGATCTATCAGGCACTGAGCCTGCATCCGCGTTTTGCCGCCGCCGACCTGTCAAAGGTGCGATCCTGGACCAGCGGCGGCGCACCGCTGCCGAACGCCTTGATCGAGTTGTACGCCGGCCGAGGCGTGACGCTGTGCCAAGGTTACGGCATGACCGAGACCGGACCGACCACCTTCCTGATGCGGCCCGAGGAAGCAGTACGCAAGCGTGGCGGGGTCGGCAAGCCGCTGCTGATGACCCAAAGCCGGATCGTCGGACCTGACGGAACCGATATGTCTCCGGGCGAAGCAGGCGAACTGCTGATCCGCGGCGCCAACGTGACGCCCGGCTACTGGAACCGGCCGGACGCCACGGCCGAGGCCCTGGACAATGACGGCTGGCTGCGCACCGGAGACGTGGCGCGGGCGGATGCGGATGGTTGCGTCTTCATCGTCGACCGGATCAAGGACATGTACATCTCCGGCGGCGAGAACGTGTACCCGGCCGAGGTGGAAAGCGTCCTCCTTGGCCATCCGGACGTGCTGGAAGCGGCAGTGGTCGGCGTTCCTGACGAACGTTGGGGCGAAGTCGGCCGTGCCTACCTCGTTGCCCGCTCCGGCCGGGTCATCGATGACGCCGGACTGCGTGCGTACTGCCGGGAGCGGTTGGCCGCCTACAAAGTTCCCAAGTCGATCGAGATCGTCGGCGATCTGCCGCGCACCCCGGCCGGCAAGGTTCGCAAGCACGTGCTGCGCGGCCGGCTCGCCCAAGCGACGGCCCGTCAGGAGGAGCCGGTATGAGCGGCCCCCCGATCCGCGTCCGCCGGACCTTCACCCAGGCCGAGTTCGATCGCTTTGCCGAACTGAGCGGCGACGACAATCCGATCCACGTCGACCCGGCCTTCTCCGCGGCGACCCGGTTCGGCCGCACAGTGGCCCACGGCATGCTGCTGTACAGCGCGCTGTGGGGTCTCATTCGGCGCAGCTTTCCCGGCGCGGTGCAGGACAGTCAGGATCTGATGTTCCCGTCACCGACCTACGCCGGCGACCCCATGCGGCTGGAGATCGACGTGCTGGACCGCCCGGCCGACGGTGTGCTCGACCTTGCCGTCCGGGTGGTCGCCGAGCGCGACGGCGCGGTAACCCTCGACGGCCGCACCCGGATCCGCCTGCCTCAGGGAGGCACCGTATGAGGATCGGCGACCGCGCGCGGGTCACCCGGGTTTACCAGCCCGGGCATGTCGCCGCTCTGGCCGCGCTGGCCGGTGTCGACGACGCGCCCGACGGAACCGTCCCGGAACCGCTGATCGGGGCGTTGTTCTCCTACCTTCTGGGCCGCGAGCTGCCGGGGTTCGGCACCAACTATCTCAAGCAGGAACTGCGGTTCCGGCAACCGGCACGACTCGGCGAGCCGATCACCGCCGCAGTCGAGATCACCCGGATCCGACCCGACAAGCATCTGGTCGATCTGAAAACCACCTGCACCGCCGCCGACGGCACGGTGCTGTGCGACGGACGTGCCTTGGTTCTGGTCAAGGACGTCGGACATCCAGCCTCAAACAAGCAGCAGGGGAGAGACGCGACATGAGACGCCACATCGGATTTGCGGCCGCCACGGCAGCCGTGCTCGGCCTCCTGGGCGGTACCGCCCTGGCGGCCGAGCCCTACAAGATCGCCCATGTCTACGGCAAGACCGGGCCGTTCGAGGCCTATGCCAAGCAGAGCCATGTCGGCCTGATGATGGGCCTGGAGTACGCGACCGGCGGCTCGATGGAGGTCAACGGCCGCAAAATCGAGGTGATCGAGAAAGACACCCAGCTGAAGCCCGACCTTGGCAAGACCCTGCTGGCCGAAGCCTATGGCGACGACAACGTGACCCTGGCGGTCGGGCCGGTTTCGTCCGGCGTGGCGCTCGCCATGCTGCCGGTGGCCCAGGAGTACGAGAAGGTGTTGCTGGTTGAGCCTGCGGTCGCCGACTCGATCACCGGCTCGGCATGGAATCGCTACGTGTTCCGCACCGGTCGAAACTCCTCGCAGGACGCGATCTCGAATGCCGTCGCCCTCGGGCAGGCTGGCAACTGCGTCGCTACCCTGGCCCAGGATTACGCGTTCGGCCGTGACGGCGTGGCCGCCTTCAAGGAAGCGCTGGGCAAGACCAAGGCCAAGCTGGTGTTCGAGGAATACGCCCCGCAGGACACCGCCGACTTCACCGCTCCGGCACAGCGACTGTTCGACGCGCTCGGCAAGGCCGATTGTCCGCGCAAGATCATCTGGGTGGTGTGGGCCGGCAAGGGCAACCCGCTGGGCAAGCTGAAGGCCCTGAGCCCGGAGAGCCGCGGCGTCGAGCTTGCGTCCGGCGGCAACATCCTGGCGGCGATGGCGGCCTACAAGGAGCTTCCCGGCATGGAGGGAGCGACCTACTACTACCACGACATCCCCAAGAATCCCGTCAACGACTGGCTGGTTGCCGAGCACACCAAGCGCTTCGACTCGCCGCCGGACTTCTTCACCGCCGGCGGGATGTCAGCTGGCATCGCCGTGGTCGAGGCCCTGAAGAAGGCGCCGTCGGGCGAGACAGAGAAGCTGATCGCGGCGATGGAGGGCATGGAGTTCATGACCCCGAAGGGCACCATGCGGTTCCGCAAGGAGGACCACCAGGCGCTGCAGTCGATGTTCCACTTCAAGATCAAGGTCGATCCGGCCGTCGCCTGGGGTATCCCTGAGCTGGTCCGCGAGCTGAAGATCGACGACATGGACATCCCGATCCGCAACTGACCCAACGGGCCGGTCCGGCACCGACACGCCGGACCGGCTCTCCCTTCCAACGGGACCGCATACTCCATGAGCACAACCGAACCGCCCGTGTTGCGTACCGACGAGCTGACCATCCGGTTCGGCGGCCATGTCGCCGTTGATCGCGTCAGCTGCGCGTTCGATCGCGGTACTCTGACAGCGATCGTCGGTCCCAACGGCGCCGGCAAGACCACCTATTTCAACCTGATCTCGGGACAGCTGCGCAGCACCGCCGGACGGGTGGTCCTGTCCGGCCGCGACATCACCGGCCTGAGCGCGCCGCGCCGCACCCGTGCCGGCATCGGCCGGGCATTCCAACTGACCAACCTGTTCCCCAACCTGACGGTTCTGGAGAATGTGCGGATCGCCGTGCAGGCCAGCCACGACCTCGGCCTGGACATCTGGTCTCTGGCGACCAGACGGCGCGAGTTGATCGAGTTGGCCGAACACCACCTTGAGCGCACCGGCCTGCTCGACAAGGCGGCCGCGACTGCCGCCTCGCTGCCGCACGGCGACCAGCGAAAACTGGAGGTTGCCGTCCTGCTGGCGCTCGAGAGCGAGGTACTGATGTTCGACGAGCCGACCGCCGGTATGAGCGTCGACGAGGTGCCGGTGGTTCTGGAGCTGATCCACCAGATCAAGGCGGACACCGCCAAGACCGTCCTGCTGGTGGAGCACAAGATGGACGTGGTGCGTTCCCTCGCCGACCGGATCAACGTGCTGCACAACGGCGCCCTGGTCGCCGACGGTGCGCCCGAGACGGTCATCGCGTCCGACGTCGTGCAGCAGGCCTATCTGGGGACGTCAGGGGCGGGAGCCGGGCATGGCTGAACCGCTGCTGCGCCTGGACGGCGTACACACCCACATCGGCCAGTACCACATCCTGCAGGGCGTCGATCTGACCGTGCCGCAGGGCGAGTTGACCATGCTGCTGGGCCGCAACGGCGCCGGCAAGACGACCACGCTGCGCACGATCATGGGACTGTGGCGGGCTTCCACCGGTACGCTGCACTTCGCCGACACCGGGCTCAACGCCCTGGCAACGCCGGACATCGCCCGTCTCGGCATCGGCTACGTGCCGGAGAACATGGGGGTGTTCGCCGGGCTGACGGTGCGGGAGAACATGGTGCTGGCGGCACGCGACGGCGCAATCGACCAGGCCCGGCTGGACTGGATCTTCTCGCTTTTCCCCGCACTCACGCGGTTCTGGACGCTGCCGGCCGGCAACCTGTCCGGTGGTCAGAAGCAGATGTTGTCGATCGCCCGCGCGATGATCGAGCCGCGCCGGCTGATCCTGATCGACGAGCCGTCCAAGGGCCTGGCCCCCGCGATCGTCGATGCGCTGATCGAGGCGATGCGCGAACTCAAGCGGACCGCCACCACCATCGTGATGGTCGAGCAGAACTTCCGGATGGCCCAGGCGCTCGGTGACAGCGTGGCGGTGATGGACGACGGCCGGGTCATCCACAGCGGCCGGATGTCGGACCTTGCCGCCGACCCGGCCCTGCAGGCCCGCCTGCTCGGCCTCAGCCTCGGAGTCCACCAATGACCGACCAGATCTCCGAGACCGCAGCGATCCCGGCAGCTCCTCTGGCCGAACGCCTGCGCGCCCAGATGCCGTACTGGACGGTCCCGGCGCTTGCCGTCGTCGGCCTGCTGCTGATCGCCGACGTCTCGACGTGGAGCACCCTGACCCTGGCCGGCCTGGCGATGGGAATGCTGATCTTCATCATGGCGTCCGGGCTGACCCTGGTGTTCGGCCTGATGGACGTGCTGAATTTCGGACACGGCGCCTTCATCTCGATCGGCGCATTCGTCGGCGCTACCGTCCTCCTGGCGCTCGGCGGCTGGACCGCATCGGAATCCCTGGCACTCAATCTCGCGGCGGTCGGTCTGGCGATCACGGCCGCAATGGTGGCGACCGGTGGGATCGGCTGGTTCTTCGAACGGGTGATCATCAAGCCGGTGTACGGCGCCCACCTGAAGCAGATCCTTGTCACCATGGGCGGCCTGATCGTCGCCGAGGAACTGATCCACCTGTTCTGGGGACCCAACCAGATCCCCCTGCCTCGCCCGGAAATGCTGAAGGGCTCCTGGGTGTTCGGCGACGTCGTGGTCGAACGGTACCGGGTGCTGGCGGTGGCACTCGGTGCGGTGATCTTCGTCGGGCTGCGGTTCGCCCTGGTTCGCACCAAGCTTGGATTGCTGATCCGCGCCGGGGTCGAGAACGGCGAGATGGTAGAGGCGCTTGGCTACCGGGTCCGACGGCTGTTCGTCCTGGTGTTCGTGGCTGGCTCGGCGCTGGCCGGACTCGGCGGGGTGATGTGGGGGCTGTACGACGAGATCATCACCGCCCAGATGGGGCTGAACATCCTGGTGCTGGTTTTCATCGTGGTGATCATCGGCGGCCTCGGCTCGGTCGAGGGCTGCTTCCTCGGCGCCCTGCTGGTTGGACTGATGGCCAACTACACCGGCTTCCTGGCACCGAAGGTGGCACTCGGCTCCAACATCCTGCTGATGGTGGTGATCCTGATGTGGCGGCCGCGTGGCCTGCTCCCGGCCGGTAAGGGGTGACGGCGATGCTGAGAACCCTGCTGTCCGACGATCGTCCGCGCAGCCGCGTCCTGGCCGGTCTGCTGATCCTGGTCGTGCTCGGCCTGGCCCTGGCACCGTTCGTGTTTCCGGGAATCCGATCGCTGAACACCGCGGCGACGATCTGCGTCTTCATCGTGCTGGTGGCGAGCTACGACCTGCTGCTCGGCTACACCGGCATCGTGTCGTTCGCCCACACCATGTTCTACGGCATCGGTGCCTATGGCGTGGCGATCGCGCTGCACGCCATGCCCGGATCCTGGGGAGCGGTGGCGCTCGGCACGGTTTGCGGCCTGGCGCTGGCGATGGGACTGGCCCTGCTGATTGGGCTGTTCGCGCTGCGGGTCCAGGCGATCTTCTTCGCGATGGTCACGCTGGCGGTCGCCAGCGCATTCCTGATCCTGGCCTCCCAGCTGTCCACCCTGACCGGCGGCGAGGACGGGTTGACCTACCGGGTCCCGCGGCTGCTGTCCCCGGCGTTCAGGATGGTCGACGGGCAGGTCCTGGGGGTCCGCCTGGACGGCCGGATTGTCAGCTACTACCTGATCTTCGCCTCGGCGCTCGTCCTGGTACTGGCGATGCTGCGGATCGTGAACTCGCCGTTCGGCCGCGTCCTGCAGGCGATCCGGGAGAACGAGTTCCGCGCCGAGGCGCTGGGCTACCGTACGGCCGTATACCGCACCGCCGCCACCTGCCTTGCCGCCGGTGCGGCCGCCCTGGCCGGCGTGCTGATGGCACTGTGGCTGAAGTACACCGGTCCGGACACCACGCTCAGCCTATCGATCATGATCGACATCCTGCTGATGGTGGTGATCGGCGGGATGGGCACGATCTACGGCGCGGTAATCGGTGCCACCTTGTTCGTGCTGGCCAAGAACTACCTGCAGGTCCTGATGGCCTCGGCCGCAGCGTCGGTCGCCGACGTTCCGCTACTGGTCGACCTGATCAGCCCGGAACGCTGGCTGCTCTGGCTCGGCGTGCTGTTCGTCCTCAGCGTCTACTTCTTCCCGACGGGCATCGTTGGCCGCCTGCGCGAGCGCGCCTAGCCTCGGCCAACTCCCTGCGCACTGTCCGGAACCAGGTCAACGTCGAACTGCAAACCTCAACGAGTTGACTCAGCGCTCCGTCACCTGTGTATCCTTGAAAAAAAGTCATCTGGGAATGGAACGCACTCGATTGGGCTGGCTCGGCTGCCGTGCGGCCGGGAAGTGATGGGTGCGTGTGCAGATGAAGATCGTCGTCATCGACCTCCGGATCGAGCGTGCGCGGATGATCTCCGCCGCCCTGAACGAAGCCGGGTTCCCGGATGTCGTCGCCCTTGCCGAAACCGACAACCTGATCGACCGGCTGGCCCGGATCGACCCTGACGCGGTCCTGATCGACCTCGAAGCGCCGAGCCGTGACATGCTGGAGCAGATGTTCGAGCTGTCGCGGCGGATCAAGCGGCCGGTCGCCATGTTCGTCGACGAGAGCGACAGCGCCTCGATCACCGCGGCGGTCGAGGCCGGGGTCGGCGCCTATGTGGTCAACGGCCTGCACAAGGAGCGCATCAAACCGGTGCTGGACCTCGCGATCAGCCGGTTCAACGCATTCTCCCGGCTGAACACCGAGTTGGAGACCACCAAGGCGGCACTGGCCGAGCGCAAGGTGGTGGATCGCGCCAAGGGTATCCTGATGAAGATGAAGGGAATCGACGAGGAGGAGGCCTACAAGATCCTGCGGCGCACCGCGATGAACCAGAACCGCACGATCGGCGACATTGCCCGCAGTGTCGTCACCGCGGCGGAGATCCTGAATTGACCACCCAGATCCGCATCGGGTTCATCCCGCTGGTCGACTGCGCGCCGCTGGTCGCCCTCCACGAGATCGGCTTCGCACGCGAGGAAGGCCTGGAGATCGTCCTGTCGCGCGAGACCTCGTGGTCGAACGTGCGCGACAAGCTGGCGGTCCGACTGTACGACGCCGCCCACCTGCTGGCCCCGATGGCGCTCGCGACCAACCTCGGGCTCGGCGGGCCGCGCGCCGAACTGGTGGCTCCCTACGTCCTGAACCTGAACGGCGACGTGATCTGCGCCTCAAACCGGCTGCTGGATCTGGTGACCGAGCCGGGGCTGACAGGAGCGGAGGCGATGCTGGAGGCCATCCGGCGCAACGTCCTGGAACGCCCAGTCGTGCTCGGCGTGCCGTTCTTCTTCTCCACCCACCACTATCTGGTCCGGTACTGGCTGGCCTCGGCGGGGATCGATCCGGACCGTCAGGTGCGGATCGAGGTTATCCCGCCACCGCTGATGGCCGACGCCGTGCGCTCCGGCGTGATCGACGGCTTCTGCGTCGGAGAGCCCTGGGGATCGGTAGCGGTTGACGCCGACCTTGCGGCCATCACGCTGCCCGGCCGCACGGTATGGGCGGCGGCACCCGAGAAGGTACTGGGGCTGCGCCGCGACTGGGTCGACGCGCGCGCCGACGACCTGAAGCGCCTGCTGCGCGCGCTGTACCGCGCGTCGGTCTGGGTCGCGGAACCGGGCAACCGCCCGATCCTGGGTGAGTTGCTGGCGGCCGAGCGCTACCTGAATGCCCCGGCCGAGGTCATCGAACGGGCGCTGTCCGGCAGCCTGACCCTGACCCCCAAGGGCGCGCAGGCGCGCGTCGACCGCTTCATGGTGTTTCACACCGCGTCGGCCACCTTCCCGTGGCGGTCCCAGGCCCTGTGGTTCTACCAGCAGATGGTGCGTTGGGGGCACCTCCCGGCCAGCCCGGAGGCTGCAGCCGTCGCCTGCCGGACTTTCGATCCGGGCCTGTACCGCGAAGCGCTCGCCGCCACGGCGACCGATCTGCCTGGCGCGAACTCCAAGCTCGAAGGCGCGCTCGACAGCCCGATGCCGGCGGCATCGCTGCGCGGACGCCTGTTCCTCGGACCCGATCGATTCTGCGATGGAGCGGTTTTCGACCCAGACGCGGTTATGTGATACCGCGATCATGCCTATTTTATAGGCTCCATTATTTGTGCACATTTTTTCATCTTTTCTGCTTGATTCCTTCCAGAGGTTCGTTACGCTGCGTTGCAACAGAGTGGTTCCCGGCCAATGGCGGCCGAGAACCCTGGTCGGGTCCCGACGACGGGATCTCTTCTGAGCAAAGCCGCTCGATCTGGTTCTCCGCGTTTCACGCGGAGCGTCCGATCAGCGGCTTTTTGTTTGCCCGATCGCCAAGGCGATCGGCGCGACCCCAGCAGGCCCCGGCGCTGGACGGCGGGTGCGACGATGGCGAGGCGACAATGCGGATCAAGACCCTTCTGACCGGCGCGATCACGGCCCTCGGCATGGCGGCATTCGCCGCCGCTCCGTCAGCCGCCGCGCCCCTGAAACTTGAGAAGGACGAGCTGAAGTTCGGCTTCATCAAGCTGACCGACATGGCCCCGTTGGCGATCGCCTACGAGAAGGGCTACTTCGAGGACGAGGGCCTGTTCGTTACCCTGGAGCCGCAGGCCAACTGGAAGGTCCTGCTGGACCGGGTGATCACCGGCGAGCTGGACGGCGCCCATATGCTGGCCGGCCAGCCGCTGGCCGCCACCATCGGCTTCGGCACCGAGGCGCACATCATCACGCCGTTCTCGATGGACCTGAACGGCAACGGCATCACCGTGTCGAACGAGGTGTGGGAGCTGATGAAGCCGCATCTGCCGGTCGGCGCCGACGGCAAGATCCAGCACCCCATCAAGGCCGACGCGCTGAAAAAGGTCGTCGACAAGTTCAAGTCCGAGGGCAAGCCCTTCAAGATGGGCATGGTGTTCCCGGTCTCGACCCACAATTACGAGCTGCGCTACTGGCTGGCGGCCGGAGGCATCCACCCCGGCTTCTATTCGACCACCGACATCTCCGGGCAGATCAAGGCCGATGCGCTGTTGAGCGTAACGCCGCCGCCGCAGATGCCGTCGACCCTGGAGGCCGGCACCATTCATGGCTACTGCGTCGGCGAGCCGTGGAACCAGCAGGCGGTGTTCAAGGGCATCGGCGTCCCGGTGATCACCGACTACGAGATCTGGAAGAACAACCCCGAGAAGGTGTTCGGGATCACCAACACCTTCGCCGAGCAGTACCCGAACACCACGCTGGCACTGACCAAGGCGCTGATCCGGGCCGCCCAGTGGCTGGACGAGAACGACAACGCCAACCGCGCCGAAGCCGTCAAGATCCTGGCGCGCTCCGAATACGTCGGCGCCGACGCCGAGGTCATTGCCAACTCGATGACCGGCACCTTCGAGTACGAGAAGGGCGACAAGCGGCCGATCCCCGACTTCAACGTGTTCTACCGCTACTTCGCGACCTATCCCTACTACTCCGACGCGATCTGGTACCTGACCCAGATGCGCCGCTGGGGGCAGATCCCCGAGACCAAGGATGACGCCTGGTACGACGCGGTCGCCCGCAAGGTCTACCGGCCGGACCTCTACCTGCAGGCCGCCAAGCTGCTGGTCGACGAAGGCAAAGTCGACAAAGCCGACTTCCCCTGGACCACCGACGGGTACCGCGCGCCGCAGAGTGAATTCATCGACGGCATCACCTTCGACGGCCGCGCGCCCAACGACTACCTGCAGCGCTTTCCGATCGGCCTGAAGAACCAGCAGGTCGTGGACGGCGGCAGCGTCGTCGGCGGCTGATCGGCAGCCGCACCCACCCGATACCGACGATCACGCCGAGGACCGAGGCATGACCACCACCACCGACTTTGCCGCCATCGACGACCGGGCCCAGGAAGGCAGGGCACGCCGGGAACGGTGGCTGATGCGGATCACCCAGGTGGCCGCCTACCTTCGGGTCCTCGGCCTCGGCTGGCTGGTACCGCTTCTGCGGATCGCCGCCGGCGACAGCCCCCGCCACCAGATGCGCGAGTTGTGGCAGCAACTGATCATCCCGCTGATCGGCATCGCCGCGTTCGTCGCGGCCTGGGCCGCCCTGGCGCCGACGGTCGAGACATCGCTCGGCGCCATTCCCGGCCCGGCGGCAGTATGGGAGCAGGCCGAGTCGCTGTGGCAGGACCACCGCCGCGAGCGCGCCAAGGAAGCGGCGTTCATGGAACGCCAGGATGTCCGGAACGCCAAGCTGGTCGCCGACGGCAAGGCCGACCAGGTGAAGTTTCGCGGCTACACCGGCAAGCCGACCTATCTCGACCAGATCCTCACCAGCCTGAAGACCGTCGCCCTCGGCTTCGCGGTGGCGACGATCGTGGCGGTACCGATCGGAATCGCCTCGGGCCTGTCGCGCACCGTCAGCGGCGCCCTCAACCCGCTGATCCAGATTTTCAAGCCGGTGTCGCCGCTGGCCTGGTTGCCGATCGTCACCATGGTGGTCTCCGCGCTGTACGTGGACTCCTCCGATCTGTTCCCCAAGTCGCTGGTGATCTCGGCGATCACCGTCACCCTGTGCTCGCTGTGGCCGACCCTGATCAACACCGCCCACGGGGTGGCGTCGATCGACAGGGACCTGGTCAATGTCGGACGGGTGCTGAAGCTGCCGACCTGGAAGACCGTCACCAAGCTGGTGCTGCCATCGGCGATGCCGCTGATCTTCACCGGCCTGCGGCTGTCGCTGGGCGTGGGCTGGATGGTGCTGATCGCCGCCGAGATGCTGGCGCAGAACCCCGGTCTCGGAAAGTTCGTCTGGGACGAGTTCCAGAACGGCTCGTCCTCGTCGCTGGCCCGGATCATCGTCGCGGTGCTGACCATCGGCCTGATCGGCTTTGTGCTGGATCGTGTCATGTACGCGCTGCAGGCCGCCTTCACCTTCTCGACCAACCGCTGAGCGAGGGCCGGAGCATGGCGATCCTGGAACTGCGCAAGGTGTCCAAGTCCTACGGTGACGGCGCTGCGCGCACCGAGGTCCTGAAGGATATCGACCTGTCGGTGGAAACCGGCGAATTCGTCGCCATCGTGGGGTTCTCCGGCTCCGGCAAGACCACGTTGATGTCGATCATCGCCGGCCTGATCGCCGCCGACTCCGGCGAAGCGCTGCTGAACGGCAAACCCATCGACGGACCCGGCCCGGATCGCGGCCTGGTGTTCCAGTCCTATTCGCTGATGCCGTGGCTGACGGTGCGCGGCAACGTGGCGCTGGCAGTCGACACGGTATTCGCCAAGGAAAGCCGCAAGGAACGTCTGGCCCGCACCGACAAGTACATTGCCATGGTCGGGCTCGGTCACGCCGCCGACCGCCGTCCGTCGGAACTGTCGGGCGGCATGCGCCAGCGCGTCGCGGTCGCCCGCGCGCTCGCCATGAACCCGCAGATCCTGTTGCTGGACGAGCCGCTGTCGGCACTCGACGCGCTGACCCGGGCCAAGCTGCAGGACGAGATCGAGCAGATCTGGGAGCAGGACAGGAAGACGGTGATCCTGATCACCAACGACGTCGACGAGGCGATCCTGCTCGCCGACCGGATCATCCCATTGACTCCCGGCCCGAACGCCACCCTCGGCCCGGCCTTCAAGGTCGAGATGCCGCGTCCGCGGGACCGCTCGGCGATGAACTCCAGTCCCGCCTTCAAGCGTCTGCGGGCCCGGATTACCCAGTACCTGCTGGACCTCGGCATCGAGCGCAGCGGCGAGGATGACGGCACGCTGGCCCTGCCCGACGTCACCCCGATCACCCAACGCCCCGACCCAAAGCTGCCGGCCGCCTACCGCGATGCCGCTCGCTCCGGCATCACCAAGGGCTATGTCGAGTTCTCGGCCGTGCGCAAGGTGTTTCCGACGCCGAAAGGACCGCTTACCGTGGTCGACGGCTTCGACCTGAAGATAGAGAAGGGCGAGTTCATCTCGCTGATTGGCCATTCCGGTTGCGGCAAGTCGATCGTGCTGTCGATGATCGCCGGGCTGACCGAAGTATCGACCGGCGTCATCGTGCTGGACGGCAAGGAAGTCGCGTCGGCCGGACCGGACCGGGCCGTCGTGTTCCAGGCGCCGTCGCTGATGCCGTGGCTGACCGCGCGCGAGAACGTCGCCCTGGGCGTTGACCGGGTGTTCCCACACGCCAGCGCCGCCGAACGCCGGGACATCGTTTCCTACTACCTGGCCCGGGTCGGATTGGCCGACGCCATGGACCGGCGGGCAAGCGACCTGTCGAACGGTATGAAGCAGCGGGTCGGCATCGCCCGCGCCTTCGCCCTGTCGCCCAAGCTTCTGCTGCTGGACGAGCCGTTCGGCATGCTCGACAGCCTGACCCGCTGGGAACTCCAGGAAGTCCTGATGGACGTCTGGAAGCGCACCCAGGTCACCGCGATCTGCGTCACGCACGATGTCGACGAGGCCATCCTGCTGGCCGACAAGGTGGTGATGATGACCAACGGGCCGAATGCCCGGATCGGCCACGTCATGCCGGTCGACCTGCCGCGGCCCCGCACCCGGCGCGCCCTGCTCGATCACCCCGACTACTACCGCTACCGCCAGGAACTTCTCGATTTCCTCGAGGAGTACGAAGGCGGAGCCAAGCCCAAGCCGGCGCAAGCCGCCTGATCCCGGAGGCTGAAATGACCAGAAGACTTGTCGTCGTCGGGAACGGTATGGCGCCCGGCCGAGTGCTGGAAACGCTGTTCGAGGCCGGCGGGTCGGACGTCGATGTGACGATCTTCAACGCCGAACCGCGGGTCAACTACGACCGGATCATGCTGTCGCCGGTGCTGTCCGGCGAGAAGACCTACGAGGACATCGTCATCCACGACGATGCCTGGTATCGCGAGCATGGCGTCACCCTGCACAAGGGCCGCAAGGTCGTGCACATCGACCGCAAGGCCAAGCGCGTGGTCGCCGACGACGGCACCACCGCCGAGTACGACACGCTCCTGCTGGCCACTGGCTCGGGTCCGATCGTCATCCCGATCCCGGGCCACACCCTGCCAGGCGTGCTGACCTACCGCGATCTGGACGACGTCGAGGCCATGCTGGCGGCGGCAAAGACCGGCAACCGGGCGGTGGTGATCGGCGGCGGGCTGCTTGGCCTGGAGGCGGCGGCCGGACTGCAACGCCAGGGCATGACCGTCACCGTCCTGCACTTGATGCCGACCCTGATGGAGCGCCAACTCGACCCGGCGGCCGGCTACCTGCTGCAGAACGCCATTGAGGCCCGCGGCATCCAGGTCGTCACCCGCGCCAACACCCACGCCATCACCGGCGAGGACCGGGTGACCGGGGTGCGCCTGGACGACGGCACCGAGATCCCGGCCGACATCGTGGTGATGGCGGTCGGCATCCGGCCCAGCATCGACCTCGCCAAGACCGCCGGCATCGAGACCAACCGCGGCATCCTGGTCGACGACGCCATGCGCACCTCCGATCCGGACGTGCTGGCGGTCGGCGAGTGCGTCGAGCATCGCGGGGTGTGCTACGGCCTGGTGGCACCGCTTTACGAGATGGCCCGCACCATCGGCCGAAATCTGCTCGGCGGCGACGCCGAGTACCGCGGCTCGGTGACCTCGACCAAGCTGAAGGTCACCGGTTTCGACCTGTTCTCCGCCGGCGATTTCGCCGACGCCAAGGACCGCCAGGAAATCGTGCTGCGCGACGCCGCCCGCGGGGTCTACAAGCGGCTGGTCCTGAAGAACGACCGGATCATCGGGGTGGTGCTGTACGGCGACACCGGCGACGGCTCGTGGTTCTTCCAGCTTCTCAAGGACGCCACCGACATCTCCGAGATGCGCGACACCCTGATCTTCGGTCAGGGCTATGCCGGGGGCGCCCCCCTGGACCCTACGGCGGCCGTTGCAGCCTTGTCGGATGACGCAGAGATCTGCGGCTGCAACGGCGTATGCAAATCCAAGATCGTCGGCACCATCACCGCCAAGGGCCTGAGCTCGCTCGACGGCGTCCGGGCGCACACCAAGGCGTCGTCGTCCTGCGGCTCCTGCACCGGGCTGGTCGAAAAGTTGCTGACGTTGACGCTGGGCGACACCTACAACCCGAACGCCGTCCAGCCAATGTGCGGATGCACCGACCTCGGTCACGACGATGTGCGGCGGCTGATCGTCGCCAAGGCGCTGAAGTCGATCCCCCAGCTCATGCAGGAGCTGGAATGGAAGACCTCGTGCGGCTGCGCGAAGTGCCGGCCGGCGCTGAACTATTACCTGATCGCCACCTGGCCTGGCGAGTACGAGGACGACAGCCAGTCGCGCTTCATCAACGAGCGGGTCCACGCCAACATCCAGCGCGACGGCACGTATTCGGTCGTGCCCCGCATGTGGGGCGGGGTGACCACGCCCCAGGAGCTGCGCGCCATCGCCGACGTCGCTAACAAGTTCGCGATCCCGACCGTCAAGGTGACCGGCGGCCAGCGCATCGACCTGCTGGGCGTGAAGAAGGAAGACCTGGTGCCGGTCTGGGCGGACCTCAACGCCGCAGGGCTGGTGTCCGGTCACGCCTACGCCAAGGGCCTGCGCACCGTGAAGACCTGTGTCGGCACCGACTGGTGCCGGTTCGGGACCCAGGACTCCACCGGCCTCGGCGTGAAGCTGGAGAAGCTGATGTGGGGGTCGTGGACCCCGCACAAGGTCAAGATGGCGGTGTCCGGCTGCCCCAGGAACTGCGCCGAGGCGACCTGCAAGGACTTCGGCGTGGTGTGCGTCGACTCAGGCTACGAGCTGCATTTCGCCGGGGCCGCCGGGATGCACGTCAAGGGCACCGAGGTGCTGTGCACGGTCGCTACCGAGGACGAGGCGATCGAGTACTGCATGGCCCTGATCCAGCTGTACCGCGAGCAGGGCCGCTACCTGGAACGTGTCTACAAATGGGCCGACCGGGTCGGGCTCGACACCGTGCGCCAGCAGATCGTCGGCGATGCGCAGCGCCGGCACGCCCTGCACGAACGCTTCCTCCATTCCCAGCGCTTCGCCCAGTCCGACCCCTGGGCGGAACGGGTGGCCGGCAAGGACGCTCACGAATTCGCACCGATCGCAGCCATCAGCTTTCAGGAGGCCGCCGAATGACAGCACCACTGCAGCTCCGCTGGGTCGACGTGGGGTCCATTGCCGACATCCCGCGCCGCGGTGCCCGGCAGATCGTCACCCCGAACGGACCAATCGCAGTGTTCCGGACTCATGACGACATGGTGTTCGCGATCGATGACCGCTGCCCGCACAAGGGCGGCCCGCTCAGCCAGGGCATCGTCCACGGATCGGCCGTGACCTGTCCCCTGCACAACTGGGTGATCGACTTGCAGACCGGCGCCGCCCAGGGCGCCGACGAAGGCTGCGCCCGGACCCGCCCGGTCCGGACTGAGGAGGATCGCGTGCTGCTCGGCCTGGCGGTTGCCGCCGAACAGGCCGCGTAGGGAGGCCCGGGTGGGGAGGAACGCCGACACCGGGACGGATGGTCCAAACAAGAGCGAGTGCCGGGTACGCACCACCTGCCCGTATTGCGGCGTCGGGTGCGGCGTGACGGCAACGACCGATGCCTCCGGGTCGGTCGTCATCGCCGGAGACGCGGACCATCCGTCGAACTTCGGGCGCCTCTGTTCCAAGGGAGCCGCCCTGGCAGAGACGCTGGACCTCGACGGCCGGCTGCTGCGGCCCTGGATCGGCGGACGCGCCGCCGACTGGGACACCGCCCTCGACTTGGTGGCCGGCCGGTTTGCCCGGACCATCGCCGAGCACGGACCGGATTCCGTGGCGTTCTACGTCTCCGGCCAGTTTCTGACCGAGGACTACTATGTTGCCAACAAGCTGATGAAGGGGTTCATCGGCTCGGCCAACATCGACACCAATTCGCGGCTGTGCATGGCGTCGACCGTTGCCGGCCACCGCCGCGCCTTCGGCAGCGACACCGTTCCCGGCTGCTACACCGATCTGGAGCAGGCCGATCTGGTGGTGCTGGTCGGCTCCAACCTTGCCTGGTGCCATCCGGTGCTGTTCCAGCGTCTGGCGTCAGCCCGGGCGGCCCGTCCGGAGATGCGGCTGGTGGTGATCGACCCCCGGCGCACCGCCACTGCCGACGCTGCCGACCTGCACCTGGCGATCCAGGCGGACGGCGATACCGCGCTGTTCAACGGCCTGCTCGCCCATCTGGCCGACACCGACGCCATCGACCGGGCGTTCGTCGAAGCCCGCACCGAGAATTTCGACGCGGCGCTGGCCGCCGCCCGAGCGCTCGATCCAGGTGCCATCGCCGACGCCACCGGCCTCGACCCGGCGCAGGTCGCGGCGTTCTACGGCATGTTCCGGAACACCCCGCGGGTTGTTACCGTGTTCAGCCAGGGCGTGAACCAGTCGGCCGGCGGCACCGACAAGGTCAACGCCATCCTGAACTGCCACTTGGCGACCGGCCGGATCGGCAGGCCGGGCATGGGGCCGTTCTCGGTCACCGGGCAGCCGAACGCCATGGGCGGGCGCGAGGTCGGCGGGCTCGCCAACCAACTTGCCGGCCACATGGACATCGAGAGCGAAGCGGACCGCGAGCGGGTCCAGCGATTCTGGAACGCCCCGCGGATGGCCACGGCCGGCGGGCTGAAGGCGGTCGAGCTGTTCCAGGCGGTCGCCGACGGCCGGGTCAAGGCAATCTGGATCCTGTGCACCAACCCGGTCGACAGTCTGCCGGACGCCGACCAGGTCGCCGCCGCGCTGAAGGCCTGCCCGTTCGTGGTGGTGTCCGACGTGGTCGCCGATACCGACACCACCCGTCTTGCCGACGTGCTGCTGCCGGCCACCGCCTGGGGCGAGAAGGACGGCACCGTCACCAATTCCGAGCGCCGGATCTCGCGCCAGCGGGCGTTCCGAGCGGCGCCGGGTGAGACCCGGCCGGACTGGTGGGCGTTGTGCGAGGTCGCACGCCGGATGGGCTTCGGCGACGCCTTCACTTACCGCAACGCCGCCGAGATCTTCCGCGAGCACGCCGCCCTGTCGGCGCTCGGCAACGACGGCGCCCGCGACTTCGACATCGGCGGTCTCGCCGGCCTGTCCGACGCCGACTACGACACCCTCGCCCCGATCCAGTGGCCGGTGCGTGATGCCGCCCAAGGGGAACCAACTGATCGCCGGTTCTTCGCCGACGGCCGGTTCTACACCCCCTCCGGCCGCGCCCGCTTCATTGCCGTCGCCGCTCCGATCCGGCAGCCGGTCGCCGACGGCATGTTCGTCCTGAACACCGGACGGATCCGCGACCACTGGCACACCCTGACCCGCACCGGCCTGTCGCCCCGCCTGTCGGCACATCTGGCGGAACCGTTCGCCGAGATCAATCCGGCCGATGCCCGTCGCCTCGGCGTCAGCGACGCCGGCCTGGTGCGGATTGCGAGCGACCACCGGTCGATCCTGGTGCGCGCGCTGGTGACCGACCGGCAACAGCCCGGCTCGGTGTTCGTGCCGATGCACTGGACCGATCGGTTCGCCGCCGCCGCCCGGGTCGACACGCTGGTCCCCGGCGCCATCGATCCGGTATCCGGACAGCCGGCATCGAAGTCGGCGCGGGTGCGGGTCGATCCCTACGCCGCTGCCTGGTACGGATTCGCGGTGCTGGCAGACAGGCCGAAGGCGGTCGACGCCTCGTACTGGGCGCTGGCCCGGGCCAAGACCGGCTGGAAACTGGAGATCGCCGACCACGCACCGGTGTCGAACTGGGCAGCGTGGGCACGGACCCTGATCGGCGTGGCGGAAGGCGACCCGACCATCGAAGTGCTTTCCTACCGCGACGCCCAGGCGGGCATCCATCGGTTCGCGGCGTTCCGCGGCGAGCGGATGCTGGGCGCCCTGTTCGCGGCACGCGAACCGGTGGCCGTTTCGAGGCAGTGGGCGGCGGAAAGCCTGGGTCTGGACCTCGCCGAACCGAGGCTACGCTACGCCATCCTGGCCGGCCGGGCCGGCGGCGGCCGGCCGGATCCAGGCGCTATCGTGTGCTCGTGCTTCGAGATCGGCGTCAATCGGATCACCGAGTCGGTCATCGGCCAGGGCTGTGCGTCGGTCACCGCGGTCGGCGCCGCCACCACCGCCGGCACCAACTGCGGCTCCTGCCGCTCCGAGATCCAGAGGATCATCGACCATGCGCGGATCGAGAAAGCCAGCTGACGCCTGCAGCGCGCGGCTCGGGCGCCTCGCTCTGCTGCCGCTGTTCGTTGACCTCAACGGCAAGCCGGTGCTGGTCGCCGGCAACTCCGCCGCTGCCGCTTGGAAGGCGGAGTTGCTCGCCGCCGCCGGTGCGACCGTGCTGGTCACCGCACCCGATCCCGGTCCGGAACTAGCCATCCTGCTGGCCGACGGCGCCGCCTCGGGCCGGCTGGTCCACCGGCCCCGTGCCTGGACACCGGCCGACCTGAACGGCATGGCCATCGCGATTGCCGACGCCGCTGACGAAACCTCGGCCCAATCCTTCTCCGACGCCGCCCGCGCCGTCGGCGTGCCCTGCAACGTCATCGACCGTCCGGCCTTCGGCACCGTGCAGTTCGGCTCGATCGTCAATCGCTCCCCCGTGGTGGTCGGCATCGCCACCAGCGGTGCGGCGCCAATCCTGGCCCAGGCGATCCGGCGGCGGATCGAGACTCTTCTGCCTCCAGCCCTCTCCGACTGGGCGGCGCTGGCCGCCCGGTTGCGCGACCGGGTCCAGGTCCGTCTCCCGGCCGGCCCGGCGCGCCGGGCGTTTTGGGAGGCCCTGGCCGAGCGTGCCTTCGGGCCCGCCCCAACCGACCAGGACGAGGAGCGCTTCGACGCCCTGCTGGCCCACGGTGCCCCCCGCGGCGGACGGGTCACCCTGGTCGGGGCCGGGCCGGGTGATTCCGGCCTGCTGACCCTGAACGCGGTGCGCGCGTTGCAGTCGGCCGACGTCATCCTGTTCGACGCGCTGGTGTCCGACGAGGTACTGGAACTGGCCCGCCGCGAGGCGCGGCGTATGCTGGTCGGCAAGCGCGGCGGACGCCAGTCCTGCCGTCAGGAGGAGATCAACGACCTGATGGTCAAGCTGGCTCGCCAGGGCAAGCATGTGGTTCGCCTGAAGGCCGGCGACCCGATGGTGTTCGGCCGGGCCGGCGAGGAGCTGGCGCAGCTTGCCTCCGCCGGCATCCCGGCAACCGTCATTCCCGGCATCACCGCGGCCAGCGCCATGGCCGCATCGCTCGGCGTCTCGCTGACCCACCGCGACTCCGCCAGGGCCGTGCGGTTCGTCACCGGCCATTCCAGTCAGGGCGGGCTGCCCGACGACCTCGACTGGGACCGGATCGCCGAACCGGCGACCACCACAGTGTTCTACATGGGCGGGCAGACCGCAGGCGCGATCCGCGACAAACTGCTGGACGCCGGCATGCCAGCCGGCACCCCGGCAGTGGTCGTGGGCTCGGTTTCCCGGCCGGATGAGCGCCGATGGATCGGGACGGTCGGGTGTCTGCCGGATGGCGTCTCCACCCTCGACCCGGAACAGCCGGTCCTGATCGGTGTCGGCAAGGTCTGGGACGATGCCGGCCGGTCTATCAGCACCTGCCCAAGCCAGTTGCCCATGCCTGGACGCTCGACCGGGACGACGCGCGCCGGTCAGTTGGCGGACCGGATGGCTCTCTGAACTTCAGGGTCCGCGATGTCCGCTTCCGGCGGGCTACCCACCCCGGAACGACAGTACCTTCCGCCTGCCAAGGGAAGTTCAAATATCACGTCGAGTCTGGCTGCCGGACAGCCCTTGGCATGACCGTATCCGCCGACACCCGGTTACCCCCAGTCGCGTAAAGGGTGACTCCGGCCATAGGGTGTTGCTAGCATTTGCTGTCGATCGAAGCACTCCACGCTCAATCAATCAGAAACGGGAGGTAGAGATGCGATCAAGCAAGTTTATTGGTGTGGCTACGGCTGTTGCGGCTGCTCTGTTGCTGTCGGCACCGGTTGGTGCGACGGGCGTGAATGACGATCCGTTGAAAGAGAAATGGGCGCCCGGTCCTTGGGGCCCGGACGACAAGGCGGGCGCGGTCAATCGAACAACCCCTGAAATGGTCTTGAAGGCCGTCGGCCTGGTCAAACAAGGCAAGACTGCAACCCTTGGAAAAGTCTATGCCGGCGACGCTCCGGCCTTCGGGTCCCGCGGCTGGCGGATGACCATCCCCGGCCTTCCGACCGGCGGACCGTTCGGCGATCACCAGTTGGTCTACAACGATGAGTATCTGGCAACCGAGATCGGGCAGATCGGGACCCAGTTCGACGGTCCCGGCCACATCGGAACGATCACGTCCGAAGGCATGTTCTTCTACAACGGCCGCATTCTGAACCAGAGCGGTGCCGACGCCTACGGCATGGGACCGCTGGGTGTGGAGCACGTCGCCGAGAAGGGCTATGTCTGCCGCGGCGTGCTGCTGGATGCGGTCGCGCTGCGCGGCGGTCAGTTGCCGATCCCGGCCGGCAAGGGCGATCCAGGGATCATCACCGACGCCGATGTGGAGGCGATGGTGAAGAACCAGGGAATTGCACCGATCGGTGAAGGCGACTGCGTGTTCCTTCATACCGGGCACGGCAATATCTGGCACCCCAAGGACTGGGACAAGTTTGACGCCGCCGAGAAGTCCAAGCGGGTTGCCAGTTTCAACGCCGGCGAGCCGGGCTTCGGGATCTCGGCGTGCGAGTACCTTGCCGAGCGCAAGATCATACTGACCGGCGCGGATACCTGGGCGGTCGAGGCGGTTCCGGGCGAGAACGCCGACAAGCCGTTCGAATGCCACCTGCAGATGCAGACCCGGCGCGGCATCTGGAATCTGGAGAACATGGACCTGACCCAGTTGGTCGCCGACAAGGCCTACGAGTTCCTGTTCGTCTGGTCGCCGCTGAAGATGAAGGGTGCGACCGGTTCGCCCGGAAATCCCGTCGCCCTCTACTGAGGCGCGCCAATCGATAAGCCACGAGGTTCGGGAGCCGGCGCGACCGCGGCTCCCGAACTGTCGTTAGGCGTTGCAGTGCCGATCGGTCCCTGAGCGGCCCTCGGCCTGGTGAGGTGAACCGGCGCCGGTGGCGTCCGCGCCTGACGTCCACCCATTCGCAGGCCGGATACCAAGATCCGTATCATCGTCCCGGGCGAATTGCTGCATTCTGGTTCCAGCGGGTGTTTGCGTGGCAACCTGCGTCCCATCTATCGCGTCGGACCATCCGCAACCGGGCCCCCAGGCTCCTCTTGCGATCATGCACTATCAGGAACGGAAACGATTACATGAGCAACGCATCCGACTACACGCCGCCGAGCGTCTGGAAGTGGAACAAGGAGAACGGCGGACGGTTCGCCAACATCAACCGTCCGATCGCCGGGCCGACGCACGACAAAGAACTGCCGGTCGGCAAGCACCCCCTGCAGCTCTATTCCCTGGCGACGCCGAATGGAGTCAAGGTCACGATCATGCTCGAAGAACTGCTCGCCGCCGGGCACAGTGGGGCGGAATATGATGCCTGGCTGATCAAGATCGGGGACGGGGATCAGTTCGGCAGCGGCTTCGTCGGGGTCAACCCGAATTCCAAGATCCCGGCACTGATGGACCACAGCACACCGAAGCCGACCAGGGTGTTCGAGTCCGGCGCCATCCTGCTCTATCTCGCCGAGAAGTTCGGCGCCTTCCTGCCCAAGGATCCGGCCAAGCGGACCGAAGCCCTGAACTGGCTGTTCTGGCAGATGGGCAGTGCGCCTTATCTCGGCGGCGGATTCGGCCATTTCTATGCCTACGCACCGTTCAAGATCGAATACGCCATCGACCGTTTCGCCATGGAGGTGAAGCGCCAGCTGGACGTTCTGGACCGGCATCTGGCGGACAACGAGTACATGGCGGGCGAGGAATACTCGATCGCCGACATGGCGATCTGGCCCTGGTACGGCAATCTCACGCTGCCCGGTGCGATCTACAACGATTCAGCCACGTTCCTGGAAGCGCACACCTACACCAACGTCGTCCGCTGGCAGAAGCAGATTGCGACACGCGATCCCGTCAAACGCGGGCGCATCGTCAACCGGCGGACCGGAGAGTTGGAGGAGCAGCTTCACGAACGCCACGACGCGAGCGACTTCGACACCAAGACCCAGGACAAGCTGGCCGGCTAGAGGCCGGGGCGGCGGGAGGCCGGCATCGGCTGCCCGCCGCCAGTCTGCCGGCATCCGGCTCGGGTGCCCCTGCATGCTTGACGTGGCGGCAGTCGTACACAGCCATAGCCGAAGCCCGGATCGCTGGGTAGCTTGCGCGGTCGACCGCCCTACCCGGCAACCTCCACGGACCTTGCACCGATGACCATGTTGAGCCGATCCGTCCCCGCTTCCGTCGACGTCGTGGTGATCGGCGGCGGCATCGCCGGAGTCTGCACGGCGTACTACCTCGCCCGTGCCGGGGTGACGGTGGCTCTGTGCGAGAAGGGCCGTATTGCCGGCGAGCAGTCGTCGCGCAACTGGGGCTGGATCCGCCAGCAAGGCCGCGACCCGCGGGAACTGCCGCTGATGATCGAGAGCCTGCGCTGTTGGCACGCCCTGGTGCCGGAGTTGGACGAGGATATCGGCTTCAAGGTCGGCGGCGTCACCTATCTTGCCGAAACCGAGAAGGATCTGCGGCGGCACGAGGCCTGGCTGGAGAGTGTCGGGTCCTTTCAACTCGACAGCCGCATGCTGAGCCCGGCGGAGGCCGACGCCATGCTCGGCCGCACCGACCGGCGTTTCCTGGGCGCCCTGCACACTGCCAGCGACGCCCGTGCCGAGCCGTCGAAGGCCGTACCGGCGATCGCCCGCGCCGCCGAGCGCCTTGGCGCGACGGTTCTGACCGACACCGCGGTCCGCACCATCGACCGGCAGGCCGGCAGGGTGTCGGGCGTCGTCACCGAGCACGGCCGGATCGCCTGCCGGTCCGTCGTGCTGGCGGGCGGCGTATGGTCGCGGCCGTTCCTGGAGAATATCGGCCTCGGCCTGCCGCAACTGGCGGTCAGGTCCTCGGTGCAGCGCACCACGCCGGCACCCAGGCTGTCGGAGAGCACGTTCGGCGGGGTCGGCGCCTCGATCCGGCCGCGTCAGGACGGCGGATACACGGTCGCCCGCAGCGGAGCGGCGCAATTCGACCTCATCCCGGCCGCCTTCACGCATTTCTGGGCGTTCGCGCCGACCCTGCGCGCGCAGTGGCGGATCATGAAAATCCGCTTCGGGCGACCGTTCTTTGACGCGTGGGGTCAGCGTCGGTGGCGCGAGGACCAGATGAGCCCGTTCGAGGCGGTGCGGGTACTCGACCCGGCTCCCGACGGCGCCCTCCTCGACGATGTCATGCGCACCGCGCGGAAGCTGTATCCGATGCTCGCCGACACCGCACCGGCGGAAAGCTGGGCCGGCATGATCGATGTCACTCCCGACGAAGTCCCGGCGCTCGGGCCGATTGATGCCGTGCCCGGACTGTTCCTGGCCACCGGCCTGTCAGGCCACGGCTTCGGGATCGGCCCGGGCCTCGGCTACGCCATGGCCCAGATGGTGCGGGGCGAGACGACCCTCGTCGACCTGTCGGCCCTGCGGTACTCCCGCTTCAAGGAACCCGGCGGCATCGTGACGGCGGCCGAGGTCTGAGCGCGCTCGACGAAGCGGACCCGACCCTCCGCCACCGCTGCACCAGTTCAGTGAACCGGCGCGTCGACCCGGACCTGATCGACCGACCACGACCCGTGGGCATTGACCATCACCAAACCATCGAACGGCTGCGAAAAGCCGTAGTCCTGGGTCTGGAGCACGACCTTCCCGTCGACCGACACCGTCATGCTACCGCTCGCATCACGAACCCAGTCGATTTCGTGCATCCGGCCGTCCGCGAAATCGGTACCGACCGTCCCTCGGCGAACGACACGGATCTCGGATCCCTGCCGCATGGCCAGAATGCTCGGCACCGCCCGCGGAAAGTCATCCAGCACCAGTTCATAGCCAGTATTTGGCTCAGACTCATAGGGGCCGAAGGCGAACCGGGCACCGGTCTCACCCTTGGTCGACAGGCGTACGCGGATCCGGAACTCGTTCGGCATCGCGACGGCCGTGGTGATCACCGCGGCTGAGGACTGGGCCTGCGAAGGGGCTTCAACACCCTCGCCCAGCACGCCTTTCAGGACCCGGAGCACGACATCCTCCGGCGATGTCTTCTGGGCGCTCTCGGCCGTCAGGACCTGACTGTTCAGCACCCCGTCGCGTACCGCGAAATTGCCTTGCAGAACCTGCCAGCGCACTTCTCGGGTGTAGTCGCCGTCGGCGAATCGATCGTCCATCAACATGACCTCGCCACTCGGCTGGGCCGGCTTGGTCCGATCGTCGCTCACGACCGGCTCCGGCTTGTCGAACGATGCCAGCAAGGCGGCGTCGGCCACACCATCGACCGGCAGTCCGGCATCGGTCTGATAGGTCCGGATGGCATTGATTGTGGCCTGGCCCATCACACCGTCGGACGGTCCGGGCTGGTACCCGCGCTCGGTCAGCGTCGCCTGAATCGAGCGAATCATTTCGCGGCGTGACAGCGTGGCATCGGTCGAGCGGATCCGCTCGAGCAGGAGGACGGACGGCTGGCCAGTGACCAGCAGCCGCTGGTCGCGTTCGAAGGTGCGGATCGCTTCCTGGGTCTTGCTGTCGATCACCCCGTTTACCACCGGCACGTCATACCCGCGGCGCCGCAGTTCGACCTGGGTATCCACGACCAGTTGGGTCGCTCCCGGGGTTGGAAGCGACGATTGGTTCGCAACCGCTGTATTCGTCTCGGCCGACGCCGTCTGCGAGCTTCTGTCGCGAGGCTCCGACCCGGTCGCCGCCAGATACTCTTCGCGCAGGCTGCGCATGGTGGAGCGATCGGGCGTGCCCGTGACAACCTGCCCTCGGGACCGCTGGTAGGCGCTGATCGCCGACCGGGTTCGGTTTCCCATGTATCCGTCGACCGGGCCGGCATCGAAACCGAGCCGGTTCAGCCAGCCCTGCGCGCGTTCCACCCGCTCGTCATAGGCTACGGTGACGATCCCCGACGTCGCCATGACGGTCGTCGGCACCGCTGGCAGCACGACCAGCGCGTTGCCTGGAGTTGCGACCCCGATGCATCCAAGAAGTGTCAGTGGCATGAGCCGTTTCATGATGCGTCTCCCGGTCCGTGCGTGATGAGCCCAGACGGCCTGACGCCCGCTCCTGGAGACAACAACGCGCCAGGGTCGGCCACGGTTGCCTAGTACCGGCGAGGCGACGACCGAATCACGAGCACGCCGCACGTCTGCGACCGCGCACTTTCGATCGGGCACTTTCGATCGGGCACTGTCGATCGCGTTGGCCCAATCGCCCCCACTGAACTAACGTTTACTCTCGACCATCGAGCATGCCGATCACCTCGGTACGTGCATCACGCAGTTCGCCGATCAAAGTCCATCTCGGGGAGTCCGATGTCCGATTTGTTGCTGACTAATGCCCGTGTCTGGGGAGCGGGCGATGCGCCGTGCGACGTCGCCGTGCAAGGCAGTCGCATTGCGGCAATAGGACCGAGCCTCCCAGCCGACGGCGCCGAGGTGTTCGACGGCACCGGTTGCCTGATGATCCCCGGGCTGGTCGACGCCCACGCCCACATCGACAAGACCCTGTGGGGCACGCCCTGGCATCCGCACCAGGCCGGACCGAGCCTGATCGACAAGATCACCAACGAGCGTCGGGTGCTGAGCGGGCTCGGACTGTCGGCCGAGGTGCAGAGCGCCCGGCTGCTCAGGCACCTGGTGGCGCGCGGCACCACTCACGTGCGCACGCATGTCGACATCGGGCCGGACATCGGCCTCGCCCACTTCCACGGTATCCAGGCAATGCGCGACAGCCACCGCGACTGGATCGATGTCGAGATCGTGGCGTTCCCGCAGACCGGCGTGATGATCAAGCCGGGCACCTTGGAACTGCTGGAGCAGGCGGTGCGCGAGGGCGCCGAAGTGGTCGGCGGCCTCGACCCGGTTGGCGTAGACCGCGATCCCAAAGGCCAACTCGACGGCATCTTTGCAATCGCCGACCGACACGGCTGCGGTATCGATATTCACTTGCATGACCGTGGCGATCTGGGCGCGGTGACCATCGACATGATCGTGGAGCGCACCCGCGCGCTCGGACTGAAGGGCAAGGTGGTGATCAGCCATGCCTTCTGCCTCGGCATGGTCGAGCCAGCGCGGCTCGACGGGCTGATCGCCGACCTTCTGGACCAGGATATCGCGATCATGACCCACGCGCCGTCCGGACCGACCCCGTTCCCGCCTATCCGGCTGCTGCACGACCGTGGAGTGCGGCTGCTGTCCGGGTCCGACGGGGTACGCGACACCTGGGGGCCGCTGAACACCGGCGACATGCTGGAGCGCGCCTTCCTGTTGGCCTACCGCTCCGGCTTCCGCCACGATCCCGACCTGGAGGTGGCGCTGAGCATGGCGACCTACGGCGGGGCGCAGGTCATGGGGGCCGCCGACTACGGACTGACCGTCGGCTCGGCTGCCGATCTGGTGCTGGTCGAGGCCGAGACCGCAGCCGAGGCCGTGGCGTTTCACCCGGTGCGCCGGCTGGTGCTCAAACGCGGACAGGTGGTGGCGCGCGACGGCCGCTCGCTTCTGCCGACCGCCGCCTGATAGGCTGAACCAAATCGTCGACCGAACAATCAAAAACTGAGGATCCCGTTATGCAGACCATTACCGCCCAGGGCATCACCATGCCCAAGCTCGGCCTCGGGACCTTCAAGTTGACCGATGCGCCCGGCCAGGCAGCCGTCGAGAGTGCGCTGGCCATGGGCTATCGCCACGTCGACACCGCCGAGATGTACGGCAACGAGGTTCAGGTCGGCGCCGGGATCGCCGCCACCGGGGTCCCTCGCGGCGACCTGCACGTCACCACCAAGGCCTGGCACGACCACCTGGCACCCGACGCGATCCGTCGCGCGCTGGACGGCAGCCTCGGCAAGCTGAAGCTCGACTACGTCGACCTCTATCTGGTGCACTGGCCGTCGCCGGACATGGATCTGGGCGCCACCCTGGCTACCCTGGTGCACCTCAAGGAGGAGGGCCGGATCCGTGCCCTTGGTGTTGCCAACTTCACCCTGCCCCTGCTGCGCCAGGCGATCGAGGAAATCGGCGCACCGATCGCCTGCAACCAGGTCGAGTATCACGTCTACCTCGATCAGTCGGCGGTGCTCGGCTACCTGCAATCCAAGAACGTGCCGCTGGTCGCCTACTGCCCGATCGCCCGCGCCACCGTCGCCGACGACCCGATCATGGTCGGGATTGCGGCCAAGCACGACGTCTCGGCCGCCCAGGTGGCGCTGAAATGGCTGCTCGACCAGGATGGTGTCGCCGCCATCCCCAAGGCGCAGCGCCCCCAAAGCCAGCAGGCCAATATGGACGCCTGGAATGTCACCCTGGACGACGACGACCGCCGGGCGATTGCCGCACTGCCGAAGAACCGACGGCTGGTCGACCCGGCGTTCGGACCCGACTGGGACTGACCGTCCGCCGGCGGTCGGGGAGCCAAGGCATCCGACCGCCGGCACCATTACCGGTTGAGCCGGCGCCAAACGCCCTGTCTTATGGCTCGATGATCAAAACGCTCACCGACAATCCCACCCTGCTCGGAACGCTGTCGGCCCTGGTGGCCGTGTTCTGCTTCTCGATCAATGACATGGCGATCAAGTTCCTGTCCGGGGACTATGCGCTGCACCAGGTGGTGCTGATCCGGGCGGTCATCGGCCTCGTCGTCCTGCTGGCGGTGCTGCTCCCGCTGTCGGGCGGTTTCGCGGCGTTGCGGACCCGGCGGCTGGGCTTGCATCTGGCGCGCGGCGCCTGCGTGGTGTTCGCCAACATGTCGTTCTTCCTCGGGATCGCCACCCTG
Source organism: Thalassobaculum sp. (assembly GCF_040219215.1). Classification (GTDB taxonomy): domain Bacteria; phylum Pseudomonadota; class Alphaproteobacteria; order Thalassobaculales; family Thalassobaculaceae; genus Thalassobaculum_A. Next base: position 117,457 of record NZ_JAVJSX010000011.1, read on the forward strand.
CCGCTGGCCGAGGGTGTCGCGATCTTCTTCGTGGCACCGATGGTCATCGCGGTGTTCTCGGTCGTCTTCCTGAAGGAGCGGGTCGGACCGCGCCGCTGGGCGGCGATTGCGACCGGGCTGCTGGGCGTGGTGATTGTGCTGCGCCCAGGAACCGAGGTGTTCCAGTTCGCCTCGCTCTACCCGGTTGCGGCGGCGTTCGGCTACGCCTCGCTGCACATGTTGACCCGCTACATCGGCCGGACCGAGAGCGCGCTGGCCATGTCGTTCTACATCCAGCTTACCTTCATCATGGTGTCCGGCAGCATGGGCCTGCTGGTCGGCGACGGCCGCTTCGCCGACACCGGTGACGCGTCGCTCGACTTCCTGTTCCGAAACTGGGTGGTGCCCGACAGCGCAGACTGGGGGGTGCTGGTGGCGATCGGGGTGGCGTCGGCGTTCGGCGGCTTCGGGATCAGCCAGGCCTACCGGATCGCCGAAGCAGCCGTCGTCGCCCCCTTCGAGTACGTGGCGATCCCGCTGTCGGTGCTGTGGGGCATCCTAGTGTTCAACGAATGGCCGGACGGGGTGGCGCTGGCCGGCATCGCGCTGATCACCGGCTCGGGTCTCTACATGATCTGGCGAGAATCCCGTCTGCGCAGCGCCCGCGTCCCCGACACGCCGCGCTACCGGCGTTGAGCGCGTCTCACTGTCCAACGGCCGTCCGATGATGCTCAACACGTCGCGCACCCGACTACGCCCGTGGCGGGACTGCGACCGACCGGTGTTCGCGGCGCTGATGGCCGATCCCATGGTGATGACCGACCTGGGCGGGCCGATCGACCGGGCGGCCAGCGGCGCCAAACTGAACCGCTATATCGCTGCGTATGAACGGTACGGCGTGTGCCGCTGGGCGGTCGAGGCCCTGAACCGGGACTTCCTCGGCTATGCCGGCGTCATGCCGCTAACCGCCGGCCATCCCCTGGCGCCCGGCTGGGATATCGGCTGGCGCCTGGTACGCAGCGCCTGGGGCCACGGCTATGCCACCGAGGCTGCCGCGACCGCCCTCGACGACGCCTTCGCCCGGCTTGGCCTGCCCGCGATCGTCGCTTTCTCAGCCCCCGACAACCATCGCTCCCAGGCGGTGATGGGCCGGCTGGCGATGCTGCGCGATCCGGCCCGCGACTTCACCGCGGTCTACGACGGCGTCAGCCCGTGGCGTGGACAGGTTTGGGTGGCACGGCGCGGTCGGATTTCGGCCCCTCCGATCGCGCAAAGCTGACCGTCTGCGCCTCCGCCCAGGGCCGCGCGAACGGCAACGGGCAGTCGGGATGCGACAGCTGCAGCGGTGCCAGCCGGTGGTGCAGCAGGCTGGCCCGGTCGGCGGTTCGGATGTGCAGGACGTCGACGGTGATCTGGTCCGGGCGGTCCAGGCCCATGGCGCCCAGCATCTCGCCGAAGCCGATCAGGGTGTTCTTGTGGAAACTGGCGACGCGGGCCGCCTTGTCCGGCACCACCAGCGCCTTCTGCCGGGTCGGATCCTGGGTGGCGACACCGGTCGGGCAGCGGTTGGTGTGACAGGAGCGGGCCTGGATGCAGCCCAGCGCGAACATGAAGCCGCGCGCCGAGTTGCACCAGTCGGCTCCGAGCGCCAGCGCTGTGCCGATGTCGGCACCGGAGATGATCTTGCCGCTGGCGCCGATCCGGATGCGGTTGCGGATGCCGGCGCCAATCAGCGCCATGTTGACGAAGTGCAGCCCCTCGCGCAGCGGCATGCCGACGCTGTTGGTGAACTCCACCGGCGCCGCCCCGGTGCCGCCCTCGCTGCCGTCGACGACGATGAAATCCGGATAGATCTCTTCCTGGATCATCGCCTTCACCACCGCCATGAACTCGTGGGGATGGCCGACGCACAGCTTGAAGCCGACCGGCTTGCCCAGGCTGAGGTCGCGCAGTTGCTGCAGGAATCGCACGAACTCCACCGGCGTGGAGAACGCCGGGTGAGCCGCCGGCGAGACGCAGTCGATGCCCATCGGGATGCCGCGCGCCTCGACGATCTCCGGGGTGATCTTCGATGCCGGCAGCACGCCGCCATGGCCGGGCTTCGCTCCCTGCGACAGCTTGACCTCGATCATCTTGATCTGCGGGTCGGCGGACTGCTTGATGAACTTCTCGGCGTCGAAGGTTCCGTCGGCCGCGCGGCAGCCGAAATAGCCGGACCCCAACTCCCAGATCAGATCGCCACCATGCTGGCGATGGTAGCGCGAGATCCCGCCCTCGCCGGTGTCGTGGGCGAAGCCGCCGAGCTTGGCACCCTTGTTCAACGCCTGGATGGCGTTGCCGCTGAGCGCGCCGAAACTCATGGCTGAGATGTTGAACAGCGAGATCGCGTAGGGCTGCTTGCAGGACTCTCCCCCAACCGTGACCCGGAAATCGAAGGTCTTCGGATGCACGGGCGCCAGGGAGTGGGTGAAGTAGGCGTACTCCGGCTTGTAAACGTCCTGCTGGGTTCCGAAGGGTACGGTCTGTACCGCCTGCTTGGCCCTTTGATAGACCAGCGAACGCTGCTCGCGGTTGAACGGGAACGCGTCCGCATCGCTCTCGATCAGGTATTGGCGGATCTCCGGGCGGATCCCTTCGAACAGCCAGCGCATGTGGGCAATGATCGGATAGTTGCGCATCAGGCTGTGCCGCGTCTGGCGCAGGTCGTAGACGCCGAGAAGGGTCAGCGGCCCGGCAACCGCAACGGCGATCCAGCCGTACCAAACGCCCGCAGCACCGGCGACAAGCCCGAGCGCGGCAACCGCGATCAGGATCGCAAAGATCGAATAGCGCATGTTCCCTCCCCCGGGGATTCGTCGTCAGCCCTACCCGCACGCGAATGCCGACCGCCGGCACGCGACGACAGATTCGGCAGGCAGCGTATTTCCGAAGAATGAAGATGAAATTAACGACGAATCGGCAGAACCATATGAGGGACTCGCCCCGCATCGGCACGGCAGTCGGCGGGAGGCGGATGGTTCCCACCCGCGCGCCGGACGACTATCGTTCCACGACCCGCCGTTGACCGATCCGAGCCTCATGCCTTCCCTGAACGAACAGACGACGATTCCGTCGCCCCCCGAGACCGTCTGGCCGCTGCTGAGTGACCCGGCGCTGATCGCGTCCTGCATCCCTGGCGCCGAGATGGCCCCCGACCAGGGTGACGGCCTGTGGCGCGGATCGATCCGGGTCAAGTTCGGCCCGACGGTCGCGACCTTCCGGGGCGAGGTCGCACTGACCTACGACCACGCGAACCGGACCTGCAGCATCGAGGGCCGCGGCATCGACCAGTGCGGCGCATCGCACGCGCTGGCCTCCGGCACGGTGACCGCGTCGGGCAACACCGAGACGGTACTGTCGGTCGACGGCAGCTTCAGCGTCACCGGGCCGCTGGAGGCGTTCGCCAACGCCGGCGGCGTGCACGTCGCCCGCGCCCTGCTTGCCGATTTCACGGCCAACCTCACCAACCTGGTCGCCGCGCCGGCAGCAGAGCAATCGGCCGAGGATCCGCCGGCACCGACCACGGCACCGGCGCCACCCTCCGCAACCGAGCTAAGTGCCGGAAGCCTGCTGTGGCGGGCGCTGCTGTCCTGGTTCAAGTCGCTCTTCGACAGGGGAAAGTCATGAACGCGCGCAAGCTCCAGGTCACCGACATGCTGGTCAAGGCGTTCCGCGCCGAGGGCGTGGAGGTGCTGTTCACCCTGATGGGCGACGCCAACATGTACTGGTCGGCGGCGATGGCCGAGCAGCCCGGCGTCAAGGTGATCCATGCCCGCCACGAGCATGCCGCCTGCGCCATGGCCGACGGCTACGCCCGTGCGACCGGGAAGGTCGGCGTCGCCTCCACCACCTGCGGACCCGGCTTCACCCAGATCATGACGGCGCTGACCATGGCGGCGCGGGCCAACACGCCGATGGTGGTGTTCGCCGGCGACGCCCCGATCGGCGCCGCCTGGTACCTGCAGCAGATCGACATGGCGCCGCTGGCGCTGGCGACCGGCGCCCACTACATCGCGATCAAGAGCATCGACCGCCTGCTCGACAACGTGCGCGAGGCCTTCGTCATCGCCCAGGTCGAGCGCCGACCTGTGGTACTGTCGGTGCCGATGGACCTGCAGAAGAAGGACTATCCCTACCTCTCCGAATACATGACTTCGGCGGGCTTCGTACCGGCAGCCCAGCGCCCGGGTCCCGATCCGCTGATGGTCGACAAGGTGGTCGCGCTGATCGCCGAGGCCGAACGGCCGATCGTGATCGCCGGCCGGGGTGCCGCCCGATCCGACGCCCGCGCCGCGCTCGAGGCACTGGCCGAGCGCTCCGGCGCGCTGCTCGCCAACTCACTGCTCGGGAAAGGCGTGTTCGAAGGCAACCCCTACGCCATCGGCATCGCCGGCGCCTTTGCCAGCGACTACGCCCGCGAACGCTTCGCCGAGTCCGACCTCGTCATCGGCGTCGGCGCCGGGCTCGGCCACTACACCACCGAGGCGGGTTATCTGTATCCCGGCGCCCAGGTTGTGCAGATCGACACCAACCCGCGCGGGTTGTGGCAAGGACTGCGGACCGCCGACCTGCACGTCCGTGCCGACGCACGAGCCGCCGCAGAGGCAATTGTCGAAGCCCTCGACAAGCGGGGGATTGCCCGCTCCGGCTTCCGGACTCCCGACATGGCCGCCGCGATTGCCGCCGACGTGCCGGACGCTAAGCAGTTCACCCCGCAGCCCGGCCTGCTCGACCCGCGCAAAGCGATCCTGGAACTGGACGCCGTGGTACCGAAAGACTGGGACATCGTGATCGGCGCCGGCCACTACTTCTCGATCGCGCTGACCCACATGCGCGGCCGGGCCAACGACCGCTATCACGTGATCAGCGATTTCGGCGGTATCGGTTCCGGCCTGCCGGCGGCGATCGGCGTGGCGGCCGACCGCGGCGACGGGAAGGTACTGCTGATCGAGGGCGACGGCAGCCTGTACCTGCACGTCCAGGAACTGGAGACCATCCGTCGGCACGGCATCCAGATGTTGATCGCGATCATGAACGACGGCGGTTACGGCGCCGAGTTCCACAAGTTCCGCGCCAACGGCATCGAGGCCAAGGAGGCGATCCACGGCCGCGGCGACCTCGCAGGAGTCGCCACCGGCTTTGGCCTGCGCGGCACCACGGTCAGCGAAATGGGGCGCTGCCCGGCGCTGTTCCAGGAGCACCAGTCGGCCAACACCGCCGGGCTGTGGGATCTGCAGATCGACGACCTGATTCCATCCCGCGCCTACAGACGCATTCACTACGGCGAGGCTTGAGCGCAGTCGCAACCGCGCAACAGGCGGCCGCGCAGTGTCAGCGCGGCGGTTCCGGCCAGGCCTTTTGCTCCGGACGGATCTGTTCGATCAATCGGCTGAGCCGCATGACCCCGAGATCGTCGAAGCGCTGGCCGACCACCTGGACGCCGACCGGTAGCCCGTCACCGGTGAATGTCCAGTTGACCGAGGCTGCCGGCTGCTCCGAGAAATTGTAGGCGACCGTATAGGCGATGTGAGCCAGCGCGTTGTGCGGATCCTCATTGGGGGAGTGGGCCTCGGCCGGGTACGAGACGATCGGCGCCACAGGCGACAGCACGAAATCGAACGCCGCGACCGCCTTCACCGCGGCCTCGCGCATCGCCATGACTTGCATGTATGCGTTCATGACGTCGGCGCCGGAGAAGGTCCCAGCCCGCCATGTACACCATTCCAGGACGAACGGCAGGATCCGGGCGCGGGCCGCTTCCGACAGCGACATCACATCGTTGTAGGAGCGGGCCTCGAAGAACCGGCAGATGCCTTCCAGCATATCCGGGGTCAGGAACGACGGGATCTCCGTGACCTCCGCACCCGCCGCCGACAGCGCCTTGGCGGCATCGTCGGCCGCCGACAGCACGCCCGGCTCCGGGTCGATGCCGGTGCCCATGGCGCGGATCAGGCCGATGCGCAGGCCTTTGGCAGACAGTCCCTCCAGTTCGGCGGCATAGTCGACCGGCTGGTGCGGCAGGCTCATGTAGTCGCGTACGTCCGGACCGGTCACCACCGACATCAGCATCGCCGAGTCCCGCACCGTGCGGGTCATCGGCCCGGCCGCGCGACCCATGAACGGCGGATACACCGGCAGACGCCCTAGCGACGGCTTCAGCCCGAACAGGCCGCAGTGATGGGCCGGCAGCCGCACCGAGCCGCCGATGTCGGTCCCGATGTGCAGCGGGCCGTAGCCGGCGACCGCCGCCGCCCCCGCCCCCGAAGACGAACCTGCCGTGTTGCGGTCCAGCCGCCACGGGTTGCGGGTGGTGCCGTGCAGCGACGACCGCCCGGACGACAGCATCCCGTAGTCCGGCATCGTGGTCTTGCCGAGCAGCACGCACCCGGCCTCGCGCACCCGTGCGGCGGCCGGCGCATCCTCGGTCTTCGGCGTCAGGTCGCCGATCGCCACGCCGATCGGTGCCGGGTCGCCCTTGGTGGTGATGTTCTCCTTCAGGGTGATCGGCACCCCGTCGATCGGCGACAGCGGTTTGCCGGCACGCCAACGCGCCTCCGATTCAGCCGCCGCTGCCCGTGCACCGTCGTGATGTATCCGGTACAGCGCGTTGGCGTGCGGCTCCCACGCCTCGATCCGCGCCAGAGCCGCACCTACCACCTCTACAGGCGACAGGCTCTTGTCGGCATAGGCTTGGGCGAGTTCGGCGGCGGTGAGCGCGTGCAGCGGGGGCATATCGAGTCCTCATTGCGAATGAAGGCGAACTGTCACCGGTTCAACGTTGGCAGGCAAGCGCGTGTCTGGTCCGTTGCCCGACAGGCGGCAATCTTTTGCCGCAGACGGCTTGCCCTCGCCTGCGACGGGAGCCAGCATGGCGCCTCGTCCATCGGAGAACATCATGACATCAGCCAACACCATCAGTGGCGGTGAGGCCGTCGTCCGGTCCCTGATCGCGCACGGGATCGATACGATCTTCGGCCTGCCCGGCATCCAACTCGACCACTTCTTCAACGCCCTGCACGACCACGGCAACGAGGTCCGGGTACTGAACGCCCGACACGAGCAGGGCACCGCCTACATGGCATTCGGCTGGGCGCAGTCGACCGGCAAGATCGGCGCCTACGCCGTGGTCCCGGGCCCCGGCATCCTGAACACCGGCGCGGCGCTGGCGACTGCCTATGGCTGCAGCGCCAAGGTACTGGCCTTCACCGGGCAGATCCCGTCCGACACTATCGGCCGCGGCATCGGCATGCTGCACGAGATCCCCGACCAGTTGGGAATCCTGGAGCGGCTGACCAAGCACGCGGCCCGGATCAACCACCCGAGCGAAGCACCGCGCGCGGTCGCCGAGGCGTTCAGGCAGCTCCAGAGCGGTCGGCCCCGCCCGGTCGCTCTCGAGGTGCCCATGGACATCCTTGCGATGAAGGCGCCGGTCGGCCCGGCCATCATCGGCGAGCCGGACCCGATGCCCGCACTCGACCCCGACCAGATCGAGGCCGCCGCCAAGATCCTGGGCAATGCCAAGCAGCCGATGATCTTTGTCGGCGGCGGCGCCTATGACGCGGCCGCGGAGATCCGTGCGCTGTCGGCCATGCTGCAGGCACCGGTGGTCTCCTACCAGAACGGCCGCGGCATCGTCGACGAGCGGGAGCCCTACGCCCTGAACCATCCGGCCGGAAACGAGTACTGGGGCGACTGCGACGCCGCGCTCGCCATCGGCTGCCGGATGCAGATCGAGCGGATGTTCTGGGGCCTCGATGACAGCGTGAAGGTGGTGCACGTCGACGTCGACCCGACCGAGATCAGCCGGATCGCCAAGCCGGCGGTCGGCATTGTCGCCGATGCCACCGAGGCCGCGCGCGCCTTGGTCAACGCCGTCGCGGGCCACAACCGCAAGCGGGAGTCCCGTTCCGACGAACTTACCGCCCTGCGCGCCAAGCATCACGCCCGGGCCGAGAGTATCGTCGGACCGCAGATGGCATTCCTCGGCGCCCTGCGCCGCGCCTTGCCGGAGGACGGGTTCTTCGTCGACGAGTTCACTCAGGTCGCCTACGTCGCGCGCATTGGCTTCCCGGTGTACGCGCCGCGCACGATGGTGACGCCGGGCTACCAGGGCACCCTCGGCTATGGCTACGCCACCTCGCTCGGCGTGCAAGTCGCCAACCCGGACAAGCCGGTGCTGTCGGTCAACGGCGACGGCGGCTTCATGTTCACCGCCAACGAGATCGCCACTGCGGTTCATCACAAGCTGCCGGTGGTCTCCGTGGTGTTCGCCGACGGCGCCTACGGCAACGTGCTGCGCATGCAGAAGGAACTGCACGACGGCCGGGTGATCGGGTCGACCTTCACCAACCCGGATTTCGTAAAGCTGGCCGAGGCCTATGGTGCCGACGGCAGGCGTGCCGAAACCCCGGCGGCGCTGGAGACCGCCGTGCGCGAGGCGTTCGCGGCCCGCCGCCCGACGGTGATCGAGGTCCCGGTCGGCGAGATGCCGGAGCCGTGGCCGGTGATCCGCCCTGCCCCGAGCAAGCCCAAGCTCAAGGAGTGACCCCGATGACCAAGGAATCCGCACTGATCGTCGGTGCCGGCTCGGGCCTCAGCGCCTCGCTGGCCCGGCTGTTCGCCAAGGAAGGCATGGCTGTCGCACTTGCCGGGCGCTCGCCCGGCAAGCTCGACGCACTGGTCGCTGAGACCGGCGCCAGGGCCTATCGCTGCAACGTGTCCGATGCGGACGATGTCGCCGCCCTGTTCGCCGCGGTCGACAAGGACCTGGGCGAACCGGACGTGGTGGTGTTCAACCCGTCGGCGCGGGTGCGCGGACCGATCCAGGACCTCGATCCGATCGCGGTGCGCGACGCCCTGATGGTCGCCCCCTATGGCGGGTTCCTGGTCGCGCAGCAGGCAGTCAAACGCATGCTGCCGAAGGGCAAGGGCACGCTGCTGGTGACCGGTGCGTCGGCGGCGGTCAAGGGCTACGCGAACTCGTCCTGCTTCGCCATGGGCAAGTTCGGGCTGCGCGGGCTATGCCAGTCGCTGGCTCGCGAACTGCAGCCGAAAGGCATCCATGTGGCGCACTTCGTGATCGACGGCGGCATCGCCGGACCCAACTACACCGATGCGTCGCGGGGTCCCGACGCGTTCCTGGAACCCGACGCCATCGCCCAGAGCTACCTTCATGTCCTGCGCCAGCACCGCAGCGCTTGGTCCTGGGAGATCGAGCTCCGTCCGTGGATGGAGACGTTCTGAAGGCAGGCCGGCCGGTCGCTAGGGCTGCAGAGGCTCGAACAGCACCGGTGCGTTATGCCTGTGCGTGGCGATCGGGCCGTCGGGGTCGAGAAAACTCTCGCGCGACAACGGCTGCAGCCCGTCAACCGTCAAGATCGACAGCGACCAGACATCCTCTGCGAAGGGTTCGAGGAGGTTCGCCAGCGTGGTTCCGAAACCGCTGATCAGGCGTCCGTGAATTTCGACGACGAACTTCGTCTTGGCTGCCGCGATCATCCCGCGCGCGCCGGCCAGGACGCTTCCCTCCGCGCCCTCCACGTCGATCTTGACCAGGGCCGGATAGGGAGCATCGCCGAACAGGCTGTCCAGCGTCATGCAGGGGATGCAGTCATGATTGACGCTGGTCAGAAGAGCCTGGCTCTGCCCGATCCGGTCGACGGAACTCTGCATCCCCGGCGACGGGTTCAGCCGAAACGTGGACGTCAGTCCGACCCGGTCGCCGATCTGGACACACAGTGCGTGGACGGTCCAAAGCTCGTTGAGTGACGCGTTGAGCTGGATCATCGGCACCAGTGTCGGCTGGATCTCGGCAGCGATCACCGTCGCGCCCAAGGCGGCGGCAACGCACGACACGTAGCCGACATGTGCCCCGATATCGACGACCACATCGCCGGCCCGCACGGTCCGGATGAGGTATTCGACAAGCTCCGGCTCATGAACACCCGCGGCGGGCATGACCCCGTTCATGAACGGACGCGCTGCGGGATGATCGGCGCAGAACATCAGTTCCAGATCAGGACTGAACTTGACGACCCGAGCCTGTCGAGCCTGGGGCAGAACGCTTTGCCGGTACCCGCGTCCGGCGGCCAGTCGTTTCCAATGACGAACCAGTTCCGCCGCGCGGTCGCTGGGGTTGGCGCAAGCCTGCCAGCGCATCACGTTGTACAGGGTCGCCGGAGCCATCTCGGTCACGGCGTCCTGCAACGCGGCGCCATCCATACGGGTCCGAGCGGGTTCATCCAGGGATCGGCGGATGGCGGCTCGAAGTTCCGGCCCATATCGCTGCAGTTCAATCATGTCCGTTCCAGCCGTGACCACGAAACCCTGGTAGCATCAAACGGAGAGCATCGAGAACTGCCGGGCGATGTCCAGCGATCACTCGGGGACATCGAACGGTCCCGACGCTCCGCTGCGGTCGGTGGATCGACCGCCCTACAAGACGACTGCTAGTGCGAAGCGGGCTCGAACAGCACCGGTGCGTTGTGTTTGTGAGTGGCGATCGGTCCCGCCGGATCGAGGAAATCCTTCCTCGGCAACGGTTCCACGCCATCCTCCGTGAGCATCGACAGCGACCAGCGATCCGCCGGGAACGGTGCCAGGATATCCGCCAGCGTTGTCCCGAATCCGCCGATCAGATGACCGTGCACCTCCACCATGAACCGGGTAGTCCCGGCCGCGATCAGGCCGTGCGCCCCTTTGAGCACCAGCCCTTCTGCGCCCTCGACGTCGATCTTGATCAGGCTTGGAACGGGACCGGACGGGAACAGGCTGTCCAGTGTCATGCAGGGAATGCAGTCATGATTCAGACTGCTGAGGGGATAGTCGGCCCGGTCCCATTGTCCGACACTGGCCTGAAACCCCGGCGAGGGACCGACCCGCATCGTCGGAACAAATCCCGCTCGATCGCCAAGTGCGGCGCACAGCGTATGCACCGTCCACAGGTCATTGAGAGCAGCGTTCAACTGGATGATCGGGATCAGCGTCGGCTGCAGTTCCGCAGCAATCACCGTTGCTCCAAGTGCCGCAGCGATGCAGGAAACGTAACCGGCGTGCGCTCCGATATCGACGATCAGGTCCCCGCGCCGGACGGTCTTCTTCAGATAGTTCACCAGTTCGGGTTCATGCACCCGCCCGACCGGCAATACGCGTCGCATGAACACGCCCGCCGCCGGATGATCATCCGTAAAGCGAAGCTTGATTCCATCGCCGAAATCGATCGTGCGCACGCGTTGGGTTCGCGGCAACGTGGCTCGCCGCATGTCGCGCCCGTCGATCAATCGGATGCATCGATCGTACAAACGAAAATTGTCGTCATTCGGTCGAACCCGGTGCTGCCACTTCAGCAGCTTCACCAAGACCTTCGGGTGCAATCCGACGACCGCTTGGCGCAGGACCTCATTCCCGACATACACCTTCGTCGGATCCACGAGCATACGGCGCCACATGATCCGAAGATCGGATCCCACGTTCTGCAAATCAGTCATGGTTTGTTCAACCCGATTGGAAACCCGCGTCGTAGCACTCCAGGAGCACGGCGTGGAGTCCTAGTGCAGCGAGGAGGTCACCGGTAGGCCAAACCGGAGGGCGGAATTCCGGTCTCGACCGGACCAACGTCCGAGGCGGAACGGTTTCCGTGAACGCCTAGCGCGTTCATAACCGTGTGAGCGAGATGGCCGTAAGCGATTCCCTGCTCCCGATGCCGGTCACGGCGGTACACGGTAGAATCCATGGGTGGCTCGTTCCCCCAAGCTCAGCACGCCGACTCAGTTGCCGTCCAATGGATAGGCGCGGATCACCGCGGCGAAACTGGCAGACTCCGACTGCTGCTGGTCTCTGACCTCCCGCCATGCCGCCCGCAGTTTATCCACCGTCGCGTCCGATGGAGCCGATACCGCCACGCCCGCCTCGACAATTGACCGCAGGGCGATGGCGTCCATCTCCAGGTTTGCGGTAACGGCAAACTCGGCCGTCGCACCGCATGCTGCGACCAACGTCGCACGGGCATCGGCCGACAACCGTGTCCAGCGCTCGCCGTTAATCACCAGATCGAGCAGCGTCGTCGGCTGGATCGGGCTGGGGTAGAGGTAGACCGGCGCGACCTTGTGCAGCCCGAACGCCACGTCGGCCGCCGGTACGCTCGCCTCGGCCGCATCGAACGCACCGGTTCCCAGGCCGACGACCAGGTCCGCGCCAAACCCGATGGCGCTGCCCGCTCCCAAGGCATCCAGAATGCGCGCTGGAAGGCCGAACGCCCGAACCCTCAGTCCGCGGAACGGCGCGGCTTCGTCCAGCGGAGCCTGTAGCCAGGCCAAGCCGTCCGGACCGACCGACGCACAAGGCAGTCCGATCACGCCGAAGCGGCCGTAGAGGCTGTCGTAGAGTGCACGACCAGCGCCGTCCCTGACCCAGGACAGATGCGCCGCCGGATCCAGGCCAAACGGCACACCGGTGAAGAGCGCCGCTTCCGGCGCCCGACCGCTCAGCACCGCCGGGGTCCCCCAGGCGGCATCGACCGCCCCTTGCGCCACCGCGTCCAGATAACCGAACCGCGGCACCATCGCTCCCGGCTCATGAGGTCGCAGACGCAACCGGCCGCCGGATCTCTCGGCAACCTCCGCGACCAGACGAGTGGCCAAGGTACCGTACAGCGGCGTCCGGGAACTGAACGCCAAGTGTAGGTTGAGCTGCTCGCGAGCCGAGGCGCCCGCCGAGGAAAGCAGAGCAAACACCAGTGCTAAAAGGAAAAATCTCATGGGCCGACTGTGCCGACAGCCGAATCGTCGCACAAGCAACTAAAACCATTGACACATCGACATCGACAGCGAACGCGAGTCGGCGTATGGATTCCATCATGATTCCAGCGTTCGGGATCAGCATCGCCTTAGGAGCCGGGCGAGACGTCGCCTTGCGCTTGCGTGACCGAACTCGCGTGCTGCAGTGGCATTCGAGCGTCCTGAGGAGATGATTTCTGCAATCTCCGGCGGACGCGTCGCGTTTGGAGTGCGTATCGAATGCCGACTGGTACGGTGAAGTGGTTCAACACCACGAAGGGTTACGGATTCATCAAGCCGGACGACGGCGGTGCTGACGTATTCGTTCACATCACTGCCGTGCAGCGCTCTGGTTTGCAGGGCCTGAACGAAGGCCAGGCAATCATGTACGAGATGAAGCCGCAGCGGAACGGCAAGATGGCCGCCGAAGAGCTCAAGCCGCTCTGAAGCCCTCTTCAACCTTCGAAAACGACATTAGCGGCGGCACGGCGCGGACGTGCCGCCGCTTTCTTATTCATCGCGCCCTCTTGAACGAATATATCACAGCGGTATATATCGGACCGATATGATTCACCACTGATCGGACCGGCCCTCGATGGACGTGAAGACGCTGTGCCTTGCGGTCCTGTTCCAGGGCGAGGCGACCGGCTATGAGATCAAGAAGGCATTCGAGGAAGGGCCGTTCGCCCACTTCCAGCGTGCCAGCTTCGGCTCGATCTATCCGGCGCTCTCCAGGCTGCTGGCCGACGGCATGGCCGTGGCGGAGGCCCATGAACAGGACGGGCGGCCCGACAAGAAGGTCTATCGCCTGACACAGACCGGACGCGCGGCCTTTCTCCGGGCAATCGGCCAGGAACCGGAACACGATCAGTTTCGCTCCGACATGCTGTTCCTGCTGTATTTCGCGCGCGAGCTGCCGCCGGATCGGGTGGCCGCCCTGATCGACCGCTACATCGAGTCATACACCAGCCAGGCAGACCACATCGAAGCCTGCCGTATGGAAAGGCAGTCATCCGGTGCCGAGATCGATCCCGGTCGATGGCTGGTCTCGGGCTTCGGTGTCGAGGTGTACCGCGCCGCGGCAGATTATCTCGTTCGAAACCGCGGGCCGTTGCTGTCCGGGTTGAGCAAACACTCCCAGGCTGCGGAATAGTGGCCGAACAAGGACTTCCACGATGCGCGTGAACCCCTCGATCGTTCTGGCAACCCTGATTGCGTTGGGGGCGGTCGGCTGGATTCTGTCCGGACAGGTCTCCGACCAGCCTGCCACTGCGGCCAGCGAAGCGGCCAACGATACCGCCAAGCAACCGGCTCCGACGCGGGTTCGGGTCATCGTTTCAAATGCCGCCGACTACCGGGCGGTCATTCGGGCATCCGGACAGACCAAGTCCGCCCGGTCGATCGAGATTCGCGCGGAGACGGACGGTCGCGTGGCCAAGATCGGTCCGGCGAGAGGTACGCGCGTTGCTGCCGGCGAGATGATCCTGCAGTTGGACGAAGCCGACCGGCAAGCACAGCTCGAACGCGCGAAGGCCCGGGTTGAGCAACGCCGGATCGAGTATGAAGCGGCCCGCAAACTGGCGGCCAGCGGATTCCAGGCGGAAACCAAGCGCGCGGAGGCGCTGGCCGAATACCAGGACGCGCGCGCCGAAGAAGCCCGCATCCGCGTCGACGTGGAGCGCACCCGCATTGTTGCACCGTTCGACGCGGTTCTCGACGAGCGGCCGATGGAGGTCGGTGACTACCTCAAGGTTGGCGATATCGCCGCGACCCTGGTCGAGCTCGACCCCCTGCGGGCGGTTGTCTATGTCCCCGAGCAGCAGATGCAGGCCCTCGTCGACGGCATGACGGCAACCGCTCGGCTGGCAAGCGGAGAGGAGCGCCCCGCCATCATCACCTACACCGCCGCTGTCGCCGACACTGCGACCCGCACGTTCAAGGTGGAGGCGGAGTTCACCAATCCGGATGGCCGCATCGGCGAGGGTATGACGACCGAACTGCTGATCCCGCTGCCGACCGTTCGGGCTCACCACGTCTCACCGGCCGCGTTCCTGCTCGACGATCAGGGAAAGATCGGCGTCATGGTGGTCGATGGCGGCAATGTGGCGCGGTTTCGTCGCATCCGGGTGATCGGCTCCGACGGCGCGGGCGCATGGGTCACCGGACTGGACGAGACGGCGCGGGTCGTCACCGTGGGACAGCAACTGGTGCAGGATGGTGACTTGGTCACCCCGGTGGAAGCTTCCGCCAAGGCGCCGCAGTCATGAGAGCAATCATCGAGGCCGCGCTGCACCGCGGCCGGACCACACTGTCGGCCCTGGTTCTGATCCTGATTGCCGGCACGGTCGCCTATATCGATATCCCGAAGGAAGCTGATCCGGACATCAATATCCCGATCATCTACGTCCTGCTGAACCACGAAGGGATCTCGCCCGAGGATGCCGAGCGGCTGCTGCTGCGTCCGATGGAGCAGGAGCTGCGCTCGATCGTAGGCGTGAAGGAGATGCGCTCGACCGCCCACGAGGGCGGCGCCAACATAGTTCTGGAGTTCGACGCCGGCTTCGATGCCGACTCCGCGCTCGACGACGTCCGCGAAAAAGTCGACATCGCGAAGCCGGAGCTGCCATCGGAAACCGACGAGCCGACCGTCCACGAAGTCAACTTCTCGCTGTTCCCGGTAATGGTCGTGACGCTCTCCGGCGAGGTGCCGGAGCGTGACCTGCTGTTGATGGCGCGTGACGTGCGCGATGAGATCAAAGGCCTGCCCGACGTCCTGGACGCCAAGCTGACCGGCCAGCGCGAAGAACTGCTTGAAGTGGTGATCGATCCGCTTCGCCTGGAGAGCTACGGCCTGCAGGCGGCGACCGTGCTCGAGGCGGTCTCGCGATCGAACCAGCTCATCGCGGCCGGCACGCTGGACACCGGGTCCGGCCGGTTTCCGATCAAGGTTCCCGGGCTGTATCATGGAGTCCAGGACATCCTGGACCAGCCGATCAAGGCGCGGGGCGATGCCGTGGTGCGGATCCGCGACGTCGCCACGGTCCAACAGGGGTTCAAGGACCGCGGCAGCTATGCCCGCCTGAACGGCCAGCCGGCGATCGCCATCGAGGTGACCAAGCGCACCGGCGCCAATATCATCGGCACGATCGCCGACGTCAGGGCGATCGTGGGCGAGGCGGCGATCGGCTTGCCCGACACCGTGGACGTCACCTTCAGTCAGGACAAGTCAGACCAGATCAAGCTGATGCTGACCGACCTGCAGAACAACGTCACCAGCGCGATCCTGTTGGTGATGATCGTGATCGTGGCGGCGATGGGGTTGCGGTCCGCCGGCTTGGTCGGCATCGCCATTCCAGGGTCGTTCCTCCTTGGGATGCTGGTGCTGTCCTTTCTCGGCCTGACCATCAACATCGTGGTCCTGTTCAGCCTGATTCTGGCGGTCGGCATGCTGGTGGACGGCGCCATCGTCGTGACCGAGCTGGCCGACCGGAAGATGGCGGAGGGGTTGCCAAAATCGGCGGCCTACGCCGAAGCCGGCAAGCGCATGGCGTGGCCGATCATCGCATCGACGGCCACCACGCTCGCGGCGTTCTTCCCGCTGCTGTTCTGGCCCGGCGTGGTCGGCGAGTTCATGAAGTTCCTGCCGATCACTCTTCTGGCTACCCTGGCAGCGTCGCTGCTGATGGCGTTGATCTTCATCCCGGCCCTCGGCGGGCTGATCGGCAAGGCGAGCGCGCCGGATGAGCGCAGCCGCAAGCAACTCGCCGCCGCCGAGACCGGAAGTGTCGACGAGATCACCGGCTTCACCGGCTTCTACCTGAAGATTTTGCGTGCCGCCCTGCGGCGACCGGGCCTTGTTTTGCTGACCGCATTCGGGACGTTGATCGGGGTCCAGGTCTACTACGCGACCCATGGCAACGGCGTGGAGTTCTTCCCCGACGTGGAGCCCGACATCGCGATGATCTATGTCCACGCGCGCGGCAATTTCTCGATCGAAGAGAAGAAGGCCCTGGTGCTGCCGGTAGAGCGCGAGGTCCTGGACGTAGGCGGCTACAAGTCTGTCTATACCTTCATAGGGGAACGCACCGGCGGTGGCGGCGCTGGCGAGGAGATTGCCGAGGACGTCATCGGCAGCATTCAGATCGAGTTCAAGGACTGGCAGCAGCGCAAGCCGGCGCGGGAGATCCTCGACGCCATCGTCCAGCGCACCCGCCACCTGCCCGGCATCTGGGTCGAGCCGCGCGAGCAGGAAGGTGGTCCTCCAACGGGCAAGGCGGTCCAGTTGCAGCTGCGCAGCCGCGATCGAGACGCGCTGGATGCCGCAGCCAATGTCGCCATGGATCGGTTCCGCAACATGGCCGGCCTGATCGACATCGACGATACCCGCGACGTTCCGGGAATCGAATGGCGCATGACGGTAGACCGCGCCCAGGCGTCGAAATTCGGCGCGGACATCAGCCTCATCGGCCAGTACGTCCAGCTCGTGACCAAGGGCATGAAGATCACCGACTACCGGCCGGACTACAGCGACGAGGAAATTGACGTCGTCATCCGATACCCGGTGGCGATGCGCACCCTTGAACAGCTCAACCAGATCCAGATGGAGACCGCTTCAGGCCTGATCCCTATCGGGAACTTCGTGACCATGACGCCGGAGCCGAAGGTCGGCAAGATCCGCCGCATCGACGGTCAGCCGTCGATCACGGTTCGCGCCGACGTGGCAGAGGGCGTCCTGCCGAACGACAAGGTCCAGGAGCTTCGGGCCTGGCTGCAGGACGCCAACCTGCCGAGCGTCGTCGAGGCAACCTTCAAGGGCGAAGACGAAGAGCAGCAGGAAGCCCAGGCGTTTCTGGTCAAGGCGTTCGGGGTTGCGTTGTTCATCATGGCGATCATCCTGGTCACCCAGTTCAACAGCTTCTACTCGGCGCTGCTGATCCTCTCGGCCGTGATCATGTCGACCATCGGGGTGATGATCGGGCTGCTGGTGACCGGGAACCCGTTCGGCATCGTCATGAGCGGCATCGGCGTCATCGCCCTCGCCGGTATCGTGGTGAACAACAACATCGTGCTGATCGACACCTTCGACACCCTGAAGAAGGACAACGCGGACGTGCGCGACGCCATCCTGCGGACCGGTGCGCAACGCCTGCGGCCGGTCCTGCTGACGACCGTTACCACCATCCTCGGCCTGATGCCGATGGTGCTGCAGATGAACATCGACTTCATCACGCGCGAAGTCACCTACGGCGCGCCGTCGACCCAGTGGTGGGTATCGCTGTCCACCGCCATTGTGTTCGGCTTGGCGTTCGCCACGGTCCTGACGCTTCTGGTGACGCCGGCTGCCCTGATGTTCCGGGCGAACGTCGGCACTGGCTGGCGCAAGCTGAAGGCGCGCTACGCCGCCCGCCGTGGCCGCTCAACCGCCGTCGACGGCACGGCCCCCGGCTACGACCTGCCGCGCGCGGCTGAATAGGCGGGCCGTGTCCATCAGTCTCCGAATGCCCGCACCGCCTCGGTGACCCGAGTAGCCGTGGTGATCCAGCACATCGCACCGAACACAGCCGCGACCCAGGCAAACAGGTCCGGAAGCACGCAGATCAGGACCAAGGCGAGGATCGTTTCCGCCCCTTCGGCCAGGCCGCCGAGGTAGATGAATGACTTTCGCTCCTGACGCTTGTCTTCGCCGCCACGCTTGGCGGCAATGATCGCGTAGGCCAGGAAAGATACGCCGGTGCCGACGAAGCTGAAGATCAGGAACGCCGCCCACACCGCTTGATCCGGTCGGCCGAGCGCAACGCCGAACACGACCGCGCTGTAGAAGACGAAGTCGAGCACGATGTCGAGGTAACCGCCAAGATCGGACGCCCCCACGCTGCGGGCAACAGCACCATCCAGACCGTCGCCCAGCCGGTTGATGAGGATCAGGGCCAAAGCGACATCGTAGCGGCCGAACGCCAGCGCCGGCACCGCCAGGATGCCGACGAGGAAACCGCCCACCGTGATTGCGTTCGCCGAAACGCCCATCCGGGCGAGGCCCGAGCCCAACACATCGAGCGGCGGATCAATAACGCGCCGCAGGGCCGCGTCGAACATCCCGACCGCGGCCTAGTGCAGTTTGGCCGGCCGATCGCCTGAACTCGGCTCCACCGCACCCGTTGGAGAGTCAGCCATGCCGTTCGGATCGGTGACGACCGGAGCGGCAGCGGTCATCTGCTCGGCCTCCTTCAGCAAACGGCGATACGCGATGACCGAGAGCGGGATCGAACCCAGATAGGCGATGATCAGCAACGCCAGCATGAACCAAGGCGCACTGACGACGCCGGCAATTACAAGGCCGGCACCGATCAGGATGGGCAGCACCATAGGCTGCGGCACCTTCATCCGCTTGAATGAGAAAGTCGGAACCTGGCTCACCATCAGGAGGCCGACCACGACCAGCCAACCCGCGACGGCCCACGGCGCAAGCGCCGGACCGAAGCCGACCTGGAAATCCAGCATCAGCGGCAACAGGGCCAGACCGGCACCAGCTGGAGCCGGTACGCCGGTGAAGTAATTGTAGGCGAACGACGGCTTGTCGTCGTCAAGGCGGGTGTTGAACCGGGCCAACCGCAGCATGCAGCAGGTGGCATAGAACAACACGGCCATCCAGCCGAAATTGGTCAGCGGCTCCAGCGCCCACAGGAACACGATAATGCCGGGCGCCACGCCGAAGCTGACGAAATCCGACAAGGAGTCCAGCTCCGCGCCGAATTTCGACTGGGCCCGTAGCAGGCGGGCCATGCGGCCGTCGAGCGTGTCGAACACCGCCGCCAGAACGATCATGGCGACGGCAAACTCCCATTTCCCCGCCAGCGCAAAGCGAACCCCGGACAGGCCGAAGCAGACCGCCAACACGGTGATCATGTTCGGGATCAGCTTGTTGAACGACTGCCCGCTGAACCGCGGGCTGCGACGACGGCGGAAGCGCTTCATCGCACCTCTCCATCCCGGGCCTGCTCGTCCGAGGTGAGGTCGGCCAGCACCGTCTCGGCTGCGACGCATCGCTGGCCCTCGGTGACTAGCGAGGACACGCCGGCCGGCAGATAGACATCCACTCGGCTGCCGAACCGGATCATTCCCATCCGCTCGCCGGCCAGCACGGCCTGTCCCTCGGTAATCCGGCAGACGATGCGGCGTGCCACCAGACCGGCGATCTGGACGAACGCGAGCGGGCGGCCGTCACGGGTCTCCATGGCCACCAGTTGACGCTCGTTGTGCTCGCTCGCCTTGTCGAAGGAGGCGTTGAAGAAGGCCCCCGGCACGTAGGCGAGCTTTGTGATCTTGCCGTCGGTCGGCACCCGGTTCACATGCACGTCGAAGACGTTCATGAAGATCCCGATGCGGGTCGCTTCGCCGTCCCCCATCGCCAGTTCCTTTGGCCAAGGAACCGACGCCACCGAGACGACTAGGCCGTCGGCGGGGCTGACCACCAGACCGGCGCGCGTCGGGGTTACCCGATGCGGGTCCCTGAAGAAGTACACGCACCACGCCGTCAGGATGCCGGCGGGAACCACCAGCCACCCGGCGATCATGCCAAGAATCAATGTGACCACGGCGAACGCGGCGATGAACGGCCGCCCTTCCCGGGCGATCGGAACCAGAATGCTGTCGAGCAATGAACCCTCTTCGGATCAGTTCACACGCGGCAGGCCGAACACCTGACCGGGAAAGATAAGGTCCGGGTTGAGGATCTGATCCTGGTTGGCGTCGAAGATCTCGACGTACCGGACGCCCGATCCGTAAACCCGCGTCGCTATGCGCCACAGATTGTTACCCGGTTGAATGACCACAAGGCGGCCCTTCGGCAATTCCGTCAATGGATTGGCGCGGACAAACGGAAAGGCCACCCGGGCCACCACGGTGCCGGTCGGCGCGACCTTGTCGACCCTGAGCTGGTACGAGCCCGGCGGAACAGGATCGGCTGGCTGCATTTTCCAGCGTCCTTCGGAATTGGCAGCCGTATCACCGACCTTGCGGTTGTCGATGAAGACCTCGACCCGAGCGCCCGGCTCGGACCGCCCGCTGAACACCACCTCGCCCTTGTCGTCGTAGTCGATGACGTCAACCGCGACATCTTCCGACTTGTCGCCGTCCGCCGACTTTGCCTGCGGCGCCGGTTCCGGGTAGGCCGACGCGACGGGCTCGGCGGAAGCCATTTTTATTGAGTCGGAAGACGCTGCGCCGGCCTGCGGCGCGCTGGACCCTGATGCCGCCGGGGCGCGCGCCGAAGCGGCGGCTTCGTTGGCGGTACTGCGAGCCAGGGCGCCTCCGGCCAACGTCGATCCCGGCGCCCTGTCCGCCTGATCGGCGGCAGCAGTGGCCTTGTCCGGCGCTGGCGTCGCCGGGACGCTGCTGGTTCCGCTTGCGCCAGTGCTACTTGCGCCAGTGCTACTTGCGCCAGTCCCGCTCGCACCAGCCCCGCTTGCACGAGCCACATTGGCAGGTGTCACGGAATCCGCGTTGTCGATTGGTCCCGCTGACGGCGCCTGCAACACTCTGGCTACCGCACCGCTGCCTGCCGCGCCGGTGTCCCTTGGAACCACCACGGCGAGCGGAACACTCGGTTCGGCCGACGGACGTCCCGCGATGTCCTTGCCACTCTCCGGAATCACCAGAACTACCGCCTCAGTCGACTCCTTGCCCGTGCTGTCCAGCCCACGCAGCATCAACACCCGCTCGCCCGGCGCCAGCTTGGCTGGCGGCACGAATACCCATTCCCCGCGATCGTCCGTCACCACGCGGCCGATCTCGTCCTCGCCGTCGATGATCGCTATTTCACTGTTCGGCGCGCCCCTGCCGGCGATCACGGCATTACCTTCCGGATCGACACGAACGATGTCGAAGCTGGGAGCCGACGGCAGTTCCTGTCGCGGTGCCGGGGCTGCCGCCGTCGACGATTGCGATGGCGCGGCCGGAGCAACCTTCTTCGGCGCTTCGGCTGAAGATTTGGGTGGTGCCGTTGCCGGCACCGATGGAACTGGTGTCGGAGTCGCAATGTCGGCTTCATCGTCCGGGAGGACGAAGTAATTCAACACAAGAGCGGACGCCAGGACGACTACCCCGACGACGCCAACGGTGACCGGTTTTGCGACCATCGATCCGTGAGCCCTTAATTGCCTGTCGGACCTTAAACCCGTCACGGTTTCGATACAATCGGCGGGGGTGGCGCGCGCCGGTTGACCGCGGCGGCGAGCAATGCCAAAGACGGCGTCATGACATCATCTCCAAACGACAATCGCCCGCTTCGCGTCTGCGTCTTTTGCGGCTCCTCGGCACGGGTTGACGAGCGCTATCGCGATGCGGCGACCGCGTTCGGGCGCCTGCTGGCCGTCCGTGGCGACGAACTGGTGTATGGCGGTGGGCGGGTTGGCCTGATGGGCCTGGTCGCGGACGCGGCGCTTGAAGGCGGAGCGCGGGTGACCGGGGTTATCCCGCGGTTCCTGATGGACCTCGAGGTTGGTCACGGCGCGGTCAGCGAACTCGTGATCACCGACAGCATGCACCAGCGCAAAGCCGAGATGTACGAACGCGCGGATGCCTTCGTGGTGCTGCCCGGCGGTCTCGGCACCCTCGACGAGACCCTCGAGGTCCTGACATGGTCGCAGTTGCAGCTGTCGAGCAAACCCGTCGTCCTGGTCGATGTCGAAGGGTACTGGGAGCCGCTGCTGAAGCTGATCGACCACACGATCGATTCAGGATTCTCGCGGGCCGAGAACCGCAACCTGTTCCGGGTGGTGAACACGGTCGATGCCGTGTTCGACGCCATCAGCACCTTCCCCGCGCCATCGTCCAACGTATCGGCCAAGTGGCTGTAGGAAACCGGCCGGCCGCTTCGCTTGCTTGCTTTGGCCGGCCTCGATGATATTGTGCCGCGCCCACCGGTCCTGTGGGCGATTTTGTATGTGATTGGGAGCTTTCGATGGCCAAGATCAAGGTGGCAAACCCGATCGTCGAGCTCGACGGCGACGAGATGACCCGGATCATCTGGCAGATGATCAAGGACAAGCTGATCCTTCCGTACCTCGACGTCGATCTGAAGTACTACGACCTCGGCATGGAGGCTCGCGACAAGACCGACGACCAGATCACGATCGACTCTGCCAACGCCATCAAGGAATTCGGTGTCGGCGTGAAGTGCGCCACGATCACTCCCGACGAGGATCGCGTCGCGGAATTCGGTCTGAAGAAGATGTGGCGGTCGCCGAACGGCACGATCCGCAACATCCTCGGCGGCACCGTGTTCCGGCAGCCGATCCTGTGCAAGAACGTTCCGCGGCTGGTGCCGGGCTGGACCCAGCCGATCGTGATCGGCCGTCACGCCTTTGGCGACCAGTACCGCGCCACCGACTTCGTAGTCCCCGGCAAGGGCAAGCTCACGCTGACCTTCCAGCCGGAAGGCGGCGGCGAACCGATGACCTACAACGTCTTCGACTTCCCCGGTGGCGGCGTGGCGATGGCCATGTACAACCTGGACGAGTCGATCATCGGGTTCGCCCGCGCCTGCTTTAACTACGGGCTCGACCTCGGTTGGCCGGTCTACCTGTCCACCAAGAACACCATCCCCAAGGCCTATGACGGCCGCTTCAAAGATCTGTTCCAGGAAGTGTTCGACGCCGAGTTCGCGTCGCAGTTCAAAGCCAAGGGCATCGTCTACGAGCATCGCCTGATCGACGATATGGTCGCCTCGGCGCTGAAGTGGTCGGGCAACTTCGTATGGGCGTGCAAGAACTACGACGGTGACGTCCAGTCCGACACCGTGGCCCAGGGCTTCGGCTCGCTCGGCCTGATGACCTCGGTCCTCATGACCCCCGACGGCAAGACCGTCGAGGCCGAGGCGGCGCACGGCACGGTGACGCGTCACTATCGCCAGCACCAGCAGGGCAAGGAGACGTCGACCAATCCGATCGCGTCAATTTTCGCCTGGACCCGCGGGCTGGCGTTCCGGGCCAAGTTCGACCAGACGCCGGAAGTTGGACGTTTTGCCGAGACGCTGGAGAAGGTCTGTGTTGACACGGTCGAGTCCGGACACATGACCAAGGACCTGGCGCTGCTGATCAGTCCCGATCAGCCCTGGCTGACAACGCAACAGTTTCTCGGCAAACTGGACGAGAACTTGCAAAAGGCCATGAACTGACCGAGGGGCGTGCATGCGGCGATCAGTTGGCGGCGCAGTCATACTCAGCGCACTGATATTGGCGGCGGCTCCGGCCGCCGCCAAGTGTGTTCCCAGTACGTTCAAGGACGGCTGGCTGCAGGAACAAGAGCGGCTTGGCGGCGACACCATGGATCGCCACGTCGGGCGAAGCACTGGCGAGTTGGCGGCGCGTCTTGCCATGGACCCGGCGATGGCGGCGACCAGTTCCTTTCCGGATCACAACACGGCTCGGCAGGTCATCTCGGCGGCCCTGCGCCCTGACGAGTCCGACTACGATAGCTGGGCTCGCGTGGCGCAGGCCGGCGAACGCGCCGAGGTCCGGATGGCGTTCGAGCAGCCCATCGGCATCCTCGTCGAACGCGGAAACGGATCCGGCTTCCCGGCCCACGGCATAACGGTGGTTCTGGAGGCTATCGGCGGCGGTGCCTGCCGTTTGGTGACCGCCTTTCCAACCAGATAGTCGGCGACGACGATCAGGAGAAGCCGCGTGGATCTCTACCACATCTGGTGCGATCTGAAGCCCGGTGTGCGTGACACGACCTTCGTGGACGCCATCGACAAGTATCTTGGAAACCTGCGCGACGGCGGACTTATAGAGACGTTCCGCGTCACCCGCCGGAAACTCGGGCTCGGGGCACCGGGCCTTGGTGAGTTCCATATCTGGATCGAGACCCGAGACATGGCCCAGCTTGACGCCGCGTTCACCCGCGTCTCAAGCCGCGCCGATCCGGTGGAGGGTTTCCACCACGGCGTGAACTCCCTGGTCGAGAACACGGTCTTCGCCCTGTACCGCGACTTCCCCGATCCGCATCGCCAGCACGGCGAAGAGCGGTTCTGAGCCGGTGCCGGCTGAACCCCTCGTCCTGCTCGTCGTCATTGTCGGTGCGTTGATCGGAGCGACGGCGAGTGGGCTCGCCGGCTTCGCATTCGCCGCCACGACACTTGGGCTGTACGCCCACGTCCTGCCGTCGACCGTGGTGTCACCGCTGGTGGTCGCAGCGTCCCTGACCGTCCAACTCATCGTGATCCCGATGATCTGGCGCCGACTGGACTGGCGCGCCGCCATGCCGTTCCTGATCGGCGGGGTGTGCGGCGTGCCGTTCGGGGCAGCGTTGCTCTCGGTACTGGCCGCCGACACCTTCCGCCACATCGCCGGCGCTCTGCTGGTCCTGTACTCGGTCGCCATCCTGGTCTCGGGCCGGCTGCCGGTTCTGAAGATCGAGAACCGGTTTGCCGACGCTGCCGTAGGGTTCGCCGGCGGCGTGCTCGGCGGCTTCGCCGGCCTGTCGGGGATACTCCCGACCATCTGGTGCTCGCTGCGCCGATGGCCGAAGGACCGGCAACGCAGCATCTTCCAACTGTTCAACACCGTCATGCACACGGTGACGATCTGTACCTACGCGTGGCAAGGGCGGCTCACCGCCGAGGTCGGCGGCCTGTTCGTGGCTGCTCTTCCGGCAATCGGGCTCGGCGCCTGGCTCGGCTTCAGCCTGTACCGGCGGATTGACGACAAGGTGTTCGCGCGGGTGCTGCTGGTCCTGCTCGGCGTCTCCGGCGTGGCGCTGCTGGTACCGGCGCTCGGATAGCGGTCAGACCAGCAGGTTCAGATAGCTGCCCGGTGGCGCATCGGGATCGATGTTGTCGTTGGCGATCAGTGCCATCAGGCGCTGGATCTGCCGGTCGATCTCGTCCGGCGAGGTCGCGGTCTTGAGTCGGTACCCGGGCTCGCGGCGCGGAGTCTCGGACGGACGGGTCGCCGGGGTACTGGTCGGAACCGACGCCGGCCGGAGACGCGGTGCCGGAACCTGCGGTTCCCCCGGTCCTGTCGGCCTCAAGGCCATGATGCGTGCCTCCGTCTCATGCCGTCAGGATACGTCAACTCGGCCGACCGCGCAGCACATCGAAACCACCCGGATCAAGCAATCCGGCGCTGGTCCGCGCCCGCGCCCAGAATCGGCTCCAAAGCGTCAAGACCACGGTTGATGGTCTCGGCACTGGCAGCGAAGCACAGCCGAAGATACCCCTCGCCCGCCGGTCCGAACGCCGATCCCGGCGCCAGGCCGACATTGGCGTCATCGATGATCTGCTTGGCGAATGCCACGCTGTCGGTCATCCCCTCGACCGCGAAGAACGCATAGAACGCCGCCTTCGGACGGGCCAGGCGCAGCTTCGGCCAGGACTCCAGGCGGTCGAACACCAGGTCGCGGCCGATCTTGCAGCGCGCGCGCAGGGCTTTGGTCACCTCGTCGCCATCCTCCAGCGCGGTGATCGCGGCACGCTGCAGGAACGCCGGCACGCCCGAGGTGGTGATCTGCACCAGCTTGGCAATCACCGGCCCGAGCTCCGGCGGGTGGGTCAGCCAGCCCATGCGCCAGCCGGTCATCAGCCAGGACTTGGAGAACGAGTTCACCACTAGCAGCCGGTCGTCGCGCCGCGCCACCTGCAGGAACGACGGCGCGACGTCACGGTCGAACACCAACTGGTGGTAAACCTCGTCGGCGATAACCCAGATGCCCCTGGCGCGGGCAAAATCCATGAGCGCGCGCTGCTCGTCGCTCTCCATCATCCAGCCGGTCGGATTGCCCGGCGAATTCACGAAGATCGCCTTGGTTCGCGCGCTTGCCATCGCAAACAGCGCATCCAGGTCGAGCATCCATTCGCCATCGACCAAGTCGATCGAGGCATGCCGCACCACGCCGCCGTGGACCTCGACCGTCGAGTAGATGTTCGGCCACACCGGGCCGACCGCGATGACCTCGTCGCCCGGCTCGATCAGCATGTCCATGGCGAGGTACAGCGCCGACATGCCGGCGGTCACCAGCGAGACTTCCGACGTCGTCACGTCAACACCGAACGTGCGCTTGGTGTAGCGTACCAGCGATTCGCGCAGCGGCAGAATACCGAGCTGGTCGGTATAGAACGTCTCGCCCCGACGCATCGCCTCGGCGGCGGCGTCGCAGATGAACGCCGGAGTCGGCTGGTCACCCTCGCCGAACCACATCGGGATCAGGCCGGGTTTGCCCCAGCCGTGCACAGCGACCTTGACGATTCCGGTCTCCTCGAGTTCGGCCACGTCGTGCCGAAGGTCGTCGAGAATCGCACGCTGAGTCATTGAAACCTCCTGAATCCGTCGGCACCGGGCATATCGGAAAGCGCCTCCGCGGAATAGAGCCTTTTTCGGGACCGCCAGTTGGGCTAAGCGATAACCGATGCCCGCAACGCTCTACTTCCTCCGGCACGGCGAGACCACCTGGAACCGGATCGGCCGGCTGCAGGGTCAACTCGATGCGCCCCTCACCCGGCTCGGCCTCGCCCAGATCGACGCGGTCGGCCGTTCGCTGGCCGGCCTCGTCAACGGGACCGGCTTCCGATTGGTCGCCAGCCCGCTCGGCCGGGCCCGACAGTCGGCAGCGATCGTCGCGGAACATCTGGGCGTCGACTACGAGGCGGTCGTCTGGGACGACCGTCTGAAGGAGATCACGCTTGGGGACTGGGACGGTTTCCCCGGTTGGGGCGCCTTGGACCGGGCCCACCCGGAGGAAGCGGCAAGGCGCAATGCGGATCCCTGGAACTACCGCTACCCGAACGGCGAGAGCAGCCAGGACGTCCAGGATCGGGTCAGGCCCTTCCTGGCCGAATGCGAGGCCATGGGCGGCGTCCACGTCATCGTGGCGCATGGCGTGGTGAACAAGGTCGCGCGAGGCCTGTATCTCGGCCTGACCCGCGAACAGACCTTCGCCCTCGACCGTCCGCAGGATGCGTATCACCGGCTGGAGGCCGGCACCGAAACCACGATAACCGTCGACGTGCCCGACAGCCCGCGAGCGGAGAGCACGGTTTAGCGGCGGCGCTTTGCGTTTGTTTGGCTTTCCGCGAGCCACGCCACGGCCTGCTCAGCAGCCATAAGCGCCGCTCCGCTGGAGGCATAAACCGCAACGGAATAGTACCCGACCGGCGTCCATTCGCCCTGGTCCTCGGGGTCTCGCCGGAACTCCTCGAAGCCGTAAGTGCCATCCGGTCGCGCGAACAGATCGACGCACCGATCGTGCTGCGCGTTCTCCAGGCTGTCGAACACGGTCCAGGATTTGTCGATGCGCCCGGACATTCAGCGCTGGCCCGTCGGCTGAAACGAAAGCAGGCTCATACCGACGGAACCGCCGACCGCAGGCGCCGATACGCCGCGACGCAGCGCTGGCGGTAGTCGATATCGTCGTGCCGTCTCTCGGCGATGCAGGCCTTCACGCACTGCACTGCATCTCCGTCGGTATCCAGCAGCGAGTCGACCTCCCGCGCCGCCAGCCGGGTCAGTAGGGCGACGCCGTGCGCCGGCGGTTCGGGAAACGCCGCCAACGCGTCGAGTGACGGTTGAAAGGCGTGTCTGCGGGTCAGTTCAACTACCTGATCGGAAGCAGCTGCCAGCCATGCCGCCCCTTCCGCGTTCACGCACACCAGCGGAAAGATCGCCGCCAGCCGCGGAAAGACCGAGTTCCGATAAATCGTTGTCTTCCAGTACTTCTCGGCGATCGCGGCGAAGTGCCGGTAGTCGCGAATCGCCACCATGTCGGCGTCGGCAATCGGTAGGATTTCGACCGGCGGTTTGGTCGGGACCACGGTGTCGTTGGCAACGTCGACATACCAGGTGCCCAGTTGGATCGCGTTCTGGAAGTAGGTGTCGCGCAGCACGCCCCAGATCTTGCGCGCCGATCCGCCGCGCCGCAGGAAGTCGGCTATCACGGCATCGGCATCGGCCTGGGGCGCATTCACGCGCTCCTGCAGCACTGCGAACACCGCGTCGCGGATCTCCAGGCAGCGGCCAACCGGGTAACCCTTGCCGGTGAAGGTCGGGTACTGGCGCGCCAGCGCCGGATCGACCGCAGAGCGCAGGGACGTGAAGTACCGCCGTAAGACGTCAGGGTCGCCGAGATGCGTCGCGGTCAGCGTGGCCTGGACCGGGTCGGCAGGTGCCGGAGCCATGGGCAGCAGCGCCGACGTTCCGGTGCTCACCCCTTGCCGCCCACCACCGGCCGCCGGACCGTCCGCACGTCACCGACCTTCTCCAAGGTGCGGGCGCGGAAGTCGCTCAACTTCTCTTCTGCCACCGCCATATGGTGGCCATTGGCGTGCAGGATCTTGCCGCCACCGACCAGGAACGCGACATGTCCCGGCCAGCACAGCACATCACCGGGCTGCGCCGCATCAACACCCCCTTCCACTTCCAGACCGAGAGTCTGCGCCTGCATGTCGCTGTCGCGCTGCACGGCAAGGCCGGAGCGGGCCAGGGAGAGCTGGACCAGGGCCGAACAGTCGAGGCCGGTCGACGACCGACCACCCCAGGCGTAGGGCGCTCCCATGAACCGCCGAGCGGTCGCTATCCAGTCGCGGGCGGTCGCATCCAGCGGCGTCAGGTGCCGCGCCCACAGCCAGCCGCCGCTGCCTCCGGCGGTGTCCGCCAACCGGCACCAGCCGTCGTCTCGGATCTCCACCACAGTGACGGCGCTGGTGATGTGCAGCAGGTCGCGCGGCGGCAGCTTCAGGTCCGGCCCGCCGAACAGATAGCTGCGCAGGGCCGCAATCCGATGGGTCGGCTCGGGACCTTGCTCGACCAGGGTGATGCCGCGGACATAGCCGACATAGCCGTCGGTCCGGTTCTGCACCCAGGCCCAGCCGCCCTCACGCTCGTAGACGTCGACCAACTCGCCGTACAGCAACTCGCTGCCCTGCCGGGCATCGTCGTACGGACCCTCCTTCAGCGATGCCTGACCGACGCCGATGCGCGCCGGTGTCGGCTCCACGAACCGCGCAGCGTCGACCCGGCCCTGCAAACCGGCGCCGGCGAGGTCGAACCGGTAGGCGTGTAGCCGTGGATCGAGGCGCTCCGCGGTCATGCGTTCAGATCCTTGATGGCGCCGTCCAGCCCGCCGAGGGTCAGCGGGTACATCCGGTTCTCCATCAGTTCCTGCACCATCCCGACCGACTGGGTGTACTTCCAGAACCGCTCCTGGACCGGATTCAGCCAGACCGAACGCCGGAAGTGCGACAGCAGGCGCTGGATCCATACCCGGCCCGGTTCCGGGTTCATGTGCTCGACGCTGCCGCCGGCGACCGCGATTTCGTACGGGCTCATCGCCGCGTCGCCAACGAACACCGCCTTGTAGTCGGGACCGAAGGTGTGCAGCACCTCCATGGTGTCAATCCGCTCGACATGCCGGCGCCGGTTGTCGCGCCACAACCGCTCGTACGGGCAGTTGTGGAAGTAGAAGTACTCCAGGTGCTTGAACTCCGACCGGGCGGCCGAGAACAGCTCCTCGCACAGCTTGACGTAGGGGTCCATCGAGCCGCCGACATCGAGGAACAGCACGACATTCACCACGTTGCGGCGTTCCGCCTGCATCTGCAGGTCGAGCCAGCCGCCGTTCTTGGCGGTCTGGCGGATGGTGCCGCCGATGTCGAGTTCGTCCGGGCGGCCCTGGCGGGCGAACTTGCGCAGCTTGCGCAGCGCCACCTTGATGTTGCGGGTGCCCAACTCGACGGTGTCGTCCAGGTTGCGGAACTCGCGCTTGTCCCAGACCTTGACCGCGCGGTTGTTGCGGTTGCCGTCCTGTCCGATCCGCACGCCCTCGGGGTTGTAGCCGTTGGCCCCGAACGGCGAGGTGCCGGCCGTTCCGATCCACTTCGAGCCGCCCTGGTGCCGGCCCTTCTGCTCCTCCAGGCGCTGGCGCAGAGTCTCCATCAGCTTGTCCCAGCCACCCAGCGCCTCGACCTTCGCCATCTCCTCCGGCGTCAGGTTCAACTCGGCCAGCTTGCGCAGCCATTCCTCGGGCAATTCCTTGCCGAACAGCTCGTCAAGCGCCTCCAGCCCCTGGAAAACGTGGCCGAACACCTTGTCGAACCGGTCGAGGTGGCGCTCGTCCTTCACCAGGGCGGCGCGCGACAGGTAGTAGAAGGAATCGACCGACCACGCCACGAGTCCGGCCTTCACGGCCTCCAGAAGGGTCAGGTACTCCGTGACCGACACCGGCACCTGCGCCTCGCGCAGCGCGTAGAAGAACCGCGTGAACATCCGACTCTTGTGACCCCAGCCGGCGCAGCGGTCAAGCGGCTCGGCGCCAGCCGGCGCTCACGACTCTGGTTATTGCGCCTTCAGCGCCTTCTCGATAATCGCTCGATGGGTGAACAGCTTGGAGGTCAGCGGGACCGCGTTCTCGTCCTGGCATTCGCGCTTCTTCGGCTTGGCGACCTTCGCCGATTCGGACATGTAGTGATCGAGGAAACCGATGTCGTCATCGTCGGCGCCAAGCTGGACGAGCGTGTCGCGCGCCAGCCCGCGGAAGTACTCTTCTTCCTTCGCATCCCCGCCGCAGACCTTGACGGAGGCAAGGATGTATCCGGCCTGATCGGCGTACGCCCGCATCGCCTGCGGAGCGGCATCGATCAACTTGCCGGCCGTGGCCGGGCCCGTCGCGGCCACCGTCAGTAACGCCGCCAGCATCGTCGCTCGTACGGTCATGCTCGACCCTCCCGTCGTGCGAGGAACGCCAGCCGCTCGAACAGGTGAACATCCTGCTCGTTCTTCAACAGTGCGCCGTACAGCGGAGGGATCAGGTCCTTCTTGTCGGTAACCTTCAGCGCCTCCGGCGGGATATCCTCGATCACCAGAAGCTTGATCCAGTCGAGGAACTCCGAGGTCGATGGCTTCTTCTTCACCCCCGGAACCTCACGGATCTCGTAGAACGCCGTCAACGCCGCCCTCAGGACCTCCTTCTTGAGTCCCGGGAAATGGACGTCGACGATGCGCTCCATCGTGTCGGCGTCGGGGAACCGGATGTAGTGGAAGAAGCAGCGGCGCAGGAAGGCGTCCGGCAATTCCTTCTCGTTGTTCGAGGTGATCAGCACGATCGGCCGGTGCCGGGCGGCCACGGTCTCGCGGGTCTCGTAGACGTGGAACTCCATGCGGTCGATCTCCAGCAGGAGATCGTTCGGGAATTCGATGTCGGCCTTGTCGATCTCGTCGATCAGCAGCACCACCTGCTCGTCCGAGGCGAACGCCTCCCACAGCTTGCCGCGCTGGATGTAGTTGGCGATGTTCTTGACCCGCTCGTCGCCAAGCTGGCCGTCACGCAGCCGGGCGACCGCGTCGTACTCGTACAGGCCGTGCTGGGCCTTGGTGGTCGACTTGACGTGCCACTCGATCAGCGGCTTGCCGAGCGCCGTTGCGATCTCGCGGGCCAGCACGGTCTTGCCGGTCCCGGGCTCGCCCTTGACCAGCAGCGGCCGTCCCAACGCTACCGCAGCATTGACCGCAACCATCAGGTCCTCGGTCGCGACGTAGCGGTCGGTTCCCTCGAAGCGGGTCGTCTCAGCCATCCGGCGCTCCCGTGTCGTTTCCGTTCTCAGGCCGCAGCCGGTGCTTGGGCCAGCACCGCCTCGATCGCATCGAGAGCCGCCTGGGCTTGTGACGCATCCGGCCCCCCGGCCTGCGCCATGTCCGGCCGGCCACCGCCACCTTTGCCACCAAGCGCCTCGGAACCGACCCGGACCAGATCAACCGCGCTGATCCGCCCGGTCAGGTCTGCGGTGACACCGACGACCAGGGACGCCTTGCCCTCATCGCCGCTGACCACCGCCACCACGCCCGATCCGATTTCCTTCTTCAAAGCATCGGCCAGGCCTTTCAGCTCGCGCGCCGGGACACCTTCCAGCGCCCGTGCGGCATAAGTAAGGCCCGCCACCTTCTTGGCCTCGCCCGCCGTACCGCCACCGGCAGCCAGCTTCTTGCGGGTTTCGACCAACTCCCGCTCCAGCCGCCGGCGTTCCTCGACCAGCGCATGAACCCGTGCCGGCAGATCTTCCGGCGTGGTCTTGAGCTCGGCCGCCGCCTCGCCGAGGGCTGTTTCGCGGGCTCCAATCCAGTCGAGGGCACCGGCACCGGTCACCGCTTCGATCCGGCGCACGCCGGCCGCCACCGCGCTCTCGCCGACAATCTTGAACAGCCCGATGTCGCCGGTGCGCCGGACATGGGTGCCGCCGCACAGTTCCACCGACCAGGCTGAACGGTTGGCCTTGTCGGCCGCCCCGCCCATCGACACCACGCGGACCTCGTCGCCGTACTTCTCGCCGAACAGCGCCATCGCACCTTCGTCGATCGCCGCCTGCGGGGTCATCAGCCGGGTGGTCACCTCGGAATTGCCGCGTACCCGACGGTTCACCTCGGCCTCGACCCACGCCAGGTCGTCACGCGCAATCGACGCGGGATGGCTGAAGTCAAAACGCATGCGCTCCGGCGCCACCATCGAGCCCTTCTGGGCGACATGCTCGCCCAGCCGCTGGCGCAACGCCTCGTGCATCAGATGGGTGGCCGAATGGTTGGCGCGGGTCCGGTCCCGACGCTCGGTGTCGACCGTCAACTGCACCGCGTCGCCGACCGACAGCGAGCCGCCCGACACGGTGCCGCGGTGCACGAACACATCGCCCAGTTTGCGCTGGGTATCGACGATCGCCACCGTCGCCGTGCCGCCGTCGATGGCACGTACCGTTCCAGTGTCGCCGACCTGACCACCGGACTCGCCGTAGAACGGGGTCTGATTCACGACCACCAGCACTTCCGCACCGGCCTCGGCCTTCTGCACCGGCTTGCCGTCGACCAGCAGGGCCGTCACCTGACCCTCGGCCGCGGTGGTGTCATAGCCCAGGAACTCGGTCGCCCCGGTGTTCTCGCGGACCTCGAACCAGACGGCATCGGTCGCCGCCTCGCCGGATCCGGTCCACGCCTTGCGCGCCGCCGCGCGCTGCGCGTCCATCGCCGTGTCGAACCCGGCCTGATCCACGGTCCGGCCCTGGCCGCGCAGGATGTCGGCGGTCAGGTCCAACGGGAAGCCATAGGTGTCGTACAGCTTGAAGGCGACGTCGCCCGGCAGTGCCTGACCGTCACCGAGCTTGCCGGTCGCCTCTTCCAGATGCTTCAGGCCGCGCCCGAGGGTATCCTTGAAGCGGGTCTCTTCCAGCTGCAGCGTACCGGTGATCAGCGCCTGGGCGCGCCCGAGCTCCGGGTAGGCCCCACCCATGTCGCGGACCAGGGTCGGCAGCAGCCGGTGCATCAACGGCTCGGTGCAACCCATGATGTGGGCGTGGCGCATCGCCCGGCGCATGATCCGGCGGAGCACGTAACCGCGGCCTTCGTTGGACGGCAGCACGCCGTCGGCGATCAGGAACGCGCTGGCCCGCAGATGGTCGGCCACCACCCGGTGCGAAACCTTGAACGGGCCGTCCGGCTCGGTGTTCGAGGCGTGCGCCGACGCTTCGATCAGCGCGCGCATGGTGTCGGTGTCGTAGTTGTCGTGCTTGCCCTGCAGCACCGCCGCGATCCGCTCCAGGCCCATGCCGGTGTCGATCGACGGCCGCGGCAACGATCGCCGCTCATCCTTGGTGATCTGCTCGAACTGCATAAACACCAGGTTCCAGATCTCCATGAACCGGTCGCCGTCCTCGTCCGGCGACCCGGGAGGGCCGCCCGCGATGTGTGGGCCGTGGTCGAAGAAGATCTCCGAGCATGGGCCGCAGGGGCCGGTGTCGCCCATCGCCCAGAAATTGTCGGAGGTCGCGATCCGGATGATCCGGTCGTCGGGCAAGCCGGCGACCTTGCGCCAGAGGGCGGCCGCCTCCTCGTCTTCGCTGTACACCGTGACCAGCAGCCGGTCCTTCGGCAGCGCGAAGTCCCGGGTGATCAGGGCCCAGGCAAACTCGATGGCGTTCTCTTTGAAGTAGTCGCCGAAGGAGAAGTTGCCCAGCATCTCGAAGAAGGTGTGATGGCGCGCGGTGTAACCGACGTTCTCCAGGTCGTTGTGCTTGCCGCCGGCGCGCACGCATTTCTGCGCGGTGGCGGCCCGGACGTAGTCGCGCTTTTCGGCGCCGGTGAAGACGTTCTTGAACTGCACCATCCCGGCGGTGGTGAACATCAGCGTCGGGTCGTTGCGCGGCACCAGCGGCGACGACTCCACGGCTGTGTGTCCCTGGGCGGCGAAGTAATCAAGAAACGCGCGTCGGATATCGTTCGTCGTCGCCATGGCGAATCTCCAGCCAGCACTGCCCCGGCACGCGAAAGCGCGGTTCGACTGAACCGCGCCCCCGCCAAGGAAAGCCCTCGCTTGTAGCGACGCCTCGCCCGGCTGTCCAGGGAACGGAACGCCGCTCCCCCAGCCGCACCGCGGCCAGCCGGTCAGGCGTCGTCGCTGCCGTCGCCCTCGCCCGGATCCGGGTCCCCGACCAGCATGGCATCGGCCACCAGCCCGGCATTCTCCCGGATCTTGTGCTCGATCGCCTGCGCGACGTCCGGGTTCTGTCGCAGGAAGGTCTTGGCGTTCTCCCGGCCCTGGCCGATCCGGTTGCCGCCGTGGGAGAACCACGCACCGGATTTCTCGACGATCCCGGCGTTGACCCCGAGATCGAGCAGCTCGCCCATCTTGGACACGCCCTCGCCATACATGATGTCGAACTCGATCACCCGGAACGGCGGCGCCAGCTTATTCTTGACCACCTTCACCCGGGTCTGGTTGCCGACCACCTCGTCGCGATCCTTGATCGCGCCGATGCGGCGGATGTCCAGGCGGACCGAGGCATAGAACTTCAGCGCGTTGCCGCCGGTGGTCGTCTCCGGGTTGCCGAACATCACGCCGATCTTCTGACGGATCTGGTTGATGAAGATCACCATGCAGCGCGACTTCGAGATCGATCCGGTCAGCTTGCGCAGCGCCTGGCTCATCAGCCGGGCCTGCAGGCCGACATGGGTGTCGCCCATCTCGCCCTCAAGTTCAGCCCGCGGCACCAGGGCGGCGACCGAGTCCACAACCAGGACGTCGATGGCGCCGGATCGCACCAGGGTGTCGGCGATCTCCAGTGCCTGCTCTCCGGTGTCGGGCTGCGAGATCAGCAACTCGTCGATATCGACCCCGAGCTTGCGGGCATAGATCGGATCGAGGGCGTGTTCGGCATCAACGAAGGCGCAGGTGCCGCCAGCCTTCTGGGCCTCGGCCACGACGTGCAACGACAGCGTGGTCTTGCCGGAACTCTCCGGCCCGTAGATCTCGATAACCCGCCCACGCGGCAAGCCGCCAATTCCAAGCGCGATATCGAGGCCGATCGACCCGGTCGACACGGTATCGATCTCGACCGCCTTTTCCCGCTGGCCGAGCTTCATCACCGAGCCCTTGCCGAACGCACGCTCGATCTGGCTGAGCGCCGCTTCCAGTGCCTTGGACCTGTCCATGCCGTCCTTCTCGATCAAACGCAGCGCCGCAGTCATCGGCTCGGCCTCCTTCTATCGCGGGGCACCCGGCGCGGCAACGGGCCTCTCCAGACTAACGGCTGTGCGTTCCGAACCCTGAGCGCAGCCGCCGCGCCCCACAGATCGTACTTATTTTGTTCTCTTTCACAAGTAGATTTTCTTGTTTTGTTCACGCCTACATCGTGGATTCCCGAAGGGTGATCGACTCAAGATGTGGGAATCGACGTCCCGACGGTCCGTTTCACCGCGACCGCCAGCTGTTTCAGCGAGAACGGTTTGGGCAGGAACGCCACCCCTTCGGCATCGACGATTCGCTGGCGCAGGGCATCTTCCGAATAACCGGAGATGCACACCACCGGCAGTCCCGGCCGGCTCTCCCGCACCGTCTTGAACAGCGTGGGGCCGTCGATGCCGGGCATCACCACGTCGGTGATCAGCAGATCGAGATGCGGCGCCTCGCGCTCCAGCAGTTCGAGGGCCGCCTCGCCCGATCGTGCCTCGATCACATGGTAGCCCTTGCTGCGCAGGGCCCGGGCGGCGAACAGCCGGACCGGATCCTCGTCTTCCACCAGCAGCACGGTTCCGGTTCCTGACAGATCGGAGTCGAGTCGCCCGTCCGCCGACTCCGCGACCGCGTCGAGTTCGCCGGACCATGCCGGCAGATAGACCGAGAACGTCGTGCCGGAACCGACCGTGCTGTCGACGAACAGGTGCCCGCCGAACTGCTTGACGATGCCGAACGCGGTGGACAGGCCGAGGCCGGTGCCCTGCCCCACCTCCTTGGTGGTGAAGAACGGCTCGAAGATGCGCGCCAGGTGTTCGGGCGGAATCCCGGTTCCGCTGTCCACCACGTCGATCAGAACGTACTCCCCGGGCGCCATGGCTTCTTCGCCCTGGCGCAGCGGCTTGACCGTGGTCACCAGCGAGGTGTGCATGCGGATCAAACCACCCGACGGCATGGCGTCGCGGCCATTCACGACCAGATTGATGATCACCTGCTCCAACTGCCCGACGTCGGCCTTGACCGGCTTCAGGTCGCGGCCATGCACCAGCTCCAGGGTAACGGTCTCGCCGATCAGGCGACGCAACAGATGCGACAGGTCCGCCAGCGTCTCGGTGACGTCGATCACCCGCGGGATCAGGGTCTGCTGCCGCGAGAACGCCAGCAGCTGGCGCACCAGGTTCGCTGCTCGGTTCGCGTTCTGCTTGATCTGCATCACGTCGGCGAACGACTGGTCACCCGGTCGGTGACGCTGCAGCAGCAGGTCGCAGAACCCGGTCATCGCCGTCAGCAGGTTGTTGAAGTCGTGGGCGACACCGCCGGCCAACTGCCCCACGGCCTGCATCTTCTGGGACTGCACGAACTGGGTTTCCAGAATCCGGCGTTGCGTGATGTCGATGGCGAACACGATGGAACGCCCCACCGCTCCGTTCGCTTCTCGTCTCAGGAACAACGAGACATACGCCTCCCCGTCCGGCCCCAGTCCGGCTTCCACGGGGTCATCGCGTTCGCTGTGCTGCATCGCGGCAGCAACCCGTTCCCGGTCCACCGGAACAATGCAGTCAAGGAAGTCGGTCCCGACCAGCGCGTCATGACGGTTGTCCCCCGCCAGCCGGCTGAAGAACCGGTTGTGCGCAATGATCCGGCCGCCTGCGTCCAACTGCACCACGCCGATCGGCGCGTCCCGCATCACCGAGGCGATCAGGGCCTCCGGCGACCCGGTCGGTTCGGGCAGTGCCGCTGCCGTCCGTTCATCCGGCAGCCGGCGCAAGGTCACCCTGAATCCCTCGTCCAGCGAGTCGAAGGTCGGGCTCACCCTGCCCAGTTCTCCCTCGATCGCCTCGCCTTCCGTCGGGCCCGCCCCCCGCTGTTCCGTCGTCTTCAGACGCAGAAGCTGCAGCCGCAGCCGGGCAAACGCCCGTCCGCCGCCACTCCTGGCCTGTTCCCCCAGCAGATCCGCGATCGGCCCCTCGAAGGAAACCAGGCGGCCGTCGTCGTCGAGATGGATGCGCACCACCTCTGCATCGTCCGGCGGACCCAGCTCGGGGTCCAGACCGCGATCCGCCGGTTCGGCAACCGAGGCGACGGCACCGCTGCCACGCCTGTCCAGCCAGCGCACGGCACCAGCGCCGACCACCACCCCGATCGCAATCGAGACGGCGCTGGCAATCAATTGCGCTGCTTCCATGCGGCGTCGCTCAGTCGCCGAACGTCCGGCCCTTGAGCCGGTACACGTAGGAGATCACCTGGGCCACCGCCTTGTAATAGGTTTCGGGGATCTGCTCGTCGATGTCGACACTGGCGAACAGCGCACGCGCCAAAGGCGGGTTCTCGACGATCGGGACCTTGTGTTCCTTGGCGACCTCGCGGATCCGAAACGCGACGGCGTCCGACCCTTTCGCCACCACGACCGGCGCCGCCATCGCAGACGTATCGTACTGCAGAGCGACGGCAAAGTGGGTCGGGTTGGTGATCACCACGTCGGCCTTCGGAACCGCCGCCATCATACGGCGGCGTGCCCGATCGGCTCGAATCTGCCGCAGGCGCGCCTTGATCTGCGGATCGCCTTCGGCCTGCTTATGCTCGTCGCGGATGTCCTGTCTGGACATTCGCAGCTGCTTGTAGTGCTCGTACCGCTGATAGATGTAGTCGGCGATCGCCACCACGGCCATGAACGCCAGCACGCCCATCATCAGCCGGATCACCAGGGTCTGGATCTCCTGGAGGACCTCGATCAGGTCCATCGTCAGGAGTTCTTCGGCACGGTCGATCTCGGGCGACATCAGGACATAGGCAATAAACGCCACGATCGCGAGCTTGATGATGCCCTTGAGGAATTCCACGATCGACTTCAGCGAGAACAGCCGCTTGAAGCCGGCGAGCGGCGACAGCTTCTCCAGCTTCGGCGTGATCGGTTCGGTCGTGAACAGTATCCCCGACTGTCCCAGCGCGGCGGCCACGCCAAGCACCAGCACCGTTCCCAGGGTCGGCGCCAGGGCCAGGAAGGTATCGACCACCAGCCCCATCAGGATCTCGCTGGTGCTGCCGGCGTCGATGCGGGCAACCGCGGCATGCTCGATCACGATCGCCATCGACGAGTAGAGCTGAATGGCCATGTAGGGGGCCAGGATCGTCACCGCGAAGGTCAGCGCCAGCAACGACGCAAAGTTAGTGACCTCCTTGCTCTGGGCAATCTGTCCCTTCTTGCGAGCGTCACCGAGCTTCTTGCTGGTTGGCTCCTCGGTTTTTTGGGAGGCGTCCTGGGAGTCCGACATCGCCCGCTTCGTTCAGTTGGGAATCAGGTACGTGGCCGCAGTATCGGCATAGTACGTCAGAAACGCCGACATCAGTGCGCCCAGAATGGTGACCCAGACGAACAGGCCCAGATAAATCTGCGCCGGAAGGCCAATGAAGAAGATCTGCAGCTGCGGCATCAGCCGCGCCAGCACGCCCAAAGTGACGAAGAACAGCAGACCGAACACGAAGAACGGTGCCGACAGCTGGACCGCCACCTTGAAGCTGCCGGACACCAGCTCGGTGATCGCCTCGGAGAAGTCGCCGATCATCAGTTCGCCGCCTGGCCGAA
The DNA here is from genome assembly GCF_040219215.1 of Thalassobaculum sp. Lineage (GTDB taxonomy): Bacteria > Pseudomonadota > Alphaproteobacteria > Thalassobaculales > Thalassobaculaceae > Thalassobaculum_A. Next base: position 157,306 of record NZ_JAVJSX010000011.1, read on the forward strand.
ACACCGCATAGCTCTCGACCACGGCCCGAATCACCATGTGATGCAGGTCGGTGATGAACAGCATCATGATGCCGAGCAGCGTCAGCACCAGGCCGATCGCGGACCCCTGCTCCGACAGCGACGGGTTGAAGACTGTGGCGGAAGCCAGGCCGGTGGAGAACGAGATCACCCGGCCGGCAGTATCGAGCGTCAACCAAAGGATCCGCGCCACCAGACCGAAGTACAGGCCGATCAGGACTTCGCCGGCAACCAACGTCAGCAAGCCGGCCGCGCTGGTGGGCTCCGGCGGCAATTGCGGCGCAATCACCGGTGCCACTGCCAGGGCGAGCGCAACTGCGAACAGCAGCCGGACCCGAACCGGAATGAAGACTTCGCCAATGCCCGGCAGGAGCAGCAGAACCGCGCTGGTCCGCGCAAACACCAGCATGATCTGGAAGATCCGAAGCGGCAGGTATTCCTCAAGATCCACGTCCGGCTCCCGACGTCCGAAACCGCCTAGCCCGTCCGGCGGTGGGCATCACGGCAATCCGATGATCTTGTCGGCGATGCCTTCGAAAAACGCGCTGATCTGGGCCAGCATGAAGGGCAGCAGCAGCATCAGGGACGCGAACACCACCATGATCTTCGGCACGAAGACCAGGGTCATCTCCTGCAACTGGGTCAGAGCCTGAAACAGCGCGATCGTCAGCCCAACGGTCAGAGCGATCGCCATGATCGGGCCGGACATCGTCAGCAAGGTCAGGACCGCGTCGCGCGCGATCGAGAGCGCATCTTCCTCGGTCATGTCGGCCTCCGTTCACACCAGTGCCGCTATCCACCCGGCAATAAATGCAGGGTGGGCAGAATACTCCCAGGCCATCAATGCACAGCGCAATCAGATCGGAATGCGCAGGATCTCCTGGTACGCCGAGACAAGCTTATCCCGCAGTGTCGTCACGGTCTGCAAGGTCAACTCGGCATCATTGACCGCCGCGACAACATCGGTCAGATCCGCCTTGCCGGCGATCCCCTCCTTCGACACGTCCTCGCCACGGTGCAAGGAGGCGATGGCTTCAGAGGCGGCATCGCGCACATAGTTGGCGAAATCCTTGCTGCCGGCTGTCGGGCCACTGGCCGTGTTGACGCCGAGCCCGGCTACCGGTGGTACCGGGCCGCCGATGTTCTGGACCATGATGCGTCCTCCTCGCCTTCACTTTAACAAATCGCGCGCGTCGCCGAAAGCAAGCCCCACCGGCCGCCACCCGTCGGCAATCACGCCCTCAGCAGCTCCAAGGTCCGCTCGATCAACGACTTCGACGACTCGATCACGCTGACATTGGCCTCGTAACTGCGTTCGGCCTCGCGCATATCGGTCATTTCGATCAGCGTGTTGACGTTCGGCATCTTGATGTAGCCCTTCTCATCGGCCAGCGGGTGGTGCGGCTCGTAGACGATCCTGAAATCGCCCTGGTCGCGTCCGATCTTGGAAACCCGCACCATGTCGGCATTCAGCTTTCGATTGATCTCATTCTCGAACGTGATGGTCTTGCGCCGGTACGGATCGTCGGCGGGGGTATTGCCCAGCGATTCCGCGTTGGCGACGTTTTCCGCAACGACGCGCAGCCGGGTTCCCTGGGCGCGCATGCCGGAAGCGGAGATCTTGATCGCGTTAGTCAGGTCCATGACACGTCTCCTGATCGCGTACTAAGGCTTAGTTCTGGTTCGGATTGCCGAGCGCAAGACGGAACATCTTCATGTTCTTCTGATAGACGCCGGCAGCGAGTTGGTACTGCATCTGGGTCTCGGAAACCTTCATCAACTGCTCTTCCATGATGACCGAGTTTCCGTCCGGATTGACTTCATAGACGTCCTTCAGCCGAACCTTCTCCTCGCGGTGCTCCTTCGGCGTCACGGTTCCGGAGAGATGAAGCTTGTTGGTCGCCTGCATCTGGACCGGCTTGTGTTCCCGGAGCGCCGAGTCGAAGTCCAGGGCCTGCAGTTCCTTCGAACGATAGTTCGGGGTATTGGCGTTCGCGATGTTCTGCGCGAGGACCGTCTGGCGCTGGCCAAGCCACGACATCTTCTGTCGGGCCATCTTGAACAGTGTCATATCCGCGAGATCCATCGGCCTACCCTTCCTTCGTCGATCCCGGAGCAGCGTCGGAACGCCGTCAGTGGTCTCGGCTCAGATAGAAGCAACGTCCGTGCCAACATCCGGTGCGCTTGACGATGCGCTTGCCTCCGCCTCCGGTTATAGTGAATCGGGAACTGGAGCCCGACCTCATGGATCGTGATCGTTCAACCCGAAACCGACCACCGAACCGCGACCGGCAGGTCGCGATCGCGCTGAGCCACGACATCGGGTCGGATCAGGCTCCGACCGTCGTGGCCAAGGGCTATGGAGCGCTGGCCGAGCAGATTCTCCGCCTGGCCTTCGACAACGACGTGAAGGTTCGCAAGGACCCAGACCTCGCCCAGATCCTCGAGGTGGTCGATGTCGACTGCGAGATCCCGGTGCAGGCATTCGCCGCGGTGGCCGAGATCCTCACCTACGTCTATCGCATCAACGGCACGCTGCAGACCGGCGACCAGACTGTTGGAGACAATCCGTGACCAGCGCAGCCCTGCAGAAGCTGCTCGACGAAGCCGACGAGCTTGAAGCGGCTATCGGCCAGCTGGGAGTTCCGGGATCGATCACCGGCCCGCGAGACCGCGCCGAGTTGGATCGCCGAGTCGTACAACTATGCGCAACGGCCGAGGCGCTGCCCCCTGCCGAGGCCCGGGGCATGACCGACACGCTGGCCCGGCTGGTCCAGGCGTTCGATGCAGCGGCGCAGCGGCTGCGCGCCGCCGCTCCGAGCGCCGACGACATGGCACGCAACACCAAGACTGATCCACGGCGTGCGGCGGCCGCGTATGGCAGCGCCACGGCACGCCGTCGTCGGGGTTTCTGAAGGTATGGTACAGACGGGCTTGGCACAGCCGGCCGGCACGCGGACAATTGCTGGATGAGTATTCTGGAGTACTCCCAGTTCGCCGCCTCTCTCGCCTTTGTTCTCGGGCTGATAGGGGTATTCTATGCGCTGGCACACCGCTACGGTTCGCGTCGATTCGGCTTTGGTGTCGGGCGTGGCGGACCGGGCACCCGATTGTCGGTGGTCGAGGCTCGGGCCGTGGACGGCCGCCATCGGTTGGTGCTGGTCCGTCGCGATGACGTCGAGCACCTGATTCTGATCGGCCCGGACCGCAGCTTGGTCGTCGAGACCGGAATCCGTGAGCAGTTGTCGTTCGACCGCACCCTCGCCGACACCGATGACCATGAGGCGGAGCCGTGACGCTACGTTCCAGTCTGTTTACGGCCGCGGCGGTCCTTGTCCTGTGCGCGGGCATCCTTTGGGGCAGCCCGGCTCTCGCCCAGTCGCTGACTCTCGACCTGGGCGAGCAAGGTGGCTCGACCACGGCGCGGTTGATCCAACTGGTCCTGACGGTCACCCTGCTGTCGCTGGCTCCAGGCATCCTGGTGATGGTGACGTCATTCACCCGGATCATCATCGTCCTGGGCCTGCTGCGAACCGCGCTCGGGACCCAGCAATCGCCGCCGAACCTGGTGATGATCAGCCTGGCGCTGTTCTTGACCGGCTTCATCATGACCCCGACCTTGAATGAAGCTTGGACCAACGGCGTGCAGCCGCTGATCGAGGAGCGGATCGACGAGGTCGAGGCGTTTGATGCGGTCGTTCAACCGTTTCGCGGCTTCATGCTGCGCACGGTCCGCGAGAAGGATCTGCGGCTGTTCGAGGATATGGCCCAGGTCGGCCCGGCGGAAACCGGTCTGAACGCCCCGCTGCAGGTGCTGATCCCCGCCTTCATGATCAGCGAATTGCGCCGGGCGTTCGAGATCGGCTTCCTGCTCTACCTGCCGTTCGTAATCATAGACATGGTCATCGCCTCGGTGCTGATGTCCATGGGCATGATGATGGTCCCGCCGGTGATGATCTCGCTGCCGTTCAAGCTGATCTTTTTCGTTCTGGTCGACGGCTGGTACATGATCGCCGGGAGCCTGGTGCGAAGCTTCGGCGTCGGATCTGGCTGACCGTCAATTGGTCGCGCTCAGCGTGCCTTCCTTCAGCTTGTCGCGGTAGCTGGACAGGAACGCCTGAAACTGACCGATCTCCTCGAAGCGCTCGGTCAGCCGCATGAAGTCATCGGGCTGGCCGGTGGTGCTGTTGGTGATGAGACGGAACGCTTCCCGGTAGGGCGTGTTGTCCATCTGCGAAGAATAGAGCTGCCGCAGCCGGTTCAAACCCTCGGCATTCTCGCTTAACGAAAGCGATACCGCCCAGTTCAGGATGAACTGGGCCGCGTCCGGTTTGATCCGAGAGCCATCCAGGCCGGCATTGCCCACCAGCTTGCGGAAGACTTTTGCCGCTTCGACCCAGTTCTGGGTGCGCCAATGGATATCGGCCAGCAGGAAGTCGGCTTCCCGCGATGAATCGCCCTCAAGAAGCTTGAGCGCGCCCTGGGCGTCGCCCAATTCGAAGATCGCACGCGAACGCAGGCGGCGGCGCTCCTGGGCCAGGCTTTCGCTCAACCCCGGCGCAACACTCTCGTCGAGTGCCTTGATGGCTGAATCCGGTTGACGATCAAGCAGGTGAATAACCGCCAACCGGGCGCCTACCCGGGCTTTCTCGACTCCTTGGAGCCGGAACTTGACCTGACGATCCAACAACCGCGCGGCCCGGTCCAGCAGGTCGACCCGCACCAATCGATCGGCCAGCCCCTCGATGATCTTGTCGCCGGCCTGACCGACCGGCGTCAGCTCGCGGAACTCATCATAGAGCGCCAGCGCCTGCAGGGGCGTCATTCCCTCGACCGCCCCCTGGGTGAAGATGTCGCTGAACGTCTTCGTGAGGTCCTGTGCCGCCTCGCGGGTTTCGGGGTTGTTCGGAAAGAACGTCACCGCTTGCCGCAGCGCATCGAGGCCTTGTTCGTAATCGTTCTCGCCGAGGCGAAGCTTGCCGAGCTCCCGAAGCAATTCGAACTCGAGACGATCACCGCGCCACGCATAGCGAAGCAGATCGAGCCGGTCGGCCGCTTCCTGCGTCGATATCTTGTTCTTCGCCAGCGCGTCCTCGATCAAGGCCCGCTCGGACCGGACCCGTGCCCAGCGGTCTTCGCCATCGGCGAGGACGCGCCAGATTTCCAGTGCCGTCTCCTCATCCCCCGAGGCCATCAGCACCCGGGCGCGCAGGAAGTCGATCCGGGCCTTCTCAGCCGGCGTCGGCGCACCTTCGGCGATCACGTCCAGAAACGAACCGGCACCGCGATAGTCACCGGCCCGGATCGCCGCCTCCGCGGCCAGCAACGCCAGTTCCGTCGTGTAGTTCCTCGGGTAGCCGCCGGGAATTTCGCCGGCGCGCGCAAAATGCTCGACCGCCTCGTTCCACAGGCCCTGCGCGGCAGCCGACGCCCCACGCCAAAGTTCCGCTTCGGAGAAGCCGTTCAGATTCGGATCCGCCAGACCGGCCGATGCCTCGGCGTAGCGCCCCAGCATGAAATCCGATGCGCCACGCAGCGCCTTCACGTCGGGACGCTTGGCCAGGTCTTCATCGGACTGCTCGATTGTGCGCAGCAGCCCGATGGCCTCGGCCGCGAGGCCACGGGCGAAATAGAACTGCGCCAGTTCGAGCCGGGGCCCGCTGCGCGAAATGCTGGTCGCCTCGGAGATCCGAAGTTGAAGCGCCTGACGTTGTTCCTGGAACGCAGCGGCGTCACCGAGGCGCCAGTTGCTCATGTCGAAGATTCGGCCAGGGGGCAGGCCGGCTGGCATTCCGGCGAAACCACGGCCGGAGAACGCCTCGCTGCCGGTGCGCGGCGCCGGGCCCGACAGGAGCAGGCCGCCTTCCGTCGTCAGCGCGACGCCATCCGGCAGTACCCGCACTTCGACGCCGTCAAGACGCGGGCGAACCACCACGCCCTGCACCGAGGCCAGGATCGTCAGTTCGGGATACGTGCGGTCGCCGTCAATGCCCCGTGACAGCGTGGTGATCGGAATCATGAACAGCCCATCGCCAACCTCCGGGTCGAGCGCCACGATCGGCCTGCCCACCCCTTCAATTGATATGAACAGGCGGGGCCCTTGGGGGCTGACCATCTGCGCATCGACGCGCAGCGGTACGTCGGGGCGCGATGCTTGCGGCTGCAGGTCGAGCACCCAGGTATTGCCGTCACGCCACACGCGGGGATTCACCCCTTCGACGACCGGTATCCGCAGGGCGGAGCCGATATCGACCGGGATCTGTTCCGGCTGGCCAGCGATCTGGTTGTTGACCCCGGTCATCGGCGAAAAGTCGAGCGTCGCCTCCCGGTCGAATGCGACCCAGACATACCCGGCGCGCGGGAACACCACAGCCGCCACCGGGTCCGGCCACTCGAACCGGATCGACAACGCCTCGTTGGCGATCGACGCCACTACCGGAAGCGGCGGTCCGGATATCGTACCGGTTCCTGCGCGGGCAAAACTTACGACGCCACCTGGCTGCGGCGGTGGGTCGGCAGCCGGCGCCGTAGCCGCTGGCTCGGACGAGGACGCCCCAGCGGCACCCGGCGCACGGGCAGGCGGCAGCGGCGCCGTATCGGCAATCCGCGGCGTAGGAGCGCTGAGCGGTGCTGGAGCCGGTGGGGTCGCGGCGGTTCGTGGAGCCGGCGCCGTGGCCGGTGGAACCTTTGCCGCAGGGTCTGGCTTTGCGGTCGCTGATGGCGCGTTCGTTGTGGCCGGCGCCGGATTCGCGCTCGCTGGCGGCAGCGGTTGCGCGGGCGTTGCGGCGGGAGACGCCTTGGCAACGGCCTGCCCCTTGCCGTCGCGCCGCACGTCCACCACCACCTTGGATCCGGACCGGAAGGCGTCGACCGATCGACCTGTCGGTACGGGAATGGTGGCGACCGTGCCGTCGCCTGTCGTCTGCGATGCGAATCCGCGCAACGCCTCCGGCAGGTCCCGTCGAACCTCGGCGTCGTCGATCCGTGCCGGGCGCGAGAACTGCACGCGCGCCTCGCCCGCACCTGGAGTGACCGTGAACTCCACCGGCGCGTTCCAGTCAAACACGATCCGGTCGTAGTCCGGGTGGCGCCCGATCCGTACGCCGAGTTCGGGAGATCCCTGGGTGCTTGCCGATGCCTGAGAAGCCGCCGCCGAAGCGGCCGGCGGTACCGACTGAGCCGCAGCAGGCGTAGCCGGCGGTGGCGGCGAAGCTGGAGGTGCTGGGGCAGGTACTGGGGCCGCAACGACCGGGTCGGTGCCGCGGGCCATCAGGTCGACGACCACCTGGTTACCATTGCGGTCCGTACGCATCCGGTGGTTGCCGGTCAACTCGACAATCACGCTGCGACCGTCCGAGCCGATCCTGGCGCTGCGCACGAAACGGCTCAGCCCAGAAGCCGCCTCGGCGACCGGTCCCTCAATCGGCCGGGTGAAACGGATCATCAGGGTGTCGCCGAAGCGCTCCGCCGAATACTCCACAGGCCCGGGCCAAGCGAAGATCAACCGATCCAGCCCGTCTTCAGCCGCCCCGATCACGCCAACCGGCTCTGCCGCCGCCGGCACGCTCCAGATCAATGCCGAGATCAACACGGCCGAAAGCGCGCGACGCAATGCGGATCGGATCGTTGCCCGGCCGCTCATCGCGCGCGTTCCGGAAACACGACGACATCGACCCGGCGCGCCAAAGCATACCGACGCTCCATCGGAGCCGTGGGCGCGATTGTGTAGAACCGGCTGTCTCCCATGCCTTCAACGGTTGGCATGCGCGGCAGTCCCGCGTCAACCAGAGCGACCGCCACCGCGTCGGCCCGCGCCAGGGACAGCGCTCGATTCGTACCGAACGGCGCGCCGGCCGGAATGGGGCGCGGATCGGCATGCCCGACCACGTCAATACGGTTCGGCAGATTGACCAACGCGGTTGCGAGCTCGGCCACCGCCGACCGGGCGGCCGGAGCCAGACCCGCCTGACCAGTCTCGAACAACAGGTCCGACGGCAAGGTTATGATCAACCGATCGCCCACACGGGCAATCCGGGCGGTCCGCAACACCGGGTCACCCGAGAGCTTGGCCGTCAGCAGCGGCTCGAGGTAGCTGAGTCGAAACCCGGCCCCGCGGTGCTCCGTCTCGATCCCCAGCGGCTGCGGCGGCGCATCGCCGGCAACCGACACCGTCATCCCAAGAGCCAGCGATATCGATGCCGCCGCTTCGTCGAAGCGCGGCGAATCGATCGATGTCATCGCGAAACGCATGACAAAGAACGCCAGCATCAACGACACCAGGTCGACCAGCGTCACCAGCCAGCTCGGCCCGCCACCGTATTTGCGCCCAGCCCGCCGGCCCAGCGCACGCTCATGCGCGGCCACCGTGGAGCGGATGCGGGCCAGCGGCATGACTTACTGCCCTCCGATCGACAGACCGGCCTCGGCGGCCGGCCGCGTCCGGAACACAAACCGCACCGTGTCGGACTGTCCGGGTTCAAGCCCTGCGGCCATCAACGATGGCTCGATCCCGGCTCCGACCATCGATTCCACCATATCGGAAACCGAGCGGGAGCGGGCGTCCCGCGATGTCCCCCGATCATCGGCGCTCGCAGAGAACAGGACCTCCAGCTCCAGAACCGAGCCGGCCGGCGGCGAAGCCAGCAGTGGCGCCAGGCGTTCGGCCAACATCCGACCGGCCGGCGTGAGCCCTCCAGCTTGCGGCGCATACACGCGCATCGTCGGCGCCTGGACGTAGATCGGGTTGCCGTGCGGTTCGACCGTCACCTGCGCGACTGGCAACACTTGGCTGAAGATCGCCCCTATCCGGGCGCGGGCGTTCTCGCCGATGACCTGCCCGGGATCACCCGCCAGAACCCCCTCGCCCAGTTCGGCGCGGTACGCCGACGGAAACGCACGCTGAACGCTCTCCAGCACCCGATTGCTTCGGCCGGGCTCGATCGTCGACAGTGCATTCAGCAGAATGAAGAACGCCAAAAGAAGCAGAAACAAGCTGAGGAACAGGGGCTGACTGGCCCCCTTGCCGGGTTCCCGCATCGTTGGCCGGGACAAGGACATGCGCGCCTAGTCGAGTTTGTCGAACAGCGCGTCGACCTCCGTCTGGGTCCTGGCTGCACCGGGCAACTGGGGACCATTGAGCAAACCGCTCTCCGAAGCCGACCCGTGACCGTATTTTTCCTCTACTTTCGAGGATTTGTCACGTTTTCTTTCGGGTCTGGATTGGGTCCCCGTCCCGCCGTCGGCCAAATGGTCAACCGCCTCGCGCACGGCGGTCAGGCGCTGACCGGCGATGTCGCGGACGCTGGACGCCTCGAAGATGTCGGTCAGAGCGGCTTGAATGCTCGCTGCATGCTCGGTCCCGAGCACCTCCGCCGCAACGGCCACCCGCTCGGCAGCGCCCAGAATCCGGTCAAACGCCGACTGCAGTTCCGTGTCGATCGCCTCGAGCTCGGCGCGCGCACGCTCGGAGGTGCTGGCGGTGGCGTCGACCGTCATGACACACTCCATAACCTCGCTGCTTAGAAATCGCCAAGTACGGCCGATATCTTGGTCTTCAACGTAGCAGCATTGAATGGTTTGACAATGTAGTTGTTCACGCCGGCTTTCTTGGCCGCGATGACATTCTCGGTCTTGCTTTCAGCAGTCACCATGATGAACGGCGTGCCACGCAGCTTTTCGTCCGACCGAACCTCTTTCAGAAGCTGAAGGCCGGTCATCGGTTCCATGTTCCAGTCGGAGATGACCAGCCCGAAATTGTCACGCCGAAGCTTCTGCAGAGCGGTCGCCCCATCCGACGCCTCGTCGACATTGTTGAAGCCGATCTGGCGCAGCAGGTTGCGGATAATCCGCAACATCGTCTTGTAGTCGTCGACGATTAGCACCGCCATATTCTTGTCGACCGTCATTGGCGAAATCCTCCATCGAGCCCGTCAGCGAGGCTTGTCCCGTCCTCGTCCGTATTCTTCACAACGCTACGCGACGCCGGTTAACTGCAGGTAAACAGCGTCAGGTCGTCAATTCAGGTCAGGCATTTTCTTACGCTCAGCAATCCGCAGGGTGATTTCCTTTGCCCTGAGCGGATCCATGTCGGCGAGAACGGGAGCCGTCTTTGACGCCTTCATCCGCTCGAACACCTCGAGGAGCACGTCTATATCAAGCTCGTTGAAGATTCTAGCCGCATCCTTGGGCTTCATCGTCTCATAAATCTTCACCAGACCGGCAATCTGCTGCTCTTCCTGCTCGTCGTACTTCTTGATCAGTCCTTCGATCTCGACCTTCACCGCCTTGAGCTCGCCGATCTTGGATTCAATCCGGTGCTCCGCCGCCGCAAGAAGCCCTTCGCGCTGCTCAATCGCCCGTTCACGAGCGTCGAGCTCCTTGCGACGCTCCGACAGGCTCTGCAGCAACTCGATCTGCGATTTGCCAAGGGCGAACGGATCGACCCTACCATCGCTCGAATCGGCAGCCGGCTTCGGCGCCGCACTTCCGTCTGACGCGGCAAGCTGAACGTCGGTCGCGTCCTTCCCTGCTCTCGCAGCGGCCGGGGCCCCGACTGTTACGGCCATCTTCATAGTGAAGATCGATGGAACCTCCGCCCGGTGCTCCCAAACCGTTCCAACCTTTACCGACAGCACCAGAGCAGCCGCCAGGACCGTCAGCGGGAGCAGTCGCGGAACAAACCGGGGGCGCCGATCCGACGGCTTCGCGATCGCGGCAGCCGACGTCTGCTTGGCGGGCCGGCCACGCGCCATACGCGCAGCGTTCGGCGTCGCCGCCGGGTTTGGCACAGCAGAAGGCGACGCACCCCGATCCTCCGATCCAGCGGCAACGGCTTTCGGCGCAGGGCGTCCTCGACGGTCATAGGTCATGTCAGCGCACGTTCCTCAAGGCATCCATCAGGTCGCGTTCGGCCTGCGATCGTACGTCATCCGCCGGCTCTTCGCTCCGTCGATCGCCACCACCGGCTGCTCGTTCGGTCGAAGCCTTCCCGCCCTTCGCGGCCGGGCGGGGACGCGGCGCTGCCGCTGCAGGGGCGCTGCCCCCGGAGGAGGACAACCCGTTGGCGACCCGTTCGCCGGCGGCGTCGGCACGTTGAACCAGAAACGACAACTCGTCGCGCAATGCCTGTGCGCGTGTCATCGGATCGTCCAGCGTCGCCCGGGCCTGCTCCGCCGTCTGCCGGATGCCCTTCAGGCTGGCCTCGGCACGGCGCGTCGCCTCGTTCATCCGGTCGACCACGGTATCGACGGCCTCCCGGTCCGCACGCAGCGATGACAGCCGACGCTGCAGCAACGCGACGTAGATGATAGTGGCGAGCAACAGCACGATCAGCAGCAGGTCGAGTGCCAGCTCATAGTTCATCCGGCGACCTCTCCGTCACATCTTGCGCAATCGGTTGCTGATGCGCACCGCGATGCTGCCGTTCTTCCGACCCATCTTACCGCTGAACAACGACACATTCCCGCACCGCATATCGATCGTCGAGTTCGGCATTGCGTTCAGCAGGATCCGGCTGCCCGGCTTCAGGTTAAGCACGTCGTGCAATGGCATCACGATCTCGTCCAGCACCGCGTCCAGCTCGACGTCGGTGTTCCACAGCTCGTTGGCCAGGTGCGTTTCCCAGATGGAGTCACGGCCGAACTTCTCGCCCATGAACATCTGCAGGAGCAGCTCACGGACCGGCTCCAGGGTTGCGTAGGGCAGCATCAGTTCGAGCCGGCCGCCACGGTCTTCCATGTCGATGCGCAGCCGCGCCAGAACCGCCGCGTTGGCCGGCCGGGCGATGGTCGCAAAGCGTGGGTTGGTCTCAAGACGGTCAAAACGGAAGGTCACCGGGCTCAGCGGATCGAACGCCGCCGACAGATCGCTCAGCACGACCGTCACCATGCGCTCCACAAGGTTGCGCTCGATCGTGGTGTAGGGCCGGCCTTCGATGCGCATCGCGGCCGTTCCACGCCGTCCGCCCAGCAGCACGTCGACAATCGAGTAGATCAGCGCTGAATCAACCACCAGAAGGCCGAAATTGTCCCATTCCTCGGCCTTGAACACCGACAGCATCGCCGGCAGCGGAATCGAGTTCAGATAGTCGCCGAACCGGATCGACGTGATGTTGTCGAGCGAGACTTCGACGTTGTCCGAGGTGAAGTTCCGCAGGCTGGTCGACATCATGCGGACCAGACGGTCGAACACCACCTCAAGCATCGGCAGGCGTTCGTAGGAGACCAGTGCCGAGTTGACGATCGCGTGGATGCCCGACGTGTCGCCGTCGCCGTCGCCGGCCTCGTCAAAGCCGAGAAGACTGTCGATCTCGTCCTGATTTAGGACACGGGCGGCACCGACTTCCTCGCCGTCGTCATCCGACATCGACTCCCATTCGGCCGCAAGATCGTCATTGGTCGCCATGTCCGCCGCCTTACTGAACCAGCATTTCCTTGAACAGCACGTCTCGTACCTTGATCGGCCGCGCCGCGATGTTCACCCGGCGCAGCAGTTCCTCGCGCAGCCGGTACATCCCCGCCGATCCATTCAGATCATCGACACGCAGCTCCCGAAGATAGACCTGGAAGTTGTCGAAGATTCTCGGCAGGACCTCGTTAATCCGGTCAACGTCCTGCGGCCCCTCAAGTTCCAGCGCGATCTTGATCTTCAGGAACGTCGACTTCCGGCCGCTGGTGTTCAGGTTCACGATCAGATCGGGAACCTCGAAGAAGAACGCCCGCTGCTGCACAGGCGCAACCGGCGCCGGCGCGGCACCTGCCTCCTCAGTCGGAGGCGGCGGAGGGCTGCTGAACAATCCAAGCATGAACGCAGCACCGACACCGCCGCCGACGAGCACAAGCACAAGAATCGCGGCGAACACAATCAGGCGCTTGCCGCTGAGCTTCTTCTTGTCGGGTTCCCCGCCAACATCTTCGATGTCGTCGAGTGCCTCGTCAGCCATTCCTGTCTCCGTTCACTGCCCGGCGCAGATGCGGTCCCGCGCCATCGGGTCACCTCCTGCAAGGTAAGTGCCGACTCGGTGAATCTTACCGGATCGCCGGCCGAACCGAAAGCACGCCACACCAGGAGGCATTGAAGCGCCCTCCCCGTCCCCCGGCCGGGCACGGCCGACACCGTCTTCCGGACCCTGAAACGGGCTGCCGCGGAAATTTCTGCCGAGCCCGGCAGCGGGCCCGCTCCTCAAGGCGTCAGCCCGACCGCGCCCGTCCAGCGCACTTGGCACGCGACCTGCATTGACCTTGGCGAACGCCGTTTGGCCATCAACAGACGCATACGAGAGTACGGAGTGCGCCATGGATAACCCGGTCTACATCGCCCTTTCCCGCCAGTCAGCGCTGCGTCGACAGATGTCGGTCGTTGCGAACAACGTCGCGAATGCGAACACCACCGCGTTCAAGCGAGAGGTGATGATCTACCAGACCTATGTCCAGAAAGCTCCGTTCGCACAGACCATGGACTTCGTGATCGACCAGGGCACGGCAACCGACCAGCACCAGGGCAACCTCAAGGTCACCCATAACACTTTCGATATGGGGATCAACGGCCCCGGCTACTTCCAGGTCGATGACGGCAGCGGCACGAAGTACACGCGCAACGGCACCTTTACGCTTGATGAGCGGAACCGGCTGGTCACCCAGGACGGCAATCCGATCCTGGACACGCAAGGCAATCCCATCCTGATCCCACGCGGTGGAGCCGACCTGACGGTAAGCAAGGATGGCGTCATCCGGCTTGGCGATCAGCTGATCGGTCGTCTTGGCATTGTCGAGTTTGCCGACAACCGCATCCTGCAAAAGGTTCGTGACAGCCTTTTCGAGACCGATCAGGTCGCGGAGCCGGCTCAGGAAAGCGAGGTGAACCAGGGCATGATCGAGACCTCGAACGTCAATGCCATCGGCGAGATGACCGCGATGATCGAAGTCCACCGCGCGTACGAGGCCGTCAAAACCCTGCTCGATCGCGAAGACAAGCGGCAGGACACCATCATTCAACGATTGGCCCGACCCGTGCGCTGAGCACGGATGGCACGGCACGTGCATTGAAACCAGGCGAATAGTCCCGATCGGGGATCGGCCAGGGCCCAGGCCCGGCACGGAATACGGATACAGGCGCGCCGCGCCGGTGAAGGGAGATCACGATGCAGTCCTTGAACATCGCCTCGACGGGTATGGCTGCCCAGCAGTTCAACGTCGAGGTCATCTCGAACAACATCGCGAACATGAACACCACCGGCTACAAGCGGCAGCGCGCCGAGTTCCAGGATCTGCTCTACCAGGACCTGCGGCGGGTCGGCACCAACTCTTCCGACGCCGGCACCATTGTCCCTTCCGGCATCCAGATCGGCGTCGGCGTGAAGACCGCCGCCACCTACCGGATCAACGAGCAGGGCGCGCTTACCCTGACCGACAACAAGTTCGACCTCGCGATCCTTGGTCAGGGGTATTTCCAGGTCGAACTGCCGAGCGGCGAAACCGCCTACACCCGCGCCGGCTCGTTCCAGACCAACCAGGACGGAACCCTGGTCACCCCGGACGGCTACACCGTGCAGCCGGGGATCACGATACCCGCCGATACCCTCTCCGTGACGATCAACGAGTCCGGTCAGGTGTTCGCCCAGATCGATGGCCAGGTCCAGGAGCAGAACGTCGGCCAGCTTCAGCTGGCAATCTTCCAGAACGATGCCGGCCTTGAGAACATCGGGCAGAACCTGCTGCTGGAGACCGCGGCCTCGGGTGCCGCCACCACCGGCGTGCCGGGCGCCACGGGATTTGGGCGCCTGCAGCAGGGCTTCGTGGAATCGTCGAACGTCGACCCGGTCCACGAGATCACCAACCTGATCACCGCACAGCGCGCCTACGAACTGAACTCGAAGATCATCGAGACGTCCGACCAGATGATGTCGACGGTCAACAACGTCCGGTGAGGTCGGCTGACGCCGCCTCTTCGAACCAGGGAGACATCCGATGAACCGCACCGCCCGCACGATCACCTCCGTCGCACTCGCCGCCGTCCTGCTCGGCTCCGGCGCCGCCCAGGCCGCAACGGCCACTGGCGACGCCCTGCCGTTGATCCTGAAGCAGCGGGTGATCGTCGGCGGCGACGGCATCCGGTTGTCCGACCTGTTCGCGAACGTTCCGCCCGCCAACGACGGCCGGATCGCCGACGCCCCGCAGCCCGGCGGCCGCCATGTATTCGGTGTCCGGGAGCTGTTCCACTACGCCAAATCCTTCGGTCTTCAGTGGCGTCCGCGCGACATGAAGGTCTACTCCGAAGTGGTCCGTGACAGCGCCCCGGTGCCAATCGAACTCATCCGGGACGCGCTGGCGCGGGTCATCGAACCGCAGCGTCGGGGCGACGACTTCGACGTCGAGATCTTCAATCGCGATCTTCCGCTCTTTGTGGCGACCGGCACTGTTCCCGACGTCCTGGTCCGGAACCTTGCCTACGATCCTCGCTCGAACCGTTTCGACGCCACCATCAGCGTCCCGGGCAGCCAGGCCACCCCGGTGGTCGTCAGCGGCCGCGTCGAACCGATGCTGAGCGTACCGGTGCTGCGCAGTCACGCCATGCCCGGCGAAGTGATCACCGAGAACGACATCCAGTGGCTCCGCGTCGAATCCCGGCGCGCCAGCATGAACTCGGTTACCCGCTTGGAAGACCTGCTGGGTCGGACCCCTCGCCGGCCGATTGTCGGCGGGCAGCCGATCCGACTGACCGACATCCGTCCGAACTTCGTGATCGACAAGGGCGATTTGGTCACCATCGTCCTGAACAGCGGAACGATGACCCTCACCGCCCGCGCCGAAGCCACGGAAAAAGGGGCTGTCGGCGACATCATCCGGGTTCGCAACAACCATAGCCGAAAAGTCCTTGAGGCCCGCGTGACCGGGGCGGGCACCGTCACGATCACCGGCTCGCAGGTCGCATCCATCAACTGACGCTCGCGCACAACGCGCACTCGGAGGATCCAGAAATGATCGCCCGCACCACCGCCCTCCCGCTCCTCGCCACCATTACGGTCGCCGCCGCGCTCTCCGGCTGCAGCGCGGTCGATCGGCTCGCCAACATCGGACAGGCTCCCGAGATGTCCCGGATCGAGGATCCGACGCGCGGCGCCGGGTACCAGCCGGTCTCGATGCCGATGCCGGCCCCGGTCGTGGCGACCCGCCAGGCCAACTCGCTGTGGCAGGAAGGCAGCCGGGCGTTCTTCAAGGATCAGCGCGCCAGCGACATCGGCGACATCATCACGGTGGTCGTGACGATCGCCGACAAGGCGGCGGTCGACAACACGACCACGCGCACGCGCCAGAACACCGATGCCGCCCAGCTGAACGGCCTGTTCGGGTATGAAGGCAGCCTGACCAGCGTGTTCCCGGAAGCGGTAACCGGCGGCAATTTCCTCGACCTGGGATCGTCGACCAGCAACGTCGGCGCCGGAAAGGTGGATCGCGAGGAAGAGATCAATCTGCGGGTCGCCGGCGTGATTACGCAAAAATTGCCGAACGGCAATATGGTCGTCTATGGCCGGCAAGAAGTGCGCGTGAACTTCGAAGTGCGCGAGGTCGTGGTCGGCGGCGTGATCCGGGCGGCCGACATCACGTCGTCCAACACCATCAGCTACGACCAGATGGCGGAAGCCCGGATCTCGTATGGTGGCCGCGGCCAGCTCACCGACGTCCAGCAGCCGCGCTTTGGCTCCCAGGTCCTGGATGTGATCATGCCGTTCTGACGACCGGCCGCAGGTGTCGCCGCCCGGTTTCCGACACCGCTTGAGACCCAAAACAAAAGGCCGCCCTGGACAAGGGCGGCCTTCCTAGTTTCAAGCCGGTTCCGAAGAACGGTATCAGTCGTCGCGGTGGGTCCGTTCCATCTTCTCGTGCCGCTCCTGTGCCTCCAGGCTCAGCGTGGCGATGGGTCGGGCTTCCAGTCGCTTCAAACCAATCGGCTCGTCGGTTTCTTCACAATACCCGTAGGTACCGTCTTCGATTCGCTTCAAGGCAGAGTTGATCTTGCTGATCAGCTTGCGTTCGCGGTCCCGGGTCCGGAGTTCGATCGAGTGCTCGGTCTCGAGCGAGGCACGATCTGCCATGTCGGGTTGCTGCAAGTTCTGTTCGGTGAGATTGCTCAAGGTTTCGTTGGCATCGCGCACCAACTCGGCCTTCCAACGGAGCAGTTTCTGCCGGAAGTACTCCAGCTGTTGCGGGTTCATGAACTCTTCTTCGTCCGACGGCATATAGTCCGGCGGCAGGGTCACGCTCATCCCCTTCCTCCACGCGGGCTCGACGGCATTCGGTGGCAGAGGGCCCGTCACCGAACGGGCGCGGAATGCTTGAAGCGACCTAGACCGCATCAACAGGATGAAACCCTTGGAGTTCCGCGCCGCGCGACGGGTTACACGCTTCGTTCGAGTTTCGCAAGCTCGACCCGAGCTCTAAGTTCGATCTCGTCGAGAATCTCGACCACCCGAGGGTCGTCGAACGACTCGCGCTGCCGGCGAACAGTGGTGGCCAGCTCCTGCAAACGGTCGCGCGGGATGGCTCCCATCAACAGGCCGTGACGAATATCGTCCAGCCTGTCGAGCATCAGGTCGGCGTGTTCCCGTGCCCGGCGCGCGCTGCCTTCGCGGTCGCCAACCTCCTGGGCCGCGAACACCGAATCGACCGCCCGCACACCGGAGACGCCGGCCGCATCGCCGGTTTCAGCGGTTTCATCCAGCAGCTTCGAGAAATCGGACGAGCCGGCCTTGCCGGTCTTTCCACCTCGACGAACGCCGGAGATTCCAGCCGCTTTGGATGATTCGACCTTCATGGCGATGGGCAACCTCGGTCGAACAGACGTGAACTTCGCTCAACTCGGATTCGCATAATCATATTGTACCATGCGTCGTCGCGGGTTTCGACGCCACCCTCAACTACAGGCGGCGGCAAGCAAGGTGGCACGCTTCTAGCATAAAAGATGGCGAGACCGGGAACACCCGGCAACACCGACCGATCGCGGGGACGATGATCATGACAACGGGACGCTGGATGCAACGGTTCGCAACCTTCGTGACAGTCTTGTGGGTCATTCTTGCCGTGGGTGTCGGCGGTGCGGCGGCGCAAACCCGTATCAAGGACATCGTCGACTTCGAGGGGGTTCGCGAGAACCTTCTGATCGGATACGGACTGGTTGTCGGCCTGAAGGGCACCGGGGATGACATCGGCAGTGCGATCTTCACCCGAGAGAGCCTGGTCGGCATGCTGGAGCGGCTCGGCGTCAACGCGCGCGACAACGACCTGGACACCAAGAACGTTGCTGCGGTGATGGTCACCGCCATCCTGCCGCCGTTCGCCACCCAGGGAACCCGGATCGACATCACCGTGTCGGCGATCGGCGACGCCGACAGCCTGCTCGGCGGCCAGTTGCTGGTCACCCCGCTGATCGGCGCTGACGGCGAGGTCTACGCCGTGGCCCAGGGTCCGGTCGCGGTCAGCGGCTTCTCGGCCCAGGGTGCCGCCGCAAGCGTGTCGCGCGGCGTCACGACCGGGGGACGGATCTCCAACGGCGCGATCGTCGAGCGCGAGGTCAGCTTCGCGTTGAACCAGATGGAAACGGTGCGCATCGCCCTGCGCAATCCCGATTTTACGACCTCCCGCCGCATCGCCCAGGCCATCAATGCCTTCATCGGCGGGCCGATTGCCCAGTCGACCGACTCCGGTACGGTTCGGATGCTGGTGCCGGATGCGTACCGCAACAACGCCGTCGCATTGATCACCGACGTCGAGCAGCTGCGCGTCACTCCCGACACGATTGCCAAGGTGGTGATCGACGAGCAGACCGGCGTCATCGTGATGGGCGAGAACGTCCGCATCAACACCGTGGCGATTGCCCAGGGGAACCTGACCATTCGCATCACGGAAACGCCGCAGGTCAGCCAGCCGCAGCCGTTCGCGCAGACCGGCGAGACCGTCACGGTGCCGCGCACACAGATCGAGATCGACGACGACAAGGACAAGAAGCTTACTGTCCTGCCACGCCAGGTCACACTGCAGGAACTGGTCAACGGCCTGAACGCCCTGGGCGTCGGCCCGCGCGACATGATCTCGATCCTGCAGGCGATCAAGGCCGCCGGCGCGCTGCAAGCCGAACTCGAAGTGCTCTGAGCAGGAGACGCACGATGAACGTATCCTCCCTTCCCGACGTCGCTGAGCTCGACTTCGCCCGCACCCAGGGCGCCGCTCAACGTCAGCGTGACACCCTCAACGCCGCTGCCGCCGCGGGCGACCAGTCCGCCGTCCGCAAGGCTGCCGAGAAGTTCGAAAGCCAGTTTATCGCCCAGATGCTCGGTCACATGTTCAAGGGCGTGAAGACCGATGGGATGTTCGGTGGTGGCCAGGCGGAGAGCACATGGCGCGACTTCTACGTCGAGGAAGTCAGCGAGGTCATCGCCAAGCGCGGCGGCATTGGTGTCGCCGATATCGTCGAACGTCAGTTGCTTCAGCTTCAGGAGGTGAAGTCATGAACCCGCGCGATCTGATCCAGCTGTTCGTCGAGTCTATGGCGCAGCTCACCGCCGTCATGCGGCACGAGATCGAACTGATTCAAGGTCGCCAGTTCACCAAGCTTGAGGACGTCCAGCGCCGGAAAGCGCAGATCGCCAAGGGCTATCACGACCACCAGACCCGCCTCAGGAAGAATCTCGCGGCACTGGATGCTCTGAGCGATGAGGAACGGACCGACCTCCGAAAGCTTTATGCGGCCTTCCGGGAGACGTTGTCGGAGAACATGATCGCCCTGAAGTCAGCCCATGACGCCACCGACCGGGTCGTCAAGATGGTCATCTCAGGCGTCAAAAAGGCGCGCGGTGTAACCGGCCCCGATGTACGGCCGGGCAAGCCGGTCCGCGGGTACGCCGCATACGGCACCAGCGGCGCCGGTGCAGCAGGTTACAACCGTACGCTCTGATCGGGAATACGGCCCTAGATATCCAGGCCGTCGAGATAGCGGGCGTTATCCGGCGCCAGTTCGCGGACCCGAGCCGCCTCCACCCGAGCCCCCTGCAGATCGCCGGTCACCCGATGCACCATCGCCATCGAATAGTGACCGTCGACGCTGTCATTATCGATCGATAACGCCCGTTCGGCATGGGCCCGCGCCTTGTCAATTTCACCCTGCTCAAGATAGACCAGCGCGACACCGCCCAGCAGCGCCGCATCGTCGGGGTTGATCGACAGCGCCACTTCGAACGACCGGTGGGCTTCGTCCAGCCTGTGCAACTGAGTCAGGACCGAGCCGAGCTTGCCGTGGAAGCCCGCAACCTTCGGATTGACGTCGATTGCCGTACGATAGCAGCGCTCTGCGTCGGGCAGCGAGTTCAGTGCAACGAAGATGTCGCCAAGCTGGTGCAACGCCTCGGCGTTCGTCGGATTCAACTCGACCGCGCGCATGAGCAGCTCCGCCGCCGCATGCTGATCGCCCCGTTCGTGTGCAAGAACGCCGGCCCAAACCAGGATCCGGTCGTTATCAGGATCGTTCTCCAGGGCCCTCGAGATAGCCTCGGCTGCGCCTTCAAGATCATCGACACCGCGCAACGCGATGCCGAGATTGAAGTACGCCTCGGAATACGTCGGGTCCATGCCGGTCGCGCGACGGAACAGCTCGAGCGCCCCGTCCAAATCGTTCTCGCGGAGTGAGACGACGCCAAGGTGATTCGAATAGGCCGGGTTGTTGGGGTTAACGTCGATCGCGGTCTCTAGGAGCGTTCGAGCACCGCCGAACTCGCCATGCTGCAAGCAAAGCAATCCACCCAGATGGAGCGCTTGCTCGTGGCGCGGATTCTTCTCCAAGATCTCGACATACAGGTCCCGCGCTTCATCGATCTCATCAGCTTCCTGATGGCGGATTGCCGATACCAACAAATGATGAAGTGGATCGGCAAGATTCATGAAACGCTATCCCTGCTATTTATTGATACATCACCTCTGGACCATACCACATCTAGAGCGGCCCTGTGAATCACCTTCAGCACAGGCTGATCGCAGCAGCGTCAGGCGACCAAGTCAACCGGCGCGGTCCTGGTCGGGTCAACGGATGCCCCTTCGACCGTCCCGGCTTGCGGGCGTTCAACCGCGGCATCTTCTCGAGATGCTGCGGCCACCGGCCCACCGATCTGCACATCGGAAACATCGCCAGTGCCAGCATCACGGCTGGAAGGCAGCACGAACGGTTTGGCAGTCGGATCCTGACGGTAGCGCGCAATCACCGCCTCAGACGGAAACTGCCGTACGACGTCCCCGGACAGACTGTCCCGAACCTGGAAAATTACGGTCAGTGACCGCGAATCAAATCGCAGCACCGGGCTGATGAAAAAATTGGCGTCCGATTCAACCAGCGCCGGCGGCGGGGTCGAATTCTGTCCGTCGCGACCGTCACTTGTCTGGTTGACCTGGACCCCTGGAAATCGCGCATCAATTTCCATGGAAACCTCCATTCTGGAGACTTTAGGTCAAACTTGGCAGACCTTACTAAGCGAATTATACGGGATTCGAATCAATCGGTCCAGCACAAACCCCTGGACCGCACGACAGGACGCCTGATTGTCGGTCGGAGCAGCCTGGCAATTAAGACGATGCTGGCGCTGGATGATCAAATGTACTTGGTCAAGCTCAGATTGCGCAAGACGGCGGTCGTCTGAAACGACGACTCCAGCTGGGCCTGCAGAGTCTGGAACAGGCTTACGGCCTCGTAGGCATCAACATCCTCAATATCGAGGACCTGCGTTTCAAGCATCGTCAGAGCTTCCCGATGCGACTCCAGGTTGGTCTCCATCTGGGCGCCGATCACACCGTTCTGACCGACCATGTCGTTGATCAGGTCGAACGCCGCCTCGATCTTTCCAAGGCCCCAGGTAACCAGCGCCTGGTACTCAGCGTCATCGCCCGCCTGGAAGTTGGCATTGGCGAAAGCGAAGAAGACTTCGTACACCTCTTCAAACGCATTGTCGTTGCCGAGTTCCCCGAATGTGACGTCCACGCCCTTGTCGATCCGCGCCTGCAGCGAGCCAGGTGCCGGCGTGGTTACGTTGTTCCAGTTGGCGTCAGTCGCAAAGAAATCCTCAACGAAGGTAATGATGTCGGTCGCGCCGGCGCCGGCCGACAGGGCCGGTTGTCCGGGGCCAAGAGCACCCGCCACATGGGCCGCGTAGGCCGTCTTGATGGCCGATGGAGACAGCAGCGGCTGGGTATCCGTATCGGTACCGTTGAACAGGTACTGCCCGCCGGACGTCTGGTTCAGAAGGTTGGTGAGCTGATCGATCGCCGCATTCGCGTAGGTGCCCAGCGCCAGTGAAGAGTCCTCGAACAGGCCTTCGACCTGCTCGTACAACTTCTTGCGCATATCCTGGGTGATGTCGGTGACCGTCACGAGCGATGCATTGATCGTCGTCGTCTTCACCTTCGTGTTGTTGATGGAATCGACATAGGTTTGAACACTGGTGCGCTGCTCTTTCAGAGACACCAGCAGCCGGACGTCCTGTCCGGAGAATCCGCTGTATACCTGAGACTTCTTCCCCGTCGAGATCTGCTGCTGCGCATCCGCGATCTGCCGCTGGATCGACGTGATCGAGTTGTCGATGCGAAGGTTCTGAGTGACGGTTGAGATACGCATGTCAAAGACCCCTCAAAGCCTTAGCGGATTGCGCCAAGGAGTTCGTCAAGCGCCTGCTGGACCGAACTCAGCACCCGGGCGGACGCGGCGAAGGCCGCCTCCAGCTGGATCAAGCTCGCCAGTTCCTCATCGAGGTTCACGCCGCTTGCATCGGTCAGGCGCTCGCTCAGCAGGTTGCGAACCTGATCCTGGAACTGGAGCTGGCTCTCGAAGTCGGCAGCCTGGTTTGCCTGGTAGCCAATAAACTGGGCCGCGAACTCCTCCAGCGTGGACGACGCGGTATTGAGGCCGGTAACCGCCGTGAAGGCCTGCTTGGTGTCGAACATATCGATGATGGCCAGCGGCAGCGATGAGTCGCTCACCCCAGAGGAGGTGAAGGTGCCGCCGGTACCGTCGCGCAGCTCCGCGCCGGTAACCGTACTGCGAACCTGGATCACCGCCGCGAAGCCAGCAGCCGCTCCAGGGATCGCGTCAGCCGCGTCCGTAAACAGATCCAGATCGGCGGTGGTGGCGCCGACCGTGATGGCATCAAACTGCTCGGCCAGCTCGAAAGCCAGCGAATCCAACTGGCTCTGGGCCAGCGGCAGTGTGGTGTCGCGAAGCTGCAGCAAGCCCGAGACCGTTCCGCCGGAGAACGAGTTGGTGATCGAAAACGGCGCCATGAACCCATTGTCGAGCATGACATCGTTGAGCACCGACCCGGCCGAAACCGTGGTCGACGCGACGAAGGTCAGCGTCACGGCTTCCTGATCGAGAAGAAACTGGCTGTCGCCGGTCAGGATGGCAATCTTGCCGTCCGGCCGCTCGAACGTCTTGATGTCCATCTGCTCGGACAGTTTGGTGATCCAAACGTCTCGCTGATCCTCGAGATCGGCGGTCGACTCGCCCGCCGCCTTGCGCGAGCCGATCTCAGCGTTCAGCGATTCGACGTTCTGCAGTGCCTGGTTGATGATTTCGACCGAATCCTCGACGCGCTGATCCGCTTCGGCTCGCAGCTCCTGAATGCTGGACGACAGATTGTTGAGGGTCCGCGCGACTTCCTCGGCCGCCGAGATCACATCGTTCTGAGCGGTGGACTGGTCTGGATTGGTCGCCAGCGCCTGGAACTTGGCCTTGAGATCGGTGATCTTCGATGAGATCGAGCTGTTGTCTTCCGGCCGCCCGAACTCGAGCTCGAAACGGGCAAGGAAATCGTCCAGGACCGTCAGCTTTTCAACGACCGAGGTCTGCTCCCGCACGTCGCGCTGCAACTGCGCGTTCACGTTGCGGGTAACCTGCTCGACCAGGACCAAGCCTCCGCGGCCGTCCACGACCCGGGTCGATGTTTCCTGTACCTTGCGGGTATAGCCGTCGACGCTGGCGCTCGCGATGTTCCGGGAGGCCACGTCGATCTTGGCCTGGGCCGCCGCGATGCCGCTTGAAGCACTGTAGATGGCGTTGATCAGTGACATCGTTGTTCCTCGGCTTCGACCGCGTCAGACGTCCGAACGCGCGCTACAGACCAAGCAAGAATTGAGCCAAGGTCCGTGCGGCGTGTCGCCGACGCTATCCGGCCAGGCTCTGCGGCTCAGGCTTCAGGCCCGCCATGATCTGGCGGTTGATCAGAATCAGGTCGTCCAGAGGCGCGTTGGTATCCATGATCAGCTGCGTCTCTTTCATCACGAACAGCGCCAGGCTCGCGATCCCGCCCTTGAGTTCCTTGGGCAACCCGTTGTCGGGATGATTGAGGTCTGCGAGGAACACCCCCCAGACCTTCTCGTTGCGCAAGACCGCATTCAGCCGTTCCGGCAGTGTCGATGCGCCATCGCGAGCCTTGATCAGTGCGCCCGTCACCTGGGCAAGCAACCTGTACTCCAGGTCCCGGCCGTTCTGGGTCGCCACCGCGCCCTGCGTGCGGCGATAGGCGTTGTATCCCTGCATTCTCCTACCCTCCGCTTCGTTCTCCGGTCATCGCCGGTCCGTCGGGCTCTGCTCCGCCGGACGCACCGCCGGCGATTACTGGAACAGCCCGAGCAGGATCTGCGGTGCCTGGTTGGCAATCCCCAGCACCTGCACGCCAAGCTGCTGGCGGACCTGCAGGGCGGTAAGGCGAGCCGATTCACGCGCCATGTCGGCGTCGACGATGTTGCCGAGGCCTTCTTCGGTGGCGTCGGTGATCTCTTCAAGGAAGGTGGTCTGCAGCTCAAGCGCCCGCGCCTCCGCACCGAGCGAGCCCAGTGCGGTGTTGACGATGGACTGCAGATCGTTGAACTCGGACGCCAGGACCGACTGGGCCAGCGTCGCGCTGCCGAACGAGGAACCGGCAAGCGCCAGAACCTGGGTACGGAGGTTCTGAACCGTCAGGGTCAGCGTGCCGCCGTTGATGTTCGACAGGGTGTTGACGTTGGTGCTGCCGCTGTCGAGCAGATTCACGCCGTTGAACACCGCGTTCTCGATGAAGTTCGCCGCCTGCGAGAGCAGCTGCGCGAAGTCTTCTTCGAGGATCGACCGCTGAGTGGTGGTGATGCCCTCGTTGGACATTTCCGTCAGCTTCTGACGAACCGTTTGGAGAAGATCGGAGATACTGGTGGTACCGGCGATCGCGACTTTGGCGATGCCCTTGGCGTTGTTCAGTCCCTGAACCACCGCGCCGAGCGCCTTGATGTCGCCCCGGATACCCTGGGCAATCGCGAAGTTCGACGCGTCGTCGATCGCACCGGTAACCTTCAGGCCGGTCGAGACGCGATTCTGCGTTACGTCCAGCGAACGGTTTGTCCGCTCCAGGTTGCGCAGGGCAACAAGTGCACCGGGGTTTGTCAGGATTGAGTTGTTCGCCATGGTCCCGTTCCTTCGTCAACGTTCTGTCGACCCAATCCCGGCTCTCTTGTGCCTCCCACCTTCACAATCGGTGGGAACCGGTAGAGGTCTGTCGAAGCGGATGGCGCAAGCTCTGGGCCAGATTGAAAAATCCACATAACTATTTGTTTTTAAAAAATATTATTCTGGAGGACCGGACACACTCACCGTTAATCAGGTTCGTTCACGGCAGGAATTGCCGCTCCGACCTGGAAAAAAGCGCCGAGTTGGACTGGGTGATCTGGCTATCCGGAACGGGACTCGGCCGGGATAACCGCCGTGGAATGCTGCTGAGCTTCCATCCGGCCAAGCCGGCGAACCTCAATCTGCTGCGAACCGGGATGCAGAGACGGCCTTCGCCTGCGCCGCGCGCAGGAGACCGAAAGTCAGAACCGGCCTGCCAGGAAGTCGGCGAGGATCCGGGCGCCGCCAACACCCGCCTGGCGAGCGTTGAAGGGCTCGTCCTTGGCCAAAGCCGGTCTCATATTCGCGAAGAAGAAGTCGCGCCCATCGGAAATGCGGTTGAAGCTCTGCGCCATGCGAATGGTCGGGGTGCCGACCGCGGCCGAGAATGCGCAATTGGCAGTCCTGGCCGCAACGACCACGTCGAACGCGGCAAGCAGCGCCAGGAGCTCGTCGATGTCATTCCACAGGTCGACCCCGTCCAGCCGCTGGATGTCAACGCCCTCGGCCTCCTTCAGGCGATCGATCTCAGCCTGGACGTCGCCGTGCATCAGGTTGACGAACGTGCAGCCGGGCGTGCGGAACACCGGCGCCCAGTCCAGAATGTCTGCGTGGTGGCGTGCGCGGAACCGCGTCATCAGTGCGCTGCGCCATACCACGCCGACCGCTTTATCCGCGCCGTATTGCGCCAAGACCGACCGCCAACGCTCAACACGCTCCGGCACCGGCCGAAGATAGCCGCCGGTCAATGAAGGAGCCGCCCGATCGGCTCGGAAGAACCGCGGCAGGCTGCCCGCGTACACCACGTGCCGGAGATCATGGCGGGCAGTCAACTCGGCGTAGTCGAAGTACTGCCCGAGTGAATCGCCTGCAACCAGCTGGCGGGCGACCACGGTCACATTCGGAAAAGTCCGTGCCATGACCGGTACGATGCGCGGATCGACCTCAACCACGACCGGAACCTTTACGGCGTTCAGGAGATCAGGCAGGCAACTCAGGAAGATCACCTCGTCGCCAACCCCCTGCTCCGAAGCGACCAGGAGCGCGCCACTCTCGGTCCCGGGGCCAAGCCAGGGCGATGGCACCGCCAAGCGCGGCCGAAATACCCGCCGCTCGATCCGCGCCTCGTGGAGACCCCAGGCGCGCCGAAGATCGCCGATGATGAACTCGACCTCCGCGAGAACATACCCGATGTCAGGGTTGCCGGGATGTGCCAGCAACCCTCGCCGGCACGCGTTCCTCGTCAGCGCCAGCCGGTCGCACTGGAAGCCTGCGTTGACCAGGGCATGCATCGCCGACGCCCGTGCGGGATCGAGCACGATGGCGCGTCGCGCCGCTTCGAGGGCCGCTTCAGGTTCGGATCCGCGGTGCTGTTCCGAACTGAGATTGGCCCACAGCCGGCCATCCGTCGGCTTGAGGCGCACCGCTCGCCGGGCCCAGGGAACAAACCCATCGCCTTCCAGTACCGGCCCGCGCCCGCTGGTCAGGCCCGCATACAGCTCATAGGCCGCGGGTGCTTGAACGATACCAGTACGGGCCGCACGCAGGGCCCCATCGAAGTCGCCGGTGCCGGACCGAGCCGTGACCAAGTGCAGCCAGATCTCGGGGTGCTGCGGCTGGAGCCGCCGCGCAGGCTCCAGAAGCCGAAGCGCCTCATCGAACCGAAGCAGCGCGTTCATGACCGCGCCTCGGCGAACACGGGCCTCAAACGAGCCCGGTTGCAGGACAAGCGCCCGGTCGCACCATGTCAAAGCAATGTCCGGATCACCATCCTCCGAACGGAGCGTGGCAATATTGACGGCCGGCTCTGCCAGGCGGGGGTCGATCAATGCCGCCCTGCGGAACGCCCGCTCCGCTGATCCGCGCTGAGCGAGCGCTTTCAGGATTGCGCCGAAACGATTCCGGGTAGCCGCAGCCAGCGGTCGGTATGTGAGGGACCGCCCGACGAGATCGGCCGCCCTGGCGTTGTCGCCAAGCTGGTGGTGGAGCGTTCCATAGAAGTCGAGGACATCGGGATGCTTCGGCATCTGGCGAAGCAGATCGGCATACAGTCGACCCGCCTCGGCGAACCGGCCTGCGACATGCAGGCCGACCGCTTCGTTGAATGACTTGAGAAGCCGGGATCCGCGATCGCCGTGCTTGGAGCCGGTTGTCACGGCTCGTCTCTTCACGTCAGACGGACTGGTCCGGGACGGCGAGTTGAGTGTCTTCGGTCGCATCCTCGCGCGCCGACAGATTTGGATTCAGCCCGCGCATGATGGCTCGATTGACGGCGATCAACGCATCGATGTCGCCTTCCCCCGATGTGACCAAAGCCGTCTCGCGGGTAACCCAGATCCCGAGGCTGACGATTGCTGCCCGCAACTCCCGTGGCAGCATGTTGCCCTCGGTGCCGACGTCCTCCACGAACGCGTCCCAGACCTGATTGTTCCAGTTCAGCGCATCCATGATCTGCGCCATGCGCCGAGGATCGCGGTGTGAACCGTCGCGAAGCTCCTTCGATTTCATCAAGCCCGACGTCACCTGCGCAAGCAGCCGATACTCGACGTCGCGAGGAGCCGCTGTCTGCTTGATCGTGCGCTTGTAGGCATCATATTTTGACATTGGACACTCAGCGGTCGTCGTGAGCGGCTTCCAGCGCGTTCAGATCGGGGCTTACACCTCGGTCCTGTGCATACGCCAGCACCTCAGTTTCATAGCCTATCAATGCTTTACAAGTCTTTAACGCACGATAGTATTTTGCGGCGTTCACGTCCTGTACAATGTGCAGGAGCGTCTTTCGCACCTGATTGAACGATGTCGCCTCCATAAAGTCTTCAATCAAGCGGATAAACGTCGGATAGTATTGCTTCGAATCGTGGTCATCCAGATACATCAAAAGGATTGAAAAATAGATCCGTTTCGCTGGCGTATTGGCCTCTTCCTCTTGGATGATATCTTTTCCAAGAAGTATCGTGGCTTCATTTTGCAGAATAAGTGAGGCGCCCTTGTTGCCGGCGACCATGACGGCCCCGTTCACAACGAACTTCTCACCCGGCTTGATGTTGACCTTGAGCGGCATGGAGTAAGTGTCGCATGGACCCCCGCTCTGTCAAGCTAGCCTCACTGTCCGACACTCTGCCGGTCGAACCGCTGTGACGGCGATCGCCGAAATCATGGCGCGTGCGCTCCTTGCCCACCGCGCCGGGAACCTCGATGCGGCAACGGCCGGATATCGCGAGATTCTGACGATCTCCCCCTTTCATCCACGCGCCAATCATCTGCTGGGATTCGTGCTTCTCCAGCAAGGTTCGCCCGCCGATGCGGAGCCGTTGTTGGCAATGGCGCTCCGCAGAACGCCGATATCCGCTGAAGCGTGGGCTCATCTCGGCCACGCGCAGTTCACCCTCAAGCGACTGACGTGTGGCGAAACCTCGCTGCGCCGAGCTTTGCTGATTCGCCCGTCTTTGCTCGAAGCCAGCGACACCCTGGTCCGAATCACTCTGCATACAGACCCACCGGGAACGGTGCGGATGGCTCGCCGAATCGTGATGCTCGCACCGCTGAGGGCAGATGGCTGGCAGAGTCTGGGACTGGCTCTGGCGCGTCGGAAACGCGACGCCCCGGCACCGGACGACGCCTTGGCAAGCCTACGGCGTTCGATCGTGATCGACCCTATGGACGGATCGGCCGCCACGGACCTGACCGACATGCTTCGGTCACGACGCACCTCCCGGCTCGCCAGCCGAACCGGCAGTTGGTCGCTGTGTCTGAATCCGATGTCCGCCGCCGCCAGGGTGGCGCTGTCGGCCGTCCAACTGGATCTTGACCGAATCGACGCCGCGGACCGGAGCGCGCGTGTTGCCGCGCTCCTGGTCCCGGAGACGGCCAATGCCTATGGGAACCGCGCGCAATGCCACTACCGCTTGGCCCGGTTCGAGCGCGCTATCGTCGACGGCGTCCGGGCCGCTGTGGCCGCCCCCGCGGACTTCCAGGTTCTCGCCAACCTCGGGACCTACCGTCTCGCGAGCGGCAGCCTGGCCGATGGCTGGAAGTTGTTCGGGCACCGAAAGACCGCCAGGGCGATCGCACGGTCCCCGCACCTACCCGGACCGCGCTGGACCGGCGAGGCGGGCGCCAGATTGCTGGTTCTGGCCGAACAGGGCCTCGGTGACGAGATCCTGTTCGCGTCCTGTTGGCCCGATCTTGCCGATGCGGTTCGGAACGGTCGGTTGCAGGCAGTTCGGGTGGAAATCGATTCCCGGTTGCGCGGTCTCGCCGAGCGCTCATTTCCGGAGCTTGACTGGCTCGATCGCGACCGGGCTGCCGGACCCGCTGACGGCGCCCGGCGCTCAGGCGAGTTTGCAGCCACTCATTGGATTGCGGCGGGCGATTTGCCAGCAATGTTCCGACGCAAGCAGAACGACTTCCCGGCTGCCGCCGGCTATCTCACTCCGGATCCGGACCGTGTTGCCGCGTTTCGTCACTGGCTTGCCACCGAAGCCCCGAACGAGCGCCGCGTGGGTCTGTGTTGGCGCTCGGGCCTGACGACGGAGGATCGCGCCAAGTACTATCCGGAACTGTCGGATTGCCGACCACTGCTTCGCGAAGGTGGGTCGCGGATCGTCGTCCTGCAGTACGATGACTGCGGCGCGGAAGTCGCCGCCCTAGACTCTCCAGACCAA
Organism: Thalassobaculum sp.; assembly: GCF_040219215.1. GTDB lineage: Bacteria > Pseudomonadota > Alphaproteobacteria > Thalassobaculales > Thalassobaculaceae > Thalassobaculum_A. The sequence goes on from NZ_JAVJSX010000011.1 coordinate 187,650, forward strand.
GCTCCGATTCTGTTCCCACCGGATCTCGATCGGCGTGACGATCTGGATGGCGTTGCCGCGCTGATGGCGGCTCTCGACGGCGTTGCCTCGGCGCAAACGGCCGTCCAAGCCCTCGCAGGTGCGATCGGTGTACAGACTTTGGGATTTGACCTTGCACCGAGCTGGGTCGAACTCGGCCGGACGCAATCGCCCTGGTTTCCATCGATGACCACCCTGCATCGGCAGAACGCCGAAACCTGGGAGCATCTAATGCAGCGCGTCGCCGATCACGTGCGGCACAATATTCACCCGACGGCATCCGCCGAATGACACTCAGCGGCATCCCAGGCGCCAGGCAATAAAAGAGCCGGGCGACTGGGTCGCCCGGCTCATAAGTAGTCGCGTCAGTCTGTCGAAGAAGATTACCGGAACAGGCCCAGCAAGCTCTGCGGACGCTGGTTGGCGATACCAAGCGTCTGCACGGACAGCTGCTGCTGCACCTGCAAGGCGGTCAGCTTGGCCGACTCGCGAGCCAGATCGGCATCGACGATGTTGCCCAAACCTTCCTCGGTCGCGTCCGAGATCTGCTCCAGGAACGTGGTCTGCAGCTCGAGTGCACGGACTTCCGCACCAAGCGAACCCAGCGCGGTGTTCACGGCCGACTCCAGGTCCGAGTACTCAGACGAGAGCACGGCCTGAGCCAAGGTTGCGCTGCCGAACGACGAGCCGGCGAGCGAGTTGATGGTCGTGCGCAGGTCCTGAGCGGTCAGCGACAAGGTGCCACCGTTCAGGTTCGACAGAGTATTGATGTTCGCGCCACCGCTATCCAACAGGTTGACCCCGTTGAACACGGCGTTGTCGATGAAGTTCGCAGCCTGAGAGAGCAGCTGGTTGAAGTCCGATTCCAGAATGGTGCGCTGCGCCGTCGTGATACCCTCGTTCGAGAGCTCAGTCAGCTTAACGCGAACGTCCTGGAGAAGGTTCGACACAGCAGTCGTGCCGGCGATCGCAACCTTGCCGATGCCTTTGGCATTGTTGAGACCCTGCGTGACGGCGCCGATCGCCTTCAACTCACCACGGATACCCTGGGCGATGGAGAAGTTCGAGGCATCGTCGAGTGCGCCCGCGATCTTCAGGCCGGTAGAGACCCGGTTCTGACTGATGTCAAGGCCGCGATTGACGGTGTTGAGAGTCCGCAGCGCGACGAACACGCCGGGATTGGTGTTGATTGAGTTCTGAACAGCCATTTTGGCCTCCTCGTTCTAAGGTTGGGCATTTTGCCCATCAAGATTGGGGCGAACCCCAGAGCACCTCAGAACATGCGCCGCAAGCGCCCGCGAGTCAACCGAATACGTATCGGTTGACTGTGGCAACACAGCGGTGGCCAAAAATCACACTCCAAGCGGAGTTTATATCATTAACAAATAGTTACCGGATCATTTCTCTGTAGTTTGCATCTCTCCTTTCCGCGTTTTTCTTCGGGGTGACGGGGTGAGGCACCGCCTCACCCCGTGTCCCGTATGCCTGCCGATTAACCGAACAGACCCAAGAGGCTCTGCGGCCGCTGGTTGGCAATTCCCAGCGTCTGCACTGCCAACTGCTGCGAGACCTGGGCGGCAGTCAGCTTGGCGGACTCGCGAGCCAGATCGGCATCGACGATGTTGCCCAAGCCTTCTTCGGTCGCATCCGAGATCTGCTCCAGGAACGTGGTCTGCAGTTCGAGGGCACGGACTTCCGCACCGAGCGAGCCGAGAGCCGAGTTCACGGTCGACTCCAGGTCCGAGTACTCGCTCGAGAGCACGGCCTGGGCCAAAGTCGCACTGCCGAACGACGAGCCCGCAAGCGCGAGGACGGTGGTGCGCAGATCCTGGAAGGTCAGCGTCAGAGTGCCGCCCGACAGGTTCGACAAGGTGTTGACGTTCGCCGACGAGCTGTCGAGCAGGTTCACGCCGTTGAAGACGGCGTTGTCGATGAAGTTGGCCGCCTGTGACAGCAGCTGGTTGAAGTCTTCCTCCAGAATGGTCCGCTGCGCCGTGGTGATGCCCTCGTTGGACAGCTCGGTCAGCTTCTGGCGGACAGTCTGCAGCAGATCGGAAATCGCCGTCGTGCCGGCGATCGCGACCTTGCCAATGCCTTTGGCGTTATTCAGGCCCTGCGTGACGGCGCCGATCGCCTTCAACTCACCCCGGATACCCTGGGCGATGGAGAAGTTCGAGGCATCGTCGAGCGCGCCCGCAATCTTCAAACCCGTCGACACGCGGTTCTGGCTGACGTCCAGACGCTTGTTGACTGAGTTGAGGTTACGGAGAGCCACGAATGCACCGACGTTGGTGTTGATGGAGTTTTGAACAGCCATTGTCTTCATCCTCGTTCTAAGGGTGACATCGGCGTTTTGCCGACCTGAACGGATCTAGCCCGTCCTACCCTCACTGAATACGAGCTGAAGCATATTGTCAAGTATTTTAATAAAATTTATTTCAAATTATATTCACTATAGAGTCTATGCACCTCATCCGTCTGCACGGTTCGTACCGATGGCGGGAAGCCGCGGCTGGGCTTCGTTTCAATGACCTGAACGCTGGCCCACGGGCCGATCCAAGCCCCAGCCCGGCAATCTTGATCGTGTGAACCGGAAGAATTTGCCGAGCTCGGCAGGTCCTGCCGCCTCCACAGCAACGACCCCAGCCTAACCAATTGATATTTATCCATAAGACCAGGGGAGCCGGAGTGGCCCGCTTGTTGCGTGAATTGGATCGAACACGACCGATCAGGTGACGCCATGGACCTCAATCCACTGGATCTCAAAGCCCCCAACGGATCGAACGGGAGTCCGCGATACCGCGTGAGCGGAGATGTCGGCTTCCAAAGCATCATGGACCTGGCGGCTCGTCGCAATCCGACCGAGCCGGTGCGTCCCGAGCCCTCCAGGCGCCCCGAGACCCAACGCGACGCGTCCTCCCGGATCGACGATCATCATCAGGACGAGGCTCCCGACTCCGTGCGCGTCGAAGACGACGGCCGCGTGACGAGCTCGGAGACGGCCGACGGACGGCGTTCCGAGCCACAGGTTGACGATCCGAGTGCGTCAGCGGCCATCGCCGTCGAAGTGGCGAAACCGACTGCGGCCTCCGGCCGGACATCCGACACCGGGGAACCTGAAACTGCAGCCGTCGACGGCGCCCCGCTCTCCCCAGCGATCCCGCAGTTGACCCCGACACCTACCCCGGTAGGAGTGCCAGTCGCCGGCCAGCCGGTCGTTCCTGCACATCCTGCCGTTCCAGTCCCTCCCTCCGCCACGCCGACGCCCCTTCCCGCGGCCGTCGCACCGCCGGCCGCAGCCGCGGCGCAGACCGTCGCTGGACAGCCGGCGCCGCAGCAGGCAGCCGCTCCAGTCGCGGCAGCCGCAGCGACAACCGAGCTGCCTTCGGGCATGACGCCACTCGCAACGGCGGCCCAGGCGAGCGAACGAGCGCCGGGTGTCGGATCAGCCCAGAAGCCAAGCGATTCGACTTCGACGCAGCGTACGTCGGCACCGACGGCCACCCCCGCATCGTCCTCGGCAGCGCCGGCAGCGACGGCAGCGGCAGCATCCCCGGGCGCGCCGGACAGCAGAACGCTTCGCGGCGCGACGGTCACCGTCGAGCCCGCCACCGTCGTCGCCCGCACCCAGGGCGTATCGTCAGCCGTCCTCGTTCAGGCTCATCTGGCAGCCGCCGGCGACGCCGGTGCGAAGGTTGCCGTGCAGCCCGGACAGAGTGCAGCCGCAACCCAAGCCGGTACCACCTTGCATGTCGGTGGCGGTCAGCCACTGTTCGTCGGCGCCGACGCCGGCGCGGCGCAGTCCGGCGGGCAGGGCAGCAATGGAGCCGGCGGACAGTCGGGCAACAATTCGCAGAATGGCGGACAGCCGAATGGCGGCCAGGCTCAGGCCAATGGTGGCTTCACCTTCGGCACGGCGACCATCGGGCAGCGCGGCTTCGGTGGCGACGCCGCCCGAGCGCAGTTCCAGGAGATCCTCGAAACCCGGACGGCGCGTGCGCCGCTCCAGGGCCCCGGCGGCACCGGTTCGATGTCGGCCGGAGCCACTTCAACTCTTGCGACCAGTTCTATGACGGCCGGGCCAGGCGGACCCCAGAGCACACTACCCGCCGCTATGGCCTCTCGGGCGGAGGCGACCGCCCATGGACGACCCGGTGCCCTCCCAGGCACCGCGGTCGGCCAGGTCGCCGTGAAACTGGTGAGCTCGGCTGCCGACGGCGGCGGGCGCATGACGGTCCGACTCAACCCCGAGGAACTCGGCAAGGTCGACGTGAAGCTGGAATTCGGCCGGGACGGCATGGTCCGGGCGCTGATCAGCGCCGAGCGGCCGGAGACCCTCGAGATGCTGCAGCGCGACTCCCGCGCCCTCGAGAAGGCGCTGCAGGAAGCCGGACTGAAAACCGACCAGAACTCGCTCGAATTTGATCTGCGCGGCGGCCACGGCCAGCCGACGGAGCGCGACGAACACGGTGTCGCGTCCGGCCCAGCATCCTCGGCAACAGCCGAACAGAGCGCCGAGGCCGACGCCCAACCCGACACCCAGACCGGCTCCGGCAGCGTCCGTGAGGACGGCAGCTACGACCTAGTGGCCTGAGGAGAAGCAGCATGGAATCCGTCAGCCCGATCAGCACCACCGGTGCCAAGTCGTCCACCTCGGCCGACAAGCTGAGCAAGGACTTCGACATGTTCCTGACTCTGCTGACCACTCAGCTGAAGAACCAGGATCCGCTCGACCCGATGGACAACTCCGAGATGGTCAACCAGCTCGTGCAGTTCTCGAGCGTCGAACAGCAGATCAGCCAGAACAAGAACCTGGAGCAGATGATCCTGCTGCTGAACTCCCAGTCGGCAGCCTCCTCGGTCTCCTATATCGGCCGCGACGTCCAGTTCTCCGACAGCACGACGGTTTACGACGGCACGAAGCCGGTCACCTTCGGCTACACACCCGCCAAGACGGCCGAATCGGTACAGATCAAGATCGTCAACGCTGAAGGCGTAACGATCAGGACCGTCGACGGCGAACGCTCCGCCAGCCGCCACACCCTCGTATGGGACGGCCTGGACAAGGACGGCGCAGCGGCTCCAGCCGGACAGTACACCTTCCTGGTCACGGCCGAAGACGCCAGCGAAAAGGCCATCAGCGTCGACAAGGACATCACCGGCCACGTCACCGGCGCCGCAAGCGACGCGACAGGCAACTACCTGCTGATCGGCGACCTGGCGGTCGATGTGACCAAGGTTGTCGCAGTCAGAGAATCCGCCGCGTCGTCATAACGACACCGGCAACCAATTGGCAGAACGCCACGGAGCAACCCTCTTAGTCATCCGACGAAACCGGGTGCGCAATCGGAGGCAATAACAATGAGCATCTATGGCGGTATGTTCTCGGGGGTGTCGGCACTGTCCGCGCAGTCCCAGGCGTTCGGAATCATCTCCGACAACATCGCGAACGTGAACACGATCGGCTACAAGGACACGACCGCACGGTTCCAGACCCTGGTGACCGAATCGGCGTCGGCGGCCCGCTATTCGCCCGGCGGGGTGCTGGCCCGGCCGTTCGTAAACCCGGAGAAGCAGGGCCTGTTGCAGGGCACCACGTCGAACACCGATATTTCGCTGGTCGGTGACGGCTTCTTCATCGTGAACGAGAACGATGAACCCCTCACCGACGGTGGCGAGTACCTGCTGACCCGAGCCGGCTCCTTCACCGAGGACGAAGAAGGCAACTTGGTGAACGCCGCGGGATTCTTCCTGCAGGGCTGGCGGACCGACTCGACGGGCGCGATCGTCAACGCCACCACCAAGGATCAGCTTTCGAGCCTTGAGACGGTCAATCTCGCCGGTTTCACATCGGTGTCGAACCCGACATCGACCGCCAACCTCGCAGTCAACCTTCCGGCCAACGCCACCACGGCGTCGACGCAGACCACCAACCTGACGATCTATGACTCTCTCGGCGTCGAACACCTGATGACGATCAACTGGACCAAGAACGCCCAGGCCAACGAGTGGGCCTACTCCCTCGACGTCACCAATCAGGCCGGCACCACGACCGCGGCGATCGTCGCGGGCACCATCGACTTCGACCCGGCCGATGGCACCATCGAAGACATCGACAACGGCGGCACCCTGGCAGATGGCGATACGGCCCAGACCACCCTGCCGATCACCGCTCTGGCCTTCGGCAGCGGCGCCGCAGCCTCCAGCATCGTCATCAACTGGGGCATTGTCGGCCAGACCAACGGAATGAGCCAGTTGAGTGGCTCCTACGAGGCGACGCTGTTGAACCAGAACGGCTCGTCGCCGTCCGCGCTGACCGCGGTCGAGATCGACAACGAAGGCATCGTGACGGCGCGCTTCAAGAACGGCGACACCCGACCGATCTACAAGATCGCCATCGGCACCGTCCCCGCCGCCACGGAGCTGCGTGCCGAGAACGGCAACGCCTACAAGCTGTCGAGCCGGTCAGGCGACCTTCTGCTGACCGAAGCCGGACTGCAGGGGGCGGGTGCGATCGAGTCTTCGGCACTCGAGCAATCGACCGTCGACCTATCGGACGAGTTCACCGACCTGATCATCACCCAGCGCGCCTACTCGGCGGCAACCAAGCTGATCACCACCGGCGACGAGTTGCTCGACGAGATCATCCGTGTGAAGCGGTAACGTACGCCCCCCGCAAGCGTTACCGCTCAGCCTCGCCCCGGCCTTCTGGCCGGGGCATTTTTTTTGCCTGCAACGAATTCGATCCAAATCGTCCGACATTAGGCGTTTGTTAAGAGGCGGTTGGCACACTGTCTCCAGGATCAAAACAGCTCTTGATGGTCATGGGCGGACAAGCGGCTACCAAAACCACATCACTGCGACCCGAGCACGTCACCGGCCCCGACGGCACGGCGATTGGCATCGACGACCTGCCACCACCGGAAACCACCCGCTGGGTGATGCGCCGCAAGGCCGAGGTCGTATCTGCCGTCCGCGGCGGGCTGCTGTCCCCGGAGGAAGCCTGCGGGCGCTGGAACCTCTCGATCGAAGAGCTGGAGTCCTGGCAACGACTGATCGACCGATACGGCGTACGCGGCCTGCGCGCCACCCGGCTCCAGCAGTACCGTGGCTCCGGGCGACGATCAGCTGCGCCCGGACCGCGATAGCCCGGGTTAGTCCCCCGCGTCCTTCCGTACCCATTCCCCGACGATCTCAGAGACGCGATGCATCGTCCGATCCCACGGATCGGCAATGCGCTTTCCAATCGGCCGAACCGACGAGAACCAGGGATCCGCTCCTCCAATCAGGTAGGCGGACGGGACCGGGCGGCCGTGGAACTCGACACATGGCACGCCGACGCCGCCGGCGATCGTTGCCACCGAGGTGTTGGCGCTGACCACGCCATCGAGAGCGGCGGTCAGGGCAGCCGAGCCGTCCAGGTCGTCGAACAGGTCGAGGTCGTCGAACGCGTGCACCGGCACCCCGAACCGTTCGGTGATCTCGGCCAGTTCGTCGAGGCAGTCATCGTACTGCAGATTCACGAACACCACGCCGCGGACCCGCAGGACCGGCTCCAGATCGGATACCGCGGCATAGAACTGGTTGCGCAATCGGCCCTGTACGCCGCTGCGCCAGGACAGGCCGATCTTGGGCCCGGCCCCGAGCGATTCGACCCGGCGGCGCAGGTCGGCCACCCGCTGGGCGTCCGGCCTGAACAGCGTTCGGTCCCGCGGAAACCGCTCGGCAGATCCCCGAACGTGCTGGCCGAGGCTGCCGGTGGGCATCGCGATATCGAACCGTTCCTCCCCGCGTTCCGCCGGGAGGAACGGCGACGCCACCACCCGTACCGATGGAAACGATCGCTCGAACAACCGCAGGAGCTTCGGCGACACCTCCAGGGTAACGTCGGCGCCCCGCTCGACCACGTCCGGGACCATGGTGGCAAACCGGATCTCGTCGCCGATGCCCTGCTCCCGATACAGGAACACACGCTGACCGGTCAGCACGTCCGGCAGGTCCGGAGACACGGGCAGGCCGCGCACCGACATCTCGTAGCTCTTGGCGCCGAACCGCCACTCGTAGAACGGCCAGCCCTCGGCCCATCGGCCCATCCACAGCAGGCTGCTGCCGTAGTTGAAGTTGGTAATCGCGCTGTCCGGAGCCTTCTCCAGGGCCTGTCGGAAGAAGCGGGCGGCCGTCGCAAACTCGCCCACCCGCGCCAGTACCGTCGCGTAGTTGGCTGCGGCATCCGGCGAGCCGGGATTCAGACGAAGCGCTTCCCGCAGATGCGGCAGCGCATCGTAGGACCGGTCAATCATGTTCAGGGCGCTTCCGAAATTCTGCCGGATCGCCGCATGCCGGGGGTTGAGCCGGACAGCCTGGCCATGGGCTTCGACAGCCTCGGCCCAGCGATCCATGTCCTGCATGACGTTGCCGAGATTGGACCAGTAACCGGCGACGTCGGGGTTGATCTGGATGGCCTTGCGGATCAGGTCCGCTGCCGTCTCGTACTGCTTGACCCCCCGCGCGATCAGCCCCATGCCGAGCAAGGCGTCGGGATGTTCGATGTTCTCGGCCAGCACCCGACGGAATCCGGCATTGGCCGTCTCTGCGTCGCCGCGTTCCAGCGCCTGCATCGACGCGATTACCAACTCCGCGTGGCGTCGGTTCGCTGGATCGGCGGGATCCGCCCAGGCGCCACGCGCCCGCCGAGGCGGACGCTTCGGCCCAGAGCGCTTTCCGGTGTTGCCCCCCGCCATCGACCCTCCCGTCATCACGATCCCGGCCGTCACTTCAACTTCGACCGCAACGACTCATTCTAATTCATTGTTCTTTTTTATAGATAGGCATGATAGGTTCGCTAGGAAAAATTTGCCGGGTGCGGGCTATCCAAAGGTCCAAAAATTTTGTATAAAATTGTATGTTTCTAGATTGAACGACCGCTGTCGAGTCGCGGCGGGTTTCGCGGGGAGTGACGAGCGATGAACCCCTTTGCCGATCTGATCCGGAATCTCGGGCCGATGCGGCTTGCTGCCCTGGTCGGCACCGGCGTTGCGGTCGTGGGCTTCTTCATTTTCCTGGTTTCGCGACTCTCAACAGGCAGCATGTCCCTGCTGTACGCCGATCTTGATCCGAAGGATGCCGGACAGATCGTACGCGAACTCGAACAACGCACGGTCCCCTATCAGCTGAAGGCCAACGGGACGCAGGTGTTCGTCCCCGGCGACGATGTCCTGCGCCTGCGCGTGGCACTGGCCGAGCAGGGCCTGCCAGGCGGCGGCTCGGTGGGATACGAACTGTTCGACAAGAGCCAGGGGCTGGGCACCACCAGTTTCGTCCAGAACGTCAATCTGGTCCGTGCCCTGGAGGGCGAGTTGAGCCGCACCATCAGCTCGATGCGCAACGTCCGGGGCGCGCGCGTCCACTTGGTATTGCCCCGCCGGGAACTGTTCTCGCGCGAGCGCCAGAAGCCTAGCGCGTCGGTGGTCCTGCAACTCTCCGGCGGCCTGCGGCTTGGCAAGGAACAGGTGCTGTCGATCCAGCATCTGATTGCGGCGGCAGTCCCGGAACTGCGTCCCGAAGGCGTGTCGATCCTCGACGACCGTGGCGAGCTTCTGGCACGCGGTTTCGGCGAGGACGCGCAGAACTCACTGGCGCTGTTGAACGCCGAAGAAATGAAGATCGCCTACGAGACCCGCGTGCGCCGGTCGGTCGAGGAACTGGTGGAGCGCACGGTCGGCTACGGCAAGGTCCGGGCCGAGGTTGCGGCTGACCTCGACTACGGCAGGGTGGTGGAGAACACCGAGAGCTTCGATCCAGACAGCCAGGTCGCCCGGTCGACTCAGAGCATCGAGGACCGGTCCTCGTCGAACGAAGCCGCCCGGGACGACACGGTAACCGTACAGAACAACCTGCCCGAGGCCGCGGCGAACTCGGCCGGTGGCGGGAACACCTCGCAGACCTCGAACACCCGCACCGAGGAAACGGTCAACTTCGAAATCTCCAAGACCATCCGCCAGCGCACCAAGGAATCCGGCGAACTCCAGCGATTGTCGGTCGCGGTGCTGGTCGACGGCACCTACACCCGCAACGACGACGGAGTGCGGGTGTATGTTCCGCGCACTCCCGAGCAACTCGAGCAAATCGAGACCCTGGTCAAATCGGCGATTGGATATCGCGCCAACCGGGGCGATTCAGTCGAGGTGGTGAACATGGAGTTCGTGAAGCTGGAACCCGAGGATCTCGGCGACGGCGCATTCCTGTTCGGCATCTCCAAGGAAGAGTTCCTGCAGCTCGCCGAGGTTCTGGTCCTCGCGGTTGTCGGCCTGCTGGTCATCCTGCTGGTCGTCCGTCCCGTGCTGACCCGCCTGTTTGAAAGCATGCCGACTACTTTGGGCTCCCGCGGCGGCGGCCTGATCGGACAGGACGGACAGCTCGCTCAGCTTGCCGGCCCCGGCGCAACAGCGGACATGGCCGAGTTGCTCGACGGCGAGGACGAAGCGGAGGAAAGCCTGCTCGACCAGATGATCGACATCAACCAGGTCGAAGGCCGGGTGCGGGCGTCGTCCCTGCGCAAGATCGGCGAGATCGTCGACAAGCATCCCGAAGAGGCCGTCGCGATCATCCGCAACTGGATGTATCAGGAAGCGCAATGATGTCCGGCTGGAAGCTGGCTGAGTTCCGGTGGGGGAGCTGACAATGGCGCGACTGCGGCCGAGGCCGTTCACATTCGACTACAGTTTCGACGATGGCGCCGACGAACGCCGGAAGGCCGAGGAGGACGCCAAGAAGCGCGCGGCCCAGGAAGCCAAGAGCAACCGGCCGCCGACGTTCACGCAGGAGCAGCTTGAGCAGGCCAAGGTCGAAGCCCACGCCGCCGGCCGCCAGGAAGGCATGGACGACGCCATGGCCGGGATCGAACAGCAGATTGCCCGTACAATGGACGCGACGTTCTCGCGCTTGCCCAAGGTTTTCGAGGAGCATGCCGCCTGGACGAAGGCCATGGAGGTTGACGCGTTGCGGCTGGCCGTGGCGTTGATGCGCAAGTTGGCGCCGGAGTTGTCGCGCAACAGCGAGTTGCCGGAGGTGGAACGGATCATTCGCGAGGCATTCGGCTTCCTCACCGAACAACCGAAGGTGATGATCCGGGTGGCGCCGACGCTTGAGGAAGCGTTGCGCGACAAGGTCGCGCTGATGGCATCGCGCGTCGGCTACGAGGGCCAGGTGGTTCTCGTGGGTGATCCGGAACTTCCGACCGACGACTGCCGTGTGTCCTGGCAGGCCGGCGCCGTCGAGCGGTCGCTCGACGACACCTGGGACCAGATTGACCAGATCGTCGGCCGCGCGCTGGCCGGCCAGCCTGAACGCATCAAGACCGAGCGCGCTGACGCGAACACCGACGACGTTACGGCTGCATCGGCAGAACAGGCCGATGATGACGAAGCCGACCACGACACGGCTGCAGCGGCTGAGCAGGCCGATCCAGCCAACTGACCGAGGGTGACACAATGGCCGACGACGACCTGAACCTGACGGACCTGGAAGACGACGACATGGCCGCGGCGATGGCGGCGCAGGACGAGCCTGAAGAGACGTTCTCCGACGACGGCAAGGGCCAGATTACCGCCCGCGAACTGGAAGCGGTGTACGACATCCCGGTCCAGGTGTCCGCGGTGCTTGGCAAGACCAGCATGCAGGTCAGCCAGCTGTTGAAGCTGGGCCGCGGCGCGGTCGTCGAACTGGACCGCAAGGTCGGTGAAGCCATCGACATCTACGTCAACAACCGTCTCGTCGCGCGCGGCGAGGTGGTGATCGTCGACGAACGGCTTGGCGTGACCATGACCGAGATCATCAAAGCCGACCGGCCGGCTTGAGGACGGAGCGGGGATGATGGCGGACGGAGCGGAATACGCTGCACCACGCGCCGGCGCAGCGGCCAGCTACGAGATACCGTCGAGCGGCACGACGGTTGACGGCGCCCTGCTCGTCGGCCTGTTGATGGCGTTCGCCCTGATTGGCGTGGCGATCTCGCTTGGCGAATCCGTTCGCTCGTTCGTCGACTATCCCTCCGTCCTGATCGTGTTGCTCGGCAGCTTCGCGGTCACCATGGTGTCGTTCTCGATCGGAGAGGTGTTCTCGGTCGTCCCGCTGTTGCTGCGCACCATGTTCCCGCCGGTCCGGGACACCCGGCGTGCGTGCGAGCGCGCCCTGAGCCTAGCGGAGATTGCCCGGCGCAACGGCGTCCTTGCGCTCGACCATGTACTGCCGCAACTCGCTCGCGAGGTTTTTCTGCAACGCGCGATTGCCATGGCGGTGGACGGGACTCCGCCCGAGAAGATCGAGTCGGTTCTGGTCACCGAGATCGAGGCGACTTCGGAGCGTATGACGCGTTCGGCGAACGTGCTGCGACGGGCCGCCGAGGTGGCGCCGGCGATGGGCCTGATCGGTACCCTGATCGGGTTGGTGCAGATGCTCGCCAACCTGAAGGATCCCAACGCGATCGGCCCGGCCATGGCGGTCGCGCTGCTCACGACGTTCTACGGCGCGGTGCTGGCCTACATGGTGCTGGCGCCGGTGGCGGCGAAGGTGGATCGCAACGCGGCGGACGAGCGGCAGATCCAGCAGATCTACATGGTCGCGGCCAGTTCCATCGCGCGCCAGGAGAACCCGCGGCAGCTCGAAACGCTGCTGAACACCGTCCTGCCGCCGTCGCAGCGGCTGGACTACTACTCGTGATACCGGGAGCGAAACGATGCGTCTGCTGATCGTCGGCACACTCGAGGGTCACATCACCACCGCGGGCCAGATGGCCACGCAGCGCGGTGCCAAGGTCAGCCATGTCGACGGCTACGAAGGCGGCTTGAAGATCCTGCGCGACGGACCGGGCGCCGATCTGGTGATGATCGACGTGCGCCAGCCGGTCGCCCGTTTCATGAAGCAGATGAAACAGGAGCGGATGAACACGCCGGTCGTGGCCTGCGGCATCCAGAGCGATCCCGAGACGGCGGTCGCCGCGATCCGCGCCGGCGCCAAGGAATACATCCCCCTGCCCCCGAACCCCGAGTTGATCGCCGCCGTCCTGGCTGCGGTCGCCGAGGAGCAGACGTCGGTTGTGTTCCGCGACCCGGTGATGGCCGGAGTGCTGAAGCTGGCAGACCAGATCGCCCCGTCGGATGCCAGCGTGCTGGTCACCGGCGCATCCGGTACCGGCAAGGAAGTGCTGGCGCGCTACCTGCATTCCAAGTCGCGGCGTGCCAACGAAAAGTTCGTCTCTGTGAACTGCGCAGCCATCCCGGACAACCTGCTGGAATCCGAGTTGTTCGGTCACGAGAAGGGCGCGTTCACCGGTGCTGTCGCGCGGCGGATCGGCAAGTTCGAAGAGGCCGACAAGGGCACGCTGCTGCTCGATGAAATCAGCGAGATGGACATCCGCCTGCAGGCCAAGCTGCTGCGCGCCATCCAGGAGCGCGAGATCGACCGGCTCGGCGGAACCAACCCGGTCAAGGTCGACATAAGGCTGATCGCAACATCGAACCGTGACCTCGACAAGCATGTGCAGGACGGCAAGTTCCGTGAGGACCTGTACTTCCGGCTGAACGTCTTCAACCTGCAGATCCCCGCGCTGCGGGAACGGCCGGGCGATATCCGGGCGCTGGCCGCACACTTTGCCAAGAAGTACTCCGACGCCAATGGCCTGCCGGCAAGGCCGCTGTCCGAGGCCGCCCTGCAACGGCTTGAAGGCCACCATTGGCGGGGCAATGTCCGCGAACTCGAGAACACCATGCACCGCGGTGTCCTGCTGGCCAGCGGCGCCGAGATCGGCCCGGAGGCGATCCTTCTGACCGGCGAAACCATGGGGTCGACGCCAGCGCCATCCGCAGCGGCACAACCGTCAAGCGCGCAGCCCGCTCCAGCGCAACCGACAGCGCCGCAGCCGCCCCGTTCCGCCGCGGACGACTCCGCCACCGCCGGCAACAACACATCCAGCTTGGTTGGCCGGACAGTGGCCGATGTCGAACGAGACCTGATCATCGACACGCTGAGCCACTGCCTGGGCAACCGGACCCACGCGGCGAACATCCTGGGCATTTCCATCCGGACGCTGCGCAACAAGGTCAAGTTGTTCATGGACGAGGGCTATGCCGTCCCGGCACCCGGTGATGCCGACCGGGCGTCGGTGTAGTTGGTGAACACGGTGGCAGGGGCGGCCTGAGCGATGGCGGACGCATCCGGACAAGGCGGCGGCAACCGAGGGGTCGGTCGCGGTGTAGCCATGCCGACGCTCGGCAGCATCGGCGATGCGCTGCGGCGCGGCGACATCCTGATGGCCGGCGGAGTCGTCGCCATCCTGTCGGTCCTGATCCTGCCGATGCCGACATGGTTGCTGGACTTCTGTCTGGCGGTGTCGCTGCTGTTCTCGATCCTGATCCTGATGACCGTCATGTTCATCCGGAAGCCGTTGGACTTCAGCGCGTTCCCGATGGTGCTGCTGATCGCGACCATGATGCGCCTGGCCCTCAACCTGGCGTCGACCCGACTGATTCTGGGCGAGGGCCACACCGGCACCGACGCCGCCGGCCGGGTCATTCAGGCGTTCGGCAACTTCATGATGGGCGGCAACCCGGTCATCGGGGTGATCGTGTTCGCGATCCTGGTGCTGGTGAACTTCATCGTCATCACCAAGGGCTCCGGCCGTATCGCCGAGGTCTCGGCGCGGTTCAGCCTCGATGCGATGCCCGGCAAGCAGATGGCGATCGACGCCGACCTGTCTGCCGGACTGCTCACCGAGGACGAAGCCCGCAGGAAACGCGAAGAACTCGGCCAGGAGAGCAGCTTCTTCGGGTCGATGGACGGCGCCTCCAAGTTCGTTCGCGGCGATGCGGTCGCCGGGCTGCTGATTACGGTCATCAATGTCGTCGGCGGCATGATCATCGGCATGGCCCAGCAAGGCATGACATTCGCCAGCGCCTCGGAGACCTACACCGTCCTGACCGTCGGTGACGGCCTGGTCAGCCAGATCCCGGCGCTGATCGTGTCGACCGCCGCCGGCATGCTGGTGACCAAGGGCGGCACCGAAGGCCGCAGCGACGAGGCGGTTTTCGGACAGCTCGGCGGCTATCCGAAGGCGCTGATGATGAGCTGCGGACTTATGCTCATCATGTCCCTGCTGCCCGGGATCCCGATGATCCCGTTCCTGTTGATCGCCGGCGTGACCGGCGCGGGAGCCTTCTTTCTGTGGCGCGACCAGGAAGAGGCCAAGGTCGCCAAGGTGGAGGCCGAGGAATCCGCTCTCACAGCGCCACCACCGGAGGAGCCGATCGGCTCGGCGCTGCAGATCGACCTGATTCGGCTGGAACTTGGCTATGGCTTGCTGCCGCTGATCAACGAAGCCGTCGAGGGCCAGCGCCTGACCGACCAGATCAAGGCCCTGCGCCGACAGTTGGCGACCGAGAGCGGCTTCATCATGCCGCAGGTCCGCATCCAGGATAATCTGCAGCTCGGAGCCAACACCTACGTCATCCGTGTCAAGGAGATCGATGTCGGCAACGGCGAGCTTCGGCCGAACCGGCTGCTGGTGATGGATCCGACCGGCGGAAAGATCGAACTGCCTGGCACCGACACCAAGGAGCCGACCTTCGGCCTGCCGGCCATGTGGATTTCGCCCGATCTGCGCGAAGAGGCGCTGTTCAAGGGCTACACCGTGGTCGATCCGTCGACCGTCATCACCACGCATCTCACCGAGTTGGTGCGTGACAACATGTCCGAGCTACTGTCCTACGGCGAAACCCAGAAGCTGCTGGACGAGCTGGGCGACAACAACCAGAAGCTCGTCGCCGACGTCATACCGGGACAGATTACGGTCGGAGCCCTGCAACGCGTTCTGCAGAACCTGTTGGCCGAGCGTGTCTCGATCCGCGACCTGCCGACGGTTCTGGAGGGCGTTGCCGAGGCCGCCGGCTACAGCCGCAATGTGTCGATCATCACCGAACACGTCCGGGTCCGGCTGGCCCGGCAGATCAGCGAGGCGCACGCGGACGAGGACGGCGTGATTCCCCTGGTCTCGCTGTCGCCGGAGTGGGAACAGTCTTTTGCGGAATCGCTCATCGGCAGTGGCGACGACCGGCAGCTGTCGATGGCCCCTACGCGCCTGCAGCAGTTCATCACCACGGTCCGGCATCAGTTCGACAAGTACACCGCCATGGGCGAGCAGCCCTGCCTGTTGACCTCGCCGGCGATCCGCCCTTACGTGCGTTCGATCATCGAGCGGTTCCGGCCGCAGACCGTGGTAATGTCGCAGAATGAGATCCACCCGAAGGCAAAGATCCGTACACTCGGGCAGATATGAGGGAAGTTGAGAGGCTGGGAATGCGTTCCAGCGTACAGGGCACCGGCCACTCCCGGTCATCGGCCATCGGCGCCGGGCCGGAGACTACAGAGGATCGGCCCGCCGGGTTGACCCGGCATGGGTTTCTCAGCGGCCGGACTCGTCCATGCGCCTGAAGACCTTCACCGCGCCCTCTATGGCGGAAGCGATGCAACTCGTGAAGACCCATCTGGGGGCCGACGCGATCATCGTGTCGACCCAGAAGGGTGACGGCGGGCTTGGAGTTCGGATTACCGCGGCCATCGAAGCGGTCGAGGATGAAGACCACTATGACCAGATCGAAGATGGCGCCGACCCGCTTGACGAGATTGCCGAAGCATTGGCCCACCATAACGTTCCCGGCGAGCTCGCCGACAAGCTCACCCGGGCCGCCGGCTCTCTGGACGCCGACGACCCGCTGCTGGCTCTTGCCGGTGCGCTTGACCAGCATTTCAAGTTCCAGCCGGTACCGGCGGCCGGCAAACGCCCGATCGTGTTGATTGGTATGCCCGGTGCCGGCAAGACCGTGACAACCGCCAAGCTGGCCACCCGGGCGGTGATGAACCGCCGTCCGGTCAGCGTCATCACCACCGATACGCAGCGCGCCGGCGGCTACGATCAGCTTCACGCGTTCACGCGCCTGCTTGAGATCGACCTACAACAGGCCGGGACACCTGCCGAGTTGCAGGATGCGGTTTCGGCAGCACGTTCCGGATCGCTCATCCTGGTGGACTGCGCCGGCGGCAATCCGTTCGACGCCGACGATGCACGGCGCCAGCACCAGTTGATTGCGGCAATCGAGGCCGAGGTGATCATGGTTACGGCGGCGGGCAGCGATCCGCTGGATGCCGCGGATCTGGCCCAGGCCTACGCGGCGATCGGTGCCCGGCGGATACTGGCGACCCGACTGGACATCGCCCGACGCCTTGGCGGCATTCTCAGCGGGGCAAGCGCCGGCCGGCTCGCCTTCACCGAGGTCGGGATCGGCGCGAACGTCGCCGAGGGCCTTGGCCCGCTCAACCCAGTCTCCCTGGCACGACTCTTGCTGCCAAAGTATGCCACCGCTCGCGACCAGGCTGCCGAGTGATGCGTGTGAAAGGATCCGAGATGGTTCCGTCTGATGCACCGACCCCCGCCGGTCCGCCCGCCAAGCTGGCAAAGGGCCGCAACATCATCGCCGTTGCTTCCGGCAAAGGCGGTGTAGGCAAGACATGGTTCTCGGTGACGCTGTGCCATGCCCTGTCCCGGGAAGGCCAGAAGGTTCTGCTGTTCGATGCCGATCTCGGGCTGGCCAACGTCGACATCCAACTGGGCCTGATGCCTCAGCGCGACCTCGGTGGAGTGCTCGCCGGAAAGCTGTCGCTGGCGCAGTCCCGGGTTCGCTACGAAGAGGGTCGCTTCGACATCATCGCCGGCCGGTCCGGGTCGGGGAACCTGGCCCAGCTTCCGTCCAACCGGCTGGGTACACTGGGCACCGACCTGATCGACCTCGGGCGCTCGTACGACAGCGTCATCATGGACATGGGCGCCGGACTTGACCGGACCGTGCGGCTGCTGTCCGGCCGCGCCGGGCGGGTTCTTGTGGTGGCCACTGCCGAGCCAACGTCGCTGACCGACGCTTATGCCTTCATCAAGGTGACGCTGACCAACGACCCGTCAGCCGACCTGCGGATTGTCATCAACGCCGCCGACACCAAGGGCGAAGGCCAGAGGACCTATGAGACACTGCGCAAGGCCTGCGCCAACTTCCTGAAGGCGGAACCGCCGCTTGCCGGTGTCATCAGGCGCGACCGCAAGGTCATCGAGGCGATCCGCACGCAGACTCCGATCATGATCCGCCATCCAGGCGCCGATGCGGCGCACGATGTCGAGGCGATTGCCAATCATCTGATCGAGAACCAGTGAGCGACGTACCTCCCGCACCTCCGCCCACGGGTTCCCCCCCGACACCGTCAACCACGTCCCCTTCGCCGCCACCCTCCGGCGGAAGTCCGCCGGCAACCGACACCGCCGCATCCAGCCCGGCGCGGGCACCGGCCCTGCCTCCCGGTCTGGCCAACGCGCCGGCCGGCACCGCGGTCGACGGCGAGGTGCGTTCGGCAACCGCCGATGGCCAAGTCACTGTCCGCACCGGTCAGGGCGAGGTGCGGCTGGAAGTCGGACGCTCGCAACTGGCCCAGTTGTTGCGCGCCGGAACCCCGGTCACGATCGAGATTCGCAACACCACAGCCCAGCCGCCGGTGGTGCAGGTCACGGTCCGTGGGAACCCGCCGACCGGCACACCGTCCGCACCGCAATCGACGGCCGGCCCGGCGGTAGTGACCGGATCATCGGCCCCGGCGCCGACCGTTCCCTTGGCGGTCGGCCGGATCATCCAGGCGACCGTGGTTCCGGGTCCAGCGCCAGGCGGCACGCCGGCAGCCGGTTCGGCGCCGACGGTTCCGACCTCATCCGGCCCGCCATCGCCCAACGTGCCGCAGGCCCCCGGCCAACCTGCAACGACGGCGACGCCGGCAACCACCCCGACATCCGGTCCGACGCCGTCTGCCGGCGCTGCACCCGGCGTTCCGAATCCCGCAACCGGTGCTCCCGTTTCGACGGCAGGGCAACCGACCGCCGCAGCACTGGCAGCCGCTCCCGTTGCCGCGAGCACAGGCAGAACCACGGTACCGGCCGCCACGCCCTCCGCCACGGGTCCGGCCCCGACTCCAACGGGTCCTGCGACCTCATCCCCCACTCCAATGGCATCGCTTCCCGCAACGGCCTCTGGAGCGGCGGCAACCCGGCCTTCGGCGGCACCGACCGCAAGCACGCCCGGGCCAACGTCTTCCAACGCGACCACGGCGACGGCTTCGGCGGCCGCCAGCCGGACGACGTTGCCGAACGGGGCCGTCCTGACCGTGCGCGTCGCATCGATTGCCGAAGCACCCACACGTCCGGAGGGTTCCGCTCGCGCCGGCACCGGACTGATCCATCCTGACAGTCGAACGGGTGCAACACCGAACCGGATTGCCGGGCAGATTGCCGGGGTAACGGCGGCCGGACGGCCGGTCATTCAATCGTCGTCCGGCTTCCTCGCCCTCGACGCCCGCGCAGACCTGCGTCTCGGAACCTCCGTCGCGCTCGATGTCCTGGCGGCCCGGTCCGGTCAGGTGGCGGATCGGTCGGCCCCCCTCCCCGTGCTCGCCCGCGAGTGGCCGGCGCTGGAGGCCACCCTTCGGGTCCTGGAAGAGCACCTCGGCCCGGCCGGAGCACGGCAGGCCCTCGACGCCATGCCTCGGCCCGGGCCGCAACTGACCGCTACCCTGCTGTTCTTCATGGCGGCACTGCGTGGCGGTGACGTCCGGACCTGGCTTGGACGAAACGCCGTTCAGACCCTCGAGAGCACCAACAACAGCGGGCTGCTGCGCGCGCTGTCCGACGACTTCCAGACGATGCAGCGCGCATCCGAGCCTTCGGAGAACGGTTGGCGCAGCTTCCTCATCCCGGTCGCCTTGGATGAGCGTCGGCCGATCCGCCTCCTGACCAAGCGCGAGAGGCGCGAACCCGGCGACGGGCGTGGCGGCAAGCCGGGCACCGCTTTCCTGGTGGACATCGACCTCACCAACCTAGGGCCATTCCGGCTCGACGGTCTGGTCCGCAACGAACTGCTCGACCTGATGATCCGCACCATCAAGCCGCTGCCGGGAGTGATGCGCAACGACATCAAGGCATTGTTCGACAACACGTTGGAGCGGACGGGCATCGTCGGTCGGCTGACCTTCCGTGCATCGCCGGTCATGCCGCCGCTTCCCGTCGCCCTGGACAGCAGTGCTGCAGGCGATACAACCACGGTCACCGTCTAAACATCCTCACAGGCCCATGCAGACTTCCTCCAACGCGGCGCTCCCACCGGCGATCCTCTTCGACCTGGACGACACCCTGATCACCGCGCCTCTGCATCCCCGTGCGGCATGGCAACAGGCGATCGAGACGCTGCCCGACCGTCCCGACCCGTTCGACGCGCTTGCGGCTGCGGTTGCGATCCACGAGGCCGCGCGTTGGTTCTGGTCGGATCCCGTTCGTCATCGCGAGGGCCGGATGGACATCCGGCGCGCGCGTCTCGGAATCGTCGACCGCGGGCTCCGACACCTCGGGATCTCGGACGCGGCATTGACGGAGCGCCTGTCGGATCATTTCACGGTGCGGCGAACCGAGGAGACCGCCCTGTATCCGGACGCGGTCGATACCCTGCTCGGGTTGGCGGAACGGGGCGTGCGCCTCGGCCTGATCACCAACGGCAGTGCCGAGGCGCAACGCGCCAAGATCGTCCGGTTCGATCTGGCCCGGCACTTCGTCCACATTCAGATCGAGGGCGAACTGGGCGTCGGCAAGCCGGAGGAGCAGGCGTATGCGCATGCCCTGGCCAGGCTTGGAACCACCGCCGCCGAAACCTGGATAGTCGGCGACAACATCGACTGGGAAGTCGTCGTGCCGCAGCGCCTCGGCTTCCACGCCATCTGGCGCGATCCGGTCGGCAACGGGTTGCCGGCCGGGACGACCGCCAAGCCCGATCGCATCATCACCCGCCTAGCCGAGCTTCTGGAAGACTGACCCCGCCCGACTACAGGCGATCATTCTCTCGGCGCTTCAGGTTCTGGGCGGTTTCGTCGGCCACGGCCTGCTCCTTGCGGGCTTCCTCTGCCGCCAGCTTGGCCAGACGGGCGTCGTGGGTGATCTCGTAGCGCTTCAGTTCGGCAAACGCGGTCCGAACCTCTTCGCGCGCCGCCTCGACCGCCATCTCAACATCATCGACCAGCCGGTCGGCCTGCCGCCGTCGGGCAAGCATCGCCTGTGCATAGGCACCGTACAGCCGCCCTGCCTCCATCGATCCGGCCGCCGCCTTCTGCTCGGCAGCCAGTTCAACGTCGAGCGCAGCCCGGGCAACCCGAGCCCGCTCCAGCCCGGCCTCCAGTTGCGACAGCGCCTTGCGCTTCTCGTCGAGGGCCTGTTCAGCCAACCGGATCAGGGTGTCGAACGGACGCATCGGCTATCGGGTCAAGCTGCCGCTTCGTCGCCGTCGAGGATCTCGGCCAGCAGGCCGTAGCCTTCCTCCAGTTCGGCGCGATCGTCCTTATCCTGCGACAGAAAGGCCTCCAGCGCGTCATGGTACTTGATCGACTCGTCGACCTGCGGATCGCTGCCGCGCCGATACGCGCCCAACCGGATCATGTCGGCCATGTCGTCATAGGTCGCCATCAACGCCCGGGCCCGGCGGACCAGCGCGTTCTGCTCCTCGGTATTGCAGCCCGGCATCATTCGGGAAACCGACCGCAGTATGTTGATCGAGGGATAGCGGCCGCGGTCGGCGATGGCGCGTTCCAGGACGATGTGGCCGTCCAGGATGCCACGCACGGCGTCGGCGATCGGCTCGTTGTGATCGTCGCCTTCGACCAGGACGCTGAACAGGCCGGTGATCGAGCCGCCGCCCACGCCGGGGCCGGCCCGTTCCAGCAGGCGCGGCAACTCCGAGAACACGGTTGGCGTATAGCCTTTGGACGCCGGCGGCTCGCCGGTCGCCAGCCCGATCTCACGCTGTGCCATGGCAAAACGGGTGACCGAGTCCATCATGCAGAGCACCTGGCGCCCCTTGTCCCGGAAGTATTCGGCCACCGACAGCGTGAGGTAGGCCGCCTGGCGCCGCATCAGCGGGCTTTCGTCGGACGTCGCGACCACCACCACGCTGCGCCGCATGCCCTCCTCGCCCAGGTAATCCTGGATGAACTCCTGGACCTCGCGGCCACGTTCGCCGATCAGGCCGATCACGAAGACGTCGGCGCTGGCGAAGCGTGCCAGCATTGCCATCAGGACCGACTTGCCGACTCCGGAGCCGGCGAAGATGACCATACGCTGGCCGCAGCAGATCGACAGGAACTGGTTGATCGCCCGCACGCCGACATCGAGCTTCGCCCCCACCCGATGGCGCTTGTGAGCCGGTGGTGGAGGATTGCGCAGGGCAAAGCCCTCGTTGCCTTGGGGCAGCGAGCCCTTTCCGTCGACCGGATCGCCCATGGCGTCGACCACCCGGCCGAGCCAGCCGTCGTCCGGGTACACCACCGGATCCGCATCGGAGATCTGCGCGCGCGAGCCGATGCCGACACCCTCCAGAGGCGCATAGGGCATCGCCAATGCACGCCCCTCGCGAAACCCCACGACCTCGCAGGTAACCATCCGGCTGCCGCGGGCCTGAACGAAACAACGGTCGCCGATCGACAGTGCCCGCTCGACTCCGCCGATCTCAACCATCATGCCGAGCACCGCCGTAACCCGCCCGTAGAGGCGGAAATCCGGCACTTTATCGATATCGCTCACCAGATGACGCAGCAGGGTCGCCAAGCCGTCCTCCATCAACACGACGCGATCCGGACTTTACCATGACCGGCCACCCTTAACGAATTGCCAGATACGCGTTAACCTTTCTTTTAAACACTCGCCGTAAGTTGGGGCGAACTTACTCCCGAGGGAGATCCGGCTATGCGCATCCTACTCGTCGAAGACGACGCCTCGACCGCCCGTTCCATCGAACTGATGTTGAAGGCGGAAGGCTGGATCGTCGACACCACCGACCAAGGCGAAGACGGGCTCGAGATCGGTCAGCTGTACGACTACGATCTGATCCTGCTCGACATCATGCTGCCCGACATGGACGGCTACGAGGTCCTTCGCCGGTTGCGTCAGGCCCGCGTGCGCACCCCGATCCTGATCCTGTCCGGTCTCGCCGAGCTCGACGCCAAGATCAAGGGCCTGGGCTTCGGCGCCGACGACTACGTCACCAAACCATTCGACCGGCGCGAACTGGTGGCCCGCATCCAGGCGATCGTACGACGCTCGATGGGGCACTCCGACTCGCTGATCAAGACAGGCAAGCTGACCGTCAACCTCGTCACCCGGTCGGTCGAAGTCGAAGGCCAGCCGATCCACCTGACCGGCAAGGAGTACGGCATTCTGGAACTGCTCTCTTTGCGCAAGGGCACGACGCTGACCAAGGAGATGTTCCTGAACCATCTCTACAACGGCATGGACGAGCCGGAGCTTAAGATCATCGACGTCTTCATCTGCAAACTGCGCAAGAAGCTTTCCTCGGCGACCCACGGCGACAACTACATCGAGACGGTGTGGGGCCGTGGCTACGTGCTGCGCGATCCGCTCGAGTCGGCGAGTTCTGCCGCCTGATCTCTGGCGCCTGATCTCTGGCGCCGAGAAGGCGGAACCGCTGCGCCTGACGCAAAGTCGGAAGCCTCCTGCCCTGCCAAGAACTCCTCCAGGGTCGCGCAGTCTCTCTCGCGTATCCCTGTTGGTGAATACGAACGTTTCCCATTCTGAGGCGAATTCCCGCCCCTTGAATGTCGGGTCATCGGAGATGGTCTTGCCCGGTCGGCCCTGATCCTTGAGAGCCGGGCCCCGGTGCGGAGCCTCTCCCGGGCTTCGCCCAGCCGGCAATCTCGCTTCAAGTGCCGAACATCAAAGACAAGGCCCCGACGAAGCCCGCCGGGGCCTTCTTCAGTTCAGCACCGCCTCGCAGGCCGAGCCCCGAGTGGCTCAAACCACGGCGCGCAGGCCCGCTCCGGTCTTGGTGGCCGCCCGGTAGATGCCGCGCTGCCCCGGGACCGGCTCGAAGCGATCGGTGATACCCAGCACGGTCTCCGCCCCGCCCAGGAACAGTGTGCCGTCGGGAGCCAATTGGTCGGCGATGCCGGCCAGAACCTTGGTCTTGGTCGGCTGGTCGAAATAGATCAGCACGTTGCGGCAGTACACCACGTCGAACTGCCCGAGCGAACGCGGATGTTCGAGCAGGTTGTACTCACGAAACGTCACCTGGTTGCGGATCGCGTCCGACAGCTGCCAGCGGTCGCCGTCCTGCTTGAAGTGCTTCACCAGCATGGTAATCGGCAGGCCGCGCTGCACCTCGAACTGCGAGTATGTACCGGCTTTCGCCTTGGCGACCATCTCGCTCGACAGGTCGGTCGCCAGGATCTCGATCTTCCATCCGGCCAGCTTCGCCTGCATCTCCGAAAGCATCATCGCAAGCGAATAGGGTTCCTGTCCGCTGGAGCATGCAGCACTCCAGATCCGGATGCGCTTGGTCGACGCGCGCGCGGTCAGCAGCGGCGGCAGCACCACGTCGCGCATCAGGTCGAATGGCTTCAGGTCGCGGAAAAACAGTGACTCGTTGGTGGTCATCGCGTCGACCACGTCCTTGCGCAGCTTGCCATCCGACTTGGTGCGCATCGCACCGACCAACTGGTCGAGGCTGGCATAACCCCATTTGCGCGCAACAGGCTGCAGCCGATTTTCGACGAGGTACGCCTTCTCCGGCGTAATCACGAGGCCCGACTGCTCCCTGAGCATCGTCGCAATCATCTGGAAATCCGACGTGTTCATGCCGCCCGCCTCATCGTTTGTTTCTGCACCCAGGCCGCGATCTCGCCCAGCGGAAGCACGGCGCTGCACAGACCAGCCCGAGCGACTGCCCCCGGCATCCCCCACACAACGCTCGTCGCCTCGTCCTGCGCGACAACCGTGCCGCCGGCCTGAACCAGGTCGGCGCACCCCTTCTGCCCGTCATGGCCCATGCCGGTAAGGATGACGGCCAAGGCCCGGCCGCCCCAGATCTCGACTATGCTCCGCAACATCGGGTCAACCGCCGGCCGACAGAAGTTTTCCGGTGGCCCCTGGTCGATCCGAATCACCGCCTTGGTTGCCGTTCCTTCGGCCCGCATATGGTGGTCGCCCCGTGCCAGATGGATCCGGCCTGCGGTGATCGGCATCCCGTCCTCGGCTTCGACACATTCCCAGCCGGTCGTGCGCCTGATGTGTTCGGCCAGAATGGTCGTGAACGTCGGCGGCATGTGCTGGGTCAGCAAGATCGGCAGCTGCACGGTCTTCGGCAAGTCGCCCAAGACCTTGAACAGCGCCTGCGGTCCGCCGGTCGAGCTCCCGATCGCGATCATCTGCGGCATGTCCCGGCCGATCGGCCGCAGCGCGATCGCTGCCGTTCCGGCAGCCGGTGCAACACCCGGTGTCCGCACCATCGTCGGAGCGGCCGCCGGTGTCGCCGCGGCCTGTGTCGAGGCCGTGGTCCGTCGCTCGGCCGAGAACGCCTTCTTGCCCGGCTGCCGCTCGCCGCGGCTGGCCCGCCGCGTGCTCGCAAGCGCCTTGACCTTGGCAGACAACTCCCTCTTGAACTCATTGGCACCCGACAACTCCCGGGTGCTCGTCGGCTTCGGGATGTACTCCTTTGCGCCCAGAGCCAGCGCTCGCAGCGATATGTCGGCGTTCCGCTCGGTCAGTGTCGACGCCATCACCACCGCGATCTCGGGGTCGATCGCGATCAACTTCGGCAGCGCCGTCAAACCATCCATCCGTGGCATCTCGATATCGAGCACCACCACTTCGATCTCGCCCGTCCGCTTCTCCAGGGTATTCAAGGCCATCTGCCCGTCGCTGACGGAAGCAACGACTTCGATCTCCGGATCGCCTTCAAGGGAGCGGGCGAACAAGCCACGGATCACCGCGGAATCATCCACCAGCATCACCCGATACGGATCGGTCGCACGCTCCGGCTTGGACGGGGCGAATGCCATTACAGCAATCCCACCTGCTGGAACTTCGTCTCGATGATGTCGCTGTCGAACGGCTTCATGATGTATTCGTTGGCGCCTTCCGACAGCGCCACCTGGATATGCGCCAGATCGTTCTCGGTGGTGCAGAACACCACCACCGGCGAGCTGCCGTTCGGCATGCGCCGCAACTCGCGCAGGAACTCGATACCGTTCATCACCGGCATGTTCCAATCCAGCAGAATGGCATCCGGCAGCTTCTGCGCGCAGGCTTCCAGTGCCTTGGCGCCGTCGGCAGCTTCCTCGATCTCAAAATCGAGCTTCTCCAGGATGCGTCGGGCAACCATCCGGACGACCTTCGAATCGTCGACGACAAGACAGGACTTCATCGGAGATCTCCCTTCGGAGGCCTGGGATCGAGAACCAGTGGTCGATACCGACATTATGCCGCCTCGGCCCGCACGAGGTCGAGCAGGCTCGGCACGTCAAGCACGACCAGCAACGCTTCCTTCAGCCGATAGATGCCGCTCGATACCTCTCGGATACGCGGGCTCATGGTCGGCGGATGATTCTCGAAGTCGTGATCGTAGAGCATCAGAACCTCGCCAACCCCGTCCACGATCAGGCTGTACAGCTCGCCCTGATGCTCGACCACCACGCTCATGGTCGCCGCGTCGGCGGGCAACGCATCCAGGCCAAGCCGGCGGCGCACCTGGATGGCGGTGACGATCCGCCCCCGCAGGTTCAGCGAACCGGCGACTTCCTTCGGCGCCAGCGGAATCCGCGTGATCCTCTGCGGACCCAGCACGTCGTGAACCAGCAGAACCGGGATACCGAAAGTCTGTTTGCCGATCGTGATCGAGACGAACTGGCGACCCTCGGTCTTGGCCGGCAGCCGCGACTTGGTCGTCGCAGGCAACGTGTTCTTGCTCATGGCGATATCTCCTCGATCAAGCGCCGACAGTCTGGGCCAGGGTTTCCAGCAGCGCGTCGCGGTCCAGTTTGGCGACGTAGTCCGTGAAGCCGACCTGGCGGCCCCGCTCCAGATCCTCGGCCGTGGTGCGCGAGGACAGCGCGACGATCGGGACGTCCGCCCACCGGCTGTCCGACCGTACCGCCTCGGCGAGCTGGAAGCCGTCCATGCCCGGCATCTCGATGTCGCTGATGATGACATCGAAGGTATCGCCGCTCTCGCAGAGCGCCATTGCCTGCTCGCCGCCGGCCACCGCTGTCACCTCGTAGCCAGCCACCGACAGCAGCGGCGTCAGCAGGTTTCGGAAGAACGCGCTGTCATCGACCACCAGCAGGCGGCGCCCGCGGGTGACGGACAGCGTCTCTTCGTTGTTGTGGTCGAACCAGTCGCCGAACGCCTGCGTCAGGTAGTAGCCGGCGTCGATGACGTCCGTCGCCTTTCCGGCGATCACGGCACTGCCCATCAGCGCCGGCGAATCCGGCCGGACTTCGACGTTGATCCGGTCCTCGACGATGTCGACGATCTCGTCGACCACCAGGCCCATCGAGCGGCTGTCGTCGGTGAACACCAGGACCGGCTGACGCCCTTCGCGCTTCAATTCGGCGCGGCTGTCCATCGGGATCAGCGGCATGAGCTGTCCGCGATACTGGATAAGCGGGCGACCTTCCGAGTACTCGACGAGCGACAGGTCGATCTCTTCCAGTCGGGCCACCAGTGACAGCGGCACTGCCTTGGGGGTCGCGTCCGAGCCGCCCCGGAACACCAGGAGCGAAACCGTCGACATTCCGATGCTGCGATGGTCTGCGGCCTCGTCCGCGGCGTTCGGATCGGTGACAGACAGCTCGCCGGTCGCCTGGGCGATCCCGTTCGGGTCGAGGATCATGATGACGCTGCCGTCACCCAGAATGGTATTGCCTGAGAACATCGCGATGTGCCGCAGGATCGGCGCCACCGGCTTCACCACGATTTCCTCGGTGTCGAACACCCGGTCGACCAGGATGCCGAACGTGTAGGTTCCGACCTGGGCCACCACGATGAAAGTCTGCTTGCTGGCGGGCTCGTCACCCTGCGTACGCTCAAGATTGAGCAACCGCTCCAGGGAAACCAGGGGCAGGAGGCGGTTCCGCAAGCGCAGGACCGGGGTGCCCTGCACCTCCTCGATCCGATGCTCGCTGTCCGCCGACGCCCGAACCAGTTCGATGACGCTGAGCTGCGGGATCGCAAAACGTTCGCCGCACGCCTCAACGATCAGCGCCGACACGATTGCCAGGGTCAGCGGGATCTTGATGATGAAGCGCGACCCGCGGCCCAGCTTGGACTGCAGCTCGATCGTCCCGCCGATCTTCTCGATGTTTGTCCGCACCACGTCCATGCCGACGCCGCGGCCGGACACGCTGGTGACCGCCGCCGCCGTCGAGAACCCAGCGCGGAAGATGAAGTGGTGAATCTGCTGTTCGGTCAGCGCCTCGGCTTCCAGCTCCGAGACCAAGCCGTTGGCGATCGCCTTCGCCTTGATCTTCGCCGGATCGAGGCCTCGTCCATCGTCGGAGATCTCGATCAGGATGTGCCCGCCCTCGTGGTAGGCGTTCAGCGTGATCTTGCCGTGCTCGCTCTTTCCGACCGCCATCCGGACGTCCGGGGTCTCGACCCCGTGGTCGGCGGAGTTGCGGACCATGTGAGTCAGCGGATCCTTGATCAGCTCCAGCACCTGGCGATCGAGCTCGGTGTCGGCACCCAGCATCACCAGGTCAATCTTCTTGCCCAGTTCATGGGCCAGATCCCGCACGATGCGCGGCAGCTTCGACCAGGCATTGCCGATCGGCTGCATGCGGGTCTTCATCACCCCTTCCTGCAGCTCGGACGTCACCTGGCTGAGCCGCTGCAGCGGCACGGTGAACTCGCTGTCCTTTTCGCGGCGCGCGATCTGCAGCAGCTGGTTGCGGGTCAGCACCAGCTCGCTGACCATCGTCATGAGGTTCTCGAGCTGATCGACGTTGACCCGGATGGTCTGGTTCGCGACCTGGCTTTCCCTCGGCGCGCTGTCATCCGAAGCCTCGGAGGCCACTGCGACGGCCTTCGATGCGGCGGCCGCCGGTGTCGACTGGACCGCCGGAGCCGGAGCCGGAGCCGGCGCTGCCGGCGGGGTGGGTGCCGCCTCGGGAGTATCGAAGTCGTCTACGCTGGTCTCGTTGAAGATCCGGTCAAGCTCATCGAGCGGCACCTCGCCCGGACGGGTTCCGATCACTTCAGATCCCGGCGGCGGGGTGTCGTCAATCTCCGGCTCCGGTTCCGGCTCGGAGCCAAACGATACCGCCTCGGCAGGGTCCGCCCCTTCGGCTCCTTCAGCCAGTGCGTTAAGCCGCGCGATCAGGTCGCCGTCGGATCCTTCCGGCTCGGCTTCGGTCGCCTCAAGCGTCGCCAGCAGGCCCTTGATGCAGTCAAGCGACTCCAGGATCAGGCTGATGCCGGTGGGGGTTACGACAAGCTCGCCGTCGCGGATCTTTCCGAGCACGTTCTCGCTGGCGTGGGCCACTGACTCAAGCCGGGGCAACCCGAGGAAACCGCAGGTTCCCTTGATGGTGTGAACCAAGCGGAAAATATTCGAGAGCAGCGCCTGGTCGTTCGGATTCTGTTCAAGGTGAACGATTTCGACGTCGAGTTGCGACAGATTCTCGGTGGTCTCGGTCAGGAATTCGCTTAGCAGCTCGTCCATCGTCCATCCCCAGATATTTCGCCCGGCTCCAGGCAAGCGTTATCTGCGTGACCGTAGCGGTGCCCTCCTAAAGAAGGGTTAATAAACCGGTGAAAACGCCGGTCCGGCACTGCCCCATTCTACGAAGATTCGGCGAACTCAATCGAAACACTCGGCGGGCGGTCATTAACAACCGACAGGCTCAGCCCGAAGCGGCGCACATTCTTGTGCACCGTTGCCCCCAGAATCGTGCGTTCGTCATTTGGCTCGATTTCGCCGACCAGGGCGCCGCGCACCGCCGGTTCGAAGCAGGCCGCCTCCCCATCGCCGGTGACGATGACCCGGCCATCCTCGACGGCGGCGGACACCGAACCCAGTCGAGGCAACGCATCCGCCACGACGGCAATTGTCCCCAGAAGTGTCTTGATCGCACCGGTCTGCGGCGTCGGCCGGCCGGAGCCGCCAGTCATCGACCAGTCGATCCGCCGGCTCTCTAGATAGGCTCTGGCAATCCGGTCAGCCTCGCTGAATCCATGCCCGGGTGAACTGCCAGCCCCGCCAAACGCCATTCGAAAGAAGGTCAGACGGGCGGTGGCCTGCTCGGTGCTGTCAGCCGCCAGATCCATGGCGTCGGCCCCGACCTCGTCGGCGCCGAACTCCTTCAGCAGCTCCAGCCCGTTGCGCGCAGCGCCCACCGGGCTGATCAGATCGTGGAACAGCCGAGACATCAGCAGATCCACATGGCCGGGCGAATAGTCCACGGACTGCCACCTTTCGAAGTCGGGCGACGCTCGGATCACGACCGCATCCAAGCTGACCGCTCTGCACACTTAACCATATTTTTAGCACGGCTCTCCCGAAGTCCGAAACCGCCCAACCGACACGCGCCGACAACGGTCTTGATAGGCTCGCCGACTACAGACAGGCTAAGATCACGACCTGGAGTTCACGGACCTTTGACGGAGCCTTCGATGAACGACTTCCTGAGTCCCGGATCCTTTGTGAGGCTTTCCGGGCGCCCGGACTGGGGGATTGGTCAGGTACAGACGGTGATCGGCTCCCGGGTGACGGTAAATTTCGAGCATGGCGGCAAGCAGTTGATCAACACCGACCGCGCCAGTCTGGTGGCGGTCGATCATGGGATGTTCGGCCGATAGATTCGCGCTTTGTGTGCAGTATGAAGGCCGAAGCCGCGTCTTGGAGGGAGCGATGACGGGAACTGGAGCCCTGACGAACCCGGCGCTCCACCGGTTCGGCAATATCCCCGCGCTCACGTTCGCCGCCGCATGCCTCGAACCCGCAGGCACAGCCGCAACCGCCACTCAGTAAGAAGAGAAACGCCACGGACCCGCTCATCGATGTCCTGACCGCCGGTGTCCCGGACCTGCCGTCCGGGCGTGTCGTCGTCGGCTTCAACTGGACCGCGGTCGAGGGATCGGCAGCCATCGGTTTTGCCGCAACGCCGGCCCGCGCCGATGGTGCAGCGACCACGCCGCAGACCGGGAGCTATGGAGGCCGGGCGCTGTCCGAACTGGCCGCACTGGCACGCTCGGCCAATCCCTATGAACGGGCCATCGGTATTGCGGCGGCCAACGCGCATTGGAATGCCGACGCGGCCGACCTTGCTGACGGCGATGGCCTTGCCGACGCATCAAGCGGCGGACGCACCGTCGTGGTCGGCCGCTTCCCCGGGCTGGACGTCAAGCTTCCGGGTGCTGTGGTCCTGGAACGCCATCCGGGCCCAGACGATCTTCCCGCCGACCGGGCGCCGGAAGTCATTCCCGGGTGCGCGCGTCTGGTGATCACCGCCTCGACCCTGGTCAACGGCACCGTCGACGGCTTGCTGGCGCTGGCCGGACCTGGAACCGAGATTACCCTGGTCGGACCGGGAACGCCGCTGTGCCCCGGCCTGTTCCGGATTGGAATCAGCCGGCTGGCCGGGTTCCTTGCCACCGACAGGGAGGGCTGCATCAAGGCGGTGATGGAGGGTGCCGGCGCCCGGGCGTTCCGCCGACACGGCCGGGCCGTCCTACGTCAGCCGGCGTCGTAGCCGAAGCGCTTCACCCATGGCTCGATGTAGGGCCATGCCGGGGCCAGGTAATCGCGGTACCGCATCCAGCGCCCGACCGCGTCCCGGTTGATCGGACGGGCCACTTGACGATAGCTCGGCGTTGCCGTGTACCGCCCGACAGTGCGCTGGTGGTCCAGGATTCCGCGATCCCACTCCAGGCCGAGAAACCCGACAAGCCTCTTCAGTTCGGACTCGGGATCATCGACCAGAGATTCGTAGCGCACCGTGTGGATCGGCAATGGTGATGTCGCGGTGGCGTTCATCCAGAACGACATCACCCGGTTGTACAGGTCCCCGGTCTCCTCCACCGACGTGAAGCTGGCCAGCGCATCAGTCGCTGCGAACTCCTGCATCAGGCAACTGAGGCAAACGTCCGCCGGATGTCGAAGAACCAGCACAACCCGTGCCCTCGGAAACAGCCGTGCGACCAGACCGATATACACTAGGCCGAATGGGCTTTTGTCGACCTTGATCGGTCGCTCAGGGTGCGTCTCATGACGTTTCAGCAGGTTGTGGAATGTCTCCCGCATGATCCCGGCGGTGCGTGCATCGAAGGGATGCGGGCTGGCCAACAGGCTCGTCAGACTGTTCCGATCGCCGGCCTCGCGTCGGCGCGCGTTCTCGATTCCCACCAGATCGGGCAACGGATCGACTTCATCAAACGTCTCGACCTGCGGATGGCGATGCAGCAGATCGCCGACCAGCGTCGTCCCGGATCTGGGAATGCCAAACAGGAACACCGGCGAGGCATCTGATGCCTCGGCGGTTTCCGGATCGACCGGTTGTACCGTGTTTGCCGCAAAGAGATCGACCAGCTTCAGGAACCGCCGACGATCGACCCCATACTCGGCCGATCGTGCCGCCGCCTGACGGTTCGCCGCCGTCAGAGCGCTGGCAGCTCCTTCGGAGTCGCCCTCCTCGTCAAGCATGGACGCGAGATTGAACAACAGCCCCACGGTGTCCGGGTCGTCGGGGCGCGTCGCCACCAACTCCTTCAGATAGTCGACCGCCGCCTTTCGCCGGCCGGCGTCGCGCAGCAACCTGGCGCGCATCCCGGCGTGGACGGTGGATCCGGGCCACAGAGACTCGGCCCGGGCAGTCAAACGAACAGCCGTCTGCGAATCGCGTACCCGCAACGCCACGTCCGCGACGGCAACAGTGGCCTGATATGCTCCGGACCCGCCCGGCGCACCAAGCATCAACCGCTTTCCGATCCGCAACACCGCCGTGCTGTCACGGGCCTCTCGATACGCGACCAGTGCCGCTTCCAAGGTCGCCGGTCCGTTCGGATCGACCACCAGCGCACGCCCCGCCAGCACCGACCAGTTCACCCGCGCTCCACCCCGCCGCTCGGCCAGGATCAGCAGCGGCAGCGTCGCGCGATCACCGGGGGCCAGGAGAGCGGCACGCCGCAATGCCGGCCAGGCGACAGAGCGCCGTCCGGCCGACAGTGCGGACAGACCGAGCGCCCGCCAGCCAGGCGACTGATCCGGGAACTCCCGAACACGCGCAAGAAGCGCCTGATCATCGGTGTGTTGAGGCGGTTGTCCGATCCTGGAACCAAGGTCGGCGAGCCCACCCTGCGCATGGACGTCCCCGGGGCGCAATGCCAGCGCTCGTCGGAACAGGCGCACCGCTCCGGATGCATCGCCCGACGCGCGCAGCCCCATGGCTGCCAGGATGGTAGCGTCGACGTGACCCGGGTCCAGAACAAGCGCCGGCCGGATCTGTCGAGTGGCCTCGCCGCTGGAACCCCGGCGAAGAGCCGCAGCCGCCGTCTTGAGATAAATCGCCGCGGACGGCCCTGCGGTCATTCGGCCCGGCAGCCGATCCGCTCAGTCGCATCGAACACCACCAGGGTCTGGCCGACGTTCATCGTGACCCAGCAATCATCCCACTGCTTGCGCGACTTGGCTTCGACCTGGACCGCGTTGGCTTTCTCGGTGTTCACGAACTTGACGGTCGCCTTGTCACCGGACGTGACCCGCACGTAGTCCTTAGTCCAGAACTTGACCCGAACATTGGCCTCGGTCGAACTCTCGTTTCGAACGTAGATCTCTGATGTGGGCGGCCCTTTCGGCTCCTCCTCGCCACAGGCGGTCAAGGCAGCGGACAGGGCGAGGGCGAGAACTACAGGTGCGCGCGTCATGATGGCAGCGTGATCGAACACCCGCCAACGCGCAAGAGTCATCATATGATCGGTGTTTTCAGATCGCGGCAAGCAGCCGTTCCGCGGTGGCGAGTTCTTCAGGCCGATTGACGTTGAGAAACGGGTCCACCGGATCGGTCGGCCAATCGGCAACCGCCAGTTGGTAATCGGCGGTGAACACATCGACCTTGCGCACGTCCCTGCCAATCAACGCGTCGCGCAGGGCGCCGCGCAGGCCGATCGGCCAGAGCCCGAACACCGGATGACGCCGTCCACCCGAGGACGCGCACGCCAACTCGGCGCCGTCGCTTTGCAGCGAATCAGCAAGGCGGGAGACCAGATCGGTCGGGAAAGCCGGGGCATCGGTCGGTACGGTCACGATCCACTCTGCACCCGGCGCCCGCGCCGCCGCCCAGTCCAGCCCGGCCAGTACGCCCGCGAGCGGGCCAGCGAACCCCTCGACCGGATCGGCGACGACCGGCAGGCTGTAGTCCGCGAACCGCGCCGGATCGCCATTGGCGTTCAGCACCATGAGCCCGACCTGACTTTCCAGCCGCCCGATTGCTCGGGCCAGCAGCGTCCTATCACCGAGGGTCCGCAGGCACTTGTCGCCGCCGCCCATCCGGCGTGCCTGGCCACCGGCCAGCAACACCCCGACGATGCGATCCTTCGAGAGCGTCCCGAAACTCGGTGTTGCCATGTCAGGAATCGTCCATCGTGCCGGCCTTGCGGCGGCTGCGGGTATCCTCGTCGTCGACCTTGGCGGTGTCGGCGTCCCAGACCAAGCGATGCTCCCCGGCCAACACGATGAAGCGCTTGCCCTTCATGCGTCCGATCAGCGTAAGGCCGGTCTGTCGGGCCAACTCGACTCCCCAGGCGGTGAAGCCGGAGCGCGAGACCAATCCCGGGATGCCCATCTGAACGGTCTTGATCACCATCTCGGAGGTCAGGCGCCCGGTGGTGTAGAACAGCTTGTCGTGAGACGAGACGCCGTTCAGGAACATCCAGCCGGCAATCTTGTCGACCGCGTTGTGGCGGCCGACATCCTCCATGTAGACCAGCGGCCGGTCGCCCTGGCACAGCACGCAGCCGTGAATGGCACCAGCCTCCAGGTAAAGGCTCGGCGTTGTGTTGATCCGCTTCGACAGGGCGTACAGCCAGGATGTCCGAACCTCGGTCTCGGGCAGGGTGATGCCCTCGATCTTCTCCATCAGGTCGCCAAACACCGTGCCCACGGCGCAGCCCGACGTGCGGATCTTCTTCTTGAGCTTCGCCTCATAGTTGGTCGATCGCTCGGTGCGCACCACGACCACTTCGAGATCCTCGTCGAACTCGATGCCGGTGAGCCGGTCGTCCGATCGCAGCATGTTCTGATTCAACAGATATCCGACCGCCAGCTCGTCGGGCCGATCCCCGATCGTCATCACCGTCACGATCTCTTGACGGTTCAGATAGATCGTCAACGGCCGCTCGTTCACCACCGCCAAGTCGACCGGACGACCCTCCTGGTCCCGGCCCGACACCCGGGTGGTCAGCCGCGTATCCGCCGGTTCCGGGGCGACGAGGTAGGGAGAGGTTTCAACGTTCATAGGCAAAACATGGCCCGGCGACGGGTCGATGGCAATCCGGGCGAACCGGTTGACGAGGCGGCTCGAGACCGCGACCATACCATTTGAGCGCCCCCGTCGAGTTTGTGAACGATGCGCCCCTTTCGCCGCGTTATCTTCCATCGTATATAACGGTCATGACCGATACGACCATCCTCAACCGTCCAGCATCCGGCCCCGCGCCACTGATCGACCCGTTCCAGCGGGCGATCAACTACCTGCGGATCTCCGTCACCGATCGATGCGATTTCCGTTGCGTGTATTGCATGGCGGAGAACATGACGTTCCTGCCCAAGGCCGACGTTCTATCGCTCGAGGAACTGGCGCGGCTGTGCAACGTGTTCGTCGACCTCGGCGTGAGAAAGCTTCGCCTGACCGGTGGCGAACCGCTGGTCCGGCGGAACATCATGTGGCTGTTCCGCGAACTCGGTAAGCGCCTGGACGGCGGCGGGCTTGAGGAACTGACGGTAACCACCAACGGTTCGCAGCTTGCCAAGTACGCAGATGAGTTGGTCGACGCCGGCGTGCGCCGGATCAACGTCTCGATCGATACGCTGGATGCCGCGAAGTTCCAGGCGATTACCCGCTGGGGCAAGCTCGACAAGGTCCTTGAAGGCTTGGACGCCGCCGACCGCGCCGGGTTGGCCGTCAAGATCAACGCGGTGGCGCTGAAGGGCGTCAACGACAGCGAGTTGGCCGGCATGCTGCAATGGTGCGGCGACCGCGGCTACGACATGACGGTCATCGAAGTGATGCCGATGGGCGACATCGGCGGCGAGAACCGGGTCGACCAGTACCTGCCCCTGTCGATGGTCAGGGCCAAGCTGGCCGAGCGGTTTACCCTCACCGACATCCCGTACCAGACCGGCGGACCGGCACGCTATGTGCGCGTCGAGGAGACCGGCGGCCGGCTGGGGTTCATCACGCCGCTGACCCACAATTTCTGCGAAAGCTGCAACCGGGTCCGGCTGACCTGCACCGGAACGCTGTATATGTGCCTTGGCCAGGATGACGCCGCCGATCTGCGAGGACCGATGCGTGCCTCGGACGACGATGCGGTACTGGAGGCGGCGGTGCGCGAGGCGATCAGCCGCAAGCCGAAGGGCCATGACTTCATCATCGACCGACGGCACCAAGGTCCGGCGGTAGCCCGCCACATGAGCGTCACCGGCGGCTGAAGCTCAGGCCGGACTTCGTGTGTCACTGAATTTCGATCTGATGCGCCCAGGTCCTGCCGTCGCTGACGGTGATCTGCGTGAACCCCAGCAGCTTGAGGAGATCAAGGAAGGTGTAGTGCGCCTGCGGATCGAGATCGCGGAACACGGCGGTCGTCCGCGCGGTCGCCGTCAACATGGCCAGCACCGCCCGAGCCCGGAACAAGGTGTCCAGCGGCCCGTTCTGAAGACCGATCAGGATCAGCTTCTCCGCCTCTGTGCCCTTCGCATACATCGCCGTGATGGGGGCGTAGGGCCGCTCGGTCTGCCCGGCCGTAACACCGGTCACGAACCCGACCCGGCGGCTTCGGTCCGAATCGGGAAGCGTTTCCGCCCGTGAGTGATAGATCTCGGATGACGACACCGCAGGATAGTAGTAACCGGCATGACGGTCTTCCGAACTGACGGCACCGCTCGCCGTGCCGAGAATCGCGACAAGCGCAATCCCGGCGAGCCATGCACCGGCCAGCCGGTATCCCCTCGCCCCATACCGTTCCTGCATCGTGTCGTCTCCTTTCCGCCCCCAGCCCTTTGGCTCTGAACGCATCATCGCCTATCTTGCCCGCCGGCGCGATCCGGCGCCGCGCCCTGGTTGGAGGAAGACGCGTGTCCGAGATGAAACTGGCCTTCGTGTCGGCCTCCAACGACGAGGCAACCGAGGCGTGCCAAGCGTTGTCGGCGCGCTACGGCAACGTATCCGCCGAGCGGGCCGACGTCGTGATCGCGTTGGGAGGCGACGGCCACATGCTGGAGACGCTGCGCGCCTCGATCGGCGGTGGCCGGCCAATCTACGGCATGAACCGTGGAACGGTCGGATTCCTGATGAACGAATACCGGCTGGAGGGGTTGCCGGAGCGGATTCGCAACGCCCAGCCCGTCACGCTTTATCCCCTGCGGATGCGGGCGGTCTGCCGCGACGGTGCGATCACCGAGGGCCTCGCCATCAACGAGGTCTCGCTGTTCCGCGCGTCGGCGCAGGCGGCCAAGATCAGCATCACCGTCGACGGCGTCGTGCGCATGGACGAGTTGGTGTGCGACGGCGTGCTGGTCGCCACGCCCGCCGGTTCGACGGCCTACAACCTGTCCGCCCACGGCCCGATCATCCCGCTGGGCGCCGACATCCTGGCGATGACGCCGATCAGCGCGTTCCGCCCGCGGCGCTGGCGCGGCGCCCTGCTGCCGCATGCCGCCCACATTCTGTTCGAGACCATTCGTCCCGAAAAGCGCCCGGTGAACGCCGTGGCCGACGTGATGGAGGTGAAGGACGTGGTCTCTGTGGAGGTCTGGGAGGACCGGTCGGTCCGCCTGACCGTGCTGTACGACCCAGAGCAGAACCTTGAGGAACGGGTCCTCAAGGAACAGTTTGCGCCCTGAACGGAGAACCTGACGTGACGACCACCACCAGCGACGTGCTGATCATCGGCGGCGGGATGGCCGGCGCCTCCTGCGGGTACTTCCTCGCCGACACCGCGAGCGTGATCCTGTTGGAACGCGAAGAGCAGCCCGGCTACCACACCACCGGACGCTCTGCGGCGCTGTTCTACGAAAGCTACGGCAACGCGGTGATCCGGCGGATCACCAAGGCGTCCCGCGGCTTCCTGCAGACCCCGCCGGACGGGTTCGCATCCGGCCCGCTGCTGACGCCGCGCGGCATGCTGACGGTTGCGACGGCCGAGTTGGTGGATCGCCTTGACGCCATGGCGGGACTGGAAGCCGGCCCGGCCACCGAAACCCTTGAGGGCGATGCGCTGTTTGCGTTGGCGCCGTTCCTGCGCCGCGACCGGATCGTGAAGGCAATTTATGAGCCGGATGCGATGGACATCGACGTCAACGCGGTGCTCCAGGGCTTCCTGCGTGGCATGCGGGCAAAGGGTGGACGCACCGTCACCGACGCCGATGTACAATCCCTGACCCGGGCCGGTTCGATCTGGCGGCTGCAGACCCGCGCCGGGACATTCGAGGCGCCTGTGGTCATCAACGCCGCCGGCGCGTGGTGCGACGCGGTTGCCGGGATGGCCGGGGTACCGACGATCGGGCTGGTGCCGAAGCGGCGCACCGCGTTCACGTTCGAGCCGCCGGCCGGTGCCGACGTTACCAAGTGGCCGGGTGTCGATCTGTGCGACGAGAGTTGGTACGTGATCCCGAATGCCGGGCGCATCCTTGGCAGCCCGGCGGATGAGATCCCGTCGGAGCCGTGCGACGCCCAGCCGGACGAGTACGACGTTGCGGTCGCCGTCGACCGCATCATGACCGACACCACCTTCGACATCCGTCGCCTGGCCTCGCGCTGGGCCGGCCTGCGCAGCTTCGTCGCCGACAAGACGCCGGTGGTCGGCTTCGATCCGGCGTCCGAGGTCTGGATGCCGTAGCCGCCCTGGCCGGCCAGCCAGAAGAAGCCCTCCGACGCCGGATCGAAGCCGACCACCGGCGTCTTGTCGGCGACGAAGCTGCGCAGGCCGGCCCAGCGCGAGGCCAGGCG